>CAVWEV010000005.1:0-716507 GCA_963754225.1 uncultured Thermoleophilia bacterium
CTCATCAGCCTCGAACCGACCGGGCCGTGCGTCAAGGCGGCCGGAGCGACCCCCCACGCCTAGGCACTGGTGCTGGATCACCGCCATCGCCGACGCAGCCCCTACCTGGATGTGCGCAGCCCGCACCCCCTGCGTCCCAGCCTCACGGCCTCGCTGAAGGGAGCGGGCCCAGCCACCGCCCCTCCGCGCGGAACCCGATGGAAGGGTCCGCTGGGAGACCATCTCGGTACAGCCCCGCGGCACACCGCGCTCAACGAAAGCTCAGCCGCGCACGACGGCTTGTTGCCAGTCGCCGCTCGGTGAAGGCGATCGGGTAGCCGGGTGCCTCGATGCCACGGGGACTCAACCTGGGTGGAACCCCAGGGGATTTGAACCCCTGACCCCTTGCATGCCATCGAGGGACCCCGGCAAGTCGTCCATCATGAGGCCTCGCTGTCAACGGCCGTCACACTAAAGCCGTTGTCGTGACACGTGGTGTCTTGCGTGGCCTCGTGTGGTTAGAACTGCTGCCCCGCTGCTGCCCGCCCAACGATCGTGAACTTCACGTTCCGAGGTGGAGCACTACCCCCGCCCCGAGGGCGAGGAGCCCGACCCTCGCATACCGCTTTGAGCATGGATTGCTGGAGGGGCCCGGTGATCGACGACGAGGACGCGCCAACGCAACTCCTCGACCGCGCCGTGGCTCCACCACTGGTGCGCGAGGAGATCCTGAAGGCCGCACGGACTGGTCGGCATGCAAGTCAACTCGGGAGCGGCGCCGGACGCACCGAGTCTCGCGCCGGCCGACCTGCACGTCGCCCGCGGGTCCGTTCAGGGTGATCGCAACAGCGAGATGCCCATGCCGATAGCCCAGGCGGGTGCCAGCAGGACGTTGCCGGTCAGCCCGATGAACCGCAATGCCTCGACATCGACCATGATCCCGACGGCGTTGACCACCAAGAACGCCCCGACCGCAATGGCCGCCGCGCCGAGCGCGGGTCGATGACGAACCAGCAGCGATCCCATCCCGAGGAACCAGGCCGCACCCGCGACGTTCTGGACCACACCCTGCAGGCCGTCCTCGGCGATGCGCCGCGCCAGGTCGAAGTCGTTGAGCAGGCCGGCCCGCATGGCTGCATCGGCGTCGGCGTACCGCTGGATGAGGTCAGGCAGGGTCGATGCGAGCACGCTCGCACCCGCCGCGCCGAGCAGGATGTAGAAGCCCGCGGCAACCGTTGAGAGGTCCGCAACCACGGGGTCGTCCTGACGGAGCCAGCGCAGCAGCAACAGGGCGACGGGAACCAGCAGCAGGTAACTGCCGAACATCGACAGCCACAGGCCCCACCGCACCGGTGCAACCGCGTCCGTCCCCAGGGCGATGAAGGTGGCCGACTCGCTGACGGCCTCGAAGTCGAAGTCGGCACCCGACAGGCCGACGATCAGGCTCGCCAGTGACGTCACGCCCGCGGCGATCGTGACCACCGCGGTGGCACGACGGTGTAGGACCTCTTCGTTCTGCGCGATCATCGCGCTCCTCCTCGGACCGCACGCGGCGAACCTACTTGAGCGCCCTGGGCTGGCTGGGTTCACGTTCCTTGGTGACGCCTCAGCGAGAACCTCTCACGGGGCCGCAAGTTTCGGCCATCTTGTGCTCTCGAAGATCGAACAAGGTGCCCATCGCGTGACGTTGGTGGCTGATGGGGATCCTCGTACCGGGGCGTCCAGGGCCTCGGCGTGATCGGGTTTGGGGTGTTAGCGGGTTCATGGGAGGCCGAGGAACGCCAGGCGCGGGCGGGATTCCGGTTGACCCAGCCCAGCGTGGGGCGATCTGGGTGTGACCGGCCAGGCGGAGCAGCCCGGTCGCGAGGTTACACAGGGTGGCCACGACCTGGGGGCCGGAGGCGGTGCGGATGCGGCTGGCGTCTTCGGCGAAGGTGACGTCGCGGACCCGGTGGAGCGCTTCGACCTGCCAGTGGGCGCGGGCCAGGGCACCAAGCTGTTACGGGCTGGCGTGGTGAGCGGGCTGGCTGCTGAGCGCGTAGACGACTTCGGTGCGCGCGTTGCTGCCGGTCAGGTCGGTGGTGTGCCGCTGTGACGACGACGACCTGCTGGGTATGCGGAAGTTCAGGTCGGGTGGAACCGGCGCGGTCTGGTCCGATGGGGCATTCCTCCTCGGCTGCCGCGCTGCGCTACCAGCACGTGATGGCCGGCCGGGACGCCGCCATCGCGGCCGCCTTGGATGAGCTGATCGAGGCCGCATCGGCCCTGGCGAGACCCCGCCGCCAGCACCGAGTGGCACGCGGGTGGCACGAATCGGGCAATCAGGCAGCGGCAAGAAGCGACGCTGAAGGAGCGGCGAGGCTATGACCTGCGGTGATGTGGTGGTGGAGCTGAGGGGATTTGAACCCCTGACCCCTTGCATGCCATCGAGGAACCCCGGCAGGTCGTCCACCACGAAGCCTCGCATCACAAGCCATCACACCAAAGCCGTTGTTGTGACGCGTGGTGTCTCGCGTGGCCTCGTGCGGTTAGAGTTGCTGCCCCGCTGCTGCCCGCCCACGATCGTGAACATGCGCCGCTGCCGGGGCCAAGGCGGTGGAGGCCTCTGCCGTGTGAAGGGAGCGCGGCCACCACGTCTATCCATGCGCCACCCTTCGTCGCACCACTGGGGTTGCCCCGCTTTGACGGACAGGGCTGGTGGCTCGGTCAGGCTACCTGCTTGATGACCTCCTCGTCGGTGGCGGTCTCGAACTCGTCGGGGGTCATGTAGCCGAGGGCGCTGTGCAGCCGGGTGCCGTTGTACCAGGCGATGTAGTCCACGGTGGCGCGGCGGGCGGCGGCGCGGGTGGGCCAGGGCTGCTGGTCGAGGCACTCGCCTTTCAGGGAGGCGAAGAACGACTCGGCGAGCGCGTTGTCCCAGCACTGCCCGGTGCGGCCGACTCGACAAGGTGACCGCCAGGTCGTCGGCGAGGGTGGCGTAGTCGCCGCTGGTGTACTGGCAGCCGCGGTCGGAGTGGAAGACCACCCCGGGTGCGGGGTCGCGGGCGGCGACGGCGTTGGTCAGCGCGTCGGCGACCAGCTCGGTGCGCAGGTGGTCGGCCAGGGCGAAGCCGACCACCCGGCGGGAGGCGATGTCGATCACGGTGGCCAGGTACAGCCAGCCTTCCCAGGTGGGGATGTAGGTGATGTCGCCGCACCAGCGGGTGTTGACCGCGGCGGCGTTGACGGTGAAGTCGCGGCGGATCAGGTCCGCTCGGGCGGCCGCCGCCGGGTCGGGGATCGTGGTCTTGCTTCCACCGGCGCGGCGCGCGGCCGCGCAGCCCGGCGGCGCGCATCAGCCGGGCCACCCGCTTGCGGCCGTGCCGGTGGCCGCGCGCGACGCAGCTCGGCGTGGATGCGTGGGGCGCCGTAGCGGCCCTTGGACGCCTGGTGGGCCTGGCGGATGTGCTCGGTGAGCTCGGTCGTCGGCGAGCTGGCGGGCCGACGGGACGCCGGCGCGGTGGGCGTAGTAGGCGGCACGGGAGACCTCCAGCAGCTCGCACGCCCGCTTGACGTTGCGCTGCTGCGCCTTCTCCGCCTCGATGAACGGATACACGTTCACCGGGTCTCCTTCGCGAAGAAAGCCGTGGCCCGCTTGAGGATCTCCACGTCCTCGCGCAGCCGCCGGTTCTCCCGCCGCAACGCCGCGAGCTCCTGGCGCTCGCGCGCTGGTCAGCCCGCCGTCGCCACGCGTGCCGGCGTCCCGCTCGGCCTGGCGCACCCACTCCCGCACCGCGGTCTCGGTCAGATCGAAGTCCCGGGCGACCTGCCCGATCGAGCGGTCACCGCGCTGGCACAGCTCGACGATCTCGGCCTTGAACTCAGGCGGTGAACGACCGACGCGGCCGAGGCTTCTTCGTTCCCATGGTCTCCATGATGGACATCCTCTCCGGGGCAACGCCCCTGATCTTGGATGTCCGTCAAAGCGGGTCAGGCCCACACAACGTCACAGCTCAGTGGCGTTGGCGGGCTGAGGGGACACGAAACTGTGTGTGGCCTAGCGAGGCATCGTGTCTGGCAAACTCTGGCAACTGGGCGGTGGTCACCCTTTCTCGGCCCAGCGACCGCCGGTGGCGATCCGTTCGACCGCCGCAATGTGGAGCTGGTGGCGCTCGAACCGCGGGTCAACGACCCGGACGGCGGGATCAGGATAGCGCCCTGGCGAATCGGGCCAGCGGTCCGGCGGCAGCGACGAATACTCCATGTCGACACCTCTGGGATGCTCGTCGGGGGCCGATGCTCCCATCCCGGTGGGTCACCCTGGAGCCAGGTCCTGTCGAGCGCCGGTGGAGAGCAGGGAGGACCGATGAGCGGCCAACCGCCGAAGGTCGCGGTGGTGACCGGAGCGGGCAGCGGGATCGGCGCGGCGGTCGCGCACGCCCTGGCCGGCGAGGGGTGGCGGTGGTGCTCGCCGGCCGGCGGCGCGACGCCCTCGAGCAGGTCGCCGGGCGGGGCGGCGGGCTGCCGGGGGCTCGACCCGGTCCCGGCCGACGTCACCGACGAGGCGTCGGTCGGGCCCTGTTCGACCGGGCGGTCGAGCGGCACGGCCGCGTCGACCTGCTGTTCAACAACGCCGGCACCGGCGCCGCCGGCCCGCGACCTCGACACGGTCCCGCTGGAGGAGTGGAACGCCGTGGTCGCGGTCAACCTGACCGGCGCGTTCCTCTGCACCCGGGCGGCGTTCCGGGTGATGCGCGACCAGCGGCCCCGCGGCGGCCGGATCATCAACAACGGCTCGATCTCCGCCCACGCGCCCCGGCCGCGCTCGGTCGCCTACACCGCCACCAAGCACGCCATCACCGGGCTGACCAAGTCGACCTCGCTGGACGGCCGCGCCTACGACATCGCCTGCGGCCAGATCGACATCGGCAACGCCGCCACCGACATGACCGAGGCCATGGCGGCCGGCGTGCCCCAGGCCGACGGCAGCGTCCGCCCCGAGCCGCGGATGGACGTGGCGGACGTCGCCCGCGCGGTGGTGTACATGGCCAGCCTGCCGCTGGACGCCAACGTGCCACCATGACCGTCATGGCCACCAAGATGCCGTTCGTCGGCCGCGGCCAGGCTGGCCGGTCACCACCTCCTCGGACCTGCTCGACGCTGGCGATGCTCGGGTGCCGGCGGTTCGGGTATGGTGCGGACGTGAAGCGAACCGGGCGCAGGGCCAGACCGGTGGCGCCGGCCGTGGCGGCCTTTGACCAGGAGTAGGTGGCGTATGCCCGGCGAATTCGACGGCGTGGTCGCCGCTGTCACCGGCGGCGGTTCCGGCACCGCTCTGGCCGTTGACGGCGGCATGCAGGGGATCCGCCTGCCGGCAAACCGGAGGCGATGAGCGTGCCCGGGCCCCTGGAGGACCTTCCGACTCCTGGAGCTGAGCGTGATCCGGCTCACCCGGCTGGGGCTCGGAACGGCGCCGATCGGCAACCTGTTCCAGGAGGTGCGAGGAGCGAGGCCGAAGCCACCGTCGACGCGGCCTGGGCGGCCGGGATCCGGCTTTCGACACCGCGCCCCACTACGGGCTCGGCCTGTCGCCGAGCGGCGGCTCGGCCGCGGCCGCCCGGCCGGCCGCGACCGCTACGTGCTGTCCACCAAGGTCGGCCGCCTGCTCGTGCCCGCCCGCGCGGGCGGGACCGCCGACCCGAGGGGTTCGACGTGCCCGCCACCTCCGGCGGGTCTGGGACTTCTCGCCGACGGCGTACGGCGGTCGCTGGAGGAGAGCCTGGAGCGGCTCGGCCTCGACCGGGTCGACATCGTGCTGGTCCACGACCCGGACGACCACTGCGACCAGGCCGTCGCCGAGGCCTACCCGGCGCTGGCCGAGCTGCGCGACCAGGGGGTCGTCAGGGCCGATCGGGGTCGGCATGAACCAGTGGCAGATGCTCGCCCGGTTCGTCCGCGAGACCGACGTGGACATGGTCATGCTGGCCGGCCGCTACACGCCTGCTCGACCAGTCGGGCCTGGCCGAGCTGCTGCCGCCTGCGACGAGCGGGGCGTGCGCGGTGGTGGTCGGCGGCGTGTTCAACAGCGGCCTGCTGGCCACCCGCGAGCCCGGCGGCACCTACGACTACGCCCCCGCGCCCCGCCGAGCTGCTCGACCGCGCCCGCCGCATCGCCGGCGGTGTGCGCGCAGGCACGGCGTCCCGCTGCCGCGGCGGCGCTGGCCTTCCCGCTGCGCCACCCGGCGGTGGCCACCGTGGTCGTCGGCGCCCGCACGGCCGCCGAGGTGCAGGACGCCGTGGCCCTGATCGGCCGGCCGGTCCCCGAGGAGCTCTGGGCCGAGCTGGTCGCCGAGGGCCTGCTGCCCGGCACGTCCCCGTCCCCACCGACGTGATGCGCCGGGTCGACGCCCACCACCATCTCTGGGACCCGGCCCGCCGGGCCTACCCGTGGATGGACAAGTCGCCTGGCGCCAATCCGGCGCCGCTTCGGGCCGCGAGGACCTGGACGCGGCCGCCGGGCCGCACGGGATCGGCCAGACGGTCGTCGTCCAGACCGTCGCCAGCGTCGAGGAGACCAAGGAGTTCCTGGCCGTGGCCGGGACCTGCGGACGCGTCGCGGGCGTGGTCGGCTGGGTCGACCTGACCGCTGCCGACGTGGCCGACGCCCTGGCCGCGCTGCGGGCCGCGCCCGGCGGCCGGGCCCTGGTCGGGATCCGCCACCAGGTCCACGACGAGCCCGACCCGGCATGGCTGGTCCGCGGCGAGGTGCTGGCCGGGCTGGCCGCCGTCGCCGACGCCGGGCTGGTCTACGACCTGCTGGTCCGCGAGCGCGAGCTGCCGGCCGCCCGGGCGGTGGCCGAGCGGCTTCCGAGCTCGGCCTCGTCGTCGACCACCTGGCCAAGCCGCGGATCCGTCGAGGCGGCTGGTCGAGCCGTGGGCCACCGAGCTGCGCGCCCTGGCCCGCCTGCCCAACGTCACCTGCAAGGTCTCCGGCCTGGTCACCGAGGCCGACTGGGACGCCTGGACGCCCCACCAGCTCGTCCCCTACGTCGCCACGCGGCCGACGCGTTCGGCCCCGATCGGCTGCTGTTCGGCTCCGACTGGCCGGTGTGCCTGCTGGCGGCCGACTACGCCGAGGTGGTCGCGGCGGCCGAGGAGGCCCTGGAGGCGGCCGGGCTCGAGGCCGGCCGAGCGCGACCTGGTGTTCGGCGCCAACGCCCGGCGGGTGTACCGCCTACCCGAGCCCGCCGACGACCACGGAGGCTGACGATGCTCCGCACCCGGCTCATCCACCCGCAGATCCTCGCCGCGCTGGCCGAGGCCGGCCACGGGTCGCAGGTGCTCATCTCCGACGGCAACTTCCCCACGCCACCGCCACCCCGCCGGCGCCCGGCGGGTCTGCCTGAACCTCTCCCCGGGCCGGGTGACCGTCACCGAGGTCCTGAGGCGGTCGCGGCGACGGTGCCGTTGGAGGCAGCGGCGGTGATGCAGCCCCACGACGCCCCCGTGCCGGCCGTGCTGGGCGAGTACCGGGAGCTGCTGCCCGCCGGGCCTGCCGGTCGAGGTGGTGGACCGGCTGGACTTCTACGAGCTGACCCGCCGGCCCGAGGTGCACCCTGGCCGTCGCCACCGGCGACCAGCGGCTGTACGCCAACCTGCTGCTGACCATCGGCTACATCGACCCGGCGGCGGCTGACCGGCCCTCAACATCGGATGTTTCCGCGGCTACGGTTACGTCTGGGGGGCGGAGCCGGGTGGGCCGATGACGGCCCCTCGACCATGGGAGGACAGCATGGCCAAGCGTCCATGCTCCCGTTGGGCCGCATGCGTCGCCGCCGCGTCGTTGCTGGTCGCCGCCTGCAGCAGCGGCGGCGGGGGCGACAACAAGACCCAGTCCACCCAGGGGACCGGGGCCGACCGGCACAAGGGCGTGGAGGTCACCGTCCTGACCTTCACCGGGCCGCAGATCGCCGAGCCGCTGCAGCGGCGCGCCCCCGACTTCAACCAGCTCACCGGCGCCAACGTCAAGATCGTGACCGTCCCCTTCGCCGACCTGTACGACAAGATCCTCACCGACCTGGCCACGGGCACCAACAGCTACGACGCGTTCGTCTTCGACCCGCAGTGGATGGGCGACTTCGTCCCGCCCGGATACCTGGAGGACATCACCGACCGGGTCAAGGGCGACCAGACCCTGAAGTGGGACGACATCGCGCCCTTCTTCCGCGACTTCAGCGCCTCCTACAAGGGCCGCACCTACACCATCCCGCTGGACGGCGACTTCCAGATGGTCTACTACCGCAGCGACCTGCTGCAAGCGGGACGGGCTGAAGCCGCCCGGCCACCTGGGACGACTACCTGGCCATCGCCCCAGCGCTACAACGGCAAGGACCTGAACGACGACGGCAAGCCCGACTACGGCTCCTGCATCGCCAAGAAGCGAGGCGCCCAGTCGTACTGGATGTCCTGGTCGGTCGCGGCTGTACCTCCAGGCCGCCGGGACCAGCGAGGGCGGCGTTCTTCGACGTCGGCTCCATGAAGCCGCTGGTCAACAACCAGGCCTTCGCGACCGCGCTCGACGTCTACAAGCAGACCACCCAGTACGCCCCCAAGGACGAGCTGAACCTCGACGTCGGCGACACCCGCGGGCTGTTCACCTCCGGCCGCTGCGCCCTCTCGGCCGACTGGGGCGACATCGGCACCCTGGCCATCAACCCCAAGACCTCGACCGTGCAGGACAAGGTGGGCGCGGTGATCATGCCCGGGTCGAAGAAGGTCCTGGACCGGGCCAGCGGCCAACTGGTCGACTGCGACGCCACCCGGTGCCCGCACGCCATCAACGGGGTCAACCACGCACCCTTCGCCGCCTTCGGCGGCTGGTCGGGGGCGATCAACGCCGCCGTCGACCAGAAGGTCAAGGACGCCGCCTACGCCTTCCTGTCCTACATGAGCGCCCCCCGACCAGTCGAACGTGGACGTGACCCTGGGCAAGACCGGCTTCAACCCCTACCGGACCTCGCAGTTCACAGGACACCGAGCTGTGGGTGAAGGCAGGCATGAGCAAGGAGGCGCGCCGAGAAGTACCTCGGCGCCATCGGCGAGGCCTGCAGAGCCCGAACATGATCCTCGACCTGCGGGTCCCCAAGTCGGCCCAGTACCAGGGCGTGGTCCTGGACACGGCGGTGGCCCAGTTCCTGGCCGGGGAGATCTCCCGTGACCAGGCGATCCAGCAGATCGAGCAGGGCTGGGACAAGATCACCGACGACGAGGGGCGTGACGACCAGAAGGCCGCCTACGCCGTCCAGCCTGAACATCCAGCGGTAGCGCATGGACGCGGCCGTGGCCGGCGGCCGGGGCGTCCAGCGCCGCCGGGGAAGCGGCGCGGGCCCGCTCGCAGGCCTCCCTGGGGGCGAGCTTCGCCGTGCGGGCCGCGTTCATCTGGCCGGCCCTGCTGGCCATCCTGTTCGTCTCCATCTACCCGCTGCTGGCCTCGCTGTACATCAGCCTGTCGCGCCTGAAGCTGGTCCGGGGCGGCTTCGAGTTCCGCTTCGTCGGGCTGGACAACTTCCGCGAGCTCCTCGTCGGCGGAACCAGACACCTGGTTCTTACGCGTATCGATGCCTGCCCCTTTCGATTGCGATCGGTGCCTGCCCCTTTCAATTGCGAACGCCCACGGCTGGGAGGTTCGTTGTCCTGTGACCTGCGAGGCTGAGTGGAACGGTGGCTCTAGTAAAGACGATATCCAACTCATGTTTGAAGATGGGGGCAAACAGCTTCTTAGGAACAAGAAAAATCAAGACTTTGGTCGAAAGTCACTTCGGAAGTGGCATTCTGACTTTCAATGTGGGCGTTATTATAAGCACGTCTCCAGGTTACGACCTTTGGGTAACCGGACCGGTTAATGAGTTAAAGATGGCATTCAGGCAATGTCTGCTGTCATAGAAACCTACTGGATGCCGTTCACCTTTACAATGAACTGGAAATTCACAAGACCGAATTTGAAGGTGAGGTTCGAGAAGGGTGAACCATTTTGCTTCTTTTTCCCGATCGAACATGGCCTATTGGAACGGTTTAATCCTACCTTCAAACAAATTAGCGAAGATCCAGATCTTGAGAAACAGTATAATTTCGCCTTCCTAAGCGCGCATTTCTACCTGTTCTCAAGATACTGAAGGGCGAAGGAATTGAAAATTGAGGAGAAAGATCGTACGCCTTACATTTCAAGGTTGGTATATGAGAGGTGAGATGCCTGATGGCACTGAAATTGTAGACCATAAGAAACGTGTTCAGCCTAAACCCTTCGAGATGGGCCGCGGGTCCCGATGAGGTCGCCGCGAAGGAACTCACCAAAGTGCTCGCGGATACCCCCGGAATGTCGGTGAACCTGACCGACCATAGGCAGACGGTGGTTCTCTTCAAGACCGACGCGAGTACTGGAACGCGCGACGCGGCCGAGCTTTGTTCCCCGACGACCGAGCAGGTCGAGGTTGGCGGCATGCCCGTCGAGCTAAACCGGGAGAACGTATCTACAGCACCTACACCGACCCGGCGGCAAGGCTTTACGCGCCTCATGAAGAGGCGGTAGCTGCCGCAGGGATCGACTGCGCCCAAGCCGAGCACTACGCAGAGACGATCCTGGATACCGGGCCACCCGAGGCTGGACCTGCGGCGCCTCGGGCATCGCGTGTCAGAACGGTGATCAGTCGTTCCGCGTGATTGCCCTGCTCCGCAACCGAGCTTCGACGCCCGGCGATTGGTCCGCTCCCGAGTGGGTGTACGGCGCGGTGACGGGTGAGTCGGCTGAGCAGGTCGAGGCGTGGCGGCGCTGGCACTCCGAAGTCACCCCTGCCGTCGTATGACCGCCCGATGGCTTGTTGTGAAAAAAACTTAGTTTTCCAAGGCGTGCGCCGACCGCCTCCCGTCACCTAAGGCGCGTCGTGCGCGCGAACTCGATGCTGGAGGCGATCGAGATCTGCCAGCGGATCGCCGGCGCGGAGCTGTCGTGGGAGCTCGACGAGGCGCCGCGGCGCGGGGACCACCGGTGGTGGATCAGCGACCTCGACGAGTTCCGCGCCGACTATCCCGAATGGCGGATCCGGTACGGCGTCGAGCAGATCCTGCGCGAGATCTACGAGTTCAACGCCGAGCGCTGGGCGGCGCCGGTGTGACGAAAAGCTAGGCCCGGCATCGGCCTCCACACCTGCCGAGAGCGATCAGCCCGTCTGACTTCCGCGGGGCGCGGCTACAGCCCCAGCGTCTTGGCGATGATGTTGCGCTGGATCTCGGAGGTGCCGCCGTAGATCGTCGAGACGAGGGTGGCGCGGACGAGGCGCTCCATGTCGTACTCGGACGAGTAGCCGTAGCCGCCCATCATCTGCATGCCCTCGAGCGCGATGCGCTTCGCGCGCTCGGTGACGAAGAGCTTCACCATCGAGGCCTCGCGGGGGAGCATCCGGTCGGGGTCCTCGTCGACCTTGGCTGGCGACCCAGTAGGTCATCAGGCGCGCCGCCTCGATCTCGGTGGCGAGGTCGGCGAGCCGGTGCTGGAGCGCCTGGAAGGAGCCGATCGGGCGGCCGAACTGGCGCCGCTCCTTGACGTAGGCGAGCGCGTCGTCGAACGCGCGGCGCGCGATGCCGAGCATCGTCGCGGCGAGGATCAGGCGCTCGACGTTGAGGCCGGCCATCAGCTGCATCCAGCCGCGGTCGACCTCGCCGAGCACCGCCTCGGCGGGCGCCTCGCAGTCGGTGAAGTAGAGGTGGGCGGTCTCGCGCCCGCCCATCGTCTCGATCGGGTCCATGCGCAGCCCGTCGGCGTCGGTGGGGACGAAGATCATCGACAGGCCCTCGTGCTTGTCCTCGCCCTTGGTGGTGCGGCAGACGACGAGGATGTGGCGCGGCGATCCGGGCGTTGGAGCAGAACACCTTCTGGCCGTTGATCACGAAGCCGCCGTTGACGCGCTCGGCCTCGGTCGGCGAGCGCGCCGACGTCGGAGCCGGCCTCCGGCTCGGTCATCGCGATCGCCTCGACGGTCCCGGACGCGATCCCGCCGAGGATGTCGCGCTTCTGATCCTCGGTGCCGAACCGCTGCGTCGCGCCGGCGACGATCAGCGTCGTCGCGTAGCCGCCGATCGGCGCCAGGCCGCGCGAGGTCTCCTCCATGAACAGCGAGGCGTCGAGCATCCCGCCGCCCGAGCCGCCGTACTCGCTCGGGGATCGTCACGCCGAGCCAGCCGAGCTCGGCCATCTTGCGGTACAGGCCGTCGGCGTGGTAGCTCGGTGTAGCCGTTGGTCAGCTCGGCGCGCTGCTCGCTCGTCCCGCACTCGCGGCGGCAGAAGTCCTGGATCGCGGCGACGAAGTCGCTCTGCTCGTCGGTGAGGGCAGAAGTCCACGGCGGGGGCACGATAGCGGCGCCGGCACAACGCCGA
This sequence comes from uncultured Thermoleophilia bacterium, assembly GCA_963754225.1. Taxonomy (GTDB): domain Bacteria; phylum Actinomycetota; class Thermoleophilia; order Solirubrobacterales; family 70-9; genus DASPWW01. Next base: position 12,386 of record CAVWEV010000005.1, read on the forward strand.
TAATCCACCGACGTGGGAGCCGATCAGTCCGTCCGTCATCCGATCTTCGCCCGTTTGGAGTCGTGTCGGGGCTTCAAGTTCCCGCCCTCCGCGTGGCTGTCGCCGGTGGCGCCGCGGATCGTGGGCATCGCCCGACGGTGAGGGCCGCCTACCCCCTCGCAGCCGCCGGCTCGCGGCGTCGGCGCGGGACCTCGGGGAGCAGGAGGAGGAAGCAGAGCACGATCGCGAGCCCAGTCAGGGTGTCGATGAACCGGTTGAGCGCCGCGATCGGCTCGGGGAGGCCGAGGATCGCGGCCAGTGCGACCACCGCCCCCGCGACGCCGGCGTTGAACGCGTGTAGTCGATCCAAAGATACGCGTAGGCGGGCACCATGCAGGCGGCGCAGATCAGCGCCAGGGCGAGCATCGCCGGGCTCCAGCAGCGCCACGAGGAGGGTGATCACGAGCAGGCCGATGACGGTGCCAAGGAAGCGCTGCACGATGCGGGTCCGGGTGCGACCGGCCTCCGGTCGCATGACGAAGAGAACCGTGATCGGGATCCAGTAACCGCGGTCGACGGGGAGAAGCCGGTAGACGGCGGTCGCCGTGCTGAGCGCGAGCCCCAGGCGGACGGCGTGGCGGCCGATGGGGTCGGTCCACGTCGATCGCGGCTGCGATCGAACGTCGCAGCTCGTTGAGCGGGTGCGGGTGCGCCGGGTAGCCGGAGCGCGTCGGGTACGAGCGCGGCGAGCGAGGCCTGGAAGGACCCCGCCTGCGAGCGTGAAGGCGGCGAGCTCGAGCTCGCTGTGCGACCCGGTGGGGTTCCCAGCGAACACGACGAGCGCGACGGTCGCGGAGAGCCCGACGCAGCCGGTGATCGGTCCGCCGGCGACGAGCAGGCCAGCGGCGAGTCCCCATAGCCCGGTGACGATCAGGGATGCGGCCTCCGCTTCGGAGGCGAGAACGCCGACGAAGGTGGAGAGCGCACCGAGGAGGCAGTTGCGAGCATCGCGACCGCGCGGTGGCGGATGGTGTCGCCGACGTCCGCGAACCCGGTGATCAACGCTCCCCCGCCGGCGACGGCGCCTGCGGGGACGTCGTCGGCGAGCACGCCGGCGACGAGCGGCATGGCGACGCCGATCGCGTTGCGGACCGCGAAGCCGAAGCTGAGACGCGGCGCCTGGTCGGCGGGGAGCGTCGGTGCTCACGCACCGGCAGGCTAAGCCCGGAGCCGGACTCGAACCGGCGACCCCTTCCTTACCATGGAAGTGCTCTACCAACTGAGCTATCCGGGCGCGCCGGGGTCACTGTAGCGCCAGCGCGCGGCTCAGCGAAGTCGGCCGGCGCACGCGCGTCGGCAATCGCGGCGGCGAAGCGGTCGACGTCCTCCTCGGTCGTGTCCCAGGCGGTCATCCAGCGGACCTCGCCGGTCTCCTCGCTCCACACGTGGAACGGGAGCTCGCCGGGCCACTCGTCGAGCAGGCGCTCGCGTGGCGGCGCGGCGGAAGGATCGCGAAGACGGCGTTGGACTCGACGTGCTGGGTGATCGCGGACGCCGGGGATCTCCTTGACGGCGTGTGGCGAGCCGCGCGGCCATCGCGTTCGCGTGGGCGGCGTTGCGCAGCCACAGGTCGTCGCGGAGCAGGGCGTCGAACTGGGCGGCGACGAAGCGCATCTTCGAGGCGAGCTGGAGCGACTGCTTGCGGAGGTACTCGAAGTCGTCGGCGAGCTCGGGGTCGAGGAAGACGACGGCCTCGCCGAGCAGCAGGCCGTTCTTGGTGCCGCCGAACGAGACGACGTCGACGCCGGCGTCGGTGGTCAGCGCGCGCAGCGGGACGTCGAGGCAGGCGGCGGCGTTGGCGAGGCGGGCGCCGTCGAGGTGGAGCAGCATGCCGCGCTCGTGGGCGAGCTCGGCGAGCGCGCGGACCTCGTCGGGCGTGTACACGGTGCCGAGCTCGGTGGCGTTGGAGATCGACACGACGCGCGGCTGGGCGGCGTGCTCGTCGCCGATGCGAACGCTCCGCAGGCGCGCCGTCGACGAGCTCGGGGGTGAGCTTGCCGGCGGGCGCCGGGACGGTGTAGAGCTTGACGCCGGCGATGCGCTCCGGCGCGCCGCACTCGTCGACGTTGATGTGCGCCGGGTCGGGGCAGATGACGGCCTCGAACGGGCGCGGCGGCGGCGATCAGCGAGAGGACGTTCGCGGCGCTGCCGTTGAAGACGAGGAAGGGGCGGCGCCGTTCGCCGAAGTGCTCGCGGAGGCGTTCGGCGCGGCCGCGGTGTAGGGGTCGTCGCCGTACGCGGGGACGTGGCCGTCGTTGGCGGCGGCGACGGCGGCGAGGACGTCGGGGTGGGCGCCGGCGAAGTTGTCGCTGGCGAATCCGCGTGGGTTCTCGTTCACCTCGGGAGTGATATCCGCTTTGGCGCGTCGGTCGGACGCGGCTAATCGGGCGGCCTGGAGAGGACCGACTCGAGCTTCGGCTTCAGCGAGGTGTAGAAGAGGCTGAGCGGGAACTCGTCGTCCTTGACGAGGTCGACGAGCTGCTTCGGCTCGTCAGCTCGGGCAGGTCGCGGTTCTCCTTCGCCCACCTCGAGCCCTCGGCCGGGGGGACGTAGGCGGCGACGAGATCGTGCGCGGCGGCCCACTGGGCGACCTTGGAGCGGTCGATCCCGGAGTGGTAGAGGTCCTGGACGCGATCGCGCAGCGCGCCGACGCCGTCGGCGACGCGCTCCCACTCGATCGTCAGCCGGTTGTCGGTCCAGTGCAGGTAGCGCTCCTTGTGCAGGAAGGCGAACAGGAGCTGGCCGCCCAGCCCGTCGTAGTTGCGGACGCGGCTGCCGGTGACGGGGAAGCGGAAGAGGCGGTCGAAGAGGATCGCGTACTGGACGTGGCGGGCGAAGGCGTGCCCGCCGCCTCGAGCTTGACGGCCTCGCCGAACGCCGTCAGGTCGCAGCGCAGCTCCTCGAGCGAGTACATCCAGTACGGGCTGCGCTGGCGGATCATGAAGGGGTCGAACGGGAGGTCGCCGCGCATGTGGGTGCGGTCGTGGATCAGGTCCCAGACGATGTAGGCGTTGCGCGACAGCTCGGGTGAGACGAGCAGGCAGGCGGCGTCGGGCGGGAGGTTGAGGTGGAGGATCTCCGCGGCCCTGCCGGCGACGCGCCGCAGGCGCTCCGCCTCGCGATCGCAGAAGATGGCGCCGAAGTAGCTGGGCGGCCGCTCGGCGGTGGAGAACGTCTCGGGGAACAGCACGGCGCACTCGGAGTCGTATCCGCTCGTGTAGTCGACGAAGGTGACGGGGACGAACTTCGCGTTGTCGTACGCGCCGCCCTCCAGCTCGGCGACGAACTCGGGCCACGGGGTGCGGACGATCAGCGCCTCGAAGCAGGTGTCGCGCGAGGCGTTCTGCTTGTACATCGGGAAGACGGCGAGGTGCTCGATCCCGTCGCGGCGGTGCTGCTCGGGGCGGAAGGCCTCGGTGGAGCGGATGAAGTCGGGCTTGGCGAAGTCGGCCTGCGCCCAGGCGCGGAGGTCGTCCCCGAGCGCCCCTATGTAGTCCTTTTGGTGAGGGAAGTGCGCCTCCAGGCGGGCGGCGGCGTCGGCGATCGTGGTGGTGAGCTGCTCGAGGCGGGCGCGGTCGTGCTCGGAGAGGTCGACCGATCCGTCGGGCTGCTGGGTGGCGCGCAGCTCCTCGACGGCGCGCTTCAGCTCGCTCCCAGGCGGGGTCGGACTTGGCGGGGGAGGCGGGGAGCGCGCCGGCGGCGCGGAAGGACGGCTGCGCGGCCCAGTAGACGAGGTTGAGCCACAGCGCCTCGTGGTCGAGCTCGCCGATGCAGTCGTCGCCGAACAGGTCGGAGTCGGCGAGCACGACGACGTGCCCGTCGCCGTGGCGGATCGTCGCGGCGAGCGGCGCGTCGGGGGGCGTCGCGGTGGGGAAGGTGCGGGCGAGCACCTGCCCGCCGTTGGAGAGCGCGAGGGTTCCGGCGCGGTAGAAGCAGGCGCTGTGGACGCGGGCGAGGAGGTCGACGTCGCCCTCGCGATCGCCGTTGTGGCCGTCGGACAGCTGGGCGAGCACCCAGGAGGGCGCCTGGTGGTGGTGCTCGTAGTCCTGGACGGTGGCGCTCTCGACGTGGATGCCGAAGCGGGCGAGCAGGTCGTTGAGGTTGTTGCCGTACTTGTCCTGCTCGGTCTCGGCGAGCACGATCAGGCCGCCGCCGCCGCGCACGAACTCGTCGATCGCCTCGAGCTCGTCGTCGGAGAGCCGCGGTGAGTCGCCGTTGGTGGTGAACTCCCACTTGGGGTCGGAGGGGTGGGCGATGACGAGGACGTCGGCGTCGGCGAGGACGTCGGTCAGGGGGCGATCGGTGTTGGCGGTGACGGTGAAGTCGTGGGCGGCGAGCGCGTCGGCCGCGAGCGCGTAGGACGAGTCGCCGGGGTGGGCCGGCTGCATGCGCTCCGCCGTCTCGCGCCGCACCGACCACGCCTCGCTGTGGAACTCGTCGAACAGGACGTGGGCTTGTTTTCCAGGCATCGGGCTCCTCTGCTCCCACACGCTAGGACCGCGGGAGGCGGCAGTCAATGGTGGGTACGGACAACGGTGCTCACCACGACTCGCCTGTTGAGCGTACCGAGGAGAGAGCCAGCTCCGGCTGGATGTCTTCAATCCGCTCGATCACGATCCGGCCCCGGCCGTCGGCGCGAAAGCGGAGCCGGTCGCCGATCTCGAGGCCCGCGTCACTGAACGGCTTGGCCGGCAGCGTCATCTGGCGCTTCTCACGGATGATCGCCTGACCCGCGCGCCCGAGCTGCCGCTCGCGGCCCATGCTCTCGCCAGGCCGAGGTGAATGGGGGAGGAGGGATTCGAACCCACTAAGCAACGAGGCACCGCGTTTACAGCGCGGCCCGGATCTCCCACTCCGGTGCTCCCCCCGGGCGGGGTCATCGATTTTAGAGCCGGTGTCCTGGCCACCGTCCCCCGTGCCGTATACAAGAGTCAGGATCTCACCTGCCGGCACGATCTCGAACTCACAGTACTTCCGCCCTCCCAATCGAAGAGTATTCGTCCCCTCCACGGCCGAGGCGGGGATGAACCAGCGCCGTCCATCACCGACGAGCGCGAACAGCGCGTCCACCTTTGCCGGATCGAACCACTTCGTTGTCCCGCTCCAACTCTGGTTTCCGCCGTTGGTGCGGATGGATCACTGACCAGCGTTCGCCGCCGCCGAGCGCGTCCTCTCTGCGCGTCGATGTCTTCACCTGCACCCGAACCAGGCGCCGCCGATCTCGCGATCAGGTCGTAGTCGGGACTGTGCCCGAGGGGCGCCGAGACAGTCGCGCCCTGTCGCGTCAGCCACTCGATCGCCGACGCCTCGCCGAGGTCGCCCTGCTGGCGGCGGTTGATTCAGTCGCTCCATGCTCCGAACATAAGTTCGGGCAGACGTGGACGTCGGTTTGCAGGCGTTTCCGGCGATTGGCGTCAGATCTGCACGAAGCCGGCGCAGTTCAGTGACGGTACGCGCGAGGCGTTCGTCGAGCCTCGATCTAGCGGCCCTACTAGCCCAGCTCGCGCAGCCGCTGCGCCTCGGGCAGCTGCTTCAGCTTCTTCAGCGTGTTGGTCTCGATCTGGCGGATCCGCTCGCGGGTGACGCCGAACGCGCGGCCCACCTCCTCGAGCGTCAGCGGCTCGTGCCCGCGGAGCCCGAAGCGCAGCTCGATCACCTGGCGCTCGCGCTCCGGCAGCGCGTCGAGCGCCCGCTGGATGTCCTCGCGCTGCAGGCTCTCCGTCGCGCGTCTCGAACGGCGACTCGCGCCGTCTCGTCGGCGACGAAGTCGCCCAGCTCCGACTCCTCCTCGTCGCCGACCGGCTTCTCCAGCGAGACCGGCAGCTGCGCCACGCGCAGGATGTCGCGCACCTCGCGCACGCGACCACTTCAGCTCCGCGGCGATCTCCTCCGGCTCCGGCTCGCGACCCAGGCGCTGCACCAGCTGGCGCTCCACGTGCGCCACCCGATTCAGCTTCTCGACCATGTGCACCGGAATCCGGATCGTCCGCGCCTTGTCGGCGATCGCCCGCGTCACCGCCTGGCGGATCCACCACGTCGCGTAGGTCGAGAACTTGTACCCGCGGCGGTAGTCGAACTTCTCCACCGCCCGGATCAACCCCAGCGACCCCTCCTGGATCAGGTCGAGGAAGCTCAGCCCCCGCCCCAGATATCCCTTCGCGATCGACACGACCAGCCGCAGGTTCGCCTCCACCATGTGCCGCTTGGCGATCATGTCCCCGCGCTCGATCCGCTGCGCCAGCTCGATCTCCTGCTCGGCGGTCAGCAGCTCGACCCGGCCGATCGAGCGCAGGTACAGCCGCAGCGAGTCGAGGCTCGGCTCGACGGTGAGGTCGAGCTCCGGCTTCTTCGGCGCGTCGGGCTGACGTCCCCTTCGCCTCCTTGTACGCGGTCAGCCCGTCGCCCGCGATCACGTCCACCCCGTGCTCGATCAGGTAGGCGTGCAGGTGCTGGACCTGCTCCTTGGTCGACCTCGACCTCCTCGAGCGTCCCCGCGATCTCCTCGAAGGTCAGGTAGCCGCGCTCGCGCCCCTGCGCGATCAGCGCCCGCAGCTCATCGAGGTCGGCGAACGGTCGCTCGCCGTCGATGGCGATCGCGGCCTCGCCCGCGACGCCGGTCCTCCTCCCTCACCACCGTCTGACCGTTCTTAGCCAATCTAAAGCCGCTCCTCGGCTCTCACGTGGCTCCCAAGGCGCGCGAAGTATATCCCCGCGCCTGCCCGTAACATCTCAGTTGACGATGAGCGAGGTCACAGAGGTCCTCACCCCCAGCCGCGACGCCCAGGCCGAGCCCCCCGCGCACCCAGCTCAGCCTCACCCGGGTCGGCGTCACCGGGAATCGAGAAGGTGCTGCGCGTGAAGGTCGAACTCCGACGAGCAGCTCTACTACGCCGAGCTCGAGTGCTTCGTCGACCTCAACCCGCAGCAGGCCGGCGTCCACATGTCGCGCTTCGAGGAGGTCTTCGACGAGACGATCGACGAGGTCGTGCTCGGCGAGGCCTTCAAGTCGGAGGTGCTCGCGGCCCACATCGCCAGCCGCGTGCGCGAGCGCCAGGGCGGGATGCGCGCCGAGGTGACGATCGCCGCCCGCTATCCCGAGACGGTGTCCGCCCCCGCCTCCGGCGCCTCCACCCAGGAGCTCTACACCCTGTTCGGCACCGCGGTCTCCTCGGAGCGCGGGACCCGCACCCTGACCGGCGTCCAGGCGCAGGGCATGACCGCCTGCCCGTGCGCCCAGGGGCTCGTCTCCGACCGCGCGCGCGAGCGCCTCGCCACCACGGGTACACCCCCGACCAGATCGACGAGATCCTCGACGCCGTGCCCGTCGCGACCCACAACCAGCGCGGCATCGGCACCCTGTACGTCGGTCGGCCCGAGGGCTCGGACGTCGAGGTCGACGCGCCCGACCTTCTGCGCATCGTCGAGCGCTCGATGAGCTCGGAGATCTACGAGCTGATGAAGCGCAGCGACGAGGTCGAGGTGGTCGAGAAGGCACACGCGCACCCGCGCTTCGTCGAGGACTGCGTGCGCGAGATGATCCGCCGCGTCGTCGAGGCCTACCCCGAGCTCGGCGACGACGCGTTCGTGTGCGCCCGCCAGGAGAACCTCGAGACGATCCACCGCCACAGCGTCGTCGCGGAGCGCACGGGGCTGGTCAGCGAGATCCGCGCCGAGCTGGACTCCGGCGAGCACTCGCTACATCACCTCACGATGCGCGAGTGGCTCGAGGCTCCATGTGTCTCCACCCTGGCCCGACCGGGTCGGAACGGGTAGAGTTCCGCACGCTGCTTCGGTACAGGGAGGATCCTGCAATAGCGATGGAAACGGCGAACGCCAGGGATGGCGAAACCGCGTTGACGACGCGGGCCGCACGGCTGCGCCCGAGTGTCGTGGTGTTCGCGATCCTGGGCGTGGCCGTGAGCGTCGCTGCGTCGCTGTACGTGTTGAGGAACGCGGCCGAGGCCCCCGAGGTCAACGCGATCGTGCGAGGGATCATGGCGCTCACGGCGCTGTCCGTTGGTCTCTACCTGTGGCAGCGACAGCCGCACAACCGCTACGGGCTGGTGCTCGCGGCGGGGGTGTTCGTCCTGTCTCCGATGGCGCTGGCGGTCTCGCAGGATCCCTGGACGTTCACGATCGGTCGAACCGTGGCTGCCGTGGCGATCGTCTACGCGGTCTTCCTGGCATTGATCTTCCCCGACGGCCGGCCCGAGGAGAGGGGTGCCCGGCTGGTGCTCGCGGCGACCGTGGCCGCGTCGGGAGCGGTGTGGACAGCGGCGCTCGTCCTTGCGGAGACCCTCCCCGCAGGTGGTCCGTTCATTCCCTGTTTCGAGGACTGCCCGAACAACGCGGCCCGGGTGGTCGAGATCAGCCCCGACCCCAGCAACGTCCTAGCCCTCGTATACGGCGTCGTCTGTGCCGGGCTGGGGCTCGCCGCCGCGGCTGTACTGCTGCGGCGGCTGAGGGCTGCGACCCCGATTCGAAGGCGGGCGATCGGTCCGGTCCTGGTGGTCATCCCCCCAGTCTGCATCGGCACGGGGGCCTTCATCTTCATTCGCCAGGTGGCTCCCGACTCGCCGCTGCTCGATCCGCTCGGTGGGCTGGTCCTCGGGGCCTTTGTGCTGTTCCCACTCATGATCTGTGTCGGGTTGATCCGGGGTCGGGTGCTCGCCGCGTCGGCCCTGGCGGAGCTGGTCGAGCGCCTGGGCCGCGAGCGGAGCCCCGCTGGGGTGGAGGAAGCGATGCGCGAGGCCCTGCGGGACCCCGCACTCGAGCTCCTGTTCTGGTCGTCCAGCAAGTCGAGCTACGTCGACGTTCGCGGTGGAGACGTCCACCTTCCGGACGGCGATGGAGGGCGATCGGTGACGAGGATCGATCGCGATCGCAAACACGTCGCGGCGATCGTCCACGACCCGGCCCTCGACAGCCACCCGGACTCGATCCGAGCGGTTGCCTCCGCCGCGCTGATGGCGATGGAGAACGCTCGCCTGGAGGATGACCGGGAGGCGATCGTGCTCGAGGAACGCCGCCGGATCGCGCGGGATCTCCACGACGGCATGGCGCAGGACCTGGCATTCATCACCGTGCACGGGCGGGCGCTCGCGGAGCGCCATCCGCGGGCCGAGGGGATCGCCTCGGCTGCGCAGCGGGCGCTGACCGACTCGCGCGCCGCGATCCTCTCGCTGACCGGCCCAGCGGATGAGCATCTCGCCTCCGGCCGTGGCGAGAACGGCGACTGGGCTGGCGGACCGCTCCGGGATCGGGCTCGAGCTCGAGCTCGACGACGAGGTGGACGCGGAACCGGAGACGCGCAGCGAATTACTCCGGATACTTGGTGAGGCGATCAGCAACGCGACCCGCCACGGAAAAGCCTCGAGAATCCACATCCAGCTCTCGTCAGAGCCGGCCCTGCGTCTCGCGATCTCGGACGACGGGTGTGGCTTCGAAGCGGGTGGTGGCGCACCGCCGTCCAACGGTGGCTTCGGCCTGACCAGCATGCGGGAGCGGGCGGAAGGTCTCGGTGGCGAGCTCCGTGTCAACTCCCGCCCGGGGGATGGAACGGAGGTCGAGGTCGTCCTTCCGTGAGCCGGGCCCCCCGGGTGGTGATCGCGGACGAGCAGCCGACCATCAGGGCCGCGGTGAGGCGGCTTCTAGAGCGGGACGGGTTTGAGGTCTGTGGCGAGGCCGACGACGCCGAGGCGGCCGTGGAGGAGGCGCTCCGCGAGCGTCCCGACATCTGCCTGATCGGTGTGGTCATGCCCGGCAGCGGGATCCGGGCCACGAGGCGGATCGCCACCGCGCTCCCGGAAACCGCGGTCGTGATTCTGACCGCGTCCGAGAGTCGCGACCACCTGGTCGGCGCGATCAAGGCGGGCGCTGTCGGCTACCTACTGAAGAGCGCAAACCAGGAGGAGCTCCCGAGCGTCCTCAAGGGCGTGTTGGCCGGCGAGGCGGCGATCCCACGGAAGCTGGTCGCGCCTCTCGTGCGCGAGCTCCAGACCCACGGGCGGCGGCGCGCGATCGTGGGCGAGAGGGGACGCGCCGAGCTCACGGCCCGCGAGTGGGAGGTGATGGAGCTGATGTGCGAAGGGCTCGACACCGCCGAGATCGCCGAGCGCCTCTTCGTTTCCCCCGTGACCGTGCGGCGCCACATCTCCCAGATCCTCGGAAAGCTTGGCGTGAAGGAACGCAACGAGGCGGTTGCGCTGGTGGAGGGGCAGGTGTAGACGCCGGGCGTTGCTTGTCGTGGCGGGAAGCTGGCGACGAGCTCGCAAGCGTTGCTCGTGATCAGTGCGTCACCCGTCGCGGGAACTCAAAGCCCGGGGATGTTCGCGCGGTCCAAAATGGAGCGCCGCTAACGCAGTTCCACGTACGAGATCGAGCTCGAGCAGATGGAACCGTTTCCGGCCGCGTTGAAGGCCCGGGCGCTCAGGTTGGTGGTTGAGTTGTTGGGGACGTTGACCGTGATCCCCGCCCCGGTGAACTGCGCCACCGTCCCGGTCGCCGCGACGCTGCCGGAGCAGTTCGCGCTCTTGTACAGCCTCACCTGGGTCGGGTTGCCTCCACCCACGGTCCCCTTCACCTCGGGGTTGCGGTCGTTGGCCGGCGAGTTGGGGTCGGTGTCGGTGATCGTCGGCGCGGCGATCGAGCCGTCCACCTCCACGTAGGAGATCGAGTTCGAGCAAGCGGAATCGTTTCCGGCCGCGTCGGTGGCACGGGCGCTGAGGTTGGTCGTGGAGATGTTGGGGACGTTGACCGTGATCCCCGCCCCGGTGAACTGCGCCACCGTCCCGGTCGCCGCGACATTGCCGGAGCAGTTCGCGCTCTTGTACAGCTTCAGCTGGGTCGGGTTGCCTCCACCCACCGTGCCCTTCACCTCGGGCTCGATGTCGTTGGCCGGCGAGTCGGGGTCGGTGTCCGTGAGCGTGGGCTTGGCGGGGGCGGTCGAATCGTTGATATAGGAGATCGAGTTCGAGCAGATGGACCCGTTGCCGGCCGCGTTGAAGGCCCGGGCGCTGAGGTTGGTCGTGGAGTTGTTGGGGACGTTGACCGTGATCCCCGCCCCGGTGAACTGCGCCACCGTCCCGGTCGCCGCGACGCTGCCGGAGCAGTTCGCGCTCTTGTACAGCCTCACCTGGGTCGGGTTGCCTCCACCCGCGGTGCCCTTCACCTCGGGGTTGCGGTCGTTGGCCGGCGAGTCGGGATCGGTGTCGGTGATCGTCGGCGCGGCGGGGCCATCATCAACGCAGGTCACCCTGACCGCGACCGTGGCGGTCGAGCCGCCGGGGCTCACGGTGTAGGTGAAGTCGTCGGTCGGGGCGCTGGGGGAGTTGCAGTAGTCGGCGTCGGGCTTGTAGGTGAGGCTCTGGTTGTCGTTCGCGACCACGACCTCGCCGTTTTGGGGCTGGGTGACCCCGGAGATCGACCTGGGGCCGCCGTCGGGGTCGGTGTCGTTGGCGAGCACGTCGATCGCGGTCGCCGGGTCGTCCTCGGCCACCGTCTTTTGGTCGTTGACGGCGGTCGGGTTGTCATCGGCGCAGGTCACCCTGACCGCGACCGTGGCGGTCGAGCCGCCGGGGCTCACGGTGTAGGTGAAGTCGTCGGTCGGGGCGCTGGGGGAGTTGCAGTAGTCGGCGTCGGGCTTGTAGGTGAGGCTCTGGTTGTCGTTCGCGACCACGACCTCGCCGTTTTGGGGCTGGGTGACCCCGGAGATCGACCTGGGGCCGCCGTCGGGGTCGGTGTCGTTGGCGAGCACGTCGATCGCGGTCGCCGGGTCGTCCTCGGCCACCGTCTTTTGGTCGTTGACGGCGGTCGGGTTGTCATCGGCGCAGGTCACCCTGACCGCGACCGTGGCGGTCGAGCCGCCGGGGCTCACGGTGTAGGTGAAGTCGTCGGTCGGGGCGCTGGGGGAGTTGCAGTAGTCGGCGTCGGGCTTGTAGGTGAGGCTCTGGTTGTCGTTCGCGACCACGACCTCGCCGTTTTGGGGCTGGGTGACCCCGGAGATCGACCTGGGGCCGCCGTCGGGGTCGGTGTCGTTGGCGAGCACGTCGATCGCGGTCGCCGGGTCGTCCTCGGCCACCGTCTTTTGGTCGTTGACGGCGGTCGGGTTGTCATCGGCGCAGGTCACCCTGACCGCGACCGTGGCGGTCGAGCCGCCGGGGCTCACGGTGTAGGTGAAGTCGTCGGTCGGGGCGCTGGGGGAGTTGCAGTAGTCGGCGTCGGGCTTGTAGGTGAGGCTCTGGTTGTCGTTCGCGACCACGACCTCGCCGTTTTGGGGCTGGGTGACCCCGGAGATCGACCTGGGGCCGCCGTCGGGGTCGGTGTCGTTGGCGAGCACGTCGATCGCGGTCGCCGGGTCGTCCTCGGCCACCGTCTTTTGGTCGTTGACGGCGGTCGGGTTGTCATCGGCGCAGGTCACCCTGACCGCGACCGTGGCGGTCGAGCCGCCGGGGCTCACGGTGTAGGTGAAGTCGTCGGTCGGGGCGCTGGGGGAGTTGCAGTAGTCGGCGTCGGGCTTGTAGGTGAGGCTCTGGTTGTCGTTCGCGACCACGACCTCGCCGTTTTGGGGCTGGGTGACCCCGGAGATCGACCTGGGGCCGCCGTCGGGGTCGGTGTCGTTGGCGAGCACGTCGATCGCGGTCGCCGGGTCGTCCTCGGCCACCGTCTTTTGGTCGTTGACGGCGGTCGGGTTGTCATCGGCGCAGGTCACCCTGACCGCGACCGTGGCGGTCGAGCCGCCGGGGCTCACGGTGTAGGTGAAGTCGTCGGTCGGGGCGCTGGGGGAGTTGCAGTAGTCGGCGTCGGGCTTGTAGGTGAGGCTCTGGTTGTCGTTCGCGACCACGACCTCGCCGTTTTGGGGCTGGGTGACCCCGGAGATCGACCTGGGGCCGCCGTCGGGGTCGGTGTCGTTGGCGAGCACGTCGATCGCGGTCGCCGGGTCGTCCTCGGCCACCGTCTTTTGGTCGTTGACGGCGGTCGGGTTGTCATCGGCGCAGGTCACCCTGACCGCGACCGTGGCGGTCGAGCCGCCGGGGCTCACGGTGTAGGTGAAGTCGTCGGTCGGGGCGCTGGGGGAGTTGCAGTAGTCGGCGTCGGGCTTGTAGGTGAGGCTCTGGTTGTCGTTCGCGACCACGACCTCGCCGTTTTGGGGCTGGGTGACCCCGGAGATCGACCTGGGGCCGCCGTCGGGGTCGGTGTCGTTGGCGAGCACGTCGATCGCGGTCGCCGGGTCGTCCTCGGCCACCGTCTTTTGGTCGTTGACGGCGGTCGGGTTGTCATCGGCGCAGGTCACCCTGACCGCGACCGTGGCGGTCGAGCCGCCGGGGCTCACGGTGTAGGTGAAGTCGTCGGTCGGGGCGCTGGGGGAGTTGCAGTAGTCGGCGTCGGGCTTGTAGGTGAGGCTCTGGTTGTCGTTCGCGACCACGACCTCGCCGTTTTGGGGCTGGGTGACCCCGGAGATCGACCTGGGGCCGCCGTCGGGGTCGGTGTCGTTGGCGAGCACGTCGATCGCGGTCGCCGGGTCGTCCTCGGCCACCGTCTTTTGGTCGTTGACGGCGGTCGGGTGAGAGTCCTCCCCGTAGCTGATCGTGACGTCGGTCAGCGCCGGTGTCTCGGTCGAGTCGCTCGAGCTCAGGTCGGCCTTGTACTGGACGTAACGGGAGTTGCCCGGGATGTCGTCACCGCTGGTGGCAATCGCGGTGAAGGATGTCCATGTGCCGTCGGGGCTTGGTGAGTTCCCCGTGCGAACGCTCAGTGCCACGCTCGTATCCGCCGTGGTGTCGGCGTTCCAGCTGAGCCCGCCCCAGTTGGCACTCTGGCCCGCGTCGAAGACGCGCGATTGGAACGTCCCCGACGCTGTGTAGGGGCTCATGCGCAGCCAATCAACCGAGACCCCGCTACCGCCGGAGTTGAAGTCACTGGCAATCGGGCGCATCTGGGTGGCACCGAAGCCGGTCGGCCCGATCGGGTGCGTGGCGACCAGGTTGCCGTCCACGAGGTAACGGATCTCGGTCTGCGTCCAGTCGACCCGGTAGCGATGCGGCGAGCCGAGCAGGCTGCCTGGAAGCGGCGTCTCCTGGGTGGCGCCGCCGTTGTTCGTGCGGGCGGCGAAGCTGCCGTCGCCCTTGACGCTGAACATCGCCCAGTTGGGACTGTTGTTCAGGTCCACCCCGAAGCCAACGTGCTGGAACAGGTTTGCGCTGGCGCCGAAGTTCGCCATGAACTCGAGCGAGCTCCCGGACCCGTAGGTCTGAGCGGTGCGGGCCCAGGCGCCGTCGACGTGGAGGCTGCCGCCTGAAACGGACGCCGGCCCATCAGGCTGTGCGCACTCGGGATTGGTCCAGGGACAGCTCTGCCACCCGGACGGTAGCTCGGGACCGCCCGAGAACTCCTCGCCCACGGTCGGCTTCAGGATCACCTCGCCGTCGTCGGTCTGGGAGATGTAGGTGTTGGCGTCGGTCGTGCCCTGGCCGAAGTCGCCTACCGTGGTGTCGGTGGCCGACAGCGGCGCGGTCGTGAAGGTCCAGGTGAGGTCGCTGCCGAGCGGATTCCCGTTCGCATCCTCGACGGTCCCCTTGACCGTCGCTTCGTAGACGGCGTTCGCCGCCAGATCGGCGTTGGGATTGAGCGTTGCGGTTGCCCCCGAAGCGCTCACGTTCGCTGCGACATCGGTGCCTGAGCCCTGGCGGCGAAGGCTGAAGCTGGACGAGTCAATCGTGGCCGGGTCCATCGCCTCACTGAACTGGACCTCGACGTTGGATCCACGCGGGACGTCGGTGGCGTCGGGAGACGGGTCGCGCCCGGTGATCGTCGGCGCCGTGGTGTCCTCACCCGTGTTGAAGGCGATCGCGACATCCCTCAGGGTCGGCGTTGTGGCGGGGTCGCTCGAGCTGAGATCGGCCCGGTACTGGATGTAGCGGGAGCTGGCGTTGATCGACCCGCCCGAGCTTGCGATCGGGGTGAAACTGGTCCAGTTCTGGTCGGGGGTGGGCGTGTTCCCGGTGCGGACGCTCATCGCGACGCCGGTGCCCGCCGGCGTGTCGGCGGTCCAGGAGAGCCCACCCCAGTTGGCGCTCTGGCCGGCATCGAAGACGCGAGAGTGGAAGTTGCCCGGGCGGCCGGGTAGGGGCTCATGCGCAGCCACTCGACGGACACCTCGTTGCTGTCGCCGTTGGTCAGGTCGCTGGCGATCGGGCGCATCTGGGTGGCACCGAAGCCGGTCGGCCCGATCGGGTGCGTGGCGACCAGGTTGCCGTCCACGAGGTAACGGATCTCGGTCTGCGTCCAGTCGACCCGGTAGCGATGCGGCGAGCCGAGCAGGCTGCCTGGAAGCGGCGTCTCCTGGGTGGCGCCGCCGTTGTTCGTGCGGGCGGCGAAGCTGCCGTCGCTCTTGACGCTGAACATCGCCCAGTTGGGGCTTTGGTTGAAGTCGACGCCAAATCCGACGTGCTGGAAGTTGGCGCCGCCGAAGTTCGCCGCGAACTCGAGCGAGCGCCCCTCCCCGTAGGTCTGAACGGTGCCGGCGCTGGCGCCGTTGGCGTGCAGCTTCCCGCCGGAGACGGTGGCGCTGCCCCCCTGGCCGGGGACGTTCCACGGGGTCTCCTGCCACCCGGACGGTAGCTCGGGACCGCCCGAGAACTCCTCGCCCACGGTCGGCTTCAGGATCACCTCGCCGTCGTCGGTCTGGGAGATGTAGGTGTTGGCGTCGGTCGTGCCCTGGCCGAAGTGGGACACCGTGGTGTCGATGAAGCTCGCGGAGGGCGTCGTGAAGCTGGCCGGCTGCTCAGCGCCGGGCGGTTCGGTGGAAGGGTTATTCGCGGCGTCGCGCGAGGTCACCCGGTAGTAGTAGGTCGTGTTCGGGTCGAGGTTGCTCAACTCGACGCTGTGCGAGGTGACGTTCGCCGTTTCGCTCTCGTTCGAGGTCAGGGAGTCGGGGCTCGTGCCGTAGTCGACCCGCGAGTCCGATTGCTCGTCCGTGTCCCAGGTGACGGTCGCGGTGCTGCCATTGCTCCCGGGGGCAGCCGTGAGATCGGAGATGACCGGCGGCGTGGCGTCCGCGGCGAACGTCGCCTCGTAGTTGCCGGGGGCCGCGTCGAAGAACGCGTACTCGACCCCCTTGATCGTCTCGGTCGAGGTGGGCACCGACGCGCCGTTTCGCTGCACGTTCGCGAGCGGGCCGGCCTCCGAATCTGTGGGCACCATCGCACGCAGGCCGTTCGCGCCCGCGCCGACCTCGATCGTGAAGTCCAGCTGGTTGCCGTCCCAGGAGAGGGAGTCGAAGGAGGAGCCGTTTCGCCCGTCGATCCACTGAAGCATCTGGCGGGCGGAGACGACCGGCACCCCGCGCGACTGGGCGGAGTCGACGATTGCGTCCGAGCCCGCGTGCGAGGCGTTGTCGGTGTGCATGTTCGCCGTGAAGACGCCGTAGTAGCCCTCGGCGCCGAGCGCGTTGTCGAGGAGCTCGTCGGCGTTGAACGGGAAGGTCTGCCCCGACTCGTCAGTCATCTGGGTCGCGGCCTGGTAGACGTCGATCATCGAGCCGTCGAGGTCGGCGAAGCGCATCGGCATCCCCGAGCCCGTGAACATCCCGGGGCGGTTCTGGACCCAATCGGGCGGCCAGTAGTAGTAGTTGGTGTCGAGGCGGATCCCGTGCGCCAGCTCAACCTTGGGCTGCGAGGCCCAGTCGCTCCACGCGATGCAGTGGGTGCGGTTGGTCGACGGCGGGGACAGGCTCGTGTACTTGTTGCCGAAGCCGTTGAGCTGGCCGGAGTAGAAGGAGTCGAGGTTCGCCTGCGAGGTCCAGTTGTTGCAGTTCGTGTTCACGTGCAGGGCGACCTCGAACCCGTCGGCCTCGTAGGCGGCCGCCTGGGCGTTCGTCATCGGGGTGTTCTCGTAGATGTAGGAGGTGCCGCGCACGCACTCCCAGTCGGCGACCGAGCAGCCCTGCGGGCTGTCATTCCTGTATTGGTCGAAGCGCCCGATCGTGCCGCCGTTGCCGTGATCGTCACCGGTCATCACGATCGCCGCCTTCTCCGACCGCGGCAGGAACCAGAACCGGGGCAGCGGCTTGCGGTCGACGTTCATGTGCCCGATCAGGTTCGTGAGCAGGCGCTGCTGCTCGTCGGCCTGCGGGATCGCGACCTTGTCTAGATCAACCCAGTCGGGCTGCGGATCGCCCGCCGCGTCGCCGAAGAAGAGGTCGTCCGAGCGAATCGGTCCGCTCTCCCCGTCGCGCTCCTGCCCCGCCCACGCCGGATTGCCCTGGCGCGTGTAGACGATCGAGCGCGCGAGATCGTAGGTGAACGCGGCCGCCTGGCCTCCGTTCGGGCCCACGTCCCGCAGCGTCACCGCGGGGTTCGGGGTCCCAGTGGTGGCATCCGAGAACAGGGTGGCGACGGTGTCGGCGCCGTTCGGGGTGTAGCGGTCGGCCGCGCCGTGGTACTGGATCGTGTCGTCGACGATGCCCTCGCCGGGACCGTCAGACGCGTCGACCTGCAGATAAGCGTTCGAGAGCGTGGTGCCAGCGTCCTGAAGCCCGAGCAGGCCATTGAGATCGTCGTCGGGCCGCATCGCAATCAGGTTCCCGCCGTCGTCCTGAACCCAGTCGCTCAGCATCTGCGCCTGAGCGGCGCTCACCGGACCCTCCCCCAGGATCACGACGTCATGGGCGTCGAGCGTCGCGGCGTTGACGTTCGAGATGTCCGTGGCCCTGAACTCGTTCAGCCCCTCCGCGCGCAGGATCTCGGCGTAGTAGCGGCCGAACGGGTTGGACGAGTTCGAGACCACGAGGATCGGCCCCCCGGGCCCTTCGTCCGGTGGCGGGGGTGGCGGGGCCGCGGTTGTGAACGACCAGGAGGAGTCGGCGGCGAGCTCGTTCCCGGCCGTGTCCTTGACGCCGTTCGTGCCGCCCTTCACGGTCGCCGCGTAGGTGGTGGAGTGCTGCAGCGCGTCGTTCGGATCCAGGGTCACCCGCCGCTGCGCGGAGCTGTAGCTGACGCCGGCGGGGACGAGCGCGTTCGAGGGGTCTCGCAGTTCGACCGTGTTGCCGTCGATCGTGTTCGCGTCCATCGCCTCGCTGAAGGTGGCGGTCACGTCGGTGCCGGTGCCGACCCCGCTCGCGCCGTTGGAGGGCGATCGGGCGTTGATCGTGGGCGGCGTTTCGTCCTGCCCCGCGTCGGTGTCGAAGACGGGGTCGACCCAGTAGTTGCTGGACTGGAAGGTGTCGGTTGGGAAGACGCCCCCGGAGCCATATCGGTAGACCCCGTTCGGCCCGTCCTCGCCGTCGGCGAGCGCGTGCAGGGGCGGGCTGTCGGTGCCGTCGGTCGCGAAGTAGCCGTTGGTGGACGCGTAGTTGCCGTTCGGCGCGTGGTAGGAGGCGACGTAGGTCGTGTCCGCGGTTATTGGCACCGGAGAGTCGAAGCTGACCTGCTGCCAGCCGGACGCGCTCTCGCCCGTGAAGGTCGCCTCGCCCAGCATCGTGCCGTCGGCCTCCCACAGGTGGCCGACGTGTGTGCCGGTGTTCTGAGCACCCTTGTAGAAGCGCAGGCCGGTGATGAACCCGCCCTCGTCGGAGCGGAACTTGACGCCGAGCTCGACCCCGTCCGGTGAAGCGGGGTCGTTCGCGATCGGCGGGGTTACCGAGTCGTCCCAGATCGAGCACGGGCAGGTCCGCGGCACGACGTTGACGGTCACCCCCGCGCCGGGGCTCTCGAGGTTGCCGCTGTCGTCGGCCGCCCGCGTCCTGATCGTCGTGTTCCCGGTCGCTCCGGGCGTCCACGAGTAGGTCCAGTTCCCGCGTCCGTCCGCCGGGTGCCAGGAGTTGCCGCCGTCCACCGAGACCTCGACGCCGCCGACCTGACCGCCGCCGGCGTCGGTGGCGGTGCCGCTGATCGTCGTCGCTTGGCCGCTCTCGACGTTCGAGCCGTCCAGGGGCGAGTCGATCTGCGAGCTGGGGTCCGCGTCGTCGGTTGACGCGGTCGCGGGCACGAGACCGGCCTGCAGCGTGTCGGGCTGGACGCCCATGTCGGCAAACAGGTTCGCCGTCGCCTGCTGCATGCGCGGGTCGGCAGTGGAGCCGCCGCGATCGTGATTGCCGTCCAGCCCCCACGGCCACTGAATCGTGCCTGCGCCGAACACGAGCGCGCCGCTCTGGTGCCGGTACAGGGTCAGGTGGTGGGTCGCCGTGCCGGGGCCGTAGTTCGAGCCGTGGTCGAGGATCCGTTGGGGAACGTCCTCAGTTGTCGTCGACATTCGCACGAGGCCGGGCGGTCGGGAGCCGTTGTCCAGGTCCTCGTCCCACTCGTAGCCGAGCGTGTTGTCGGACAGCGTCGCCGTCTGGCCCGGCGCGAGGCCGGCGACGGTCGTGTTTCGCCACAAGCGCATCTTGCCGTCCGCCGCCGGGACCTCGATCGCGGTGGTGCCGTCGTTGACCGTGAAGATCGTGCCGGTGAGCGCGTTCTCGGGCCGGCCGCCGTCGGAGGGCGGGCTGAAGCGCGGGTCGCGCCACGTCCCCGTCCAGGTCGGCGTCGGGTCGATCTTCGCGCCGGTGGGCTGGTTGGCGTGCGTCTCCTTATAAGAGACCAGAGTGCGTGTGGTTGTCCTCCCAGCGTGTCTTCCAGAACACCTCGTTGCCGCTGAAGAACGCGAGATTCACGCCGGCCGCCCGCGCGGCCTCCACGTTGTTGCGCTGGCCCCCGGACCAGTACTCGTCGTGGCCGACCGAGAGGAAGGCGTCGTGCTCGAGGATCTCGTCTCCGCGGCGGTCACTGTCCACCCCGGTGAAGTAGCTGACGTCGTAGCCGTTGCGCTCCAGCCAGCGGACCATCGGGTACTCGGCGTTGAACACCCAGTCCTCGGGGGTTGGGCCGCGCGAGGTGAAGGGACGGTTGTAGCTGACCTTGTACGCACGGCCTGGGTTCTCGCCGGGCCCCCCGACGTAGAGGCTGTTGCCGCCGTACTGGTTGTAGGCCTGCCACGTGGTGTCCATCGTCTGGAAGAGCAGGTCCGAGCCCCCGTCGTCGTCGCGGACGATGAAGACGATGTGGCTTCCCTCCGCCGACTCGTCCTCGCGGACGAGCTTTGCGAAGTAGATGCCCGAGACAGCGTCCGCCGGCATGTTCCAGGAGGCGGACTCGTTCCAGTTGGCGCAGTCGATCAGCCCGGTCGCGGCCTCGTTGTTACACGGCAGGCTGGGCTCTGAGGCAGGCTCGCTGACGGTTGAACGGTGTCGACCTTGCGAGCGCCGTCGCCGTTGTAGTAGCCCATCCGGTAGATGTCGAGCCGGTAGTCGTCCACATCAGCGGCGGTGTCGATCTTGAAGTGGACTGTCTCGCCCTGGTCGACGCTGATGTCCGTGGCGAAGCCCTGCATGTCGGGATTGCCGGCGCCGCTGACGTCCCACTCGCTCTCGGGATCTCCTTGCTTCGAGTTCTCGCAGGCGATCTCGTTCTCGACCGGCGGATCGCATACAGCGGCGGACGCGCTCCCAGCGTCTACTCCCAGCACCAGAACACAGAGCAGGCCGGCCAACAGGAAACAGGCCCGCCGCGGGCCCAGCAGGGCCCGCAGCGTGCGCGACCCGGAATCCGGGCTGCGCTGCTTCAGATTAGAAAAGGACATTCCAAGAGGTTCGAAAGTGGAAGGACACCCTGCCGCCAGTGGAGCATGAGGCCCGCGATGCGGCTTGTGAATGGCCCACATGACCCAAATTGCGTTCAATTCCCTGAACGCGCCTGCGTCGGACCGCGCGCGTGGCGGTCGGGACGCGCGTGTCCGGCGGTCGGCCCCGGGCTTCAGCTCATGATTCGTCGCGGAGGACGTGGATAACCCTCTGATCCAGACGCTTGAACCAGCGAACGTGACCTGAGGGTCGTCTCCGGCCCCCGATCCGCGGCGCTACGCGGAGGTGCTCGGGCTCGCGCATGATGGCCCGCCGCAAGGAGCGGCGCACGATCATCGCCGGCGGCCTCTCACCAGTTGAGGACACAAACGAGGCAAACACGTCCTCGTCTGAATTCCTGCACCAGGTCTACAACCAGGGGTGCTCGTGCGACTTCGGGGGGATGATGGAGTATCGGGCAATGAAAGTCGGACCGCTACCGACCGATCGCTCGCGCCACGCGGCGTATGTGCTTGCCGACGCACGGCGAGGGATCTAAAGGGAGCGCCGGGAGACCTCGAGGTCTCCCGGCGCTCGTCCTTTCGGCGCAAACCCCGATCGCTGTCGACTGGGCCGCGACCAGAGCCGGAGGGCGTTCAGGCAAGTGAACGGAATATGGGCCGTGTGGGCGGTTCACAGGCGACCGTCTTTCCCGCAGGCTTCCGTGTTGGGCCATGAACGGGGATCACCAGATCGAATGCAGGGCGGCGGCGGTCCTGGCTTCGGGCGGCACGGCGGGGATTGACGAGCTCGACCTGATCCTCACCGACGCCGCGGCCGAGGCCCTGGCGCTTCGCACCGAGCTCCTGCGGGTGAACCGCAGCCTCGCCGCAGTGCTCGACGACGGTGACCATGAGCTGGAGACCCTGGACAGGGCGCGCAAGCTCGCGGGGCGCAGGAGCGAACTCAGCACGCGCTGGGAGCACCTCAGCGAGCTGCTGAGGGAGCTTCGGGCGCGCCGCGACCGGCTAGCGCCGGGTCATGTGCGCCGCGCCGTGACGGATTCCTAGAGCAGCCGCCCCCGGGCCGCCTTGACCGCCGCCTCGATGCGGGTCTGGCACTCGAGCTTGCCGAGGATGTTGGAGACGTGGTTCTTCACCGTGTGCGGGCTGATGAACAGCTCCTCGGCGATCTCGGCGTTTTCCTTGCCCTCAGCCATCAGGCCCAAGACCTCCCCTTCGCGCTCGGTCAACTCTGCTCGGGCTGACTCGGGCAGCGAGGCGGCGGCGTTCGCCCGCGCGCGCTCGAGGATGCCCGCCGCGATCCGCGGCGACAGAAGCGCATCCCCAGCCGCCGCGGCGCGAATGCCCGCGACGATCTCCTCCACCGCCGCGTCCTTGAGCACGTACCCGCACGCTCCCGCGACTATCGCTCGCTCGACGTCACCCTCGTCGGCGGAGACGGTGAGCATGATCACCTTCGCGGAGGGAGCCGCGGCGCGTACCTCGCTCGTCGCTTCGATTCCCGACATGCCCGGCATGGCGATGTCCATGGCGACGACATCCGGAGCGGCGTCGCGAACCACCTGAACCGCCGTCTCGCCGTCGGAGGCCTCGGCGACCACGTCGATCCCACGCTCCTGGAGCAGCTCGCATAGCCCATTGCGAAATATGGCGTGGTCATCGACGAGCACCACGCGGATCTCCCCCATCTCGTGCGGCTGCTCGGAACCCTCCATTCAGTCGCAGGAGCGTAGCCACAATCGCCGGAATGGACAACCGGCTCCGACGCCAGACTCACGCGCCGCCCGCGACACCCCGGCGTGTTCCTCGCGCCGCGGCTCGCCGCCGCCGCTCCTCCTCGATTCGGCGCCGGACCCCGAAGAAGTAGTCGACGCCGCTGATTACGGTCATCGCGACCGCGGCGTACACGAGCAGGTCGACCGCCAGCGGGGCCGGGTCGAACATGATCAGCGCGAACACGGCGCCCACCTGAAGCGCGGTCTTCAGCTTCCCCAGCCAGCTCGCCGAAATCACCACCCCCTGCTCCACCGCCACCGCCCGCAGCCCGGTGACCGCCAGCTCGCGGGCGATGATCACCATCGCAACCCAGGCGGCGAGCCGGCCGAGCGAGACGAGCGAGACGAGCGCCGCCACGATCAGCAGCTTGTCGGCCAGCGGGTCGACCAGCTTGCCGAACGTGGTCACGCTGTCGCGAGAGCGCGCAATGTAACCGTCCAGCCCGTCCGTGACCGCCGCCAGGGCGAACACGATCGCGGCCAACAGGTCGCCGTCGGGCGTCTCCTCGAGCAGCGCGACGACGATCACCGGCACCGCCAGGATCCGCAGCACGGTGAGGACGTTGGGGAGGTTGATCGGGAACATCGCCTATCGCGATGCAAGTATCGGGCAATGGAGGTCCACGCCGCTCCCGTCGGAGCGAGCTCGCGAGGCCGCAAACGTGCTCGCCGACGCGTTTCGCGACTACCCCGCGTGGTGCGCGATCGGCCCGCGCCGGGCGCCGGCACGCCGGCGAATGGTCAACCGCTTCTATCGCGGCGCGCTCGCCCGCGCTCGCGCTCACGGCGTTCCCCTGGCCGCGATCGAGGACGGGGAGCTGCGGGGCGTCGCGATCGTCTACCCGCCCGACCGCTGGCCGCCGCCCGCCGCGTCCTTCCTGCACGAGGCGTGGGGGGTCGCCCTGTGCGGCCCCGGCGCCGCGCTGCGCGGCCTGCGCGCGTCGAGCGCGGTCGATGCCGTTCACCCCGATGAGCCGCACACCTTCCTGCACACGATCGGCGTCGACCCGGGCTCCCAGCGAAGCGGCGCCGGGACCGCCCTGCTCGACCACCTGATCGCCGAGGCGGCGCTGCGCGGTGTCCCGATCCACCTGACGACCAGCGCGCCGGAGAACCTTCCCTACTACCGGCGCTTCGGGTTCGAGCTGGACGGCGAGCGCACGCTTCCCCGCGGCGTCCCGCTGTGGGCGATGCTGCGCCCGGCGACCTAACCCGCCCCAGCGAGCCGGCGAGCCCGGACGAAGATCTCGTCCAGCATCGCCTCCGTCAGCTTCCCCGTGAACGTGTTCTGCTGGCTGGGGTGGAAGCACCCCAGCAGCGCGTAGGAGCCGATCTGCGCCTCGGCGCCATGCCCGAAGCGCGGCTTGGGGCGCGGGATCTCGTCGCCGAGGTCGCGCAGCGCCCGCAGCGCCCCGTCCCACGCGAACGAGCCAAGCGCGAGGAGCACTCTGGCTCCGTCGAGCAGCGTCAGCTCGCGAGCCAGGTAAGGGAGGCAGTTGTCGCGCTCGGCCGGCGTCGGCCTGTTGCGCGGCGGCGGACAGCGGTTCACCGCGGTCACGTACGCGCCGCGCAAGCGCAGCCCGTCGTCGCGCCCCACAGAGCTCGACTGGTTGGCGAGTCCCGCGCGATGCAGCGCCGCGTACAGCCACTCACCCGAGCGATCGCCGGTGAACATCCGACCGGTCCTGTTGGCGCCGTTGGCCGCCGGGGCGAGCCCTATCAGGACGATCGCGGCTCGCGGGTCGCCGAATCCCGACACCGGGCGCGCCCAGTAGCGCTCCCCGGCGAAGCGCCGCGGAGGGTCGGCCGCCGCGGCCTCCCGCCACTCGACGAGCCGCGGGCACAGGCGGCAGGAGTGGACCTCGGCCGCGAGCCGCTCCAGGGAGTCGGCGCTAGCCCGTCGGGATGGCATCCATCGGGGGAGGGGCCGGAACCGAGTCGGTCGGCAGGGCGCCGGTGCGGCAGTACGGGTCGCGGATCTGCGCGTAGGCGGGCATAGTGCTCACGGCGACGATCGCCTGCCCGATCGTCGCCGCCTCGAGCTCGATCGAGCGGCGCACGGCGGCGAGCTGCGCCGGGTGGTCGCGCGCGACGACCAGCCGCTCGGCGTTTCGCCACGCGTTCTCGCGCCACGCGAACACCGTCTGCAGGGCGGCGGTCTCGGCGACGGGCGAGGTCGCGACCGCGAGATCGAAGATCGGGTCGTAGCGGTCGCCGAGCTCGCGCAGGAGCGGCTCGCCGATCCGCGCCAGGAACGCGTTGACCCGATCGTGGTCGAGCTTGCGGGAGCGCCCGTCGCGCTTGCGCAGCCCGACGTGGGCGAGCGCGTACGGAAGGTCGCGGTTTATGTGGGCGCTCATCCCCAACAGCAGGTCGCCGTAGCCCGTCACGTTGGGCGACGCGTTCGCATCGAAGGCGATCCGCCACGCCTCGGGGATCGGATCGCCGCGGACGAAGCTGTCGTAGGCGCGGAAGTAGAGCTCGGCGAACACCGCGTCCTCGTGGTTCACCCACTTCGGGCGGCTGAAGAAGTGGGCCTCGGAGCTGACCGTGCGCAGGTACTCCTCGGTCGTGCGCAGGTAGGTGAGCGCGAACACGGCGCGGTGGTCGCAGTCCTCGTCCAGCGGCTCCCAGCGCTGCGTCATCTCCCCCACGACGCGCCGCGGGCAGCGAAGCTGGCCGCGCGGGCACACGTCGAAGCCCAGCGCGACCTTCTTGCCCGACACGTCGGGCCTCGGCGGGGCCAGCCCGGGCCAATCCGGAACGCCCGGAACGTGGTCGGCGCTCGCCGGCCCCGCGAGCGCCACCGAGACCAGGATCGCTAGCAGTGCCGCCCGGGCCACGACCCGGACCGAGCCGGCCGTCGCGGCGCGGCCGGGCGTCCAACCCCCTCGTGGGTTCGCTCCCAAACTCTCCTCCGCGCCGATTCTGTCAGCCCGAGGACCCGATGCCAACCGAGACCGACCCTGCGGCCGACGGATCAGGACCGACGTCGCGCGAGCCGATCGGCGACCGGACGTCCGGTGAAGAAGATGATCGGCCACATCAGCACCGCGACCAGCGGGCTGACGAGCGCCACCGGGATCGACACCACGAAGACGGCCGCGACGAGGAAGTTGGCCGGCCCGGCGTAGCGGCGCTCCAGCTCGCTCAGCTGCGGGCCGTACGAGGCCGTTGCGGTACGCGTACTCGATCTCGACCTGGAAGGTGATGCTGACCGCCGTCAGGCTGATCGCGTACAGGATCACGGCGGTCGAGTCGTCGCCGTAGTCGCCGAGCACCTCGCTGGTGAACGGAACCAGCACGATCCACGCGAGGTACAGCAGGTTGAGCCCCATCAGCACGCCGTCGAACCGCTCCACCGCGGCGAAGAAGCGGTGGTGGGCGAGCCACAGCTTTCCAAGCACGGCGAAGCTGATCCCGTAGGCGATGAAGTCGCCGTCCTGGTCGAGCAGCTCGTCGAGCAGGGTCGTGCCCGGCGGAAGGTGCTGGGGCATGTCGATCTGGAGCACGAGCAGGGTGATCGCGATCGCGAACACCCCGTCGCTGAACGCCACGATGCGGGAGAACTCGATTCCCCACTCGTCGCGGCGGCGCGGGCGACCCTGCTGCACGGCCCGGGCGCGATCATCGTCCGCTCCCTCGGCCATGGACGTCTGTTACGGCCGCGCGCCCCGAAACCCTGCCAGCCGCGGACGTTTGACATCCGGTCGATACCCCCCTAGGGTATGCGGCCGATGAGCGACTTCATCTCCACCGTCGGCGACGGGCTGTGGAACGCGTTCCTGATGGCCTACGAGGTGTGGTGGGCGCTCGTGCTCGGGTTCGCGATCTCGGCGATCGTCCAGGCGTGGGTCCCGCGCGAGCGGGTCGAGAGCGCGCTCGCGGGCACGGGGCTCGGCCCCGTTGCCAGGGCGACCGGCCTCGGCGCGGCGTCTTCCTCGTGCTCCTACGCGGCGATCGCGATCGCGCGCTCGCTGTTCGCGAAGGGCGCGTCCGCCGTCACGGCGCTCGCGTTCCAGTTCGCCTCCACCAACCTCGTGTGGGAGCTGGGGCTGGTGCTGTGGATCCTGATCGGGTGGCAGTTCACGCTCGCCGAGTTCGTCGGCGGATTCATCCTGATCGCGCTGATGGCCGCGCTGCTGCGCCTGTTCGTCTCGCCGCGGCTCGAGGAGCGCGCTCGCGAGCACGCCCGCGAGGCCGGCGGCGAGCACGAGCACGACGGCGGCCGGCTCCGGACGCCTGGGCCTGCGCGAGCGCCTCACCTCGGCGGGCGCCTGGGCCGGACGTCGCCGACAACTTCCGCGCCGACTGGACGATGCTGTGGAAGGAGATCACGATCGGCTTCCTGCTCGCCGGCTTCATCGGGCTGCTCGGCAACGACGTCTTCGACTTCCTCTTCGTCGAGGACGCGCCGGCGGCGGTGAGGACGATCGAGAACGTGATCGCCGGGCCGATCATCGCCGTGCTCAGCTTCGTGTGCTCGATCGGCAACGTTCCGCTCGCCGCCGTGCTGTGGTCGGGCGGGATCTCGTTCGCCGGCGTGATGGCGTTCATCTTCGCCGACCTGATCGTGCTCCCGATCGTGATCGCGTATCGCAAGTACTACGGGTGGTCGTTCGCGATCCGGATCACGCGTTGATGTTCGTGACGATGGTCGATCGCGGCGCTGGTCGTCGACGGCCTGTTCTCGGCCGCCGGGCTGATCCCCGACACCCGCCCCGAGCGCGGCGAGATCTTCGGCGAGATCGCCCTCAACTACAAGCTCGTCCTCAACGCGCTCGCTTCAGTCGTCTTCGTCGTCCTGATGTGGTTGACAATGCGCCGTGCACGGGTCGCCGAGATGGCGGCGGCGCGCTAACGGTGGCTCGCCCGACGCCAGGCGACGTAGGGGCTCCTCGACATGCATACCGAGCACGCAGATCAGCTGCGCAAGCTGGCGATCATCCCCGCCTACAACGAGGAGGGGATGGTCGGGCAGGTGGTGCGTGGAATCCGCCGTCACGCGCCGGGCTTCGACGTCGTGGTCGTCGACGACGGCTCCACGGACGGCACCTTCGCCGAGGCGGCGGCCGAGGGAGTGACCGTGATCCGCCACCCCTTCAACCTCGGGATCGGCGGCGCGATGCAGTCCGGGTTCAAGTACGCGCTCGCCAACGGGTACGACGTCGCGGCCCAGGTCGACGGGGACGGCCAGCACAAGCCCGGCTACCTGAACGACATGCGTCAAGGCCCTGCGCACGAGCGGCAAGGCCGACATGGTGTGCGGCAGCCGCTTCCGCGGTGACCCCGGCTACAAGGTGCCGATCGGACGCCGGGTCGGCAACCTGATCTTCTCGGTGATCCTCAGCGCTCATGGTGCGGCGCCGGATCACCGATCCCACCTCGGGCTTCCGGATGACGAACCGCCGCGGGATCGAGCTGTTCGCGCGCGACTACCCGCACGACTACCCCGAGGTCGAGGCGATCCTGATGCTGCACGCGCATCGCCTCCGACTGCACGAGGTCCCGGTGCGGATGAACGCGCGCGGGTTCGGGCGCTCCTCGATCGACTATCCGCGCAGCGCGTACTACATGGCCAAGGTGCTGCTGGCGCTGTTCGTGGGGCTGTTCCGGCGGCGCCCCACGCCGCTGGACAGCCCACCCGACCGACCCGAGGGCGAGTCCGTCGCCCCGGCCGCGGGTACGCCCTCGACGAGCGAGGAGTCCCGGCAACCGGCGGTGGGGCGATGAGGATGCTCGACGTCCTGCTCCCGCTCGCCGCCGGCGGCGAGCTCGACAGCCGCGTCCAGATCTTCGCCGTGGCGGTGACAGCGCTGATGCTGCTGCTCGTGCTCGAGCTGGTGCGCCGGCGCCGACTGGTCGAGCGCTACGCGCTGCTGTGGATGACGGTCGCCGTCGTCCTGCTGGTGCTGGCGATCTGGACCGACCTGCTGGGCTGGGCATCCGATGCCGTCGGGATCGAGTTGCCCGCGAACGCCCTCTTCCTCGCCGCGTTCGGGCTTGCGTTCGTCCTCCTGCTGCACTTCTCGGTCGCGACGTCGCGGCTCGGAGAGGAATCGAAGATCCTCGCCCAGGAGGTGGCGCGGCTCGATCAGCAGCTGCGCGAGCTGCGCTCCGCCAGCGCGAACGGGAAGCCTCAGCCCGCGGCGCGACCGGACGGCGTCTCGGACGAGCCCGGCGAGCGGGGCGATCCGAGCAGCGCGCGGACCGCCGACCAGTAGGCGCGCAGCGCCCAGCGCAGCGGCGCGGCCGCCGCGACCCGCCCCAGGTAGGGCGATGTGAGGTCCGCGGTCAGGGCCGCCGCGAACTCGCCGGCGCCGATCGTCGCGCCGCGCCTGGATCCCGCGACGCTCGCGACGCAGGCGGGGGAGCCACCGAGCGAGGTCGGCCCACGCCAGCAGCTTCTGGCTCCCCCAGCCGCCCGCGATCGATATCCCGATCAGCGCGAGCTCGGTCGGCGAGCAGCGCCGGCGCGAGCAGCGCCAGCAGCGCCGCCGGGTAGGTCCGCACGATCGTCGCCCAGCGGTTGCGCTCCATCGCGCGCCACTTCAGCGGCCCCTTGTGGAACTCGTACTCGTGATCGACGACCGCGCGCGGCTCGATCCCGAGCCGGCCGCCGGCGAGCCGCAGCCGCAGCGACAGGTCCACGTCCTCGTGATAGAGGAAGAACTCGCCCGGGAAGCCGCCGGCTTGCTCCCAGCGCTCGCGGGGGATCGCGAGGCAGGCGCCGGATGCGAACGCCACCTCGCCCGGCGCCGGGCGCTCGGCCGCGGGGTCGACCCGGCGCCCCGCCCCGCCGGCCCACGCGATCCCCGTGAAGTGCACGACGCCGCCCTCGGTGTTGATCACGCGGCCCACCTCGGCGGTGACGAGGCCCATCCACGCGGCCCACCCGAGGCCGTCGGCGAGCGGGCGGGCGATCGCGTCGCGAAACCCGGCGGTCACGACCGCGTCGGGATTGAGGAACAGCAGCAACTCGCCCGACGCCCGCGTCGCGCCGGCGTTGCACCCCGCGGCAAACCCCAGGTTGCGGCCCGGCTCCACGAGCGCGGCGTCGGGCGCCAGCTCGCGCACCGCCGCCGGAGTCCCGTCCGCCGATGCGTTGTCGACGACGATCAGCTCGTCCCCGTCGCCGAGCTGATCGACCAGCGGAGGCAGCGAGCGCCGCACCGCCTCCCGGCAGTTGAAGCTGACGACGACGACCGAGAGACGCGTCAAGAGCCGGCGCCCGGACTCGAACCGGGGACCCCTTCATTACGAATGAAGTGCTCTACCAACTGAGCTACGCCGGCGACAATTCGGCGGCGAATCGAGGATAGTAGGAGGCGGCATTGATCCTGCAGCGCGTCGAGCAGTCCGACTGGCTCTCCAACGCCTACCTGGTCGTCGACCGGCCCGGCGGCAGCGGGGTGCTGGTCGACTCCAACGGCGTCACCGAGCCCCTGGTGGAGCGGGTCGAGCGCGAGGGCACCGAGATCACCCACATCCTGCTCACCCATCACCACTTCGACCACGTCGTCGGGGTCGAGAAGCTGGCCGAGCGCTTCGGGGCGCCGGTTGTGGCGCACGAGCTGTGCGCCGAGCAGCTCGACGGCAAGGTGATCGGAGACGATCGGCGACGGTGACGTGGTCGGCTCGGGCGAGCTGCGGATCGAGGCGATTCACACGCCGGGACACTGTCCCGACCATCTGGCGCTGCTGGTCGACGGGACCGACTGCATCACCGCCGACGTGCTGTTCAAGGGCACGGTCGGGGGCACCCGGGGCGGCGGGCCCTCGGGCTTCGAGGAGCTGCGCTCGTCGATCATGGAGCGGTTGATGAAGCTGGCGCCGGAGGTTCGCGTCCACCCCGGCCACCGCACCCCGTCGACGATCGGCGACGAGTGGAAGGCGAACCCGTTCGTCCGGGTGTGGCGCGGTCTCGACGAGGAGGGCTCGGACCCGTGCTCGATCGGTCCGCCCGACGCCACCGACCGCGAGCCGGCGACCCTCGTCCTGTGGGCCCCCGACTACGACGGCGGCAACAAGGCGTGGGTGCGCTTCCCCTCGGGCCAGGACGCGATCGTCGGCGGCTCGCAGGTCAAGCGCGAGTAGCCCGGAAGCGCTACTCGGCGAGCTTGTAGCCGACCCCCCGGACCGTCAGCACGAGCTCGGGCTCCTGGGGGTCGCGCTCGATCTTCTGGCGCAGGTTGGAGATGTGAACGTCACACGCCCGCACGTCGCCGCGGAACTCGCTCTGCCACAGCTCCTCCATGATCTCCTGGCGGCTGAACACCTGGCCCGGCTTGCCCGCGAGCAGCCTCAGGACCTGGAACTCCGAGCGGGTGAGGTTGATCGGCTCGCCGCGCACCGTGACGAGATGGCGGGCGAGGTCGATCACCACCTCGCCAGCCTGGATCGTCGCCCCCTCTCCGGTCGCGGAGCTGCGGTCGAGCTCGCGGCGGCGCAGCTGCGCGCGCACCCGCCCCAGCAGCTCGCGGACCGAGAACGGCTTCGTCACGTAATCGTCGGCGCCGACCTCGAGGCCGACCACCTTGTCGACCTCGGCGTCCTTCGCGGTCAGCAGGATGATCGGCACCGGGCTGCGCCCGCGCACGTCGCGGCACAGGTCGAGCCCGCTGCGCCCCGGCATCATGATGTCGAGGATCAGGAGGTCGAACTCGGGGTCCTCGCCCCCGATCTTCTGCTCGGCGTCGTCGCCATCGACGGCGAGGATCACGTCGAAGCCTTCCTGGCGCAGCGCGTAGCCGACCGAGTCGCGGACCGACGGCTCGTCGTCGGCGATCAGGATCCTTGCGATTGTCACTGCCGCCTCCACTATCTGTGCTTGGTTGAGGGAGTCATCTATGCCACCGGTGTCGGGACCGCCTTCGCGGCGCGCAGCCGGACCCAGAACGTGCTGCCCTCGCCCTGCTCCGACTCGACGCCGATCTCACCGCCCATCACCTCGACCATTCGCTGCGCGATCGACAGGCCGAGGCCGAAGCCCTCCTTCTCGAGCGAGTTGCGGCCGCGGTAGAAGCGCTCGAAGATCCGATCCCGCTCCTCGCGTGGGATCCCGGTGCCCGTGTCGCTGACTTCGATCAAGACATCGCTTTCCTCGGGAGGCGTCTTTCCCCCGACCGACTGCCACGCCGGATTGACTCCGGGCGCGCGGGCGCGAAGGGTAACGCTCCCCTGGGGCGGCGTGTTCTTGTACGCGTTCGTCAGCAGGGAGATCAGGATCTGGCGGACGAGCGCGGGATCGCCCTCGGCGAACACCGCGGACTCGACCTCGAGCCGAACCTCCACCCGCTCGGGGGCGACCAGTGCCTGAACCGCCTCGTGTGCGGCGAGCGAGACGTCGACGACCTCCGGCTCGCTCTCGCCGATCGCCTCGATCCGAGCCAGGGTGAGCAGCGAGTGCGTCAGACGGCTGATCTTGTCGGCGTCCTCGTTGAGGCGCTGGAGGAAGTGCTCGAGCGCCCCCGGGTCGTCCTTGGCGCCCGCCCGCAGCACCTCGATCGCGCCCGAGATACCCGCGATCGGATTGCGCAGCTCGTGCGCGGCGTTGGAGACGAACTCGCGCTCGGCGACCTCCTTGCGCAGCTCCTGGGTGCGGTCCCGCACCACGACCAGCACCGCGTCCTCGGCGGCGAGCTCGCGCGCCTGCAGCGCGTACACGCGCTCCCCGACGCGCAGCGCGTCGCTCGACGCCTCACCGCGCTGGGCGGCGCGTCGCAGCCACGGGCCGAGCGCCTCGATAGGCGAGCCGTCCGCGCCGATCAGCGGCGCCGCGGCGGGGTTCGAGAATCGCACGGCGCCGTGCTTGGAGACGACCATCACCGCCTCGCTCAACGCGTGAAGGATCGCGGATAGCCGGTCGCGCTCGCTCGACAGGACCCGGACGGTCCCGCGAAGCGCGGCCCGCATCGACTCCAGCGCCCTGCCCAGATCGCCGATCTCGTCCCGTCCGCGAGCCGTCAGCGGGGTGTCCAGGTGGCCCTCGGCGAGCTGGCCCGCGCTTGCCGCGAGCCGCTTCAGGCGCACCGTGAACAGGCTGGCGACGACGGTGCCGATCAGGACCGCGATCGCGACGGCGATCGCCAGCGCGGTGAGGCGATCCTCCTCCACCGCCTCGAGCGCCCCTACGACCTCCGGCGGCCTGGTCGCATGCGTCAACACAGAGCCCGCGATCTCGCCGTCGCGGAACACCGGCACGGACACGTCGGTGACGTCCCCACCGTGCTCGCGCACGCTCCGGCCGCCCCGCAGCGCGGTGCGGATCGCCTCCCCGCGTTGCTTGAGGCTCGCCAGGTCGGTGCCGAGCACCACCTTGGGAGTCATCAGGTGCCCCATGCGATCGAAGGCCCAGGCGACGAAGTCCTCGCTGCGGTTGTCCTCGAGAACGGACTCGGAGGCGCCGCGCTTGAGCTCGCCGAGCTCGTCCGCGACCCGCACGGTACGGCCGACACTGATCTCGACCGAGCGCTCGCGGGCGGACTCCTCGCTCGAGCCGCTGACGAACGCATACACCGCCGCCCCGGTCAGTATCCCCACCCCCGCGAACGCGAGCCCGAGCCACAACCTGACCCCGACCCGGCGGCGCGGCCGCACCGGTTGATCCCTCCTGCGGAACACGCGCGCCATTTGCATCTCTTAACACAAAGTCGGCTTGTTGACCACTAAGTGCGGGACGCATGCCGCCGGTCTTGCGGCGGACCCTCAACAAACCGCCAATTTCGCTCGCGAAATTGGCGAGTGGTTTTGCTCAGCGCAGCGTCGGACTCCGCGCGGTAGAACAGCGCCTCCAGCGCCAGCTCCTCGGAAACGTGGACCTGCAGCCGGCGCCTCGTGTCGAGGACGAGCTCGGCCGCGCCCCGCGCCGCCCTCGGGTCGAGCCCCTCGGCGTCCGCCCGCAGCTCGCTCTCGCGGTCGACGTTCATCGCCACGTCCGGGGCGTCCTCGCCGATCGCCGCCAGGTCGCGAAACCACGCCCCGCACAGCGCCAGCGCCACATCCAGCACCTCGGTGCGCCGCCGCCGTCCCGCCCGCCGGCCTGCCTCCTCGACGTCGCGCCCGCGCCGCGCCCGCTCCCCCCGGATCGCCTCCTGGCGCTCCGCGAGGCGGGCCGACGCGTCGGCCGCCGCGTCGGCGCCGGCGCGCTCCGCGGCTTCGAGCAGCCCGAGCCACGGGGCGTCGTCCAGCTCGCCCGCGCGCGCCGCCCGGGCGCAGGACTCGGACCGGGCCCGCAGGTCGCGGCCCGCGTCGGTGACCAGGAAGGCGGCTCGCTCGCCGTCGCCGCCGCACAGCCGGGCGGCGGCTCGTAGCTCCTCGGCCGGGCCGTCCCCCGCCGCCTCCGCGAGCCGCTCCTCGACGGCCTCGGGCGCAAGCGCGACGAAGCGCACCGGCTGGCAGCGCGAGACCACCGTCTCGAGCAGCGCCGCGGGCTCGGAGCTCAACAGCATCAGGTGCACGAACGGTGGCGGCTCCTCGAGCGTCTTCAGCAGCGCGTTCTGGCTCTCGTCCGCCATCGTCTCGGCGGCCTCGATCACGAACGCCCGACGCTCACCCTCGAACGGCCGGTACGCGGCGCCCCTGATCACGCGCTCGCGAACCTCCTCGACCAGGTGCTGGGTACCGGGCGGGGTCAACCACACGAGGTCCGGATGGGGCGAGGGATCGGCCAGCGCGCGCCGGCGCGCGTCCTCGGGATCCGGCGCGCCGGCGGCGAGGATCTCGGCGGCGAACGCCCGCGCCGCCTCGCGCTTTCCGGTCCCGCGCGGACCGACGAACAGGTACGCGTGATGCGGGCTTCCGACCGCCGCCTCGAGCGCCACCCGCGCCGCGGGCTGGTGCTCCGTCGCGGCGGCGAGCACGGGCGAGGTCGTCATCTCACTCATCGTGGCCCCTGTGCACCGCCTCCATCACCCGTGCATGCACTTCCTCGACGCTTCCGTCGGCGTCCACCACCCTGATCCGTCCCGGATCGCTGCGCCCGAGCCGATCGTACGCATCGGCGACCCGACGCTGGAACTCGACCCCCTCGCGCTCGAAGCGGTCATCCCCGAGGCCACGCTCCGCGGCTCGCTCGGGATCGATCCGCAGCAGGATCGTGACGTCCGGGGTGAGGCGACCGGTCGCCACGACGTTGACGCTCACCGCGACCTCGACGCTGACCCCGCGCCCCGCCCCCTGGTAGGCGGCGGTCGAGTCGCTGAACCGGTCGCACACGACATCCCGCCCGGCGTCGATCGCTGGACGGATCACCTCGGCGACGAGCTGGGAACGGGCGGCGCAGAACAGCAGCAGCTCGGCCACCGGGTCGAGCGCCACGTCGGGATCCGCGAGCAACTCCCGGATCCGCTCGGATGCGGCCGTGCCGCCCGGCTCCCTGACCAGCACGGTGTCCTCGCCGAGCGCCCTCGCGAGCAGCTCGGCCTGAGTCGTCTTGCCCGAGCCGTCGATCCCCTCGAGCGTGACGAACAAGGCCGCCGGGGTCAGCTCCGGGAGCGGGAGCGGGAGCGCCGGCGCCCGTTCGCCGAGCGCCTTGCCCTGGTCTTCGTGGCGGCCGTATCCACCTTTGCGCCGTCGGCCTTCGCGCCGTCCGCGTCCATCTCCTTCGCCGCCTCCTTGGCCGCCTTCGCCGCCTCGCGCTCGGCGCGGCGCTTGCGCATCTCCTCCATCGAGGGGCACTCCTCGTTCAGGCACAGGTTCCAGGGCCGGCCGCGGAACGGCACGACCTTGAGCCGCGGCGTCTCACCGCAGATCGAGCACCGCTCCTCGAGCCTGAACACGTCGCCGCGCTGAGGCAGCGGGAAGGTGACGTCGCAGGCGTCGGGGTTGTCGGGCTCCCACCCCTGGCAGCCAACGAACCGCTTGCCGGACTTGCGCGCCCGGATGATCCGCAGCATGTTCGGGCGAGCCGTCCTCGTGCTTGCGGCCGGCGCGCTCGCACACGATGCACGGCCCCAGGATCCGGTCCTCGTCCATGCCGGCCCAGATCACCTTCGCGAGGTCCTCCTCCTTGTCGGCGACCTCCTCGTAGGTGCCGTGCAGAAGCTGGCGGCTGATCTGCAGCACCTCGTCCTTCTGACGTCTTCGCCGCCGGCGATCTCGTCCATGTCGCGCTCCAGCTCGGCGGTCATCTCGGGCGTGGCGATGCGCGGGACGTAGCTGCTTGAAGGCCTCGTACATCGCTATCCCGGTCTCGGTCGGCGACGGCGGGTTGCCGAACACGTAGCCGCGGTCGTACAGCTTCTGGATGATGTCCGGTCGCGTCGCCTTCGTGCCGAGGCCGCGCTCCTCCATCATCTCGAGCAGCTTGCCCTGGCCGATCCGCGTCGGCGGCTGGGTCTCCTTGTCGAGGATCCACGGCTCGCCGTCGAGCGCCAGCTCCTGGCCCTGTTCGAGCTTCGGGATCTCGTCGTCGGCGGAGCGGGCGTAGGTGTAGATCGCTGCGTAGCCGGGGTCGACGACGACGCTGCCGCGCACGAAGTAGGTCTCGCTTCCCGGCCTCGATCTCGGCCCGCGTCGACTCGGTGACCATCGGCTTGCCGAAGGTGGCGAGGAAGCGGCGGACGATCGAGCTCGTAGACACGCTGATGCTGTCCATCGAGGCCGCCGGGATGGACCGCCTGCGCGGGGTAGATCGGCGGGTGGTCGGTCGTCTCCTTCTTGCCGCGGGTCGGCTTCAGCTCGCCGTCGAGCAGCGGGGCGGCGGCCTCGAACTCGGGGATCCTGACCAGCGAGGCGACCAGCTCGCGGGTCGGAAGCGAGCTCGGGTAGACGGTGTTGTCGGTGCGCGGGTAGGAGATGAACCCGTCCATGTACAGGTCCTCGGCGACGCGCATCGCCCGCGACGGGGTGATCCCGAGGCGGCTCGACGCCTCGGCCGCGAACGAGGTCGTGTTGAACGGAACGGGCGGGCGGCGGTTGACCTTCTTCGAGCCGATCTCGCTCACGACCCCGGGGCTCTTCGTACCGGCCACCGCGGCGTCCGCCTCCTCGCGCTTCCAGAACTTGTCGACGGTGTGGTGCGCCTCGAAGGCGTCCTCGGGGTGCTGGAAGCGCGCCAGCACCTCCCAGTAGGGCTCCGGCTTGTGCGCGCGGCGCTCCAGCTCGCGCTCGACGATCAGGCCCAGCGTGGGGCTCTGCACGCGGCCGACGGAGAGGAAGTTGGAGCCGAAGCGGCGGGTGGCGAGCGAAACCGCCCGGGTCAGCGTCGCTCCCCAGATCAGGTCGATGTCCTGCCGCGCCTCGCCGGCGTGCGCGAGGTCGTAGGACAGCTCGTCGAGGTCGGCGAAGGCGCGCTCGATCTCGTCCTTGGTCAACGCCGAGTAGCGCGCCCGCTTGATCGCGCCGTTGTCGGCCTGGGCCTTGAGCGCCGGATTCACGTCGAGCACCTCGCTCAGCGCCTCGAGCCCGATCAGCTCGCCCTCGCGGTCGAAGTCGGTGGCGATCACGACGTCGGTCGCGTCCTTGGCCACCTTGCGCAGCGCGCGGAGCACGTTCTTGTCGGTCGGCTCCTTGATCAGCTTCGCGTCGATCAGCTCGTGCAGGTCGGTCTTCTGCCAGTTCGAGTAGCCGTCCGGGAACGACGGGTTGAGCACGTGGCCCTTGAGCCCGATCGTCATGTGGTCCCCCGTCGGAGTCCGACCACGTGTAGTAGGGGACCTTGTAGGAGGAGCTCTCCTTGGCGCCGTTGCCGAGGATCTCCGCGATCCGCTTGGCGCTGTTGTTCTTCTCGGTGACTATCAGCCGCATCGGGCGGCGAGGGTAGCAGGGGGCTTCGGCGGCGCTTTCGAGCCACGCGTACGGCCGCGCCGCCTGGATTACGCTGCGCGGACGTTGAGCGCTTGGCAAAAGCACCGGCGCTGGCTGATCGGCCAGGTCGCACTCTGGGGGGTCCTCGCCGTGGTGCTTCGGGTCGTCGTGGTACCGGCCGAGACGTGCCCGCCGGTCGACGCCGTCGCCGTCGAGCGGGCGGCTGAGGCGGGCGGCGACTGGCTCGCCGGTGGTCAACGCGCCGACGGCCGCTTCCTCTACGGCTACCTCCTGGACGAGGACAGGGTCTCCTCCGACTACAGCACCACCCGCCACGCGGGCGTGATCGGTGCCCTCTACGCGCTCGGCCGCATCGACGCGGCCGATGCGGGCCTCGGCTACGTCCGCGAGAACCTGATCTCGCATGACGACTGGACGGCGTTCGCGCCGGTCGGCGAATCCGTAAGCGTCGGCGCCAACTCGCTGCTGGTCGTCGCGCTGATGTACCGCCGCGAGGTCACCGGGGAGCGACGTTATGACGGGCTCGCGCGGCGGGTCGGCCGCTTCGTGGTCTCCCAGCAGCAGCCCGACGGCAGCGTTCTCCAGTTCTGGCAGCGCTACGCGGAGCGAAGCCTGCCGGGCGTGTTCGGGCAGTTCTCGACCGGCGAGGCCTTCTACGCCATGGCGCTGCTGGACCGGAGCTTCCCCGGGGAGGGGTGGGACCGACCCGCCCACCGAGTGGCCGATTACCTGGCGACGCGCCGCGACGAGGTCGAGGGCGGCTTCCGCGAGCCCGACCACTGGGCGGCCTACGGGCTCGCGGCGCTTGCGCCGTCCGGGCTGACCGGGACCGAGGTGGAGTACGCGCGCTGGCTGGCCGGCTACTTCGGCTACCTGATCCGCTACGAATCGCAGCACCAGGGCAGCGCGCTGAACCGGCTGTCGGAGTCGGGCGCGTCGCTGGGAACCGACGGCGAGGCCGCCGCCGCCCTGTGGCGGCTGGCGGGCACCGAGCCGCGGCTCGCGGACCTCCGCGGGAGGCTCGGCGATCGCGTGGCCTGCAAGCGGGCGTCCTCGTCGACCGGCAGGTGCGGCCCGGACCGCCCGAATCCGCTCGCCCGCGGCGCGTGGTTCGCCGACGGCTACACCCAGATGGACGACCAGCAGCACGCGATCGCGGCGCTGCTGGGGGCGCGCGAGGTCCTGCGGTGAGCTTCGGCTTCCTCGTCGCCGGGTTCCTCGCGACGACCAACGCGGGGCGCGTCGCGCTCGCTCGCGAGCAGTCCACGCCGCGGCCCTCGACGGTCGGGCTCGCCCTGGCCGCCGGCGTCGTGCTGGTCGTCCTCGCCACGGTGTTCGCGGACGATCTGCTCGACGCGCTCTCGATCAGCCCCGAGTCGTTCCGCATCGCCGCGGGGCTCGTGCTCGCGGTCACCGGCATCCGCACGCTGGTGTGGCCGAACGCGGTCGCAGGTCCGTTCGCCGCGGTGCTGGTCACTCCCGAGCTCGCATGCGTTGCGCTCAGCTTCGGAGCCGACGAGTCGACGGGCAGGGCTCTCGCCGCGGCCGGGCTGACGCTGCCGATCCTGGCGATCGCCGCGACGAGGAGGGCGTGGCTTCCGCCGGCCCTCGGAGCACAGCTTCTCGCGGCGCTTCAGATCGTCATCGCGGTCACGCTCGCGGTCTCGGGCATGCGAGACGTGTAGGCCCGGCGCCAAACCGCGCGATGTGCTCGCACATCGCGCGCTTGATTAGGGGTCTGACTACCCTGTGACAGACCGATGCCCGCGCAGGCCTACAAGGGCAAGGAGTGCGTGTGCCAGCTCCGCAAGGGGATCTGCGACCAGTCCTGTGTGCGCGGGATGCTGGACACGCCGCTCTATATAGCCTGCCTGCTGCTCAAGGGTCGCCGCTGCCTCGTGGTCGGCGGCGGCGAGGTGGGGCTGGAGAAGGTCGAGGGCCTGCTGGCGTGCGGCGCCGACGTCACCCTGGTCGCGCCCGACGCGGTCCCGGAGCTGGCCGAGTACGCGGCCGAGGGCTCGATCCGGTGGGAGCGCCGCGAGTACCGGAGCTCCGACCTCGAGGGCTGCCTGGTGGCGATCGCCGCGACCAGCATCACCGAGGTCAACATCGCCGTCCACGATGACGCCGAGCGGCGCCCGATGCTCGTCAACGTCGTCGACGTGCCGCCGCTGTGCAACTTCATCCTCCCCGCGATCGTGCGCACCGGCCCGCTCGCGATCGCGATCTCGACCTCGGGCGCCTCGCCGGCGCTCGCCAAGCGGCTGAAACACGAGATCGGTGAGGAGTTCGGCGAGCCCTACGCGCGCCTCGCGATGCTGCTCAACGACGAGCGCGGGTGGGCGAAGGCGACGCTGCCGACCTACCAGGACCGCAAGCAGTTCTTCGAGTCGATCGTCAACGGCGACCCCGACCCGGTCGAGCTGTTGCGGGAGGGCGGCCGCGAGGACGAGGTGCGCGCGCTTATCGCGGCGGCGAAGGAGGCTCACGCCGCCGCGCCTGGGTTGACTTCGGCCCGGTGAGCGGACCCCGCGGCCCGCTGAGGACCGGATTCCACCGCCAGTTCGCTCGGCGCTAGCCCGCCGGCAGCGCGTACAGGGCGATCGCAGCGAAGTGGGCAATGGCGGCCGCGATAACGAGCACGTGGAAGATCTCGTGGTAGCCGAAGGTGGCGGGCCTTGGGTCGGGGCGCTGGCGGGCGTAGACCACGGCGCCGGCCGTGTACAGCGCCCCGCCGAGGGCGATCAGGATGCCGGCGCCGACCCCCGCGGTGACAACGATGGCAGGGAAGCCCAGCGCGCCGATCCAGCCCACCGCGACGTAGACGATCGTCGAAACCCATTTCGGCGCCTCGACCCAGATCAGCTCGACGACGATCCCCGCCGCCGCGCCGGCCCACACGGCGATCAGGATCGCGTCGGCGAGAGCGCCGCTGAGGACGAGCACGCAGAACGGCGTCGTGGTGCCGGCGATCAGGAGGAAGATCATCGAGTGGTCGAGCCGGCGCATCCAGCGGCGCACGGTCGGACGGGCCCAGTCGACGCGGTGATATAGAGCGCTGACCCCGAGCAGCGCCGACAGCGACACCGCATAGATGCCGACGGCGATCGTGGCACGCGGCGTCGGCGCCGCGACGACCAGGCCCGCGCCGGCTACGAGGGAGATAAAGAACGCCCACTGGTGCGACACGCCGCGGAAGCGCGGCTTCTGGCGCTCGATGAACTCCGACGCGGTCGCCCTGGCGTCGGCGAGGTGCTCCGCGGCGGCGTCGCGTGCGTCGGTGACCCGCTGGGTGGCGGCGTCCCGCGCATCGCTGGCCCGCTGGGTCGCGGCGTCGCGGGCCTCGGCGACGCGCTCCTTCGCCGATGGCCGCCTGTGCTCCTGATCCCCCATCGAAGCCGAGCCTAACGAACGCGCAGGCTCCGTGGTGAAGATGAATCACATCCACGCACTGGCGCGCTACATATAGCGGCTAGCTGAAGAAGGAAACCACCAGCGCTAGTAGAATGTAGGTCTGTGGATTGCCCCAGTTGCAGCGCTGCCACCCACGTGCTCGAGAGTCGTCGCGCGAACGACGGCGCCGCTGTGCGCCGCCGCCGCGAGTGCGCCGGGTGCGGGCGGCGCTTCACCACCTTCGAGCGCCGAGAGCCGGGGCCGCTCTATGTCATCAAGCGCACCGGCGCGCGGCAGCGCTTCGACCGCGACAAGCTCCGGGCGGCGCTCCTGCGGGCCGCCCACAAGCGCCCCGTGTCGGCCGAGGAGGTCGAGACGATCGTCCGTCACGTCCAGGGCGAGGCGGAGCGCGCCGGCGGCGAGCTCCACGCCGAGCGGATCGGCGAGCTGTGCATGAACGACCTGCGCGGGCTCGATCCCGGCGCCTACATGCAGTTCGCGGGAACCCTCCCGTCGCCGAACCCGGAAATTGCAGCGAGTGGCCAGACCGGGTCCGTCCGGTCCGTTGGAAAGGA
This sequence comes from uncultured Thermoleophilia bacterium, assembly GCA_963754225.1. Classification (GTDB taxonomy): domain Bacteria; phylum Actinomycetota; class Thermoleophilia; order Solirubrobacterales; family 70-9; genus DASPWW01. The sequence goes on from CAVWEV010000005.1 coordinate 53,556, forward strand.
TGCAGAGTTACCGCGCAAAGCTGCTTCGAGGAGAGGACTTGATGAGTAAAACCGCTGCAAAGGACGGAAGGACAGGGACGAGCGGGCTGGCGATCGAGCGCCGCTACACGACGGCCGGGACCCACCCCTTCGACGAGGTGGAGTGGGAGCTTCGCGACGCGCTGATCGGCGATCCCGAGAACCCCGCCTTCGAGCAACGCGACGTCGAGTTCCCGAAGACTTGGTCGCAGAACGCGACGAACATCGTCGCGCAGAAATACTTCCGCGGGCCGCTCGGCTCGCCGGAGCGCGAGAGCTCCGTGAAGCAGATGATCGGCCGCGTCGCCGGGACGATCGCGACCTGGGGCCGCGAGGGCGGCTACTTCGCGAGCGATGCGGACGCCGAAGCGTTCGAGGCCGAGCTGACCCACATCCTGCTTCACCAGAAGGCGGCCTTCAACAGCCCTGTGTGGTTCAACGTCGGCTTCGAGGAGACGCCGCAGTGCTCCGCGTGCTTCATCCTCAGCGTCGAGGACACGATCGAGTCGATCCTCGACTGGAACACCAAGGAGGGGATGATCTTCCGCGGCGGATCTGGCTCCGGGATCAACCTCTCCAACATCCGCTCCTCGAAGGAGCAGCTCTCCAAGGGCGGCCTGGCGTCGGGCCCGGTCTCGTTCATGCGCGGCGCCGACGCGTGGGCCGGCACGATCAAGTCGGGCGGCAAGACCCGCCGCGCGGCGAAGATGGTCGTGCTCGACGTCGACCATCCCGACATCCAGGACTTCATCTGGTGCAAGGCCAACGAGGAGGACAAGGCGCTGGCGCTGCGCGAAGCCGGGTTCGACATGCGGCTCGACAGCGACGCCTTCTCCTCGATCCAGTACCAGAACGCCAACAACTCGGTCCGCGTGACCGACGAGTTCATGCAGGCCGTCGAGGCCGGCGAGGACTGGAACCTGACCGCGCGGCTCACGGGTGAGCCGCTGGAGACGCTCGACGCACGCCAGCTGATGCGCCAGATCGCCGACGCAGCATGGCGCTGCGCCGACCCGGGCGTCCAGTACGACAGCATCATCAACCGCTGGCACACCAGCCCGAACTCGGGGCGGATCAACGCGTCCAACCCGTGCTCGGAGTACATGCACGTCGACGACTCCGCCTGCAACCTGGCGTCGCTCAACCTGATGAAGTTCCGCAACGCCGACGGGACGTTCGACGTCGCCGACTTCTCGCACGCGGTCGACGTGATGTTCCTGGCGCAGGAGATCGTCGTCGGGCCGTCGAGCTACCCGACCGAGCAGATCGGCCGCAACGCGCGCGCCTTCCGCCAGATCGGGCTCGGGTACGCGAACCTGGGCGCGCTGCTGATGTCGGACGGCGTCGCCTACGACTCCGACCAGGGTCGCTCCGTGGCGGCGGCGATCACGGCGCTGATGACGGGGCGCGCGTACCGCCACTCGGCCGAGATCTCGGGGGCGATGGGCCCGTACGACGAGTACGAGCTCAACCGTGAGCCGCACAACAACGTGATGCGGATGCACCGCGACGCGGCGTACGAGATCGACGACGACTTCGTCGAGCAGAACCTGCTCGACGCGGCGCGCCGCACGTGGGACGAAGCCGTCGAGCTCGGCGAGCGCGACGGGTACCGCAACGCCCAGGCGACGGTGCTCGCCCCCACCGGGACGATCAGCTTCCTGATGGACTGCGACACGACCGGGATCGAGCCCGACTTCTCGCTCGTCAAGTTCAAGGAGCTGGTCGGCGGCGGGCAGATGACGATCGTCAACAGCACCGTCCCGATGGCGCTTCGCACGCTCGGCTACTCAGACCAGCAGGTCGAGCAGATCGTGGCGTACGTCAACGAGCAGAACACGATCATCGGCGCGCCGGAGCTGCGCGACGAGCACCTCGAGGTGTTCGACGTCGCGGTCGGCGAGCGGGCGATCTCGCACACCGGCCACATCAAGATGATGGCCGCGGTGCAGCCGTTCATCTCGGGCGCGATCTCCAAGACCGTCAACCTGCCGGAGACGGCCAGCGTCGAGGACATCGCCGACGCCTACACCCAGGGCTGGAAGCTCGGCCTCAAGGCGCTGGCGATCTACCGCGACGGGTCGAAGACGGCGCAGGCGCTGCGCACCGACGCGGGCGAGAAGAAGGACGAGTCCGCCGAGGCCGCCGTGACGGAGGAGCCGGCTTCGCGCCAGCCGGTGCGCCGCAAGATGCCGCGAACTCGCGAATCGATCACGCACAAGTTCTCGATCGGCCAGCAGGAGGGCTACATCACGGCCGGGATGTACGACGACAAGTCGCTCGGCGAGATCTTCCTCACCGACATCGGCAAGGAGGGCTCGACGCTGCGCGGGATGATGAACGCGTTCGCGACCGCGATCTCGATCGGCCTCCAGTACGGCGTCCCGCTCGAGGTGTTCGTGCAGAAGTTCAGCTACATGCGCTTCGAGCCCGAGGGGATCACCAGGAACCCGGAGATCCCGTTCGCGAAGTCGATGCCCGACTACATCATGCGGTGGCTGGCGAGCCGCTTCATGGAGGACATCGACGCGCTCGAGGAGCTCGGGATCCTGACCGACGAGGTGCGCGCCCGCCGCGAGGCGCAGCAGTCGCTGTTCGCCGGCGAGGGCGATGGCAACGGCGGCGGCAACGGCCACGCGGAGGGCAGTGGCGGTAACGGCGGCGGTGATGCGGCGGCCAAGGCGAAGGGCGCCAACGGCGGCGACTCACCGACCGCGGCGAGCGCCCCGGTCCCTGCCGCGCAGGCGATGACCGACACCCCTCCGGTCGTCCCCGCGAAGCTCGCCGGTGGCGACCTCGGCCCCGCCTGCGATCAGTGCGGCGGCATGATGCAGCGAACCGGCTCGTGCTACACGTGCTCGAGCTGCGGGAACAACACGGGCTGCGGGTAGGGCGAAGCGTCTCGGCGGGCCGATCGGTGCGGATGTTGGGCACCGCCCGGCTGATCGTCACGCCTCGACTTATACCGAGCGGAGGGCTTCCTCCATGGATTTGAGACCGAGGGTGGCGCGAACGATCTGTCCAGCTCGAAATTCGTAGACGTCGAATTGGCGCACGTCGATCGACATGCCGCTCGCCTTTCCACGACCCTGCCAGTGGACTGCGCCGATCACGGCGTCCCCCGCATCAGTCCATTCCTCGACGTCGGCGCGCAACTCATCGAACGCTGCACTCCACAGGGTCCACGCCTCGCGGATCGCGTCGATTCCCTTGACATCGCTGGCCTGGTCGGGCGCGTTGGCCAGATCCCGCAGCTCCGCGTCGGGGGAGAAGAACTCCAGAGCCTCATTGGGGTTGCCGCTATTGAAAGCCGCATTCGCACGCATCGCGATCTCAATGTTCTCCTGCGACATCTTCAGCTCGGCTAGGTGGTCGGAGCCGCGTCGCGGATCGCGCGGATCGCGTCGAGCTCGATCGCGTGGCCATTGCGGATCGCCACCTCCTCGGCCTCCGCGAGAGCCTCTTCCACACCCGGCTCATCCGAGGCGATGCGCGCCCGGGCGAGGATGCGAAGCGCGCGCGGCAAGCTCCAGAGCAGGGCGCGCTCGCGGGCCACGGCGGCGGCCTGCTCGGCCCGCTTCAGCGCCTCCGGGACCCTGCCGAGCGCCAGCAGCGCCTCCGCGATCAGCGCCGTCCGCAGCGCCTCCGCCTCACCACCGTTTCCCATCGCCTCTCGGTACAGCCGATCGCCGCGCTCCACGTAATCGAGAGCGGACTCGGCGTCCCCTCGCTCCAGGTGCACCAGCCCGAGGTAGACCAGCGCCCATTGTCGCGAGAAGACGTCGCCGAGACGCTCGGTGAGCTCGTAGTTGCGCTGCGCCAGCGCGAGCCCGGCGTCGAGGTCGCCCCGCAGGACCATCAGCACGGCCAGGCTGCCGCGGGCCCAGCCCTCGGTCTCGGGATCGCCCTGCTCGCCCGCGATCCGCAGAGCCGACGCGAACAGCTCCTCACCGGTGTCGAGCTCGCCACGATCTCGCTGGATCACCGCCTTCGCCATCAGGCCCCACGCATACGGGCACCCGATCACGATCCCGGCGCCGGCGCCGTGGTCCCCATCGGCGATCTCGAGCGCCTCGTCGATCAGCCGCTCAGCTCGGTCGAACTCGCCGGAAACCAGGGATGCGTAGGAGCCCGCGGTCCGTATCGCCATGCGAAGGGCGTCGTCGCCCGACTCGTCGGCCAGCGCAATCGCCTCGGCGACGGCCGCGGTCCACTCGGCGGTGTGAACGAGCAGGCCCGGACGCGCCGACTCGAGCATCCGCAACATGGTCAGCGAGCGAAGGTCCCCGCTCTTGGTCGCGATCTCGCGGGCCTCCTCGACCAGTGAGTCGACGCGCTCCTTCTCCATCCCGAGCCGCCACGCATAGTCGAGCTGGAGCAGGCGTGAGAACGCGCCCAACGACAGGGTCTCCTCGTCCTCGGGAAGCTCGCCGGCCAGCTCCGCGACCTTCGCCCACAGACGGAGGGCGTCACGAGGATGGGCGTAGCCGGCCCAATGGGCGGCGCGGGCACTCCAGCGCGCCGCCTCGAGGGTCTCGCCCCCCTGCTCGAGGTGCTGGGCGATCAGCGCCGCGAGCTCGTCGTGGCGATCGGGGTTGAGCTCGATCGTCGCCCGGGCGGTGGCGGCGTGGGCCGCGGCCCGCTGCTCGCCGAGCTGAGATCCGTAGGCGACCTCCTGGGTCAGCGGGTGGCTGAAGGCGAGCACGCGCTCCGGGTAGATCTCTGCCTCGTAGAGGAAGCCGGCGCTGATCAGCTCCTTCAGCGCTTCCTCGATCGCGTCGTCGTCGACGCCCGCGACCAGCCGCAGCGCCGGCTCGGGGACCTCCTTTCCGATCACGGCGGCGGCCTGCAGGAGAGCCTTCGCGGTCGCCAAGCGGTCGATTCGGGCGGCCAGGATCGCCTGGACGGTGGGCGGCACCCTGGTGTCGTCGACGGGCTTGGTCAGCCGGTAGGAGCCGCGGTCGCCCTCCAGATATCCGGCCTCGACCAGCTCGCGCACGACCTCCTCGATGAAGAACGGATTGCCCCCGGTGCGCTCGTGGGTCAGCTCGGCGAGCCCGTCCAGTGACGGATCGTTGCCGGCGAGGTCCTCGAGCAGCTCCCTGGTCGACTCGAGGCCGAGCGGGACCAGCGAGATGCGCCGGTAGATGGGCGAGTCGGTCCAATCGGCCTCGTACTCCGGCCGGAAGTTGACCACGGCCAGCGTCTGGGTCCCCTCCACCGCGGAGATCGTCTCCGCGAGGAGGCCCTCGCTGCCCGCGTCCATCCAATGAAGGTCCTCGATCACGCTGACGACCACATCCCTGCGCCCAGGTGCCCGATATAGCCGCCGGATCACGCCGCGGAGCAGCCGGTCCCTGGCTTCGGCGCTCACCTGTGGCGCCGGTCGCTCGGGGTCGGGCACGCCGAGAAAGTCGAAGACGAGCGACAGATCGTCGGCGAACTCCGGATCGAGCAGCAGCAACCGCCCCGCGATCTTCTCGCGGGCGACGCGATCGGAGTCGCGATCCTCGATCCCGAAGTAGCCGCGCAGCATCTGCAGGACCGGCAGGAACGGGATCGCCTCGCCGTGCGCCTGCGCCTGCGCCTCGTAGACCTCGATTCCACGCGCCCTGCAGCGTTCGGTGAACTCATGGCAGACCCGGCTCTTGCCGACCCCCGGCTCGGCGACGATCCCGATCACCCCTCCGCGGCCCTGCTCGGCGCGCGCGAGCGCGTCCTCGAGGACCTTCATCTCCTCGGCCCTGCCCACGAACCGGCTCAGCCCGCGCTCCCGAGAGAGGTCGAGTCGAGATCGCGCCGACCCCGCTCCGATCAGCTCGAAGACCTGGATCGGACGACTCGCTCCCTTGACGTCGAACTCCCCGAGATCCTTGAGCTCCAGGTAGCCATGAGCGAGCTTCGCGGCGTGCTCGGTGAGGTAGGCCTTGCCCGGCTCCGCGAGCGTCTCCATGCGTTGCGCCAGGCCGACCGTGTGGCCGACGGCCGTGTACTCCGGCTCTCCCTCCTCTCCGATCGCGCCGGCGACCACCTCGCCCGAGTTGATGCCGATCCTGACCGAGAAGTTGAGGCCCTTGGCGCGGCGAAGCTCGCCGGCGTACTCGGAGACCAGCTCGCCGATGTGGAGCGCCGCGAAGCACGCCCGAGGCGCGTGATCCTCGTGCGCGATCGGGGCGCCGAAAAGGGCCATGATCCCGTCGCCGGTGAACTTGTCGACCGTGCCCTCGAACCTTCGGACGCCGTCGGAGAGCAGCGAGAAGAAGCGCTGCATGATCTCGCGCCACTCCTCCGGGTCGACCAGCTCGGCCATGTCCATCGAGCCATTGACGTCGGCGAACAGCACCGTCACCTGCTTGCGCTCGCCCTCGAGCTGTGTCGCCTCGGCCTCGACCGGCGCCTCGCTCGCCTGCGCCTGTGGCCCTGCGAGCGCCTGCCCGCAGGAGTTGCAGAAGCGCTGGCCGGCGGGATTCTCGGCGCCGCAACCCGGACACTGCTGCGGCCGCTCGAGGCTCATGCCGCACGACCCGCAGAATCGCGAATCACTCGGATTCGGGGCGCCGCAGTTGCCGCAGGTCGCTGACTCTGATCCCTGTACGCTCATTCCGCCTTCTTGCCGTCATAGAAGACTATGCCCGTTTCCTGGGTAGGCTGCCGCGATGAACCACGATCGCGGCCGCTGGGCGACGTTCGACTGCTACGGGACGCTGATCGACTGGAACGGCGGGCTGCTCGCCGAGCTGAGCCGGATCTTCGGCGAGCCGGAGGGGCCGCGGATGCTTGCCCGCTATCACGAGCTGGAGCCGATCGTCCAGGAGCAGGACCCGACGATGGGCTACCGGGGCGTGATGGCTTCGGTCCTGTCGCGCCTGGTGGACGAGGAGGGAATCGATCTCCCGGCGGACGAGGCCGACGCGCTGGGGCGGTCTCTGCCCTCATGGCCCGTGTTCGGTGAGGTGCCGGACGCGCTGGTCGATACGCGCGGCCGGGGGTGGCGCCTCGTGATCCTCTCCAACACCGACCGCGACTTCATCGACGCATCGATGGAGCGCATCGGCGTCCCGTTCGAGCTCGCGATCGTGGCCTCCGAGATCGGCTCCTACAAGCCGGCGCGAGGGCACTGGGACGCCTTCTACGAGCGAACCGGCGCCGACCCTGCGCTCCACGTGCACGTGGGGGCGAGCGTCTTCCACGACATGCGCCCCGCCGTCGAGCTCGGCATCCCCTGCGTGTGGATCAACCGCCTCGCCGAGCGGGTCGACGTGGCGCCGACGCGCGAGCTTCGGGACCTGTCCGGGCTCGGCAATGCGCTCGACGAGCTCGTCCCAGCTTCGGCTTAGGCTTGACAGGTGACCAAACGGTCACGTATCATCCCACCATGGATGCGGTGTTCAAGGCGCTGGCCGACCCGACGCGACGCAGCCTGCTCGACGAGCTGTTCGAGCAGGACGGCCAGACGCTGAGCGCGCTCGTCGAGCGCAGGGCGCCGATGACGCGCTTCGGCGTCATGAAGCACCTGCGGGTGCTCGAGGAGGCGGGCCTCGTGGTCACGCGGCGGCGTGGGCGCGAGAAGCTCCACTTCCTGAACCCCGTCCCGATCCGGCTCGTCCACGACCGCTGGGTGAGCAAGTACGCCGAGCCCTGGGCCGCTGGGCTCAGCGGCCTCAAGAACAGACTGGAGGGCAAGACGATGGAGAAGGTGTTCGAGATCTACATCAAGACGACCCCGGAGCGCCTCTGGGAGGCGATCACCGACCCCGAGATGAGAGCGAAGTACAGCTTCGGAGTCCAGACCCACTCGGACTGGACGCCCGGCTCCGAGTACAAGGCCTCGGTTCCGGGGGTGATCGACATCGCACAGGGCGAGAACCTGGAGGTCGATCCGCCGCGCCGGCTCGTCCAGAGCTTCACGGCGCTGTGGAGCGACGAGGTCAAGGCCGAGGGGGCCTCGAGGGTGACGTGGGAGATCGAGCCGGTCGGCGATTCATGCCGGCTGACCGTGATTCACGACGAGCTCCGCGAGGGCGCACACGCCGAGCTCTACGGCGGCTGGCCGCAGATCCTCTCCGGCCTCAAGACCCTGCTGGAGACGGGGGAGTTGCTCACGACTCCCGGCTCGTTGCAGTATTCGGGCGCCTCGGAATCGGCCGCCTGAGGCGCCCACGCGATCGAGGCGCCGCCGCATCTCGGCGGCGCCTCGGTCCGGACTACCCGGCGGGCCGCTCGCCGACGAGCAACGTCTGGGTCGCGCGGCCGATCGGGCCGCGCTCGTCGTACAGCGCCGTGTCGGCGAGTCCCACCCCGGTCGGCTGCGGGATCGTGATCGCGTCGAGACAGACCCATTCGCCCACCGGGAGGGTGTGGAGCTGCACCGTGAGGTCCACGTTGATGAACAGGTAGCGGCGCAAGTCGAGGGTGGCGCTGACGCCGTTCCCGGAGTCGGCGGCGACCAGCACGCGCTGCAGCGGGCTCGGTGGCTCGCCCGCGATCAGCGGGTGGCGCATCCGCATCCACACGATCGCCGGGCCCGGTTCGAGGAAGCCACCGGCCACGAACCGGTACTCCATCGCCGTGTGGTAGCCGACGCTCTGTCCGGTGTCGAAGAAGTCCTTGGGCTCGCCTGCATCGGGCCCCGGGGGGACGTGGTCGCTCGCCAACCCCGGCGGGATCTCGACCGAATCGGGACGCAGCACCCACGCGGTGGCGCGCATCACCTCGCCCTCGGCGTCGCTGAGACGTGCCTCGACGAGCTCGACGCGCCGGCCGGGGCGAAGCACCTCGATCGCGACCGTCAGCGGCGCCAGCGGGACGGAGCGCAGGATCTCGAACGTGATCCGGCCGACCTGGGCCGTCCCGTCCCCTTCGGCGGCGGCCTGGCGCTCGATCTCGCGCGCCAGCAGGCCGGCCGGCGGGCCTGCATGCTGCGCATCGGGGTCCCACGGCCCGCGCGTGAGCTCGGTGGGGACGAACTCGGCACGGTCGGACTCGAAGAAGACGTCGGCCACCGCGCGCGCATACTAGGCGCCGCGGCTTACTTCGAGCGAATCGCGGCCTGTCGCTTGGCCTTGCCGCGGCTGTGCCCGTTCTGGTTCGATCGGGCCTCGTCCCCCGTCGGAGCAGCGCCAAACGTTCGGCCTCGTATCGTGTTGGGCACCGCCCAGACAAGGAGGAAGCCGAGATGGAGAAGGTGGAGAAGACCGAGGAAGAGTGGCGCGCGGAGCTCACCCCCGAGGAGTACGAGATCCTGCGCGAGGCGGGCACCGAGCCGCCGTTCACCGGGATCTACAACGACGCCAAGGAGGACGGCGTGTACCGGTGCCGGGCCTGCGGGCTGGAGCTGTTCAGCTCCGACACGAAGTTCGACTCCGGCACCGGGTGGCCGAGCTTCTGGGACCCGATGGAGGACGAGAACGTGATCACCCGGCCCGACGACAGCCTGATGATGCGGCGCACGGAGGTCCTGTGCGCGCGCTGCGGGAGCCATCTCGGCCACGTGTTCGAGGACGGGCCCGAGCCGACCGGGCAGCGCTACTGCATCAACTCGGCGGCGCTCAAGCTGGACGAGGAATGATCAAACGCCCGATTTGCAAGCAAATCGTGCGGTTCGCGTGAGCCAAGGAGCACATCGCGCGGTCACTGCTGGGTCGAGGGAATCGTTGACGGAGCGCCGTGCGTTTCCAACACAGCGGGAATCGAGATCCGACCCTCGGCGTCCTGGTGGTTCTCGATGATCGCGATCAGGGTGCGGCCGACGGCGACCGCGGTGCCGTTCAGGGTGTGCAGCGGCTCCGGCGACGCTCCCTCGGCGGGCCGGTAGCGGCAGCCGAGGCGCCGCGCCTGGAAATCGGTCGTGTTCGAGCACGAGGTCAGCTCCCGGTAGCGATCCTGGCTGGGGATCCAGCCCTCGCAGTCGAACTTGCGTGCGGCCGAGGCACCGAGGTCGCCCGCCGCGATGTCGACGACGCGGTAGGGAATCTCGAGCGACTGCAGGATCCGCTCCTCGATGCCGACCAGGCGCTCGTGCTCCTCGGCCGAGCTCGCCGGCTCCACGAACGAGAACATCTCGACCTTGTCGAACTGGTGCACGCGGAAGATCCCCCGGGTGTCCTTCCCGGCGGCGCCGGACTCGCGCCGGAAGCAGGTCGAGAAGCCGGCGTAGCGCCGGGGCACATCCTCGGCCGCGAGGATCTCGTCCATGTGCAGCGCAGCGAGTGAGACCTCCGAGGTCCCGACGAGGAAGAGGTCGTCGCGCGGGATCTCGTAGATCATCTCCCGGTCGCCCGGAAAGACACCTGTGCCCTCGAGCGCCCGCTCCCTGACCAGCACCGGCGGAACCACGGGGACGAAGCCCTCCGCGGCGAGCAGCCCGAGGGCGAAGCGCACCAGCGCCAGCTCGACCATCACCAGGTCGCCCATCAGGTAGGCAAACCGGGAGCCCGACGCGCGCGCCGCGTGCGCCATGTCGATCAGACCCCAGCGCTCGCCTAGCTCGAGGTGGTCGCGGACCTCGAACTCGAACTCGGGCCGCTCGCCGACCTCGCGAAGCACTGTGGCGTCCTCCTCGGACTCTCCCTCGGGGGCGTCCGGGTCGGGCAGGTTGGGCAGCGTCAGCGCGAGCTCGTCGCGCTCGCGCTCCACCTCCGCGAGCTCACGCTCGAGCCGCTTGATCTCGGCCGCGAGCTCCCGCATCTCGGCGATCTCGCTCTCTGCCCCCCGCCCCGCGCGCTTCGCCTCGGCGATCGCCTCCGAGGCCTGATTCTGGCGCGCCCTTCCGCCCTCGACCTCGGGGAGGAGCTCGCGGCGGCGCTCGTCGAGCCGCAGCAGCTCGTCGATCTCGCCGGCGGCTCCCCGGCGCGCGAGCGCCGCCTTGACGGCCTCCGGGTCGTCGCGGATGCGCTTCAGGTCGAGCACGCCCGACCTCCGGGCTGATCGCCTACGGGGCCTCGGACTGTGCCGAGCCCTCCGACCCGCCGGGCTGCGGCGGCTCCTCGACGTCGCTCCCCGACCACTCCTCAAGGAAGCGGGCGACCGACTTCGCGTCGTCCCCCACGACGATGTTCTGCGGCATGATCGCGCCGGAGAAGCCGCCGTTTCGGATCGCGAACAGCGCGTCCTGGTAGCTGATCTGCCGCTGGTCGAAGTTCGGTCCCTGGTTGCGATGCTCGCGGTTCCCGGAGCCCTGGGTGCCGGCGGCGGAGATCGTGTGACACCCGGAGCAGCGCTCGGAGAACAGCACCGCGCCCGCGTGGGTCGGGTCGTCCTCGGGCACCGAAATGCTCTCGGTCCCGCAAGCGCCGAACACAAGCGCCGCAGCGACCGGGATCAGGACGAGAACGGGGCGCACGCGGCGGGATCATAAGGTGTCGGGGGATGGCTTCGCGAGAGCCCGAGACGACCCCCGAGGGGGCCACCGGCAAGGCCGAGGGGGTTCGCCCCGACGCCTTCCGCCGGGCGATGGCTCGGATGCCGACGGCGGTCACGGTCGTCACCGCCTTCGGCCCCGACGGGCCCTCGGGGCTGACCGCCAACGCCGTGCTATCGCTCTCGCTCGATCCCCCGCTGATGCTCGCCGCGCTCGACCGCGGCTCCCGCACGCTGCGCTCGGTCGAGCACGCGGGACGCTTCGGGGTCAACGTGCTGGGCGCCGGCCAGGCGAAGGTCGCGCGCTCGTTCGCGACCAAGCTCGAGATGAACGAGAAGTGGGAGGGCATCGCGTGGAGCGAGCGCGATGGCATCCCGGCGCTCGACGGGATCCTGCTGTGGGCCGCGTGCGACGTGCGGGACGTGATCTCCGGCGGCGACCACGTGATCGTCACCGGCGCGGTCCTCGACGCCGCCGCCGGGGACGGCGACCCGCTGGTCTTCTACGAGGGCGCGTACATGCCGCTCAGCGAGGCGCCGTAGGGCGGCCGAGTGACGTATTCGGTAGCCCATCGACTACCAAACTCGTCACTCGGCGCCGGGCCCGGGATCAGAACGCGTCGCTCGTCCCCGCCGCGCGCAGCGCGAGGAAGAAGATCACGATCGCGGACAGGGCCATGATTCCCATCTCGCGGCGGACGATCGCGAGCGCGACGAGGCGCTGGCGCTCGCGGGGAAGAGTCTGGAAGTCGACCTCGCCCAGCTCTCGCTCGGCGGCCCCGCCGCGCGCCCCCTCGGCGAGCAGCGAGACGACGAGCGGGGCGAGCCCGTATATGTAGTGCAGGGCGCCGCTGGCCTCCTCGCCGAGCAGGACGAGGATCCCGCCGGCAAGCACCTGGAGCACGACCGCGACCTGTGCCGCGCGCAGCATGTACCAGAAGCTGACCGACGGTCGCTGCTGCAGCCATGCGACCCCGCCCCACGCGCCCGCGAGCAGGTTCAGGGCGATGACGGCGACCCCGAGGACGAGATGGACCGTGTCCACGCGCCCTACTTACCGGGTCCGGCACAAGGCGTTACGTGACCCTCCGCAATCCCTTTCCTGATGCGGAAAATCACTATGTAACACTCTGCCACAAAGTTGGTGTATAACAGCACGGCCCTTGCTTAAGGCCTACCTCCCCGTCATCGTCTTCGCCGGCCTCGGGCTGATCGCCGGGGGGGCCCTGGTTTCGCTCAACCACGTACTCGGACCGCGCCGCCCGAACAAGGCGAAGACCGAGCCCTACGAGTGCGGCCTCCCATCCGAGGTCTCCCGCACGTTCCGGTTCGGGATCAGCTTCTACATGATCGCGATGCTGTTCATCCTGTTCGACATCGAGGTCGTGTTCCTGTATCCGGTCGGGGTGATTCTCAAGGCGGCCGACAGCGTCTTCGTGCTCGCCGAGATCCTGGTCTTCGTAGTCCTGCTGCTGGTCGCGTTGGTGTTCGTCTGGCGGAGGGGTGCTCTGGATTGGAGGTAAAGCGCGAGAAGCTGCGCGAGCTCGCGTCGCTCGATGAGCCGGGCGCCCCGCCGGAGTTTCGCGCCCGCCAGCTCCGCGCTCGCGACATGTTGCGTGGCGATCTCGAAGGGCCCGAGCTGGAGCGCCATGTCGAGGACTCGGTCGTTGCCACGACCCTGCAGCGCGCCCTGAACTGGGGGCGGGCGAATTCGATTTTCCCAGCCACGTTCGGCCTCGCCTGCTGTGCGATCGAGATGATGTCGATCGTCACCCCGCGCTACGACAGCGCCCGCTTCGGGGCCGAGAACATGCGCGCTTCGCCTCGCCAGGCAGACCTGCTGATCCTGTCGGGCCGAGTGTCGATCAAGATGGCGCCGGTCGTGCGGCGGATCTACGACCAGATGCTCGAGCCCAAGTGGGCCATCGCGATGGGGGCGTGCTCGTCCTCGGGGGGGATGTTCGCGAACTACGCGGTGGTCCAGGGCGCCGACAAGTTCATGCCGGTCGACGTCCACGTCCCGGGCTGCCCGCCCCGCCCCGAGGCGCTGCTCTCCGGTTTCAACAAGCTCCAGCGGATGATCCAGGGCAACCCGGACCCGGGCTGGCGGCGGCGCTACAACGCGATCGGCACCGAGGAGTGGGCGCGTGACGTGCCGATCGAGCCCACCGAAGAGGAGCGCGACGCGTACACCGCCGCGCGGGACCTGGCGCGCGGTGGGAACGGTGGCGCGCCGCGGGGGTGCCGGTGCCTGACGCTCCCGGTCTCGAGCTGATCGCCCAGGAACTGAACGGCAAGTTCGAGGGCTCGGTCCTCGACACCCACTACGAGCACGACCAGGCCGCGCTCGTGGTCAGTCCGACGCGCGTCGTCGACGCTCTGCGGTGGCTGCGCGACACACCCGGCCAGGAGTACCGCTTCCTGTCGAGCGTCCACGCCGCCGACTACCTCCCTGCCGAGCCCCGGTTCGGCGTCCACTACGAGCTGCTCTGCATGTCACGCGTCGAGCGCCTGCGCGTCAAGGCGGCGCTTCCCGATCCGGGCGGAGAGAAGCTTCCCGAGATCGACTCCTGCGTGGAGCTGTTCCCGACCGCTGAGTTCCAGGAGCGCGAGGCCTACGACTTCTTCGGGATCGTGTTCCGCGGGCCATCCGGACCTGCGCCGGATCCTGATGCCGGAGGACTACGAGGGGTGGCCGCAGCGGCGTGACTTCCCGATGGGTGGAGAGCCTGTCCTGTACACGCACAACGAGGTCGAGACACCCGCGTGGTGGGAATGAGCGGAGCCAGCCGACAGCCAGACAGCAGACAGCAGACTCCGCCGCTGACGTGATCGGTGCTTCGCCCATCGAGCGGACCGACGCGATGCCGAGGCTCTCGAGCCCGCTCAGGAGCTGCTGACGGTCAACTTCGGTCCCCACCACCCGGCGACCCACGGTGTGCTTCGCCTCATCGTCAGCCTCGAGGGGGAGGTCGTCCGCGACCTGAAGCCGGTGATGGGCTACCTCCATACGGGGATCGAGAAGAACTGCGAGGACAAGTCGTACTGGAAGGTGATCCCGTTCGTCGAGCGGATGGACTACCTCTCCTACTACTTCCAGATGGAGGCGTTCTGCGGGGCGGTCGAGCGCCTGCTCGAGCTGGAGATCCCGGACCGCGCCAAGTACCTGCGGGTGATCCACATGGAGCTCAACCGGCTCCACTCCCATCTCGTGTGGCTCGGAACCTCCGCGCTCGATCTCGGTGCGATGTCGATCTTCTTCTATTGCTTCCGCGATCGCGACCGATCCTCGACCTGTTCGAGATGTCGTCGGGGCAGCGGATGCACACCCGCTACTTCCAGGTAGGAGGGGTGATCGAGGACGTGCCGGCGGGGTTCGCGCGCGAGGTCCGCGGCTTCTGCGCGGAGATGCCGACGCCGGCTCGACCAGTACGAGGCGATCCTCGACCGCAACGAGATCTTCCTCAACCGGACGAGGGACGTCGGCATCGTGCCTCGCGAGCGGCTTCTGGAGCTCGGGGTCACGGGCCCCTGCTTCGCGCCGCGGGGGAGCCGTGGGATCTTCGCAAGACGACCCCATGCCTCTCCTACGCGGACTTCGACTTCAAGGTCCCGGTCGGGAACGGTCGGCGACGGCTACGACCGCTTCCGGGTGCGGTCGCCGAGATGCGGGAGTCGGTGAGGATCGTCGAGCAGGCGCTCGAAGGGCTTCCGGAGGGCCCGCACATCGCCGACGAGCGCAAGGTGCGTGTTGCCGCCGCGAGACGAGCTCGCGACGTCGATGGAGGCCTTGATTCACCACTTCAAGCTCGTCACCGAGGGCTTCGGGTCCCTCCCGGCGAGTCGTACTACGCGATCGAATCGCCGCGCGGGGAGCTCGGCTGCTTCGTGGTCGCGGACGGATCCGCCAAACCGGCCCGGGTGCACTTCCGCGACCCCTCGTTCGTGAACCTGCAGGCGCTGCGGGAGATGTCGGTCGGGGGCTACGTCGCGGACATGATCCAGAACCTCGCGATGCTTGATCCGATCATCGGAGGTGTCGACCGGTGAGCGAGGGCGGGCCGGCCGAGGTCCCCGAGCTCCACGAGGTCGATTGCCCGCCCGACCTGCGCGAGGCGATCGAGGCAGCAATGGCGACGCTACCCGGATCCGCGCTCGGCCTCGATACCCGGCGCTGTGGGCGGTCCAGCGTCGCTACGGCTGGTGCACCCCGGAGGGCATCCGCCAGGCCGCCGCGGTGATCGGGGTGCACCCCCGCCCACCTCGAGGGGGTTGCGAGCTTCTACGACCTCTTCCGGCTCGAGCCCGGCGGCCGCCACGAGCTGCTGGTGTGCACGAACATCTCGTGCTGGATGGCGGGCGCGGACGAGCTGCTCGAGGCGTTCTGCGAGCGCCGCCGGAGCCGACCGCGAGAAGGCGACGCACGAGGGTGCGACGTCCGACGACGGGGAGCTCTTCGTCTCGAGCTTCCAGTGCATGGGCGCGTGCGACATCGCGCCGATGGCGTCGATCGACCGGCGCTACGTCGGCCCGCTGGAGATCGGGCGACGCGCGCGACCGTGGTCGAGCAGATCCGGTCCGGCGCCGAGGCGCTGCCGGAGAAGTCGGCTGTCGCGCCGCGGCGCGGCAGGCAGGGCCCGAGCCGGAGCCCGACCCGCGCGTCAAGGAAGGGCATCTGATGGCTGCCCACGAGACGCGGGTGCTGTTCCGAAACATCGACGAGCCCGGGCTGGCCGACATCGACACCTACCGGCGGCTCGGCGGCTACACCGCGATCGAGAAGGCCTACAAGGACATGGAGCCCGACGAGGTGCTCGGCGCGCTCGAGGACTCGGGCCTGCGGGGGCGCGGCGGCGCCGGCTTCTCGATGGGCAAGAAGGCCTCCTTCCTTCCCCGCGGAGAGATGGACAAGTACCTGTGCTGCAACGCCGACGAGTCCGAGCCGGGGGCGTTCAAGGACCGCGAGCTGATGCAGAAGAACCCGCACCAGCTGATCGAGGGGATCGCGATCGGGGCGCTGGCGGCGGGCGCCAACAAGTGCTTCGTCTACATCAGGGGCGAGTACGCGGAGGTCGCCGACATCCTCGAGCGCGCGGTCGCCCAGGCCTACGACGCCGGTTACCTCGGCGAGGGGGTGCTGGGCACTCCCCACCAGGTCGAGCTCGTCGTCCACCGCGGCGCCGGGCGCCTACATCTGCGGCGAGGAGACGGCGCTGCTCGACTCGCTCGAGGGCAAGCGCGGCAACCCGCGCCTCAAGCCGCCGTTCCCGGCGATCAAGGGCCTGTACGACGGGCCGACCCTGATCAACAACGTCGAGACGCTGTCCAACTGCCCCCACATCGTCAACCGGGGGGCGGAGTGGTTCAAGGGCTTCGGCACCGAGCAGTCGCCGGGCACCAAGGTCGTGTCGGTGAGCGGGCGCGTGCAGCGGCCGGGCAACTACGAGGTCGAGCTCGGGATCTCGAGCCGGGACCTCATCTTCGGGCTGGCGGGCGGGCCGCCGCCCGGCCGCGAGGTCAAGGCGTGGTATCCCGGGCGGCTCCTCGGCGCCGGTCCTGACCGCCGCCGAGCTCGACCTCCCGTACAGCTTCGAGGACATGCAGAAGGCCGGCTCGATGCTCGGGTCGGGGTCGATCATCATCGCCGACGACACGGTCTCGATCCCGCACATGGCGCTGCGCACGGCGCGCTTCTACCACCACGAGTCGTGCGGCAAGTGCACGCCCTGCCGGGAGGGGACGAACTGGACCGTGAAGATGCTGGAGCGGGTGGTCCGCGGCGACGCGACGCCGATGGACCTCGACGTGTGCGCGTCGATCCAGGAGAACATCATCGGCAACTGCCTGTGCGTGCTCGGCGACTCGATGGCGATGCCGGTGGGCAGCATGGTGCGCAAGTTCCGGGACGACTTCGAGCGGGCGATCGAGGAGGGCCGGGCGTCCGCGGTCCTCCCGCTCGAGGAGGCCGAGGAGTGGGCGCCGATGGAGGTCGGCGTGATGGAGCGACCGCGGATCAAGCGAGGCGGCGAGCGAGATCACGTTCGTGATCGACGGCGTCGAGGTCGGCGCGCCCGAGGGGGCGATGCTCGTCGACGCCGCGAAGCTGGGCGACGTCGAGATCCCGGTGTTCTGCTACGAGCCGAAGCTCGGCGATCCCGTCGGGGCGTGCCGGATGTGCCTGGTCGAGATCGAGGGAATCCCGAAGCTCCAGACCGCGTGCTCGACCCCGGTGCGCGACGGGATGGTCGTGTACACGCGCACCGACCGGGTGCAGGCGGCGCAGGAGTCGGTGGTCGAGTTCCTGCTCATCAACCATCCGCTCGACTGCCCGGTGTGCGACAAGGGCGGGGAGTGCCCGCTGCAGGACATCGCGATGGGATGGGGGCCGGGCCGCAACCGCTTCACCGACCCGAAGCGCCACTTCCAGAAGCCGATCCCGCTGTCGCCGCTGGTCAAGATCGACCGCGAGCGCTGCATCCTGTGCTACCGCTGCGTCCGCTTCAGCCAGGAGATCTCCGAGGACGAGCAGCTGCAGCTCCTGGAGCGCGGCGACCGCACGTTCGTCGGCACGTTCGACGACCGCCCCTACATCGCCCCCTTCCACGGCAACATCATCGAGCTGTGCCCGGTGGGGGCGCTGACCTCGCAGGCGTACCGGTTCCGGGCCCGCCCGTGGGAGATCGAGGACGCGGGCTCGATCTGCACGCTGTGCCCGTCGCAGTGCAACGTGCTGTTCACCGTCCGCGACGAGCGCGTCGTGCGGGTGATGGAGCGCGACAACCCGGACGTCGACGACGGGTGGCTGTGCGACAAGGGCCGGTTCGGCTACCAGATGATCGCCTCGCCTGAGCGGATCACCGAGCCGATGGTGCGCGAGGCCGGGCAACCTGCGCGAGGCGACCTGGGCCGAGGCGATCGAGGCCGCCGCCGCTGGGCTGCGCGCGGCGCGAGGTCGCGCCGCGGCGCTGGTCGGCGGGCAGGCTTCGAACGAGGAGGGCTACCTCGTCCAGCGGATCGTCCGCGGCGCGCTCGACTCGCCCCACGTCGACTCGCGCGCGGGCGGCGCCGTCGACCGCGCGCTGTGGCTCGAGCTGGCGCGCCCGGAGATCGCGGTCGCGACCTCGGACCTCGACCGCGCCGACGCGATCCTCGTCGTCGACGCCGACCCCCTGCACTCGATGCCGATCATCGACCTGCGGATCCGCAAGGCGCTGCGCCGCAACGGGGCGCGGCTCGCCGTCGCGACGGCGCGACCCACCGCGCTCGACGGCGGCGCGGCCGAGGCGGTCCGCTACGCGCCGGGCGACGCGGCTGCCTTCCTCGACGAGCTCGCGGCGGCCCTGGGTGAGGGCGCCTCCGCCGGCTCGGGCGCGTACGGCGAGGGGGCCGGAGCAGCGTCGCCGACGTGCTGCGCGACGCCGAGCGGGTGATCGTGGTCTGGGGAGGCGGCTCGCCGGCGACCCTCGAGGCGGGTTGCAGCGGCTGCTCGCGGTGTCGCGCGCTCTCTCGCTCGGCGATCGCGAGGGCGCGGGGCTGCTCGAGGCGCCGGCCGAGGCAAACGCGCGCGGGCCTGCGCGAGGTCGGCTGCCTCCCGAACGCCGGGCCCGGCTACGCCGAGAGCGCCCGCCGGTCGAGATGCCGCGGCGGATCCGCGCGCGGGCTGGAGTCCGACGAGCTGACCGCGGCGATCCTCCTCGACGTCGACCCGGTTCGCGGCTATCCGGACGCCGAGGGGTGGCGAGAGGCGTTGGGCGCCGCCGACTTCGTCGTCGCGATCCTCGATGTTCGAGAACGAGACGACCGCGCGGGCCGACGTCGTCTTCCCGGCCGAGAGCCACGCCGAGAAGGAGGGAACGGTCACCCATCCCGACGGTCGCGTGCAGCGGCTGCGCCCCGGCGTCCCCGATCCCGGAGCGGTGCGGATGGGCTGGGAGGTCCTGGTCGAGCTGTCGGCCGCGCTCGGCGACGAGCTCGGGCTCGACTCCGGGCCGATGGTGCTCGAGCGGCTGGCCGGCGAGGTCCCGTTCTACGCCGGCCTCACGCACGAGGAGATCGGGGCGATGGGCGCGCGATGGCAGCAGCGCGACGCCGCGGCGACGCTGCCCTCGGCAGCGCCCGGACCGGCCGAGCCGCCCACGACCACGGCGGCCGAGCCGCCCGAGGACTCGCGGCTGCGGCTCGGCACCTACCGCGACCTGTGGGCCGGCGCGTGTGGCCGAGCGCAATCCCGCGCTTCGCTTCCTCGAGCCGCGCCAGACGCTCGAGCTGGCACCAGCCGACGCCGAGCGGCTGGGCGTGGAGAACGGGCAGCCGGTCCGGGTGAGCTCGAACGGCTACGCCCTGCAGGCCACGGCCGCGGTCCGGGCGAGGGTGCAGCCGGGGAGCGGGCTTCTTGATCGACGGCACGGCGGACGACAACGCGAACCTGCTCGGCGATGCCGAGCTCGTGGAGGTCACTCCGGTGGACGGGAAGTGATTCCTTTCGCCGACACCGGCTTCGTCGACGCGACCTGGGTCCTGATCGTCAAGTCGGTCGTGATCTTCGCGGTCGCGTTCATGATCATTCCGATGCTGACGTTGATGGAGCGGAAAGTGCTCGGCCGCTTCCAGGCACGCTACGGACCGAACCGGGTCGGGCCATACGGGCTCCTGCAGCCCGCCGCCGACGCGGTCAAGTTGCTTTCGAAGGAGGGCTTCCGGCCTGCCAACGCGGTCCCGTTCCTCTCCGACATTGCTCCTGCGCTCGTGGTCGTCTCCGCGCGTGATAACGCTGGCGATCATCCCGTTCGGCAACGTCAAGGACGGGGTCGGCTTCTACGGGATCGACGTTCCGATAGGGGTTCTGTTCTTCTTCGCGTTCGGCTCGCTGTCGTTCTACGGCCTGCTGCTGGGCGGATGGGCATCGGGCTCCAAGTACAGCTTCCTCGGCGCGATGCGTGCCGCTGCGCAGCTCATCTCCTACGAGGTCTCGATGGGCCTCGCCCTGCTCGGCCCGATCATGCTCGCGGGCACGCTCTCCCTGGTCGGTCTCGTCGAGGCCCAGGACGAGGTCTGGTACATCGTGCCGCAGATAGTCGGCTTCCTGATCTTCATGATCGCCGGGTTCGCCGAGGCTAACCGGGCTCCGTTCGACCTTCCGGAGGCGGACGCGGAGCTCGTCCAGGGCTACCAGACCGAGTACGGCGGGATGCGCTACGGCATCGTTCGCGATGGCCGAGTACTTCGAGATGTTCGTGATCTCGGGAATCGCCGCCGCGTTCTTCCTCGGGGGATGGATGGGGCCCGGCCCCGGATGGCTCGACCCGATCTGGATGCTGATCAAGATCATCGCCCTGATCTTCCTGTTCATGTGGGTGCGGGCGACGCTGCCGCGGCTGCGCTACGACCAGCTGATGTCGCTCGGGTGGAAGGTGCTGCTGCCGCTGGCGACCCTGAACGTGCTGGTGACGGCGACCCTCGTGGTCGTGCTGTGAGCAACGAGCTACGAGCAACGAGCAACTGATGGAAGCGAAGCTGAATACCGACAAGACGGATTGGGAGCAGTTCCCCTACCTCGACTCGGCGGACGTGATCTCCGTCCAGCGCGGCCCGGAGCCCGGTGGGGTCGGGGGCGCGTACCGCGCCTTCGGCGAGACGCTGCGCGGCCTGAAGACGGTGTTCGGGCGCCTCGTCGAGGGGCCGGTGACGATCCAGTACCCGGAGGAGAAGACGCCGGTGTACCCGCGCTTTCGCGGCCGTCACAAGCTGCACCGGTTCGAGGACACCGGCCTGGAGAAGTGCGTCGGGTGCTCGCTGTGCGCGGCGGCTTGCCCCGCCGACTGCATCCGCGTGGTCGCCGCCGAGAACACCCCCGATCACCGGATCTCGCCCGGGGAGCGATACGCCGAGGTGTACGAGATCAACCTCAGCCGCTGCATCTTCTGCGGCTACTGCGAGGTGGCGTGCCCGTTCGACGCGATCACGATGGGCCACGACTACGAGATGTCGGACTACAACCGCTCCGACCTGATCTTCACCAAGGAGATGCTGCTCGCCGAGCCGATCGAGAAGACACCGCTGAGGATGGAGGGCGAGTAGGTGGCGGGCGTGGCGTCCGAGAACGTCGCGGGCGACTAGGTTGCAGCGGACCGTGTCGACGCCAAACGAGGAGATCGTGCGGGCGGGGATCGACGCGTACAACCGGGGCGACTTCGAAGCGCTCCTGGAGCACTTCGATCCGGCGGTGGTGCTTCACGATCCGGGGCGCACCGGGCGAAGCTTCCACGGGCACGATGGGTTGATGCAGTTCTGGGGCGAATGGCTCGAGAACTGGGACTCCTACCGGCTCGAGCCGGTGGAGTTCGTCGACGACGGTGAGGAGATCTTCGTTGCCTGTGAGCAACGAGGTCGGGGCAAGCTCAGCGGCGTCGAGATCAGCCAGCCGCTCTTCTCGGTCTACCGGTTTCGGGACAGCAAGGTAGTCGAGCTGCGCGTATACGCGGATCGGGCCCCGGCCCTGGACTCGATGCATGGTTGAGGTCGCCTTCTTCGCCGGTGCGATCGGGGCGCTCGCGGGCGCGATCGCGGTGATCGCGCTGCGCAACCCCTTCTACTCGGTCCTCGCCCTGGTCGTGCATCTGGTCTCGCTCGCCGGGCTCTTCCTGCTGCTCTACGCGCAGTTCGTCGCCGCCGTGCAGATCGTCGTCTACGCGGGCGCGGTGATGGTCCTGTACGTGTTCGTCGCCGCCTACGTCGGCGGTGTCGAGGAGCCGCTGTGGGAACCGATCCCCGGCCAGCGCATCCTCGCGCCGCTGCTGGCCGCGGCGCTGTTCATCGAGCTGTCGATCGCCGTGCTCGGCACCGCGCTGACCGCGCTCGACACCGAGGGGCCGACCGTCGACGCGGGGTTCGGCGACCCGGCCTCGATCGGGGAGCTGCTTCCTGGAGCGGTTCCTGATCGCGTTCGAGGCGGCGTCGCTGCTGCTCCTGATTGCCGCCGTCGGGGCGGTGGTCCTCGCGGGCCGCAGAGGGGAGGCGTCTGATGGCGGTTGAGTGGTATCTCGTGCTGTCCGCGCTGCTGTTCGCGACCGGCGTTGCCGGGGTGCTGATCCGCCGCAGCCCGCTCGTCATCCTGCTGTGCCTCGAGCTGATGCTGAACGCGGGCAACCTGGCGCTCGTCGCGTTCAGCCGCAGCACCGGGAACGAGGACGGGCAGATCTTCGCCCTCGTCGTGATGGTCGTCGCCGCCTGCGAGGTGGTGGTCGGGCTGGGGCTGATCGTCGCCATGTACCGGCGCCGCCTGCCGCTCAACGTCGACGACCTGCGCGGGCTGCGCGGTTGACCCCTGTGAGCGCGAGGCTCTACCAGGGTGGGGGCGGGCGGGGAATTTGATGTTGGGCGGAGTGCGAACCGGGTTTGTGTCATGAGCCCTACCGCGTACTCGTGGCTCGTGATCGCGTTCCCGCTCGCCGGGAGCGTCGTGATCGCGCTCGGCTTCCGCGCCTGGCCCGGGAAGCTCGCGGGGTGGATCGGGACAGCGGCGATCTTCCTCGCGTTCCTGTGCGCGATTGGGGCGTTGGTCGCACTTCAGGACCGACCCGAGGACGCGCGCGAGCTGACCTCGTCGCTGTACGAGTACGCGTCGGCGGCGGGTCTCGACATCCGGATGGGGATCCTCGTCGACCCGCTGTCGGTGTTCATGATCCTCGTCGTCACGGGCGTCTCGACGCTGATCCACCTCTACTCGGTCGCCTACCTGTGGACCGATCGCGGTTACTCGCGCTACTTCAGCTACCTCAACTTCTTCGTCTTCTCGATGCTGCTGCTGGTCCTGGCCGGCAACTTCGTGCTGCTGATCGTCGGCTGGGCGTTCGTCGGGTTCGCCTCCTACGCGCTGATCAGCTTCTGGTACCGGCGCCACACGGCGACCACGGCCGGCATGAAGGCGTTCGTGATCAACGTGATCGGCGACGTCGGGCTCGTGCTGGCGGCGTTCTTCATCTTCCGCGAGCTCGGGACGTTCGAGTACCTCGCCGCCTTCGACGCGGCGCCCGACGCGTTCACGACCAACCAGGGCGTGCTGGTGGTGATCTGCCTCCTGATCCTGGTCGGGGCGTTCGCGAAGTCGGCCCAGCTCCCGCTCCACACCTGGCTCCCCGACGCGATGGAGGGCCCCACGCCGGTCTCGGCGCTGATCCACGCGGCGACCATGGTCACGGCGGGCGTGTACCTGATCGCCCGCACCCATCCGTTCTTCGAGATCGCCCCGACCGCGGCCGACATCTCCGCGTTCATCGGACTGGCGACGCTGCTGTTCGCGGCCAGCGTGGCGCTCGTCGTCACCGACCTCAAGCGGGTGATCGCGTACTCGACGATCAGCCAGATCGGCTACATGATCGTCGCGGTCTCGATCGGCGCCTACGCGGCGGGGATGTTCCAGCTCATGAGCCACGCGTTCTTCAAGGCGCTGCTGTTCATGGGCGCGGGATCGGTGATCTCGGCGATGGCCGGGATCCAGGACATGGACCGGATGCGGGGCTTCAGGCGGGCGCTGCCCACGACGGCCGTTCTGATGACGATCGGCGCCCTCGCGCTGGCCGCGTTCCCGGGCACCTCCGGCTTCTTCTCCAAGGACGAGATCCTCGGCTTCGCCGCGGAGCGCGGTGGCTACTTCTGGATCATCGTGATCGGCGGCTACCTCGGCGCGCTGCTGACCGCGATCTACTCGTTCCGGATCGTGTTCAGGGTGTTCGGAGGCGAGCCGTGCGAGGAGGCGCGCTCGCTCGAGGGCGGGGAGCAGGCCCATGCCGAGCCCTCCAACCCCGCGACCGGCGAGAGCGAGGACACCGACGTCGGCTTCCCCGGCCATCACTGGATCGCGGAGCGCGCGTGGCCGATGGCCGCCGCGATGGCGGTGCTCGCCGGACTATCCGTCGTCGGCGGCTACGTCCAGGTCCCGGGGGTGGACGAGGTGATCACCGAGTTCCTCACCCCGACGTTCGCCAACTCGGCCCTGTTCGAGGACATCCACGAGTCGACGCTCGACTCGTGGATCGGGCTCGGCGTCGGCGGGGTCCTCGCGCTCGTCGGGATCGGGATCGCCTACTACCTCTACATCGCCAACCCCGAGGCTCCGGCGCGGCTGATCGCGCGCGCGCGCCGTCTGCACGACTTCCTGTTCCACAAGTGGTACTTCGACGAGCTCCAGGACGCGCTCGTGTACCGGCCGGTGATCGGCGTCGGGCGGTTCGCCAACGCGGTCTTCGAGCGCTTCGTCGTCCAGGGCCTGGTCGCCGGCACGGTCGGCGTGGTGCGAAGCGTGGGCCTCGTCGTGCGCGGCGCCCAGTCGGGGTTCGTGCGCTCATACGCGGCGCTGCTGATCGGGGGCTTCGCGGCACTCGGCCTCTACTTCCTGATCGCGAGCACGTGATGGAGGGGCCGCGGTGATCAACTTCCTCCTCTGGGTCCCGCTGGTGGTCGGGCTGGTGTGCTTTCTCGCGCCGTCCCGATGGGTGCGCGCGGTGGCTGTTCTGGGTGCGCTCGCGGCGCTCGTGCTCGCGATCGTCCTCGTCGCCGGCTTCGACCTCGGGACGCGCCGAGCTCCAGTACACCGTCGACGAGAGCTGGATCCCCGACCTCGGGGTGCGCTACCAGCTCGGGGTCGACGGGATCAGCGTCTTCCTCGTCCTTCTCACCGCGCTGCTGTGGAGCGCGGCGACCCTGTACTCGGCATTTCACCCGCCCGAGCGGCCGCGCACCTACTTCTTCATGCTCGGGCTCGCCGAGACCGGCGTGCTCGGCGCGTTCCTCGCCCAGGACCTGCTGCTGTTCGTCCTCTTCTTCGACCTGATGCTGATCCCGTTCTACTTCCTGATCGGGACGTGGGGCGGGGAGAACCGCATCCCGGCGACGCTGAAGATGATGGTCTACACGCTCGTCGGGTCGCTGCTGATGCTGGTCGGGGCGATCGCGACGGCGATCCTCGTCTCCGACCAGACCGGCGAGCTCAGCTTCTCGATCGCCGAGCTGCGCGCGAACGTGCTCAGCGAGGGGAGCCAGGACTGGATCTTCTGGTTCTTCGCCGCGGCGTTCCTCGTCAAGATGCCCGCCTTCCTCGTCCACGGCTGGATGCCGGACGCCTACCGCGCCGCGCCGATCCCCGTCGTCGCGGTGCTGTCCGGCGTGCTGTCGAAGGTCGGCGCGTTCGGGTTCCTGCGCGTCGTGCTGCCGCTGTACCCCGACGCCACGCTGCAGTTCCAGGACTTCATCCTCGTGATCGCCCTCGCCGGGATCGTCTACGGGGGCGTGATGGCGTTCACGCAGACGAACGTCCGCCTCGTCGCCGGGTTCTCCTCGCTCGCCCAGCTCGGCTTCATCACGCTTGGGATCTTCGCCCTGCGCCCCGACGGGGCCGACGGCGCGGTGCTGCAGATGGTCAACCACGGGCTCGTCGTCGCGCCCACGTTCCTGATCATCGGGCTGCTGGCCGAGCGCGCCGGGACGGAGGATCTGCGCGAGATGGGCGGGATGGCGTTCCGGGCGCCGATCCTCGCGGCGCTTTTCCTGATCGTCACGCTCGCGACGCTGGCGATGCCGGGATCGGCCAACTTCGTCGGCGAGTTCTACATCCTGATCGGCACCTTCCAGTCGAAGCTCGTGTACGCGCTGATCGCCTCGGTCGGCATCGCCTTCGCCGCCTTCTACGCGATCCGCCTCTACCAGCGCACGATGCACAACCGGCTGCCGGACGGCGTCACCTCGCGGGAGATCTCGTGGCGCGACGCGACCGTGCTGGCGCCGCTCGTCGCCTGCATCGTCGCGCTGGCGCTGTATCCGGGCCTGATCCTCGAGCGCGGCGAGCCGTCGGTCGAGCAGGCGCTCGATCCGGAGGTCTTCGCGATCAAATGAGCTTCCAGGCACCCGACATCGACTACGCGGGGCTGTCGCCGGTGATCGCGCTGACCGCCGGGCTCTGCGTGGTCCTGATCGCCGCGGTCTTCACCGACCCGCGCCAGCGCTTCCTCGTCAGCGGGGTCACGATCGTCGTGCTCGCGACCACCGCCGGGCTGCTGATCTGGCAGTGGGGAGAGTCGAAGGACCTCGTCGCGGGCGCGCTGCGGCTCGACGACCTGGCGATCGCGATCTCATTGATCGCGGTGACCGCGGCCGCGTTCGTCGTTCCGCTGACGCTTCGCGAGCCGGCCGCCGAGGAGCGCCACGGCGACTTCCAGGCATTGCTGCTGTGCTCCACGCTCGGCATGGTCCTGCTCGCCCAGGCGCAGAACCTGATCGCGCTGTTCGTCTCGCTCGAGTTGCTTTCGGTGCCGCTGTACGTGCTGTGCGGCTCGGCGCTGCGCCGCCCACGCTCGCTCGAGTCCGGGCTCAAGTACCTGATCGTCGGCTCGCTCGGCTCGGCGACGCTTCTGTACGGGCTGGCGTTCATCTACGGAGCGTCGGGCTCGACCGACTTCACGGCGATCGCCGAGGGGATCAGCGACGGCGGCGTCGCCGACGACCCGCTGGTCCTGATCGGGATCGGCCTCGCGGCGACCGGGCTCGCCTTCAAGACATCGCTGGCGCCCTTCCACCAGTGGACCCCGGACGTCTACCAGGGGGCGCCGACTCCGGTCACCGCGTTCATGGCGGTGGCGACGAAGGCGGCCGCGTTCTGCGTCTTCGTGCGCTTCTTCGAGGTCGCGCTCGGCCCGTCCGTGGACGACTGGCAGCCCGCCCTCGCCGCCCTCGCCGCGGTCTCGATCGCCGTCGGCAACATCGGGGCGCTCGGCCAGGACTCGCTCAAGCGGCTGCTCGGCTACTCCGGGATCGCACAGGCCGGCTACATCCTCACCGGGCTTGTCGTCGCCAATCAGACCGGCGTCGAGGCGCTGGTCTTCTACCTGGCCGCGTACACGCTGATGAACCTGGCCGCGTTCGCCGTGGTCGTGGTGCGCGAGCGCGAGACCCCGTTCGGAGACGACATCCGGGCCGTGGAGGGCCTTGGCGGCGAGCGGCCAGCGCTCGCGTGGTCGCTGACGATCTCGATGCTCGCCCTCGCCGGCCTGCCCGGGACGACCGGATTCATCGGCAAGCTGTTCCTGATCGAGGCGGCCGTGGAGGGCGACTACACGTGGCTCGGGGTTGCGATCGTGATCGGGACGATGGTCTCGCTCGCCTACTACCTGCGGGTCGTCGCGGCCGTGTGGATGCGACCGGTGGCCGAGCCGGCACCCGGCGAGGAGGTGCCCGCCATGGCCGGCGGGGCGCCGGAGGCCGACGCGGTCGCGTCGGATGCACCCCGCGGCACGCGGTGCCTGCTGGTCCTCGTCCCGACGATCCTTGCGGCCGCCGCGACCGTCGTGTTCGGCATCTACCCCGACCCGCTGGTCGACTGGGCGGCGAACGCCGGCGAGTCGCTGGCGCCGCTCCTGTAGGAGCGTCGGCCGGTGACGGACCCCGCGAACCTCCGCGACGAGCTGGAAGAGGCGCTCGCTCTCGCAGCGGCCGGGGCGACCGCATACGTGACCGGCCTCCGCGAGGAGCCGGTGTTGGCGAGCGGAGCGGAGGAGGTCGCTCGGTCGCTGAACGGCGACATCCCGGAGAACGGAGACGGAGCGCTGGTCGCGCTGGCCGAGTTGCTCGAGCTGGGGCGCTCCGCCGCGACGCGCTCCAGCGGCCCGCGCTACTTCCACTTCGTCATGGGAGGCACCACCCCGGCGTCGCTGGGCGCCGACTGGGTCACCTCGGCGCTCGATCAGGTCGCGTACAGCTGGGCCTCCTCGCCGCTCGGCTCGTCGCTGGAGCGGCTCTCGATCGAGTGGCTTCGCCAGCTGTTCGAGCTCCCGGAGGGATTCAGCGGCGTTCTGACCACCGGCGCCACGATGGCCAACTTCACCGGCCTCGCCGCCGCGCGCAGCTGGTGGGCCGAGCGACAGGACGTCGATGTCGACGAGCAGGGACTCTCGTCCCTGCCGGCTCCCGCCATCCTGAGCAGTGGATACGTGCATCCGAGCGCGGTGCAGGCGATCGGGATGCTCGGCCTCGGGAGGTCGAACGTTCGCCGCCTGGCGCGCGACGGCGTCGGCCGGATCGACCTCGAGGCACTCGAAGCCGCTCTCGCCGAGCTCGACGGCAGACCCGCGATCGTGATCGCCAACGCCGGCGAGGTGAACGCGGGCGACTTCGATCCGATCGGCGAGATGGCCGATCTCGCGGAGCGCCACGACGCCTGGCTGCACGTCGACGGCGCCTTCGGGTTGTTCGCGCGCCTCGCGCCGGAGACGCGCGGGCTCACAGACGGGTTGGTGCGGGCGCGCTCGGTCGTCGCGGACGGTCACAAGTGGCTCAACGTCCCCTACGACTGCGGATTCGTCTTCGTCCGCGAGCCCGAGCGGCTGGCCAAGACCTTCACGGTCGGCGCGCCCTACCTCCCCTCGCCCGACGATCCGCGGCCGAGCCCTGGATTCCTCGGCCCCGAGAACTCGCGCCGGGCGAGGGCGTTCGCCGTCTGGGCCACGCTCCGCGCCTATGGGCGGTCTGGCTACCGCGAGATGGTGGAGCGCCACCTAGGCCTGGCGCAGCACCTCGCGTCGCGGGTCGACGACACACCGGTGCTGGAGCGCCTCGCCGAAGTGCCGCTCAACATCGTGTGCTTCAGGGTCCGCCCGCCCGACACGCCGGAGGACGAGCTCGACGATCTGAACCGCCGGCTCGGCGAGGCGCTGCTCCGCGACGGCCGCGTGTTTGCCGGGACCACCGTGTACGACGGCAAGGTCGCCTTCCGCCCCGCGATCGTCAACTGGCAGACGCCGAGCCCGACGTCGACATGCTGATCGACGTCCTGCTCGAGCTGCATCGGGGCTGAATCGAGCGCCGATCTAGCCCATCCGCCGGTAGCGCCACACGCACAGCGGGATGAACACGGCGAGGATGCCGATCGTCCACAGCAGCGTCTGAAGCACCGGGGTGGCGGCGTCGCCGCCGATCGACAGCGCCCTCGCGGCGTTGGCGCTGACCGTCACCGGGCTGATGTCGGCGAACGCCTGCAGCCAGTCGGGCATCGTCGTCGTCGGGACGAAGACCGAGCTCGCGAAGACGAGCGGGAAGATGCCGATGAAGCCCGCCGACTGCACCGCCTCGGTGCCGCGCACGGTGAGCGCGATGAAGGCGAAGATCCACGACAGCGCGAAGCCGAACAGGGTCACGATTCCGATCGCGCCGAGGGCTTCCAGCGGTCCCTCCCGGAAGCGAAAGCCGATCAGGTAGCCGACGCCGATCATCAACACGATCACGAACACGCTGCGCACCAGGTCCGCGAGCGTGCGCCCCACCAGCACCGCGGAGCGCGCCATCGGCATCGAGCGGAAGCGGTCCACCACTCCGCGCTCGAGGTCCTCGGCGAGCCCGATCGCGGTCATCGTGGAGCGGAACGCGGTCGCCTGGATCAGGATTCCGGGGATCAGGAACTCGATGTAGTCGATGCCGGGCGGCAGCGAGCCCTCGATCGCGCCGCCGAACACGTACGCGAACAGCAGCACGAACATGATCGGCTGCACGGTCGAGAACAGGATCAGCTGCGGCTGGCGGCGGAAGTGGATCAGGTTGCGGCCCATCACGACGACCCAGTCGTCGAGCATCCAGCGCAGGCTCTCGGCTCTCGCGCTCACCCGCTCCTCCCCGGGTCGACCGCCTCCTGCTCGGGGATGCCGTCGCCCTCGACCGTCTCGCCCGCCGGCTCGCCGGTCAGCTCGAGGAAGACGTCGTCCAGCGTGGGCCTGCGCAGGCCGAGGTCGTTGGCCGCGATTCCGGCCTCCTGCAGAGCCCGCGCGGCATCCGCGACCATCCCCACCCCGTCCCGAGGGGCCTGCACAGCGAGGGTCCCGTCGCCCCGCACGTCGTGCGCCTCCCCGCATCCAAGCGCCGCGAGCACCTCGACGGCCCGCTCGCGATCGCCGTCGTCGGCAAGCCGCACCTCGAGCATCTGGCCGCCGACGCTGTCCTTCAGCTCGTCCCCCGTCCCCTCGGCCACCACGTGGCCCTTGTCGATCACCGCGATCCGGTTCGCGAGCCTGTCCGCCTCCTCCAGGTACTGGGTCGTCAGGAACAGGGTCGTGCCCTCGGCGACGAGCTCGCGGACGATCTCCCAGATCTGGTTGCGGCTGCGCGGATCGAGCCCCGTGGTCGGCTCGTCGAGGAACAGAACCTCGGGGCGGCTGAGCAGGCTCGAGCAAAGGTCGAGCCGGCGCCGCATCCCGCCGGAGTAGGTCCTCACGCTGCGGTCGGCGGCTTGGGCGAGGTCGAAGCGCCCCAGAAGCGCATCCCCGCGGCTGCGCGACTCGGCCTTCGAAAGGTGCGCGAGCCTCCCGAACATGCGCAGGTTCTCGCGCCCGGTGAGCAGCTCGTCCACCGCCGCGAACTGGCCCGTGAGGGCGATCTGCTGCCGCACCGCCGTCGCGTCGGCGACGACGTCCAGGCCGAGCACCTCGGCGCGCCCGGCGTCGGGGCGCAGCAGGGTCGCCAGCACGCGGACGATCGTCGTCTTGCCGGCGCCGTTCGGGCCCAGCAGCCCGAGCACTGACCCGCGCTGCACCTCGAGGCTGACGCCGTCGACCGCGACCACGTCGCCGAACCGCTTCGCGAGCCCCTCGACCCGCACCGCGGGCCCGGCCGACGACGCTCCCGTTCCTCGCCCCATCGACGACGATGGTACGCGGGCCCCGTCAGGGGGCGGTGAGCTCGCCGGCGGCTTCGGCGAACGCCTCGCTGTGGCGGTCGACGTCGGCCTCGGTGGTCGCGGGTGACATCAGCGCCATCATGTGGAACGGGGTCATCAGCACGCCGCGGTTGAGCATGTGGAGGTGCATCAGGGCGTCGAGCTCGGGGTCGAACTCGTCCGCCGCCTGCGCCCCGGTGCGAGGGCGCTCGGGAGCGAACATGTACTCGGCGCGGCAGCCGAGCCGCGTCACCTGCCACGGCAGGCCGTGGGCGGCGATCGAGTCTGAGACCGCCGCCTCGAAGCGCTCCCCGAGAGCGATCATGTGCTCGAATGCCTCGTCGGTGAGCACCCGCGCCAGCGTCGCCCGCACCGCGGCCAGCGACAGCGCGTTGCCCGCCAGCGTGCCGCCGATCCCACCGACGTCCGCGTGCTGCCAGTCGGTTTCCTCGAGCACGCGCGAGGCCACCTCGTCGGTCATCGCGTAGGCGCCGGTCGGGATCCCGCCGGCGATCGGCTTGCCGATCGTCAGCATGTCCGGCTCCAGGCCCTCCGCCGCCGTGTAGCCGCCCGGCCCGCAGCACAGGGTGTGGGTCTCGTCGATGACGAGCAGCGTGCCCGCCCCCCGCGTCGCCTCACGCAGGCGCTCGTGGTAGCCGGGCTCGGGCAGCACGATGCCGACGTTGGTCAGCGCCGGCTCGGCGAGGACGCACGCGACGTCGCCGGCGCCGAGCTCGCGCTCCAGCGCCTCGACGTCGTTGAACTCGACAGCGCGTGTGGTGAGCGCCGGGTCCACGGGCGCCCCGACACTCCCGCGCCGCGGGACCACCCTGCCGTCCTCGAGATCGATCACCGTCTCGTCGACGGTGC
This sequence comes from uncultured Thermoleophilia bacterium, assembly GCA_963754225.1. GTDB lineage: Bacteria > Actinomycetota > Thermoleophilia > Solirubrobacterales > 70-9 > DASPWW01. The sequence goes on from CAVWEV010000005.1 coordinate 85,489, forward strand.
CGTGGTAGCAGTGGTTGAAGACGAGGATCCTGGGCCGGCCGGTGACCTCGCGCGCGAGTCGTACCGCGAAGCGGTTGGCGTCCGTCGCCGAGAGAGTGAACTGCCAGTTGCGAAGGCCGAAGCGCCGCTCCATCTCGGCGCCGACCTCCAGGGCGTCGGAGCTCGGGAGCATCGTGGTGATCCCGCGCCCGAGCCGCTCACCCGCCGCCGCCACGGTGGCCGGAGGCGAGTGACCGGTCATCGCCCCCGTGTCGCCGAGACAGAGGTCGGCGTACTCGATCCCGTCGACGTCGACGACCCGTGCGCCCTCGGCCTCGGCGACGTAGATCGGGAACGGACCCGGCCAGCGCGTCATCCAGTTCATCGGCACGCCCGACAACAGCGCGCCGCCGCCGGCGCGCTCGTGCAGCTCGCGCGAGCGCGGATGGTCGCGCACGAACCGCTCCCGCTCTCGCTCCATCAGCACCGCGACCCGCTCGCGCTCTATCGTGGCCTCCGCGCCTGTCTTGGCCATCGGCGTCAGCGTAGTAGCTGGTTGCACGATCCGTAAGGCTCCAACTGATGGCGGCGATCGTGGCGACGATCATCGGGGCGACCGCGATCGGCGTGTGGGCCGAGCGGCGATACGGCGGGCGTGCCGGCATCGGAGCGCGGCGGGCGATGCTGTTCGTCCTCTATTTCGTCCTCCCGCCGGTCACCTTCTTCAACCTCACCCGGGCCGACGTCGACGTCGACGCCGGGGTCGGGATCGCGCTCGCCTATGTGGCGCTGGGGGTCGCCGCGCTGCTCGCCTGGCTCGTCGCGGCGCGGTTGCTGCGCCTCGAGCGCCCCGCTGTCGGCTCGGTCGTTTGCTGCGCGCTGGTCGCCAACACGGGGTACCTGGGCTACCCGCTGGTCGCCGCCCTGCTCGGCTTCGACAGCCTGTCCGAGGCAGTCGTGTACGACATCATCGTCTCCTCGCCGGTGCTGCTGCTGGGCGCATTCTCGATCGGGGCGGCGTTCGGGCAGCGCGCGGGCGAGGGCCCGCGTCAGCGGGTGGCGGCGTTCTTCACCCGCAACCCGCCGCTGTACGCCGCCGCGCTCGCCGTGATCGCCCCGGACTCGCTGGCCCCGGACGCGCTCGTCGACGCTTCGCGGATTGGGCTCGTGGCGATCCTCCCGCTCGGCTTCTTCGCCGTCGGCGCCGCGCTCGCCGAGGAGGCCGAGGAGGGGGTCGTGCCGATCCCTCCGCCTCTCGACGCGCCCGTCCGCGCGGCGGTCGCGATCCGCCTCGTGGTCGCGCCGGCCCTGCTCTACCTGCTCGCGCTCCCGCTGATCGACCTACCCGACACCTATCTGCTGCTGGCCGCGATGCCGTGCGGCCTCAACACGATGATCGTCACCCACGCGTACGGGCTCGACCTGCGGATCGCCGCCGGCGCGGTCGCGTGGTCGACCGCCGTCGCCGTGGTCGCGATCGTGCCGATCTCGCTGTTCGCCTGAGCGCTGCGCGCCGTGCGATGCTTCGCCGATGGTGCACCACGTCTCGCTCGAGGTGACCCCGGACGACGTCGAGCGCACGATCGAGCTGTTCGAGCTGCTCGGCTTCCGGCGCGTCCCCGCTCCCGAGCCGATCGCCGGCTTCGTCTCCTGGGTCGAGCGCGACGGAACCCAGGTCCACGTCATCCACACTCCCGAGGCCACGGTGCCGCCACTGGGGCATGCCGGCGTGATCGCCGCTGACTTCGACGCCGCGGTGGGTCGCCTCCGGGGCGCGGGCTTCGAGGTCGAGGACAGCCGCGCGCTGTGGGGCGAGCCGCGGGCGTTCGCCCTGCTGCCGGGCGGCGGCCGACTCGAGCTGATGGCGGCCCCACCGCCCGCCGCCGGCTGACTGCACCCCACACGCCGTGAGATCTACAACGCGTGGCGTATGCTCGGCCCATGACGGAGTTCGGGAACGTTCGGGTGGCCGCGATCCAGGCGACGCCCGTGATCCTGGACGCCGAGGCGACCGTCGACAAGGCCGTGGGCCTACTCGGCGAAGCGGCCGACGAGGGAGCCAAGCTGGCAGTCCTTCCAGAGGTCTTCGTCCCGTTGTACCCGTCGGGCGCCTGGGCGGCCGGAGCGGCGAGCTTCACCGGTTGGGACGAGCTATGGGAGCGGCTGTGGGAGAACTCGGTCGACGTTCCCGGCCCGCTGGTGGACCGCATCGCGGAGGCGTGCCAGCTGCACGGCATCCACTGCGCGATCGGGGTCAACGAGCGTGAGTCCGAACGACCCGGGACGCTGTACAACGCCCTGCTGCTGATCGGCCCCGAGGGGCTGGTGTGGAAGCACCGCAAGTTGATGCCGACGATGCACGAGCGGATCTTCCACGGGATCGGCACCGGGGATGACCTCGACGTCGTCGACACGCCGGCGGGTCGGGTCGGCGGGCTGATCTGCTGGGAGAACAGAATGCCCCTCGCACGCTACGCCGTCTACAGGGGCGGACCGCAGATCTGGCTGGCGCCAACCGCCGATGACACCGACGGCTGGCTGGCGTCGATGCGCCACATCGCGATCGAGTCGGGGGCGTTCGTCGTTTCGGTGCCCCAGTACATACCCGCCGACGCCTTTCCGGACGACTTCCCGGCGCAGCTTCCCGAAGGCCAGGAGGTGTTCGGCCGAGGCGGCGCCGCGATCGTCGAGCCGCGAATGGGCGAGCTGATCGCGGGGCCGCTCTACGACGAGGAGGGGATCGTGATGGCCGACTGCGATCTGCGGGTTGGCTTGCGCGCAAAACGGTGGTTCGACTCGGTAGGCCACTACGGTCGCGAGGACGTCCTCGCCCCAGCGCCCTCTGCTTCCATCGCGGAACCCGAGGGCGAGGAGCACCCGACGGACGGCGGCGGCTGACGGCCTACGCCGATCCGCTGGCTAGGATCGGGAGCCCCCGATGCGACTATCCGATCGAGACGTTCAGCGACGAGGAGCGGGCGATTCTCGCCCCCCACTTCACGAACCTCGACCGCCCGGTGTTCGCGCTCGTCAACCTCCCCGAGACCGTCAAGGGGGCGCTGTTCGCGCGCTACTCGCGCTACCCCGGGACGCTGCGACGGCTCTTCCTCGACGAGTTCGCCGCCGACATCCCCGCGGGCGGCCGCCCGCTCGACGGCGACGAGGGCGAGCGTGCGGCTGGGCTGTACGAGCGCGTGTTCATGGGCTTCGGCGACGACTCCATCGCCCAGGTTGGTGGCGCGCACCTGGCCTGCGAGTGGGTCTCCAACATCCTCACCAAGCAGCTGCAGCGGGGGCGCCTCGCCGCGTACCTGGAGCAGTCGACCCGCTACATCCCCTACGACCAGCCGTTGCCCGGGGGCGGCTACCGCTACTACTCCGACGAAGAGCTCGGCTCCCCCTACCGCGAGGCGATGGACGAGCTGTTTGGGATCTACTCGCGCAGCCTCGAGGCGGTGCAGGCGTGGGCCGCGGAGCAGTGGCCGCGGGGCGAGGAGCCGGAGGCGGCGTGGCGACGCTCGATCAAGGCCAAGGCGCTCGACCTCCTGCGCGGGCTGCTCCCCGCCTCGACGCTGAGCCACGTGGGGATCTTCGCCTCGGGCCAGGCCTACGAGCAGCTGTTGCTTCGCCTCCTGGCCTCGCCGCTACCCGAGGCGCGCCACTTCGCCGCGATGATGCTCGAGGAGCTGAAGCTGGTCGTTCCGAGCTTCGTCGCCAGGGTCGAGCGTCCCGACCGCGGCGGCGAGTGGATCGAGTACCTGCGCGATCGGCGCGAGGCGACCGAGCGCTGGGTCGCGCGGCTGGGGCTCGACCGCCGCGAGCCGGGCGACGGCCCTCGGGTCGACCTCGCGCACGTGGACGGCGACGAGGGGGACCTGCTCGCCGCGTCGCTGTTCGAGCACAGCGGCGCCTCGGAGGCCGAGATCCGGGGCAGCGTCGAGGCGCTCGACCAGCGCGAGCGCGAGCTGATGCTTGCCGAGCTGGCGGGCGAGCGGCGCAATCGCCGCCACCGGCCGGGGCGGGGATGGGAGGCGGTCCGCTACCGGTTCGAGATCGTCTCGGACTACGGCGGCTTCCGCGACCTGCAGCGCCACCGCCTGCTGACCTGCCAGTGGCAGCAGCTGTCGCCCGACCTCGGCGCCGGGATTCCCGCGGAGGTCCGCGAGGCCGGAGTGGGGAGCGAGTACGAGCGCGCGCTCGACCTATCGCGCGGGGAGTTCGAGCGGCTCGAGTCCGCCGGGGCGGCGCAGGCCGCTCCCTACGCGCTGTGCCTCGGCTATCGCATCCGCTACACGCTCGACCTCAACGCCCGTGAGGCGATGCACATCTGCGAGCTGCGCTCCGGCCGCGAGGGCCATCCCACCTACCGCGCCGTCGCCCAGGCGATGCACGAGCAGATCGCCGCCGTTCATCCGGGGATCGCGGGCGCGATGCGACACGTCGACACCTCGCGCGAGCCGCGCCTGGAGCGCATCCTGAGCGAGATCCGGACCCATCGCAAGCGCCTGCAGACCGGCGCCGCGGCCGGTTGACCGCCCGCCTTCGCGCGCTACGATCGCTACATGCAGGGCATGCAGGGGGTGACCCTCCTGGTGAGTGTCACCGTGTTCTTTGTCACGCTGGCGGCGCCCGCCGCTCTGCTCGCGAGCGAGCCCGTCGAGCCGGCGCCGGCGGGGACGCCCGCCGCCGCTCCGGAGCCCACCACCCCGCCGTTGGGTGGCGGCGAGGCGGAGGTCGGCGAGCCCGCTCCAACAGGCGCCGAGCCCGCTCCAACCGGCGACGCGCCCCAAGCCCCCGCGCCGGCGCCCGCATCCGACGTCACGCAACCGCCCGCGACGCAACCCGAGGCGACCATCGAGCCCGCGAAGGGCGGCAAGCAGCGCGGCGCGAGCGCGGCCGCCACCCGCACCGTGGCGATGCGCAACATCAAGTTCAACCCCCGCAACATCACGATCGACCGCGGCGACACCGTCACGTGGGAGAACGAGGACGCCGAGAGGCACAACGCGATCGGCGAGGACAACAGCTTCGACACCCCGGTGATCGATCAGGGCGAGTCGAGCCAGCACACCTTCAACAACGCGGGAACGATCGACTACTTCTGCACCCTGCACGCGAACATGGAGGGCACGATCACGGTCCGCGGCTCGGGTGGCGGCGGTGGCGGGGGTGGGGACGGCTCCGCGGACAGCGGCTCCGGCGCCGGCGGCGGCACGGCGGCGCCCGGGACCGGCAGCGGCACGACCGGTATCGGCTCCTTGGGCACGACCGGCACGACGAGCTCATCCAGCTCGAGCTCGAGCCTCCCGGTGACCGGATCCGACCTCCTGTGGCTGGCCCTGATCGGCTACGGCCTGCTCGCGATCGGCGCGTTCGTCAGGCTCGGCGCGATCGGCCGCTAGCGGCTCACGACGCCGTCACGGCCTCCTCGGCCCCCACGGCGACCTCGATCAGCGCGCGCATGAACGCCGGCAGATCGTCCGGGCGGCGCGAGGAGACGAGGTTGACGTCGACCACCACCTCGGAGTCCTCCCACACGGCGCCGGCGTTTCGGAGGTCGTCGGCGATCGCCGGGTGCGAGGTCGCCTTGCGGCCGGCGAGGATCCCCGCAGACACCAGCACCCAGCCGGCGTGGCAGATGAACGCGAGCGGCTTGCCCTGTTCGTCCACATGGCGGACCAGGCTCTGCACGCCGGAATCCGTCCGCAGCTTGTCGGGGCCGTAACCGCCCGCGATCACCAGGATGTCGAGATCGTCGGCGATCAGGTCCCCGGCGGCGTTCGCGGTTCGAAGCTCCTGTCCCTTCTTGCCTTTCACGGTGTCGTCGCCGGCGATCCCGATCAGCTCGACCGTGGCCCCCGCCTCGATCAGCCGGTAGTACGGGTACGTCGCCTCCACGTCCTCGAACATCGGGCCGATCATCACCGCTGCCCGCTTTCCCTCGAGTGGCTGGTGCGCGTGATGCGTCATCGCTTACCTCCTGGGTGGGTACCGCCGGTCGCAGTGGATCGGACATTACCCAGGGTGACGAGGGCTGAAGATCCGCGTGCCGATGTATTTGAGTGGTCAATCAATTCCCTCGAAAGCGAGTCGAAGCGAGCAGCGATGGACGTCGTATTCCTGATCGGGCGCGTCGGCCTGATTACCGCCGACGCCGCGGGGTAGATAGCTTGTGGCCGCTCGCCGCAGCGGCGCGCCCGAAACGAGGAGAGCGATGTCCGACGGAACCGCCGAGAAGACGGGACAGGCCCCGGAGCTGCACGTCCTCCTGCAGACCGAGCAGACGTTCCCGCCGCCGCCCGAGTTCGCCGCCCAGGCCAACGCCTCCGACCCCGAGGTCTACGTTCGCGCGGACGAAGACCCCGAGACGTGGTGGGCGTCATGGGCCGAGAAGCTCGAGTGGATGAGGCCGTGGAGCGAGGTCCTCGACTGGTCCGATCCGCCGTTCGCGAAGTGGTTCGTCGGCGGCACGCTCAACGCGTCGGCCAACTGCCTCGACCGCCATGTCGGGGCCGGTCGAGGCGACCGCGTGGCCTTCTTCTGGGAAGGCGAGGACGCCACTCGCCGCGAGGTCACCTACGCCGACCTGCTCGCCGAGACGCAGCGGTTCGCGAACGCGCTGCGCGGGCTCGGGGTCGACAAGGGCGACGTGGTCGGGATCTACATGCCGATGCTTCCGGAGACGGCCGTCGCGATGCTTGCGTGCGCCCGGATCGGCGCGATTCACAACGTCGTCTTCGGCGGCTTCTCGGCACAGTCGGTGAAGGAGCGGATGGCGTTCTCGGACGCAAAGGTGCTCATCACGGCCGACGCGACACTGCGGCGCGGCGAGCCGGAGCCGATGAAGCCGTCGGTCGACGCGATCCTCGGCGAGCTGCCGAAGATGGAGCACGTGGTGGTCGTCGACCGCTGCAACACCGACCCACCGATGACCGAGGGGCGGGACGTGTTCTGGCACGACGTGGTCGCGGGCGCCGACCCCGAGTGCCCGCCCGAGCCGATGGACGCCGAGGACCCTCTCTACATCCTCTACACCTCGGGCTCGACCGCGAAGCCGAAGGGGATCCTCCACACCACCGGCGGCTACCTGACCCAGGTGACCGCGACCCACAAGCTCGTGTTCGACATCAAGGACGACGACGTGTACTGGTGCGGGGCCGACATCGGCTGGGTGACCGGCCACAGCTACATCGTCTATGGCCCGCTGGCCAACGGCGCGACCAGCGTCATGTACGAGGGCGCGCCCAACTACCCCGCCGAGGACCGATGGTGGGAGATCGTCGAGCGCTACGCCGTGACGATCTTCTACACCGCCCCGACCGCGATCCGCACCTGCATGAAGTGGGGAACGGAGCATCCCGAGAAGCACGACCTCTCCTCGCTGCGGCTGCTCGGCACGGTCGGCGAGCCGATCAACCCCCGCGCGTGGCTTTGGTACCGCGAGCACATCGGAGGCGGGCGCTGCCCGATCGTCGACACGTGGTGGCAGACCGAGACCGGGGCGATCATGATCACGCCGCTGCCGGGGCTGACCACCACCAAGCCGGGCTCGGTCACCGTCCCCTTCCCCGGAATCGAAGCAAGGGTCCTCGACTCGGAGGGGAACGAAATCGATCAGGGGGCCGGGACGCTGGTACTGACGCGGCCGTGGCCGTCCATGGCGCGCACGGTTTACAAGGAGCGCGACCGCTTCATCGAGACGTACTGGGAGCGTTACGGGCGCGAGACCTACCTCGTCGGCGACGCCGCGCGGCGCGACGAGGACGGCTACTTCTGGATCGTCGGTCGGATCGACGACGTGATCAACGTCTCCGGCCATCGACTGTCGACGATGGAGGTCGAATCGGCGCTCGTCTCGCACCCCAGAGTCGCTGAGGCGGCGGTGATCGGCGAGCAGGACGAGACCACGGGCCAGGCGATCTGCGCCTTCGTCACCCTCGAGAGCGGTACCGAGCCGAGCGACGAGATGGTCGCCGAGCTGCGCGAGCACGTCGCGCAGAAGATCGGAAAGCTGGCCCGCCCGAAGCGGATCATCTGGGCCGAGGACCTGCCGAAGACGCGGTCGGGGAAGATCATGCGTCGGCTGCTGCGCGACATTGCCTCGGGCGACGCGCTCGGTGACGTCACCACGCTGCGCGACCCGGCGGTGATGGAGCAGCTGCAGGAAAAGGTCGCCGAGGCGCAGGCGAAGGAGGGCTAGCTCGGTGCCTAGCCTCGTTTCCGTGGCCAAGCACAACCGCGCGGCGTTCAGCCCGGATGACGTCGAAGACTCCAAGCGCGGGCACCCGGATTTCGACCTGCGCGACTACGCGGCGCGACACGACCTGGAGTTCCTCGACCACGGCATGCCCGCGGGCTTCGGCGCGGCCTTGCCGTGCCAGGAAGAGCTCCAGTCGAACGTCCTCCGGGGACCTCTGCCCGGCGGACGGTACGGGGTGATGGCCCACGAGGGACTCGAGGTCGGTTACACGACCGACAGCCCGGACTGGGGCGGCACCTTCACGGCGAGCGGGTGAAGCTAGAGGGCAACTGGAACCTCCTGTTCGGCGACGCGCCCAGCGCAGTGGTGCGCCTGCCCTGCACACCCGGAGACGGTGGAGCGCCTGGTGGCCGACCCCGTGGCGGGACTCCTGCGCGCGCAGTCCGACGACGGCCTGTTCCAGGTCGTGGTCTGGTGGGGACGCTCGTCGTTCGCCGCAACGGCTTCCTGCGTCCCGAGGCGCTCGACGAGCTGGCGCGGACAGCGAGCCTGATGGCCGAGCGCCTGCGCGAGGTGTGCGTGCCCCTCGCCGAGCCGCGGCCGTTCGACGCCCAGCTTCCGCCGCCTCCGTCGGACGGAGCCCGCGACCTGCCCGCCGGCTTCCACTTACATCGTCCTGCGCGGGGAGATCCCCCACGTGGGCCCCGGCCGGCTCGTCGTTCACCGCGAGCGCGACGATGCGCGGGCCGCGGTCGTGATGGCGGCGCCTCGCGGCGCGGAGCCGACGCCGGCGGGTGGCCTGCCCTTCCGCGAGCACGCCGCCCGCCTCGAGGTGGCCGCTGGCCTGCTCGCGGTGTGGAGCATGAACAGCTGGTCGGGCTACGCCCTGCTCGACCATCTCGACGAGTTCTGCACCTCGGCCGCTGCCGTGATCGGCGAACCCCGGCCGGGCCGAGCTCTCTGACGCATTTGCCGTGGCCGCGCCTACACGCCGACGCCGGAAGGGGCGGCGAGCGCCTCGTGCGTCCACTCGACGATCTCGGTCGTGAGGGCTTCTAGGTCTTCGATCGGGAGCAGGTGGGCGCTGCCCGAGAGCTTGCGGTAGGTGGTGCGTGGCGGCGCCGAGTGGCCGAGGACGCGCTCGACGTACTCCGGCGGGGTCATGCGGTCGTGCTCGCCGATCACGACCAGAGTCGGGGTGTCCACGCGGCTCCAGTCGAGCTGGGGACGGAACTCGAACATGCTCGCGATCGTGCGGGCGCTGTTGCGGAAGCAGTACACCCCGTCCACCTCGTCGGTCCAGTAGGCCTGGACCCGCGGGTCCTCCGCGATCGCGTCGAAGTCGGCCACCTGCTTGACCGGAATCGGCGCCGCGGGCGCCACCCGGGCAAGTCCCCGCAGCGGTCCAAGCTTGATCCGGGACGCCCGGTCCGGGTACAGGCTCGGATGGGCGACGAAGTGGCAGAAGGCCGCGTCGATGTCCGGCTCGCGGGTGAGCGCGTACCAGGTCAGGATGCCGCCGAGGCTGGAGCCGCCGAGAACGACCGGCCCGGCGTAGCGCGCGCGGGCAAAGCGAACGGCCTCCTCGAGCACGTCCAGCGCCTGCTCGACGGGGCAGTCCCCACGCCTCCCCTCCGAGAGCCCGTGGCCGGGGCGGTCGACGATCACGACGTTGAAGCCCGCCTCGCGCAGCCGCGCGGCGACCGGGGTGTACAGGCGCGCGTGGGCGCCCATCCCGTGGGTCAACACGACCGTCGGGTCGGCCGGTCCCGCCTCGTGGACCTCGAGGTGGACGCGCGTCCGACGCTGCGAGATGAACTCGTGGTCGGCCTCGGCGATCGCGGCGTCGACGTCGAGGCCGCCCATCCCTGGAACGTCCCGCGACCACTCGCGCAGCCGCCCCGTCATCACCTCGAGCGCTCGCTCGAGCACCTCGCGTCGCGGCGGCCCATCGACGTAGCTGACCCGCCGGCCCCGCTGCAGCAGCATCGCGTGCGCTGACTCGCGGCTGGTCGCCGAGGGCTCCCACCCCAGCACCTCCCGAGCGCGCCCCAGCCGGCCCACGCGATCGCCGGACACCGCCCACTCGCCCGACACGGGCGAGAGCCGCAGCGCGTGCGCCGCGTCGAGCGCGATCTCCGTGGCGCGGACCGGGATGCGGAACACGCGCCCACCGGAGATCTCGCCCAGCTCCTCCTGCGATAGGGAGTCCTCCGTCACCAGCAGGAAGGGACCGCGGGCGTCGCGGAACACAGCCTCGCAGAACGCTCGCGCGAGGTCGTCCTGGTGGATCAGCTGCGTGCGACCGCCGTCGTCCGGGAGCACCGCGAGCGGCGACCCCATCAGCGCCAGGGCCGGATTGTCGAAGTCCGGCCCGTAGATGAATCCCGGCCGGAAACGCGTGATCGTCATCGGGGACTCGGGGTGCGCACCCTCCCACCAGTCGAGCAGGTGCTCGACGGCGGCCTTCTCGCGGAAGTAGAAGCGCTCCGGCGTGCCGGCCGGGAAGGCGTCCTCGTCGACGGGATCCAACCCAGGAGCGGGGGCGCCATGGGCCGACAGGCTCGAGGCGACGACGAGGCGGCGCGCGCCCGCCCGCGCGGCGGCCTCGAGCACGTTGCGCGATCCGCCGAGGTTGACCTCGTGGGCAGCGGCGAGGTCGCGGCCAGGGACGAGCACGAAGGCCAGGTGAACGACCGCCTCGGCGCCCTCGAGGTGGTCCCGGATCTCGGGGGCGCGGACGTCGCAGATCTCCGGCTGGAGGTTTTCGTGCGCCAGCCGCGGCGGGACGACGTCGATCCCGACCACCTCGTCGACCCGCTCGTCGGCTAGAAGCCGCCGCAGGATCGCGGTGCCGAAGTCTCCGCCGGCTCCGGTGATCGCGACCTTCATCGGCTCGAGCGGCGCTTTCGCTTGCGCGGCGGTGGGCCCGAGCTGGCGCTGGGTGCGCCCTCGGTGCCGCCCGGCGGGTTGATCACCGCCGCCTCGTCCTCCGGACCGGGCGGACCCGCATCATCCTCCGGAGGCTCCTCCCCTGGCTTCAGCCACGGGATCGCCTTGCCCGCATCCCACGCGGCCGGACGCCCGCCGGGCCACGCTCCCACGATCAGGAGCCCGAGGGCGAGGATGAACACCAGGACGCCGATGAAGCCGAGGAACAGCAGCGAGACGCCGAGCGCCATCCCAAGCGTCCCCCAGAAACGGGTCAGCAGCCCGGCGCGCATCGCTTGCAGCGCCGTGTACACAACCGCCACCACGAAGCCGAGCGTGCCGGCGAAGGTGAAGCCCTGCGCGGCGTCGAACGTGCCCTGGTCCTGGATCAGATCCTCGGCGTACTCGCCCACCGGGACTCCGAGGCCGCCGCCGGCGCTCGCGAACTCGCTCGCCGCGTGGTCGAAAGCGACCCACTGGAGGACCGTCCCCAGGGCCAGGAAGAGGGGGCCGGCGACCGTCACCCCGACCAGCGCGCCGCGCATCGTCTCGCTGCGGGCGGAGGCGGCTTGGAAGAGGTAGAACAGCGGCGCGATCACGAGCAACATTCCCGCGGCCTGCAGGACCGTCGCGAGCAGCAGGGTGCCGCTGTTGTCGTCGAACGAGGCGAGGAACTGGGCGTCGCCGCGGGAGTCGTTGGTGTCGATGCCGGAGTTGACGAGGATCGCGGCGACGAAGGCGACGACCGAGGCGAACGCCGCGACGGCGACCGGCACGGCGAAGCGCCGTTCGCGTGCGACGATCGACTCGGGCGTCACTCGTTTCTTCCGTCTTGTGAAGCCGCGCCAGGCTCGAGCAGGGCAGGCTCCGGGGCGGGCCGGACCGGTGCCTGCTCGGTGTCACGGGGCGCGAGCACCCTGGAGAGCACCTCGCCGGTCGCCAGGATCAGGTCGAGCGCCGGCGCCGCCGCCCGGATGAATCCCTCGATCCGTCCCCGTACGCGCTGTTGTCGCGGGGTCAGGTGGGTCATCGCGTCCGTCGCCTCACGTTCGGCTCATCCAGCCGCGCTCGTGGAGGAAGAACTCCGGCAGCGCACCCTCGATCACGTGGAGGCGGCCGTCCGCCCTCGCGGTCACCACTCCGGGCGTCATGATCTCGCGCAGCTCCATGGCGCCAGTACCGTAACGCGCCCGGCCACCGCGGGCGGACCGCGACCAAGGCCCTTAAGATCCGGTGCGATGGCGGAGCGGCTCGAGCAGAGCGGACCCGTTGCCGTTTACGGCGCGACGGGCTACACGGGTCGTCTGGTCGCCGCTGAGCTGCAGCGGCGCGGAGCCGACTTCGTGCTCGCGGGGCGCAGTGCGGAGAAGCTGGCCGCGCTCGCCTCCTCGCTCGGATCGGGTATCCCGACGGTGGCGGTGCGGCTCGACGATGCGCCGGGCCTGCGCGGGCTGCTCGAGCCATGCTCGGCGGTGATCGCGTGCGCGGGGCCGTTCACGCTGCACGGCGAGCTGGTGCTTGGCGCCGCGGTCGACACCGGTACGCACTACCTCGACACGAGCGGCGAGCAGGGGTTCATCGCCATGGCCTTCGATCGCTACGCCGACCGCGCGTCGCGGAGCGGCGTGATCGTGGTCCCGGCGATGGGATTCGACTACGTGCCGGGCGACATGATCGCCGCGCTGACAGCCTCCGGGATGGGTTCGCTCGACGAGCTCGCGGTCGCGTACTCGTTACGCGACTTCGAGATGACCCGGGGGACGATGCACTCGGCGCTTCGAAGCATCGGCGCGGGCGGCGACATCGAGTACCGCGACGGCGCGTTGCGACCCGCTTCGGGCGGGGTCGACCGCGGCACGTGGGAGTTTCCCCCACCGGTGGGGGCCCAGCGGATGATCCGCTACCCGGGCGGAGAGCCGGTCACGGTCCCCCGCCACGTCGACACGCGGAACGTCTCCACGATGTTCAGCGCCGCCACGGTACTGCCGAGCGCGCGCCTCGTGCCCGCGGCGCCCGTCCTGATGCCGCTGATCGGACTCGCCATGCGCACGCCGCTGCGCGGCGCCGCCGACGCCGTCATCGACCGGCTTCGCGAGGGGCCGGGCGAGGACGCGCGGCGCGCGACCCGGTTCATGATCTCGTGCGAGGCGCGCGCCGGGACGAGCCGCCGCCGGGGAACCGTCACCGGGACGGACGTGTACGGGGTTACCGCACACACGATCGTCCACGCGGCCCTGCTCGCCGCCGTCCCCGGCTACGAGGGACGCGGCGCGCTCGCGCCCTCGCAGGCATTCGACCCCGGGAAGTTCCTCTCCGCGCTCGGCGAGTTCGGCGTCGACCACGAGGTCGAGCCGCTTCCGGAGCCCGCCCCCGCGGCCGCGTGAGCGGGGAGCGCAGCTGCCCGGCGTGCGGCGAGCCGCTGTACGGCTGGATCAAGGTGGATGGGGCCGGCCGGGCTGGGACGACCGGCTACGTCGTCGATCGCTGCGAGCGCTGCGGGCTCGGCCAGACCCGTGACCTCGGCTCCGGTGCTTCGACGGAGGGGAATGGCAGGCCACCGATCGCGCTCGGCGACCTGCCGGCTTCGAGCGACCCCCACGCGACGCTCGAGAGAGCGCGCGCGGCCATCGAGCCGGGGCGCAGCCTCGAGCTCGAGCTGCCCAACAGGGACAGCCTCCAGGCCGGGATCGGAGGCAACCACTGGGCGGCGCTCGAGCTCCCGGCCCAGCGTCTCCACCTCAGCCCCCGGTCGCTCGATCTGCTGCTCGAGCGTCACGGGCTCGAGGCGACGCGCAAGCGACAGCCGCTTCTGGGCCGCAACCAGCTGTGGATGTGGCAGACGCTGCTCAACGGCTTCACGTTCCATTCCAACTTCGCCCGCGACGCGCTGCGCGGGCGGCTTACGCCGCGCAACGCTCGGAGCGTGCCCAGCTTCGCGATCGACGCGATCGTCTCGACGCTGGGCGCACTCCCGGTCGCGCTCATCTCGATCCCGCTCGAGCTGGTTGCGGCGCTCGCGCGGCGAGGCGGCGAGCTCGTCGTCAGCGTCGCCGCGCGAGGGGGCGAGCCGGCGGTTGCGCCCCTCTATGATCGGTCACATGGAAGCTGAGGGCTTCAACCTGTTCGGCGGCGACCCCGACGAGATCCGCCAGCGGCTCGGAGAGCTGGCGGACCAGATGCAGGGCGCGCAGCGGGTCGCGTGGGCCGATAACGCGATCAAGCTCGCGGTCGATATGACCGTGGCGGCGATCAACCGCCTCGATCTCACGGGGTCCAGCGACGAGCAGGCGGTCCAGGTCCGCGACGCGATCAGGATCGTCTTCCCGGAGTCGGTCACGCTCGTGCGCGAGGCGCGCGAGGGACTCTCCTAGTTCTGAGGTTCTTCACGTTCTGAGCCACACTCGCGCGCGCCGGCGGCCTAGCGTCGGGATCCGTGCGAAGCGGGACGAAAGCGCGCGAGCGCGGTGCGGCGTCTGTAGAGCACGTCGGCCTCGCGATCCTGGTGGCGATGCTGATGCTCGCCGGCGTGGCCGCATTCGCCTCCGGGCCGCCCGTCGAGGAGGGCCGCAGCCTCGGAACCGCGATCACGCGCAAGCTGCGCTGCGCGCCGCGGCTCCCGGGGCCGTGCTGGCGCGATCCGCTCACCACCGCGTACGGACGACCCTGGCCGGCCTGGTGCGCGCCCTCGCGCCGGCGCCCGAGCGGCGCACCGGCCCCGACGGGCTGCCGCTCGTCGGCGTCGACTTCCGCTACTGCCGCCGACCGAGCTGCGCCGTGCCGGGCGACGACGCCGGGCTGACCGCCTCTAACAGGCGAGTGACCGCGTTCACCGCGGTCGACGACGAGCGCCGGGCCGGCGGCGGGGTGCGCGTCACCTACTGGATCTACCGTCCGAGCCTGGGATGGGAGTCCGCCGTGCGACACGCCGACGGCGCTGACGTGGCGGCGTCCGCCAAGACTCCGCTGCTCGAGACCGCGGTCCCCAGGCTGGTCCCGCTCGAGACCCTTCCCGGCCGCAACCACTACGACTTCCCCCGCTCGGAGGAGCCGCCGTGGCGCTGGAACGTGCCCTCGGTATATCCGGGCTGATTCCGATCGTCGTCGGCCGGCCGATGAGTATCGTCCCGCTCGGCGGTCTCGGTTGGAGAGGTCAATAGATCATCGATCCACGAGGAGGCATCGTCGAGATGGAGCAGCGCGCTGGGAATCCTGGGATCGAAGCGCTGGAGGCGTTCATCGGCGAGTGGAGCCTGGGGGCAGATTTCCCGAACGCTCCGCCGATCGACGTTCGCGGACGGGTCGTGTTCGAGTGGTTGCCGGGAGAGCAGTTCCTCGTTCAGCGCTGGGAGGTCCCGGTTCCCGAGGCTCCGGACGGGATCGCGATCATCGGCTTCGACCGCGGCAGAGAGACCTACCTGCAGCACTACTTCGACTCGCGTGGCGTCGCCCGCGTGTACGAGATGAGCTTCGGCGACGGCGTCTGGAAGCTGTGGAGAACCTCGGCGGACTTCTCGCCGCTGGACTTCTCGCAGCGCTTCACGGGGACGTTCAGCGATGACGGCGCCTCCATCGAGGGCCGTTGGGAGACCTCCGGCGACGGCTCGACCTGGGAGCTCGACTTCGACCTCAGCTACACCAGGGTCACGTAAGCGGGGAGCCGAGCCGCCTCCCGCCTCACCAGACGGCGTCGTGGTGCTCCATCACGCCGAGGCCGCGCTCCAACTCGAGGCCGGGGAGCGACCCGCTGAAGCGTCCGAGCGGCTGGCGGTACGTGTAGCGGACCATGAGCAGGTTCTGACTGTGCTCCCGCTCGCACTCGGACTCGAAGCGCAGGCGTCCTCCGTCCTCGAAGGTGATCGCCTCCAGCCCCTCGAATCCCACAGGCCCCGGCTCGAACGGCTCGCCGTCGACCCAGATCGCTCGCTCGCTGCGCTCGCGAGGGTCATTGATCCCGGCGACAAGGTTCCAGCCGACCGAGCGACCGTCGGCCGCGTGGCCGACACCCGCCGACCAGCTCCACACCGTGTGCCGCGGGTGGTAGCCCGCCGACTCGTCCATGACCCCGCGGGCCTCGACCCGCCACCGCTCGCCGTCGACCCGGACGTCGCACTCGATCGGAATGTCGGCGCTTTTGCGCGTCCAGACGTACTCCCCCTCCGAGGTCGGGCACACCGCCTCGACCGGGCGCCCCTCGCCGGGGCGCAGCTTGGCCCGCACGTCGCGGCCGGACATGACGTGCACGCGGTCGTCCTCCTCGGTCCAAACCTCGCCCCGCGCGCCCGGTGGCCGCACCCGGGTGTGCTCGTGCATCTCACCGGTGCCGCGGTCGAAGATCAGCCCAGAAGGTCTGGCCCAGCGCGCCGACCTGGATCCGGGCGGCGCACAGCAGGAACTCCTCCGCGAACGCCCCGAGGTAGAGCCACCGCTTCAGGAACCGGCTGCCGCGACGCAGCGGCATCCGGTCCGGTGGCAGCGGGAGCGCCGGGCGGTCGGGGCCGGGCCCCCGCCACGGGAGACCCGCGCTCAAGCGATCACGGCAACCGTGTCGCCGCTGGCGACGGAGCCGCCCTCCTGGACGTTCAGGGTCGCGACCTTGCCCGCGCGATGCGCGGTGATCTCGTTCTCCATCTTCATCGCCTCGACGACGCAGATCAGGGTCCCCTCCTCGACTTCGTCCCCCTTCTTCACGGGCACCCGCAGCACCGTGCCCTGGATCGGGGAGACCAGGGCCTCGGTCCCACCATCGCCGCCGGCCGCCTCGGTGCGCTCTCGACGCGGGGGGCGGCGCAGCCCGGACGCCGGATTCGCGCCCGCGGGGGCGGCGGAGTTGCCGATCACCTTGACGCCGAACAGCCTCCCGTCCACCTCGACCCGGTAGGTTCGCTCCACCTGATCGGGCTCGCCGTCCCCCGCGTCCGGTTGCGCGGGCTTCGACTCCTCGGGCGCGAGCGACTTCAACCACTTGCGGTCGGAGATCAGGTCGCGACACGTCTCCCCACGCTCCCACTGCTCGGTAGCCAGGATCTTGCGGTGGAAGGGGAGCAGCGTCGAGATCCCCTCGATCTCGTACTCGCTCCAGGGCGCGGAGCATGCGCCGCGTGGCGCGCTCCCGGTCGACGTCCCACACGATCAGCTTCGCGACCATCGGGTCGTACAGCGGGCGTCACCTCGGAGCCGGGCTCCGACCCCCGAGTCGACCCGCACCCCGGGGCCCGCGGGCTCCCGGTAGGCCGTGATCGTGCCCGGCGCCGGCGCGAAGTTCTTGTGCGCCGCCTCGGCGTTGATCCGGCACTCGATCGCGTGGCCGCGCAGCTCGACGTCGTCCTGCGCGACCGACAGCTCCTCGCCCGCCGCGACCCGGATCTGCTCCCGCACGATGTCGATCCCGGTGACCATCTCGGTGACGCAGTGCTCGACCTGCACGCGGGTGTTCATCTCGAGGAAGAAGTAGTCCGTCGCCGACCTGCAGGCCCTCGACCGTGCCGGCGGAGCGGTAGCCGACCGCCGCGGCGGCGTCGATCGCGATCCTGCCGATCCGCTCCCGCATCTCGTCGTCGACGTGCGGGGCCGGCGCCTCCTCGATCAGCTTCTGGTGGCGGCGCTGGATCGAGCAGTCGCGCTCGCCGAGGTGGACCACGTTGCCGTGCGAGTCGGCGAGCACCTGGACCTCGACGTGGCGGGGGTCCTCCAGGTAGCGCTCGAGGTACACGGTCGGGTCGGAGAAGAACTTCTCGCCCTCGCGCGCGGCGCCCTCGAACGCGTCCTCGAGCTCCTCCTCGGAGGCGGCGACGCGAAAGCCCTTGCCGCCGCCGCCGCCGGCGGCCTTGCAGGCGACCGGGTAGCCGATCTCCGCCGCCTCGCTTCGCCGCCTCGGCGACGTCCTCGACCGGCGCGGTCGTCCCGGGGACGATCGGGACGCCGGCCTCCGACATCAGCTCGCGGGCGCGGGTCTTCGAGCCCATCGCCTCGATCGCGCTCGCCGGCGGCCCGATGAACGTCAGCCCGGCCTCCTCGCAGGCCGCGGCGAACTCGGCGTTCTCGGCCAGGAACCCGTAGCCGGGGTGGATCGCCTCGGCCCCGGCCTGCTGCGCCGTCTCGATGCATCTTGGCGATCGCTCAGGTAGCTCTCCGCGGGCAGCCGGCGGGCCCGAGCAGGTGCGCCTCGTCGGCCTCGCGCACGTGCGGGGCGTCGCGGTCGGCCTCCGAGTAGACGCCGACCGAGACGATCCCCATCTCCTTCAGCGTCCGCATGACGCGGATCGCGATCTCGCCCCGGTTGGCGACCAGGACCTTCTCGAACATGGCGGGGCACGATAGAGCCAGGCAGCGCTAGGCAGCTCGAAGCGTCGCCTCCGGCTCCTCGCCCGAGCCAGATCACCTGGTCGCGGCCCGGGCCGACGCCGACCAGGCGGATCGGCGACGCCCGCGTACTCGGCGATGATCTCGAGGTAGTCGCGCGCCTCGCGCGGCAGGTCGGCCTCGCGGCGGCACTCGCCGATCTCGTCCTCGAAGCCCGGCAGCTCCTCGTACTCGGCCTCGGCCGCGTGCAGGATCGACTGGTGGTAGGGGAACTCGTCGAGGACCGCCCCCTCGGGAGCGGTAGCGAACCGCGACCCGCAGCGGGTCGATGCCGGCGAGCACGTCGAGCTTGGTGACGGCGAGCGCGCTCATCGGTTGAGCCGCACCGCGTAGCGCAGCGCGACCAGGTCGAGCCAGCCGCAGCGGCGCTCGCGCCCGGTCGTGGTCCCGTACTCGTGGCCGCGCTCGCAGCATCGTGCGCCGATCTCGTCGTCGAGCTCGGTCGGGAACGGCCCGGCGCCGACCCGCGTCGCGTAGGCCTTGGCGACGCCCCAGACCTCGTCGATGTCGGCCGGCCCGACGCCCGCGCCGACGCAGGCCGCGCCCGCGACCGGGTTCGACGAGGTGACGAACGGATAGGTGCCGTGGTCGAGGTCGAGCAGCGTCCCCTGGGCGCCCTCGAAGAGCACCGTGCGCGTCGCCGTCGAGCGCCTCCCAGCAGAGCCGGGGCGTGTCGGCGATGTGCGGCTCGAGCCGGTGGCCGTAGGTGACGTAGCTCCTCGGTCATCGCGTGCAGGTCGAGCGCGGGGTCCTTGGCGAAGGGCCGCAGCGACTGCTGCTTCGGCTCCAGCGCCGCCATGATCTTCTTGCGCAGGATCTTCTCGTCGAGCAGGTCCTGGACCCGGATCCCGAGCCGCGCCGCCTTGTCCGCGTAGCAGGGGCCGATGCCGCGCCTCGTCGTCCCGATCGACGAGCTTGCCGAGCTTCACCTCCCCGGCCGTGTCGAGCATCACGTGGTAGGGCATGATCAGGTGGGCGTTGGCGGAGATGCGCAGGCCGCCGACGTCGACGCCGCGCCGCCGCAGGCCCTCGAGCTCGCCGATCAGCACCCTGGGGTCGATCACGACGCCGTTGCCGATCACGCAGGTCTTTCCCGGGTAGAGGATCCCGGAGGGGATCAGGTGGAACTTGAACTCCTCGCCGTCGCGGACGATCGTGTGGCCGGCGTTGTTGCCGCCCTGGAAGCGCACGACGAGCTCGGCCCGCTCGGCGAGCAGGTCGGTGACCTTGCCCTTTCCCTCGTCGCCCCACTGGGCGCCGACGATCACGATTCCAGGCATGACCGAGTGATTATGAGGCGTTCGCCCGGCGGGAAGCTCCCGCGGGGGATCGCGTTACGCCTCGATGCGCCGGTCGTTCCCGTGCAGCGGGATCAGGTGGTCCCCGCAGATCTCGACCAGGCGCGAGACCGTGCGCTCGCCGATCTGCTCCTCGAGCTCCGGCTCGTCGAGGTTGGTCGTCACCACGATCGAGCGCTGGGACTCGTAGCGCTCGTTGACGATCGCGTAGAGCTGCTCCAGCACCCAGTCGGTGCGCTTCTCGGCGCCGAGGTCGTCGATGTGCAGCAGGTCGACCGACGTCAGGCGCTCGAAGAACTCGAGGTAGGACTGCTCGCCGGCCTCGGCGTCGTAGGTGCGCCGGATCCGGGCCAGCAGCCGCGGCAGCGAGTAGATCGCGACCGAGCGCCCGCGCTCGAGCGCGAGCTTGGAGACCAGCATCGCCAGCGTCGTCTTGCCCGGTCCCGACGTCGCCCATCAGCCACAGACCCCGTCCCGCCTCGAGGTGGGCGTCGAGATCGTCGGCGAACTCCTCGCACGGCCCCGACCGACGGCCGGATCGATGTCGGTGACCGGCGGCCGATCGAAGCTCGACGCCGCGGTACCTCGCGGGGATCACCGAGGCGACCCCGCGCGAGCGGGCGCGGGATACGCGCCGCTCGCGGCACTCGCACGGGCGGGCGACGTCCTCGGGTCCGAGGATCCAGCCGGAGCCGTCGCAGACGCCGAGCGGGCACGCGCGGTCGGTCGCCTCCGCGGCCGCCAGGCGGGCGGCGCCGGCGGTGGCCCGCTCGCCCGTCAACCCGCCTCACCCTCCTCGGCGGCGTCGACGATCGGCGGCCCCTCGCCGGCGCTCTGCTCCACCGGCTGCTCCTGCCGCGACAGGTTGGCGAAGCTCGGGTAGTGCTCGAGGAAGGCGAGCCGGACGGTGCCCGTCGGGCCGTTGCGGTGCTTGGCGATGATCAGCTCGGCGACCCCGGGATCGTCGGAGTCCTCGCGGTTGTAGTACTCGTCGCGGTAGATGAAGCCGACGAGGTCCGCGTCCTGCTCGATCTGGCCGCGACTCGCGAAGGTCGGAGAGGATCGGGCGCTTGTCGGGGCGCTGCTCGGGGGCGCGCGAGAGCTGCGAGATCCCGATCACCGGCACGTCGAGCTCGCGGGCGAGGATCTTCAGGCCGCGGCTGATCTGCGCCGACCTGCTCGACCCGGTTCTGGCGCGGGTCCTCGGCCCGCATCAGCTGCAGGTAGTCGACGATCACCAGGCCGAGCCCGCCCTCGCTGAGGCGTGCAGGCGCCGCGCCTTGGCCCGCAGGTCGAGCATGCCGAGGTCCGAGGAGTCGTCGATCCACAGCGGCGCCTGCTCGAGCTCGTTGCAGGCTCGCACGACCCTCGGCCAGTCCTTGCGTCGCGACCTTGCCCTTGCGCAGCCGGTCGCTCGCGATCCGCGCCCGGAAGGCGATGAAGCGGTGGGCCAGCTCGGTCTCCGACATCTCGAGCGAGAAGAAGGCGACCGGCCTTGCCGTGCTTGACGGCGACGTTCTCGGCGATGTTGGCAGACGAGCGGCTGACTTTCCCATCGCCGGCCTGGCCGCGATCACGATCAGGTTGCCGGGCTGGAAGCCGCCGGTCATCGCGTCGAGGTCGCGGAAGCCGGACGGCGTCCCGGTCAGCTCGGTGTCGCCCTTGGAGAGCTCCTCGAGGCGGTCGATCTCCTCGGCGAGGACCTCCGCGACCTGGCGGAAGTCGCTCGCCCGCTCCTCGTGGGCGACCTTGAACAGCAGCCGCTCGGCCCGCTCGACGAGCTCCTCGGGCTCGCCCTCGCGCTCGTGCGACCGAGGTCTGGATCGACTGCGCGGCGGCCGAGCAGCCGCCGCAGCAGCGCGTTCTGCTTGACGATCTGGGCGTAGTGGCGTGCGTTGCCCGGCCGCCGGGCACGGTCGAGGCGAGGGTCGGAGACGGCGTCCTTGCCGCCGGCCTCCGTCGAGCTCGCCGCGCTGGGCGAGGAGCTCGGTGACGGTGAGCGCGTCGACCGGCTCGGAGCGCTCGTACAGCGCCTTGATCGCGCCGAAGATGATCCGGTGGCGGTCGCGGTAGAAGTCCTCGTCGCGCAGGCGGACGTCGAGGATCACCGGGCGCGATCGCGCCCTCGGAGACCATCATCGCTCCGAGCACCGACTCCTCGGCCTCGAGGTTCTGGGGCGGGACGTGGGCGGCTGTCTGCGCTTGGGCCATCAGCTGTCGCGCCTCGCCTCGGCGGGTCGGACGGCTACCGTTGCCGGTCCTCGCATTGAGAGACACGGCAACAGAGGATTAGCCCCACCCCGGACGGAGGTCAGATCGAGCAAATCACAGGCAGTCCCGGTCGCACCAGAGGCCTGCCGCCGGCGCCGCCGCAAGTTCGGCGTAGAAACTGCGCGCTACTTCTGCTCGGCGACGATCGTCTTGACCTTCGCCGTGGTCCCGCCGCCCATCTCGACCTCGACCATGTAGGTCCCGATCTCGCGGATCGGGTCGTCGAGCCGGATCCGCTTGCGGTCGACCCGCAGGCCGCGTGCGTCTCGGATCGCCTCGGCGATCTCCTTCGTGGTCACCGAGCCGAACAGCTTGCCGTCCTCGCCGGCGCGGTGGTGGATCGTGAGCACGGTCTTGGAGAGCAGGGCCGAGGTCTCCGCCGCGCGCTCGGCCTGCTCGCGCTGCGGCGCGCTCGGCCGCCTCGCGGCGGCGCTGGGCGTCCTCGAGCGCGCCCTTGGTCGCCGGCTGGGCGAGCTTGCGCGGGACGAGGTAGTTGCGCAGGTAGCCCGGAGGAGACGTCGACCGCCTCGCCGGCGCTGCCGAGGTCCTCGACGTCCTTGAGCAGGATCGCCTGCGCCATCGGCGAGGCGTCCCAGGGCTCAGCGCTCGCCGACGTAGGGGAGCAGCGCCAGCTCGCGCGCCCGCTTCACCGCCACGCGAGCTGCTGCTGGTGGCGGCGCGGGAGAGCCCGGTGACGCGGCGGGAGCGGACCTTGCCGCGGTCGGAGAGGAAGCGCCGCAGCGTGCCGAGGTCCTTGTAGTCGATCTGCTCGACGTTGATCCGCGTGTACTTGCGCGGACGCTGACGGTCCGGGCCCACGTCGCCGACGCGGCGCCATGTCGCTGTTGCTTACGAGCCATCGGGCAGCCTCACGAGGCCGGCCATGATAGCCGCGTCACCGCGCGGCGCTCAGGCGCAGCCGGGTCCGTCGTATCGACGCGGCGCTGCCTAGAACGGGATGTCGTCGTCGCCGGAGCTGACGCCCGCCTTCTCGCCCTCGAAGTCCGAGGTGTCGGCGGGGACGTCGGAGCCGGCCTGGATCTGATCCCCGTTGCCGCCCGCGGGCGCCGTCGCCGCGCGAGCCCAGGAACTGGACGGAGTTGGCGATTATCTCGACGGCCTGGCGCTTGCCGTCCCGTCCTGCGCCTCCCACTCGCGCCACTCGAGCCGGCCGTCGACCGCCACCGGGCGGCCCTTGGAGAGGTAGGTGGCGCAGTTCTCGCCCTGCGCGCCCCACACGGTGACGTCGAAGTAGTTGGGCTTGTCGACCCAGTCGCCGCTGGACGAGTCCTTGCGGCGGCTGTTCACCGCGACCCGCAGCTTGCAGACGGAGGTCCCGCTCGGAGTCGTTCGCAGCTCGGGGTCCTGCGTCAGGTTCCCCGTGATCACGACCACGTTCACGTTCGTCGCTGCCAAAAGATCAGCCCCTTCTCAATTGCTGGAATCGGTCTCGATTCTAAGTCGCGACCCGGCGTCACTCTCCCCCCGCCGCTCCGCGGGGCCCGGCTCAGCCCGCAGCTTGCGGGTTATCCGGCTCCGGCGCCTCGCCCTCGCCGCCCTCCGCGGGCGCTTCCGGCGCCTCGGCGGGCTCGGGCGCCTCGCCGGCGCCTCGGCGGCCTCGCCTGCCGCAGGCTCGGGGGCGGGCTCCGGTTCTTCGGCGGGCTGCTCCGCGGGCTCCTCCGCGGCCGGCTCGGGCTCGCCGGCCTCCTCGGCCGCGGGCTGGGGGGCGGCGCGCCGGGCCTCCGCCCTCGCGGCCCGCTGGGAGACCCCCGCCGGCTGTGCCGTCGGGGGCGGCGCGATCATCGGGGTGCCGTCGTCGACCTTGAAGATCCTGAAGCGCAGCACCCCGTCGGTGATCTTCAGCGAGTGGTCGAGCTGCTCCAGGAGCTCGTTGCCGCCCTCGAAGCGGTAGAAGCGGTAGTCGGCCTCCGTTCGCTGGCGGATCTCGAACGCGAGCTTGCGCGTGCCCCATGTGTCGGCATGCTTCAGCGCGCCGCTGGACTCGATCCGCTGCTGCGTCTCGCCCGCGACCTCGTCACGACGCCCGTCCGGGGCCTCCGGATCGAGCATCAACACCAGTTCGTACTCTCGCGCCAAATCGGCCGACAACTCTAGCGAGGGGCGCGCGGCGGGGGGCGAACCGCGCCACCCCGGGCTTCCACAGGTCATGCGCGGACGGCGGGTCAGGTGGGCGAACGTGGCGAGGCTCGCAGCGGGCGCAACCGCCGCGATCGCGGTCCTCGTCAGCCTTCCCTCGCTGCTCGCCGGCCCCAAGCCGCAACCTCCGCCTCCGGACGTCGGGCTGGCGCCGCCTGCGACCCAATCGCCACAGAAGGCCCGGCCAGTCGCGCGCCCCGACAGGGACGCCGGTCGCCCCAGGCAGGACAACGGCGTAGTCCAGAAGCCGCGGGGACATGATCGGCCCGCAGAGGAGAAACAGCCGAGACGACGGAGTTCTGGTCCGTCCCGGGCCCCGTCGCCGATACTCAGGGCACACAGTGCTCCGCCCGCTCCGCCGGCAACGTCCGCGCCCGCTCCGCCGGCATCGTCCGCGCCTGCGTCGCCGCCGCCGGTCGCGCCGGTACCGCCGCCGCCCCCTCAGCCGACCCCCGTGCAGCGCGAGTTCGGGCTCTAGGGCGTCCGATCCCAGTTTGCGAAGCCGGCAGGTACGCTCCTGCCCACATGACTCGCGAGGCGCCGCTGGAACACACCGAGACCGGACTCGTGGCCGCGGAGGAGGGATGGTTCGTTCTCAACGCGCAAGACGCGCGCTGGCGTTACGGCGAGGGCCGGGGGGCCCGTCTGGAGTTCGACGGCGAGACCAAGTTCCCACAGGTGGGAATCAACCTCTTCGTTCTCGCACCGGGTGAGACGATGGCGATGTACCACTGGGAGGCCGATCAGGAGGACTTCCTCGTGCTCTCCGGCGCGGCTTTGCTGATCATCGAGGGTGAGGAGCGACCGTTACGGCAGTGGGACTTCGTGCATTGCCCTGCCGAGACCAAGCACACAATCGTCGGCGCCGGAGACGCGCCATGCACCGTCCTCGCCGTTGGCGCGCGAGAACACCAGTCGGGCGCCGACTGGGGCGGCTACACCGTCGACGACGCCGCCCTCAGGCACCGTGCGGGGGTCGACCGGGAGACGACGGAGGTAGACGAGGCATACGCGCGGTTCCCTGGGCGCGAGCCGATGAGATCCGGCGAGGGCTGGCTTCCCGACAACTAGCCAAGCCCCTTCTCGCTTCCTCGTCCCTACCCCACCCGCTCGCGCCCCTCCCGCTTCGCGCGGATGTCCGCGAGCTGCTCGTCCACCCAGTCGCCGGGGTCGCGGGAATCGACGATCTCGCGCAGCCGCTCCGCCCGCAGTGCCCGCTCCTCGGGCTCCATGACCAGGGCGCGGTAGATCGTGTCCGCCTGCTCCTGGATGTCGAACGGGTTCACGGTCAAGGCGCAGTCGCCGAGCTCCTCGTGGGCGCCCGTGTTCTCTGACAGCATCACGACGCCGTTGCGGGTGTTGACGGCGGGCGCCTCCTTTGCGACCAGGTTCATGCCGTCGAACAGCGCGTTGACGATCAGCAGGTCGCAGTGCTTGTAGCGCGCCACGGCCTCCTCGAAGTTGTCGTAGATCCGCAGGTCGATCGGCATCCAGTCGGTGGTCCCGTGGCGATGGTTGACGACCGCGACCAGGGCCTCGATCCGCTCCAGGTACTCGACGTACTGGGGCACGTCGCGGCGCGACGGCTGCAGGTGGGCGACGAACGTGACCCGCTCGCGGAACTCCGGGTGCTGCTGCAGGAAGGCGTCGAAGGCGGTGAAGCCGCGCAGCACGTTCTTCGACAGGTCGGCGCGATCGACGCGCAGGATCAGGTGGTCGCGCCGGCGCGCCAGGACCTCCTCCTCGTACGCCGCCACCGCGTCCGAGGCCGCCGCCTGGCGCAGCCGGTTGGCGTCGATCGCAACCGGGTAGGCGCGAACCCACGTCTCGCGGCCCTCGTGCTTGACGACGCCGCGCCCGTAGTCCACCTCGAGCTCCATCAGCTCGTGACAGCCGGCGAGGAAGTTGCGCCCGTAGGCGCGCGTGTGGAAGCCGATCGTGTCGTTGGCGAGCAGGCCGCGAAAGATCTGCTCGCGCATCGCGCCGGGGAGCGTCCGCCAGCTGTCGGGCTGCGACCACGGAATGTGGACGAAGTGGTGAAGGAATGCATCCGGCCGCTTGGCCCGGATCAGCCCCGGGCACGTGTACAGGTGGTAGTCGTGGAGCATGACCAGCGGACGCTCCATGCCCTCGATCTGCCGCAGCACCGCCCTCGCGATGTCCTCGTTGACGACCTTGTAGCCGTACTCCCACGCGTCGATCTCCTCGCGGCGGATGTCGGGCGCGTTCGACAGGTCCCACAGGTAGTGCTGGATGAACCACAGGATCGGGTTCGCGATCACGTTGTAGAAGCGGTCGTACGCCTCCGGGTCGCTCTCGACGAGCAGCACGTTGTAGTCCACCCCTCCGAGCGTCACCTCGACCGGGCCGCCCGCCTCGGCGCTCACCGCGACGTCCTCGTCGCTGAGCGCGGACGCGATCCACAGCGCTGGACGGTGCGAGACGAGATCGGTGAGCGCGCTCACGAGGCCCCCGCCGCCGCGGCTGACGACGCGATTTCCCTCCGCGTCGCGCTCGAACTGAGCCGGGCCGCGATTGGAGACAATCACGAGCCGCTGGCCGTCATCCGCCATCAGCCCTCCTCGACCGCGCCGGCGGGACCCACGAGCTCCGCGGGCTCGCGCCCGCCGAGGATCTCCAGCCAGTCCCGCAGCAGGCGCGGGGTGAGGAAGCTCTCGCGCACCCGCTCCTTGCCCGCGCGACCGAGCCGCTTGGCCAGCTCGGGGTCGGACAGCGCCTCGATGCAGCGGTGCGCGGCCTGCTCGGGAGACGAGATCAGGAAGCCGCTCTCCCCGTCGGCGATCTGCAGCGGGATCCCCCCGACCCTGCTGGCCACCGTCGGGCGTCCCTTCCACAGCGCCTCGGTGACGGTGAGGCCGAACCCCTCGCGGATCGATTTCTGCAGCACGACGTCGGCCTGAGACTGGAACGCATTGACCTCGATCGCGCCGACGTTGTTGAGGTTGTTGAGGATCTTGATGTCGGGATCGCCGTCCGCGTAGCGATAGGTCTGGTGAAAGAAGTCCCACCCCTCGGGGTCGTCGGTCGCCATCGAGCCGACCAGCGCGAGCTGCGCCTCGGGCACCTCCTCGGTGACGGTCCGGTACGCGTCGATCACCCCGATCGGGTCCTTCCAGGGATCGAATCGCGACACCTGGCAGAGCAGCGGCCGGTCGGGGTCGATCCCGAACTGCTCGCACACGAACGCCGCGTCCTCGGGCGAGAGGGCCATGTTCTTCGGCGACAGCGGATCGATCGCGGGGGGAACGATCCGCACGCCGTCCTCGATGCCGGGCGGCACATACTCGCGCAGGTGCCACACGCTCGCGTCGTACTCCTCGATCAGGGGACGGAGCCGCTCCACCGTGGCCGGGTTGGGGTTCGAGAGGTCGATGTGGCAGCGCCAGATCCACTTCCCGGCGCGATCCGGCGCGTTGCGGCGCAGCGCCAGCGGCTGGGGGTCGTGGATCACGATCGCGTCCCAATCGCCGTCCAGCCCGCGAGCGTTCATCGTGTTGTAGGCGAAGAACACCTCCCACTGCTGCTCGGTGAGCGTGTTCTCGTCGCCCTGCAGCGAGTTGTGAAGCAGCTTGGTGACGTTGAAGAACTCCTCCCGGCCCAGGATCACGTTCCAGTGCGCGTCGAGGCCGACGTCACGCATCAGCGGGACGAGCGAGTAGAGGATCTCCGAGACCCCGCCCCCGAACGCGGTGGCGCTGATGTGCAGGACCCGCAGCCCCCGCACGGGCTCCGCCAGCTCACGAATCTGCTCGACCAACCCCCGCCCGGCGAGGTGCGTGTAGTCCGCGAGCGAGCGATGTCCGAGGCCTACTTCTTGAAGCACCGCGTCAGGCTATCTAGTGGAGGTTCCCGAGCCGCCCGATCCCAGCATCGATCGCGTCGCAGATCGCCCCGTGGAGCTCCTGGTTCGCCGCCACCACGCACGAGATCTGGAACTCCGGGCCCGAGCCGAGAAGCGGCCTGTCGCCGAGCGGCCTGCCGTACGCATCGGTGACCACGGCCCCCGCCTCCTCCAGGCACAGCGCCGCCGCCGCGAGGTCGTAAGGGGAGTTGTTGAGCACAGCCCCGCCGCCCACCCGCTCGAAACGCTCGCGCATCCCGGGCACATCGGCGACGATCCGCGGCCCCGGCTCGATGTACGCGTCGAGCTGCCCCGTCGCGACCCGGGTCATGTCGTAGGTCGCCGACCCGAGATCGAAGGTTCCGCCCCGGACCGATGAGGCGTCGATCAGCTCGCCGAGCACCTCTGCAATCACTCGGGCGGGGCGGCCGCGCAGGCCATAGCTCCAGAACATGCGGTCGATCTCGGTGTTCGCCGACAGCGCCGGAGGTGGATCGAGGCCGCGGCCGCGCTCGGCGCGAAACAGCGCCCCCGACTTGATCTCCGCGATGCAGCCCACCTCCACGTCGGCCATCCGCGGCTCGGAGTCGAGCGGCGCCAGCGCGACCGACACGCACGCGGACTCCAGCCCCGCCATCGCCGGCCGCGTGCCGTCGATCGGGTCCACGACCAGCACCCACTCGGCGGCACCGCCGGGGGCGACCAGCCCGCGATCCTCCGAGTAGAACGCGACCTCGGGCGCGCGCGAGGACAGGAAGCGCTCCATGAACGACTCCGCCCGCTCGTCGATCGCGAAGGTGATATCGCCGCCCTCGCCCCGATCCCCGGCCGGCCCGGGGACGTGACCGCGGCCCTCGTGGCGGCCGAGCAGCGGCAGCACCTCGTCCCGCAATGCGAGCGCCAGCTCGCTCGTCAGCCCCGCCAGCGATGAGCGGTCCGTCACCTAGTGCGCTAACCGGTCGGGGCCTGCTCTGGGCGTTCGCCAAGCTCGATCTCGATCTCCTCGCGCTCCCCGTCGCGGAGGACCTCGAGCACAACCGTGTCACCCGGGCCGTGCTCGGAGATCGCCTCCGCAAGATCGCTCTCCGCGACCACCTCCTGGCCGTCGACGGAGACGATCACGTCCCCGCCCACCGTCACCGGCTGGCCCTGGAAGCGCAGCTCCTGATCACCGGCCTGGATTCCCGCGTCCTCGGCCGGCCCGTCACTCGTCACCTTGGCGACCAGGGCACCGGTCGGGGCATCGATGTCGAGTCGCTCCGCGAGCTGGGGATACAGCGCCTGCGTGGAGACGCCGAGGTAGGCGTACTCGACCTGGGCGTCGTCGCGGAGCTGGTCGATGGAGCGCCGCACCGCGTCCACCGGCACGGCGAAGCCGACGCCCTCGTCGGCGCCGGACGCGGTCCTGATCTGCTGGTTGATCCCGAGCACCCGTCCCTCGGCGTCGAGCAGCGGACCGCCGGAGTTCCCGGGATTGATCGAGGCGTCGGTCTGGATCGCGCCGTCGATCGTGAAGTCCGTCAGCGACTCGATCGAGCGATCGCTCGCCGAGATCACCCCGACCGACAGCGACTGCTCCTCACCGAACGGACTCCCGATCGCCGCAACGGGTTGGCCGACCTGGATCTCCTCGCTGCTCCCCAGCTCCACCGGGACGAGGTCGAGCCCCTCCGGGTCGATCTTGAGCAGCGCCACGTCGGCGAACGGGTCGAAGCCGACGACGTCCGCCGGCACCTGGTTTCGATCCGCGAACTCGACGTAGACCTCGCTCGCCTCGTGGATGTCGCTCGCGCCGCTCGCCTCTGCGTCGGTCACGACGTGAGCATTGGTGACGATCTCGCCGCTGTCGCTGAGCACGAACCCCGACCCTTGGCCGCCGCCCCCGCCGCCCAGGATGCCCCCGCCGCCTCCCCCGAACACCGAACTCACCGTGACCACGCCCGGCGCCACCTTGTCGTACACGGCCTGCGGGTTGAAGGCCCCGTTCGAGGCCTCGACGACCACCTTCTCGCGGCCACCTTCGTCGGTGGAGACGGTGGTGGTGGTGTCGGAGCCCTCGTCGTCCCCGCATGCCGCTACGGCCAGCGCGAGCCCCACCGCCAACCCACATACCGCCGCCAGCTTTCGCGGGGAGTTCACGCGCCGGCAACCCGGGTCTCGGCGGGCAGCTCGAGCGTGAACTCGGTTCGACCGCGCCGCGAGGAGACGTCGAGCTCGCCGTCCATCCGCATCGCCAGCTCCCGCGCGATCGCGAGCCCGAGCCCGGACCCGCTGACCGAGTCCCCGGTGAAGAAGCGCTCGAACACGCGCCCGCGCGAACGGGGGTCGATTCCGGGGCCCGTGTCGGAGACGACGAGCGCGGCGGTTCCGTCCCCCCGCCTGGTGATGACGGAGATCGCTGTTCCCTCAGGGGTGTGCGTCAAGGCGTTGTCAAGCAGGATACGGATGATCTGTCCCACCCGATCGGGGTCGGCGACGGCGCGCGCCGGATCGGGACCCGACCCAAGGTCGTCCTTGTTCCCGTCCCTGTTCCCGTCCTTGTTCCCGTCGTGGCTCCCGTCCTGGTTGACCTCGACCGCTGATCCGTGCCGCGCGGCGGCGGGACCGAACTCGGCCGCGATCTCCTCGGCGAGGCGCCCGAGGTCGACGCGCTCGGCCCGCAGCTGCATCGCGTCGGCGTCGAGCTTCGAGAGATCGAGCAGGTCAACGGTCAGCTTGGTCAGCCGCTCGACCTGCTCGCGCATCTCGCGGACGAACTCGTCGCGCGACGCCCGGTCGGGCTCCTCGTGCTCGAGCAGCTCCACGAACCCGCCGAGCGAGAAGATCGGAGTCCGCAGCTCGTGGGACGCGTTGGCGATGAACTCCTTGCGCGCGCCGTCGAGCCGCGCGAGGCGCTTCTGCATCTCGTTGAAGGTCATCGCGAGCTGTCCGACCTCGTCCGAGGAGTCGATCGGGATCCGGGCCTCGAAGTTCCCCTCGGCGACCTTCTCCGCCGCCTCTTCCAGCCGGCTGAGGCGGCGCGAGTGCGCCCGGGCGGCGAAGTAGCCGGCGAGCAGCGCCGCGGCGAGGGCGATCGCCCCTGCGATCAGGATCTGGCGCTGGATCAGCGCGACGTTGTCGTCGACGTCGTCGAGCGATGTCGAGAAGACCGCCGCCCAACGCGGCCGCTCGCCCGGGGGGATCGCGACCGCGGTCTCGCCCACCCGCCGGCCGTCGACCCGCTCCACGGCAGAGGAGATGGCGCCGCTGGCGGCGGCGTTGGTCGCCGCGACGTAAGTTGGCTCGACCGCGGTTCGCTCGAGCCCGGAGTCGCCGACCACGAACGCCGGCGCGAGCCCGATGCTCCCCCCGCGCAGGCCGAGAATCGTCACCCTCGCGTCCGTCTCCTGGGCCACGTCGCGGACCAGGCCTCGCAGCCGCGCCTGCGAGGCGCCCTCCTCCATCGCGCTCGTCAGCCGCTGACTCTGCTCGGCGGCGGCGGACTCGAGACGCGTCAGCTTCTCGGCGGTGAGGCTGGAGCGAAGCTGCGGCACCACGTAGAGGTAGACGAACCCGATCGCGGCCGTCGTGATCGCGAAGAACAGCAGCACCAGTCTGTTGCGGACGCTGTTCAGCGGCAGGCGGCGGAGCGCGCCGCCGCGGCCGGTCCGGGCGGCGCTCATCCCGCCGCCCGCCGGCGGGACTCGGCGTCCCGGAAGCGGTACCCGACGCCTCGCACCGTGAACAGATACTCGGGATCCTTTGGGTCGCCCTCCAGCTTCTCCCGCAAGTGGCGGATGTGCACGTCTATGGTGCGCGGATCGCGGTACCCCGAGTCGCCCCACACCTGCTCCAGGAGCATCTCGCGCGTGTGAACCCGTCCCGGGCTCGCCGCGAGCGCCGCGAGCAACTCGAACTCCACGTACGTAAGGCGGACGGGTCGATCGACGAGCGTCACCTGGCGTCGCTCGAAGTCGAGTCGCAGCCCCCCGGCGACGATCGGCTCTCCCCCCGTGGGGCGCGCGCGCAGCATCTCTCCCCTGCGCAGCGCCGCCTTGACCCTGCTTCGGAACTCCCGCACCGAGAAGGGCTTGGTGATGTAGTCGTCGGCGCCCATCTCGAGGCCGAGGACCTTGTCGATCTCGTCGTCCTTCGCCGTCAGGATGATGATCGGCACCTGGCTGCGGCTCCGCAGCCGCCGGCACACCTCGATCCCATCCAGCTTCGGCAGCATGATGTCCAGCACCACGAGGTCGAAGCGCTGCTCTGCGAACCGGTCCAGCGCCTCGCGCCCATCGTGAGCCGCAACGACGTCGTACCCCTCCTTGCGCAGCGGGTAGGAGAGCAGCTTCTGGACCGCCTGCTCATCGTCCACGAGAAGGATTCGAGCCGCTCCCTCGGCCATGAGCACAGCGTAGTCCTACCGTCTCGGCGAGCCCGCGACCAGCGGCAATTTCGCGTGCGAGGCTCAGACCACCGGCAATTTCGCTCGCGAAATTGCCGCCTCAAATTCAAATTCAAATGATCGATTTTCGGCTCTACCGCCTTGCCTTCCTGCCGGCGCTCGTCGCGCTGATCGTGATCCTGTTCTCGCTCGCCTCGGTGCCCGAGCCGCTGGAGGCCCCGATCTCGCTCGGCAGCTTCGACGAGGACGAGGCCGGCAAGACCGCCCGCGAGATCGTCGAGACCGCCCCCGACCGCACACCGGGGAGCGACGGAGACGCCGCGACGGCCGACCTCGTGGAGGAGCGCTTCAGCGAGATCGCCAGCGCCGAGGTGTCGGAGCAGACCTTCTCCGGCAGCTTCGACGGTGACGACGTCGAGCTGCGAAACGTGATCGCGACGCTGCCCGGTGAGTCCGACCGGCGGCTCGTGCTGATGGCGCCACGTGACTCAGCCGTCGGCCCGGGCGCGGCGTCGAGCGCCGCGGCCACGGGCGTGCTGGTGGAGCTCGCCGAGAGCTTTGGCGAGGCGACCCACGACAAGACTCTCGTGCTCGTGTCGACCGGGGGCGGCGGCGATGGGGCGACCGGGGCGCGTGAGTTCGCCGATCACTACCCCGAGCGGAGCCTGATCGACGCGGCGCTCGTTATCTCGCAGCCGGGCGCGGCACAGCCCGAGCCGCCGTTCGTGCTTCCGTGGTCAGCGGGACCCCAGAGCACGGCGATACAGCTCACCCGCACTGCCGCGGCGACGATATCGGCTGATGTCGGGCGGCCGGCCGGCCTGGAGAGCAGCTTCGGCGACCTGCTGCGGCTGGCCCTCCCGACGGCCCTCGGCGAGCAGGCGCCGCTGATCGAGGAGGGAATCGACGCCGTCGCGATCAGCGGCGCCGGTGAGCGACCGCTGCCGCCGGCCGAGGACGGCCCCGAGTCGCTATCGGAGGAGACACTGACCCAGGTGGGTCAGGCCGCGCAGACGATCGTGATCGCGCTGGACGCGCATCCCGGCCCGCCAGAGCACGGACCGGACGCCTACGTCTCAGCGGCGGGGAACCTCGTCCCGGGCTGGTCGATCGCCCTGCTCGCTCTCGCACTCCTGCTTCCCGCGGGAGCCGCGGCGGTCGACGGGTTCGCGCGAGGGTTGCGTCGCGACCTCGCGCGCCCGCTCGATCTCGGCTGGGTGATCGGGCGCTCGTTCCCCTTCCTGGGCGCGCTGCTCCTCGCCTACCTGATGTCGATCGTCGGGCTGCTGCCCAGCCCCCAGTTTCCCTACGACCCGGGGCGATTCTCGGTCGGGTGGCGCGCCGCGATCGTGTTCGTCCTGATGGCCGCGGCGCTCGGCGCCGCCTGGTACGCGACGCGACCGCTGAGCTTCCCGCGCCGCGGGAACTCTCAAGGGCTCGCGGCCGCCACCGGCGTGGTCGGCTTCGTGGCCGCGCTCGGGGTGTGGCTCGTCAATCCCTTCCTCGCGCTGCTCGCCGTGCCGGCCGCCCACGCCTGGCTCGCCGCGACGCTCGACGAGCCGCGCCGCCGGCTGGGCGTCTCGATCGCGGCTGTCGCCATCTCGCTCCTGCCCGCGATCGTCGCGTTCGGGTGGCTCGCCGGCCAGCTCGATGTCGGAGCCGGGGTGCCCTGGCACCTCCTGCTCATGGTCGGCGGGGGCCACCTCGGACCCGGGACCGCGCTGCTCGGCTGCCTGCTCGCCGGCTGCCTGGTCGCGGTGCTCGCCGCGGCCCTCGCTCGGACCCACGCCATCGACGAGCCGCCGCGGATCGCGGTGCGAGGCCCCGGCCCGCGATCGAACGACGTTTCAGCCGTCGCAGATTCGGGTACAGAGGGAGCTACCCAGGCACCGAGCGCGCCCACAAGGAGGTTGGACGATAGACGGATCTTCGAGCTGCCGGGTTAACGGTTCACCGGTCACGAGCCGATTAGAACCGTAGGCAGACCTAGGTCTGGACTGTTCTGAAATGGCGCGCTTCACACTCACCAAGGACGAGCACGTGACTGCCCTGCGGCGGCGCGTCGAAACCGGCGACTACGCAGTCGACGCGGGAAACGTCGCGAACTCGATCGTTCGCAAGCTGAGGGACATCAACCGGGCTCGGCGCGTTCTGCGCGAGTCCGGAGATGATCAAAGCCCGACGCTCTCCGCGTAGAGCCGTCGGACGCGCCGATCTCGGCGCCCTCTCCCGAGGTCGTCCTGCCGACGACGGTCAGCTTCGTCCCGGTTGAGACGACCGCCTCGGTCGCCGCGTCGACGCGCTCGGCCGGCACGACCGCGAGCAGCTCGTAGTCCTCGCCTCCCGCCACAACCAGCTCCTGCGCGTCCACGCCCGCCACGGCCGCGACCTCGATCACGCCCGGCTGGGTCGGGAGCCGCTCCAGCTCGATCACGACGCGCACGCCGCTCGCCGCCGCGAGCTGGCCAGCGTCCCCGCCGATCCCGTCGCTGACATCGATCATCGCGGCGGCACCCGACGATGCGAGCGCCGCCCCCGCGGCGAGCCTCGCGCGGGGCTCGCGCTGTCGGCGCGTCAGGGCGGCACTCGTCTCGGGATTGAGCGAGGAAGAGAGCTCGGGACGCTCGAGGAGCAGCAGCCCAGCCGCCGCGCCTCCCAGCTCGCCGGTGGCGACGACCGCTTGATCGGGCGAGGCACCATCGCGCCCCACCACCGCGTCCGCCGACGCGGCATGCCCGACGACCGTGACGGCGAGAATGAGGACGGGTGCGCGCGTCACGTCGCCGCCCAGCACCGCCGTTCCCGTCTCCGCCGCGACCGCGGCCACACCGTCGTAGAGCTCGACGCAGGCGTCCTCGTCGAGGTCGTCCGGGATCCCCAGCGCAACGTACGCCTCGCCCGCCGACGCCCCCATCGCGGCGACATCGGAGAGGGCGACGGAGAGAGCCTTGCGACCGATCGAGTTCGCGGGCGCGGTCGCGCGCCGGAAGTGGACGCCCTCCACGAGCGCTTCGGTCGAGGTCACCGTGACCCCCGCGGGCGCCGTCACGGCGGCGTCGTCGCCGATCCCCAGGTGGACCTCCGCGCCGGCCGGCCGGGGCTGGCCCACCCGGGCGAGGCGCTCGGCGAGGCGGGCGATCAGGCCGAACTCCCCGTCCGGCCGCATCTTCGGGTCATGGGTCATGGAATATGGGCAGTGTGGTCGAGAAGTTGATCTAAGGGATCGCGGTGGGCAGCTGGAGCACGGAGATCGCGAGCACGACGGCGACGACCGCGCGGTCCCGGGCGACCGCCGCGAACGGGAGCGCCCAGATCAGGTACCAGGGGACGAGCCACGCCGTCGCGGCGAGCAGGCCGGTCGCGGCCCACGCCGTCGCCCGCAGCCAGTCGCCGCCTCGCCACGTCCAGGCGAGCAGCCATGCGACCAGCACCGCGTACGCGCCGAGGAACGCGTGTCGCACGGGATCGGCGTCCACGCCGGCGATCCGGGCGAGGGTGCTGGGCACGCTGTAGTGGCTCGACTCGTTCTGGTTGCCGCCGATGATTCCGAGCGCGCTGGCGACGTCGTCGCCGAACACGGCCAGGCTCACTCCGACGACGGCGGCGCCGGCGAGCGCCGCTCCCGCCACCAGCCGGAGCGGCCGGCCGGAGCCGAGCAGGGCGAACGGTGCAGCGAACCCGCCCGAGACCTTGAGCGCTGCACCGGCGACGAGCGCGGATCCCGCGGCAGCATCGAGCCCCGCGACGAGACCGACTGCCGCCGCCATCAGCGCGAGCACCATGAAGCCGTCGTTGTGGGCGCCGCCGACGACGTGCACGAGGACCAGCGGGTTTAGGGCGACCAGCGCGGCGGCGCTCCGCGGGCTGACTCCGCGCGCCGCGGCGAGCCGCGCCGTGAGCGCGGCCACCCCGAGCACGGAGGCTGCGGCGGCGGCCTTCAGCGCCCACAGCGCCGCCGGCACGGAGACGAGGCCGAGCGGGTAGGAGGCGAGCGTGAACAACGGCCCGTAGGCGCTGACCGCGAACCGGAAGTCCTCGACCCTCGCGCCCGCCGCGTCCCCCACGAGGTCGGCCGGTACAGCATCGTAGGGGTTGAGTCCCTCACCCGCTCCGAGGCGGGCGTAGGAGATGTAGCTGAACACATCCAGCGACAGGAGCGGCGGGGCGATCGCGAAGGCGGCGACGAGGACGACGATCGCCCCCCACACCAGCCGGCGCCCGAGTCGCTCTGCGACCAGGGCCACGCCGAGGTAGGCCACGAACGCCACCACGAGCGCGGCGAGGTACGCGTCACCCCCAAGGTCAAGCCCATCCCCGTAGGGGCCGAGCAGCCAGTCCGGGGCCCCGTCTGCCGCGCCGGGGACGAGCGCCACGCCCGGCGCGGCGAGCGGGACGGCCGCCGCTGCGAGCAGGGCCAGCGCGACCGGTCGGAGATACCTCCGAGCTATCGACTCAATTGCCGTCGACGGGATCGGCGCCCGGCTGGACCCCCGGCGCGTAGGCGCCCGAGTCGCCGGTACCGGTCCCGGTGCCGGGCGCGGGCGGAGTGGTCGGGGGGGTCGTGCCGCTGTCGTAGGTGCCGGAGTCGGAGGTGCCCGATGCCGGAGGAGTAGTCGACTTCCCGAGCCGTTCGCGTACGTGCCGTAGAACGGCTGGAACTCGACCGGGTCCTCGGGCGCCGGGAAGTCCTCGCAGGCGTCGCCGTTCGCCGTCAGCATGAAGTCGTGCCAGATCGGCGCCGCGAGGGTGCCGCCGAAGGCGCTGCCTCCCAGCGTCGAGCGCGCGTTCGGATGTCCGACCCAGACCGCGGTCGAGAGCCGGGGCGTGTAGCCGACAAACCAGGCGTCGGTGAAGTCGTCGGTCGTCCCGGTCTTCCCGGCGGCTGGGCAGCCGATGTCGGCGGCGGTTCCCGTCCCGCCGCTGATCACGCCCTTGAGGATGTCCGTGACCTCGTAGGCAACGCCGTCGGAGAACACGCGCTCGCGCTCGCCCGCCTCGGGCTCGTCGACGTCGCCGTTCGGGAACTCGACCCGGGTGATCGCCCGCGGCGTGTTGCGGATCCCGCCGTCCGCGAGCGTCGCGTAGCCGTTCGCCATCTCCAGCGGCGTGACGCCGATCCGCAGTCCGCCGATCCCCTCGGCGGGGACGCCATCGAGCTTGGTCGAGATGCCCATGTCGTAGGCGGTGTCGCGGACGTTCTCCGGCCCGAGGTCGAGGTCCATCTGGGCAAACACGGTGTTGTCCGAGGCCTGGGTGGCCTCTCTGATCGTCATCGGGCAATTGCACTCGCTGCCCTCGGCCGTCGAGACCTCCCAGTGGCCGTACTCGGGCAGGTTGAGGCTGAGGTGCTGCGACTCGTAGGTCGTCGCGTCGGGATCCACTCCCTGGCGAATCGCGGTCGTGAGCACGTACGCCTTCATCGAGGACCCGGGCTGGCGGTGACCCTGCGCCGCGAGGTTGAAGTTGCTCTGCTGGTAGGTGCCCGAGGACGCCATCGCGACGATGTTCCCGGTCGACGGATCGACAGAGACGATCGCCGCGGCGGGATCCGAGGTGTAGCCGTGGTCGATGATCGCCTGTCGCGCCGCCTCCTGTAGCTCGGGCTGGATCGTCGTATAGACGTTGAGCCCACCCTGGCGCACGGTGGCGACGCCGTAGCGACTGATCAGGTCCGACTGGACGTAGTCGAAGAAGTAGGGCTCGCGGATCGTCTCGTAGCGGTAGCCGCGCTCCAACCCCAGCCCGGCCCGCGAGGCGCGGTCCGCCACGTCGTCGGTGATGAAGCCCTGCTCGGCCATCTTCTGAAGCACCTCGTTGCGACGCTCCACGGCCCCGGTCGGATTGATCAGGGGGTTGAATCTGGAGGGTGACTGCGGGAGACCCGCGAGAAGCGCCGACTCGGTCAGCTTCAGCTCGTCGGCGGGCTTGTTGAAGTAGGTCTGGGAGGCGGCCTCGACCCCGATCGCGGTACGGCCGTCGATCGTCCCGTAGGAGGCCGTGTTGAGGTACTGCTCCAGAATCCACGATTTCGAGTGCTCGTCCTCGAGCTCCTCGGCAAGGGTCGCCTCCTTGATCTTGCGCTCGATGTCGCGCTCCGGATTGGTGATGTAGAGGTTGCGGACGAGCTGCTGCGTGATCGTGGAGCCGCCCTGGACCACCTTCCCGGCCTCGAAGTTGGCGACCGCCGCGCGCACGATCGCGTTGGGGTCGACGCCGCCGTGCTCGTAGAAGCGCTCGTCCTCGATCGCGACGGTCGCCTCCCGCAGCTCCTCGGGGATCTTCTCCATCTTGATCGGGGTCCGCGACTCGTCCGACTGGATGAATCCGAGCCGGCTCCCGTCCGCGGCGAAGACCGCGGAGCTGGCGCCACGGTCGATCGGCTTCAGCTCGTCGATCGGGGGCGCGTCGGCGGCGACGCTCAGCGCCCACACGCCGACGCTCAGAACTCCAATCGCGACCGTCGCCGCGAGCACCCCAAACCCGAGAAGGACCTTGTTCCTCTTCCTGCCCGAGCGACGGTGCCTTCTCCGCGCCCGCTGCGTCATCGACGAAAGGGTAGCCAGGCGGATCTAAAGGAACGCTAACCCGGCGGGTTCTCTTGCAAGAGATCTGCCTCGCGCAGCGCCCGCTGGGCTCGCTCGCGGAGCGCTGCCTCCTCGCCCCCGGTGCGCGTCCGGCCGGCCTCCCGGGCGGTGCTCACCTCGAGGCGGACCCCGTCGACGGTGAGCTCGGCGACCGAGACCGTGGCGGCACCAGCGGATTCGACCGCCCGCCGCGCCGCGGCGAGGTCGGCGTCCGGCGGTAACCACACGCTCGCCGTCACCGGCGCCGCCTGATCGCCTGTCGAGTGGTTGAACAGGACCCCGGTGACGATCTGCTCGTTCGGGACGACCATCAGGCGTCCGTCGCCGGTATCGATGTAGGTGAACGTGAGGGTGACATCGTCCACCCGCCCCGTCTCCTCGTCGAACGTGACCCGGTCGCCGATCCGAATCGGCTGAGTGATCGCCACGAGGATGCCGGCGACGAAATTGGCGATCGTCTGGCGAGCGGCGAAACCGATGACCAGCCCCAGCAGGGCGCTGGAGGCGAGGATCCCGGTCGCGAGGCGCCTGATCGAGCCGAACTGGCTCAGCGCCAGCGCGATCCCGATCGCGAGGATGATCACGAACACGAGCCGGCGCACGACCTGGAGGCGGGTCTGGGTGGCGCGCGACACGCCGGTCTCCGCGAAACGGTCGGCGACGTGCTTGGCGCGAGCCAGGACGAGCCGATCCACGAGCAGCGCCAGCGCCACCGTCACCGCCAGGGTGATCGCGGCGGAGATCTCGGCGCCGTTCTCGTCCCAGAAGCTCGACTCCACGCCGGGCACGGTATCCGCCTCGACACAATGAATGGCGTGACGCCGCCGACCCGCGCCATCTTCCTCGACGCGCTCGGCACCCTGATCGAGCTCGAGCCGCCGTGGGTTCACCTCCGCGAGGCGCTCGGCGACGGCGTGCCGAACGACCGCCTGCGGGCGGCGGTACGCGCGGAGATGCGCTACTACCGCGATCACAGCGACGAGGGACGCGACCCGGCATCGCTGGCCGATCTGCGCCGCCGCTGCGCCGAGGTGCTGTCCGCTGAGCTGGGCAGGACGGTCGACGCGGACACCCTGATGGGCGCGATTCGCTTCCGGCCCTACGACGACGCCGTGCCGGCGCTCGAGGCGCTGCGGCGGCGTGGGCTGACGCTCGTGTGCGTCTCGAACTGGGACTGCTCGCTCCCTGCGGTGCTGGAGCGCTGCGGTCTCGGCGACGCCCTCGACCGCATCCTCACCTCGGCGGCGACGGGCGCACGCAAGCCCGACCCCGCGATCTTCCGGACCGCTCTCGAGGCCGCCGGATGTGCGCCGACCGAGGCGCTCCATGTCGGCGACACGCCGGAGGAGGACCTCGAGGGTGCGCGCGCCGCGGGAGTGCGGGCGCTGCTGCTCGACAGGGCTGCCCCGAGTAATGGCGG
Source organism: uncultured Thermoleophilia bacterium (assembly GCA_963754225.1). GTDB lineage: Bacteria > Actinomycetota > Thermoleophilia > Solirubrobacterales > 70-9 > DASPWW01. The sequence continues at coordinate 125,934 of CAVWEV010000005.1, forward strand.
CGGCGCGGGGACGCCCGAGCCGCGCATCGCCTCCCTGCACGGGATTCAGCAGTATCTGGAACCGTGAACGACGCGGGCTCCCAACAGATCACCTACGCCGGGCTCGGTCAGCGCGGGCTGGCGCTCCTCATCGACAGCGTGGTCTGGCTGATCTTCATCAGCCAGGTGGCGGGGTTCATCCCGCAGGACGTCTACGAGGACGACGCTGTCGTCGTCGGCGTGGTCTTCCTCGCGCTGTTCTCCATCGCCTTCAACTACTTCTGGTTCACGGAGTGGAGGTGGGGGAAGACGATCGGGAAGGCCGTCTGCAGGATCCACGTCACGGCCGAGGACGGGAGCCGCCCGGCATTCGGGCCGACGACGGTTCGCAACCTGCTGCGGCTGGTCGACGTGATCGTGATCGGGCCGGTGCTGATCGCGAACACGCAGCGCCACCAGCGCCTCGGCGACCGCTTCGCGCACACGATCGTGGTCCGCGATCAGCCGGCGCGGCAGCGACCGAGCCCGACTCCGCAGCCGACCCTGTCGCCGGCGACCTCGGGAAACCCGACTCCGCAGGCGGCCGGGGTGGGGACCGAAGCAGTCGCCGCGCCGCCGGCGGACGCGGGAGCCGGCGAGCCCGGGCCCCACCAGGGACCGCGCAATCTGCGTGCAGATCGCGCGAGTGATTCAAGCCCCTGGAAACGGGCGATTGGGATTCCCAGCGGCGGATGGGGGCCGACCCAGGTCTTCCTCGCCGTGCTCGCGGTGCTCGTCCTCGTGACGATCGAGGCGGGCGTCGTCAGCATCTTCGATCCGGACCTCGACAGCCTGGGCGCGACGCTCGGCGTCCAGGCGCTGCTCGCGGTGACGCTGATCGCGGTCGCGCTCGCTTTTGCGACCCGCTCCACCTCGCTCACCTCGGCGCTTGGCGAGCTCGGCCTGCGGCGGTTCGCGCGCTCGGCGCTCGGGCTCGCCGCGGTCGCCTACGTCGCCTACCTGATCTTCGCCGTGATCTACAGCGCGTTCGTGCACCCCGAGCAGGAGGACATCACGCGCGACCTCGGATTCGACGAGGGCGGGATCGGCGCCTTCGTCGCCGGAGCGCTGATCGTCGCCGCGGCGCCGCTCTCGGAGGAGATCTTCTTTCGCGGCTTCATGTTCGGTGGGCTGCGCCGGCGGCTCCCGATGTGGGCCGCGGCTGTGATAGCCGGCGCGGTGTTCGGTCTGCTCCACTACACGGGCCCGGACAGCATCGGCGTCGTGCCACAGCTGGCCGTGCTGGGCGTGCTGCTCGCGTGGCTGTACGAGCGCACCGGCTCGCTGTGGCCGCCGATCATCCTCCACGTCGCCAACAACGGGCTCGCGCTCATCGCCCTGACCTCGTCGTGAATGCAGTGAACGCTCCCGAGACACCCGCCGTCGTCGCCGCCGAGCTGCGCAAGAGCTACAACGGCCGGGTCGCCGTCGACGGGATCGACTTCGTCGTCGAGCAGGGGATCTGCTTCGGCTTCCTGGGCCCCAACGGCGCCGGCAAGACGACGACGATGAAGATGATCTACGGCCTCGGCGCGATCGACGGCGGCGAGCTGGCGGTGCTCGGCATGAACGCCGCCCGCGAGCGTCGCGCGGTCAAGCAGCGGCTCGGGGTCGTCCCGCAGGAGACCAATCTCGACGGCGAGCTGACCGTGCGCGAGAACCTGCTGTTCCACGCCCGCTACTTCGGCATCGATCCCGCTGTGGCGTCCAGGAGGGCCGACGAGCTGCTCGTCGTTCTCGCTGCTCGACGAACGTCCCGATGACCGAGTGTGGTCGCTGTCGGGCGGGATGAAGAGGCGCCTGCTGGTCGCCAGGGCGCTTATCAACGAGCCCGACCTCGTCGTCCTCGACGAGCCCACGACCGGCCTCGACCCCCAGGCGCGGCTCGCCGTGTGGCGAGCGCTGGACCGCCTCAAGCGGCGAGGCGTGACCCTGCTGATCACCACCCACTACATGGAGGAGGCGGCGCGACTGTGCGATCGCCTCGTGATCATGGACCACGGCAAGATCGTCGCCGAGGGCGAGCCCGGGGAGCTGGTGCTCGAGCACGTGGGACGCGAGGTGCTCGAGCTGGAGCTGTCGGAGGGCTGCGACGCCGAGGCGCTGATCGCCGCGCTCGACGGAAAGCTCGCCGGCCACGACCTCTCCGACGAGCTGCTGATGCTGTACACGTCCGACGCCGAGGCACTGCTGGCGGAGATCGACCATCGCGAGTACCCGCACGAGTCCGCGTACGTACGCCGCGCCACGCTCGAGGACGTCTTCCTGCGGATCACCGGAAGGAGCCTGCGGGAATGAGCGCGATGCAGGAAGGCGCCTACGCGGGCCTCGGGCGGCGGATCCCGCTGCGCGACCTGATCCCCTCGCCGCGGCACGCGGCCGCGGTGTGGCTTCGCAACGCGCGCGTGTTCTCGAAGCTCTGGAAAGGGGTCCTGTTGCCGCAGTTCATCGACCCGCTCTTCTACCTCGTGGCGCTCGGGTTCGGGCTCGGGACTTACGTGGCTCGGATCAACGGCGTGCCATACGAGGACTTCATCGCCCCCGGGCTGATCGCCTCGGCCGCGATGTGGTCGGCCGCCTTCGAGACCACCTACAACGTCTATCTGCGCATGAACGAGACCCGGCTCTACGACGCCGTGCTCGCAACCCCGGTCGAGGTGCAGGACCTGGTGGCGGGAGACCTGGCGTGGAGCGCGTCCCGGGCGGCCGTGTACGGAACCAGCTTCCTGCTGGTGGTCACCGCCTTCGGCCTCGTCGGCTCGCCCTGGGCGATCGCGATCCCGCCGTTCGTGCTGCTCGGCGGCCTGTGCTTCTCGGTGGTGGGCTACACGTTCACGTCGCTGATCCCCAAGATCGACCTGTACAGCTACTTCTTCACCCTGTTCATCACCCCGATGTTCCTGTTCTCGGGGATCTTCTTCCCCTTCGAGCGGCTTCCCGGGTGGGTCGAGGTCGTGGCGTGGTTCACGCCGCTGTTCCACCTGGTGGAGATCACGCGCGGGCTCGCCACGGGCCCCGATGCGCTGGAGATCGCGGCGCACACCGCGTGGCTTGTGGTGGTGAGCGCCGTGTTGTTCTACGTACCGGTGCGCGCGCTTCGCAGCCGCCTGGTCGCGTAGTCGATCGCGGCGCGCTTATTCCCGCCTCGGGCGGATTAGAATTCCGGCCGTGAGCAACCGGGAGCGAACGCGACCACTCATCTTCGTCTGCGCCGCCGCGACCGTCGCCCTGTTGGTTGCGCCGGCGCTCGCCACCGCTCAGGGAGCTCCGGCTCCGAGCCCTCAGGAGCCGTCGCCCCAACCCGGCAACCCCACGTTCGACCTCAAGATCAAGGGTGCCAAGCACGGAAAGGTGCGCGTCGGCAAGCGCATCCGGGCGTTCGGCACGCTGCGGCCGTGGCAGCCCGGCAAGCAGGTCGCCGTGACGCTGATGCGCGGCGACCGCACGCTGAAGAAGGAGATTCTCGGCGTGATCCGCGGGGAGGGCGACGCGGGACATTTCCAGCTCCGCGGCCCGGTTCTCGTAAAGCCCGGGCACTATCAGGCGACCGCGCAGCTCGCCGGTAGCGCCGCGACGGCGAGCACGCACAAGTTCAAGCCCAAGTACCCGTCGCTGCACCATGGATCGAAGGGCAGGGAGGTGAAGCTGTTCAACCGCCTGCTCGACAAGCAGGGGTACGTGCCCTCGAACGGCCGCCGCTACTCCACACGGACCGGACGCGCGGTGCTCGCGTATCGCAAGGTCCACGGGATGGCGCGAATCACGCGAGCCACCTCGGGGATCTTCAAGAAGCTGGCCGATGGCCGTGGCGCCTACAAACTCAAGCACCCGGGCGCGGGCAAGCACGTCGAGGTGAACATCGGCCGCCAGGTGATGGTGCTCGCCGACGACGGCAAGGCGCAGCGGACCTACCCCGTCTCGACGGGGAAGGCGTCGACGCCGACCGTCCGCGGGCACTTCCGCTTCTACCGCCGACAGCCGGGGTTCAACAGCGTCGGCATGTACTACTCGGTCTACTTCCACGGCGGCTATGCGGTTCACGGGTACCACGACGTTCCGGCCAGCTATCCGGCGAGCCACGGATGCGTCCGTACCCCGATCCCCGACGCGCGCAGCGTCTACAACTGGGTGCAGCTGGGGATGTCGATCTACGTCTACTAGGTTGAGCGAACCCAGCCTTCGGGCGGTCCTGTACCTCCTCGCGGCCACGCAGCTCCCACCGGGCTGATGACCGAAGGGCCGTACGCCACGGACGTGCTGCTCGAAGAGCTGCGCGCCCACGCGCTCGTGATCGGCGACGTCACCCTGTCCAGCGGGCAAACGGCGTCGTACTACGTCGACGCGAAGCGCGCGCTGCTGCGGCCGCGGGGATTCAGGGCGACCGGCGAGCTGGTCGCCGCGGCCGCCTCCGAGCTCGGAGCTACGGCGGTAGGAGGGATGTCGATCGGGGCCGACCCGATCGCGTGCGCAGCGCTCGCCGCACCGGGCGCGGAGGGGCTCAACGCGTTCTTCGTCCGCAAGGAGCGCAAGGAGCACGGGCTGCAGCGCTGGCTCGAGGGGCCCGACCTCGAGCCGGGCACGTCGTGCCTGGTGGTCGAGGACGTCGTGACCACCGGCGGGTCCACCGTGCGCGCGATCGAGCGCATCATGGCCGAGGGGCTCCAGATCAGCGGCACCGTCTGCGTCGTCGACCGGCTGGCCGGCGGCGGCGAGGCGATCGAGGCGGCCGGCGGCGCACCGTTCCGCGCGCTGGCCACCATCGACGAGCTGTACCCGGAGCGACCGGACCGCTAGCCGCTTCCGCTTCCTCGCGTGAGTGCGACGGCTGCTGGGTAGAGGGGGCTGCGCCCTCGCCCAGGACCGTCCCCGACGTCGCTAACCGCACACTCGTGCGCCCGCCGCCCGCCCGCTCGACCGCGATCGGTCCGTCGGCCCGACGGGATGCCTATCGCCCCTCGCCGTCGAGATCCTTGACTACCCGCGGGCCGGTCGCCCGCGCAGGCTGCGGAGCATGCGACGGACTTCGTCGCGGTGCTCCTCGCCGCCGCGCTTCGCGTTGCGGGCGACGACGACCGTGTAGGTGGCGAAGCCCTCGCGCCGCTCCACCACCACCTGCAGGCGCTGCGGAACGTCCCCCTTGGCCGATCTCCCGGTAGCGGACACGGACGCCGCCTCGTAGCGCGCACGGAACGGACGAGGCTTGTCCACATCGAGCCGCTTCAGGTTGGGCAGCGCGTCCGCCACCCGGGCGGCGAAGTCGTCGACCGGGACCCCCAGCCCCCCCTCGGTGCGATCGGCGGACACCGACACCGCGACGAGCCGATCGGGAGAGCGCAGCAGCGAGCTGCGGCGACGATCGCGCACCGACCAGTGCGGCGGAACGCCGATCGCGAACCCGGCCCTGGGGTTGCCGTGTCGCTTCCACTCGCGCGGCAGCTTCGGCAGCGGGTCGGCGGTCTGGACCGGTGGCGGCGCCGGCTCGTCCTTCTCGCCCGCGTCGCAGCCGCCGAGGAGCAGCGCCGCCGCCAACAGCGGCACGAGCACGCGAAGAGGGATCCCGCCGGTCGACCTCACGGGGCAAGTCTGTCAGGCGGTCTGAGCCGATCCGGGCGGCTTGCGTGGATAAGCTGCGGTGGCTGTCGCCACAACGGCACGGGAAGGAGGGCCTGTGAGGCGTTTGACCGTCGTATCGGCGCTGGCCGCGCTGCTTGCGCTCGGCGTCGCGTCGATCGCCGACGCTCATCACCTGAGCAAGAAGCGCGCGGCGGAGGCGACCGTGGACACCGAGAAGCAGGACTGCGACAACCGGCCGGATCTCTATCCGGGCTGTACCGGCACCGACTTCTCGGACTGCAGGCGCCTGACCAAGCACAAGGTCAAGTGCACCGGCCACATCCTCGGCCGGCGCACGAACCCCGAGACAGGCGTCGTGGAGCCATACGACTGCGAACGGGTCTACACCTGGAAGATCAAGCCCGGCCGGCGCGCGAGCCTGCTATTCGGGAAGCGCGGGGCGCAGACTTGCGTTATCGGCGCGGGCGCCGACCGGCGGGTGAGGCGGGGGACAAATGTCCTGCGATAGAGGACCTGTGGGTTCGCTCTCACGATGAAGAAGCACGTGTTGATACTGGGGGCCGGCTTCGCGGGCCTGGAGCTGGCGGCGCGACTCTCCGACTCGCTCGCAAACGAGGTTCGTGTCACCCTCATCGACCAGAACGACTCGTTCACCTTCGGATTCTCGAAGCTGGACGTGATGTTCGGCCGGCAAACCGCCGCGGATGTGCGGCTGAACTACCGCGACATCTCCAAGGACGGGGTCGAGTTCCGCAACGAGCGCGTCACCGCGATCGACCCGGCGCAGCGGCGAGTGGAGACGGATGAGGGCTCATACGCGGCCGACGTCCTCGCCATCGCCGTGGGGGCGGGTTACGACATCGCGGCCACTCCGGGCTTCGCCGAGGGCGGGCTCGAGTACTACTCGGTCGCGGGGGCCGAGCGGATGGGCGAGGTGATTCCCCGATTCGACTCAGGGAGACTCGTCATCGCGATCCTCGGCCAACCCTTCAAGTGCCCCCCTGCGCCCTTCGAAGCGGCGCTGCTGCTTCACGACCATTTCTCGGAACGGGGTGTCAGGGAAGCCGTGGAGATCCGGGTGCTCGGGCCGATGGCGGCGCCGGTACCGATCACGGAGGAAGTCTCCCACGAGATCCTCAAGGCCCTGAAGGAGCGAGATATCGAGTACGTGGCGAAGCAGCTCGTGGTCGGCCTCGACGCCGGCGGCAGGCGGGCCCGCCTCGCCGGCGGCGACGACGTCGCGTACGACATGTTCGTCGGGATACCCATCCATCGTGTGCCCGAGGTGATCGAGAGCTCCGGGCTGGCGGTCGACGGATGGGTCCCCGTGGACAAGGCGAACCTCAAGACTCGGTTCCGGGGTGTATACGCGCTGGGAGACGTCGCGAGTACGCCGAACGCGAAGGCCGGTGTGTTCGCCGAGGCCGCCGCCCGGGTAGTGGCCGACGACATCGCCGCGACCCTGAGCGGCGGTGAACTCGAACGGCCGTACGAGGGCGCGGGCCACTGCTACATCGAGTTCGGGGGTGGGAGGGTCGGAAAGGTCGAAGCCAACTTCTTCGGCGGGCCGAAGCCGACGGCCCGGCTCGTGGGCCCCTCGCGAGAGCTTGCGGGGGAGAAAGAGGCGTTCGCGTCGAGCCGACGAGAACGCTGGTTCGGTTCGTGATCCGGCGGGCTCGCGAACAGGTTCGCCGTCGGGAGGGGCCGAGGTACGCCCCGAGCAGGATTCGAACCTGCGGCCTACTCCTTAGGAGGGCGTGACGGCGGGGACGCCGGGGGACGACGGATCCCGCTTTAGGACGCGCGTTTCGAGCCCTCTGAGGCCGCCGGACGGGGTTCCCGCTCGGGCGACGCCGAGCACGTCTGGGCCGCTACTGGGCCACCGCGCATACTGAACGCTTGATGCGGCGAGAGCCGCGCGATTCCACCGGGGTACACGTAAAGATGGGTCGGCGCCATGGAGGAACTTCCTCTCATAGATCGCCAGGTCTCCCGCCGGTCGGCGGTGGCGCGGAGCGGCCGCCGGCCGGCCTCTGCCCCGCCCGGCGCCGAGACCGCCGCGGGCCGGACGGGCGGCGGGCGCGCGCCCGGCCGGAACACGGCCAAGTTCACCGCGGCCGCGCTCGCGCGGGGCATGACGATCTGCCGGACGAGCTTCACCGACGACGACGGCGTGCGCGTCAATGCCGGGCGATCGTGGTGGCACGCGGCGGCGATCCCGCCCCGATTCCGGCGCTACTTCGCGTCGAGCGTCGAGGAGACCGTCGCGGTCCAGATCCGCCACGGGGAGCCCGAGGGGCTGTACGGCGTGCCGGCCCGCCGCCGCGACGAGTCGTGGCGGCTCTGACCCCCCAAAGGCTCGGATAGATGGCGAAGAAGGTGAAGGCGGACGAGGACCCGATCTGGGTCTGCGTCAACAGCCTGATCCACGGGGGCGCGGTGTTCAAGCACGGCGACATCTACCGCGCGAGCGCGACCGAGGACGTGCGGCGCGACCAGCCGGAGTCGTTCATCCCGTGGCCGGCGTTGCCCGACGAGATACGGAGGGCGAACGCGGCGATCATGCGGGAGGCGCTGGATGCGCGGCCAGAACCCGAACCGACGCCGAAGCCGGCAAGGCGAGTCCGGGCGCGGCGGAGCATGCGGCTGGCGGGGGCCGTTCTGCCGACCGGGCACGCGCGGGGCGACGCGGTCACCTTCATCAACACGGGCGACGAGCTGCCCGAGTCGCACCCGGCCGTCAGGGCGAGGCCGAAGGACTTCGAGCCGGTGGAATAACCGTCCTACTACCGCAGTCCGGCGGCTTCGAGGGCCTCGCGCGCTAACGCGCCTTCATGCCGAACGGCGGACGCCCCGGTCATTCCGGCCGGGGCGCCCGGGTCGTCAGCTAGTTACGACCAGCCTCGCGGTGCCGATGCCCTGCGCGGGGACGTACTGAGCCGCAGCGCGTACACGGAATGATGCGCGTTAGAGATGGGCGTCGAAGTCGGCCACGTTGTCTCCCGTGATCGAGCGGTCGGCGCGGCACACGAACCCATCGCGCACCTTGGGCTTCACCTTGGCATACACGCGATCGGACCGGGGCCGAAGCTCCAGGAGGCCTTCAGCACCGCCAGTCGCCCCGCCCGTACCTGAACACGGCTTCGGACAGTGCCGACCTTGCGATCCGCCCCGCGCCGCTGCTGGAACAGGATCACCCGTCGCCCCTCCATGCACTCCCTGACCTCTGACGTCACCCCGCCCTCGACAAGGCCACGCTCCTTGGTGATGTACGCTCCGTGTCGTACTTGACGACGTCCGGGGCCGCCGACGCCGTCTGCGCCGCCGAGGAATTGCATGAGTGCGGCCGGTGTCCATTCCGGACGCAGGCGCCGGGGGGATGCTCGACGAGCTTGATCGTGCGCTTCGCGGTCGCCACGTTGCCGGCCGCATCCGTCGCCTCGACGGTGACCTTCGCCTGGACGTTCTTGCCCTTGTCGAGCGCCTCGTGGGCCTGCCTGCGCGTCTTCGGCGTCAGCCCCAGCTCCAGTTTCGTCTTCTCACCCGGCACCAGATCGGCACTCGCCGGCTTGAGCTTGTCGTTCTTGACCTTCGTCAGCTTCCCCTCGCCGCTTGCCGTGCACGCCTCGTCGCCACAGCTCGCCTTGACGATCACGGCGTCGTCGAGCGACTGCTTCTTCAATTCATGCATCCCACCCACCCCCGCGAGCTGGAGGTCCGGCTTGACGCTATCGACGGGCTCCCCGCCCGCCAACGCCGTCTGCGCACCGAGCGCCATCACGCCAGCCGCAGCCACGCCGATCACAATCGCGAATCGCTTACCCATCTTGTGCTTCCCTTTCGTGTGAGCCCTCATTTCGGGCCTCCTTTGTGTCGTGGCCTCGGGCCTGGCCTCCCGATGAGGCGAGGCTCGGTGCCGGTTGACAGCCAGGAGGCTCCGACAGGGCGGTATACATTCGTCATACACGCCGGTCTAGGCGCGGTCTGGGCGTGCGCCGCTGGCGGTCGTCAGTCGGAGGGACAGACCGATCTGTAGTCCTGCTCGGGGACGATCCGCTCCCACTGCTCGCGGGTGAGGTCGCCGCCCGCGACGACGCAGGCCTGCCGCCTCCAGGCGGCGGGGTCGACCTTCCAGCGAATCGCGGTCCCGTTCTCGTAGACGGCGAACAGGCGGCTGCCGTCCGGCGTGAAGCGCGCCGTCGCCCAGCGCCCCGGCGGGCCCGGCAGCGGCGAGCCGATCGGCTGCTGGGAGTCGACGTCCCAGAGCACGACCGCGCCGTTGTCGTGCGAGACCGCCAGCGTGCGGCCATCGGGAGAGAAGGCCACGCCGAGAGCCGGCCTCGCGCTGAGAGCCAGCGGCCGCCCCACCTGCCGCCAGCCGTCGGTCGCCCACAGGGTCGTGCTGCCGTCGACCTGGCCGCCGGCCAGCAGGCGGCCATCGGGGGAGAACGCGACCGAGCCGATCGCGACCTGCGAGTCGTCCACGTTGAACGGCGCCGTAGCCTCGGTGGGAAGCCTGGCGAGCAGCTCGCCTGTGCGCGGGTCGCGAACCTGGACTTCGGGCTCGGCGCTGAAGAGACCGGTCGTGATCGCGAGCTGCGAGCCGTCCGGGCTGAACGCCATCCCGGCCACGCCGCGTGGCAGGCGAAGCGGCGGGCGGATCAGCTCCCGGCTAGGGAGGTCCCAGATGCGCACCACCCCGTCGATGCCAGCCGCGGCGAGCAGGCCTCCCTTTCCGACGGCAAGCGCCTGGACGGTCGCCTCACAGCGAAAAGAGGGAGAGAGCGTGGACGCGCGGGTCGGCGCAGGGTCCGCGGCGGGGAGGAGCATGCAGCAGCGGCCCGACCTGCTCTCCCGACCCGGCGTCCCAGAGGCCGACGACACCACGTCCCCCGGCCACCGCCAGCCGGCGCCCGTCGGGCGCGTACTCGGTCGCGATCGCCGGCGTCGGGTGAGAGGCGTCGAAGCTCCCGGTCCGTCGCAGCGTCTCGGCGTCGATCCGGTCCACCCGACCGTCCAGCCGCGCCACCGCGAGCGTCCGCCCGTCGGGGCTGAGGGCGAAGCCGGGCGGAACGTGTGCGTCGGATGGCCCGGGCTGGACGAACCCCGTCGGGAACGGGCGCCCGAGGCGGCGGGCGCCGGCCACGTCCCAGATGATGGCGCTGCCGTCCACGCTCGCCGTGTAAAGGGTGCGCCCGTCGGGGCTGAAGGACTGGGCCCACACCGTCTCATTGTGGCCCTCGAGGGTTTCGATCGCCCTTCCCTGCTTCACGTCCCAGACGATCACCGTCCCATCGTCGTACCCGGTGGCCAGCGTGCGCCCGTCGGGACTGAAGGAGGCGGAGTAAACGGGCGAATCGTGGCGCCCCCTCATCTCTCGCACCCGCCCGGAGGCGAGGTCGAGGAGACGAACGGTTCCGCTCTGCTCACCGAGGGCGAGCGTGTTGCCGTCGGCGCTGATCGCCGCGGCGTACCCCTTGGAGCCCACGGGGTAGCGGCGAACGACCCGCAATGTCCCGGCGTCGATCAGGTACGTGCGGGAATCGCTGGCGTAAACCAGGTGCCCGCGCGGGCCGGGGAACAGCCCCCACGGGCCGGGCCGGGGCGCGATGCGGACGGGCTTCCCCAGTGGCGAGCCGGTGCGGGCGTCGTAGCGGCGCAGCAGCACGGGCCCCGCCGCCTTCCCCCCCTCGCTGTCGTAGGCTTCGTCGAGCTCGTCGGGAGACAGATCGGTCGGGTAGACCACGATCACGCTCCGCCCGTCCGGGGCGTAGGTGATCCCCGGAAAATAGATTGCCTGCGGCGGGCCGGGGTGCCGTCCGAGCGAGATCGCGGTGCGCAAGCGCTGAGTGCGAGCGTCGATGATGTGCAGCTTCACCGTGCCCAGAGGCGGCCGAGCGAGGACGGTGACCGCGAGCGAGTCGCCGGCTGGATTGAAGGCGAGCGCGGCGACCTCGGCGACGTCGTCGCCCGGCACCTGGTAGTCGCCGATCCGTTCGTGTGTTGCCGTGTCGAACAGGATCACGGTGCCACCTTCATCGCCGACCGCGAGCGTGCGCCCATCGGGGCTGAGCGCGAGCGGATTGAGTGGATCGCCGTCGCCGCGCAGGACGCCGAGCACTGGCGGGTTGCGCACCAGCGTCGAGAGCAGGTTGGAGCGGGTGGCGGTGGAGTCGTCGAGGGCGACGCCGGTGTTCGCGAGGAGAGCCGCGCGGTCGAGGCGTTCCTCGGTGAGAGCTTGCGCCCCGAGGCGCTGTGCCGCCTCCGCGGTGGCCGCGCTGCGCGCGCCCTGGCGCTCGGAGAGCGCGATCACCCCGGCGACGACCGCGGCGGCGAGCAGGACGCCGACCCCGGCGAGCAGCGTCCGCAGGCGACGGTTCGTGCGCCGCTGCCGCTCGGCCTCGCGCTCGCTCGCGGCGCCGCTCTCGTCGAGGAAGGCGCGCTCGAGCTCGTTTAGCTGTTGATCGTGGGTCGATGCCCAGTCGAGCGCCGAGGCGAGCCGGGCGCCGCGGTAGAGCTCGGCGGGATCGCGCCCGGCGCCCTGCCACTCCTCGGCTGCTTGGATCAGGTGCTGGTGCAGGCGCCGGCCCTCGGCGTCCTCCTCGAGCCAGGCGCGGAGGCGGGGCCACTCCGAAAGCAGCGCCTCGTGGGCGACCTCGACCGTGCCCTCGTCCACGGTGACCAGCCGGCTCTCGGTCAGCACCGCGAGGGCGGCGGCCGCGTCCTCGTCGCGCTCGGCCTCGAGCTCGGAGAGCGGGACCCGCCTTCTGACCGGCGCCGCCTCCTCGGCGTCGGAGAGGCGCAGCAGGATCGCCCGGGCGCGCTCGCGCTGGGGCTCGGTGAGGCGCCGGTAGGCGCGCTCGGCGAGGCGCGCCACCGCCCCGCTGACGCCGCCGCTCGCCTCGTAGCTTCTGCGGCGCAGGGTGCGACCGCTTCGCTCCTCCCACAGCTCCACCAGGGTGGTCGAGAGCAGCGGCAGCCCGCCGGGCTCGTCCGCGACGTCGCCGACCAGCGCCGAGACCAGCGAAGGCTCGACCCGCAGCGCCGCCCGGCGGGCGGGAAGCTCGATCGCGCGGCGCAGCTCGTCGCGGCGCATCGGTCCGACCAGGACGGTGTTGGCGCCCATCTGCGCCGACAGCTCCTGGTACTCGGCGCAGCGGCCGTAGAAGTCGCCCCGGATCCCGAGCACGACCACGACGCGCTGATCGGCGTCGGCGGCGAGGGCGGCGAGCGCGTCGGCGAAGGCGGCGCGCTCTGCCTCGTCGCGGCAGGCGGTGAAGATCTCCTCGAGCTGATCGACGGCCAGCACCAGGCGCTCGTCCGGCCCGAGCGAGTCCAGCGCCGCGGCGAGCGGGTCGTCGCCGTTGCCGGCTGGCTCTCCTCGGGCGCGACGCGGGCCAGCGCGCGGCCGCAGCTCCGCGAGCGGGTGCTCGCCCGGGCGCATCACCACCTGGCGCCAGCGCTCCGAGCCGGGAAGCACCCCGTCGGCCAGCGCCGGCAGAAGGCCCGCCCGGAGCACCGAGGACTTGCCGCTCCCGGACGGCCCCACGACCGCGATCAGGGTGGAGCCGACCAGGCGCGCCACCAGGTCGGCGACGAGCCGCTCGCGGCCGAAGAAGTACTCGGCGTGGGCGGCGTCGAACGGCGCCAGGCCGCGGAACGGGCACACCTCGGGCTCCGAGGGATCCGGCGGCTCGGCGACCACGTAGAGGCTGGTCCGCTCGCGGGCGACCTGGAGGTCGGCGACGCTTCCCGCCACCTCGGCCTCGGCGGCGCGCAGGCCGCCTCGCTCGACGGCCGCCCTGTCCGCTGTCGCCTCCAGCTGCTCCGCCGCCTGCGCCTGCGCCCAGCCGCTCGCCGCCCGGTGGACCCGAAGCGGCACCCCCTCGCTCTCGGCCATCAGCGTGTCGAGCGGCATCGCCACGCCGTCGGCCGGCGCGTAGAGCTCGGCGATCTCGGCGGCGGCCTCGACCCGCAGGGGGCGAAGGGCGAGCCTCTGCGCCGCGGCGGCGAACGCCGGCGGGCCCTCGCTCGTCGCGGTGCAGAACGAGCAGGAGCAGTGGTGTGTCGCGCGGCTTCGTCCGCGAGCGCGGCCGCGGCCTCGAGCACGGCGGGCGAGGCGTCGTCGGCGTCGTCGAGCACGAGCAGGGTCGGGAGCTCGCTCTGCTCGGCGCCGCGGATCGCCTCGAGCGCGGCGTCGGGGGCGCCCGAGCCCGCGGCGTAGAGCACCGTCCGCCTCGGGTTGAACCTCGGCGGCGAGCTCGGCCGCGAGCCGGGTCTTGCCGATCCCCGCGGGACCGGAGACGAGCGCGACTCGGGTCCGACCCGCCTCGGCCTCGGCCCAGCGCTTTCGCAGCCACCGCAGCTCGCGGTCTCGACCGGCGAGCAGCGGCGAGCCGCCCTCGAGCTGGCGCGGGAGCTCGCGCGGCCGGGCGGGCGTCGAGGGCGGGGTCGTGGGCGAGGATCTGCTCCTGGAGGCGGCGCAGCTCGGGCCCGGGCTCGACCCCGATCTGCTCGGCCAGGGTGCGGTGGGCGGCGCGGTAGCCCTCCACGGCCTCGGACTGGCGCCCGGCGCGGTAAAGCGCCAGCATGCGCTGGGCGTGGAAGCGCTCGTGGGCGGGGTGCTCTGCGATCAGCGCCTCGAGACGGCCGATCACGTCGTCGTGGCGTCCCGCCGCGAGCTCGGCGTCGATCGCGAGCTCGATCGCGCGCAGGTGAAGCTCCTCGAGGCGGCGGATCTCGGCTCCCGCGAACGGCTCTGAGGCGACGTCGGCGAGCGGGGCGCCGCGCCACAGCTCGAGCGCGCCGCGGGCCGACCCGTCGGCGATCCCCCGCTCGGCCTCGCGCCGGGCGCGCTCGACGAGGCGCTCGAAGCGCGCCGCGTCCACCGCGTCGTCGGGGAGCTGGAGCTCGTAGCCCCGGCCGCGGGTGACGATCTTCGCCCCGGAGTCGTCGGAGGCCAATGCCTTGCGCAGCTGCGAGACGTAGTTCTGGACGTTCTTGGCGGCGCTCCGCGGCGGGCGATCGCCCCACAGCCCGTCGATCAGCTCGTCGGCGGCGACCGTCCGGTTGGCGCGCAGCGCGAGCATCGCCAGCACCGCTCGCTGCTTGCGTCGCCTGAGTGGGAGCGAGCGGCCGTCGACGAGCGCATCGACGCGGCCGAGGAGGCGGATCTCTACAGCCATGTGCCCTTGTACCAGCGCGACGGTACACCCGACCCCTCGGGCGATCAACCCTCACGACGGCTGAGGTCGTCCGTGCTCGCCGCCCATCTACCGGAAGGAGCTACACCGTGCCCGCTCCGACAGCCCGGCGGCTTCGAGGGCCTCGGCCCGCGCGTTGAAGTTCTGCCAGCGCGCAATCCTGCCTTCTCGGGTGGAGGGTGAGATCGAGTTGAAGTCGGGTGCTGGTCGGCGCAGGGTGCCGATCGCCGCCGTCCTGCGCGATTACCTAGCCGAGCACCTGGCGCGCACCGGCCGGACCGGCCCCGACCGATGCTTCGGCTCTACCGGCATCCAGCCCTTCAACGGGCCGAAGCTGCAGGCGCGTGCAGACAAGGCGTGGCGCGATGCCGGCCTCGAGCGGATCACGCCGCACGAGTGCCGCCACAGCTTCGCCTCGCTGATGATCGCGGCGGGCGTGAACGCGAAGGCACTCCAGACGTTCATGGGCCACGCGAACATCGCGACGACGCTCGACATCTACGGCCACCTGATGCCAGGCTCGGAGGAGGAGGCGGCCGGTCTACTCGACGCCTACCTCACGGCCCAGCGGGAGCGGGACGAAGACGCCGCCAGGTTGGCGCAGGTGAGCAACTGACGCCGTTTGCGGCTCCACGACACGGGCAAGCGAAAGGCATCATCGGATGAAACCGGGTCGCCACGGGCTGTGTCGCAGGCGCAGTGTCGGCGGCCCGGTTTCGTTGGGGACGTGCTCACTGGCACACCTACTGGCGCACCAGTGGCGCACGGCGCCTGAAAACCGCTTGTCTAAGCGGTATCGCTACTCCATCTTGCCGATCTTGAAGATCTTCGTCCCGCAATCCGGGCACGTGCCCTGAATTGCCGGGCGACCGTTCTTCATGGTCACCTGCTGCGGATTCACGATCTCGACCTTCTTGCGCTCTTTGACGCAGTAACCCTCTGGCATCTGCGACATCTCCTTTCAGGCGCCGATCCCTCACGGGGCCGGCGATTGTCGCGTCCTCGCCGAAAGCGGGCGCGCTCGGGATTTGTCGTCCCTCACGCCCACGCCTAGAAGCGACCGTAGCGCACTCGTCAGACGCCGTTGGGCGATCCCGTGCCTGGAAGCCGCAATTTCGTGCCTGAACAAGGGTCGATTAGGGGTCCCTAAAGCAGCTGATTTCGTGCCTGGGGCGGCTCTGGTGCAGACGCTGCGCCACACCGTCGACGACCTCGAGGACCGACTGGGCGGCGATGGCGCCGCGCCGCGCGCGGCCGGAGAGCGGCTCGAGTCGAAGCGGCCGAGCGGCTACGGCCCGGTGCCGTCGGTCTGGCTTCTCTCCAGGTCGGCGATCTGGTCGCGAAGGTCCTGGATGTCGTCCTGGACGACCGAGAGCTCGTCCTTCAGCGAACCCTGCCCGTTCTCGACCCGGCCGATCTGGTCCTCGAGATCGGCGAGCGACTGGTTCAGCCTCTGCACATCCTGCTGCGCCGCCTCGGTCGCCGACTCCCTGACGCCGGTCAGCTCTTCGCGGAGGTTCTGCACGTCCGCATCGGTGGCCGAGTCGTCCTTCACCTCGAGCGCCAGGTAGATGGCCGCGCCGGCGGCCGCGAGCGCGAGCACCGCCACGGCGGCGCCGATGTAGCTGCGCACGCCGAGCTTGCGCTCGACCTGCGCCAGCCAGCTCCGCAGGCCGTCGATCCGTTCGTTGGGATCGACGCTGCGCGGGGGCTGCCCCGGCGCCGGGGTGGGTTGCGTTTGCGCCGGGCCTGGCTTCGGCCCGGACACTTGCCCCTGCGGCTGGTCCCCCGGCGGCTTGGGCGGGGGCTGCTGCGAGCTGCCCTCCATCGGCGCGCCAATCTACCACCGGGTGGCGGCGGCCCGGGGCTAGCCGCCCGGCAGCCCCGTGCTCTCGGCCACGTGACCGCCCTCGGGCTCGAGCGGCAGGTCGCGCTCCTCCCAGGCGCGCAGCCCGCCCTCCATGTTGTAGGCGTCCCACCCCGACTCTCGGAAGGCCGACGCGACCATCTCCGAGCGCGACCCCCCACGACACTGGAACACGACCGGCCGGTCCTTCTCGATCGTGTCCGCCTGCCCTTGGATCTCGTCGAGCTCGACGTGGCGTACGCCCGCGACGTGTCCCGCAGCCCATTCCCCGGAGGTGCGGACGTCGATCAACTGGACCTCTCCCGCCTCGTGCATCTCGGCGACCCGCTCCGGCGACAACGCTGTACTCGACTCGGAGGAGGTTTCGGCTTCCATCGACACAGAGGGTAATCGGCCGCCGTACCATTGAAATCCCCAGGCTGAAATCGACCCGAGGGAGGCCGCATGCCGGAAGCCGTGATCGTCGACGCGATTCGCACTCCGATCGGACGCGCCTTCAAGGGCTCGCTCGCGGGACTGCGCCCCGACGAGACGGGCGCCTTCGTCGTCGACCAGCTTCTGGAGCGCAATCAGGCGCTCGAGCCCGATCAGGTCGAGGAAGTGATGTGCGGCTGCGGGATGCCGCAGGGCCTGCAGGCCTTCAACATCGGACGGATCATCGTCCTGCTCTCCGAGAGGCTCCCGGAGACGGTCAACGGCGTCACGATCTCCCGCTACTGCGCCTCGAGCCTGGAGGCGATCCGCCAGGCCGCCAACTCGGTCGCTGCCGGCCAGGGCGAGGCCTACATCGCGGCGGGGGTGGAGTGGGTGAGTCGCTACAACGAGCGCACCGAGCCGGCGGGCGCTGCCGACCGGAACGAGCGCCTGCAGGGCAAGGACGGCCAACCGGACGCCTACATAGAGATGGGGCTGACGGCGGAGAACGTGGCCGATCGCTACGAGGTCAGCCGCGCCGACATGGACAAGTACGCGCAGCGCTCGCAGGAGCTCGCGGTCGCCGCCCAGGAGTCCGGCTACTACGACCGCGAGATCGTGCCGGTGACGCTGCCGGACGGGACCGAGGTGGGCAAGGACGACGGCCCGCGCCCGAGCTCGACGCTGGAGAAGCTCTCCCAGCTCGAGCCCGCGTTCCGCGAGGACGGCAAGGTGACGGCGGGCAACTCCTGCCCGCTCAACGACGGCGCCGCGGCCGCGCTTGTGATGTCGGCCGAGCGGGCGAAGGAGCTCGGTCTGCAGCCGCGCGCGCGAATCGTCACGGCGGCGACGTTCGGCAACGAGCCGGAGTACATGGGGGTGGCCCCGATCGGAGCGATCAAGAAGGTCCTCGACCGGGCGGGGATGAAGATCGGAGACGTCGACGTCGTGGAGCTGAACGAGGCGTTCGCCGCCCAGGTGATCCCGATCATGGACGAGTGCGACATCCCGCTCGACAAGCTGAACACGCACGGTGGCGCGATCGCGCTCGGGCATCCCTTCGGGATGACAGGGGCACGGATCATGACGACGCTGCTCAACGCGATGGAGGCGGACGACCACCAGGTGGGGCTCGAGACGATGTGCGTCGCCGGCGGCCAGGGCGAGGCGATGATCGTCGAGCGGCTGTAGCCGGGCGGCTGACTCCGGGTGCCGTCCGGCCGCGCGGTGCGTGATCGCGGGATGGAGGGTGGCGGGGGCTGGGTGGGGGAGCAACAGAGAGGAACGGAGCCGGGGGGCCGATAACCCCGGTCTCGTGGCTCATCCCCAGGCGAAACCGGGGTTAACGGCGTATATCGACGTCAACTCCGGAGTCGAGCCGGCCGACACCACGAAACCGAGCTTTTCCTGGCGCCGGCCCCCTACCCAGCCGCTGTTTCGCCGCTCGACCCGGGAGGTGATCGACCGCTATCCGTTCGAGAACACCCGATATGTCACGAGGCCCTTCGCGACCGCCTCGCCGTCCGACCGCGGCCGCCGCCGCGGCGGTGTCGATCAGCGAGCTGATCGCGCCGCCGTGGACGACGTCGCCCATCGTCGCCAGCTTGTCCTCGTAGGGCAGCGCCAGCTCAGCCTCACCGTGGCCGAGCGATTCGAGCCGCAGACCCAGGTGGGAGGCGAACGGCGAGTGCTCGAGCCAGCCGCGAACGAGGGCGGCGGGATCGGGCTGGGACCCCGCGTCGCTCACTCCGCCGCTCCGGAAACCGGCTCGCGCACGAAGCTGGCGATCAGCTCCGCGAGGCGCTCCGGCTGGTCCTCGGGGGAGAAGGTTCGCGCGCCGTCGATCCACTCGAGCCTCGCGTTGGGAAAGTCCTGCGCGAGACGCTCGGCGTGGTGCAGCGGAAAGAACTTGTCGTCGCGCGACCACGCGATCAGCACGGGGCGGTCGAACTCGCCGAAGTGCTCGGCGGCCTCGAGCGTGTAGCGGGGATGGATGCCGCGCATCGCGCGGCGCACGTCATCGCCGATCTCAGCGCTCGTCAGCGCGGGGAGCGTGTAGCTGTCGCCCGCGTCCGCCTCCAGGGTCGAGTGCATCAGCCACCCGAACGCGATCGGGAGCTCTCGCAGACGCCGCACGCGCAGCGGAGCGAACACGAACCGGGCGGCGCCGGGGATCAGCGCCGGCGCGAGGACGACCTTGAAGAAGCGGGGCGGGAAGTTGTCGTACGCGTCGCACGAGGTCAGCACCAGCCGCCCGACGCGATCGGGGCGATGCGTGACCAGGAGCTGGGACAGGCCGCCCCCGGTGTCGTTGGCGACCAGCGTCACGTCGTCGAGGCCGGCCGCCTCGATCGCGTCGGCGATCAGGCTGGCGAGCCCGGGCGGAGAGAGATCGGCGCCCGGCATCGGGATCTCGTGCGAGCCGAGCGGCATGTCGAGCGCCACGCAGCGAAAGTCGGGGGCGAGTCGCGGCACTACCTTGCGCCACAGGTTCGCGTTGACGAGCAGGCCGTGGACGAACACGAGCGGCGGGCCCGATCCCGTCTCATGGATCCGCATCCTGCCGCCGGGGACGTCCACCTCACGGGGCTCGCCGAGGGCCGGGTCGCGCCAGTAGGTCTTCGCATCGCTCATGTCCGCGCTCCTCTGTTACATGCAGTCTGTATGTACGGTCTGGGAGCGTAACATACAGCCTGTATGTTCGCTGGGATGACGCGGTGAGCCGTCAGGCGGAGAGATCGGACGCCACGCGGGCGACGCTCGTGCGCGCCGCGCGCGCGCTGTTCGCGAAGCGCGGCTACGCGGCGGTCGGGACCGAGGAGATCGTGCGCCGGGCGAGGGTCACGCGCGGCGCGCTCTACCACCACTTCGCCGACAAGCGCGACCTGTTCCGCGCCGTCCACGAGCAGCTCGAGGGAGAGCTCACCGACGCGATCGCGGCCGAGCTCGCCGGCGCGGGAACGGACGATCCGCTCGAGGCCCTGACGACCGCGACGCGGACCTTCCTCGACGCCTGCATGGAGCCGGAGATCGCGCGGATCACCCTCCTCGAGGCCCCCGCCGTGCTGGGCTGGGAGGAGTGGCGGCGGATCGACGAGAAGTACGGGCTCGGCCTGACGATCGCGGGCCTGACGATGGGCATGGAGGCCGGCAGGCTGCGCCGCCAGCCGGTGCGGCCCCTCGCCCATCTGCTGCTCGCTGCGATGGGGGAGGCCGGGATGGTGATCGCCAACGCGGACGATCCCGACGCCGCACGCGCGGAGGTCGAGCCGGCGCTGCTTTCGCTGCTCGAGGGTCAGGCGACGGACTAGGCCGGATGAGGCCGAGCTACCCGGCGGCCTCGGCGCGGCGCAGTCCGCTTGCTGCCCACAGCAGCAGGACGGAGGCGAGCCCCGCTGCGGCGGCGAAGGCGAGGGCGACGTGGAAGGGGTCGCCGGCCATCAGGCTGCGGCCCGCCTCGATGATCGCCGTCATGGGGTTGAACTTGGAGACGGTCTCGATCCATCCCTGGAGCAGGTCGCGCGGCACGTAGACGGGCGCCGTCATCAGGATGAAGAACACGGGCAGCTGCATCGCCGGGGCGGCCTGGAGGGTCCGCATGCGGGTCATCATCCCGGCGGCGAACAGGAAGAAGGCGACGTTGACGATCAGCGCCAGTCCGATCAGCCCGGACAGCTCGACGCCGTCGCCCGCGATCTCCAGCCCGGTGGCGAGCGCGATCGCGAACACCAGCGCCCACACGAAGACCGTCCGGATCAGCGCCGCGGCCGCCGAAGCCGGCGATCACCGCCGAGCGGTCGCCCGCGGCCAGGAACAGGCGCCGCGTGAAGCCCGAGTCGAAGTCGGCGCCGATCGAGAAGCCGATGAACACGCCGCCGAAGGCCGCCGACTGGAGGAGCACGAAGACGAACTGGAAGGCGTTGTAGTCGTAGTAGTCGAAGCCGGGCAGGTCGCCGACCGTCGACAGCCCGCCCGCGAACGCCATGTAGAAGAAGAGCGGGAAGATCAGCGCCGGCAGCAGCAGCGCCGGACTCCGCACCGCCGAGTGGAGGTTGCGCCACGCCACGGTGCGCACGACCGCCAGGTAGCGCGAGCGCCGGCTCACGTCCGCACCAGCCTCTCGCGCAGGGCGAGCGTCGAGCCCGCGAGCCCGGCGACGAAGATCGCGACGCGATGCCGAAGGCGAGCGCCAGCGCCTCGGCGTCCCAGCCGGTGATGATCAGGCTGCGGAGGCCCTCGATCAGGTAGCTGACCGGGTTGATCGTGGCAACGGTCCGGAACCAGTCCTGGCCGATCAGGTCGCGCGGCAGCACCGCCGAGCTGAGGAAGAGGAGGATGAACATCAGCGGGAACAGCCCCTGGACCGCCCTCGCCCGAGCCCGGTGCGCAGGCCGACGAAGAGCCCGATCGTGCCGAACGCCGCGCAGATCGACGAGCGAGAGCACGAACAGCACCAGCGCGCCCAGCGACCCCGGACTCGATCTCGACTCCGGCGGCGAGGCCGGCGGCGAGGAAGGCCACCGCCTGGATCGTCCCGATCAGCAGCACGCCGCTGAGCTGGCCGGCGAGCAGCGAGGGGCCCCGCATCGGGGTCAGCGAGAGGCGGTTGAAGAACCCGCTGCCGATGTCCTCGGCGACGTTGGTGCCGGCGGTGTTGGTGGCGAAGATCGAGCCCTGCATGAACGGGAAGGCGAGCGCGAACGCCACATAGGAGTCGGCGGGAAAGCCCGGGATGCTCGTCGCGGCGTCGAGGCCCGAGGCGTTGATCGCGAGCAGGAAGAGCGGGAAGACGAGCGGCGGGACGATGATGATCGGCTGGCGCGCGGTGCGGATCACCGACCGCCACGCGAGATAGCGCGCCTGCCTCGGGAGGGGAGCTGTCGCGGCCGCTGCCGACATACGGCGGCCTACGCCGTCACCGGCTCGACGGACGTGCTCGCCGGTCTCTCTCCTCGCTCGCCGGCGCCCTCGAGCCGAGCGGCCGGTCTTGGTCAGGAAGACGTCGTCGAGGCTCGGCGCGTGCAGCTCGAGGTTGGCGATCCGGATCCCCTCGGCGTCGAGCGCGCGGACGACCTCTGCGAGCTCCTCGGTGCCGTCCGAGAGCCGCACGGCCACCTGGTCCGGCGCGGCCGGCGTGCGCTCGCCGAACCGCTCCAGCACCGCGGCGAGTCGCTCCCCGTCGGCGGGATCGGCCGGAGCAGCCTCGACGGTGGGGCGCCCGATCTCCGCCTTCAGCGCCTCGGGTGTTCCCTCGGCGACGATCTGGCCGAGGTCGATGATCCCGACCCGGTCGGCGAGCGAGTCGGCCTCCTCGAGGTACTGGGTGGTGAGGAAGACGGTCACGCCCTGCGTCGTCGGACAGGCGGGCGACCTCGTCCCACAGCGCGGCGCGGCTCTGGATGTCGAGCCCGGTGGTCGGCTCGTC
Organism: uncultured Thermoleophilia bacterium; assembly: GCA_963754225.1. GTDB lineage: Bacteria > Actinomycetota > Thermoleophilia > Solirubrobacterales > 70-9 > DASPWW01. The sequence goes on from CAVWEV010000005.1 coordinate 148,435, forward strand.
GAGGAACAGGATGCTGCGGCTCGTGGACGAGCGCGAGCGCGAGGTCGAGGCGGCGCTTCATGCCGCCCGAGTAGCCGCCGACGCGACGGTCGGCCGCCTCGGCGAGACCGACCCGCTCCAGCAGCTCGTCGCCACGCCGCTTGATCTCCGCGGGCGTCAGGCCGTGCAGGCCGCCCTGGAGCTGCATGTGCTCGCGCCCGGTCAGCAGCAGGTCGAGCGCCGCCTCCTGAAGCGCGACGCCGATCGCGTCGCGCACGGCGGGGCCCTCGCGGACGATGTCGTGTCCGCCGACGCGCGCCGTGCCCGCGGTCGGCGGGAGCAGCGTCGTCAGCATGTGGACGGTGGTCGACTTGCCGGCGCCGTTGGGGCCGAGGAAGCCGTAGATCTCGCCCGGCGAGACGCTCAGGTCGATGCCGTCAACGGCGCGGGGGCCCTTCTTGAACTCGCGTACGAGCCCCTCGGCCTCGATCCCGTTGTTCGCCCGTCCGGCGGTGGAGCGGCCGTTGGCGAGTGCGCGTGGTGCCTCTGGTGTGGCCATCAAGCCTCCGTCTCGCTTCTCTGATCCGATTCAGCTGGTCGATGTCAGATGCCATAGACATTTGAGTAAGTCAACTGTCGAGAGGGTAGAGTATCATCGCCGTCCAATGAATGCATCTCGCCCCCCTGTTGCCGCGGAACCAATCGCCCCGGCGCCGAAGCGTCCGCTGACCGAGGCGCTCGACATCGGTCAATACGCGTCGGGGACCGCCGGCGAGGCATGGGCGCTGATGGCGCGAATGCTCTTCATGCACGGCAAGCCCCGCTTTCCGGCGATCGCCCGCGAGCTCGACCTTCACCCCGGGCAGGCGATGGTCGTGCGGCTGCTCGCCGAGCCCCGCCAGATGGGTGAGCTCGCCGACGCGATGCACTGCGACAACTCGAACATCACCGGGATCGTCGATCGGCTCGAGGAGCGGGGCCTCGTCGAGCGCGGCTGGCCGAGCACGACCGTCGCGTGAAGCTGATCGCGCTGACCGCGGACGGGCGGGGGCTGCGCGAGGAGCTCAACCGGCGCATGGCCGTGCCGCCGGAGGCCCTCGCCCGGCTGTCGGAGGCCGATAAGCGCATGCTGCGCGACATCCTCCGCCGCGCCCTCGCCGAGTCGGAGCCCGCTGGCTGAAAGCTGGGGCGGCGCGGTGCGGCGCGAGCTGAGCCACGCCACGGCGGCCGTGCGGTAGCGTCGTACTCGGGTGGGGAGACGGCGGCCAGAGCGCGGAGCCGCACGGCGGCGGCGCGCCGGACGGCGGTCCGACCGGGCAGGCGACGCCTGAGTAGCCGCGGGCGTCAGTCCTCGAACAGCGCGTAGCCGTACTCGCCGCGCCTGTAGGCGAGCTTGGCGATCGCGGACATCCGCTCGTCGTCGTTGTGCTCGATCTGGTCGAAGCGGCCTCGAACGCGATCGGCGGCCCGCGTGCAGAAGGTCTCGGCGATGTAGCGCTCCTGGCCCGACGGCTCGACGCCCTGGTCCTCGAAGATCGAGCTGACCCGGGAGAGCACCGCGATCTGCGCGTAGATGTCGGCGAGCGAGTCGGCGATGCGCTTGTGCTGGAAGCCGCTGCGGACGATCTCGCGCCCATGCTTGCGAAGCAGCGACTCGCTGACGTCGCGAAGCTGCTTCACCTGGTCGGAGACGGCGTCCGCGTGGCTCTTCGAGCTCGGGATGTGCCCTCGTGACCTTGTCGGGCAGGACCTCGCGCTGGATCCGCCCGCCGACGTAGTCGATCAGGACCCCGATCGAGCCGATCGGATCGGAGAGGTCGAGCTCGCCGAGCCCCGAGAGCTTCTCGCCGAGCGGCTTCATCCCCGATAGGGCGACGAACGAGCGCAGCACGTCGTTGGCGCCCTCGAAGATCGGGAAGATGCGGATGTCGCGCAGGACCTTCTCGTAGGGCTGGTCGCGCAGGTAGCCCTCGCCGCCCTTGAGCTGCAGCACGCGGTTCGCCGCGTACCACAGGAACTCGGTCCCCGACACCTTGCACACCGCGGACTCGAGCGAGTAGTCGGGAACCCCGGCGTCGACGAGGCCGCAGGTCAGGTAGGCCATCGACTCGAGCCCGAACAGGTAGGAGACCATCCATCCGATCTTGTCCTGGACCAGCTCGAGGTCGGCGAGCGGAGCTCCGAACTGCCGTCGTTCCTTGACGTGGTCGATGGCCCGGTCGAGCAGGCCCTTGGTGGCGCCGACCGAGCCGGTGCCGAGGCCGATGCGCCCGTTGTTGAGGATCTCCATCGCGATCCGGAACCCCTCACCGGGGTCGCCGAGCACGTTCTCGGGCGGGACGCGCACGTCGTTGAAGTGCAGCCGCCGAAGGTCGTTGCCGCGCAGGCCCATCGTGTCGTAGCGCTCCCCGACCTCGAATCCCTTCATCCCCTTCTCGAGGATCAGCGCGATATGGCGGTCCTTCCCGTCGATCTCGCATCGAGCGAACGTCGTGAGCACCGACCCCTTCTCGCCGTTGCCGATGAAGCGCTTCTCCCCGTTCAGCCGCCACGAGCCATCGGACTCGAGCACCGCGCGGGACTCGATGTTGTAGGCGTCCGAGCCCGCGTTCGGCTCGGTGAGCGCGAACCCGGCCAGCTTGCGGCCCGCCGCGAGGTCGGGGAGGAAGCGCTCCTTCTGCTCGTCGGTGCCGAACATCAGGATGCCCTTGAAGCCGATCGACTGGTGCACCCCCATCACGATCGACAGCGTGGCGTCGACCAGCGCGAAGGCCTCGAACACGCGCGCGTATCCCGTCTGCGAGAGGCCCTGCCCGCCGTATTGCTCGGGCACGTAAAGGCCGCACAGCCCGCGCTCGCCCAGCTCGCGGACCAGCTTGTCGCCGATCCAGCGCTTCTCCTCGATCTCTCGCGGGTCGATCGACTCGGCGAGCTCGCGCAAAGACGCGATCAGCGCGCGGATCCGATCCTGCTCGGAGGGATCGGGCTGTGGCCACGGGAACACCAGCTCCTCGTGGATCTCGCCGAGGAACATCGCCTTGGAGAACGAGGAGCAGGCCTCGGCTGCGGGCGCCTCCCCTGCGGTCGCGACTTCCATCTGGGTTCCGAGCGTAATGCTTCAATGCCGCCATGGGATGACCCCCGCGACCTACCAGCGGCGCAGGATCGTGGCGCTCGTCGTCATCCTCGCGGTGCTCATCGTGCTCGTGCTGGGGCTGCTGGACGGTGGCGACGGCGGGCTGGTCGAAGCACCGCAGACGCCGGACGAGGTGATCTCCCGCCAGCACGCCGAGCAGCCCGTCCGGTTCACGCTCTCGGTGAGCGGCGACCTGCTGATCCACTCGCCGGTCTTCGAGCACGCGCTGTCGCTCGGCGGCGGGAACAGCTACGACTTCGCGCCGATGTTCGCGCAGGTGCGGCCCTACGTGGCCGGGGCCGACCTCGCGATCTGTCACGTGGAGACGCCGATGAGCCCCGGGCCCCCGACGGGCTTTCCGATCTTCAACACGCCTCCCGAGCTCGCGAAGTCGATCGCGCAAACCGGGTGGGAGGCGTGCGACACCGCCTCCAACCATTCCCTCGACGGGGGTCAGGAGGGGATCGACGCGACGCTCGGGGCGCTCGACAAGGCGGGTGTGAAGCACACCGGCTCATACGCCTCGGCGAAGGCGAGCGGGAAGCCCCTGATCCTCGGCGTCAAGGGCGTGCGGGTGGCCTATCTCGCCTACACCACCGACACCAACGGCATCCCGGTGCCCCAGCCGTGGTCACTCAACGTGGCGGAGGACCCGGGGCGGATCCTCGAGGACGCTCGCGCGGGCACGGAAGCGTGGCGCGGACGCGGTGATCGTCAACATCCACTGGGGCATCGACATGACCCCCGAGTACGTGGGCGAGCCGAGCTCGAAGCAGCGCGCGTTCGTCAAGCCGCTCGCCGCCGCCTCGGAGATCACGGCCATCGTCGGGCAGGGCCCGCACGTGGTCCAGCCGATCGACCGGGTGAGCGGCAAGTACGTCGTCTTCAGCGAGGGCAACCTGGTCTCGAACCAGGGCACCGATGCGGGCCTGGCCGCTCAGAGCCAGGACGGCCTGATCGCGCTGCTCGACATCGTGGTCGACGGTGATGGGGGGCGGGTCGAGGGGATCCGGTACGTGCCGACCTGGGTGCAGCATCCCGACTACAGCGGTGCTGCCGGTCGGGCCGGCGCTGGACGGAGGCGAGGCGGACGCGGGCGCGCTGCGTGCCTCCTACCAGCGCACGGTCGACGTGGCTGGCCGCGGGAGCGGGATCGAGCCGGACCCGGCGAAGCTGCCCTGAAAGTAGGCGGCTGGACAAGCCGCCTACTCCAGCCCGGATCCTCCTCAAGCATGTCGGCGATTCGTGCCGCGAGGGCGAGGGACGAGGTGGCGGCCGGCGAGGGGGCGTTGCGGACGTGCAGGGCGCGCTCGGTGCGCGAGACGACGAAGTCGTCGACAAGCGAGCCGTCGCGACCCAGTGCCTGCGCCCGCACGCCGGCGTGGCCGGGCAGGACGTCGGCGGTGCTCAGCTCGGGGACGAAGCGGCGCAGCTCGGAGACGAACGAGCGGCGGCTCAGCCCGTGGCGAAGCTCGGCTAGCCCGGTGCGCCAGTGCTCGCCGAAGAGTCGCCATGTGCCCGGCCAGGAGACGGTCTGCGCCAGGTCGCGCGGCCGCACGTGGTGGAGTCGGTAGGCGTCCCGCGCGCCGACCATCAGCGCCGAGGGACCGAGCTGGACGTCGCCGTCGAGCCCGCGGGTAAGGTGCATGCCGAGGAATGGGAGCTCGGGGTCGGGGACCGGATAGATGCTGGTCCTGACGAGGTCGCGGCGGTCGGGGCGCAGGCGCAGGTAGGCGCCCCGGAAGGGCACGATGCGGGGATCGGGCGACGCGCCCGCGGCGACCGCGAGGCGATCGGACCACGCGCCCGCGCACAGCACGGCGGCGCGGGCGCGGGTCGCGCCGCGCGCGTGGGCGATCGTGATCGCCCGTGCGCTGCTGGAGATCGCGCGGACGCCGCATCCGGTGGCGATGCTCGCGCCGGCGCCGGAGAGGTCGGCGGCGAACGCGCGCGCGACCTCGCCGAAGTCGACCGCGCCGGTGGTGGGTGAGTGCAGGGCCGCGATGCCGGTCGCGTGCGGCTCGATTTCCCGGAGCTCGTCGGCCCCCACGCGGCGCAGCCCGGGCACGCCGTTGGCGCTCCCGCGCCGCTCCAGCTCCGCGAGCCTGGCGAGCTCGCGCTGCTCGGTCGCCACGATCACCTTGCCGGGCCGCTCGGCGCGGATCCCCCGCTCGGCGCAGTACTCGTACAGGGCGCGCGCGCCCGAGACGCACAGCTCGGCCTTCAGCGAGCCGGGCCGATAGTAGATCCCGGCGTGGATGACGCCGCTCGAGTGACCGGTCTGGTGGGCGGCGATTCGCGGTTCGCGCTCCAGCACCGACACGGCCGCGTCGGGGTGACGCCGCGTCAGCTCGCGGGCGACGGCAAGGCCGACGATCCCCGCGCCGACCACCACGAGATCGCACTCGCGGGGCGGCTCGGCAAGCGGCAGGGCGCCGGCGCTCATCGCGCCAGTCTAGGATCGAGCTGCATGGCGTTCCCCCTAAAGCCCCCGGTCGATCCCCAGCTCGCGCTGTCCCGCAGGGCCCTCCCGGAGGGGGAGGAGTGGGCCTACGAGCCGAAGTACGACGGCTTCCGCGTGCTCGCGTTCGTGGACGGCGAGGAGATCTTCCTGCAATCGCGGAACGGGAGGCCGCTGCTCCGCTACTTCCCGGAGCTCGAGCTCCCGAGCGGCCGCTACGTGCTCGACGGCGAGTTGGTGATCCTCGACTCCGATGGGCGCGAGGAGTTCGACGCGCTGCAGGCCAGGCTGCACCCCGCGGAGTCCCGTGTTCGCATGCTGGCCGAGCAGACGCCGGCGCGGTTTCGCGCCTTCGACCTCCTGGCCCGCGATCGCGCCAAGATGATGAAGAAGCCCTTCCGGGACCGCCGAGCGGCGCTCGCCGACCTGATCGGGAAGCGCTCGGGCTCGGTGGAGCTGACTCCGCTCACCGAGTCGCCGAAGAAGGCGGAGCCGTGGCTGCGCAGCGGCGAGGGCGTGATCGCCAAGCAGCTCGACGCGCCGTATCTGCCGGGCCAGAGGCGGGGAATGGTGAAGGTGAAGCGCGTGCGGACGATCGACTGCGTTGTCGCGGGGTGGCGCCCCGGCAAGGAGGAGGGCACGGTGGGCTCGCTGATGCTCGGCCTGTACGACAGCAAGGGGGAGCTGCACGTCATCGGACACACCTCGGGGTTCAAGGCGAAGGAGAAGCGCGAGCTCCGCAAGCAGCTCGAGCCCTACGAGACCGGCGAGCGCGGTTCGGCCGATCCGAGCCGGTGGAGCGCCGACCGAGACCTCGAGTGGGTGACGCTTCGACCCGAGCTCGTGGTTGAGGTCAGCTTCGACCACGTCAGCGCGGGGCGAATCCGCCACGGGGCGAAGATCGAGCGGTGGCGCGAGGACAAGGATCCCCAGACCTGCTCGCTGGACCAGCTGAAGTAGCGCGATGAGCGTCGCGACCTCGACAGCGGAAACCGGCACCGGAACGGTCCGCACGCCCGACGATCACGTCATCGTCCTGTTCGGCGCGACCGGCGATCTCGCGCGGCGCAAGCTCCTGCCGGGCCTGTTCCATCTCAGCGAGGCCGGACTGATGCCGAACCGGTTTCGCATCATCTGCACGTCCCGCCGCGAGCTCGCCGATGACGAGTTCCGCGAATTGGCGAGAGCTGCAGTAGACGAGTTCGGCCGCGAGCCAACGACCAGTGAGTCCTGGGACGCGTTCGCGGCGACGCTGTCCTCCGCCGGGATCGGTGACGGGTTCGGGGCGCTGAGCGACGCGGTGGCCGGCGCGAGGAACGAGCTGGGCGGGGAGCCTCGCCTGCTGCATTACCTCTCGGTGCCCCCCGGGGCGTCCGCGACCCTCGTCGAGGAGCTGGGAGAGGCGGGGCTCAGCGAGGGAGCGAGAATCATCATGGAGAAGCCGTTCGGGACCGATCTCGCGTCGGCGAGGGAGCTGAACGCACGCGTCCTGGCGGTCTTCGACGAGTCGCAGGTCTTCCGGATCGACCACTACCTCGGCCGCGAGGCGGTCCAGAACCTGCTCGCGGTGCGATTCGCGAACGGCATGTTCGAGCCGGTGTGGAACCGCGACCACATCGACCACATCCAGATCGATGTCCCCGAGACCCTCTCGATCGGAACGCGCGCAAGCTTCTACGAGCGCATCGGCGCCTTCCGCGACATGGTCGTCACCCACCTCTTCCAGGTGCTCGGCTTTGTCGCGATGGAGCCCCCGACCTCGCTCGATGCCAAGACGCTCGCGGCGGAGAAGACCAAGGTGTTCGAGTCGATGCCGCCCATCGAACCCGACGCCGTCGTCCGTGGTCAGTACGAGGGCTACCGGGACACCGACGGCGTGGCGCCCGACTCCGACACGGAGACGTTCGTCGCGCTGCGGGCATTCGTCGACAACTGGCGCTGGGCCGGCGTCCCGTTCTACCTGCGGACCGGAAAGCGCCTCGCGGAGAGCCGGCATCTGCTCACGGTCGCATTCACCCAGCCGCCGCGCCGAATGTTCCCGCTCAACTGCCACTACGTGGCGGAGGCGTTCGGACACGATCACCTCACCTTCGAGCTCGGCGATCCGGGCAGCATCTCGACGAGCTTCCTGGCCAAGGTTCCAGGCCCGACCCTCCAGCTGGGGGAGGCGCACATGCACTTCAGCTACGCGACCGCGTTCGGTGGACCCGAGCAGGCGCTCGAGGCCTACGAGCGCCTGATCCACGACGTGATGCTCGGCGACCGCATGCTGTTCACGACCTCGGATGCGATCGAGAGCGTGTGGGAGGTGTCGGCGACGCGTGCTCGAGGATCCGCCCCCCGTGCAGCTTCACGAGACGGGGTCCTGGGGGCCGCCGCCGGTCCGTGACCTGATCGCTCCGCGTCGCTGGCACCTGCCGAGCGATCACGTCTAGAGGCTCGCTCGTCTAGATCGCTGCTCTCGGCGGCTCGCGCCGCGCAGGCGCGCGTCCGGGCGGCTGCCGCGGAGCCTCCCGGGCCGGGCACGCCGGGATGGGGCGATCCACGGGTTCGTCGGACGGGATCGTCACCGCGCTGCCGTGGTGGGTGATCTCGAGCGCGTCGCCCTCGAGCAGCGTGTAGCGGGCATTCTCGTGGTCGACCTCGACCTTGACCAGTCGCTCCTTGAAGCACACCCTGAAGGCCAGGCGGGGGAGCGCCTCGGGGAGGCGCGGCGCGAAGCCGAGCGAACCGCGATGATCCCGCATCCCCCCGAAGCCGGCGACCGCCGCGATCCAGGCGCCGGCCAGCGACGCGAGGTGCAGGCCGTCCTTGGTGTTGTGGTGGATGTCGCCGAGATCGAGCAGCGCGGCTTCGCCGAAGTAGTCGTACGCCAGCTCGAGGTGCCCCACCTCCGCCGCGACCACCGCCTGGATGGAGGCGGACAGCGACGAGTCGCGCACCGTCAGGGCCTCGTAGTACTCGAAGTCGCGGGCCTTCTCCTCGGGCGAGAACGCGTCGCCCCTGACGAACAGCGCCAGGACCAGGTCGGCCTGCTTCACGACCTGCTTTCGGTACAGGTCGAAGTAGGGAAAGTGCAGCATCAGCGGGTACTGCTCCGGTGCCGTGCCGGCGAAGTCCCACACCGCGTGCTCGGTGAACTCCTCGGCCTGGGGATGCACGCCGAGCTCCTCGTCATACGGAATCAGCATCGCCTCGGCCGCGTCGCGCCACTCGGCCGCCTCCTCGGTGTCGACTCCGAGCTCCTCGGCGTGGCGGGGATGTCGCTCCACCGCGTCGGCCGCTTCCCGCAGGTTCTGCTCTGCCATCAGGTTCGTGTACGCGTTGTTGTCCGCGATCGCGCTGTACTCGTCGGGTCCCGTGACGCCGTCGATGCGGAATCGCCCCCGCTTGTCGTGGTGTCCGAGCGAGCGCCACAGCCGAGCGGTCTCGACCAGCAGCTCGAGGCCGAATTCGCGCTCGAAGGCGTCGTCTCCGGTGGCCGCGTGGTAGCGGACGACCGCATCGGCGATGCCGGCGTTGATGTGGAACGCTGCGGTTCCCGCCGGCCAGTACCCGGAGCACTCCTGACCCCGGATCGTCCGCCACGGGAAGGCGGCGCCGTCCAGCCCGAGGACCTCCGCACGAGCGCGCGCCATGTCGAGCGTCGCGTGCCGCCATCGAAGCGCATCGCGCGCCGCATGCGGTGCGGTGTAGGTCAGGACCGGGAGCACGAACGCCTCGGTGTCCCAGAACGTGTGCCCGTCGTACCCGGACCCGGTCAGCGCCTTCGCCGGAATCGCCCGCTGCTCGGCGCGCGCCCCCGCCTGCAGGGTGTGGAAGAGCGCGAACCGCACCGCCTGCTGCAGCTCGGCGTCGCCCTCGAGCTCGACGTCGGCGCGATGCCAGAAGTCATCCAGATACTCGCGCTGACCGGAGACCAGCCCCTCCCAGGCGCTCCGACGGGCGCTGGCGAGCGCCGCGCCGACCTGGTCGAGCAGGGAAGGGAGCGTTCGCTGGCTCGACCACCCGTACGCGATCAGCTTGACGAGCTGCAGGCGCTGCCCGGGCTCGAGCTCCGTGGCGATTGTCAGGGCTCCACGGTCCTCGCCGCTCTCCACCGACGTCTCGGTTCCGGGCGGTCCCTCCACGACGTGGTCCATTCCCGACGCCATCAGCAGTCCGCTCGAGTTCGTGCGGTGCGCCAGTATCGCCCGGGCCCCACGGTCGGCGTGGTACTCGGAGCGCAGCGTTGAGCCCACCCCTGTGGCGACCCGGGGATCTCCGTCGACGGCGGCGGGCAGCGGCTCGTTGGCCTCGAGCTCCGACTGCACGACAACCCTGGCCGACGCGTCGAGCGGCTCGACCTCATAGTGGATCGCGGCGATCGCCCTGTGCGCGAAGGAGACCAGTCGCACCGAGGTGATCCGGACACCCTGGCCCGCCGGGGAGATCCACTCGACCTCTCGTCGCAGCACCCCTGCGCGGAAGTCGAGCACCCGCTGATGGGCGCGCAGCGTGCCGTAGCGGACGTCGAAGGGCTCGTCGTCGACGAGCAGGCGGATGATCTTGCCGTTGGTGACGTTGACCACCGCCTGGCCCGCCTCCGGGTAACCGTAGCCACCCTCGGCGTAGGGCAGGGGGCGCGTCTCGTAGAAGCTGTTCAGGTACGTTCCGGGCAGGCCGTGCGGCTCTCCCTCGTCGAGGTTCGCGCGCATCCCGATGTGTCCGTTGGCCAGGGCGAAGAGCGACTCGCTGTGGGCGAGCACGGACAGATCGAGCTCGGTCTCGCAGATCGCCCAGGGCTCGCACGAGAAGCGTGGGTGCTTGATCACGGTTCCGGTTTCTCCAGCAGCTCGGCGAGATCGCGCACGACGACCGTCGCCCCGTGCTTGCGCAGCCCCTCGGCGTGCCCGACACGGTCGACCCCGACGACAGATCCGAAGTGGCCGGCCCGCCCGGCGGCGACGCCGGCGAGCGCGTCCTCGAACACCGCCGCCCGGTCGGGGGGGACGTCGAGCGCTCGGGCGGCGGCGAGGAAGGTGTCGGGCGCCGGCTTTCCCTTCAGGTGCTCGCGCTCCGCGACGACGCCGTCGATCCGCGCCTCGAAGAACTCCTCGATTCCGGCCGCGGCCAGCACGTCGCGGCAGTTCGTGCTCGACGACACGACGGCCCGGTGCAGGCCCGCCTCGCGCGCCGCCTCGAGATAGCGCACCGAGCCCTCGTAGGCCTCCACGCCGTCCTCCCGGATCCGCCTCAGGACGATCTCGTTCTTTCGATTCCCCAGCCCGCGGATCGTCTCGGCGCTCGGCGGATCGTCGGCGTCGCCCTCGGGCAGCTCGATCCCTCGCGACGCCAGGAACGACCGCACCCCGTCGTAGCGCGGCTTGCCGTCGACGTACTCGCCGTAGTCGGCGTCGGAATCGAAGGGCACGAACTCCTCGCCGTCTCGCGCCGCCCGCTGGCGCAGGTACGCGTCGAACATCTCCTTCCACGCCGCGGCGTGGACCGCCGCGGTCTTCGTCAGCACCCCGTCGAGGTCGAAGAGGCAGGTCCGTACTCCGTTTGGAAGGCCGAGCACCGCTACTCGCCCTCCAATCGCTCGGCGAGCCGGTTCATGCCGCGCTCCCGAGCCGCGCGGGCGGCGCCGGCGCGGTCGGTCGGGCGGTCGGGTGGGCGCTTCACTCCCGCGTCGCGCAGCGTCGCGATGTCGCGGAACGCGAGCAGCTCGTCGCGAGCGTCGAGCAGCGACGTGCGAAGCCGCGGCTTCGTGATTCCGATCGCGTTGTCGAGCACTCCCTCCAGCGAGCCGTGCTTCCGCAGCAGCTCGGCCGCGGTCTTCTCACCCACCCCCTTGGCCCCGGGGATGCCGTCGGAGGGGTCACCGCGCAGGGCGATGAAGTCGGGGACGAGCTCCGGCGGAACCCCGTAGCGCTGCCGCACGTCCTCGGGGCCGACCTCCTCCGAGCCCCTTACGCCGGTGCGCACGTAAAGCACCTCCACCCGGTCGGTCGCGCACTGGAACATGTCGCGGTCGCCGGTCATTACGAGTGCCCGCCCGCCGGCCTCTTCCTCGAGGCGCGCGTAGCTTCCGAGCAGGTCGTCGGCCTCGAGCGAGTCGTGGACGCTGACCCGCCAGCCGAAGGCACCGAAGAAGTCGGGCGTGTCGGCGAACTGGGGGGCGAGCTCGTCCGGTACCTCGGGGCGATCGGCGTGATACTCGGAGAACAGCTCGACCCGGTAGTCGGCGGCGTCGGGGCCGAGGCAGAGCACGACCGCGCGCGGCTCGTGGCGCTCGACCTCGCGCAGGATCAGGTTCGCGGTACCGAGCAGCGCGTTCACCGAAGACCCGTCGTCGTCCGTGATCGACTTCGGCAGCGCGTAGAAGGCGCGGAACAGCATCGACGGCGCGTCGACGGCGAGCAGGGGGGCGCTCATGAGCCCTCGATCGTCTCGGGTTCCAGCACCGGCTCAGGCTACGCTCTCGCCATGCCGGGGGGAGCTCCACGCGCCGCTAGCACGAGGAGGGTCGCTTCGATCGTCCTCGCCGTCAGCGGCGCGGCACTGGCCCTGATCGGGGGGATCCTGCTGTACGCGCGTCAGGAGATCTTCGAGGCCGACGCGTTCTCGCGCCACGCGAGCGACTCGCTGGGCGACGAGCGGGTCGGCCTCGCGGTCGCCAACCCGATCGTCGACCAGGTGATCGCGAATGGTCCCGATGAGCTGATCAACGCGAGACCGGTGCTCAGCACCGCTGCGCAGGGCGTGCTCGAGAGCCGTCCCTTCCGGGGTGCGTTCCGGGACGCAGCCGCGCGGGCGCACCGGACTCTGTTCAGCCGCGACCGCGACCAGCTCGTGCTGAACATCGCCGACGCCGGCGCGTTCGTGATCGACGCCGTGCAGGCGATCTCGCCGAAGACCGCCAAGGAGATCCCCAAGGACCTTCAACCCGGCTTGATCGAGCTGACGGAGAGCGATTTCGCGATCCAGACGGTGCAGGCCGCGGAGGGGGTGCGCTTCCTCGGCCTGTTCGTGCCGGGACTCGGCTTCCTGTTGCTGGTCGGCTCGGTCGTGGTCGCCCCCGACCGGCGGCGGGGGGTGGTGACCGCTGCCGCCGCCGTCGCGGTCGCCGCCGCGGTGGGCTTGATCGCGCTCGTGATCGGGCGCTCGCTGCTGCTGGGCCAGTTCGACGACGACGTGCTCCGAGACGCGGTGGACGCGGCCTGGGGGCAGTACCTCGGCGGGCTCCGCACGTGGTTCCTCGGCGTCGGGGTGGCGGCGATCGTGCTTGCGGCGGCCGCGACCTCGACCGCCCGCGATGTAGACGTCGCCGCGCCCGCGCGACGACTGAGGGATCTGCTGCTGCGCACTCCCGAGACCACGCGGTGGCGCGCGATCCGCGCCGTGTCGCTCGTGGTGGTGAGCGTGTTCGTGGTGCTGCGACCGGACCTGGCAGTGAACATCGTCGCCGTCGTCGCCGGCGCCTACGGGCTCTACTTCGCGATCACCGAGATCCTGCTCCTGATCGCGCCGCCGCCCGCCGTGGCGCCGGAGCGCGTCCCGTTCCGCGACCGAGTGCGACCGCGGGCCGCGATCATCACCGGAGCCGCCGTGGTCGCCGGCATCGTGATCGCGGTCGTGCTGCTCAGCGGTGGTGGGGGGCCGGTGAAGCGGCCGAGCGGCGCGGTCGAGGCCTGCAACGGCTACAAGGACCTCTGCAACCGTCCCCTCAACGAGGTCGCGTTCCCGGGCGCCCACAACGCGATGTCGGCGGCCAACGCCGACTTCATCACCCCGAACCAGGAGACGAAGATCCAGGACCAGCTCGAGGCCGGGATCAGGGTGCTTCTGGTCGACGCCTACTACGGGGTCAAGCGCTCCAGCGGCCCGGTGCTGACCGATCTGAAGCGCGAGCAGGGTCGGACCAAGGTAAACGAGACGATCAGCGAGCAGTTCGGCAAGGACGCCGTAAAGCGGGTGCAGAGCCTCCAGGAGCGGGTGGCGGGTACCGGCGGGGAGGGCAAGCAGGGCACCTACTTCTGCCACATCGTGTGCGAGCTGGGCGCGATACCGATGACGAAGACGCTGACCGACGTGCGCGAGTTCCTCGACACCCATCCCGACGAGTTCCTGATCATGGTGATCGAGGACTACATCGATCCCGAGGACGTCGAGGCGGCGTTCAAGGACAGCGGCCTGGTCCGCTACGCGTACGTCCACGAGCGGGACACGGCGTTCCCGACGATGCGGGAGCTGATCGAGTCGGACAAGCGCATCCTCGTGATGGCCGAGAACGACAATGGAGGCGGCTCGATCCCGTGGTACCACGACGGCTTCGAGCTGATGCAGGAGACCCCGTACACGTTCAAATCGGCGGAGGAGCTGAGCGACGCAAAGAGCTGCCAGCCCAACCGCGGCGGGACCGACGGCCCGCTGTTTCAGTTCAACCACTGGGTCGAGAAGCTCCCGCGCTCGCCAGCCCTCGGGGAGCAGGTGAACTCCTACGACTTCCTGCTCGACCGGGCCCGGGAGTGCAAGCAGCGCCGCGGCCTGCTGCCCAACCTGATCGCGGTCGACTTCTACGACGAGGGCGACGTGTTCGAGGCGTCGAGGAAGCTCAATCGCCTGCCGCGTGACGAGAAGCCGCACGTGCGGGAGACGGGCTGACATGGACGAGCCGACGACGCTGACGTACTCCCGCGAGGGGCGCGTGGCGCGAATCACGCTGGACCGGCCCGAGCGCGGGAACGGGATCACGCTCGAGATGCCGCGCGAGCTCGCCGCGTGCGTGGAGCGCGCCAACCTCGACCCCGAGGTCCACGTCATCGCGCTGGCCGGGAACGGCTCGGGCTTCTGCGGCGGCTACGACCTGGTGGGATCGGCCGAGCGAATGTCGGAGGGATTCGGCCGCGAGGAGGCACCGCACGGTTCGCCGCTCGACCCCGCCGTCCAGGCCGCCAACCACGACCCCGACCGCGTCTGGGACCCGGTGGTCGACTTCCAGATGATGAGTCGCAACGTGCGCGGGTTCATGAGCCTGTTCCACTCCGACAAGCCGGTGGTCTGCAAGGTGCACGGCTTCTGCGTCGCCGGCGGCACAGACATGGCGCTGTGCTCCGATCTGCTGGTGATCGCCGAGGACGCGAAGATCGGCTATCCGCCGGCCCGGGTGTGGGGGGTGCCGACGACCGCGGTGTGGGCGCACCGGATCGGGGTCGAGAAGGCCAAGCGGCTGCTGTTCACGGGCGACTCGCTGTCCGGGGCGGAGGCGGTCGAGTGGGGCCTGGCGAGCGAGGCGGCGCCCGCCGAGCAACTGGACGAGCGGTTCGAGGCGCTGCTCGAGCGCGTCGCGCGCCTCCCGGTGAACCAGCTGGTGATGATGAAGCTGCTCGTCAACTCGACGGTCAGCGCGCAGGGCCTGCAGACGACACAGGTGCTCGGCACCGTGTTCGACGGGATCGCCCGTCACACGCCCGAGGGCTACGGGTTCCAGCGCCGCGCCGCCGAGGCAGGTTTCAAGCAGGCCGTCCGCGAGCGCGACGAGCCGTTCGGCGACCTCGGCCCCTCGACGTCCAAGGGCTGAGCCGCGCTCGACGGCGCCGGCGCGTGTTCCTGCTCGCCTTCGCGCCCCTGCCCGGAGCCTGGCTCGCCCACGCGCCGGTCTTGCGCTTCGATCTGCTGCCGATGCTCGACCGCCCGATCGATGGCGGATCGACGCTCCGAGGCCGGCGGTTGCTGGGGGACAACAAGACGTGGCGCGGCGCCCTGTTCATGTTCCTCGGCGTGCTGTGCGCAGCCCTGCTGCTCTCGCTGTGGCCGGCATACTGGGACGCTCTGCCGGACGGAATCCGCGATGCGGGACCCGCCGCCTTCGGCGCGCTGGTGGGGATCGGGACCGTGGCGGGCGAGCTGCCGAACAGCTTCCTCAAGCGCCGCCTCGGCATTGCCCCGGGCGCCACGCGCCGCTCGCCGGCGGGCGTGCTGTTGGCGCTCCTGGACCAGGGGGACGTCGTGCTCGGGATCTGGGTGGCGTTGCTCCCGATCTGGGTCATGACCCCGCTCGAGGCGGCCGCGGCGTTCGCCGCCGTCGCCGCCGTCCACCTCGCAACCAACCTCGTCGGCTACGCGATCGGGGCGCGGCGGACCCGCATCTGAGCCGCTGGGATACTCCCCGGCCATGCCCGAGCCCAATCCCGAGGTGACGGTCGACTCGGTCCGGGAGCGAATCCGCGACAGCATCCCGGGCGACCTCGGCGTGGAGCCGGTCGAGGTCACCGACGAGTACGTCACCGGGCCACGACTTCACGACCCTCTAACCGCCACTTTTCACCGGCAGTCCCGATCCCGCCGCTCGAGGTGGACCTGGACGCGCATGCAGGACAACCGCCTAAACCAACCGCGCCCAGCGAGGTCGGCTTCGTCGGGGCTAACGCCGACAGGAGTTAGCCGGTGACCGACTTCGCGCACGACCAACGCAACCCGTACGGTGCCCGACCCGTTGGCGGAGTAGAAGCCGTCGCCGAGTCGTCGCCGCCCTCCGACTCGGTCTCGTCCTCGCCTGCCGCCGCGCCGCCGCGTCTATCCGCCACCGCCGCCGACCGTGAACTCGCCGTCCATCCCCAGCTGACGATGGTTGCCGATCGGGCAGTACCAGCTGTATTCCCCGGAGTCGAGCTCGACGGTGAGGACGGTGTCCTCGCCGGGGTCCATTTCGTCGGAGGTTCGTGAGAAACCCGTTCCGTCCCGGGACTCGATCGAGAGCTGGTGCGCCGTCTCGCCGTCGTTCGTGACGTCGAACTGGATCAGGCCGGCCTCGTCGACCTTCTGGTCCTTGGAGTCGATCTCGAAATCGCTCTCGCTGACCTCGAGGGTCGCGACCGGCTGTCCGGCGCTGGTGGTCTCCTGCGCCGCGGTGGTCTCGTCATCATCGTCGCCGCCGCAGCCCGCGACGACGAACGCCGCAGCAGCGGCAACGGTCAGGAGGAACAGGCGGCTGCGAGGAAGCGACACCGGCTAGACCCTAACGCTTTCTCCAGCATCGTCGGCGTACTACTTGTGACCGAAACGCCGATCGAGTGGCGCACGAGCTACCGACCCGACTTCAACTGAGGAGGAACCGATGAGCAACACCGACGCCGATTGGAACGACGGACCTCGAATGACGCGTTTGCGGCCTCCCCTACCCAGCCGCCGTTTTTCAAGCCACGCCGTGCAACGGACCCAGCCGGCTAGGGAACCCGGTGGACCTCGAACAGGTTCGTGCCGAGCTCCTGGTCCGGGAGGCCGGCGGTGACGCCGATCAGGTCGCCCGAGCTTGGCGACGCCGTGCTCGCGCGCGAGGCGGGCGCAGTCGTCGAGCAGGTCGCGGAAGTCGTCGCGGGTCGTGCTCTGGACGCAGCGCACGCCGAACAGCAGGTTCAGCCGGCGCACCGTCTCGGGGCGCGGCGAGACCGCGAGCACGGGAACCTCGCGGCCGGTGCGCGGAGACGAGCCGCGCGGTGCGGCCGCTGCGCGTCGGCACGACCAGCGCGGCGAGGCCGAGCGTGTAGGTCGAGCCGACCGCCGCGCTGGGCGACCGATGCCGGCGACGTCGCTCCGGTCGCGTCGCGACGCGGTTGAACAGCCAGTCGCCGTAGGGCAGGTCGGGCTCGGTCTCGCGCGCGATCCGGTCCATCACCCGCACCGCCTCGACCGGGTGCTCGCCGACCGCGGTCTCCTCGGAGAGCATCACCGCGTCGGTGCCGTCGTAGATCGCGTTGGCGACGTCGGTCACCTCGGCCCGCGTCGGGCGGTCGGGGAGCTCACCATCGAGGCGAGCATCTGGGTGGCGGTGATCGACGGCTTCGAGCGCTGCCCGGCGAGCGCGATCAGCCGCTTCTGGAGCACCGGCACCTGCTCGATCGGCACCTCGATCCCGAGGTCGCCGCGCGCGACCATGATCCCGCTGAGCGCCGCCTTGCACGATCTCCTCGGCGTTCTCGGCCGCCTCCGGCTTCTCGATCTTCGCGATCAGGGGGATGTCCGCGCCGCGCTCGCGCAGCCGCTCCTCGACGGGCTCGAGGTCGCTCGCGCGAGCGCACGAACGAGACCGCGAGCAGGTCGACTCCGTTCTCGCACGCGAAGTCGACCCAGGTCAGGTCGTCCTCGCCGGCGGCAGGCAATGGCGACGTCCGACGCCGGGCAGGTTCATCCCCTGGTGCGAGGCGACGCTGCCGCCGGCCTCGACCTCGGAGCGGACCTCGGTCCGCGCGCGACTCGAGCACCCGCAGCCGGATCCTGCCGTCGGCGAGGTAGATCGCGTCGTCCGGGCTTGACCGCCGCGGGCAGCCCGTCCCAGGAGACCGGCAGTCGACTCGCGTCGCCGAGCCGCTCCTTGGTGCGTCAGCGTCAGCTCGGATCCCGAGTGCAGGTCACCACGCCGCCCTCGACCTCGTCGAGCCGCAGCTTCGGGCCCGGGCAGGTCGCCGAGGATCCCGACCTCGCGGCCGGCGCTCTCGGCACGCCTCGCGGATCCGGCTGGACGTTCTCGCGCGTGCTCCTCGCGGGTGCCGTGCGAGAAGTTGAGCCGCAGGACGTCGGCGCCGGCCTCGATCAGCTCCGCGCAGGGTCGTCGGGGTCGCGCGTCGCGGGCCCGAGCGTGGCGACGATCTTCGTGCGCGCGCAGCATGCTCCCGGGCCGGTCTCTGTCGTCTGCCATCACGCGCCACCCGGACCGACGTTGGCCGACGGGGCACCGGGCGCCGGCTGCTCCTCGGTCATCGGCGTGTGGGTCGCGCCGGGAAGCCCTCCTCCTGATCCGCGGACGCTCCTCGGGCGGCTCCGGCTCCTCGAGGCGCTGGATCGCCGGGCAGCCGCCAGAGCACGCTGGCGAGCGACCAGCCCGACCGCGGCCGAGAGCAGGGCGAGGAACCACTGCCCCGCGCTCAGGATCACAGCTCGAAGAAGTCGCGCACCGGCGCGGCGGCGAGGATCGAGCGCGAAGAGCGCGCCGAGGCCCGCGACCATCGCCAGCATGTAGCTCTGGATCGCGATGTGCTCGCGGCCCGGGCCGCGCTCGAGCAGCAGGATGAAGCCGAGCCCGAGCACGATCAGCGTCGTCGTCGCCGCGGTCCGGCCCTCCTCGAGCGTGCCGCCGAACGACGGTGTCGACGAGGAAGAAGCGAGAGGAGCGAGCCGAGCGCCGATCGCGAGCCCGGCCGGGACCGCGAAGGCGGCCAGCGCCCGCAGCAGGCGGCCGCGGTAGAGCGGCCCGTCGCGGGGGCGCAGCGCGAGCACGAAGGAGGGGATGCCGATCGTCAGGAAGGCGGCGAGGGTCAGGTGGCGGGGCAGGAAGGGGAAGGCGAAGCCGGGGACCGCGACGAGCAGGATCAGGGCCGCCGCGTAGACGGTCTTGGTCAGGTAGAGGCGCGCCGAGGCGGTGGATGTTGCGGGCGATCCGCCGCCCCTCGCCGACCGCCGCGCGGCAGCCGCGAGAACTGGTCCTTGAGCAGGACGACGTCGGCGACCCCCTTGGTCACCTGGCTGCCCGGAGCCCATCGCCACCGCCATCCGCGCCTGCTTCAGCGCCGGCACGTCGTTGACCCCGTCGCCGATCATCGCCGTGTAGCGCCCGGCGTCGGCCAGCGCCGCGACCAGCGCCTTCTTCTGCTCCGGGCTTGATCCGGCAGAAGATCGTGTTGCGCTCGCGCCGCCTCGGCCAAGCTCGCTCCGGGTCGTCGGGCAGCGTCGGGGCCCTCGATCACGCCGGCGTCGCGCGGGACGCCGACCGCGTAGGCGACCGCGGTCACGGTCGCGCGCGCGTCGCCCGAGATCAGCTTCAGGTCGACCTCCTGCTCGCGCATGAACGCGATCGTCTCGGCGGCGTCGGGGCGCAGCGTCTCCTCGAGCACGACCAGCGCCAGCGGCGCTCAGCCGCGGCGGCGGCGTCGGCGGCCGGGTCGCGGGCAGCGGCCGCCGGCCGCCTCGCCGAAGGCGACGACGCGCCGGCCCGGCGCCGGTCTCCTCGCTCGAGCTTGCCCGGCGAGCCCGGGCGGCAGGCTCGAGCGCCCCGGCCTCGGCGAGCACGTCGGGCGCGCCGAGCACGTAGCTGCGCCTCGCGCCGCCGCCGTCGAGCGTCAGCCCGCTCCACTTCCACTCCGAGGAGAACGGGACCTCGGCCGCGACCCGCTCGGGCTCGCCCGGGAAGCTGCTCGGCGATCGCCTCGCAGGGTGCGGTTGCGCTCGCCGGCGCTGGCCGCGAAGCGCGCCAGCGCCGCGCTGCGCGACCGCGGGCTCGAGCCCGTCGGCGACCTCGACCGCGACCAGCTCGCAGCTCGCCGTCGGTCAGCGTCCCGGTCTTGTCGACGCAGATCGTGTCGACCGCGGCGAGGCGACTCGGTCGCGCTCATCTGCTGGACCAGCGTGTTCATGCCGCGCCAGCCGCACCGCGGCGACCGCGAAGGTGACGCTCATCAGCAGCACCAGGCCCTCGGGGATCAGGGTGATCAGGCCCGCGGTCGCGGTCTGCGCCGCCTCCTCGAAGGTCGACGCTGCGCAGCTGCAGGGCGAGCAGCAGCAGCACCGCCAGCGGCACCATCACGATCAGGTGCAGGCGACTGATCACCCGGTTGACCTCCTCCTGCAGCGGCGAGGGCGGGTGGCGGAAGGCCCGCGCCTCGCCGGCGACCTTGCTCGGCGTAGCTCTCCTCGCGCACCGCGTCGACCTCGTAGTAGCCCGAGCCGGAGATGCAGAAGGAGCCCGAGAGGGCGCGGTCGCCGTCGCGCTTGCGGACCCCGTCGGCCTCGCCGGTCAGCATCGACTCGTCGAGGGTCAGCCCGCGCGCTCGCGACCACCTCGCCGTCGGCGACGAGCTGGTCGCCGGGCTCGACCCGGACGATGTCGCCGGGCACGACCTCGTCGGCGCAGCAGCTCGACGAGCCGCGCCGTCGCGGATCACCTTCGCCCTGCGGGGCGACCAGCAGCGCGAGCTCGTCGAGCGTCTCCTTCGCCTTCAGCTCCTGGCGGATGCCGATGTAGGAGTTGACGATCGCGATCAGGCCGAAGAGCGCGTCGGCGAACAAGCCCGAGCGAGAGGATCGAGGACGAAGAAGCCGCCGATGATCGCGTTGAAGAGCGTGAAGACGTTGCCGGCGACGATGCTCGCGACCGAGCGGCTGCGTCGTCGTCTCGGCGGCGGCCCGAGCTTGCGCAGGCGCTTCGCCGCCTCGGCGCTGGAGAGGCCCTGCGGGTGTGCGCGCTCGCTCACCGGCCCATTGATACCGCAGCGCGACCACGCGCATGTCAAGCCGCTAGGGTTGCGGCGCGATGGCGCTGAAGCTGGGACTCAACCTCGGCTACTGGGGGATCGGCCCCCAGGGCGACGAGGCGGTCGAGGTCGTCCAGGCCGCCGAGCGGGCCGGCTACGACTCGGTCTGGGCGGCGGAGTCCTACGGCTCCGACGTGGTCAGCGTGCTCGCCTGGCTGGCGCCGCAGACCGAGACGATCAAGCTCGGCGCGGCGATCATGCAGGTGCCGGCGCGGCCGCCGGCGGCCGCGGCGATGGCCGGGGCGACGATCGACACGCTCTCGGGCGGGCGCTTCATCTTCGGCTTCGGCCCCTCGGGCCCGCAGGTCTCCGAGGGCTGGTACGGGGTGCCCTACGCGAAGCCCTGGGGGCGCACCCGCGAGTACATCGAGGTCGTGCGCGAGATCGTCGCCCGCGAGGGCCGGCTCGAGCACCAGGGCGAGCACTACACGCTGCCGCTGCCCGGCGGCGAGGGCAAGGCGCTGAAGCTCAACTTCCACCCGGTGCGCAACCAGATCCCGATCTTCGTCGGCGCGATCGGCCGCAAGTCGGTCGAGATGGCGGCCGAGATCTGCGACGGCTGGATCCCGATCTTCTTCAGCGTCGACGCCTTCGAGGACGACCTGGGGCGAGCACCTCGAGGCCGGGCTCGCGAAGGGCGGGCGCGCAGCGCTCGGACCTCGAGGTCTCGCCCATCGCTGCAGGTCGCGATCGACGGCGACCTCGAGGCCGCGCGCAGACGTCGTCAAGGCCGGGCTTGCTGCTCTACTTCGGCGGCATGGGCAGCCGCAAGACCAACTTCTACGTCGACCTCGCCCACCGCTTCGGCTTCGGCGAGGTCGCCGACGAGGTCCAGCGCTGCTTCCTGGACGGCGAGCGCGAGGAGGCCTACGAGGCGATCCCCGACGAGCTCGTCGACGCGACCTCGCTGGTCGGCACCGAGGACGAGGTCGCCGAGCGGGTCGAGCGCTTCGCGGACGCCGGCGTCGACCGCCTGATCGTCTCGCCGGTCCACGTCGAGCGCCGAGCGAGCGCCTGCACACGCTCGAGCGCCTGGCCGCGCTGGCCGGCGTCGCGCGCGCCCGCCTGAGCCCGGCCGGCTCGGATAGGCTCTCGCGCCGCTTTGAAGATCGGAGTGCCCAAAGAGACCGCCGAGGGGGAGCGCCGCGTGGCGCTGGTCCCCGACGTCGTCAGATCGCTGACGGAGCAAGGAGCGTCGAGGTCGCGGTCGAGTCGGGCGCCGGCGAGGCCGCCGGCCATCCCGACGCCGAGTACACCGAGGCCGGGCGCCGAGGTCGGCTCGGCCGACGACGCCTGGGGCGCCGACGTCGTCCTCCAGGTCGCGCCGCCCACCAGCGAGGAGATCGGCCGGCTGCAGCTCGGGCCAGGTCCTGATCGGCCACCTCGCGCCGCTGACCTCGCGCCGAGACCAACCGGGCGCTGGCCGAGGCCGGCGTGACCAGCTTCGCGATGGAGGCGATCCCGCGGATCACCCGCGCCCAGGCGATGGACGCGCTCTCCTCGCAGGCCGAACGTCGCCGGCTACGCGGCGACCCTGCTCGCCGCGCGCGAGGCGGGCCGCTTCTTCCCGATGATGACCACCGCCGCCGGCACCGTGGCGCCGGCCAAGGTGCTCGTGCTCGGCGCCGGCGTCGCCGGCCTGCAGGCGATCGCCACCGCCAAGCGCCTCGGCGCGGTCGTCACCGGCTTCGACATCCGCCGCGCCGCCTGGGAGCAGATCGCCTCGCCTCGGCGGCCGCCCGCTCGAGCTCGACTTCATCCCCGACGCCGAGGGCGAGGGCGGCTACGCGCGCCCGCTGACCGACGAGGAGAACGAGCAGGTGCGCGAGGCGCTCGGCCGAGAACGCCGCCAAGCAGGACGTGATCATCACCACCGCCGCGATCCCCGGCCGCCCGGCGCCGCTGCTGATCACCGCCGAGGCGGTGCGCGGCATGGCGCCCGGCTCGGTGATCGTCGACCTCGCCGCCGAGACCGGCGGCAACTGCGAGCTGACCGAGGCCGGGCGAGACCGTGGTCGAGGACGGCGTCAAGGTGATCGGCCCGCTCAACCTGCCGAGCGAGATGGCCGACCCACGCCTCGCAGCTCTACGCCAAGAACCTCGAGAACCTGCTCGGCCTGCTGGTCGACGAGGAGGGCGAGCTGAACCTCGACTTCGAGGACGAGATCGTCGCCGGCGCCTGCATCACCCACGAGCGGCGAGATCAAGAACGAGCGGAGCCGAGGAAGCCGGCCGGGAGCACGCATCGAGCACTGATGGACCTGATGACCGAGATCACGATCTTCGTGCTCGCCGCCTTCGTCGGCTTCGAGGTGATCTCGAAGGTGCCGACGACGCTGCACACGCCGCTGATGTCGCAGACCAACGCGATCCACGGCATCGTCATGCTCGGCGGCCTGATCGTGGTCGGCTTCGCCGACGACGCGCTCGAGAAGGTGATCGGCATGATCGCGATCGCCTTCGGCGACGATCAACATCGTCGGCGGCTTCATGGTCACCGACCGGATGCTCGGCATGTTCGCCCGGAAGCCGAAGCCGAAGGCCGAGCCGCTGACGCGCCGAAGCGGCGGGTCGGACGGATGAGCTGCCGGTCGCCGCTCGCTCGAGCCGGGCGGCGACGTCGCCACCGCGCTCTACATCGTCGCCTTCTCGCTGTTCATCTTCGGCGTCCGCCAGGGCACCCACCCGACCACCGCCAAGCAGGGCAACCTGATCGCCGCCGGCGGCATGGCGATCGCGGTCGTCACCACGCTGCTGCTCGACGGGATCGGCAACTGGGGCCTGATCGTCGCTCGGCCTCGCGATCGGCACCGCGGTCGGCGTGGTCGCCTCGATCCGCGTGCAGATGACCGCAGATGCCGCAGATGGTCGCGCTCTACAACGGCGTCGGCGGCGGCGCCGTCGCGCTGATCGCCTGGTCGGAGTTCCGCCACGGCATCTCGCTCGGCGACGAGATCCCGCTCGACGAGCTGATCCCGATCCTGTTCTCGCTGGTCGTCGGCTCGGTCTCCTTCTGGGGCTCGAACATCGCCTTCGCGCAAGCTCCAGGACCTGATCCCGGCCCAGCCGATCAGCGGTCCCGGGCCAGCAGGTGATCAACGCCCTGCTGCTGATCGGGATCGTCGCCGCCTGCGTCGTGCTCGCGCGTCGAACAACGACGACCCCTCGCAGGGGCTCTTCATCGCCGTCCTGATCGCCGCGGCGCTGCTCGGCAACCTCGTCGTGCTGCCGATCGGCGGCGCCGACATGCCGGTCGTGATCTCGCTGCTGAACGCCTTCACCGGCCTCTCGGCCGCCGGCGGCCGGCTTCGCGCTCGACAACGTCGCGCTGATCGTCGCCGGCACCCTGGTCGGCTCCTCGGGAACGATCCTGACGATGGAGATGGCGACGGCGATGAACCGCTCGGTCGCCAACATCCTCTTCGCCGGCTTCGGCGGCGTCGCCGGCCGGCGGCGCGCGGCCGCGGCGAGGAGCGCCCGCACACCTCGATCGGCGCCCAGGACGCGGCGATCAAGCTCGCCTACGCCGACTCGGTCGTGATCGTCCCCGGCTACGGGCTCGCCGTCGCCCAGGCCCAGCACGCGGTCAAGGAGATGGCCGACGAGCTCGAGAAGCGCGGCGTCGACGGTCAACTACGCGATCCACCCGGTCGCCGGCCGGATGCCGGGCCACATGAACGTGCTGCTCGCCGAGGCCGACGTCCCCTACGAGAAGCTCAAGGAGATGGACGAGATCAACCCGGAGATGCCGCGCACCGACGTCGCGGTCGTGATCGGCGCCAACGACGTCACCAACCCGGCGGCCAAGAACGACCCCGACAGCCCGATCGCCGGGATGCCGATCATCGAGGTCGACGAGGCCCAGCAGGTGATCGTGATCAAGCGCTCGCTCAGCCCCGGCTTCGCCGGCATCGACAACGACCTCTTCTACGAGCGACAACACCTCGATGCTGTTCGCCGACGCCAAGGCGGCCGCGCAGGAGATCGCCGCCGAGGTGCAGAAGCTCTAGAGCCCTGTGCGGGTTCGGCACCAACGCCGGGCTCCAGGCGGCCCTTGGCGGCCAGCGCGGCGAGCTCGGTGCGCGAGTGGATGCCGAGCTTGCGGTACACGTGGCCGAGGTGGAACTCGATCGTCTTGGGGCTGAGGAAGAGCTCGGCGGCGACCTCGCGGTTCGTCGCGCCTCGCGCGACCGCGAGCGCCACCCTCGCCTCCTGGCCTGTGAGCTCGTCCGGGTCGCCGACCGGCGCCCGCTTGACCGCCCCCGCGGCGCGCAGCTCGGCCTGCGCGCGCTGGGCCCACGGGCTCGCGCCCAGACGCTCGAAGCTATCCAGCGCCTCACGGAGCCGCTCGCGAGCGTCCGCGCGCCGCCGCGCCCGGTGCAGCCGCGAGCCGAAGGCGAGCAGCGTGCGTGCGTGCTCGAAGGGCGAGTTGGCCTCGACGTGCAGGTCGAGCGCGCGCCCGAACGGCTCATCGAACTCCTCGTCGCCGACGAGTCCCTCGCAACGCGCCGCCAGCGCTCCGGCCAGCGGCGTGCCGTTGCGCTCGGCTCGCTCGGCGAGCATCGAGGCGACACGCTGCGCGTCGTCGTCGCGCCCCGCCCTCGAGTATGCGTCGACGAGGTCGGGCGCCCAGGGAACGACCACGGGATCCTCGAGGCCGGCGATCTCGAGCAATTGCTCTGCCCCCTCCAGCTCCGCGATCGCGTCGGCGGTGCGATCGAGGCCGAGCTCCAGGAACCCGAGCGCCGCCTTGCCCCAACCGACCGGGCTGCCGTAGGCGGGCGGCGCTGCGACCTCGAAGGCGCGTTCTACCTCCGCACGCGCCGCCTCCTCATCGCCGCGCGCGGCGTGCAGGCGGGCCGCGATCACCAGGGCGATCGACAGCGGACCTAGCTGGCTCGACTCCTCGGCGCCCTCCACCGCCTCGGCGATGTCGCGCTCCGCCGCCTCCCAGTCTCCGGTCCGGTAGTCGGCGTCCGCCACGAGCAGCTGGTAGTAGGGAAACAGCCCGATCGCGCCCGACTCGCGTGCGGCTGCCGCCAGGGACCCCGCCTCCTCGCGGAGCATCTCCTCCTGCCCCGTGCACAGCCGACCGCCGAGCGCGAGCGAGATCGACTGCGCGGCGGGCGTCAGCGGGTTGACCTCGGACAGCAGGCGGCCGGCCTCGTCGAGGGCCGCCCGTCCCTCCGCGGTGCGTCCGCGCAGCGCGAGCCCCATTCCCAGGATCGACAGCACCTGGCAGCGAGTCGTGGCCGGCGCATCGTCCGGAAGGACCTCCGCCGCGCGCTCGGCCGAGGACAGCACCAGCGTGCAGTTGCCCAGCACGGCGGCGGTCACGCCGGCGTCGGCGTGCATGGCCGCCGCCTCATCGGGGTTGATCTCCCGGATCCGCTCGGCCTCCTCGGTCAGCATCGCGTGGTTGTCGACGGCACTCCGCACCCCCCCGTTCAACGTCACCAGCGCGAGCAGGTGGCGTACCGAGGCGCGCATGACGGGATCGTCGATCTCGGCGGCCGGCTCCAGCAGCGCGACGCCGCGATCGTAGGCGCCGCCCATCGCGGCCGCGAGGCCGGCGGCGAGCAGGCGCCGCGAGCGCGCCTCTCGGTCCTCGCTGAGGCGCGCGGCGCGCTCCAGCGCATCGGCCGACGCCGTATGGGCGCCGCGTGCCGCGGCGCGGTGGGCCGCGGCTTCGAGCGCGTCGGCCACCTCCGCGTCCGGGTCGAGTGCGGCGGCGGCGAGATGCCATGCCCGGCTGTCCTCGTCGGTGTGCTCGGCGAGCGCCCGGTGCACGCGCCTGCGCTCGGGCGGCGGCGCCTCGCGGTAGACGGCGCCGCGCAGCAGCGGGTGGCCGAACTCGATTCGCTCCGAGGACAGGCGCACGATGTCCTGCGCCTCCGCGGGCTCGAACGCCTGCGCTTCGATCTCCAGCGTTCCGCAGGTGGCCAGGATCGGATCGATCGACGGCGTAAACGAGGTCGCGGCGACGAGCAGGGCGTCGCGGGTCCGCGCGGGAAGTCGGGCAACCCGGGTGGAGAACGCCCGCTGCAGGCGGTCGCCCGGCTGGAGCGGCTCGTCGAGCGCCGCGAGCCCCATGCGCTGGTCGGGCGTGAGCTGCGGTGGCAGCTCGATCAGCGCCAGGGGATTCCCTGCCGCGGCGTCGACCAGCGACTCGGCGACGTCGGATGGGAGCGCGGGATCGACGTCCTTGAGCAGGGCCCGAGCGGCTCCCCGGTCGAGGCCGATCACGGAAAGCTGGTCGATGCCGGGTCGTGCGAACGCGTGCTCCTCGTCGGCCCGCGCCGCCACGAGCAGGGCGATCGGGAGGCCCTCGAGGCGCCGCGCCGCGAACCCGACGCACTCGGCCGAGGCTGGATCGAGCCAGTGGGCGTCGTCGACGATGACGAGAAGCGGCTGCTCGGCGGCCGCGTTCGAGAGCAGGCCGAGGAACCCGGCGCAGGCCGCGAAGCGGTCGCCCGGGGCGGGGGGGCCGAGCGCGAGCGCGCCCTGGATCGCCGCGGCCTGGGGCTCCGGCAGGGCCGAGAGGCCGTCGAGCATGCGCTCGGTCAGCTCGGCCAGCGCCGAGAACGGGAGGCTGGACTCCGCCTCGAGGCCCGACGTCTTCAGGTGGCGCAGGTTGGTGGCGTCGCGGCTCACCGCGTCGAGCAGCGCCGTCTTGCCCACCCCGGCGTCGCCCAGCAGGATCAGCGCTCCGCCGCGGCCGTCGCTGGCTTCCGCGAGCAATGCCTCGACGCTCGCCATCTCGGCTTCCCTTCCGTGCAGCACGCTCAAGCGAGCTTACGCCTACGTCCAGGCGACGTGCCTGCGGACGCTCGATCTAGGGAGATACCCGGTGCCTTTTCGCGTCGCGTGACTTACCTTCGCTATCCCAGCCACGAGGAGGAGGTACAGGGTGAGACACACATTGATGGCAACCTTCCAGTCCGGCGCGCTCGGCGCATCGCAGTCCAGCCGACCGCAGTCGGCTCCACGCCGGGAAGAGTCGCGGAAGCGACGCTCCCGAATTCGCCTTCTCCGCCGCTAGTCCCGCCGGCGAACGCGCGGCGCGAGCCAACCGATCAGCGCGCCGAGCAGGGCGGAGAGGACGAGCGCGAAGATCAGCGGCGTGCTCACGCTGGTGAAGAACAGGAAGTCGATGTCGACCTCCTGTGAGTTCTGGATCACGAAGATCAGCAGCAGGACGACCGCGACGACCATCGCCCAGCCCTTCCAGTTAGTGCCCTGACGCCCCGCCTGTCCCGGAAGCTGCTGATCGGCCACGGTGCGACTCTAACACCAGGTCATGACACGGCCGGAGCGCGCTGCGGTGCCGGGTTCGTCTCAGTTCCGGCGCTTGCTCTCGACCTCGGCTGCACACACATGACACGGCCGCGCCTAGCGTCGCGCCGTGGGCGACAGGCGACCGCCGGGCGGCGAGACGGGGCAGGGCACCGTGGAGTGGATCGGGCTCGTCGTGCTTGTCGCGGTGCTGCTGGCGGGGCTGCTCGCGGCGATCGGCCCGGGCATTCCCGGCGGCTCACTGGCGCGCGCGATCGGCGAGCGGATCATCTGCGCGGTCCGGCTCTCGAACGCCTGCGACGGTGAGCGTGACGTGGCGCTAGATCGCGCGTACGGCGCGGAGCTGGCCGCGCTCGTCCGCGACCACGCCCCGCGGATCCGCTACGAGCGCGGGATGGAGGCGCTGCCCGTCGACTACCGCAGCTGTCGCGCGGACGCCTGCTCGCGCGGGGCACCCAGCGGCGAGGTGTGGCGCTCGAGCGCCGGTGAGCCGGTGGCGGCATTCGTACACGTCGTCGACTGTCGCGCCGCCGCACTGCGGCGCGCCCGGCGGGCGGGCGTCGACTGCTCGGGGCTGCGGGCGGGCAATGCCTACCTCCAGTACTGGTTCTACTACGCGGGCAGCGCCACGGCCGAGGGGGAGGTGCTCGACGACGCGATCCGGGAGGTAAGCACGGCGATCGGCCATCCGACCTACCACCCGGACGACTGGGAGTCGTATCAAGTGCGAATCCGGCCCGGCGCCGTGGATGCGCGCGCCAGCGCGCACCACGGCTACGTGTACGACCTGGACGGTGGGTGGCGGCCGCGGGTGCGGCGGCGCCGCGACGGCTCGGTGCACATCAAGCGACCGTGGCCGAAGCAGGGATGGGGACCCGAAACCGGCAGCGTCTACGTGTCCGGCGGAAGCCACGCCGGCAACGCGAGAGCCAAGCGTCCGGTCAGCAGGTCGACGCCGCGCGAGCGGCTCGTACTGATTCCGCTCGAGCCGATCGTCGCCCGCCGCCCCGGCGAGACCTTCGCGATCACCGCGCCGTGGCGGAAGGACGTGTGGCGTGACCCCGAGGCGGAGGGAACGGATTAGGGCCACTAGACTCGCCGGGATGGAGATCGCCCGGCCGAGCTTTCCGCTCGTACTCCTCGTGGGATGCCTCGTCGCTTTGCTTGGCCTCGCGCTGTTGTCCGCCGACGACGCGCTTGCACGGAAGGGGTGCGGGAAGATCGCGACCACCTCGGGCTACGACAAGGCAAAGGTGATCGCGATCAGGGGCGTCGGCTGCTCCAAGGCGCGAAAGGTCGCTCGGCGCTACGACCAGGAGGCCAAGCAGACGGGCAGCTGGCAGTGCTTCCTCGCACACGATGACTCTTCTTCCCGCCTCTTCTCCTGCGGCCGCGGGGGGGAGTCCGGCGACGTCCGGAAGTGGCCCCACGCCCTCGTCGCAAAGGGCGTCGGCGAACCGTAGTAGCGCCTACTTCGGCGCCATCCGAAGCGCGCCGTCGAGGCGCAACGTGGCGCCGTTGAGCATCGGGTTCTCGACGATGTGGGCGACGAGGTCCGCGAACTCCTCGGGCGTCCCGAGCCGCGAGGGGAACGGCGTCTGCTTGCCGAGCTCACGGCGCGCCTGCTCGGGCAGCGCCCCGAGCAGCGGGGTGTCGAACAGGCCGGGGGCGATCGTTGTGACCCTGATCCCGCGGCTCGCCAGGTCGCGGGCCGCGGGCAGCGTCATCCCGACGATCCCACCCTTCGAGGCCGAGTAGGCCACCTGCCCGATCTGGCCCTCGAAGGCGGCGTCGGACGAGGTGTTCACGCATACGCCGCGTTCCCCGCCCTCGTCCGGCTCGTTCTCGTTCATCGCCGTCGCGGCGAGTCGGAGCACGTTGAAGGTCCCGATGAGGTTCACCCTGACCACGTTGGAGAACACCTCGAGATCGTGGGGTCCCTGCTTGCCGGTCGTTCGCTGGGCCCACCCGATCCCGGCGCAGCACACCGAGATCCGCAGCCCGCCGTCCGCGCCGGCGGCCTCGTCGACGGCGGCCTGCACCGCGCTCTCGTCGGTCACGTCCGCCTCTACGAACACGGCGCGGTCCCCGAGCTCCCCGGCCAGCGCCACGCCGTTGTCGGGATTCAGGTCGGCGATCACGACGCGCGCGCCGGCGCCGTGGAGCCGGCGCGCGGTGGCGGCGCCGAGCCCGGACGCGCCTCCGGCGACGAGCGCGCTTGATCGGTCGATCCGCATCGGAGCGCGCCAGGTTATCTGCGTAGTAACGAGCCCGTAAGCGGCACCCGTTAGGGTTAACGGTCATCGCGGGCCCTGTCCAGCAGGAGACATCCCGGCACGAAGCGATCGCCGAGCGGCTTGCCGAGGCGCGCAAGCGAACCCTCCTGCTGATCGAGCCGTTCACCGAGGAGCAGCTCAACCGCGTCTACACGCCGATCCTCAGCCCGCTGGTCTGGGACCTCGGCCACATCGGCAACTTCGAGGAGCTGTGGCTCGTACAGAGGGTCGGGGGCCGCGAGCCGCTGCGCGGGGAGCTCGGGCGTTTCTACGACGCGATCGAGAACCCCCGCTCGACCCGCGGCGAGCTGCCGATCCTGAAGGGCGAGGACGCGCTCTCCTACATGGAGCAGGTGCGCGAGCGCACGCTCGAGGTGCTCACCGATGTCGACCTCGACTCCACTGACGACCCGCTGCTTCGCGAGGGGTTCGTCTACGAGATGCTGCTCGCGCACGAGCACCAGCACAACGAGACGATGCTGCAGCTGATCCAGATGGTGGACGGCTACGAGCCCGTCGAGCGCCGTCCTGACCCGCCCAGCGAGCTCGCGGCCGATGGGCCCGAGATGGTCGACGTCGACGGCGGCGAGGCCGAGATCGGGGCGGGGCCCCACGGTTTCGCGTACGACAACGAGCGTCCCCGCCACCCGCGCCAGATCAAGCCCTTCCTGATCGACCGCACGCCGGTCACCAACGCGGCCTTCGCCGAGTACCTGGCCGACACGGGCGCCGAGCCGCCGATGTACTGGGAGCGCGACGGCGAGGGCGGATGGGTGACCACGTACATGGGTCGCGTCGAGCCGATCGACGCGCGACGGCCCGTCGTCCACGTCTCCTGGCACCAGGCGGATGCGTTCGCCCGCTGGGCCGGCAAGCGCCTCCCGACCGAGTTCGAGTGGGAGGCGGCGGCTCGCGGCGCCGACCCGGACCGCGCCAACCTGGACCAGCTCGCGTTCGGATGCATGCCGGTCGGCGCCTACGCCGATGCGCGCGCCGACTGCGGGGCGGAGCAGATGATCGGCGACGTCTGGGAGTGGACGTCCTCCGACTTCCTCGCCTACCCCGGTTTCGAGCCGTTCCCGTACCCCGAGTACTCGGAGGTCTTCTTCGGCGACGAGTACAAGGTGCTGCGCGGCGGCGCGTGGGCGACGCGGCGCAACGTCGTCCGGCCCACGTTTCGTAACTGGGATCTCGCCGAGCGCAGCCAGATCTTCGCCGGCTTGCGCTGTGCAAGGGACGCGTGATCCGATGCGGGGGTTTCCGACGCAGTGGTGAGAGTTGAGGACTGACCGCTAGCCCGATGGATCCTGTCGCGACGGACCAGATCACGATCGATGTCCACCTTCCGGAGGGCGGCCCGCTGTCGGGCATCGCGGCCGACGTACGGATGGGCCTGTCGGCTCCCTTCAAGGAGCTGCCGCCGAAGTACTTCTACGACGAGCGCGGCTCGCAGCTGTTCGAGCAGATCACCGAGCTCCCCGAGTACTACCCAACGCGCGCCGAGCGGGCGATCCTCGACGCGCGGGCGCGCGAGATCGTCGAGGTCGCCGGGACCTCGATGCTGATCGAACTCGGATCCGGCTCGGCGGCGAAGACACGCTGCCTGTTCGACGCGATGCGCGACGCCGAGTCGCTGGACGCATACGTTCCGGTCGACATCTCCGAGGAGATCACCCGCGAGACCGCCGTGCGGCTGATCGACGAGTACGACGGCCTGCGGGTGCACGGGGTCGTGTGCGACTACGACACCCATCTCGAGCGGATCCCACGCGAGCCCGGCGGGTTGATCGCCTTCCTCGGCGGCACGATCGGCAACTTCAATCCCAACACCCGCCGTTCCTTCCTGGCCCGGATCGCGTCGCTGATGTATCCGGAGGACCGCTTCCTGCTCGGGACCGACCTCGTCAAGGAGCGCGCCCGCCTCGAGGCCGCTTACAACGACTCCGCGGGCGTCACCGCGGAGTTCAACAAGAACGTCCTCCACGTGCTGAACCGGGAGCTGGACGCCGACTTCGACCCGGCCGGCTTCGAGCACCATGCGTTCTGGGACGACGATCAACTCCTGGATCGACATCCGCCTGCGCTCGCTCGCCGACCAGACCGTGACCATCTCGGCGCTCGACATGCAGGTCGAGTTCGCCGACCAGGAGGAGATGCGCACCGAGATCTCCTCGAAGTTCACCCGCGAGCAGCTCGAGGCCAGCTACCGCGAGGCCGGGCTCGAGATCGTCGAGTGGTGGACAGACCCCGAGGAGCTGTTCGCGCTCAGCCTGGCGAGAGCAACCTAGGGCCCCAGCGCTTCGATCAGCTCGCCGAACCGGTCCGGGGTGGTGACCGGGGTGAGGACGGGGAGGGTGATCCCGCCCTCGACGTAGGCGCCGAGCCGCTCCTTCATCTCGGCCGGCTCGCCGAAGATGAAGATGTCCTCGATCAGCTCCCACGGCGCCGCCGCGGTCGCGGCGTCGCGGTCCTTGCGCTTCCACGCCGCGACCATCTCATCGATCTGCTCGCCGTAGCCGAGCCAGCGAAAGAACGCCTCGTAGAACGGGACCGTGGCGTAGGACGCGAACATGAACCGGGCCAGCGGCTCGACCTCCTCGCGCTCGACCGGGGAGGCAGAAGAAGCGGCACAGGAGCTCGAAGCCCTCGGGCGCGCCCTCGAGCGCCTCGACCACCTTGCGGCAGGCCACCCAGGGGAAGGAAGTTCGTGAACGCGCCGTCGCCCTTCTCGACCGCCAGCCGCAGCATCTTGCCGCGCAGCGCCGCGACGATGATCGGCACCGGCTCCGCTGGGGGCTGCTCGAGCTTGAAGCCCCCGTCGGCCCTCCCGCCGGCGAACACCTCGCGCAGGAAGTCGATCGTCTCGGACATCTTGCTCAGCGGCCGGGTCAGCGTGCATTCGGTTCCAGCCCTCGACGATGCGGTCGGAGGAGGCCCCGATCCCGAGCGCGAAGCGGCCGCCGCTGGCGTCGGCGAGGGCGGCGGCCTGCTGGGCGAGCAGCGCCGGACCGCGGGTGAACACGCCGACGACGCCGGTGCCCAGCCGCGCGCGCTCGGTCCAGGCGGCGGCGAGCGCCAGCGGGGTGAACCCGTCCGGACCCTGCGTCTCGCCCGACCACAGGTCGGTGTAACCCGACAGCCTCGGCGCGACGCACGTGCTCAGCGTGCTCGGCTAGAGGGAGGGTCGGAAGCGGCAGGGTCAGTCCCCAGCGTGCGTCGCTCATCGGCGCGCGACCCTACCAGGGCCGGTGGAAGCGGCGCCTGAGCTGGGATAAGCTCGCCGGCGATGGATTTCTCCCG
Organism: uncultured Thermoleophilia bacterium; assembly: GCA_963754225.1. Taxonomy (GTDB): domain Bacteria; phylum Actinomycetota; class Thermoleophilia; order Solirubrobacterales; family 70-9; genus DASPWW01. Next base: position 182,167 of record CAVWEV010000005.1, read on the forward strand.
CCTGGATCAGCGGAGGACGATCGTCGGCGGGGTGGCGGCGATCCTGCTCGTGGTCAGCATCCTGTTCCTGCCCTGGTTCTCGCTCACCGACACGCCCGAGCGCGCCGAGCAGGGCGCGTGGCTGTGCGGGAGCGGCGAGTTCAGCTGCACCGGCTTCGAGACCTTCCCGATCCTGCGCTGGCTGCTGCTCGCCTCGGCGCTGGCGCCGGGCATTCTCGCCTGGGTGATCATTCGCCAGCACCAAGCTCTCCTGGGCACCGGGCGAGCTGACGATGGTGGTCGGCTTCGCGGCGATGGTGCTGATCCTCTACAACGGCATCATTGACCGCCCTGCACCGGACCAGGGGACCGAGTTCGGCATCGGCCTCGACTACGGCTACTGGGTGGCGCTCCTTGCCTCCGCGACGATCGCCGGCGTGGCCTTCATGCGCTCGCTTGCCGGGCAGACGCGGGAGCGCAAGGCGCCCGGCACCGTGTAGAGAGGACGTAGCGATCGCCGACGACGCCCCAAGCGTGATCTCCCACGAGGTTCGCTCGGGCGACAAGCCCGACCGCAACCTCGCCCTCGAGCTGGTCCGGGTGACCGAGGCGGCGGCGCTGGCGGCCGCGCGCTGGGTCGGCCGCGGGGAGAAGGAGTCCGCCGACCAGGCGGCGGTCGACGCGATGCGCCTGATGCTCGACACGGTTCCGATGGACGGGGTCGTCGTGATCGGCGAAGGCGAGAAGGACGAGGCGCCGATGCTTTACAACGGCGAGCGGATCGGGGACGGAAGCCCGCCGGAGGTCGACATCGCGGTTGATCCGCTCGAGGGCACGCGGCTCACGGCCCAGGGTCAGCCCGCGGCGCTGTCGGTGATCGCGCTCGCCGAGCGCGGGACGATGTTCGACCCCGGGCCGTGCGTGTACATGGAGAAGATCGCCGGCGGACCCGCGATCGCCGACTGCCTCAGCCTCGACGCCCCGCTGACCGAGGTGATCGCGCGCGTGGCCGAGCGCAAGCGCACCGAGCCGGGGGACGTGACGATCATCATGCTCGACCGCGCGCGCCACGAGGACGCCGTGAACGAGATTCGTAAGGCCGGCGCCCGGATCCGCTTCATCAGCGACGGCGACGTGTCCGCGGCGCTGTTCGCGGTCACCGAGGGGAGGGGTGTCGACCTGCTGTGGGGGATCGGCGGGACCCCCGAAGGGGTGCTGTCGGCGGCCGCGATCAAGTGCCTCGGTGGCAGGCTCCTCGGCCGGCTGTGGCCGCGGGACGACGACGAGCGCAAGGCGGCCCTCGACGCCGGCTACGACCTGGAGAAGGTGCTCGACGTCGACGACCTGGTGGGGGGCAGGGACGTGTTCTTCGCCGGGACCGGGGTCACCGACGGCGATCTGATGCAGGGCGTGCGCTACCTGGGCGACGGCCACGCCACGACCGAGTCGCTGGTCATGCGCTCGCGCTCCGGCACCGTCCGAGAGGTCCGCGCGCGCCACGACCGCCCGAAGCTCCGAGAGGTGACGGGAGGTCGCTACGGATAGCCGGGGGGAGGCCGCCCGAAGGGCGGGCGAGGGGGGCAGAGCCCCCGTGCTACGGCTGAGTGGCTAGTCGACCTCCCCGAGCGTCCCCGTGTCGTGCAGCTCGAAACGGAGCGCGTTGATCACGGCGCCGGCGAGCAGCGCGAGGCTGAGCAGGTAGAACCAGATCAGGGCGATGACGAGGAAGCCGATCGCGCCCCCGAACTCATTGATCCCGGAGATCTCGCGCAGATAGATCGGGAACACGAAGTTGGCGAGGCCCGCCGTCACGGTCAGGAACAGGCCCCCGGGCCACACGCCGCGCCACGGCAAGTGCCCCTTGGGAACGAGCCAGTAGATCGCACAGGCGAGCAGGAACGTGATCGCGAGCGCCACGGCGAGCAGAATCAGGTTCTCCACGCCTCCGATGCCGGGCAGCAGTGGGAGGTCCTCCGCGCTCGAGATCAGCAACCCCTCGAGCGCGGGGAGGGCGATCGTCGCGGCTAGGAAGAGCACCGAGACCACCAGCATCCCGACCGCCCAGCGCTTCTGCTCCACCCAGCCGCGGCACTGAACGTGGTAGATGCGGCAGAAGGCGGTGTCCATCGCGCCCCAGAACGAGGTCCCCACCCACAGCGCCCCGATCACCGCGGCGACTCCGATCGTCGTCGAGCTCTCGCGGATCCGGTCCAGGATCCGCTCCAGCGTCGCCTGCTCGGTGGCGGGGAAGAGGCGCTGAAGATCGAGCAGGATGCTCATCTGCGCGTCGCTCGACTCGAGCACCTGCCCGACGACGAACAGGATCAGCAACGCGAACGGGAACAGGGCGAACAGGAGGTTGTAGGCGACCATTCCCGCCAGGCCCGTGACGTTCTCCCGGTAGGCCCGATCCCAGAAGGCTCGCAAGTAGCGCGACCAGGGGCGGGGGCGCTCGCCGTTGGTGGCTCTCGCACGCGAGCCGAGCGACGCGGGGCTCATGCGGACCGCGTCACCCGTAACCGACGCCGGCCAGGGGTGTTCCGAACCGGGCGAGCGTGATCTCGCGCACACGACCGCAACTCTCGTCGCCGCAAATGGTTTTGCAGCGTGGGAATGCGGGATCCTGCCCCTTGACTTCAGAAAATATAGCGACTAACATAGGCCTAACGTACGAACAGGCGTTTGAACCAGCCTCCAGCTCGGGTAGGCGCCGGGCAAGACGTAGAGTCGCGGATCCCGGTGGGTCCGCGTTTTGTCGCGTCGAAGTCGCGGGATGGTGGGCGCGGGCTCAAGGTATCGCGGGGTTCGCACCGATAACCCGATAGAGAACGTAGTCGAGAGGAGCGGACGAGGAAGCGCATGCTAGTTGGAGAGCTACAGGAGCTCGAGGAAGTCAAGACGCTGCTGACCAAGGGCCAGCAGGTGGGCGTTCTGGCATATGGCGAGGTCGCGTCGGCCCTGTCCGAGGTCGACATCGACGAGGGCGACATCGAGGAGCTGTACGGGCACTTCGAGCGCTCGGGGATCGAGCTGGTCGAGGACGTCGACCCGGCCCAGACCTCCCAGCCCGAGGCCGCGCCGGAGCCGACCGGCAAGCGGGGCCGGCGCCGCAAGCAGGCGACGGCGCTCGACCTGAAGCCGGACATGACGACCGACTCGCTGCAGCTGTTCCTCAAGGACATCGGCAAGGTCCGTCTGCTGACCGCCCAGGAGGAGGTTGACCTCGCGAAGCGGATCGAGCGCGGTGACCTCGACGCGAAGCAGAAGATGGTCGAGTCCAACCTGCGGCTCGTCGTCTCGATCGCCAAGAACTACCGCAACCAGGGCCTCCCCTTCCTCGACCTGATCCAGGAGGGCACCCTGGGCCTGGTTCGTGCGGCCGAGAAGTTCGACTACCGCAAGGGCTTCAAGTTCTCGACCTACGCGACGTGGTGGATCCGCCAGGCAATCGCCCGGGCGCTCGCTGACAAGGCCCGCACGATCCGGATCCCGGTGCACGTCGTCGAGAAGCTGAACAAGATCGGTCGCGCGGAGCGCAAGCTCGTCACCGAGCTCGGTCGTGAGCCCACCCCGGAGGAGATCGCCGACGTGACCGGGATCGAGCCCGAGGAGGTCGACTCGATCAAGCGCTCGGCGCAGGCGCCGGTGTCGCTCGAGAAGCCTGTCGGAGACGAGGAGGAGTCCGAGTTCGGCCAGTTCATCGCCGACGAGAAGGCGGAGTCTCCGTACGAGCGGGCGGCCGACATCCTCACCAAGGAGGCGCTGCGCGAGGCGCTCGAGAATCTCTCGTACCGTGAGCGGCGCGTGCTCGAGCTGCGCTACGGGCTCGGCGGCGAGCATCCGCGCACGCTCGACGAGGTCGGACGGACCTTCAACGTGACCCGCGAGCGGATCCGACAGATCGAGAACCAGTCGCTGAAGAAGCTGCAGTCGCTCGCGGAAGCGCAGAAGCTGCGCGAAGTGGCCTGAGCGGCGATAGCCGGCGCGGGGGCTGCGTCATCGGTCGCTCGCGTGCGGAGCACGCTTCGCTCCCTGCTTCCTTGCCCCGCTTGACTCTCGCCGCTCAACCAGCCTGACCAACACACGAATCGGAGGAACCATCAGCACCACCACTCCCACCCCCAGCACGAAGACGCGCCGCACACAGTGGACCTGTGTGCGTTGTCAGATGACCAGCACCTGGACCAACGGACTCGAGGGTGACGCGACCGCTCCACCCAACTGGTTCACCGACGACAACGGTGATCACTACTGCCTCGTCTGCCGTCGCGAGCGCGCCGTGGAGATGGCGCTCGCCGAAGCCGATGGCCTCGGCACGGAGGCACGCGCCAAGCTTCGGTCGACCGCCGTGGTCGAGTTCGAGATCGAGCGCGATCCCGAGCGCCCCGAAGGCGAGATCGCTCGCGCCGCCCGTACGTCGATCGCCGCGGTGCGCAAGGCCCGCAAGCGGCTCGACGGCACCGCCGACGACTGAGAGCGACCCGGGCGCACGCCGCGGCGCCCATGACTTCAGTTCGTATAGCTTTGGCTATACTGAAGTTGCTGTTTCCGGGTTTGCCATTCGGGTCGTCCCCGGAAGCACGCCAATCAGATGACTGACTCAGAGTGCCCCGTCTGCCGTTGCGCGGAGATCATCTCCGGCAAATGGACGCTCCTCGTGATCCGCGACCTCGCGGACGGCTCTCGCCGCTTTTGCGAGCTCGAGCGCTCGCTTGACGGGATCAGCCCGCGGACGCTCTCGCTGCGCCTCAGGGCGCTCGAGGAGCACGGCGTGGTCGAGCGCAACACCTACCCCGAGGTCCCGCCGCGCGTCCAGTACGCGCTGACCGAGAAGGGCAAGGCGCTCGTCCCGCTGATCGAGGACATGCGCAGCTACGGGCGCGAGTGGTTGTTCGACGGCGCTCGTTCGGACAAGGTCCCCGCCGCCGCGTAGCGCTAGCTTCGACCCGAGACCACGTCCGCGCCGTGGGTCTCCGGCATTCCGCGCAACAGCAGGATCACGGGGGTCGCCAGGAGTCCTCCGACGACGAGCTGCAGCGAGGTGTCGACGGCCCCCGCCAGCGCGCCGATGAGGAGCAACCCGAGCGAGCCCCCGACGATCTGGGCCGCGATCACGACCGACGTCAGCGTCGCGCGCAGCTCGGTCGGGAACAGCTCCGACAGATACGCGTAGCCGACCGCGAGCACCGCGGCGCTCGCCCCCGCGGCGACCCAGAAGCCGGGCGCGAACAGGAGGCGCAGCTCGCTGAAGATCATCACGTTGCCGATCGCGCTGAGCAGCAGCGCCGCGGCGAGGATCGGACGGCGACCGATGCGGTCGCTCCCCGGCCCGCCGATCAGGAACCCCGCGAGCGCGAACGGCCCCGCGGTCAGGATCGTGATCGTGTACAGCGCGTCCCACCCGTACTGGTCCTGAGCAAGCTCGGAGGAGTAGAACAGGGCCGCGGTCTGGATCGCCCCCGCGACACCGAACACCGTGGCGATCCGGCGCAGCCTCCATCCGTAGGGCGCGGGCACGTGCGGGATCAGTGTGGGCTGTAGCCGCTCCTCCGTGCGGGCTACCGCGAACGCCGTCGTCTCGCCGAGGTTGCGCCGCAGGTAGGCGATCACGAACAGCGGCGGGAGCGCGATCAGGTAGAAGATCCGCCAGTCGAGGGGGGTGAGCGGAACCGCGAGGATCGCGAGCGCGGTGAGCCCGGGACCGAGGAAGCTGATCACGCCGACCAGCGCCAGGGCCGCTCCGCGGCGCTCCCGGCGGACCTCCTCGGCGATTACGACGCCGCCGAGCGAGCTCTCGGTTGCGAGGAAGACGCGGGCGACGGTCTGAATCGCCACGAACGCGGCGAGCCCCCAGGCGAGCGCGGTCAACCCCGTCGCGGCCGTGAAGGCGGCGATCGAGATCAGCAGCATCGTTCGCCGGCCGATCCGGTCGGCGGCGCGCAGGACGGCGACGCTTCCCAGCGCCGCGAGCCGGATCACCGCCACCCCGACGCCGAACAGGCCGATCGAGACACCGAGCCCGTCGGCGATCTGGGGAGCCCCGATCGTCAGCACCGTCAGGTCGTAGACCTCGAAGAAGCCGACGAACATAAGCGGCGCGAGGATCCGCCACTCGTGCGGAGCGAAGTCGGATAGCGCCCCGAGCCCGCCGCGGACGGACGCGAGGCCGGCGGCCGCGAGCTCGCGCGGGCCGAGCGGCGGCTCGATGGCGTCCGGTACTCCCGGCTCCGGTTCGCTGCTCCCCACGATCCGCCAAGGTATCTGGCCGATTCCTCGCCCCGCGTGCAAGCGCGCCTGCACCGAAGGAGCGCGCCCCGGTCGCGAGAACGGGGTTGTCGTGCACGAGCTCGCGGTTATTGACAGGCTCGAGGCTCTGGCGCGCGACGCGGCCGAGCGGCTCCGCCAGCTGGTCGCGGCCGGCGAGGAGCTTCCCTTCGAGGTCACGGGACCGGGTGAGGACTCCCCGTTCTCGCAGTACGCGCCGCAGACCGGTCGCTTCATTCGCGAGCACTGGGCGGAGCTCGCCGAGCTCGACTCCTTCTCCGAGGCGTGCGCGGCGATCGGCGCCGCCGAGCTCGCGGGCCCCTACCTCGAGCAGCTCGACGAGCCGGTGCCGCCGGACGAGGACCGTCGCTCGGAGGCGGCCGCCATTACCTTCCTGTCCCGCGTCTGGGACGGCTCATCGGATTTCACGCTCGACGGGGCGCGGCTGCCGGATGCGCTACGCGAGCTCGAGGGATGCGTGGAGAGCCCCGCCGAGGGGGACGCCGAGGTCGTCGCACCGCTGCTCGGGTTCCATATGCCGAGCGTCCGACTCGCGCTTGCGGAGACGACCCTGATCCGCGCTGACGTCGTTGAGGTGCCGGACGAGATGCGTCGATCCGAGGGCGCCGGGCGGAGCGCCTGGGAGCCGCAGTTCCTCGCCGTCGTGCGAGGACCTGTCCCCCCGGCCGAGGATGATCCGGAGGCGATCCCGGGTGGGAGCGCAGCCGTGGCTCCCGGGGCCGCCCTGCGTGAGCTCGTGACCACGCTGCGCCTGTTCAAGGCCGGTGGGGTGGGTCTCGGTCCGTACGCCTGGGCGCGGGCGCCGGGCGATCGGTGGCGCCGCCTGGCAACCGGGGCCGCACGACCCCGGCCCGGTGGGTACAGGCTCACCGACACCGATCTCGGCGACCTCGCCGCGTTGTCGCGCGCGGTGGCGAACCGCTCTGCCGGGTTCGGGGGGCTCGCGCCCGAGGGGCCGAGCGCCGCCGGGACGCTGGCGAGGGCGGTCTCCCGCTTCGAGGCCGGCCTCGAGCGACCGGCGCAGCTCGAGGCGCTGAGCGACTACGTGCTTGCGCTGCGCTATCTGCTCGAGGGTGGCGGCGCGGCGGACGTCGGGCTTGCGATGCGGGTCGCGGCGATCTGCGCCGAGGCCGGCGAGCGCCCGGCGATCAAGGCGCAGGTGGAGCGCGCGCTGGCGCTCGAGCAGGCGTTGATGCGCGGCGAGCTGCCGCCTGCCGGCGAAGGCGAAGGCCCGCTGGATCTTGTCGCGGCCGTGGAGGAGCGGACCCGGTGGATCCTCAGGGACGCCGCGTCCGGGCGCCTCGGAGTCGATCTGCGCGCGGCGGCGGACGAGGCGCTGCTCGCCGACGGGCTCGCCGTCGGGGAGGGCGCCGCCGAGACGCGCGGCGCGACCGCCGAATGGGGTGCGGTCGAGTCCCCGGATCCCGCGGATGAACCGGTTTCTACCGAGCAAGAGGAGGAAGGCAATATGGAGGAGATCGCTTCCGAGCAGCCAACCTCGGTCCTTATGGCGACGAAGGCGACCAAGAGGCAGCAGCGCAAGGCCCCTGAGCAGAGCCGCGAGAGCTCCGACTGGCTCAGCGAGGTCGATGCGCGCGGGGACACCCTCGACTGGCCGGAGCGGCCCGAGGCGCTGAAGCTCCTCGACCAGCGGCCCGCCCAGCGCGAGGCCGCCCGGCGACGGGTGCGCCACCTCTTTCCCCGGCCCGAGGCCACCGAGTGGGGCGTGGCCGAGCTCCAGTACGACCGCCGTCGCCGCAGAGCCCGCGCCTAGCGCCCTACCGAGATGCGGCGAGCGCCTCGCGCTCCGGACGGGTCGCGAACAGGTAGCGGTTTACCTCCATCAGCCCGCCGAGGTCGTGCACGTCCTCATCGAGGTAGGGCACCTTGATCACCCGCCTCGCGCGTAGCTCCGCGGTCAGCCGCTCGATGTTGCGCCGGTCGCTGGCCGCCAGCGCCCGATAGTCCGCGAGGCTGGTGGCCGCGCGTGCGGCGAGGTCCCGATCGCCGAGCGCATCCTCGAGCTCGCCGACGACGTCCTCGTCCTCGACCCCCGGCGAGTTCGCTTGCGAACTCGCCGTCTTGATGTTGGTTTCGTAGTGGACCCTGTTCACGATCACGCCGCCGAACGGCAGCGCGGCCTCGACGAGCTTGCGATGGAAGTAAACGGCCTCCTCGATCGGCTCCCCCTGCGGGCCGCAGACGACGAGGAACGAGGTGCGCTTGGCGGCGAGCAGCTCGTTGACCCGCTTCGCGCGCTCCTGGAACCCGCCCACCATCCCGCTGAACGCCTGGAAGAACTCGGAGATGTCCTCGAGCAGATCGACGCCGGTGAGCCGGCGCAGCGCCGAGAACATCATCGAGGTGCCGCGACCGAACAGCCTCATTCCCAGCCCTGTGGGGCGGAGGAACACCTGCAGCGACCGACCCTCGATGAACTGCGTCAGCCGGCGCGGAGCATCGAGGAAGTCGAGCGCGTTGCGGGTCGGTGGGGTGTCGAGGACCAGCAGGTCGTAGCGATCCTCCTGGTGGATCTCGAACAGCTTCTCCATCGCCATGTACTCCTGGGAGCCGGCGAGCGCGTTCGAGATCTGACGGTAGATCCGGTTCTCGAGGATGCGGTCACGGGTCTCGGCGTCGGGCGCGTGCTTGGCGATCACCTCGTCGAAGGTCGCCTTCGCGTCGAGCATCATCGCCCACAGCTCACCGCCCTCCGTCTCGACCCCCTCGGCCTGGAACAGGCTCGGGTCCACGCGCCGCTCGATGTTGCCCAGCTCCGGCAGGCCAAGTGAGTCCGCGAGCCGCTTCGCGGGGTCGATCGTCAACACCGCCACCTTCTTCCCCCGCGCTGCCATCCCGGCGGCGATCGCGGCCGAGATCGTGGTCTTGCCGACGCCCCCCGAGCCGACGCAGATGCACACATCCTTGCCTCGCAGGAGCTCGGTGACTCCGGCCACCGTCAGGCGACCTCCGCTGAGAGTCTCTGGATCTCGGCGACCCCGAGCTCGGGCTCGAAGATGAACGGAAGCGTGCTGACCGGGGCCTCGACGAGCCTCCTGAGGCGCTCCAGCTGCCCGCGCTGTGCGACCGCGCGGCGGCGCTCGCTGAGCGCCGCCTTGACCGCCGCCCTGGCGCCCCCGTCGACGGCATCGGCGGCCTCCGAGAGGCGCTCGGCATCGGGCTCGGAAAAGCGCTCCGGGTACAGCGCGTTCATGTACACCCGATCGACGGAGATTCCCAGCGGGCCGGTCAGCTCCCGCTCGAGCAGCTCCGACTCGTTCACCGGCATCTCCTCCGGCAGGGCGACGATCACGGCGCCGGTCTGACGGTGGTCGGTGATGAAGCGGTCGAGCGTCTCGGCCTGGTTGTGGATCGGACCCACCCGAGCGATCCCGGCGAACGTGCGCGGCGTCTGCAGGAAGCCGATCCCGTGCCCGGTGGCGGGAGCGTCGACCACCACGAGGTCGTACTTGCGCCCCTTCTTCACCTTGCGGTCGAGCTGGGCGAGCTCCCAGATCTTTCCGATCGTGACCAGCTCCTTGAGCCCCGGGGTGGCGGCGGCCAGGTAGGCGAGGATGCGGCTGCGCGAGAGCAGCTGGCCCATCGCCTTGACCGGCGACTGAAGCACCAGGTACTCGCGCAGCGACTGGTCGGGGTCGATCGAGATCGTCCACAGGCCGTCGGCAACCTCGACCTCGTGGAAGCCGACGTCGCTACGGCGAAAGACCCGGGAGGCGTGCTCCTGGGAAGCGACCTCGCACACGATCACGCGCTTGCCGCGCTCGGCCGCCGCGCTCCCCAGGGCGAGCGCGACCGTGGACTTCCCGACCCCTCCCTTGCCGGTGACGAGGAGGAGCCGCTTGTCGAACAGGTGCGGCATCCGAGCATTCTCCCCCAATCGGATTGCCCGAAACCCGTGGTTTTTTTTGTCCGAACGGCCTGCAAACCTGGCGCGGCGGAAGGAAACCGCAGGCGGCCTGCGAATAGGCCCCATGAAATGGGCATTTTCGGGCGTGGATCAAGCCCCGCCGTTAAGAGCGGCGAGGCACCCTCAGCGGCGCAGGCCGAGGAACCCGCCGTGGACGAGTCGGGCCGCATCAGCGCCGAGGACGCCCTCGGCCCGAGCCGGGATCGTGGCGAGGACAAGCGCGGCGACGCGGCGAACGAGGGCTCGGGCGGCAAGACCACGCGGGCGACGGTGATCTCGTTCGCCAACCAGAAGGGCGGGGTCGCGAAGACCACCACGACCCTCAACCTCGCGGTGGCGTTCAAGGAGTCCGGCCACGACGTCCTCGCGATCGACCTCGACCCCCAGGGCAACCTGACGATGAGCCAGGGGATCGATCCGGACAAGGTCGAGAAGAGCATGTACGACGTTCTCGTCGACCGGATGCCGATCAGCGAGGTGATCCAGTCGCGCGAGATCGACCTCGCGGTCTCCTCGATCGACCTCGCCGGCGCCGAGATCGCGATGAGCGCGCAGATCGGCCGCGAGCGGGCGTTGGAGAAGGCGCTCGCCGAGGTGCTCGACGACTACGACTACATCTGCATCGACACGCCGCCCAGCCTCGGGCTGCTGACGATCAACGCGCTAACCGCCTCCAACAAGGTGATCGTCCCGGTGCAGTGCGAGTATTTGTCGATGCGCGGCCTCGTGCAGCTTCAGAACACACTGCAGATGATCCGTGAGAACCTCAATCCCGACGTCGAGCTCGAGGGCATCGTGGCGACGATGCTCGACTCGCGTACCGTGCACGCGAAGGAGGCGGTCGAGATCCTCGAGGAGAACTTCGGTGACCTGGTCTTCAAGTCACGGATCAAGAAGGCGATCAAGTTCGCGGAGGCGCCGGTCCGGGGGACGTCGGTGCTGAAATACGACCCGAAGGGAAATGCGGCCAAGTACTACAGGGACCTTGCAAAGGAGGTCCTGACGAATGGCGCGTCGTAAGCGCGCGAGCATGCGCGAGGGTCCGCTGGCGGACCTTTTCCGCTCCACCGTGGAGGGCGATAGCGCCGAGCCCGAGACCGATACCAGCGAGCAGACCCGAGCCCTGCCGGCCGACCCCGGCAAGCGAGACGAGCGGCGGGAGCCCCCGGCACGCCGGCGGGAGGCCGAGGCCCCCGGCCCGCCCGACCCGGAGGAGGTGACGGTCTACCGGCTCGAGGACGAGCAGGGGCAGGTCGAGGATCCCCCGGCCCCGCGCAGCCGCGAGCGCCTGCGCGACATCCTCATCGAGGGCGACGATCGTGGCGCGGTCCCGCAGGGTCACGAGGATCCGCACCCCTCGGGCAGCTACGCGTCCTCCGGCGTGCCGATCCCGGTGATCCGGGTGATCGGCGTCGGCGGGGCGGGCGTGAACGCCATCAACAGGATGGTCGAGGCCGGCGTCTCCGGCGTCGAGTTCCTGGCCATCAACACCGATCTTCAGTCGCTGCAGCAGAGCATGGCGGACGTCACCGTCCACATCGGCGGCGAGGTGACCCGCGGCCTCGGCTCCGGCTCGGACCCCTCGCTCGGCTACAAGGCCGCGTTCGAGGAGCAGGACAAGATCAAGCGGCTGCTCAAGGGCTCCGACATGGTCTTCGTTACCGCGGGGGTCGGTGGAGGAACCGGCACCGGGGCGGCGCCCGTCGTCGCGAGGCTCGCCAAGACCGTCGGGGCGCTGACCGTCGGCATCGTGACGAAGCCGTTCGGGTTCGAGGGCTCGCGCCGCGGCACCCAGGCCGACGAGGGGATCGACGCCCTGAGCGATGAGGTCGACACGCTGATCGTGATCCCGAACGAGCGCCTGCTCTCGGTCCTGTCGCGCAACACTTCGATGATCGAGGCGTTCCGCGTCGCCGATGACGTGCTGCGCCAGGGAGTCCAGGGAATCGCCGATCTCGTCACGCTCCCCGCGCTGATCAACCTCGACTTCGCGGATGTGCGGACGACCATGCGCGACGCCGGGAACGCGATCCTCGGGATCGGGATGGGCACCGGCGATAGCCGCGCGACGTTCGCCGCCGAACGCGCGATCTCCTCGCCGATACTCGATCAGTCGATCGACGGGGCCCGATCGATCCTGCTCTCGATCACAGGGGGCGACGACCTTTCGCTGATCGAGGTCAGCGAGGCCGCCCGCGTGATCCAGGAGGCGGCACACCCCGACGCCAACATCATCTTCGGCGCGAACGTGGACAAGGAGCTCGAGGAGCAGGTCTGGGTGACTGTGATCGCCACCAACTTCGACAGCCGCGGCCGGCGTGCGGACGGAAGCTCCCGCGGGGAGCTCCGCCGTCCGGCGAAGCTTCCCGCGACGCGACCCGAACGCGGCCAGCGCCTGCCCGGCAGGCCCGTCAAGGAGGACCGGCCCCGCGACCTCGGGATCGAAGCGCCGGAGTTCGAACCCTCCACATAGCCACCCGAGCTATATCCGCCGGCCACAGGCTGACCGCCGAGGCGGGGGCGGAGGTGCTGCAAGCGGGTGGCAACGCGGTCGACGCCGCGGTCTGCGCGGTCCTTACGTCGTTCGCCGTCGAGAGCCCGCTGACCGGCCTCGGCGCCGGCGGGTTCATGCTCGTCCACACGGCTGACGAGGACGTGCTGCTCGACTTCTTCGTCGAGGTGCCGGGGCGAGAGGGGGATCGGCGCAGAGCGGAGCTGGTGCCGATCTCGGTGGTCTTCGACGAGACCCCACAGCTGTTCAATATCGGGGCGGCCTCGTGCGGGGTGCCCGGGGCGCCGGCTGGACTCGCGGCGGCGCTCGGCCGCTTTGGATCGATGCCGATGCGCGACCTGGTCGGGCCTGCCGTCGCCCATGCGCGGAACGGCGTCCCGATCAGCGCCGAGCAGGCCTACCTGTTCAAGATCCTCGATCCGATCCTGACCGAGTTTGCCGAATGCAGGGAGCTGTACGCGCCGCAGGGCCGAATCCTCGGCGAGGGAGAGACGTTTCGATTTCCCGAGCTCGCCGATGCCCTGGAGCGGTACGCCGCCGACGGCCCGGAGCCGTTCTACCGCGGCGAGGTCGCGCGGGCGATCGCGGCGTGGGTGAGCGAGCGAGGCGGAACGCTCGGCGTCGCGGACCTTGCTGCGTACGAGCCGATCGCCCGCGAGCCCGTACGCGCCGAGTTTCGAGGCCGAGAGGTGCTCACCAACCCGCCCCCCTCCTCCGGTGGGGTCCTGATCGCGCTCTGCCTGGCGCTGCTCGAGCGTGCCGGCGAGGTAGGCGTCGAGCAGGTGGTGGCGACGATGGCTGAGGCGAACCGCGCCCGCACGGCGGAGTTCCACGCTGGGCTCTACGAGGAGGGGTTCGCCGAGCGCCTCCTCGCGCCCGCGCGACTCGACGCCCTCGCGGAGCGCATCGCCTCCGGCGGGGTTCTCGGCGAGGAGGGAAGCGGCGGGAGCCTTGGCTCGACCACGCACATCACGACAGTCGACGCCGACGGGCACTGCGCCGCGGTCACGTGCTCGAACGGGACCGGCTCCGGCCTGGTGGTGCCGGGGACCGGCGTCCACGTCAACAACATGCTCGGCGAGGAGGACCTGAACCCGCTCGGCTTCCACGCCCTGCCGCCGGGGCGGCGGATGACCTCGATGATGGCGCCGACCGTGGTGCTGCGCGACGGCGAGCTCGAGGCCGGACTCGGCAGCGGTGGCTCGAACCGGATCCGCTCGGCGGTGCTGCAGGTCATCCTGCGGCTGGTCGCCGACGGGATGGGCGCCCAGGAGGCCGTCGACGCGGGCCGGGTCCACTACGAGGAGGGCGTCGTCCAGGCCGAGCCCGGAGTGGACGCCGACGCGCTCGGGCGCCTCGAGTGCGGCAGCCGTTCGGTGGCCCGGTGGCGCCGGCGCAACCTGTTCTTCGGCGGCGTCCACGCCGTCGCCCGCGACGCCGAGACGGGTGAGCTGCGCGGTGGTGGGGACCCGCGCCGGGGCGGGGCGGTCGTGGTGCTGTAGGGCAACCCTGGCAGCGGGCGGGTGGGGCCGGGTAAGGGGGACGGGGACGCCGTAAACACCGTTTTCGACATATCCGCGCCGACGAGACCGGAGTTGACGGCGTATATCACCGTCAATCCCGGTTTCGATGCGGGAAGGGGATCGAGACCGGGGTTTTCGGCGTGGCCCCTTAGCTCTGGGGAAACGCCCCGTTCCCCTTCGCCGCCTCCGCGATCTGCTGCGAGCGGCGGACAGCGTCGGCGACGGTGCGAAGGGCGCGCTCCAGCAGCCGCATCCGCTCGTCCTCGGAGCGTAGCTCGAGCAGTCTCTGCTTGGTGTCGGCGGGGAGCTCGATCCGACCCGCGAGCTCGTAGGCCCCCTGCTCGACGATCTCCTCGGGCGGGCCCTCCTCCGATACCTGGTCGAGCAGCTCCGCTAACGCTGCTCGGGCGCCGCGCGCGGCCTCCTCGTCGTCGGGATCCGGCTCGTCGGCCGCGTCGATCAGCTCGATCTCCCCGACCGGGAACTCGGGAGCGTCCGCGCGATCGAGCACCCGGAACGGGGACTCGCCGGTCACGACGATGTTCAGGCGGCCGTCCTCGAAGCGCTCGAGCACGTCGGCGACGCGGGCCGTGCAACCGACGTTCCGCGCGCCGCCCGTGTCGTCGCGAAACACGATCCCGAACGGCTCGCCGCTGTCCAGCGAGCGCCCGATCATCCGCTTGTAGCGCTCCTCGAAGATGTGCAGCGGCAGCAGCTCGCCAGGGAGCAGCACGACCGGGAGCTCGAAGATCGGCAGCTCGGTGTCCCTGTCGGGGGACATGGCCTGATTCTAGGCTCGCGCCGCCGCAGCCCAGCTTGCCGCGAGAATGCGCGCGTGGCGATCGACTTCGAGGCCGAGGGCCTGCTCGACGGGCTCGACGAGCGCGAGCGAGAGGCCCGCCGGCGGCTGCTCGAGGAGCTCTCGGCGGAGGGCATCCCGCTCGAGGAGCTGAGGCGCGCCGTGGCCGAGGATCGGCTTGCGCTGTTGCCGGTGGAGCGCGTGCTCGAGGGCGAGGGGCCGCGCTACAACGCCGTCGAGGTCGCCGCGCGCGCCGGGATCGACGTGGAGATGCTCGAACGCCAGCGGCGGGGCCTCGGCCTCTCGGTGCCGGACCGCGACGAGCGCGTGTACAACGACGACGACGTCGAGGCGGCGCGGCGAATGCGGGCGTTCCTCGACGCGGGCCTGCCCGAGGAAGGGCTGTTCGAGGTCTCGCGCGTGCTCGGAATCGGGATGTCCCAGATCGCCGCGGCGACCAGGGAGCTGCTCGCGGACGCGCTGCTGCATCCCGGTGACACCGAGCGCGACGTGGGCCTCCGGTACGCGGAGGCCGCGCGGAGCCTGGGCCCGACGATCGGGCCGCTGCTCGAGCACGTCTTCTACCTCCACCAGCGCGAGCAGGTGCGAAGCGACGTGGTCGGCCAGGCCGAGAGAGCGTCGGGGCGCCTGCCGGGGTCGGCGGAGGTCGCGGTCTGCTTCGCGGACCTGGTCGGGTTCACGAGGCTCGGCGAGCAGCTGCCGGTCGAGGAGCTGGGTCGCGTCACCGGCCGTCTCTCCGAGCTCGCGGGCGAGGTCGCCGAGCCTCCGGTTCGCCTCGTGAAGCTGATCGGGGACGCGGCGATGCTCGTCTCGCCCGACACCGATCCGCTGCTCGATGCCGCGCTGTCCCTCGTCGATGCCGGCGAGGACGAGGGTGAGGAATTCCCGCTGCTGCGCGCCGGTGTGGCACGGGGGAGGGCGCTGCCGCGCGGCGGGGACTGGTACGGGCGGCCCGTGAACATGGCGAGCCGGATCACTTCGGTCGCGTATCCGACCAGCGTGCTGTGTGCCGCCGAGGTGCGGGATTCCGCCGAGCGCGAGTACCGGTGGTCGGCGGCCGGAACCCGACGCCTGAAGGGGATCCGCGAGCCGGTTCGCCTGTACAGGGCGCGGCGAGGCGAGTGAGGGCCCCCTCAGCGCTCCCGTGTCTCTCGGGATGGGCATTAAGCACCTGTTAAGCACTCGCTGAGAGGCTGGTGGGCGTGCTCCTGTTGATGGCGTTCGCGCTCGTAGCCGGGGCGGGCACGGCGCTGTCTCCGTGCGTCCTGCCGGTGCTGCCCGCCGTGCTATCCGCCGGGGTCACCGGCGGCCGGCGCCGTCCCGCCGGCGTGATCACCGGGCTGGTGATCTCGTTCACGTTCGCGATCGTCGTCCTCGTGTACGTGATCGACGCGCTGGGGCTGCCCAACGACCTGCTCCGCACGCTCGCGATCGTGGTCCTGATCGGCTTCGGGGTCGCGTTGTTGATCCCGCCGGTCTCGGCGCGGTTGGAGGCCTGGATCTCGCGCTTCGCGAGCGCGCCGTCGAGCGCGGGGGGCGAGGGCTTCGGGTCCGGCGTGCTGCTCGGCGGCAGCTTGGGCATCCTCTACGCGCCGTGCGCGGGGCCGGTGCTGGCGGGCGTGATCACCGTGTCGGCAGCGCAGGACTTCACCGTCGGGCGCCTGGCCGTGGCGTTCGCGTACGCGATCGGGTCGGCGATCGTCCTCTATGCCCTGATGATCGGCGGGCGCCGGCTGTCGGACCGACTCGCCGCCTACCGGGGGCGAATCCAGATCGCGATGGGGGCGGTGATGGTCACCGTCGCGGCGCTGATGCTGGCCGACCTCGATCTCCGCTTCCAGCGGGCCGTGGCCGAGGACCTGCCCGCGTTCCTTCGCAGCCCGGCGGAACCGCTCGAGGAGAGCGAGGCCGTCGCCACCCGGTTGGCGTCGCTGTCGGGTGCGCACGGCGCCGTCGAGGCGGGCGCGGCGGAGGCGGAGCGAGGCGACGCCCTGCCCGTGCTCGCCGACGCCCCCGAGTTCACCGACACCCAGCAGTGGTTCAACACCCCCGGTGGCCGCGGACTGTCGCTGAGCGAGCTCGCCGACCAGGGGAGGGTCGTGCTGATCGACTTCTGGACCTACACCTGCATCAACTGCATCCGCACGTTCCCCTACCTGCGTGCGTGGGACTCCGAGTACCGGCACAAGGGCCTGACGATCGTCGGCGTCCACACGCCCGAGTTCCCGTTCGAGCGCGAGGCCGCGAACGTCGAGGGGGCGATCGACGACTACGACCTCTCCTACCCGGTGGTGCAGGACAACGAGTACGGGACCTGGGACGCGTTCGGCAACCAGTACTGGCCCGCCAAGTACCTGATCGACGCCGAGGGCAGGGTCCGGTTCGTGCACTTCGGCGAGGGTGACTACGAGACCACCGAGCGCGCGATTCGCTCCCTGCTCGCCGAGGCCGGCGAGGGCGGGCTGGGGAAGGGCGCGCGCGCGAACGCCCAGACGGCGGACCCGGGCGTCGCCACCCCCGAGACCTATCTCGGCGCCGAGCGCGCCGAGGGCTTCGTCAACGGGCCGATCGCGCCCGGGCGCCAGAGCTTCGGCGGCAGCGGCGCCGGACAGCGCGTCGTCGACCGCCTGCCCCCGAATGCCCTCGCATACCGCGGGCGGTGGCGCATCTCACCGAGAGTCGGCGACCGCGCTGGGGGGCGCGGCGATCGACATCAGCTTCGGGGCGAGGCGGGTGTTCCTCGTGCTCGGTTCCCCGGAGGGCCCCCGCCGCATGCGCGTGCTGCTCGACGGTCGCCCGCTTCCCGATCGACTCGCTGGCGAGGACGTGCACGACGGCCACGTCTCGGTGTCGCGCCAACGGCTCTACCGACTCGTGGAGCTCGGCGACTCACAGCGCCACGTGCTCAGCCTCGAGCCGGAACCCGGAATCTCCGGGTACGCGTTCACGTTCGGCTAGGGGCCATCGGCCCCGGCCGGCCTCAGTCGCCCAGGTCGCGCGCCAGCGGCGAGCCGAACCACAGCCAAAACAGCGCGATGGCGACGAGCAACGTGGCGATCGTGGCCGTCGCGGCGCCGAACAGGTAGTCGCTGACCAGCAGGATCGCGCCGATCATCCCCAACCCGAGGAAGACGAGCCCGGCGATGGTCAGGCGGCTGGCGCTGAACACGACGTAGGCCTTGTCGTCCTTGCGAAACCGGATCCGGTGGCGGGCCGAGGGCGCGATCAGCATCACCGAGGCGATCATCGTGCACAGCAGGGTGGCGAAGTAGATCTTCTCCTGAAAGGCGGTCACATCGGGGAATCCGCTCTGGAACGGGAGCACAAGCAGGAAGGCGAACAGCACCTGCACGCCGGGCAGCGCCACGCGCAGCCCCATGAACAGCTCGTTCAGGTTGCGATCGAGACGCTCGAGCTCGGTCTCCGCGCGGCCGGTTTCGGGGTTGATCTCTCCAGTCGACATGGCATGGATTATCGCTTCCCGGGCGAAACGGGCGGGCGCGACTGCTACCGCGCTGCCCGCGAGCGCCGCTCGGCCGACACCGAGTAGGCGTGCGGGCGGGTGGCGAGGATCTCGTCCTCGCTGCACTCGATCCCGTCCGTGACCCTGGTGGGATCGAACACCATCACGCCGTCCTCCTCCGCGTCCGGGTAGAGCTCCGCGAGCTCCATCGACCCGAGCGCGACCGTGGGCCGATCGTCCGGCCACGGGACGGTGGGATCATCGAGCGGATCGTCCCCCTCGGCGAGCTTGACACCGAGGGCGAAGCGCACTGGTCCGGCCCCGAGCCGCTTCGCCAGCTCCTCCTGGAGGTAGCTCGGCGGCGCGGACTCGATCCGCTCGTCCGAGAGCATCTGGATGCCGGCCTCGGGCTCCCAGCGGTAGCGGCCGAAGCGTCGCTCGCCGGCGGCGTTCGTGAATCCGAACGCGTGCAGGCCGTTGTACGCGCAGGTGGCATAGGACGCCGGCGGCACGAGGCTCGGCAGGATCAGCTCGAGCGCCGCCTGCGTCTCGGGGTGCGCCGCGACGAACGCGCCCACCTTCTCCATGTCCATCTCTCCGCTCTCCGGATCCGGCTTGCGGGCGCGCAGGAAGTCGAGGAAGTCGTCCGCGGTGCGGACGAAGAAGACCGGGATCGTTATCGCCACGATGTCCGTCTCGCGACCCCCGGAGAGGTGGAACTGCGTCGCCATGCCTCGGCCGTCGCGCCGATCGGCGTCCGGCGCCTCCGGATCGCCGCTCCCGTTCGAGAACCGCACCGTCACCTCGACGGGGTCGCCCTGCATGTGCGCCGCGCTTGTCAGCTCGCGGGCCTCGGGGGCGGCGGTGAACGTGCCGCGACAGAAGATCCCCTTGGCGTGGGCGGCCCGGTATCCGGGGTGGACACCGTGCAGCTCGCCCATCGCGTCGACGATCTCCTCGTACAGGGTCGCCACGGCCTCAGCCTATCCCCGCCGTGCCGAGAGGACGAGGTTGTAGAACAGCGACGCGGGGAGGCGGGGCTCGAGCAGGGTCGCGTCGAGCCGCTGCAGCGCCAGGTAGCTGCGGAACGCAAAGCTCTGCCACGCGCGCGGCACGCGGTCGGGATCCGCGCTCCCCTCCCAGGCGCGCAGGGCCCAGCCGTACATGCTCGCCAGCAGCTCCTCGCCGCGGATCCTCACCCCGGAGAAGCCGGATCGGTGAGCCAGGTCGCGCAGCCAGGCGGGGCTGAACGCGTGCACGTCGACCTCCCGCTCGAGCCTGTCGGTGTGGCGGTGCGCTCCAGCCGCGGCGGGACGCGCCGGGGCCCCGACGGCGCGGCGCCACAGGGGTGCGACGGCGCGCGCGCTCGCCTTCGGCAGCGCCGCGAGGCGGTTGCCGTTCCGCGACGGCTCGCCGCAAAAGGCCAGCGTCCCGCCGGGCCGCAGCACCCGGTGGAACTCGCGAAACGCGGCGTCCAGCCCGGGAAGGTGATGCAGGACCGCGTGGCCGAACACGAGGTCGAAGCGCCCGTCCTCGAAGGGAAGCCGCTCCGCCTCGGCCTCCACCGTGCCGACCTCGAGCTCGAGCCGCCGCGCCGACCCGCCCAGGGTGGCGAGCATCCCCGGTGAGATGTCGGTCGCCGTCGCGCGCTCGAGCAGGCCGAGCTGCAGCAGGTTGAGCGAGAAGTATCCGGTCCCGGCGCCGATCTCGAGCCCGTCTTGGAAGGGGCGCTGGGGCCACCGACCGAGCGCCTTCGCCATCTTCGCGCGCACCTGCTCCTGGCCGATCGGCCCGAAGTCGATGCCCCACTTCGCGTCGTACGAATCCGCGGCGGCGTCGTGGTAGCGGGTGTTGACGTCCTTGATTCGCGCCGGGGTCGCCGGGAGTGCGGCGGGCATGCCGAAACCATAGTGAGGAGACCGCGGACAGCAGACAGCAGCGAATACGGTCAGGCCTCTGCTGTCTGCCGTCTGCTGTCTTGAGTGACGCGAACGTTCAGCGAAATCTACCTCCGGGGGTCCCGCCCCTGGCGCTGACCGGCGAGCGCACGCTGCCCGATGTCCCGGACGAGAACTACTGGTTCCGCCGCCACCTCGCGGTCTACGAGTGGATCGCGGCGCGCTGCCGCGGACTGCGGGTCGCGGATCTGGCGTGCGGGGAGGGATACGGCTCCGAAGTGCTCGCACGCAGCGCGGCGGATGTGGTCGGGATCGACGCGAACCCCGAGGCCCACGAGCACGCCCGCCTGCGCTACCGCAGGCCGAACCTTCGCTTCGAGCGCGGGCTCGTCGAAGGGTTCGCGGGCCCGTGCGATGCAGTCGTCTTCCTGCAGACCGTCGAGCACGTCGCCGATGCGGAATCGCTGCTGCGCGGGATCTCCGCAGCGGCGCCGCTCGCCTACATCTCGACGCCCAACCGGCTCACGCTGGCTCCGCCCGGCGCCGAGAAGTCGGCCAACCCGTGGCACGTGCGCGAGTACACGCTCGCCGAGTACCGCGCGCTGCTCGAGCGTTGCTTCGCGGACGTCGTGATCCTGGGGCTGTTCCACGCGCGCAAGCTGCGCGCGCACGAGCTCGCGCTGGGGCTCGGCTGGGACCGCGTTCATCGAGCGCTCCGGATCACACGCCCGTTCTACGACCGCTTCGTCCCCGCGATCTCGTCCTCGGACTTCGCGCTTCGAGACACGGGGCTGGAGCGGGCGCTCGACTTCCTCGCGATCTGCCATGCGTGAGCCCGTGGGCGACCTCGCCGTGGTGCTGCACTCGCACATGCCCTACGTCGAGGGGTTCGGGACGTATCCGTTCGGCGAGGAGTGGTTGTTCGAGGCCTTCGCCCGCTCGCACCTTCCGGTGCTCGAGGTGGCTCGCGACGTGACGATCTCGGTCACCCCGGTGCTCGCCGACCAGCTCGAGGCGCCAGGGGTCCCGGCTCGGATGCGCGCCTTCCTGCACGAGCACCGGCTCGCCGCGGCGGAACGGGACGCGGCCGAGGCAGCGGAGCTCGCCGGAGCGGCCCGGCGCCGAGGCGGCGCGGTACCGGCGCGCGCTGGCGCGCCTCGACGAGCTCGGCGACGATCTCCTCGCGGCATTCCGGGCCGCCCAGGCGGAGCGGGGGGTCGCTCTGCTCGGCTCCGCGGCGACGCACGCCGTGCTGCCCCTGGTCGCCACCGATGCCGCGCGCCGGCTCCACATCGACGCCGGGCCTGCGCTCCCATCGCAGGCGGTTCGGCGCCACAGGGGGCCTGTGGCTGCCCGAGTGCGCGTACGAGCCCGGTCTCGAGCGCCTGCTCGCCGACCACGGGCTCGGCTACTTCTGCATCGACCAGAGCGCTCACGAGCCCCCCATCGACTCCCTGGCGCCGGCGCGGACCGCGAGCGGCCCGCTCGCCTTCACGCTCGACTGGGAGACGGTCTCGCTCGTCTGGTCGCGGAACGGGTATCCCTCCGATCCGGCCTATCTCGAGTTCCACCGCCTGTCGCCGAACGGGATCCGGCTGTGGGCGATCGGCGGCGATCCCTACGACGCCGACGCCGCCGCGCAGCGAGCCGAGCGCGACGCGGCACGGTTTGTCGACCATGTCGCGGCCCGGCTGCGTGGCTTCCGTGCCGAGCGCGACCGGCCGGGGCTGGTCAGCTTCGCGATCGACACCGAGCTGCTCGGCCACTGGTGGACCGAAGGCGCGGCGTGGCTGGATGCGGTGCTGCGGCTCGCGCCCCCGAGCGGGATCCGGCTGTGCACTCTGCCCGACGCCGCGGAGCGCCACGGAGGCGAGGAGCGCGCGCTTCGCGCATCGAGCTGGGGGGAGGGCAAGGACCTGAGGACGTGGGACTCCCCCAGGGTCGCGGACCTCGCGTGGGGCGCGCGCCGGCTCGAGCTCCGCCTGGTCGAAGCGCTCGCAGCCCGGCGGCTGGGGCGCGCCGCGGCCGAGCGCGCCGCGCGCGAGCTGCTCGCGGTGCAGGCGAGCGACTGGGCGTTCCTCGACGCCAAGCGCCAGGCGGGCGACTATCCCTACGCCCGGGTTCTGGGCCACTCCGAGAGCCTGCTCCAGGCCATAGACTCCCGCGAGCCGCCCGACCCCCGTATGCGCAACCTCGCCCCCGACCTCAGCCTCGCGCCGCTCCTCGAGCCGTAGATCTAACGTGCGCCAAGACGGCGCCTAGCCGCAGCCAACGTTGACCCGAGCGCTGATCCTCTCCTGGGAGTACCCGCCGCTGATCGAGGGCGGTCTCGCGCGCCACGTGCGCAAGCTCTCGGAGGGCCTCGCCGAGCTCGGGACCGAGGTCCACGTACTTACCCGGGGAGGCGAGGAGTCCCCGCCTGAGGCGGAAGTCGCCGGTGTCGCGATCCACCGCGTGCGCGAGCCCACCCGACCCCGCGATCTCGGCGAGTTCGTGACCTGGGTGGAGCGGATGAACGCGGACATGCTCGCCGCCGGGGTGGAGCTCGGCGACCGCTACGAGTTCGACCTCGTGCACGGCCACGACTGGCTCGTCGCCGCGGCCTGCGACCACCTCGCGAGGCGCTTCGGGGCTCCGCTGGTGACGACGATCCACGCCACCGAGCACGGCCGCCACCAGGGTTGGGTCGAGGCGCATCCCCAGTCGTACATCCACGGGGTCGAGCGCTGGATCACCAACCGCTCCGACCGCGTGATCGCCTGCTCCTACTACATGCGCGAGCAGATCGAGGACGTCTTCGGGGTCGAGGAGGAGCGCGTGACCGTGATCGCGAACGGGATCGACCCCGACGATCTTCAGCCCCATGACGCCCCGGGGCTGGAGCGACTGCGCTCCGAGTTCGCGGCGCCGGACGAGCGGCTGGTGCTGCTGGTCGGCCGCCTCGTGTTCGAGAAGGGCTTTCAGATCGCGCTCGAGGCGATGCCGGCGTTGATCGAGCGCCTTCCCGACACGCGGTTCATCGTCGCCGGGTCCGGCACCCACGAGGCCGAGCTTCGCCGCCAGGCGGCCGAGCTCGGGCTCGGGCGGCACGGCGCGTTCCTCGGCTGGATCGGGGACGACGTGCTGCACTCGCTGTATCGGATCGCCGACGTATGCGTCGTGCCTTCGATCTATGAGCCGTTCGGGCTCGTCGCGCTCGAGGCCATGGCCTCGGGCTGTCCCTGCATCGTCGCGGACACCGGGGGTCTGCGAGAGGTCGTCCCCCACGGCGAGGTGGGGCTGCGCTTCCGCGCAGGGGATCCCGATGACCTCATGGAGGTCACGGCGCGGGTGCTCTCCGACGCCGACCTCGGCGGGCGACTGGTCGCCGAGGCGCACGATCACGTGCGGCGCTTCGACTGGCTCGACGTCGCCGAGCGGACCTCCGCGACGTACGACTCGTTGCGCGCGGAGGCGGTCCCGGTGCGCTCGCTGGACGTCTGACTCCGCCGGAAACGCACCCCTTTAACCCGTCGCGCGCGTGACATAGGCTGCCGGGCGTCGGAACCGCGGTCCAGGTGGAAGCCCTGATCGACACCCGCGAGGAGTTCCAGGACCTGTGGGGGATCTACCTCCCGATCGGGGTAGCCGTCACGGTGATCGTCTTCGGACTCGTGCTTTTCACGGTCGTGCGTTACCGGCGGCGCGGCGACGAGTTGCCGCAAGGACGCGAGGGCCCGCCGATCCTCGAGGGGTTGTACGCACTGGTGCTGGCGGCGGTGGTCGTGTTCCTGCTCACGATGACCTTCAGGACCGACGACCGGGTGGTCGAGGTGTCGGCCGACCCCGGCCAGAAGGTCGACGTGACCGCGTTCCAGTGGGGATGGCGATTCACCTATCCCGGCGACGGGGTGACCGTGGTGGGAGACGACAAGCGCCCTCCGACGCTGGTCGTCCCGTTGGACACCACGGTGCAGTTCACGCTGCGGTCGCGCGACGTGATCCATGCCTTCTGGATCCCCGAGGTGCGCTTCAAGCGCGACGCGTTTCCGGACCGCGAGACGACGTTCGACCTCAGCTTCGACGAGCAGGACATGACCGGTCGCTGCGCCGAGTTCTGCGGGCTCGCCCACGGTGAGATGACGTTCGACGTCGTGGCGATGGGCCAGGACGAGTTCGGCGACTGGCTGCGGACGCAGCGGCGCGCGGGGGAGATCCAGCACGGAGAGCCAGGATGAGCGTGGGCGCTGATATCAGTGCCGGCGGGGCGGTCGCGGAGGGCGCACCTCCCGGTGGCCTGCTGGCCTGGGTTGCGACCACCGACCACAAGCGGATCGCGCTGCGCATGGCGGTCGTCTCGTTCGGCTTCTTCCTGATCGGCGGCATCTTCGCTCTCGTGATGCGCAGCGAGCTCGCCGATCCCGGGCTCCAGCTCGTCGGTCGGGACACCTACAACCAGCTGTTCACGATGCACGGCTCGACGATGGTCTACCTCGTGCTGACGCCGCTGGCGCTGGCGCTGGGCGTCTACCTCGTCCCGCTCCAGATCGGCGCCGCGGACATCGCCGCGCCGCGCGTGACCCTCGCCGGCCACTGGTTCGTGGTCGTGGGAGGGCTGACCATGTACTCGAGCTTCCTCACCGACCACGGGGCGGGCAAGGCGGGGTGGACCGCGTACTACCCCCTGTCGGGTGACTCGGCGACGCCGGGTACCGGGATGGACCTGTGGGTGGTGGGGGTGATCCTCGTCGGGGCCGGGCTGACGCTGGTCGCCGCCTGCATCTTGGCGACGATCATCCGGCTGCGGGCGCCGGGGATGACGATGCTGAGGCTGCCGGTGTTCAGCTGGACGATGCTGGCGACGGTGCTGATGGTGGTGATGACCGTGCCCGTCCTCGCCGTCGGGATGGCGCTCCTGCTCGCAGATCGGCTCGGAGCGTCCATATACGAGTCGTCGGGTGGCCCGATCGCATACCAGAACCTGTTCTGGTTCTTCGGACACCCCGCCGTCTACGTCATGTTCTTCCCCTTCCTCGGGATCACGGCCGACGTGGTCGCGACGTTCGCGCGCAAGCGCTTCACCGGCTACCGGCCGCTGATCCTGGCGCTGATCGTTTTCACCGGCCTGTCGATGAGCGTGTGGGCGCACCACATGTTCACCACCGATCAGGTGGCCAACAAGTACTTCTCGCTCACGTCTACGGCGCTGGTCGTCGCCGCCGGGACGGAGTACTTCGCGATCATCGCGACCCTGATCGGGGGGTCCATCCTGCTGCGCACGCCGATGCTGTTCGCGCTCGGCTTCTTCCTCCAGTTCCTGATCGGCGGCCTCAGCGGGGTCATCCTGGCCTCGCCGCCTCTCGACTACCACGCCCACGACAGCTACTTCGTCGTCGCCCACTTCCACTACACGCTGTTCGCGGGCAGCCTGTTCGCCGGCTTCGCGGCCGCCTACTACTGGTTCCCGAAGTGGACCGGCGCGATGCTTCGAGACTCGCTCGGCAAGGTCCATTTCGCGCTCATCGTGCTCGGAACGAACCTGACGTTCTTCCCGATGTTCCTGCTCGGCTACGACGGGATGCCGCGCCGGGTCGCCGACTACGCGTCCGACGCCGGCTTCACCGACCTCAACCGGCTGTCGACGCTCGGCTCGTACTTCATTGCGCTCGGCGTCGCGGTCTTCCTCTACAACCTGTTCGTGTCGCTGCGCAAGCGCGAGCCGGCCGGCGACGATCCGTGGGAAGGCCACTCGCTCGAGTGGGCGACGAGCTCGCCGCCGCCCCGGTACAACTTCCGCTCGCTCCCGCCGATCACCTCGCATGCGCCGCTGCTCGATCGTCGGATCGAGGCCGCGAAGCGCGATTCCTCTCGCGAGCCGGGGGAGCCAGGATGAGGATCGGGGCGATCTGGATCGGCGGGCTCGCGCTGTGGATCGGAACCCTGTCCCTGGTCCTGTGGCTGTGGACGAGCGACGACCTTCCCCCCGCGCTGCTCAGCGGTGCGGCGGTGGCGCTGGCGCTGATAGCCGTGTTTGCGGCGACGGTCAGCGAGGAGACCGGGCCGCGAACCCTCGCCCGGTCGAGCCTGCCGACCGTCGTGCTCGTATTCGGGCTCGCCATGGCGCTCAACGGGCTCGCCTTCGGGCTCTTCCTGATCCTGATCGGTGCCGAGGTCGCCGCGCTCGGGCTCGGCGGCCTGGTGTTGCAGCTCGTCAACGAAAGGAGGGCACGCGGATGACCCCGGGGCACATGGTCGAGCACTCGGTGCTGACGATGGTCGTGGCGCCGATGACCGTGCTCGCGTGGACCGCGGTGGGGCTGCCCCGACTCCGGATCTCGCGCCCCGCGCTCGCGTGGGCGGCGTTCGTGGCGGCGCAGTGGCTGTTCCATCTCACGCCGCTGCTCGAGCAGTCGCAGGGCGGCCCGGTGCTTCACGCGGCCGAGCACGTCGCCTTCTTCGCCGTCGGCGTGTGGTTCTGGGTCCCGGTTCTGGGTGGCGGCCTCGGCGACCCGGGTCGCTCGCTGTACTTGTTCCTCGCCGCGCCGGCGGTCGACCTGGTTGGCGCGGCGCTGATGGCTCGCGGCGACGAGGCCGCGGGCGTAGCAATGTTGGCCGGGAGCCTTCCGATCGTCGTCGCGGCTGTCGCGGTCACGTGGCGATGGCTGGTCCGCGAGGACCGCGACACCACGCTGCTGGAGAGGAGCACATGGCGCGGCGGGCTAGGAAGTGGACCCTCGCGGCGCTGGCCGTGCTCTGCGGCTCCGCCGCCGTGTTCGCGTTCGCGGGCTCGTCGTCCAGCGGCCAGATCAACGTCGGGGGTGGGCCGAGCCAGCCGGGCGGGGCCGATGAGGCAGGCGCTCCGCCGGCCGCCGACCCCGAGCAGGTCGAGCGCGGTCGCCGGCTCTTCCTCGAGGGATGCTCCTCGTGCCACGGACTGGACGCGCGCGGGATCGAGGGGACGGCGCCCTCGCTGCGAAACGCGGGCGCCCTGGCGGCGGACTTCTACCTGTCGACGGGGCGCATGCCGCTCGACAAGCCCGGCGACGAGCCCGTGCGCACCCAGCCGCGTTACCCCCAGGACGAGATCGACGCGCTCGTCGCGTACGTGGGCTCGCTCGGCGGCCCGGCGATCCCTGAAGTGCATCCCGAGCGCGGCAAGATCAACGAGGGCTTCGCCCTCTTCAACGAGAACTGCGCCGGCTGCCATCAGGCCGTCGCCAAGGGAGGCGTCGTCACCGGAGCGTTCGCGCCCGACCTCGGCGAGGCTACCCCGACGGAGGTCGGTGAGGCGGTCCGAATGGGTCCATACGTGATGCCGGCGTTCAACAACCGGCAGATCGACGAGGACGAGCTGAACTCGATCGCGCGCTACGTGGAGCTGACGAAGGACCCGGTCGACGAGGGCGGGTGGGGGATAGGGAACCTTGGTCCCGTGCCCGAGGGCATGGTCGCGTGGTTGCTCGCGCTCGCGTCGCTGCTGCTGGTCGCGCGGCTGATCGGGATCAGGGGGACGGAGTGAAGCGCGCCGAGGGGATCGTGCTCGCGATGCTCGGGATCGCCGCGGCGGCCGCGGTCGTGTTCGTGATCGCCTACGCGCTCGAGTGGTCGACCCAGATCCTCGGGCTGTCGCTGGGCGCCGCCTTCGCCTTCATCGCCGTCGCCCTGGTCCTCGCCGGCAAGCGCGTCGCGCCCGGGGAGGTGGTCGCCGAGGAGCGACCCGGGCTCGGCGACGAAGGCGAGCAGCTGGCCCTGGAGCAGGACATCGCGGAGGGAGGAAAGGGCGTGTCGCGGCGCGGCGTGCTGCTCGGCGGCGCCGCCGCGACGGGAACGGCGTTGAGTGCCGCGCTGGTGCTCCCAGTCGCCTCGCTCGGCCCGAAGCCCGGGGATGAGATCGGCGCCTCCCCGTGGCGGCGCGGGACGAGCGTCCTAGATGAGGAGGGCGTGCACCTGGCGCCCACCGACATCGCGCTCGGCGGCTTCGTCACCGGCTACCCCGAGGGCTCGGACCGCCGCGAGCTCGGGTCGCCGATCGTGCTGGTGAAGCTTCGCCCCGACGAGCTCGACCTGCCGGCGGATCGAGCCGACTGGGACGCCGAGGGGGTGCTCGCGTTCTCGAAGATCTGCACCCACGCCGGCTGCACGATCAACCTCTTCCGCTACCCGCTGTATGAGCCGACCTCGCCGGGCGGCCCCGCTCTCGTCTGCCCCTGCCACTACTCGACCTTCGACGTGACCACGGGCGGCGACCGGATCTTCGGTCCCGCGGGCCGCGCCCTGCCCCAGCTCCCGCTCGACCTCGACGCGAACGGGCGGCTGATCGCCGGCGGGGAGTTCTCGGGCGCGATCGGGCCGTCGTGGTGGGGGGTGAGGAAACAGTGATCCGGGCCGCGATCCGCTGGATCGACGAGCGCACGGGCTCCGCGCCGCTGCTGCGAAAGGCCCTGCGCTACACGTTTCCCGACCACTGGTCGTTCCTGTTCGGGGAGATCGCGCTGTACTCGTTCGTCGTGCTCATCGGCACCGGCGTCTTCCTGACGCTGTTCTTCGAGCCGAGCCTCGCGCGCACGACCTACGACGGCGTCTACGACCCGCTCCGGGGAGTCCAGATGTCGGTGGCGTACGACTCCGCGATGCGGATCTCGTTCGACGTCAACGGCGGCCTGCTGATGCGCCAGACCCACCACTGGGCGGCGCTCGTCTTCGTCGCCGCGATCTCGGTCCACCTGATGCGGATCTTCTTCACCGGCGCGTTCCGCAAGCCCCGCGACCTCAACTACTACATCGGGCTCACGATGCTGACCCTGGCGCTGGTCGAGGGGTTCGCGGGCTACTCGATGGTCGACGACCTGCTGTCGGGGATGGGCCTCGCGATCGCGTACGCGACCACGCTCTCGATCCCGGTAGTCGGCGGGGACGTCGGCTTCCTGATCTGGGGAGGTGAGTTCCCCGGCGCCGCGGACTTCATCTCGCGGCTGTTCATCGTCCACGTGCTGATCCTGCCGGTGATCATCGCGGGGCTGATCGCCGTTCACCTGTTGATGATCGCGCTACCCCACCACGCGCAGTTCCGCGGCGGCGGCGCGACCGAGCGCAACGTCGTCGGCACCCCGATGTGGCCGGGCTACGCGCTGCGCTCGCTGGGGTTGCTGTTCGCGACCGCCGGCGCGCTCTTCGTGCTCGGCGGCCTGGTCCAGATCAACCCGATCTGGCAGTGGGGCCCGTTCGAGCTCCAGGACGGCACCAACGGCGTCCAACCCGACTGGTACATGGGGTGGCTGATCGGGGCGCTGCGGATCATGCCGCCGATCGAGCCGACCGTGTTCGGTTACACGCTCTTCCCCAACCCGTTCTTCGGCGGGTTGCTTGTGCCGTCGGTGGTGTTCGGCTTCCTGTACATGTGGCCGTCGATCGAGCGCCGCATCACCGGCGATCGCGCCGCCCACAACCTGCTCGACCGTCCCCGCGACAACCCGTGGCGCACGGCGATCGGGGTCGCGATGTTCACCTTCATCGTGCTGATCTTCCTCGCCGCGTCCGCGGACCGGGTGTTCGTCTCGTTCGGGATCGACTACGGCACCCAGGTGTGGATCTTCCGGGTGGCGGTGTTCGTGCTCCCCGCGGCCGCGTACCTGCTCACGAAGCGGATCTGCGAGGAGCTGCGCGACTCCAACTGGCATCCGTTGCGCGAGCCTCCCGAGACCGTTGTTCGCGGGCCAGGTGGCGGTTTCGACCAGGACGGGGCCGGGGCGACGCGCGGGCGTCAGGCGTCGCGGGGCTGAGCGCGCGGTCGGTTAACGCGGTTCGAGCCGGAAGACCTCGAGCGCGAAGCGCGGCCCCTCGAGCGTGACGTGGCTCGCGAACGCGATCACCCGCCGCCCCGTCGCCCGCTCCACCGCGGCGCGAAACGTCGGCTCGATCGCCTTCTGGTAGTGGGTGCGCAGCCTGGAGACCGCGTCCTCCTCACCGTTGCTGATCAGGAACTCCTCGTTGGGGAGCAGCTCCAGGCCGTCGAGCAGGACGATCAGCGTGTCGTCGACCATGTGAGTGACCGCGTGTTCCGCGCCGCCCCCGTAGGACTGGCGATGGATATGGAGCAACTCCTCCGTGACCGCCTCGGTCACGGCGCGCTCGGTCGGCGGCTCGGCCGTCTCGCCCTCGGACTCGAAGGGGTCGGCGGGCTCGTCGTATCGATCCGGATCCTGCAGCGCGATCACCCCCGGTCGTGGTTGACCGTGGACAGTCCGGACCTCTGCGCGCCGGTGGTGCAGGTGCCCGTCCAATCGTGCCAGGCGTGCCGCCGGACGTCACGTGGTCAGCGCCGTCATGCGACCCGAGCCCATGCTACACCCCGGCGCCGGTCCGGCGGTCCAGTCCGTTGCAGGGAGCCGCCCGGTGCTACCGTGGGGCACCGAAGGAGGTGCGGGTGGAAGGTCAGAGCTCCAGTGCGCTCGCGGACGTTTCTCGCGAGCTAGTCAGGCTTCACTCGGAGTACTACGGCAAGGGCCCGACGAGGGCCAAGGCCTACATGGTCGACGACACGCTTGTCTGCCTGCTCGAGGGGGGCTTCACCACGGTCGAGCGAACCCTGATCGACGGGGGCGACGCCGACGCGGTCCACGACATCCGGCTCAGCTTCCAGACCGCGATGCAGGGCGAGTTCACGAAGGTCGTCGAGCATGGCACGGGCCGGGAGGTGCTGGCCTACATGAGCCAGATCCATCACGACCCCGACATTGCCGTGGAGGTGTTCGTGCTCGAGCCAGTCGATCACCCCGTGGTCGACAGGCACGAGGAGCTCGTCGAGGAGCCCCGAGACGACTAGAGTAGGCTTGTAGTACGCCCGTTGGGTCTTCCGCAACTCTTCCCGTCGCGCGTTGGTGTCGAACGAAAGGGGGGCGACCACAACGAGGGATTCGTTGGGAGACGATGCGGTGAGCACGGACGGGCGACCGAGGGGCGAGGTGCTGGCCTCGATTTCAACGGGGCTGGTGCAGCTTCACAGCCGCTACTACGGCAAGGGTCCGACGAAGGCCAAGACCTATTTGCTCGACGACACGGTGATCTGCCTGCTGCGCGGGGGCTTCACCCGCGTCGAGCGCACCCTGATCGCCGAGGGCGAGGCGCAGGCGGTGCACGACATCCGTCGCAGCTTCCAGAAGGCGATGGAGGTGCAGTTCAGGGACATCATCGAGGGCGCGACCGACCGCAAGGTGATCGCGTACATGAGCCAGGTGCACGAGGACCCCGAGATCGCCCTCGAGGTGTTCGTGCTCGAGCCGATCCCCGGGGCCACCCCGGCCGAGCCCGACGAGGAACTGCCTGCCGCCGAGTCGGATTTGAGTCGCTGAGGCGGGTCGCCCGGTATTGCTGAAACGGTGAGGGGCGGGCCTCGCCGCCCGCCCCTCATTCCCCAACAGGCGTCGTGCCTGTCTGTTTTCCTGGGATAACCCCTCTGGGAGGGGGTGGAACGTCGTCTAGGTGCGCTCGGGCCCCGGACCTCCGATCCGAATCGGCTTCGAGAGCGATCCGACCGAAGCCCCGGCGCGCGCCTTGTTGAAGGCCAGCCCGGCTCTTCGACAGATCTGAAGAGACTCCCCCTGCTTCCCCTGCGGCCCGGTCTTATAAACCGCTCTGGCGTTGCCCCGGGAGTCGTTGCCGCTATTTGCGGCGAACGTCTGTGCCGTCGACCCCGCCGTCCAGGAGCGCCCGCTGGGCTTCCGCGGTGGTGGGGAAGATCGGCATGCGCTGGTCGATCGCGGTCAGCCGCAGCACCTGAAGCGGCTGCGCCTGCGCGGCGACCGCGAGCGACGGTCCGGATCCGTCGGCCTGCTCCACCCTGGCGACGGCGCGCAGCAGCGCGGCGATCACCGACGAGTCGATGAACGTGCAGGCGCCGAGATCGATCAGGATGGGGAACTTTTTACGCTCGACCGCCCTGACCACTGCCGCCTCGAGGGAGCTGACGGTGGCGAGATCGAGCTCGCCCTCGATCCGGATCGTGTGCGGACCGCGCTCGGTGCTCTCCTCGGTGACCTGGATGACCATGTCAGCTTTCCTGTGACTGGAGGCTGTCGGTCGGCGTCTTGCGCGGGGCGATGGCGTGCGGCTGAAGTCGCACGAATCTCCCCTCGCGGACTCGGCAGCGTAAACAAAGCTCACCCATCGGGTCGATGGCACTCACTTCAAGACCGCAGCTAGGACACTTCAGGCTTCGCATCGCTTTCCTTCCAACCGGTGATTGTCCGAAGCCCCAAGGCGACCGCGGGGACGGTCATTGGTTCTTCGTTCAGTTCAGGAGAAGTGAGCTTGCCCGCGACCCGCTCGTATCCCTGTTGAATGAAGTGTACGCCTCGGTCGCTCGAGGCAACCGCGAAAGACGCTACGGCTCGACCGGGTCGCTCCACCGCAGCGTGCGGGGCGCCTCGCGCATGCGGATGATCCGGGCCGGCACCCCGCCGACGACGGCGTTCGCCGGCACGTCGCGGGTCACCACGGCGTTCGCGCCGACGATCGAGTTGTCGCCCACCCGCACCCCTCGGAGGATCGACGCGTTGTATCCGATCCACACGTTGGAGCCGACGTCCACGTCGCGCTTGTAGATCCCCTGGTGGCGGATCGCTCGCTCAACGTCGACGACCCCGTGGTCGAAGTCGATGAACATCGCGCGGTCCGCGATCACGCACTGCTCGCCGATCCGCACATGCCGGTAGGCCGAGATCGTGCACTCCTGCCCGAGCACGGTCTTGGCGCCGATCGACACCTCGCCCTCGTGACAGCGAATCTTCGTGCCGTCGCCCACCCACACGAAACGGCCGAACCGAATCGTTCCGCGCCGTCCGATCTGCAGCTCCAACCGGCGCCCCAGGAACAGCGGGCCGTCCGTTTGCCAGCGCCACCCGGCCGCGGTGAACAGACGCCGGCGCAGGTAGCGAAGCGCCAGGCGCGCGTACTTGGTGTTCAGCATTCCCCGGCGGGCCATGAACCTGAGCAGCACGAGCGGACCGGCGCGCCGACCGTCGGCGGTGGCATCGGGCTCCGTCGCGGCGGGCGGCGCGTCCTCGGCTTCGCGCAGCGTCGTATCGGAGCTCTGGCTCACGGTGCGGATCATAGGATCGGGCGGCGGCGCGGGCGCGAGCCGGTGGCGCCCGTAGACTCAGCCTCGATGTCAGGCAGCAGCACCCCGCGCTCTTCCAAACCGCGCGATCTGCTTGCAGATCGCGCGTCTGATTCCCTGGCCGAGCGGCTGCTGGCGGGCGACAAGCGCGCGCTGGCCCGCGCGATCACCTTGATCGAGAACGGCGATCCGGCGGGCTGGGAGCTGGTCCGGGAGGTGTTCCCGAAGACGGGCCGCGCAAGGATCGTCGGGCTCACGGGCCCGCCCGGGGTCGGCAAGAGCACGCTGATCGGGGCGCTGACCAAGGAGCTGCGCGAGGCGGACCGGGAGGTCGGCGTGCTGTCGATCGATCCCTCGAGCCCGTTCACGCGCGGGGCGCTGCTGGGAGACCGGATCCGGCTGTCCGATCACTTCCTCGACCCGGGCGTGTTCATCCGCTCGATGGCGAGCCGGGGTGCGCTCGGCGGGCTCGCGGAGGCGGCGCTGCAGGCCGCCCTCGTCATGGACGCCTCAGGCAAGGATGACGTCCTGCTGGAGACGGTAGGCGTCGGCCAGGCGGAGATCGACGTCGTCGACCACGCCGACACGGTCGTGCTCGTGCTGATGCCCGGCTCCGGGGACTCGATCCAGGCGCTGAAGGCGGGCGTGATGGAGATCCCGGACGTGATCGCGATCAACAAGGCGGACCATCCCCTCACCGACACGATGGAGCGCGAGGTGCGGACCGTGCTCGCGCTCGGTCCGAAGGGATCCTGGAGGGTGCCCGTGCTGCGCACGGAGGCGGCGCGGGGCGAGGGGGTGGCCGAGCTGCTGACGAAGATCGACGAGCACCGCCGACACATCGAGGCGGAGGGGACGCTCGAGGCGCGTCGGGACCGCAACCTGCGAAACGAGGTGCTCGGCCTCGCGGCCGCGCGGCTGCGCCGGGATCTCGAGGCGCAGGCCGCCGACGATCCGGAGGTCGCGGAGCTGCTGCGGCGGGTCGTGAGGCGGGAGACGGATCCGGCGTCGGCCGCCCGCGAGTTGCTACAAAGAGCCGCCGATGGCTGAGCCAGTCAGCGAGCTTCCCGGCCTGGACGAGATCAAGGGCTGGGGCGGAGCGCGACTCGACGAGATCGGCGGCGCCACCGTCGGCAAGGTCGAGGGCGTGTACGTGGACGAGCGCAGCGGCGAGCCCGTGTGGTTGCTGGCGAGGATCGGGCGCTTCGGTCGTCGCTCGCTGGTTCCGGCAAGCGATGCGGTCGCCGGGGCCGGCCACGTCTGGGTGCCGTACTCGCGCGACGTGCTCCGGGGCGCGCCGAGGATTGAGCCCGGCGAGCCGCTCGACATCGAGCGCGAGAAGGAGCTGTCGGGCCACTACGGGATCGGCAGGGCGACCGAGCTATCGGGTCGCCCGCCGACTGCGCCCACCGCACGACCCGCCGCCTAGGAGCCCTGAGGACCGCTAGCAACCCAGCTCGCGGGCAATCACCATCTGCTGCACCTCGTCGGTTCCCTCGCCGATCGTGAGGATCTTCGCGTCGCGATAGAACCGGCACACCGGGTACTCCTCGATGTATCCGTAGCCGCCGTGGATCTGGACCGCCTCCTCGGTCGCGCGGACCGCGAGCCGCCCGGTCTTCAGCTTCGCCTGCGCCGCCACCATCGTGAACGGGTGCCCTCGGTCCTTGAGGACCGCCGCCCTGTAGGTCAGCAGGCGGGCGGCCTCGATCTCGGCCGACACGTCCGCGAGCTTGGCTTGAATCGCCTGGAACTTGGAGATCGGCTGGCCGAACGCGCGGCGCTCCTTCGCGTACGACAGCGCCTCGTCGAGCGCACCCTGCGCCAGCCCGACGCCCATCGCCGAGACGCCGATCCGACCCCCGTCGAGGATGTTGAGGAAGTTCTTGAACCCGTCCCCCCGGCGGCCGAGCAGGTTCGACTCCGGCACCCGGCAGCCCTCGAACGAGAGCGGGCGGGTGTCGGAGGCGTTCCAGCCCATCTTCCGGTACGGCTCGCCCTGGTCGTATCCCGGCGTCCCATTGGGGACGATGAGGTTCGAGATCTCGCCTTCGTCGGTTCGGGCGGTGATCGTGACGCAGCCGCTGATGTCGGTGCCGGCGTTGGTGATGAACTGCTTCGCGCCGTCGATCACCCACTCGCCGTCCGCGAGCCGCGCCCGAGTGCGGGTGTTGCCGGCGTCCGAGCCCGCCTCGGGTTCGGTGAGCCCGAACGCGGCGAGGCGGCGCCCCTCGCACAGCTCCGGCAGCCAATCCTCCTTCTGCTCGCTCGTGCCCCACAGGTGGATCGGCATCGTCCCGAGCGAGGTGTGCGCGGCCATCGTGATGCAGACGGACGAATCGACGCGCGCGAGCTCCTCGACTGCGAGCGTGTAGGAGAGCGTGTCCGCACCGCCCCCGCCGTACTCCTCCGGGAACGGGATCCCCATCAGCCCCAGCTCGCCCAGCTTGGCGACGATCTCGTACGGGAAGCTCTTGGTGCGGTCGAGCTCCTCGGCGACGGGCGCCACCTCCTCCCG
This sequence comes from uncultured Thermoleophilia bacterium, assembly GCA_963754225.1. Classification (GTDB taxonomy): domain Bacteria; phylum Actinomycetota; class Thermoleophilia; order Solirubrobacterales; family 70-9; genus DASPWW01. Next base: position 218,186 of record CAVWEV010000005.1, read on the forward strand.
GGCGAAGTCCCGCACGGTGCGCTGCAGCAGCAGCTGCTCGTCTGAGAGGTCGAAGTCCACGGCGCCTAGGCGACTAGCCCGCGCGCCAGCGCCACCAGCAGCCGGACGCCGTACCCGGTCGCGCCGTTGCCCACGTACTCCCGGCCGACGTCCCACGCGGTGCCGGCGATGTCGAGGTGTACCCATGGGACGCCGTCGACGAACTCCTCGAGGAAGGACGCGGAGTAGATCGGCCCCGCCTTGCGCTTCTCCGAGGCGTTGACCAGGTCGGTGACCGTTCCCTTGGTCAGCTCCTTGTACTCGGCGTGGAGGGGAAGGCGCCATGCCAGCTCGCCGGTCTCCTCCGCCGCCGCGCGGACCCGCTCGGCCCACTCGTCGTCGTTGGAGATCAACCCTGCGTATGTGGAGCCGAGCGCCACCAACACCGCCCCCGTCAGGGTGGCGAGATCAATCATGCGGTCGGCGCCCTGCTCCGCGCACCAGCTCAGGGCGTCGGCGAGGATCAGCCGGCCCTCGGCGTCGGTGTTGACGATCTCGACCGTCTTGCCGTTGTGCTGGTTGATGATGTCCCCCGGCTTGAGCGCGTGGCCGCTGGGCATGTTCTCCGTCGACGGGATCGCGGCCAGCACGTTCAGCTCCAGGCCGAGCTCGGCGATCGCCGCGACGGCCTCGAGGACGGCGGCGCCCCCGGACATGTCCATCTTCATCTCGTTCATGTGCGACGCCGGCTTGATCGAGATCCCGCCGGAGTCGAATGTCACCGCCTTGCCGATCAGCGCCAGCAGCTCGGAGCCTTCGGGGCCTCCGCCGTAGCGGAGCACGATCATTCGGGGCTCCTCGTCGCTTCCGCGCGCGACCGCCGTCAGCCCGCCCATCCCCAGGCGCTCGATCTCCTCGCGCTCCAGCACCTCGGCGGTCACGCGGTCGTCGCCAGCGGCGATCTGGAGCGCGCGCTCGGCCAGGTAGGAGGGGGTAGCGACGTTGGAGGGCTGGTCCTGAAGCTCGCGCGCGCGGTTCTCCGCCTCGGTCGCGATCCTTGACGCCTCGGCGGGCGCCGACAGCCCGTCGTCGCCGAGCAGGGTGAGGGTCTCGATCCGCGCTCGGGGCTCATCCGCGTCGGCGCTCCTGTAGCTGTCGAACCGGTAGGCGGCGAGAATCGTGCCCTCGACGAGCGCCGATCCCACCGCGGCCGGGTCGCCGGCCGAGGGCGGGAGCCAGGCGACCGTCCGAGCCTCGTGGGAGGTCGCCTGCCTGGTCGCGAGCGCCGCGGCGACCCGGGCCCGCTCGGGCTCGAACTCGTCTCGCGAGCCGAGTCCGACGACAGCGACGCGACCCGGGCGTTGCGGATGCAGAAGGGCGAGCTTCTTGTAGCCGGACTTCGCATCCCCGGCCCCGGGCACCCCGGCGAACGGCTCGGGCACCTCGTCTCCGTCGAACAACCCGAGGCACAGTAGATCGGCCTCGACCTGGTCCGGCGGGATGTCGGCGACGTGGACGTCGATTCCGGTGTTCTAGCATTGGCCGCCCATCGGCCACTGAGAGAGGACAGATGCCAAGCACAGTCATCCTCGGCACAGCGCGAACCCCGTTCGGGAAGATGGGCGGCGCGCTCGCCTCCAAGGACGCCACGGATCTCGGCGGGACCGCGATCGGGGCGGCGCTGGAGCGCTCCGAGGTCGCGCCCGACGAGGTCCAGCAGGTCGTATACGGACAGGTCCTGCAGGCCGGCCAGGGCCAGATCCCCTCGCGCCAGGCGCAGATCAAGGCGGACGTCCCGCGCGAGGTCCCCTCGGAGACCGTGAACAAGGTGTGTGCGTCGGGGATGCGTGCGCTCGGCCTCGTCGACCAGGCCGTCCGCGCGGGCGATCTCGAGATCGCCGTCGCGGGTGGCATGGAGTCGATGAGCGGCGCCCCATACATGCTGCCCAACGCCCGCTTCGGCTTCCGGATGGGGGACGTGAAGGCAATCGACGCGATGACCCACGACGGGCTCACCAACCCGTTCACCGGCAAGGAGATGATCGCCGAGGCGAGCGAGGTCGCCGACGAGCTCGAGCTGACCCGCGCCGACATGGACCGCTGGGCGGAGCGCTCGCACCGGCTCGCCGCCAAGGCCACCGACGAGGGCCGTATGGCGGAGGAGATCGTCGGCGTCACCGTGCAGGCGCGCAAGGAGGAGAAGCTCGTCGAGGCCGACGAGGCGATCCGTCCCGACACAACGGTCGAGGTGCTCGCCAAGCTGCGGCCCGTCGGCTCGCCGGAGGGCTCGCACACGGCCGGCAACTCGCCCGGTGTCAACGACGGCGCCGGCGCGGTCGTAGCGGCCTCTGAGGAGTGGGCGAAGCAGCAGGGACGCACGCCGATCGCTCGGGTGCTCGCGTACGGGACCGTCGCGGACGATTTCGCATATCTCGCCCGCACGCCGGCAAAGGCCGCCGAGCAGGCGCTCGAGAAGATCGGCAAGACCCCACAGGACGTGGATCTGTGGGAGATCAACGAGGCGTTTGCGTCGGTGGCGATCAACTCGGTGCGGATGCTCCAGGTCGACGAGGAGAAGGTGAACGTCAACGGCGGCGCGATCGCCCTCGGTCACCCGATCGGCGCCTCGGGCGCGCGGATCGTCGGCGCGCTGATCCACGAGCTGCGTCGCCGCGGCGGCGGCCTCGGCTGCGCGGCGATCTGCAGCGGCGGCGGTCAGGGCGACGCGATCGTGCTTGAAGTCAACGGCTCCTGAAGCCCGCAGCTTTCTTCGATCTGGATAAGACCCTGATGGCGGGGTCGAGCGCGATGCACTTCGGCCGCGCCGCGTACCGGTCGGGGATGGTGCGTCGCCGTCAGCTCGCCGCGTGGGGGCTCGACCACCTGCGCTTTCGCCTCCGCGGATCGACCGACGAGAGCACCCAGGCCGTTCTGGCGCTGGTCAAGGACCTGCTCGAGGGGGTGCCCGAGAAGGATGTGGCGCGCATGGCGCCCGACCTTCTCGCCGGGATCCTGCCGCGGATCTATCCGCAGATGATGGACGAGGTCCACATGCATCAGGACGCCGGGCGCCCCGCCTTCATCGTCAGCGCCGCGAGCAACCCCCTCGTCGAGCTGCTCGCCGAGGTGCTGGGGTTCGAGGGAGGGATAGGCACGCGCTACGAGGTCGCGGCGGACGGGACGCTGACCGGCGACATCGAGGGCCCGTTCATCTACGGGGAGGGCAAGGTCGAGGCGATGCAGCGGTTCGCGGAGGAGCACGAGATCGACGTCGCACAGTCGTGGGCCTACTCGGACTCGGCCTCCGATCTGCCGATGCTGCGTGCCGTCGGCAATCCGGTCGTGGTCAATCCCGATCAGGAGCTCGCCGAGGTCGCCGCCCGCGAAGGGTGGAGGATCATGCGCTTCGAGAGGCTGGGGCGCCGGCTGGCGATCGCGGGAACCACGATCGCCGCGGCGGCGATCGGTGGGAGCGGGACGTGGCTGGCGGCTCGCCGCCGGGCGCGCGGTTGGGGCGGTCCGGGCTCACTGCGGCGCAGGTGAGGGCGCCGGAAGCGGATCCCCCTTCGCCTCGATGAGCTCGATCGTCAGGACCACGGCGGCGACCGCGTAGATCGGGGTCAGCGCGACGTTGACGATCGACGTCCCAAGCCAGTCGGAGAGCAGGGAGTCGCCGAGCAGAGCGTTGACCGCGGCCTGGTCGGCCTCGGTGATCAGCTCGATCGCGACCGACACGGGCAGCAGGATTGCGAGCACCGTCCAGAAGTGTCCCCGGACGAGCTGGCGGCTGCGACGGAATGCCGCCCGGATCCCGCGATCCTCGATCTCAACGATCGGAGCGGTCAGCGCGAAGTAGGCGAAGAACAGGATCCCCGGGACGATCAGCAGCAGAAAGAGCAACGCGACGCCGACGCTGTACAGGAGGTCGACCGCGAGCAGGCGCAGGTAGGGGAGCTCACGCGCCACGTCGCTCAGGCGACGGCGGATGCCGGTTCGCTTCCCGAGGATCAGGGTCGCGACCGCCCCGGCGTAGAACACCTCGCCGACGAGGGACGTGCCGACCTGGGCGAGGGCGGCGACGGCGACCCCCCCGATCTCGAGGACCGTGACGTCCTCCGCGTGGATCTCGAGCACCTGGTCGCTCAGTGCCTCGAGCAGGCTGAGCGGCACGAACACGATCGCCGCGACGGTCAGCAGGGGTAAGGCCTCCGCCCGCAGCGTTGAGAGGATGCGCCGGTAGAGCTGCGCTGGGCCGGGCTCTCCGCTCACCAGGCAAGGCAGGCTAGTGGTCCGGTCGTCGTCTAGGCTCGGGCCGCGCGTGGACGCCACGGAGCTCGCATACGCCGGGATCGCCCGCCAGGCGGAGCTGATCCGCGCCGGCGACGTCAGCTCGCGCGAGCTGGTCGAGCTCCACCTCGACCGGATCTCCCGGCTGGACCCGAAGCTGAACGCGTTTCGGGTCGTTTGGGGCGAGAGGGCTCTGGCGGAGGCGGCGGAGGCCGACCGTCGCCGCTCGGCGGGCGAGGACGCCGCGTTGCACGGCGTGCCGATCGCGATCAAGGACGTCAGCGACGTCGCGGGCGACGTCACCGCCTTCGGAACCGCGGGGTTCGATCGACCCGCCGCCGACGACGCGGAGATGGTCAAGCGGCTGCGCGCCGCCGGCGCCATCCTGATCGGGAAGACGAACCTCCCCGAGCTCGCGATCTGCGGCTTCACGGACTCGAAGACCTGGGGAGTGACGCGCAACCCGTGGGACCTCGGACGCACCCCGGGAGGCTCGAGCGGGGGAAGCGGCGCGGCGGTGGCGGCAGGGCTCGTCGGGGCCGCCTCGGCGTCCGACGGCGCCGGGTCGATCCGCATCCCCGCCGCCGACTGCGGGCTCTTCGGGCTGAAGCCGCAGCGCGGACGGATCTCGCTCGCGCCGCTTCCCGAGCACTGGCACGGGTTGTCGGTCAACGGCTGCCTCACGCGGTCGGTCATCGACACCGCCCTCTACCTCGACGCCACCGCCGGTCCCGTGCCGGGGGATGTGGAATCGCCGCCGCCGCCGGATCGGCCGTTCGCGGAGGCGGCCCGCAGCGCGCCCGGCCGGCTGAGGATCGCCACCTCGACCCGCGCCCCGCGGGAGATCGCCCCGCCGATCCTGGATGACGCGGTCCGTAGCGCTGTCGAGGAGACGGCGGAGCTGCTTCGCTCGCTCGGCCACGAGGTCCGCGAACGCGACCCCGATTACGGGATGGTCGGGAACGGGGTCGTGGCGCTCTACCTGCGCGGGATTCGCGACGACGTGCGCGCCGTCCCCCACCCCGAGGAGCTCGAGCGACGCACGCGTGGGTTCGGCCCGCTCGGCTCGCTGATCGGCCGCCGTGCCCTGCGGCGCCAGCGGGAGGCGATTCCCAAGCACACGACCCGGATCAACCGCCTGTTCGACGACCACGACGTGCTCCTGACCCCGGCGGTCGGCCTGCCGGCGGTCGGGGTGGGGCGCTGGGAGGGAAGGGGAGCGCTCCGCGTCACGCTCGGGATGAGCCGCGTCTATCCGTTCACGGGAATCTGGAACTACACCGGCCAGCCGGCCGCCGCGGTCCCCGCGGGCTTCACCGCCGGCGGCCTGCCGCTCTCCGTCCAACTCGTCGGCCGGCCCAACGACGAGGCGACGCTGCTGTCGCTCGCCGCCCAGATCGAGGCCGAGCGGCCGTGGGCCGAGCGCCGTCCGCCCTCGCTCGATTAGGCCGCGGGACCCGCGTCTAGACTTCGCCCCATGGCCACCGAGCCCCGCGCTCGCAAACGCGCCCACGAGTGGCAGCAGGACGTGTACTCGCGCGAGCCGGAGCGCGACGCGCTCTTCGACACGATCTCCGGCCTCCCGGTCCACCCCCTGTACACCGAGGAGGACCGTGCCGACAGCGAGGACGAGCGCGACCTCGGGTTCCCGGGCGAGTACCCGTACACGCGCGGCATCTACCCGTCGATGTACCGGGGCCGCCTGTGGACGATGCGCCAGTTCGCGGGCTACGGCACGGCCGAGGAGACGAACGAGCGCTTCCGCTACCTGCTCGAGCACGGTCAGACCGGGCTGTCGACCGCGTTCGACATGCCCACCCTGATGGGCCTCGACTCCGACCAGAACCGCAGCCTGGGCGAGGTCGGCGTCGAGGGCGTCGCGCTGGACACCGTCGACGACATGGAGACGCTGTTCGCCGGCATCCCGCTGGACGAGGTCACCGTGTCGATGACGATCAACGCCCCGGCGGCGATCCTGTTGGCGTTCTACGTCGTCGCGGCCGAGGAGAACGGGATCGGCGCCGAGCGGCTGGGCGGCACGATCCAGACCGACATCCTCAAGGAGTACATCGCCCAGAAGGAGTGGTGCTTCCCGATCGAGCCGGCGATGCGCCTGGTCACCGACATGGTCGAGTGGTGCTCGGCGAACATGCCGCGCTGGCACCCGATCTCGATCTCCGGATACCACATCCGCGAGGCCGGCTCGACCGCGCAGCAGGAGCTAGCGTTCACGCTCAAGGACGGCTTCACCTACGTCGAGGAGGCGATCGCGCGCGGCCTCGACGTCGACGAGTTCGCGCCGCGGCTGTCGTTCTTCTTCAACGCCCACATCGACTTCTTCGAGGAGATCGCCAAGTACCGGGCGGCGCGCCGCATCTGGGCGCGGGAGATGAGGGACACCTACGGGGCGAGCGACCCGCGGTCGCTGATGATGCGCTTCCACACCCAGACCGCGGGTGTGTCGCTGACCGCGCAGCAACCGCTCGTCAACGTCGTCCGCACGACGCTCGAGGCGCTGGCCGGGGTGATGGGGGGACGCAGTCGCTGCACACCAACTCCTACGACGAGGCGCTGGCGCTGCCGACCGAGGACGCGGTGCAGCTCGCGCTCCGCACCCAGCAGGTGATCGCGCACGAGTCCGGGGTCGCCGAACACGGTCGACCCGCTTGGCGGCTCCTACTTCGTCGAGACCCTGACCGACGAGATGGAGCGCGCCGCGTACGAGTACTTCGCGCGCATCGACGAGCTGGGGGGCATGGTCGAGGCGATCAAGCAGAGCTTCCCGCAGCGCGAGATCGCCGACGCGTCGTTCCGCTACCAGGAGGAAGTCCGCGACCGCAAGCGCATCGTGGTCGGGGTCAACGACTACGAGCTCGAGGACGAGGAGCAGATCCCGATCCTGCGCATCGACCCGGCCATGGAGCGCAAGCAGGTCGGCCGTCTCGAGGCGACCCGCTCGCGCCGCGACCCCGCGGCGGTCGAGAGCTCCATTGCGGAGCTGAAGCAGGCGGCGGCTTCAGATCGCAACCTGATGCCGCACTTCATCGAGGCCGCTCGGGCCCGCGCCTCCGAGGGCGAGATGATCGCCGCGCTGCAAGAGGTCTTCGGCACCTACACCGAGACGCCGATCTTCTAGCGACGGGGAGCGGCCCCGCCGCGACGCCGGCGGTCAGGCGGCCTTGCGGTGCGCCTCGACGATCAGCACGAGCTCGCCCCGCGGCGAGGGCTCGGACCCCGCCAGGAACATGCGACCGACGCGCCGGCGGCGCGCCTCGGCGCGCGCGAGGTCCACGGCCGATTCCCGGCCCAGTCCCGCGGCGATCACACTCTGATGGCTGGTCTGGTCGAGGTAGAGGACGTCGTACGCGTCGTACACGGTTCCCTCCTGTTCCCAATGGTCCGGGCCGGAAGCATGGCGCTCCGATCGGACCGATGTGTGACTTCTGCGTAGTTCGACCCCGGGCGACGATTTCATGCCCCGGGAACGTGGTTTGCGGCGCATGCACACGGGTGGTCTGCTCCTCGTCGGGCTTCTCGACGTCCCAGCCGTCGATCTCATCCGGAACGACCTCGAATTCGACGACGCTCGAGGTGCACGTGACGCTCAACGAGCATGCGGTGCACCACGTCGACGATGAGACGAGGGGCGTCCGAACCGCGTTCCTCGCGCTCGCCGGGCTGCTGCTCTTTGATCACGCTGTTGATCGTCGTGATCTCGCTGGTCGGCTCGCTGACCGAGTTCGGGGCGTAGCAAGCACAGTCCCGACCCGGCGATCCTTCCTCGCCGAACGGTCGCGACCCTCTAGATTTCGCTGCGTGGAAGCCACCGCAGAGAACCCCGCCGGGTCCGGGGCGAGCGAGCGCAAGATCCGCGTCGTGGTCGCGAAGCCGGGGCTCGACGGGCACGATCGGGGCGCCAAGATAATCGCCCGGGCGTTACGCGACGCCGGGATGGAGGTGATCTACACGGGACTGCACCAGACGCCGGAGCAGATCGCCGCCACCGTGATCCAGGAGGACGCCGACGCGATCGGCCTGTCGATCCTCTCAGGCGCCCATATGACCCTGGTCCCTCGCGTGGTCGAGCTGCTGCGCGAGCAGGGCGCCGAGGACGTCGTGCTGACCGTGGGCGGCACGATCCCCAACGACGACATCCCGGAGCTGAAGCAGCTCGGCGTCGCCGAGATCTTCACCCCCGGCGCCTCGACGGACGAGATCGTCGAGTTCATCCGCGGCGCGGTTGGCTAGCTGCCCCGCTTGCGCGCCGCCCAGATCGAGTGACGAGTTTGGTAGTCCATGGGGTACCGAATGCGTCACTCGGCGGTCGGGGGAGCCCGCGATCGGGTATAAAGAGGGCGATTGACTGGTCAGTCAACCAGGCCGCGAAGGCACTAGAATGCCCCGCCGCCACCACAGCAACTCCGACCGCAAGGGAGTCCTGAGTTGAAGATTTGCTGCCTATGCAAGGAGGTCCCGGACGCCTCGGTCCAGAAGCGGATCGACCCCGCGACGAAGCGCCTCGACCGCAGCGGGGAGAAGAACCTCAACCCCTTCGACACGCACGCGCTCGAGGCCGCGATGCAGATCAAGGAAGGGGGGCAGGACGTCGAGGAGATCGTCGCCGTGACGATGGGCCCCGAGAGTGCCGTCCGCGCCCTCCACAAGGCCGTCGCGCTCGGCGCCGATCGCTCGGTCCACCTGACGGATGAGGCGCTGACCGGATCGGACGTGTGCGCCACCGGCTACGCCCTGGCCAAGGTGCTGGAGAGCGAGAGCCCCGATCTGGTCCTGCTCGGCCAGCAGTCCGACGACGGCGAGTGCTACACGATCGGCGCCGTCGTCGCCGACCACCTCAAGATGCCCTCGCTGACCCAGGTGATCAAGATGGACGTCTCCGACGGCAAGCTGCGCTGCGAGCGCCAGGCCGAGTACGGCTACGACACCGTGGACGTCGAGCTGCCCGCTGTGATCAGCGTCGGCGACGCGATCAACGAGCCTCGCTACCCCTCCCTGAAGGCGATCATGGGGGCGAAGAAGAAGCCGCTCGACACCAAGGCCACCTCCGACGTCGGGATCGAGCCGGACCGGGTCGGCGAGGGCGGCTCGAGGACGGCCGTGCTGGAGATCAACCCGCCGCCGCAGAAGGAGGCCGGCGAGATCATCGAGGACGAGGACACGAACGAGACCGTCGAGAAGGTGGTCGCGTGGCTCGAGGAAAGGAAGCTGATCTGATGGCCGGCATCCTCGTGTACGCCCTGCACGACGACGAGGGCAACTTCAACAAGAACTCGCTCGGCGCGGTGTCCGAGGCGGCGAAGCTCGCGGGCGAGCTCGGGACCGAGGCCGCCGTCGCCGTCGTCGGCGAGGTCGCCGACGACGCCTGCCAGGGGTTGGGCGCGTACGGCGCGTCGAAGGTGTGGCGCGCCAAGGCGGCACCCGAGGGCCTCGCGCAGCCGATCGTCGACGTGATGGCGAAGCTGATCGCCGAGGAGGGCTACTCCTACGCGCTGTTCGGCGGCGGACTGCTCGGGTTCGAGATCGGGGCCGGGTTGACCGCGCGGCTGGGCGCCGGCGTGACGATGGAGGTCACCGCGGTCAAGGTCGACGACGGCAAGCTCGTCGCGGAACGGCCGGTGCTCCAGGATTCAGCGATCGTCGACGTCGGGTACGTCGAGGAGCCCGGGATCATCATCGGCCGGCTGAACGCGTTCGACGCGACGGAGCGAAACGGCGGGTCGGCCGAGGTGGCCGACATCGAGGTCGAGCTGTCGACGTGGTCGACGAAGGCGACGATGGTCACGCGGGGCGAGTCGCGCGGCGAGGACGTCAACATCGAGGACGCCGAGCTGCTGGTCGGCGGCGGCCGAGGGCTCGGCGAGGCGGACAACTTCAAGCTCGCCGAGGAGCTGGCCGAGGCGCTCGGGGGTGCCGTGGCGGCGACCCGAGCCGTGGTGGACGCCGGCTGGTACCCGTACGCGGCGCAGATCGGCCAGACCGGCAAGACCGTCGCCCCGCGCCTCTATCTGGCCGCCGGGATCTCCGGCGCGATCCAGCACAAGGTTGGGATGCAGAGCTCGGAGAACATCCTTGCGATCAACAAGGACCCGAACGCCCCGATCTTCGAGTTCTGCGACCTCGGAGTAGTGGGGGACCTCCACAAGATCCTGCCGAAGCTCACCGAAGCAATCAAAGCGAAGAAGGGGAGCTCGTAGCTGGTAGCTCGTAGCTCGAGCAACGAGCAACGAGCAACGAGCGCCGATGCCAGTCGCGCCCGAACAATTCCCACCGGCCGTAGATCCGGCGCGTGAGTTCATCGGCCCTCCCACCGACCCCGAGGAGGAGCGGATCGAGGTCGGGGTCGCGATCGTAGGCGGCGGGCCCGCCGGCCTCGCCTGTGCGATCCGGGTCATGCAGCTGCTCGAGGACGAGCCCGAGCTGACGGAGCGGCTCGGCGAGGTCCCGGTGGCGGTGATCGAGAAGGGCAAGGCGACGGGGGCTCACCTGCTGTCCGGAGCGAATTTGCGCCCCTCGGCGATGCGCGAGCTGTTCCCCGACCTCGAGCCGGCGGACTGGCCCGTCTACCAGGAGGTGACCAAGGACGCCGTCTACCTGCTGACCAGACGGCGTGCCCTGCCGCTGAAGCCGATGCCGCCGCCGTTCCGCAACCACGGCAACTACGTCACCTCGGTCGCCAAGCTCGGTCGCTTCCTGGGCGAGAAGGCCGAGGAGGCGGGGGTGTACGTGCTGACCGAGACGGCGGGGGACAAGCTGCTGGTCGAGGACCGAATCGTCAGGGGCGTGCGCTCGGGCGACAAGGGCCGCGGCCGCGACGGCGAGGAGCTGTCCAACTTCGAGCCGGGCTCCGACGTGATCGCGAAGGCGACCGTGCTCGCGGAGGGGACGCTCGGCCACCTGACGCAGGCCGCGCTCGACTACTACGACCTGCACGGACGCGACCCGCAGCGCTGGGAGCTGGGCGTGAAGGAGGTGTGGAAGGTCCCCAAGCCGCTCGACCGCGTGATCCACACGATGGGCTGGCCGCTGCGCAAGCGCGCCAGGTGGAACGAGTTCGGCGGCAGCTTCATCTACCCGATGGGCGAGGACCACGTCAGCATCGGGCTCGTGGTCGGCCTCGACTACACCGACGCCACGTTCTCCGTCCACGACGCGCTGCAGGAGCTCAAGACCCACCCCTTCGTGCGCGGGATCCTCGAGGGCGGGGAGCGGGTCGCGTGGGGCGCGAAGACGATCCCGTCCGGCGGCTACTGGTCGATGCCGTCGCGCCTCGCAGTGCCCGGGATGGTGATCGCGGGCGACGCCGCCGGGATGGTCAATGTGCCGACGCTGAAGGGGATCCACTACGCGATGCACGCCGGGATGTACGCCGCCGAGGCGATCGTCGACGCGCTGAAGCGCGACTCGATCAACTTCGAGGCCTACGAGGAGAAGGTCCGAAGCAGCGTCATCGAGAAGGACCTGTATCGCTCCCGCAACATGCGCCAGCCGTTCTCGCACGGCTTCTTCCTCGGCGGCGCGCTGGCCAGCATGATGGAGGTCACCGGCGGGGCGTTTCCGGGGGGACACTGGCGCAACGAGCCCGACGCCGAGCACGCGATGGCCGCCGACGGCGCCGCGCGTCGCTATCCGAAGCCGGACGGCAAGTACGCGTTCGACAAGCTCTCCTCGGTGTTCGCTTCCGGAAACGCGACCCGTGACGACGCTCCCAACCACATCCGGCTGCAGACCACGGTGCCGCGCGACCTGGCGCAGACGTGGGTGTCGATGTGCCCCGCCCAGGTGTACGAGATTCCCGACGACCAGCTCGAGTCGGGCGCCGAGACGATCGAGCTGCAGGTGACGCCGTCGAACTGCGTCCAGTGCGGCGCGATCACCGCCAAGGGCGGTCGCCTGACTCTGCCCGAGGGCGGCGACGGGCCCCTGTATCAGGAGACCTGAGCCGTGAATACACTGGTCCGGTGACCGCCTCGGGACGGATCATCGCGGCGCTTCGGCCGGCGACGTTGATCGCAGGCGGGGCCTTCGCCGTCCACGAGCTCAGCTACGTGGCGGGCTACGGCGGCGGGGCGTCGGAGGCGCTCCAGAACCACTCCTACCTGAGCGCCCTGGTCCCGGCGCTCGCCGTGCTCGCGGCGCTCACGCTCGTGGCGACGGTCGAGGGCGGTCTCGCCGGCTCCCACGTTAGGCGGCGTTCCCCGCTCGGCCGGATCCTCACGTACGCGGGGGCGATCCTGGTCGTGTTCGCCGTCCAGGAGACGGCCGAGAGCATTTTCCTCGCCGGCCACCCCGGCGGGGTCGGCGCGGTCTTCACGCAGGGCGCCCCCGTCGCGGTTCCGCTCGCGCTCGCCTTCGGAGCACTGGCCTGGCTCGCCGTCCGCGGCCTCGAGGCTGTGGAGGAGCGGATCGCCGCCCGCTTCGAGCCGACGGCGGCGCCGGAAGCGGCACGATCGCGCCCTCGTCCCCGACTGCTTGACATCGTCCTCTCTCCCGCGGTGCTCGCCGGCGGCGCGGCGCCGCGCGCTCCTCCTTCGATCTAGCTCGAGATCGATCAGCGAGCGATTTGCCCGCCCTGCGGGCGGATCGGCCCCGCGTGGCGAAGCCATGCGGTGAAAGGAGAGAGCATGCAATCGACAAGCTTCAGGGTCGGCGCGATCGTCGCGCTGGTCGCCGCGGCCGTCGTGCTGTTCGTCGTCCTCAGCGGTGGCGACGACGACGATGGCGAGCAGGCCGCGACAACCACGACCCCGGCGACGACGGAGGGCGTACCTCAGAAGCCGCCGCGCGAGCCGACGCCCACGATCGTCGTCAAAGGCGGCGAGCCGGTGGGCGGCGTGCAGGACCTCGACTACAACACCGGTGACGAGGTCCGCTTCTTCGTCCGCTCGGACGCCGCGGAGGAGGTCCACGTCCACGGCTACGACCTGATGCAGGACACGGTCCCCGGCATGCCGGTGAGCTTCGAGTTCACGGCCGACATCGAGGGGATCTTCGAGGTTGAGCTCGAGGAGACCGCCACCCAGATCGCCGAGCTCACGGTGGAGCCCGGGTAATGACCGGCGTCCTGGTACCGCTCGCCCACGCGCTCGTCGGCAAGCAGGACCTCCCGATTCCCGCGTGGTTGTTCGCGTGGGGGGCGTCGCTGGTCCTGATCGTCTCGTTCGGCGCCCTCGCCGTGGCGTGGACCTCGCCGCGCTTCGAGCAGGAGCGGTGGCGGGCGCTTCCGGCGGGCGTGTCGCGGCTCGTGGTCAACCGGGCGACCGAGACCGCCGCCGCGCTCGTCGGCGTCGCGCTGCTCGGGCTCGTCGTGTGGTCGGGGCTGTCCGGGACCGAGCAGCCGAACGCGAATTTCTCGGTCACCTTCGTGTTCGTGACGATGTGGCTCGGCGGCGTGCTGATCAGTGTGCTGTTCGGCGACGTGCTTCGAGCCTTCAACCCGTGGCGCGCGATCGCGCTGGCGGCGGGCGGCGCCTACCAGGTGATCGTCCGCCGCCCTCGACCGCAGCCGCTGCCCTACCCGGAGTGGCTCGGTCGGTGGCCCGCGGTGGTCGGGATCCTCGCCTTCCTGTGGCTGGAGCTCGTCTTCCCCGCGGGCACGCAGACGGGCGGCGTCGCGCCACGGGACGTCGCGGTGGCGACGGTCGTGTACACCGGCCTGACCCTGTTCGCGATGTCCGCCTTCGGGACCGAAAGATGGCTGGACCGCGGGGAGGCGTTCTCGGCCTACTTCCGGATGTTCTCCCGCCTCTCGGCACTCGAGCGGCGAGGGCAGCGGATCGGCGTGCGGCGGCTGTTCTCGGCCGCCCCCCGCTGGGCCGAGGTCCCCGGGTCGGTCGCGCTGGTCCTGGTCGCGATCGGGGGGACGAGCTTCGACGGCGCTCAGGAGGGGGCGCTCACGGAGCCGATCAAGAGCGTGTTCGACTGGCTCGTCGAGCGCGGGCTGAGCTTCGCCGAGGCGCTGCGCCTGACCGACACGCTGTTCCTCGCCCTGACGCTGCTCGCGGTGGCGGCGTTGTTCGCGCTCGGGATCCGCGGCATGCGGACCGTCGCGGGCTCACCCTCGGTCGGGCGACTGCGGCGGGCCTTCGGCCACACCCTGATCCCGATCGCGCTCGCCTATCTCGTCGCGCACTACTTCAGCCTGTTCCTGTTCCAGGAGCAGGCGCAGTTCGGCTACCTGCTCTCCGACCCCCTCGGCGAAGGGTCGGACTACTTCGGGACGGCAGGAGCGGGAATCGACTACGGGTTGATCGGCGCGACCGGAGTGTGGTACGTGCAGGTGGCGGCGCTGGTCATCGGGCACGTCACCGGGCTTACGCTGGCGCACGACCGGGCCCTGTCGCTGTACAGGGATCCCCGCTCGGCCGCCCGGTCGCAGTACTGGATGCTTGCGGTGATGATCAGCTTCACGTGCTTCGGACTGTTCCTGCTCTCGCAGGCGAATCAGTAGGCAGATCACGCCGCTAGAATTGGATGTGATGAAGACTGAGCTCCATCCGGAGTACACGCTTGCCCACGTCCGCTGCTCGTGCGGCAACGAGTTCTATACGCGCTCGACCAAGCCGGAGCTCCACGTGGAGCTCTGCTCGGCTTGCCATCCCTTCTACACCGGCAAGCAGAAGCTGGTCGACACGGGCGGTCGAGTGGAGCGCTTCAAGCGTCGGGCCGCCAGGCGCGCCAAGCGGGGCTAGGCCGCCCCTGATGCAGGTGCCGGGGCCGGACGGGAATCGTCCGGAGGGGACCGACTCCGAGCCGGCGATGCCGGACGGCATGCCGGTCGCCGGGCGCGACGCCCCGATCGGCGGTCAGGCGGTACTGGAGGGCGTGATGATGCGCGGCGTGTCGACGTGGTCGGTCGCCGTGCGCAAGCCCGAGGGCGAGATCGAAGTGACCTCCGAGCCGCTGGTCTCGTGGGCGAAGCGCCACCGCGTGCTTCGTCTGCCCGTGATCCGCGGTGTGGTCGCGCTCGCCGAGTCGCTGAAGATCGGCTTCAGGGCGCTTGCGATCTCCGCCAACGCCCAGCTCGCCGAGGAGGAGGACGCGGAGCCGATCGGGGGCCTCACCTGGGGGATCACGATCGCGCTGTCGCTCGTGCTCGCGATCGGCCTCTTCTTCGTCGTCCCGGTCGGCGCCACGAGCCTGATCAAGGACCAGCTCGGCTCGGCCCTGTTGTTCTGGCTCGTCGAAGGCGTGTTGCGGACCGCGATCTTCATCGGCTACATCCTTCTGATCAGCCGCATGCCGGACCTGCGGCGGGTGTTCGAGTACCACGGCGCCGAGCACAAGACGATCTCCGCCTTCGAGGCGGGCGACCGCCTCGTGCCCGAGCGGGCGGCGCGCTACTCGCGCCTGCACCCGCGCTGCGGGACGAGCTTCCTGCTGATCGTGATGGTGCTGGCGATCTTCGTCTTCGCGCCGATCGGGCTGCCCGAGTGGTACTGGCTGCTGCTGTCGCGCATCCTCGGAATCCCGCTGATCGCGGGCCTGTCCTACGAGGTGATCAAGTGGGCCGGCCGCAACCGCCACAAGGCGTGGGTGCGGGCGGTCATGTGGCCCGGCCTGATGCTCCAGAACCTGACCACGCGCGAGCCCGACCACGACCAGCTCGAGGTCGCGATCCGCGCCCTCGAGGCAGTGCTCGCGGTCGAGAAGCCCGAGGAAGTGGCGAAGGACGCCGAAATAGAGATCGTGGCGTAGGGCTACGGCTCGCAGTTGAGCAGCGCCCCGGCGCCCGACCCCTGATCGCAGGTGTCGATGCCGACGCCGCCGTCGAGCGCGTCGTTGCCGCCGAACCCGAACAGGCTGTCGTCGTCCTCGTCGCCGAACAGCCGGTCGTCCTCCGGACCCCCGTTGACTTCGTCGTCGCCGGCGCCGCCGTGGATCTCGTTCTCGCTGTCGTCCTGGTCGCCGAAGATCGCGTCGTTACCGGGACCGCCGAAGACCCTGTCGGTGTGGCTGTCGCTGACGTGGCCCTCGGCGTGGATCTCGTCGTTCCCGTCCCCTCCGTCGGCGAGCTCGCCGCCCTGGAGGAAATCGTCGCCGGGACCGCCCTTGACCTTGTCCTTGAGCTCCCCCCGGGTGCCGTCGAGGAAGTCGTTGCCGTCACCGCCGAGGATCAGGTCGCCGTCGCCCGGGTCGCGCCTTCCGGCGAAGCCGCCGCCGTGCATCTCGTCGTCGCCGTCTCCGCCGTCGATCTTGTCGAAGCCGCGGCTCGTCCCCGCGAAGTCGTCGCCGTTGCCGAGGCAGACCCGGTCGTCGTTGGACTTGGCCTGCACCACGTCGTCACCGCCGCGCGTGACGATCACATCCTTGCGCGGGCTTCCGGTGATCCTGTCGGGCCCGTTCGTGCCGACCTTGGTCGCCTGCTTCCCGAAGCACCTGGGCGCCGCCTCGGAGTCGGGTACCGCCGCGAGCAGCCCGGCGGCGAGCGCGATCGCCGCCGTCAGCGCCTGCAATGACCGCCGAGGTGTGAATGTCGAATCGGTCATCTCTTCCTCCTTGCCTATGGGCAGTTCAGGATCGTCCCGGTGCCGTCGTCCTGGAGGCAGCTGTCGGTCCCCGCCCCGCCGTCGAGGAAGTCGTTGCCACCGAGTCCCTGCAGCGCGTCGTCACCGTTATCTCCAAAGATCTCGTCGTCGCCGAAGCCGCCGAACACGACGTCGTTGCCGGATCCCGCGTGAATCTCGCTGTCGGCGGCCAACTCGTTGTTGATCATGTCGTTGCCGGGCCCGCCGTCCACGTCTCCCCCGTAGCTCTCGATGCGATCGTTGCCCGGTCCACCGGAGACATCCGTGCCGCCGAGCAGAAGGTCCTTGCCCTGTCCGCATACGAGCTTGTCGTCAGTGCCGCGCTGGCCGTCGCAGAAGTCATTGCCCTTGCCCCCTTTGACCAGCAGGTCGCTGTCGTCCGCGCCGTGGACCTCGTCGTCCCCGTCGCCCCCGTCGAGCTTGTCTTGCCCGTGGCCCGATCGCAGCCGGTCGTTTCCTCCACCACCGCACAGGAAGTCGTTGCCGGTGCCGCTGTTGACGTCGTCCTTACCGCCTTGGGCGACGATGACGTCGCGCCCCGGCGTGCCCTTGAGTCGGTCCTTGCCATTGGTCCCAACGACGGTCGCCTTCTTTCCGAGACAACGAGGCTTGGCCTCCGCGCTCGAGGTACCGACGAGCATCAGGACCGCGGCGAGCCCGGCGAGCGCCGCTGCCGTCGAGATGATGCGTGAGCCGATGCGTGACGCTTGCGTGCCTGCGGTGATCATGTTCATAAGATCGGCACGACGGCGGGTATTCACAAGCCCTCTTCCAAACCTCTCGCGGTCGCACGCCCAAATGTGCCTAGGACCGTGGGTGCGGTCACAATCAAGGGCATGATCGATGAGCTGGTCGAGCAGATCGAGGGGCGCTTCGCGGAGCTGGAGCGCCAGATGTCCGATCCCGAGGTGATCGGCGACCGCACCCGCTACGCGGAGGTTGGCCGCGAGTACCGCGAGCTCGAGCCGGCACATGAGCTTGCGCGCGAGTACCTGAGGTTGCGAGACGATCTCGACGGGGCACGCGAGCTGCTCGCGGAGGACGGCGACGATTCGGAGCTCCGCAGGCTGGTCAGCGATGCCCCGGAGCGCCTCGGTCAGCTCGAAGAGGAGATCCGCCTGGCGATGGTCGAGCGCGACCCCAACGACTCCAAGAACGTCCTGGTCGAGATCCGAGCCGGGACGGGGGGCGACGAGGCGGCGCTGTTCGCGGGCGACCTGTTCAAGATGCTTACGCGGTACGCGGAGCTGCGCGGGTTCGCCACCGAGGTGCTGTCGCAGTCGCCGGCGGACGTCGGCGGGTTCAAGGAGATCACCTTCGCGATCAAGGGCGAGGGCGCGTACTCGGTGTTCAAGTACGAGGCAGGGACGCATCGCGTTCAGCGGGTGCCGAAGACGGAGTCGCAGG
Source organism: uncultured Thermoleophilia bacterium (assembly GCA_963754225.1). Lineage (GTDB taxonomy): Bacteria > Actinomycetota > Thermoleophilia > Solirubrobacterales > 70-9 > DASPWW01. Next base: position 236,401 of record CAVWEV010000005.1, read on the forward strand.
GCCGGATCCACACCTCGACCGCGACCGTCGCCGTGCTCCCGGAGGCCGAGGACGTTGAGGTCGAGATTGCGGACGAGGACCTGCAGATCGACGTGTATCGCTCCTCGGGGCCGGGCGGGCAGTCGGTCAACACCACCGATTCGGCGGTGCGCATCACGCACGGCCCGAGCGGGATCGTCGTCTCGATGCAGGACGAGAAGTCGCAGCTTCAGAACCGCCAGAAGGCGATGCGGGTGCTGCGCGCGCGGTTGTACGAGCAGGCGCTCGCCGAGCAGCGGGCCGAGATCGAGTCCGAGCGCCGCGCGCAGGTCGGGACGGGCGAGCGCTCGGAGAAGGTCCGCACCTACAACTTCCCGCAGGGACGAGTCACCGACCACCGCGTCAAGCACACTTCGCACAACCTCGACGAGGTGCTGGGCGGCGAGCTGCGCGAGTTCACCGACGCACTCAGCGCCGAGGAGCGCCGCCGCCGCCTCGAAGTCCACACCACCGAGGCGTGATAGCCAACCCCGCGACGGCGGAGGCGGAGCCGAGCACGTCGCGGGAATGGTGATGGTTGCGTCGGTGCGTGAGGCGCTGGAATCCGCGACCGATGCCCTACGAGCGGCCGGCGCGGAGTCGCCTCGCATCGACGCCGAGCTGCTTCTCGGAGCTGCCACGGGGTGGGAGCGGGCGCGGATCGCGGCCGAGCCCAACGCCGGCGTCTCGCCGCCCGCTGCCCGGGCCTTCGGCGACATGGTGCGCCGCCGGATCCGGCGCGAGCCGGTCGGCTACATCCTCGGGCGCAAGGGGTTCCGCGACATCGAGGTCGCGGTCGACCCGCGCGTGCTGATCCCGCGCCCCGAGACGGAGCTGCTGGTCGAGCTCGCGCTCGAGCTTCAGCCGCGAACGGTGCTCGACCTGGGTACCGGGTCGGGCGCGGTCGGGCTCGCGGTCGCCGAAGAGCTTCCCGACGCCGAGGTGACCGCGACCGATACCTCCGAAGGCGCGCTCGACGTCGCGCGCGCCAACGCCGCCCGGTTGGGCCTCGACGAGCGCGTGCGGCTCCTGCCCGGATCGTTTCCCGACGGCGAGGTGTTCGACCTCACGCTCGCCAACCTCCCATACGTGAGCGAGGGGGATTGGGAGCGCCTCGCGCCGGAGATCAACCGCCACGAGCCGCGCGCCGCGCTGGTCGCAGGGCCGACGGGCCTGGAGGTGATCGGGGCGCAGATCCCGGTCGCAGGCCCGGGTGTCCTCGCCCTCGAGGTGGGCGCCGGCCAGGCGTCCGAGGTCGCGTTGCTGATGCAGGACGCGGGGTTCGATCGGATCGAGGCCTACCGCGACCTGGCGGGGATCGAGCGGGTGGTGGCGGGTAGGCGATGAGCGATCCGATCCGGATCGCCGACGCCGGTGAGGGTACCGCGCGGTCCGTCCTCGAGCGCACGATCGGGGGCGGCGGCGTCGCGCTGTTCCCGACCGACACGGTGTACGCGCTGGGGTGCGACCCACTGAACGCCGTCGCGATCGAGCGCCTCCACGCGCTGAAGGGCCGTGACGAGGGCAAGCCCTCGGCGGTGATGTTCTTCACGCCCCTGGCGATGCGCGAGCTGATCTCCAGCCTGGGCTCGCGCACGCGCGACGCCCTCGGCGTGCTGCTGCCGGGCGGGGTCACGGTCGTGGTCCACAACCCCGAGCGCCGCTATCCGCTGGCCTGCCGCGAGGACCCGGAGCGACTCGGGGTGCGGCTGATCGAGGGCCCGCTGGCGGGCGCCGCCTGCGCGGTCTTCCAGACGAGCGCCAACCGCAGCGGCGAGCCCGCCCCGCATCGCTTCGAGGACATCGACCCGGCGATCCTCGCCGGGAGCGACGCGGCGATCGACGGCGGGCAGCTGGGCGGCCAGCCGTCGACCGTCGTCGATCTCACCGGGCTCGAGTCGGCGGGCGGGTGGGAGGTGCTTCGCGAGGGCGCCGTGCCGATCGCCGAGCTCGAGCGCCGGCTGGCGGCGATCGGGACATAGCCCGCCACTCCCGCTGGTATCGTCGGCCGCCATGCCCGACGCGTTCGAGGACGTCCGCACCGCACCCCTCTCCGAGGTCGATCCAGCGATCGCGGAGGTGCTGCGGCGCGAGCTCCACCGCCAGCAGAGCACGCTCGAGATGATCGCCTCGGAGAACTTCGTCCCCCAGGCCGTCCTCGAGGCGACCGGCTCGGTGCTGACCAACAAGTACGCCGAGGGTTACCCGGGGCGTCGCTACTACGGCGGGTGCGAGGAGGTCGACGTCGCCGAGCAGCTCGCGATCGACCGCGCCCTGGCGCTGTTCGGGGCCGAGCACGCGAACGTGCAGCCGCATGCCGGCGCGCAGGCCAACAACGCCGCCTACATGGCGATGCTGGACCCCGGCGACACGATCATGGGGATGGCGCTCGACCACGGCGGCCACCTGACGCACGGGATGAGACTCAACGTGTCGGGGAAGCTGTACGAGGTCGTCGCCTACCACGTGCGCCGCGAGGATCACCTCGTCGACATGGAGGAGGTGGAGCGGCTCGCCCACGAGCACCGACCGAAGGTGATCGTCGCGGGATGGTCCGCCTATCCGCGCCACCTCGACTTCGCCGCGTTTCGCGAGATCGCGGACGCCGTCGGCGCTCGCCTGTTCGTCGACATGGCGCACTTCGCCGGCCTCGTCGCCGCCGGGGAGCACCCCAACCCAGTCGAGCACGCCGACGTGGTCACGACGACGATCCACAAGACCCTGTGCGGCCCGCGCAGCGGGATGATCCTGTGCCGCGAGGAGCTGGCGAAGGAGATCGATCGCTCGGTGTTCCCGGGCCAACAGGGCGGCCCGCTGATGCACGTGATCGCGGCCAAGGCCGTGGCACTGGGGATCGCCGACAGCGACGGCTTCCGGGCTCGCCAGCGGCAGACGATCGCTAACGCGCGGGCGCTCGGCGAGGAGCTCCAGGCCGGCGGGGTCCCGGTGCTGACCGGCGGCACCGACGTCCACCTCGTGCTCGTCGACCTGACGCCGACCGGCCTCGACGGCAAGACCGCCGAGACGCGGCTGGAGCAGGTCGGGATCACCGTCAACCGCAACGCGATCCCGTTCGACGCGCGCCCGCCGATGAACCCGTCCGGGCTGCGGATCGGCACCCCGGCGCTGACCACCCGCGGCCTGGTCGAGGACGACCTTCGCGAGATCGCCCAGGTCGTGTGCGCGGCGCTGTCCGATCGCTTCGACGACGAGCGCGACGCCCTGATGGAGCGCAGCCGGGCGCTGATGGAGCGCTACCCGCTCTACCCGCAGCTCTCCGCGACGCCCGTCTGAGCCGCAACTGCGATGAAGGTCTGGGTCGACTGCACCGCGGCCGCGCACCCGCTGGTGCTGCGGCCGATCATCGAGCGCCTCGAGGCGGCCGGGCACGAGGTCGAGGTGACGACCCGCGAGCTACGGGCAGACCGAGCGGGATCCTCGAGCGGCTCGGGATCCCGTACACGTCGGTCGGCGCGCCACGGCGGCGCGGCTCGACGGTCGGCAAGGCGGCTGGCGCTCGCGGGGCGCAGCGCCGCGGCTCGCGTCGCTGGGCGCGGGGCCGGCGGTTCGACCTGGCGCTCGCGCACGGATCGGTGGACATCGCCGTGGTCGCCGAGGCTGCTCCGTGTGCCGTCGGTGCAGATGAACGACTACGAGCACGCGGGCCTGCAGCGCAGGATCAGCTTCCGGGCGGCGCGGCGGGTGCTCGTCCCCGACGCGATCCCGGTCGAGCGGATCGAGCGCGCGGGCGCGCGCCGCGAGCGGCTGTTCCGCTACCCGGGCCTGAAGGAGGACTACTACCTCGCCGACTTCGAGCCCGACGCGCGCGGTCCTCGAGCGAGCTCGGGCATCGACCGCGACGCGGGCTGCTCGTGGTCGTGCGCCCGCCGCCCGAGACCTCGGCGTACCACGCGCGACGAACCCGCTCTACGAGCGGGTGCTCGACCGGCTCGCCGCCGATCGCCGGCGTCGTCGCCGTGGTCATCCCCCGCACCGACGCGCCAGGCGGAGCGCCGTCGCGGTCGCGCCGCGGCGAGCCCTCGCTGGTCGTCCCCGAGCGCGCGATCGACGCCCAGAGCCTGATCGCCTTCGCCGACCTCGTGGTCGGCGCGGGGGGACGATGAACCGCGAGGCGGTCGCGCTCGGGCACGCCCGTCTACACGATCTTCAGCGGCCGCGATGGGCGCGGTCGACGAGCGGCTGATCGCCGCGGGCCGGCTGCGCCCGCTCGCCGACCCCGCCGAGATCGAGCTGCGAAAGCGCGAGGCGCCGCCGGGCCGCGCGACCCGCGCGATCCCGCAGCTGCTCGTCGACGCGGTGCTCGGGGCCGTCGCGTGCGTCGACGGGGCTCGCCGCGACGACAGTCGCCATGGCCGACACGATCGACGCGCTCTTCGCCTTCGTCGTCGCGGCCGTGGTCGCCTGGCTGCTCGTGCCGGTGGCGGAGCGGCTCGCGCGCCGGATCGGCGCGATCGACATGCCGCAAGCGAGCGCAGCCTGCACGAGTGCCGACGCCGAAGCTCGGTGGGCTGGCGATCCTGGCCGGGGTCGCTGGTCGCGGGGCTGATCTGGCTCCTGCCCTGGGCCGACCGCGGACCCGCGGCGATCCTCGCGCGGCGCCGCGGTGATCGCGGCGTCGGGGTGCTCGACGACGTCTTCGAGCTGCCGGCGCCGGCTGAAGCTCCTCGGGCAGGTCGTGGCCGCGTGATCCCGGTTCGGCGGGCGTGCAGGTCGACGACTTCACCCTGCCGTTCGTCGGCGGCGTCGAGCCGGCTCGTCGAGCTCTTCGACGCTGCCGTTGCTCGGCTCCGTCGACCTCGGCTAGGTGCTGACCGTGCTCGGGATCGTCGCGATCATCAACGTCATCAACTTCATCGACGGCGTCGATGGGCTGGCGGCCGGGGTGTGCGTGATCGCCGGCAGCGACGCTCGCGGTGATCGCGCTGTCGCTCGACCGCACCGCGGCGGGCGTGCTGGCCGCCTTACCGCCGGCGGCGTCGCTGGGATTCCTCCGTCACGGCTTCCCTCCGGCGTCGAGCTTCATGGGCGACACCGGCTCCAACCTGCTTGGCTATCTGCTCGGCGCCGTGGCGGTGCAGGGGGCGCTGAAGACGAACGCGGTGGTCGCCCTGTTCTTCCCGCTGATCGTGCTTGCGGTGCCGATCCTCGACTCGGGCTTCGTGGTCGCGAAGCGGCTCAAGTACCGGCGTGCCGATCTACATAGGCGACAGGTGGCACTTCCACCACCGGATGGCGAACATCGGCTTCTCGCAGCGGCGCACGCTCGCCTACCTGTACGGGTGGGCGCTGGTGATGGCGGGGCTCGCGCTGGCGCTTCGGTTCGTCCCGTACAGCGACGACCACGGCAACTTCGACGCTGCGTGGACGGCGGTGATGCATCGTCTGCGGTCTGCTCGCGTTCGCCGCCAGCGTCTACCTCGTGGTCGTGCTCGAGATCCTGAAGCTGCGTGGCTTCCGCCTTCGCGAGATGGGTGGCCTGCGGCGGCGCTCGGGCCGTCCTCCACCGGAGGCCGCGGAGGTCGACGAGGGGGTCGCCCGGGAGCTCGAGACCGGTGAGTTTCCGGCGACCGATCCGGACACGGGTGAGTTCCAGAGCGTCGAACGCGGCTAGACCTAGCGGAAACCGCGCACTTGATTGAACTGGCGCAAACGCGGGTGGCGTCCGGCTAGACTGGCCGCGCCCATGGACGGGAGCTCGCGGGGGATCGTTCCGCGAGCAGGGGGTAGCACGGATGGACTCGATGCGCCCTGCTCGCGTGACCGGGCGGGTGTGAGGAGGAAAGATGCGAACAAGGTGGTTCGACGGGAACCGGCAATTTCGCACGCGAAATTGCCGAATGAACAGGTTCCGGTTCTGGCCCTGGTCCGACTCGACAACGGAGTCCAGGCGAGCCCGCAGCTGTGGCCGTTCCCGGTGACTCGGGCAGCGGCGTGATCAGCGACGACGGCCGCGCCGTCGGCGTGCTGGTCACGGTCGGCGTGCACACGGGCTCGATCGGCACCGGCGGCATGGACGCCGGCGACGTCGGGCTCACCCGAATCCCGCCGCAGGAGGCGCGCGCCGAGCAGGTGCTCGGTACGACCCTCAACCTGCAGACCGCGCCGCTGCAGTAGGGCCGCGAGCTGCCGCCGTGCGGAGCGGCCGCGGGGAGGCGTCGATCCCCGCGGCCGCTGCGTCACGGGGTGGACGCTTCGCGGAATGTGCGCCGGATGTAGATCTGGCGCAGCCGCCAGATCGGGCTGCGGCGAACGAGAGCAATGCTCCTGTCCCAGAGCGCGATCCGCGCCGCGAGCAACGCCCTGTGGAGCAGCGCGCGGGCGCGGGCGCTCGTTGACGGCTCCGGATGAGCCCGCTGATAGCCGAGCTCAGCCAGGAGTCTGCCGGCAATAGCCTCGAAGCACTCGACGTCGCCCAGCGCCATCTGCTCCCGCCACTGCCGCCCGGGGGTCGGTGGCTGCACGAGCCGGGTGTGATCGGGGAGCGTCCTGGTGCCCTGACGTCGCTGGTAACCCAGCATGTCGGGATCGAATTCGAGTTCGAGGAACCCGCATAGCTCGCGCAGCATCAACTCCGGATCGGCAACGAGGTCCTCATAACGCAACTCGAGGTATCGGCCCGGCGCCAGCTCGCGCCCGAAGCGTCGCGCCCCTTCGACCTCGCGCCGCCACAGGGCGGCGAAGGCGGCCAGGCTCCGCGGACGGGCCCAGTTGAAACGCGGTCGGCGGCGCATCTCGATGAACGAGAGGCCCGCGTCCCGCCCGTCCCGGACGAGGTGGACGTACCGGGCGTCGGGGAACGCCCGCTCGAGGACTTCGAGGCGCTGCATGTAGGCCGGGGTCTTGTCGCCGAAGCGAGGCTTCCCGCGCGTGTCCGCATACGCCTGGTAGATGGCCTGGATCGCATCGGCGAAGGACGGCCGCTCCGATATCCGTTCACGCACATCCGCAGGCGTCACGCCCCACTCCCGCACCCGCGCCAGCCGGCCGATGTCGGTCACGAACCTCTCAGGGTCCGGCCACTCGCCGTGTCGATCCCACAGCTGGGGGATGAAGTACGACTCGGGCGGGATCGCCAGACGCGGGTGCTGGTCGAGCATCTCCTTGAGCAGCGTGGTGCCGCTACGTGAGACGCCGAGGATGACCACAGGGGCGTCGCGCACGGGTTCCGACCTCATCCTGCCCACGATACGCCCGGAGGCCCGGTAGAACGGGGGTTTCGGCGCTTCGGATATAGTCGCCAGTCCGCTGGAGCGGCGCGGCCTCCCTGCGTGAGACGCCGCCGTGACGGCGGCTTTTCGTCCCCTTTTGTGCCCGAAGCGACCGCAATTGCCACGCCGTCCCGCTCGACATCCCCATGAATCGGCGTCCCCCGACAGGGGCCGACGCAGCGACCGCGGGCTTCACCGTGATTGGCTCGATGCTCGCCTGCGCGGCCGCCGGATTCGGCGTCGGGTCGCTCTTCGGACTCGCCGTCCCGCTCGGCCTCGCGGGGCTGTTTGCCGGCCTGGGGGTGGGGTTCTTCCTTGTCTACTCTCGCTATAGACGGATCTGATCAGGTTCCGGGTATCGAGGGATCTGACCCCGTTCCGGGGAGCCGGCTCGCGACGGCGGTCCGATTCGCCGACCTGGTCGTGCTCGCCGCCGCCTTGCCGGTCTTCCTGCTGGCCGACCTGCCGATGGGCGGCTATGCGGTCTGCGCCGCCGCCTGGATCGCGGCCTCGGCGATGCAGCTCGCGGCCGATCGCCACGTCAAGCGTTCGCTTGCCCGCGGCAGCCGCAACTCGGCGCTCGGCACGCTCGCGGCCGCCACCCTGGGCAGGGTGTGGCTGGTCGCCCTCGCGATCCTGCTGGTCGGGCTGTCCGACCGCGAGTCAGGGCTCGCCGCCGCGGTGCTCGCCGCCATTCTGGTAACCGTCCACCTTGCCGGGATGGCGATCGGCCGCCTGATCTCGTCCGAGGAGGGAGCCGTGAGCGCGAGGCTCTCCAAGGGTGGGGGTGGGCGGGAATTTGATGTTGGGCCGAGCGCGAACGAGGTGATGTTGTGAGCTGGGTGAGTCGGCTGAGCACGAGGGGGAAGGTCCTGCTCGGCCTCGGCGTGTATTTCGCGACCTTCATCGCCTTCGTCCTGATCGTTCCCAGCGAGGGCAAGAACGAGCACTTCCAGCCCCAGGACGAGTTCAAGCTCGACGCCTGGATCCCGATCAAGATCGGCGGCGTCGACCTGAGCATCAACCGGGCGGTCTTCTACCTGGTGCTGGCGAGTGCGCTGACGATCTGGGTGTTGGTCTGGATCTCACGCCGCATGGCGATGAAGCCGAACCGGGTGCAGACCGCGGTCGAGGTCGCTTTCGACCTGACCCGGAACAACATCGTCGGCACCAACCTAGAGGGAAGGCTGGCCGTCAAGTGGTTCCCGTTCATCGCCACGCTCTTCTTCTTCCTCTGGTTCTCGAACATCATCGGCTACCTGCCGCTGCCCACCAACACGCAGGAGACGATCGACATCTTCGGGATCGGGTTCCCGGCCTTCGCGATCTACGCCGCGACCGCGAACATCTCGATTCCGCTTGCGCTGACGCTGGTGGTCTGGTTCTCCTATCACTTCGAGGGCATCCGCACCAAGGGCTTCTTCAGATACCTGGCCGGCTGGCTACCGCCGGGGCTCGAGGACATGAACCCGATCGGCAAGGCGGCGATCTTCATGATCGAGGTGATCTCGCACTTCGTGCGCCTGATCTCGCTCTCCGTTCGACTCTTCGCCAACATCCTCGCCGGCCACCTGCTGCTGCTGTTCATGGGCGGCGGGCTCGCGGTCCTGCTCGGCCTGGCGGCGATCGGGGCGCTCACGTTCCCGGTGGCCTTCGTCTTCCTCGTCTTCGAGGTCGGTCTGGTCGCCACGCTTCAGGCATTTATCTTCTCCATCCTCACTTCGATCTACATCGGCGGCGCGGTCGCCGAGACTCACTAGGAAAAAGGAGCCCAAATGGATCTGTTGCTTCCGATCGCCCAAGTCACGGACACCGGTGTCACCGACGCCGGCAAGGCGATCGCGCTCGGCGTGGGGGCGGGCCTCGGCTCGATCGGAGCCGGCATCGGCATCGGCATCATCTTCGGCAAGGAGATCGAGTCGGTCGCCCGCCAGCCCGAAATGAAGGACGAGCTGCAGAGCATTCGCTGGCTCGGCTTCGCGCTAACCGAGGCGGTCGCCTTCTACACGTTCATCTTCGGACTGATCGCGTTCTTCCTCTAGGCCTTTGGAGCCGCTCGTCGACATAGCCGGAATCTTCGTCCTCGCCCAGGAGAGCGGGGGGAGGGAGTGATGAGGGGGGCAGCTTCCTCGTCTCGCCCAGCCTTGGACTGATGATCTGGACCCTGGCCCTGTTCGCCTTCACGTTGTGGGTTCTGAGCAAGGTCGCATTCCCGCGCATCCAGGAGGCGCTCGACAAGCGCGCCAATGCGATCCGGGAGAGCATCGAGGCGGCCGAGCGCCAGCGCGAGGAGGCGGACGAGCTGCTCGCCGAGTACCGGAAGCGGCTCACCGAGGCTCGCGAGCAGGCCGACGACATCGTCGCTCGGGCGCGCAAGGCCGCCGATACTGTGAAGGCGCAGGCGGCGGAGGAGGGCCACACGAGGCGCGAGGAGCTCGTCGCCGCCGCGCGCAAGGACATCGAGACCGAGACCCGCCGCTCGCTGGAGATGATCCGCAAGGAGGTGGCCGACCTGACCGTGACGGCGACCGAGAAGGTGACGCGCAAGTCGCTCGACGCAGAGGACCACCGGCGGCTGATCCAGGAGGCGCTCGAGGAGACCGACTTCTCCGCCCTCGTTCCAGCCGAAGAGTCGAACGGAGGCGGCCGCTGATGGAAGAAATCGCGAGGGTTTACGCCGAGGCGCTGTTCCAGGTCGCGAAGCAGAAGGGAAAGCTGGACGCGATCCGCGAGCAGCTCGCCCAGGTCGCGGACGCTCTGGAGAGCGATCGCGACCTGGCCGTGTTCTTCTTCAGCCCCTACTTCTCCTCGGCCGAGAAGCGCGACGGGATCGCGCGCGCGATCGCTGGCGCAGAGCCGGAGCTGACCAACTTCCTCGAGCTGCTGGTCGAGAAGCACCGCATGCCCGTGATCTTCCGCATGCGGCGCCGGTTCGACGAGATGTGGGCCGAGGAGAACCGCCAGCTCGACGTCACGCTGACGAGCGCGGTCGAGCTCGACCCCGAGGTCGTGGAGCGTGTGGGGGCCGAGATCGAGAGGCAGACGGACCGCAAGGTGCAGCTGCGCAGCCAGGTCGACGGGGACCTGCTCGGCGGCCTCGTGCTCCAGGTCGGCAACATGGTGCTGGACGCGAGCATCCGCAACAGGCTCGAGAGACTGCGAAAGGAGGTCGCCCATGCCGCATAGTGGGGTGAGAGGCCCCACTAGGCTGGAGCGATCGCCGCCAACTAGGAGGAAGCCCACGAGATGGAGATCAAGCCCGACGAGATAACCAAGATCCTGCGCGAGCGGATCGAGGGGTTGGAGGCCGAGTCCACGGACCTGGCAGAGGTCGGCACGGTGCTTTCGATCGGCGATGGGATCGCCCGCGTCCACGGGCTCGACAACTGCATGTCGCTCGAGATGCTCGAGCTGCCGCACGACGTGGTCGGGCTGGCGCTGAACCTCGAGGAGGACAACGTCGGCGCGGTGCTGTTCGGCGAGTGGGAGGAGATCGTCGAGGGCGACCAGGTGAAGCGCACCGGGAAGCTGCTGGAGATCCCGGTGGGCGACGCGCTGCTCGGTCGCCTGGTCGACCCGCTGGGGCGCCCACTCGACGACAAGGGCGACGTGAAGTCGGACCAGACCCGTCCGGCGGAGTTCAAGGCCCCCGGCGTGGTCCAGCGTCAGCAGGTCAACGAGCCGATGCAGACCGGCCTCAAGGCGATCGATTCGATGATCCCGATCGGGCGAGGGCAGCGCGAGCTGATCATCGGCGATCGCCAGACCGGGAAGTCCGCGATCGCGATCGACACGATCATCAACAACAAGGACTCTGACCTCGTCTGCATCTACGTGGCGATCGGCCAACGGATGTCAACCGTGATGCAGTTCATGGAGACGCTGGAGCAGTACGGGGCGATGGACAACACGATCATCGTCGCGGCTCCCGCCGACGAGGCGGCGCCGATCAAGTACATGGCGCCGTATGCCGGTTGCGCGATGGGGGAGCACTTCCTCTACAACGGCGGCCACGCGCTGTGCATCTACGACGACCTCACGAAGCACGCGTTCGCGTATCGCCAGATGTCGCTGTTGCTTCGCCGGCCCCCCGGCCGGGAGGCATATCCGGGCGACGTCTTCTACCTGCATTCGCGGTTGCTCGAGCGAGCGGTGAAGCTGAGCGAGGAGCTGGGGAGCGGCTCGCTGACCGCGCTGCCCGTGATCGAGACCCAGGCCGGAGACGTCTCCGCCTACATCCCCACCAACGTGATCTCGATCACCGACGGGCAGATCTTCCTCGAGTCCGACCTCTTCCACTCGGGGGTGCGCCCGGCGATCAACGTCGGGATCTCCGTCTCCAGGGTCGGAGGCAACGCCCAGACCAAGGCGATGAAGCGGGTCGCCGGGAAGCTGCGGCTCGACCTCTCGCAGTACCGCGAGCTGGAGGCGTTCGCGCAGTTCGGCTCCGAGCTCGACCCCGACACTCAGAGGACGCTGGCCCGCGGCGAGCGCCTGGTCGCGACGCTGAACCAGAGGGAGCGCTCGCCGCTCTCGGTCGCCGACCAGGTGGTCTCGATCTACGCCGGAACGGGTGGCTATCTCGATCGGATCAAGAGCGAGCGCGTGCAGGGGTTCCTCGAGGACCTGATCACGCGCATGCGCTCCGAGCACGCCGACCTGCTGGCGCGAATCAACGACAGCGGTGAGCTCTCGGACGATGACGAGAGCGCGCTGGGGGACGCGATCGCCGACATGGTCGACGACTTCGGGCCCGACTTCGACGAGGAGGGCAACCCGCTCGAGGCCGGCGAGTCGGACCGCGTCCGCTCCGAGGAGGAGCACGCCGCCCCGGCGAGGGCGGCCGATGAAGCGGGCCCGCCCGAGGCCGAAGAGGAAGAGTCGGAGCGCGAGGAGGTCCCCGCCTAGGTGGCCACCCAGAAGGACGTTCGCAACCGCATCGCAAGCGTCAAGAACATCCACAAGATCACGCGGGCGATGGAGATGGTCGCCGCGGCGCGCCTGCGGCGCGCCGAGCAGCGGATCGACCACCTCCGGCCCTACGCCCAGGCGATTCGCAAGATGGCGCGGCGGGTGGCGGAGGCCGCCGAGGGCTTGCCCCGCGTCTCGGTGCTCGAGGAGCGCGAGGACGTGAAGAACGTCGGAGTGCTGCTCGTGACCGGCGATCGCGGTCTGGCGGGAGCGTTCAACACGAACATCGTTCGCGCCGGGGCGCGGCTACGCCGCGAGCTTCGATCGGACGGCACCGAGTCGCGCTTCTACGTGGTGGGGCGCCGCGGCAACTCCACCGTCCGCTTCCGCGGGGAGCCGGTCGAGAAGTCATACGTCGGGTTCACGGACCGCCCCGGCTTCGCCAACGCACGCGAGATCTCCGCCGACCTGACGGCGGCGTACGTGGACGGGGAGCTCGACCGCGTGGATCTGATCTACAACCGCTACGTGTCTCCCCTCACCCAGTACGTGCGCCGCCAGACGCTGCTGCCGCTACAGCAGGCCGCGGTGTTCGGGGAGGGCGTTCCCGAGGAGGAGCGGGTCGAGGACGAGGCGCTCGAGGAAGCTCATGCGCGTGCGCTGTGGGACTACGAGCCCGATCCCGAGGAGTTGCTGCCCGAGCTGTTCTCCGAGTACGTGGACCTGTCGGTGTTCCGGGCTCTGCTCGAGTCCACCGCCTCCGAGCACGGCGCGCGGATGACGGCGATGCGCAGCGCCGCCGAGAACGCCCAGGACATGATCGGCGAGTTGACATTGGAGATGAACCGGGCCCGCCAGGCCGAGATCACCCAGGAGATCTTGGAGGTCGTGGCGGGTGCGGAGGCGCTGGGTTAAATGGTTGCTCGTAGCTCGTTGCTCGTAGCTCGAGCAACGCAACCAGCAACCAGCAACTGACCTCAAGGAGACGAATGGCTGAGCAGAACGGAAACGTTGGACGAGTAGAAGAGGTCCGGGGCGTAGTCGTAGATATCGGCTTCCCCGACAAGCTGCCGGAGATCTTCCACGCGCTGCGGATCGACATCCCCGAGGCGGACGGGCGCACCGAGACGAGCCTCGTGCTCGAGGTGCAGCAGCACCTCGGCGACGATCGCGTCAGGACGGTGGCGATGGACACCACGGACGGGCTGCAGCGCGGCGACAAGGTGATCGACACCGGCAGCCCGATCACCGTCCCGGTCGGCGACAAGACCCTGGGGCGGATCTTCAACCTGCTCGGCGAGCCGATCGACGAGGGGCCTCCGGTTGAGGCCGAGGAACGGTGGCAGATCCATCGTTCGGCGCCGGATCCGGAGGACCTCACTCCAACCCAGGAGATGCTCGAGACCGGGGTCAAGGTCCTCGACCTGCTCGAGCCCTACGCGAAGGGCGGCAAGGTGGGGCTGTTCGGCGGTGCCGGGGTCGGCAAGACGGTGATCATCCTCGAGCTGATCCACAACATCGCCACCCAGCACGGCGGCCTGTCGGCGTTCTGCGGCGTCGGCGAGCGAACGCGCGAGGGCAACGAGCTGTACACGGAGATGCAGGAGTCCGGGGTCATCGACAAGACGATGATGGTCTTCGGGCAGATGAACGAGCCTCCGGGCGCGCGGCTTCGCGTCGGGCTCTCGGGGCTGACCATGGCCGAGTATTACCGCGACATCGGTGGCCAGGACGTGCTGCTGTTCATCGACAACATCTTCCGCTTCGTCCAGGCGGGCTCCGAGGTCTCGGCGCTGCTCGGCCGCATGCCCTCGGCGGTCGGCTACCAGCCGACGCTGGAGACCGAGATGGGCGAGCTGCAGGAGCGGATCACATCGACCTCGCGTGGCTCGGTGACCTCCGTGCAGGCGATCTTCGTTCCCGCAGACGACTTCACGGACCCTGCGCCGGCGTCGGTGTTCGCCCACCTCAATGCGACGACGGTGCTCTCCCGCTCGATCTCCGAGCAGGGGATCTACCCGGCGGTCGACCCGCTCGACTCCACCTCGACGATCCTCAAGCCGGAGATCCTCGGCGACGAGCACTACCAGACGGCGACCCGCGTCCAGGAGGTGCTGCAGCGCTACAAGGAGCTCCAGGACATCATCGCGATCCTCGGGATCGACGAGCTCGCCGACGAGGACAAGCTGACCGTCAACAGGGCGCGGAAGATCCAGCGCTTCCTCTCACAGCCGTTCTTCGTCGCCTCGCAGTTCACGGGACGCGATGGCGAGTACGTATCGGTCGACGACACCGTGCGGGGGTTCAAGGAGATCGTCGACGGCGAGCACGACGACATCCCCGAGCGCGCGTTCTACATGAAGGGCACGATCGAGCAGGTGATCGAGGACGCCCGCGGCTCCAAGGAGGACGAGGAGCAGCCCGCTGACCGTGAGGGCGAGGAGGCCGCCGGCGGCGAGGAGTCCGAGGGCTAGGCGCCGTGGCCGACGACGAGCACAGGCTCCACGCCGAGGTCCTGACCCCCGAGGGGCCGGTGTTCGACGGCGACGTCGTGCAGCTCTCGACGCGCACGGTGATCGGCGAGATCGGCATTCTCGCCAACCACGCCCCGCTGGTCGCCCGCCTCGCGCCTGCCGAGCTGCGGCTTCATCTCTCGGGGACGGAGACGCGCCGCTGGGCTCAGGCCGAGGGATGGCTCGAGGTGTTCGCCAACAGGGCGGTCGTCCTGATCGGCGAGGCGATTCCCCCGGACCAGCTCGATGCCGCGGAGCTGAAGCAACGGCTGTCCGACGCGGAGCAGCGCCTGGCTGAGGCCGAGGAGGGCACCGCGACCCACAAGCAGGCCAAACGCGACCGGGCGCGGGCTCAGGCGTTCCTCGAGGTCGCCGAGGCCAGCTAGCGCGCGTGGACGAGCGCGCCCTCACCGAGAAGCTGATCGCCTACGACACCTCCCAGGCGGAGGGGGTCCGGCTTGCCGCGGGCTTCGTCAAGGGCTGGCTCGAGGCGCGCGACATCGAGGCGCGCCAGATCGACGTCAGGGGGCTGCCGGTCACGATCGCCGAGGTCGGGCCCGGGCGATGGGACGACCATCCTGCTGCACGGCCACCTCGACGTGGTGCCCGGGCGGCCGGGCCAGTTCGAGCCACGCGCGGAAGGCAAGCGGCTGTTGGGGCGCGGCGCGTACGACATGAAGGGCGCCCTCGCCGCGATGCTGCTCGCGCTCCACGACGTGCGCGACACGACCCCGGTCAGGATCCGGCTGGGGGTGGTTCCCGACGAGGAATCAGAGGAGGAGGCGGAGCGGGGGAGCGACCAGCTCGTGCGCGAGGGGTTCGCGGGTGACTTCGTGATCACCGGCGAGCCCACCGACCTGCACATCGGGGTTCAGGCCAAGGGGGTGGTCGCGATGCGGCTCGAGGTCGCCGGGCGAGCCGCCCACGGGGCGACCCCGTGGCTGGGCGAGAACGCGATTCTCAAGGCCTTGGAGGTGTTTCGCGAGATCGAGTCGCTACCGTTTGCGCGGCAGAGCTCCGAGTTGTTCGACCGCCCGTCAATCAACCTCGGACGCATTCTGGGCGGGGATGCGCTCAACAAGGTGCCCGACACTTGCGTGATCGACGTGGACATTCGCTATCTGCCAGAGCAGGACCCCTCCGAGATCCTCGGGGAGGTGCGTGAGCTGCCCGGCGCCGAGGTGATCTCGACCTTCTCCCGTCCGCCGGCGTCGGTGGACCGGGACTCGGTCTTCGTTCGCACCCTGTCCGAGGCCGTGGCTCCCCACCTCGGCGGCGAGGTGCTGAGCGTGGGGCGCGACGGCGCCTCAGACGCGGTCTCGTTCCTGCGCGCCGGGATCCCCGCGGTCGAGTTCGGCCCGGTCGGCGGCGGCCACCACGGGCCCGAGGAGTGGGTGTCGATCCCGTCGCTCGCGGACTACCGCCAGGCGCTGACCGCTTTCTTCGCCGGCCTGCCCGAGCGGCTGCCCGAGGAGGGTGAGCCGACGTGACCCGCGAGCCGGACGAGCCGCGGGACCGCGAGGACGACGAGCAGGGCCTGACCGAGGAGTTCGAGGCCGAGTTCGGCGACGAGTTCGGGGCGGACGTCGCGGACGAGATGACGCCGGAGGAGGACGACGATGAGCCGACGCCTGAGGATGGGCAGGACGGTGCACCGGAAGCCGAGCCCTCCACCGACCCGGACGAACCGGAGGCGGCAGCCGAGGATTCGGCCGGAAGTGGTGAGGACCCGCTCGAGGTGCTCTCGCAGGAGACCGTCGAGGCCGACTCGCTCGAGCTCGGCGACGAGGAGGAGGCGCGCGAGCAGGCGGCGCAGGAGGCCGCCGCGGCGCTCGAGGCCTCAGCGGGAGGCGATGACGCGGCCGGCGAGGACGAGCCGTCCGAGGCCGAGGACGCCGACGCGGACAGCGAGGAGGCTGAGGAGGCGGCGGTGGAGGACGCCGCGGTCGCGACGGCGGGGGGGCGTCCACGGAGGAGGGCGAGCCGCAGCCGGAGCCAGAGGAGGCGGGCGAAGAGGACCGACCGCCCAGGGTCGGGCTGTGGGCCCGGTTCCTGGCGGCGTCGCTCGTCATCGTGATCGCGATGGCGACGGCGACCTCGGTCAGCATCCTGCTCTATCTCTCCGACATCGCGAAGGGCTTGGGCGGCCTCTCGAATCTGCAGGATCAACTCGAGGTCCCGCAGGGAGGTGATCCACAGAACATCCTCATCCTTGGCTCCGACAAGCGCCCCGACATCCCGGGCGACCCAGGGCGATCTGACACGACGATGCTGCTTCGGATCGACCCGGACCAGGACGCGATCGCCCTGCTGTCGCTTCCGCGCGACCTGAAGGTGAACATCCCCGGGTACGGGATTGGGAAGCTCAACGACGCCTACACGGTGGGCGGCCCTCAGAAGACCTTGACCGTCGTGAAGCAGCTCACCGGCATCAACATCCACCACGTCGTCAACGTCGACTTCAAGGGCTTCGAGCAGGCGATCAACGCGATCGACTGCGTGTACGTGGACGTGGATCGCCGGTACTTCAACTCCAACGAGGGGCTGGCGCCCGACCAGCAGTTTGCGGAGATCGACATCCAGGCCGGCTACCAGATGCTGTGCGGCGACCGGGCGCTCCAGTACGTCCGTTATCGACACACGGACAACGACATCGTGCGCGCGGCGCGACAGCAGGACTTCCTCCGCGAGGCGCGCCAGAAGATCAGCGCGGCGCGGCTGTTCCGCGACCGCGAGGAGCTGATCGACATCTTCAAGAAGTACACGACCTCGGACATCGACAACGAGTTCACGATGCTGGACGTGCTGAGGACGTTCCTGGGCGCAGCCAGCGCCCCGGTCAAGCAGATCCACTTCCAAGGGACGCTCGGGTACTCGTACGTCACCGCCTCCAACGACCAGATCCAGACGGCCGTCGACCAGTTCCTCGGCCTTAAGGACACGCCGGGGTCGTTGGGGGACGAGGAAACCCGCGGGGGCGGCGGGAAGAACCCCAAGAAGAAGCCGGAGCCGAAGCCCGAGGGCGACGGCGGGCCGGCGCTGATCGACTCCGCTGAGACCGGTCTGGCCTTCGCGCAGAGGTTCGCGCCAGCCGTGGGCTTCCCCGTCTTCTATCCCACCAATCTCGTGCCCGGCTCCCAGATCATCGAGGAGTCGCGCGAGTACAAGATCGCCGACGAGGACAAGGACATCCACAGGGCCTACAAGCTCGTGTTCTCGATCCCGGGCAGTGCCGTTCCGTTCGAGTACTACGGACTCATGGGAACGACCTGGACCGACCCCCCGATCCTCGATAACCCGAGCGAGACGCGCGAGGTTGGCGGGCGTGAGTACGACCTCTTCTTCGACGGAGACCGGCTGCGGATGGTCGCGTGGAGGACCGACAAGGCCGCCTACTGGCTCAGCAACACTCTCACCCAGACGCTCGAGGAGGACGAGATGCTCGCGATCGCGGACTCGATGGACGAGGTCGCTCCCCCGAAGCAGAAGAAGGGCAAGAAGTGACGCCGCGGGGACCCCGCGCACCCGCGCCGTGAACCAGAAAACAGAGCCGATAGGGGTGATCGGGGCCGGCTGGGTTGGCCTCGTGACCGCGACGTGCTTCGCCGAGCTCGGTCATCCGGTCGTGGCCGTCGACGTGGACGCAGACAAGATCGCCGCGCTGCGCCGTGGTGAGATCCCCTTCCACGAGCCGAAGGTCGATGAGCTGCTGTCCCGAAACGCGGAGCGGCTCACGTTCACGACCGAGATCGCGGAAGCGCTCGAGGAGGCGAGGCTGCTGTTCGTGTGCGTCGACACGCCACCCACCTACTCCGGGGACGCGGACCTGTCGCGGGTGCAGGCGGTGGTAGGGAAGGTCGGCGACGACGGCGAGCACGCGCTGGTGATGAAGAGCACGGTGCCGGCGGGAACGGGCGCCGCGATCAAGCGGGAGCTCTCCGACATCGCCTACGTCTCATGCCCGGAGTTCCTCAAGGAGGGCTCGGCGATCGACGACTTCCTGCATCCGGAACGCGTGGTCATCGGCGCCGATCCCGGCGACGAGTGGGCGGCCGACGCCGTGGCCGCGGTCTACGAGCCGCTCGGCGGCGGGATGGTGCGGACCGACGTTGCCAGCGCGGAGATGATCAAGCTCGCTTCGAACGCATTCCTCGCGACGAAGATCTCGTTCATCAACGAGATCGCAAACGTGTCCGAGGAGGTCGGCGCCGACGTCACCGAGGTCGCCCGGGGCATGGGCCTGGACCAGCGGATCGGCACGTCGTTCCTGAACGCGGGCATAGGCTACGGGGGCTCGTGCTTTCCCAAGGATTTGAAGTCGCTCAAGCAACTCGCCGGTAACACCGGCTACCACTTCCAGCTCCTCACCGCGGTGATCGAGGTCAACGAGCTGCAGAAGCGGCGGGTGCTGAAGAAGCTCGAGAAGCACCTTGGGTCGCTCGCCGGGCGCACGGTCGCTCTCCTCGGGCTTGCCTTCAAGCCGGACACGGACGACATGCGGGAGGCATCGAGCCTGGTGCTCGCGTCACGTCTGCAGGGCGAGGGGGCGACCGTTCGGGGCTACGACCCGGTGGCCGAGGAATCCGCGCGAGAGCTGCTCCCCGACGTCGTGTTCTGCGAGTCGGTGGCCGACGCCCTCGATGGCGCCGACGCGGCGATTCTGGTCACAGAATGGCCCGAGTTCGCCGAGGCCGACTGGGTCTCGCTCGGCGACCGGATGGCCAAACCGCTGCTGATCGACGGCCGCAACTTCCTCGATGCAGCAGCGCTTCGGGACGCCGGCTTCACCTACGAGGGGATAGGTCGGGCCAGCTCGACGGGCAGGGGAGCGCAGGTCGAGAGCTAGTGGTGCCTCGCTGATGCAGGCGCTGATCCTGGTCGGCGGCGAGGGAACCCGCCTTCGCCCGCTGACCCTGACCGTGCCCAAGCCGGTCGTCCCGCTCGTCGATCGGCCGTCGATCCGCTACATGATCGAGTGGCTCGCTCGCCACGGGGTGGACGACATCGTGATGGCGTGCGGCTTCCTCGCCGCCGGGGTGCGCGACGTGCTCGGCGAGGGCGGCGACGGCGGACCCCGGTTGCGCTACGTCGAGGAGCCGGATGCGCGCGGCACCGCCGGGGCGATCAGGTTCGCGGAGCGCTTCCTCGATCAGCGCTTCCTGGCGCTCAACGGCGACGTCGTCTCCGACCTCGACCTCACGGCGCTGATCGAGCTGCATGAGGAGCGGGACGCGACGGCGACCCTCGGGCTCTATCCGGTCGAGGACCCCTCCGCCTACGGGTTGGTTAGGCGACGTGAAGACGGCGAGATCGTCGAGTTTCTCGAGAAGCCGGAGCCGGAGCAGATCGACACGGACGAGATCAACGCCGGCGCCTACGTGCTCGAGCGCTCGGTGCTCGACCTCGTTCCCGAGGGCCGCGAGGTCTCGATCGAGCACGAGGTGTTCCCGAAGCTGGTCGGGAAGGGCCTGTACGGCCGTCGTCTGTCCGGATACTGGATGGACATCGGGGCGCCGGAGCGCTATCTGCAGGCCACCTGGGACATCCTCGAGAGCCGCGTCCAGACCGAGGTCGGCGAGCTGGTCGACGCCGACGGCCTCATGGTCGATCCCGACGCCCACCTCGACGACGCGGCGGAGGTCACGCCGCCGGCGTTCGTCGAGCCTCGCGCGAGGATCGGCGCCGGCACCCGGATCGGCCCGCGCGCCGTGATCGGCCCGGGATGCGAGATCGCCGACGGTGCGGCGGTCGAGCGCTCGGTGCTCCACCGCGGCTGCCGGGTGGGCTCCGGTGCTCGTCTCACCGGGGCGATCCTCGCGGGCGGCGTCGAGGTGGGCGTCGGTGCGACGATCGCGCCCGGAGCCGTGGTCGGCGAGGGCGCGCGCATCGACGCCGATGCCGAGGTCCCGCCGGAAGCCCGGGTCGATCCGGCGGGAACGTTTGCGTGAGCGACGCCGGCGATATCCGCGCGACAGACTCGGGCGATCAGCTCGGCGCCGTGCTGGCGCTTCCGGACCATCTGCGGGACGCGCTGTGGCGCGTGGACTCGGCGGGGCTGGAGCCGTGGGAGAGCTCCGGGCTGGTGGTCGCCGGGATGGGCGGCTCCGCGATCGGCGGCGATCTTGCCGCCGCCGCGCTCGGCGATCGCCTCACCCTGCCGCTGAGCACCATCCGCGGCTACGAGCTTCCCGGCTGGACGCCGCCCGACCGCACCGTGCTGTGCTCGAGCTACTCGGGGGACACCGAGGAGACGCTCGCCTGCTACGAGGCCGCCGAGGCGCTCGGCGCGAGGCGGGTCGTCGCATCCACGGGGGGGCGGCTCGCCGAGCTCGCGCGCGCCGCCGACGTGCCGGTGATCGGTCTGGCCGCCGGCCTCCAGCCGCGGGCGGCGGTCGGCTACACGTTCACCGTCGCCGTCGAGGTGGCCGCGCTGTGTGGAGCCGGGATGCCGATCCGGCCCGAGATCGACAGCTCCGCCGCGCACCTGGAGACGCAGCGCGACCGGCTCGGCGAGCGCGCCGGGGCCCTCGCCGACCAGCTGCAGGGGCTGGTGCCGGTGATCTACGGGGGCGGGCTGACGTCACCCGTCGCCTACCGCTGGAAGTGCGAGCTGAACGAGAACGCCAAGATGCCGGCGTTCTCGAACGAGCTGCCGGAGGTCGACCACAACGAGATCCTCGGCTGGGAGGGGGCGGGCGAGTACGCCCGACTCGGCGCCGTGTTCCTCGAGGACCGTGGCCAGCACCCCCGCGAGCGGCAGCGCTTCGAGCTCACCGCGAGGCTGATCGCGGACAGCGCCGCCGCCGTCGTGCGGGTCGAGACCGAGGGCGAGAGCGCCACCGAGCGGTTGCTGTGGGCGGTGATGCTGGGCGACCTGTTGTCGCTGCAGCTGGCCGCCCGGCGCGGCGTCGACCCCACCCCGATCGAGGTGCTCGAGCGGCTGAAGGACGAGCTGGGCCGACCGTGACGCCCCGGACGTCGGACCGCCGGACCGGCCCGCTCAAGCGGACCCGGCGCTCGGCCGCGATCAGGGCGCGCCGCCTGACGAAGGTCTACGGCGAGGGCGAGACCGCCGTCCACGCGCTGGCCGGGGTCGACCTCGAGGTGGCGCGTGGCGAGATGGTGGCGATCATGGGCCCGTCCGGTTCGGGCAAGAGCACGCTGCTGCACCTGATGGGAGCGCTCGACACCCCGACCCGCGGAACGGTGTCGATCGCGCGACACCGCTTCGACAATCTCAGCGACACCGAGCTGACGCTGCTGCGCCGCGAGCGGATCGGCTTCGTGTTCCAGTTCTTCAACCTGCTGCCGGCGCTCACCGCGGAGGAGAACGTGGTCCTGCCGGCGCTGATCTCCGGGAACCGGGGTCGGAGCGTCCGCGAGCGGGCGAGCGAGCTTCTCGCACGGGTCGGGCTCGCCGAGCGCGCCGACCACCTCCCGTCCGAGCTCTCCGGCGGCGAGCAGCAGCGCGTGTCGATCGCCCGCGCGCTGCTCATGGATCCGGAGCTGGTGCTCGCCGACGAGCCGACCGGGAACCTCGACACCACCTCGAGCGCCGAAGTGCTCGCCCTGCTGAGAGAGCTGAACCGCAAGGACGGGCACACGATCGTCCTCGTCAGCCACGATCCCGCGGCCGCCTCGATGGCCGGGCGCGTGATCTTCCTGCGCGACGGGCGGATCGCCGGAGAAACCAGGGGCGGGTCCGTGAAGCGGGTCAGCGAGCGCTTCGCGGCGCTCGGGTAGCGCGGAACCAAGTCCATTAGCCTGGCGACCGCGGAGGGCACATGAGCGAGCGAGTCACATTCGACGAGCGGTACCGCGGCTTCCCTGACGTCGCGCACGGCGGCTACGTGTCGGGTGTGCTGGCCGGATCTCTCGGCGATGGGGCCGAGGTCGTGCTACGCCGGCCGCCGCCGATCGGCCGCGGGCTCGAGATCGGGCGTGACGGCCCGGACCGCGTCGTGCTGCGCGACGGGGAATCCGTGGTCGCGGAGGCGCGCCGCGCCGCGCTGGCGATCGACCCTCCCCGTGCGGTCGCGTTCGACGAGGCGGAGGCCGCATCGCGCACCTTTCCGGGCCACTCCGCGCACCCGTTTGCGTCCTGCTTCTGCTGCGGGCCCGAGCGCCAGCCCGGCGACGGGCTGCGACTGTTCCCGGGACAGCTCCCCGGCTCGGAGATCGTCGCCGCCCCTTTCGTCCCGGACGCGGCGCTGGCCGACGTCGGCGGAGCGCTGGGCTCGGAGCTCACCTGGGCCGCGGTGGACTGCCCCCAGCTCTGGGCGCTGATGCTCGCCGCGCCCGCCGACTCCGCGGAGCGGGTCGTCACCAGCGGGCTCGCCGCGACGCTCCATGCGCCCCTTCAAGCCGGCCGGCGCTACGTCGTGATCGCATGGCCCGCGGGCCGCGATGCGGACAGGCTGCATGCCGACGCCGCCGTGCTGTCCGAGCACGGCGAGACGATCGCGGTCGCCCGGCAGACCGCCGCCGTCGTCGGGCCGGATTGGGGTGTGCCGCTCGGCCGGGATTCCTGGCGCTCGCCCTGAAGCCGTACAGTGAGCCCTGGATGAAGCCGGAGCCGGTCACGGACCTCGACTGGGATCCGAAGCGGGCCCGAGAGCTGGGCGAGGGCGCGCTCGACATCTGGGAGGAGCTGCTCGAGCGCCTCCGCGAGCTGCCGGTCAGCCGGTATGAGGGCGTCGATCGGGTCCGCGACGCCGTCGCGCTCGATGTGCCCGAGGACCCGCTGCCGCTGGACGACCTCCTCGGGCACCTGCGCGAGGTGATCCTGGAGCGCTCGATGTACCCCGGGCACCCCCGATTCATGGCGTACGTCACCGGCGCCGGCACGGCGCCAGGCGCGGCGGCGGACCTCCTCGCGGCGGGTTTGAACGCCAACCTCGGAGGATGGCGCCTGTCTCCGGCCGCCTCGGAGATCGAGCACCACCTGGCGCGCTGGTTCGCGCAGCGCTTCGGGCTTCCCGCGGGCTCCGGCGGCATCGTCCTCTCCGGAGGCGCGATGGCCGGGTTCGTGGGGCTGAAGCTGGCGCGGGATCGGAAGGCCGGATGGGACGTCCGGGCCGATGGGGTTCGAGGAGGCCCGCAATTGACGATCTACGGGTCCGAGGAGGTGCACGGCATCACCGCCCGTGCGGCCGACATGCTCGGCCTCGGCCGCGACGCGGTGCGAATGCTCGCGGTGGACAGCGAGTACCGACTCGACATCGACGCGCTGCGCTCCGCGATCGAGGAGGACCGCGCCGCGGGGCGCCGACCGATCGCGGTGGTGGGATCGGCGGGGACGGTGGCCACCGGCGCGATCGACCCCCTCGACGAGATCGCTCGGGCGTGCGAGGAGCACGACCTGTGGTTCCACGTCGACGGCGCCTACGGAGGTCCCGGCGTCCTCGCCGAGGAACTCCGCCCCCGGTTCGCCGGCATCGAGCGCGCCGACTCGATCGCCTTCGACCCCCACAAGTGGCTGTACACCCCCCACTCGGGCGGCTGCATCCTCGTCCGCGACTTCGAGGACCTGTCGCGGTCGTTCTCGATCGCCGAGCACGCCGACTACGTCCACGAGGACAAGCAGCGGACCCGCAGCGGGGTCGACGCGATCAACCTCGGACCGCAGTTCTCGCGCGGGTTCTGGGCGCTCAAGGTGTGGGTGTCGCTGCTGGCCCACGGCAGGCGCGCGTACGCACGGCGGATCGCCCACGACGTCGCGCTGGCGCGCTACCTGCACGAGCGCGCATCGGAGCGGCCCGAGTTCGAGCCTATGGCGCCGGTGACGCTGTCGATCTGCTGCTTCCGCTACGTACCGCCCGACCTCGGGAGCGTCCGCGGCCGCGACGAGTACCTCGATGAGCTCAACGAACGCCTGATGACCGAGCTGCAGATGAGCGGCCGCGTATATCCGTCGAACGCCGTCCTGCGCGACCGGTTCGTGCTCCGCGCCTGCGTCATCAACTTCCGCACCGAGGCCGAGGACATGGACGTGCTGCTCGATGTGGCGGCCGAGCTGGGCTCGAAGCTGGACGCCGAGATGCGTCCGGTCCTCGCGTAGCGCTCGGTGCGCTCGTTCGGATCGCTCGCCTTTCGCCAGGTCCGGGCGCGGCGGCTGCGCGCGTTGCTGACCGCGGCGGGGATCGTGCTCGGCGTGGGGATGATCGTCGGGGTGCTGGTGCTCGCGGCGACGATCCAGCGCACCTTCACGGACCTCTTCGACTCGGTCTACGGCCGGACCGACCTCGTCGTCTCGGGAACCGACCAGACTTCTCTCCCCGGCTCGACGCTGCGCAAGGTGCGTGGAACCAGGGAAGTCGAGGGCGCGGAGGGACGCATTACCTCGGTGTTCAGCGTCGTCGACCGCTTCGGGCGCGCCGAGGACGACGCCGCGTCGCAGCTGAACGTCGGCGGGGAGGACCCCGACGCCGCCAACCTCACCGACGCCGAGACCGTAGCCGGCCGCCGAGCGCGGCGCGGCGGCGAGATCATGCTGCTGGAGAGCTGGGCCGATGCCCAGGAGCTCGAGGTCGGAGACAAGGCCCGCTTCGCGACGCCATCCGGCCTGGCGCGACTGCGGGTCGTGGGGCTGTTCCAGTTCGCCACTGGGCTCGACTTCGGGGGACAGGGGTTCGCGACCCTCGCGCTCGGCGAGGCGCGCGAGCTGATGGAGAAGCCGCGAGCGTTCGACGAGGTCAATGTCGTCGTGGATGGCGGAGAGGACACGATCGGCGACGTCCGCGGGCGCCTCAAGGACGAGCTCGGCAAGGGCGTGCGGGTGCTCACGCCCTCGGCGAAGAGCAACGAGGTCGAGGCCCAGCTCCAGGCGTTCAACGCGGTCCTCTACTTCTTCGCCGCGATGGCGTTGTTCGTCGGCGGCTTCCTGATCTTCAACGCGTTCAACATGACGGTCTTCCAGCGCATGCGGGAGATCGGGATGCTGCGCACCCTGGGCGCGACGCGCGGCATGGTCACGCGCTCGGTGCTCACCGAGGCCGCGCTGCTGGGGATCGCCGGCGCCGTGCTCGGCGTCGGGCTCGGGATCCTGCTTGCGCTTGGCTTGATCTGGTTGATGCGCGACGTGCTCGACTTCCCAGTGGGGGAGCTGAGGTTCACGTGGCTTGCGCCCGTCGCCGCGGTCGCCACCGGGCTGGGGACGGCGCTGCTCGGAGCGCTGCATCCGGCGCGGCGCGCCGGCCGCACCTCTCCGATACGGGCCGTGCTCGGCACCGAGGGCCTGCGGTCGCGTCCCCGGCCTCCCAGAGCGGTGCTCGGAGCGGTGCTGATCGGCGTGGGCATGGCCGGCGCGTTCTGGCTCGGGGCCGCGGACGAGACGACCACCCTGGTTGCCGCGGCCGGGATGGCGGGGACGATCGCGATCTTCTTCGGGATCGCGCTGATCGCGCCGTTCGTCGTCGTCCCGATGGTCAGGGTGCTGTCGTGGCCCGTGCGCCGGATCGCGCCGGTCGAGGGCAGGATCGCCGCCGACTCGGCGCGCTCGGATCCTTCCCGGACTGCCGCCACCGCCACCGGGCTGATGATCGGGCTCGCGCTGGTGGTGGCCGTGAACAGCCTCGGCTCGAGCTTCCTGAGCTCGATCTCGGATGAGTTCGACCGCAGCTTCGCCCGCGATCTCACCGTGCAGCCGACAGGGTTCGCTCCCGGCGAGGGGCCGCAGCAGACGATCGCCAACGGCCTGCGCGATCGGCTCGCCCGGATCCCCGAGGCGGAGGTGGTGGCGCGGGAGCGCATCCTGTTCGCGCCCGGGCTGCCGGGGCCGAACGGGAAGACGCAGAGCGACGGGCTCCTTTTCGCGTTCCAGCCCGGCCAGTACGAACGGGTGGACACCACGGACATCGAGGGCGCCCCGCGTGAGCAGGCGTTCCAGCGCCTCGAGCGGGGTTGGGTCACGGTGGGAAACGGGCACGCCGACGAGGAGGGCCTCGAGGTGGGCGACCGGATCGAGCTCGACGGGCCGTCGGGATCGCGCAGGACGCGTGTGGCCGGGATCGTCGAGACCGTGGTCTTCGGCGGCCAGACGGTCGGCATGTCGCTGGCGACGCTTCGGGACGTGTACGGCGTCACCGCGGACTCGGAGCTGGCGCTGAAGGCG
This sequence comes from uncultured Thermoleophilia bacterium, assembly GCA_963754225.1. GTDB lineage: Bacteria > Actinomycetota > Thermoleophilia > Solirubrobacterales > 70-9 > DASPWW01. The sequence continues at coordinate 263,184 of CAVWEV010000005.1, forward strand.
ACCTCCGAGGAGGCGCGCCCGATCCTCGAGCGCAAGGTGGAGCGGGTCGTGAAGCGCGACTTCCCCAACCTGAGCGTGCTCTCGAACGAGGAGCTGAAGTCCGACGTCGAGGACCGCGTCAACCAGCAGTTCGGGATCTTCTACGCGATCGTCGGGGTGGCGGTGTTCGCGAGCCTGTTCGGGATCGTCAACACGCTGTCGATGTCGGTGATCGAGCGCACGCGCGAGATCGGGGTGCTGCGCGCGCTCGGGATCCACCCGATGGCAGGTGCGTCGCCAGATCGCGGACGAGAGCCTCGTGATCGGGCTGATCGGCGCCCTGCTCGGGATCGCGGTCGGCGCGATCCTCGGCTGGGCGCTGCTCGAGGGGCTCTCCTCGGGGATCCCCGGGGTCGAGTACCGGCCCCCGGTCACGACCATGATCTGGGTCGCCGCCGCCGGGATCGTGCTCGGCCTGATCGCGTCGATCGTCCCCGCCCGCCGCGCGGCGCGGCTCGACGTGATCAGGGCGCTGAGCTACGAGTAACCCCTATTCTTCCCCCCGTCCCGGCAACGATCACCGCGTACAACGACCCCCGCCAAGTTCGCTCCCGAACTTGGCGCTTTTGAAAGGAAGGATTTGGCAACCGCCGAGAAGAGCTACGACATCGCCGACATCGCGCTCGCCGACGACGGCCAGCGGCGGATCGAGTGGGCGGACCGGCACATGCCGGTGCTGCGACAGATCCGCGAGCGCTTCGAGCAGGAGCGCCCGCTCGACGGGATCAGGATGGCCTGCTGCCTGCACGTCACGACCGAGACCGGGAACCTCACCCGGACGCTGGTCGCCGGCGGCGCCGAGGTGACGCTGTGCGCCTCCAACCCGCTGTCGACCCAGGACGACGTCGCCGCCGCGCTGGTCGACCGCTACGGGGCCCAGGTCTACGCGATCAACGGCGAGGACAACGACACCTACTACCGGCACATCGCCGCGGCCGTCGACACGCACCCGCAGATCACGATGGACGACGGCGCCGACGTGGTCGGGGTCCTGCACGGCGAGCGTCAGGACCAGCTCTCGGAGGTGCTCGGCGGCACCGAGGAGACGACGACCGGCGTGATCCGCCTCAAGGCGCTCGAGGCCGAGGGCAAGCTCGGCTATCCGATCATCGCGGTCAACGACGCGATCACCAAGCACTTCTTCGACAACCGCTACGGGACCGGCCAGTCGACGCTCGACGGGATCATCCGCGCCACCAACGTCCTGATCGCCGGCCTGCGCCTCGTCGTGATCGGCTACGGGATGTGCGGCAAGGGCGTCGCGATGCGGGCCAAGGGGCACGGCGCGCACGTGATCGTGTGCGAGGTCGATCCCGCTGCGTGCGCTCGAGGCGCTGATGGACGGCTTCGAGGTGATGCCGGCGCTGGACGCGGCCCGGGTCGGCGACGTCTTCATCTCCGTGACCGGAAACCGCGACGCGATCAACGGCGCGCATGTTCGAGGTCATGAAGTCTGGCGCGATCGTCTGCAACTCGGGCCACTTCGACGTCGAGATCAACAAGGACGAGCTCGACGCGGTCACCGAGGAGACGTTCAAGGTGCGCCCGTTCGTCGAGGGGCACCGGACCAAGGACGGCCGCGAGATCTTCCTGCTCGCCGACGGGCGGCTGGTCAACCTGGCGGCGGCCGAGGGGCATCCCGCCGCGGTGATGGACATGAGCTTCGCCAACCAGGCGCTGTGCGCCGAGCACATGGTCGAGAACCATGCTTCGCTGGAGAAGCGGGTGTACACCGGTGCCCGAGGAGATCGACCGCGAGATCGCGCGGTTGAAGCTTGCCTCGCGCGGGGTCGAGATCGACGAGCTGACGGAGATCCAGCAGAAGTACCTGGCGAGCTGGGACCAGGGAACCTAGCGCCTGCATGAGGGCGATGGTCCTGGCCGCGGGGCTCGGCACGCGCCTGCGCCCGCTCACGTACGAGATGCCCAAGCCGCTGGTGCCGGTGCTGAACCGGCCGATCATGGACCACATCCTCGAGCTCGTGCGCCGCCACGGGTTCACGGAGGTGATCGCGAACCTCTCCTACCTGCCCGACCAGATTCGCGAGCGGTTCGGCGACGGCTCGGCCCACGGCGTCTCGCTCGAATGGAGCTTCGAGGACGAGCTGCTGGGCACGGCCGGGGGCGTTCGAAACGTGCGCGAGTTCTTCGGCGACGAGGCGTTCCTGGTGATGGCGGCGGACGCGCTCACCGACATCGACCTCGGCGCGCTGCGCGCGGCACACGAGGCGAACGACGGGATCGCGACCCTGGCCGTGAAGCGGGTCCCTGACACGAGCGAGTTCGGGGTCGTCGTCACCGGGTCCGACGGGCGCATCCAGGGTTTCCAGGAGAAGCCGGATCCCGCCGAGGCGCTCTCGGACCTGGCGAGCTGCATGATCTACATGCTCGAGCCGCAGATCTTCGACTACTTCCCCGATACCCCGGTCGTGGACTTCGCCCTCGACGTGTTCCCGGCGCTGCTCGAGCACGACGTTCCCTTCTACGTCCACCAGACCGACGCGTACTGGAACGACGTCGGCTCGCTGGACGAGCTCCGGCAGGGGAACTTCGACGCCCTGGCCGGCGCCGTCAGCGTCGATCACGGCGCCGAGGCGATCCGAGACGGCGTGCTCGTCGCCCCCGGCACCGCGGTTCCGGGCGACGGGGAGATCAAGGCCCCCGTGCTGATCGGCGCCGGCGCCGAGATCGAAGCTGACGTCGGCCTCGAGGGGCCGATCGTGATCGGCGATCGGCTGCCGGATCGGCCGCGGGGCGCGGCTCAAGCACGCGGTGCTGCTCCCCGGAACCGAGGTCCCGGCGGGGACGATCCTCGTCGAGGCGATCGGCGCACGACGCTATTTTTGATCCATGAGGTCCGACGCCCGCGGCGTGCACGCTGCCCCGAAGGTCGAGCTCCTGTGGTGGCGAGACTGTCCGTCGTGGGAGCGCGCGCTCGCCGAGCTGCGCGAGGAGATGCGGGCGCTCGGCCTCGACCCCGAAGCGAGTCGAGGTGCGGGAGGTGCCCACCGACGAGGACGCCGAGCGCGAGCGGTTCGTCGGCTCGCCGACGATCCGGATCGACGGTCGCGACATCCAGCCCACCGACGAGCCGGTGGGACTGACATGCCGCGTCTACCGCCTGCGAGACGGCCGCGTATCGCCGCTTCCCGATCGCGCCGACGTGCACGACGCTCTGGCCGCCGCGTCTGTTGCGGGGCAGCGACGGTGAGCGCCGAGGGCGACTTCGGCATCGGGGAGCGGGCCCCGGGGTTCGAGCTTCCGGACACCGATGGAGGCACCCACTCGCTTGCCGACGCCGAACGGCGCGCCTGCCACGGTGGTCTTCTGGACCTGCAACCACTGCCCCTACGCGCTCGCATGGCACGATCGGCTTGTCGATGCGGCGCGAGACTACGCGCCGCGCGGCGTTCGCTTCTTCGCCGTCAACTCGAACGACCCCGAGCGATACTCCGCTGACTCCTACGAGGCGATGCGCGAGCGCGTCGCGCGGGAGGAGTGGCCGTTTCCCTACCTCCACGACGAGAGCCAGGAGGCCGCCCGGGCGTGGGGGGCGAAGGCGACTCCGCACGTGTACGTGCTCGACGCCGAGCACCGGCTCCGCTACCAGGGGGCGCCCGATCCCGACTACCAGGAGCCCGCGCACAACGCGTCGTGGCTGCGCGACGCGATCGACGCCGTCCTCGCCGGCGAGCAGCTTGCTCGCCCGCAGACCGACCCCGTAGGGTGCTCGGTCAAGTGGAAGCCCTAGGCCCGCCCGACCGATGACGGAACGCCGCAGGCTGGTCCGGGTGCCGGCTTCCTCGGCGAACCTCGGGCCCGGCTATGACGTGCTCGCCGCCGCGCTGTCGATCCACCTCGAGCTCGACGTGGCCGAGACGGGGGAGTTCGGCGTCGACGCCGGCGGGGCGGCGGTTCCCGAGGATCGCACCAACCTCTGCGTGCGCGCGTTCGAGCGCCTGCATCCGGCCGACGGGCTGCGGTTCGAGATTCGCAGCGAGATCCCCGTGGCCTCCGGGCTCGGCTCGAGCGCCGCCGCGATCGTGGCCGGGCTGATGGCCGCCGAGCACCTGTACGAGCTCGCCCTCGACCCCGAGGAGCTGCTCGCCCACGCCGTCGAGCTCGAGGGCCATCCCGACAACGTCGCGGCGGCGATCCACGGGGGGTTCGTGGTCTGCGCCCACGACGGCGACGCCCCGCGCGCCGTGCGCTTCGATCCGCCGGAGGGCGTCGAGGCGGTCATCGTCGTCCCGGCCGACCCGGTCCCGACCGAGGAGGCGCGGAGCGCGATCCCGGCCGAGATCCCGCTCGCCGACGCGATCGCCAACGTCGCGGCCGCGTCGCTGCTCGTGCTCGGTGTGCAGCGCTCCGACCTGACCCTGATCGAGCGCGGGCTGACCGATCGGATTCACCAACCGCGGCGGGCGCACCTCTACCCGCGCTCGATCGAGCTCGCCGAGCAGGCGACCGAGCTTGGGGCGATCGGAGCGACAATCTCGGGCGCCGGCCCGAGCGTGCTGGTGTGGAGCTTCTGGCAGAACACCGGCAACGTCGTCGAAGCGCTCCGCGAGCGCACCGAGGGCTGGGCGGAGGTCCACAGATGCCCCTTCTCGCCGCTCGGAGCCGACGTGCCGGAGCTGTAGGTCGGTCAGTCCAGAAGCCCGACCTGGCGCAGGATCGAGACCGAGTCCGAGTACACGTCCTTGCGCTTGACCAGACCGTCTTGGAACGGGATCACGTCGACGCCGCGCCACTCGACCCGCTTGCCGGTCGGCTCGGCCTCCAGCTCGCCGCGCCGCATCGCGTTGGCGTGCGTGGCTGTCGCCGTCCACTCCTGGACCACGAGGCCGTCGCGCGCGTACGTCCGGCGCGCCTCGAAGTTGATGTCGGGCCACGTCTCGAAGATCGAGCCGATGTGCTCGCGCACCGCCTCGCCCTCGGCCGACTCACCCGCGGTGTGGTTCTCGAACACCATGTCCGGTGCGTGCATCGCCATGATCGCGTCGAGGTCGTGGGCGTTCCAGGCCTCGTTGTAGCGGGCGATCGTTTCCTCGAGGGCCTCGGGAGAGTCGGGCACGGTCACGACGCTGCAAGATAGCCGCGGCGTGCCAGGCGGTGGGCGGATTGCGTCCCACATATCGCCGTAACGTGCCCAACGCGTCGGATCGGCCGCTTATTGCGGGAAACGTGGCGTAAGGCGCGCGCACGACTGGCGAATTGCCGCAGTAGCTCCACCCCCGCCCGTATAATTCCCGCTCCGTCGGTCCAACCCGTCACGCGCCCGCTCGAAGAAGGCGCGGTACCCGGGAGGTCAGATGACAACTCGCTCGTCCCCTGCGCATCCGCCGCCCCAACGGAGTTGGGCGGTCGACCACATTCCATCGGAGCGGGGCCGCTCCACAAGTGAACTTGGCGCCGAGCATTGGGGCGAAGCCCCAACTGCGAGGCGACAGGCAGGTCTCCGTTATGACTGAGCGACGCTATTCGCCCGAGCGCGCCTACCGGCCTCGCGTCCCCCCGCCAAGCGTCGAGGATCGTGACGCGTGCGCGCTTTTTGCGGCCGTCCGCAAGGACGGCGTGCCCAGCCGCGAGCTGGTGACCCACGCGCTCGAATCGCTCCAGAAGATGCTCCACAGGGCCGGTAACGTCGACGGCGAGGGCGACGGCTGCGGCATCCTCGTCGACATCCCGCGCAAGATCTGGGCTGAGGAGGTCAGGGCCGGGGGGCACAACCCCGCTCTGGCACTCGACCCGGCGTTCGCCGTCGGGCACGTCTTCATCGAGCGGACCGAGGACCTCGAGCGCGTCACCCACGACGCTCGGGAGATCCTGGGGCGGGGCGGCTTCCGCGTACTGGGCGAGCGAACCGAGGGGGTGGACCCCGCCGCCCTGGCGCCCACCGCGCGCGAGGAGGAGCCGCATTTCTGGCAGGTCGGCGGCCTGGTTGCCGACGCCGAGAGTCGCGACCACATCCTGTTCGACCTCATGATCGAGCTCGAGGGGGAGCTGGGCTTCCACATCGTGTCGCTGTCCCCGACCACGGCCGTCTACAAGGTGATGGGGGCGCCGAACGTGCTCGGCGCGTACTACCCGGACCTGACCGACGAGCGCGCAGACACGGTCGCGTGCTTCGGCCACAACCGCTACTCGACGAACACGTGGCCGTCCTTCCGGCGGGTGCAGCCATTCTCGGTGCTCGGCCACAACGGCGAGATCAACACGATCGAGCAACTTCGCCAGGAGGCGAGGATGCTGAACACGCCGATCGACCCCGGTTGCTCGGACTCCCAGGACCTCAATCGCGTGATCGAGACCCTGGTCCGCCGCGAAGGCCTCAGCCTCGCCGAGGCGATGGAGATGATCGTTCCCTCGATCGTTGACGAGATCCGCAGCCTCCCGGCCGAGATGCACGGGTTCCAGATGTACCTGCGCCAGGCGATGGGCCCGTTCGCGCAGGGGCCGGTGGCGCTGATCTCTCGCCACGACGATGAGTGCGTGTTCTCCGCCGACGCGCTCGGCCTGCGGCCGTTGTGGGAGCTCGAGACTGCCGAGGAGTTCGTGTTCAGCTCCGAGCCGGGCGTGGTCTCGGTCCACGACCTGGCGTCCGAGCCGAAGCCGCTTGCACCCGGCGAGAAGGCGATGGTCGCGATCGATCGCGAGCACCGCTCGGCGACCCTGCACCCCCACGACGAGCTCCAGGGCATCGTTCAGCGGCGGTGGTCGAAGCGCACCGGCGTCTCCGACTACGAGGCGTTCGCGCGGGCGCTGGAGACCACCGGACCGCTCGAGGGTCCGGAGATCCCCGGATACACGAGCGCCGGTCCCTCGGAGCCGGTCAAGGTCGAGGAGGGCCTGCTGGCCGCGTTCGGGTGGCAGCGCGAGGACGCCAAGCTCGTCCAGCAGATGGCCTCGAATGGGGCCGAGCCGATCGGCTCGCTCGGCTATGACGGGCCGCTCGCCGCGCTCTCGCCCGAGCGCCAGAACCTCGCCGACTACTTCAAGGAGACGGTTGCGGTCGTCACCAACCCCGCAATCGATCGCGAGCGCGAGATCGAGCACTTCTCGACCCGCGCCGTGTTCGGTCGGCGTCCGTCGGCCCACCGGCCCGCCGACACGGGGATGGTCGAGACGGACTTCCCGGTCGTGCTCGGCGGTCACCACGATCTCGCTCCGCTGTCCGACGAGACCTACCGCGAGATCGCCCGCCACCACAGGACCTACCTGCTCGAGGACCTGTGGGAGGAGTTCCGCGGCCGCACGGCCGCGATCGACATCTCGCTGCTGGAGTCGGAGACGACGACGGGCGCGATCGAGCGCATCAAGCAGGAGGCGGTGAAGGGCGTGCGCGACGGCGCGGAGCTGGTCGTGCTCACCGACCGCACCGTGTACGACGGCGAGCGGCGATACATGGACCCTCACCTCGCCACCTCGGCGATCGATCAGGCGCTGAAGCAGTTCCGGGTCGAGCCCAACGAGGAGAACCTCCGCCGCCGCTGCTCGATCGTGCTGCGGTCGGCCGCGCTCCGCAACGTCCACGACGTGGTCCTGGCGCTCGGCCTCGGCGCCAACGGAGTGTGTCCCTACGTGATGGTCGAGGTGATCTGCGTCGACGACTACAAGCAGGACGTGGACCACATCTGCAGCGCGCTGCGCAAGGGGATCGAGAAGGTGATCTCGACGATCGGGATCCACGAGGTGCGCGGCTACGCGCGCCAGTTCTCGTCGATCGGCGTCAAGCCCGAGCTGGCGGAGATCTTCCAGACCGAGCATTACTGCGCGTCCGAGCGCGGAGGGGTCGGGTTCTCGGACCTCGACGCCGACGCGGACGAGCGCCACCGGGCGCTGCGCGAGGACGACGGAGCGAAGCCGGCGAAGACGTTCCATTTTTACCCCCGCGTCTACAAGGCCGCCGTCGCGGCGTCGAACGGGAGCGGCTCCTACGAGGAGTACGCGGAGAACGTGCGCAAGCTCGAGACCGAGCACCCGATCTCGATGCGGCACGTCGTGAAGCTGAAGTCCGATCGGCAGGCGATCCGGCCGGGGGACGTCGACCCGAGCGTGGGAACGCACGACTACCCGATCGTGATCTCCTCGATGAGCTTCGGCTCGCAGTCGGAGCCGGCCTTCCGGGCGTACGCGGAGGCCGCGAAGGCGATCAACATCCTGTGCATCAACGGGGAGGGCGGCGAGATCCCGGACATGTTCGGGGAGTACCGCAAGTGGCGCGGCCAGCAGGTCGCCTCGGGTCGCTTCGGCGTCTCGGCCGAGATGCTCAACTCCTCATACGTCGCCGAGATCAAGATCGGCCAGGGCGCGAAGCCCGGCGAGGGCGGTCACCTTCCGGGCAAGAAGGTGTCGGAGAAGGTGGCTGCGGCTCGAAACGCCTCGCCGGGCACCGACCTGATCTCGCCGTCGAACAACCACGACCTGTACTCGATCGAGGATCTCGCGGAGCTGATCGACGAGCTCAAGACGGTGAACCCGGACGTGCGGGTCTCGGTCAAGGTCCCGGTGGTCCCGAACATCGGCACGATCGGGCTGGGAATCGCGAAGGCGGGCGCCGACATCATCACCCTGTCGGGCTTCGAGGGTGGGACCGGCGCCGCGCGCCAGCACGCCCTGCGCCACGTCGGCCTGCCCTCGGACATCGGCACGCGGGCGGTCCACCGGGCGCTGATGGAGGCCGGGATCCGCAACCGGGTGGAGATCTGGGCGGACGGCGGCTACCGCCACGCCCACGACATCGTGAAGCTCCATTGCATGGGCGCCAACCGGGTCGCCTTCGGCACCCTGGCGATGGTCTCGCTCGGCTGCACGATCTGTCGCGGCTGCCAGCTCGATACCTGTCACGTGGGGATCGCGACCTCGATCGAGACGATCGAGGCGGCCCAGGAGCACGGGCTGAAGAAGTTCACCCCGCAGCACGTCGACGGCGCGGCGGAGAGCTGCGCCCGCTTCTTCCAGGCGATGGGGGAGGAGGTGCGCGGCGTGGTCGCCGAGCTCGGCTACGAGCGGGCGCAGGACCTGGTCGGTCGCTACGACCTGCTCGAGCAGATCTCGCACGTCGAGCAGCTCGACCTCGCGGAGCTGATCACCCCGCTCGAGGAGTACCTGGACCTCGAGCCCGCCGATCTGCCGGTCCCCGAAGAGGTCGCGGCGGACCAGCGTGGCGAGCCGGGACTCGTGTTGGCGAAGCCGATCCGGATGGAGGCGAAGGAGGCGTCGGCCCAGATCGCGAGCTTTGCGGACACGGTCTTCTCGGGCAAGCCGGTGAGACAGGAGTTCCCCCGCCCGACCGATGCCCACGATCGCGTGCTCGGCACGGAGCTTGCCGGCGCGATGTCGCGGGCGCGGATCTACGAGGGCGCGCCCGAGGGCACTGAGGACACGCTCGCCGAGCTGAACTTCAACGGCGGCTCGGTCGCCGGCCAGGGCTTCGGCGCGTTCAACGCCTGGGGCCTCGTCGTCCGGGTCGAGGGCGGGGCGCAGGACGGCGTCGGCAAGGCGATGCTGGGTGGGACGGTGTCAATCCTCAAGGGCCGCAACCACGAGGGGCGACGGCTAAACGGCTCGGTCGGCAAATCATTCGCGTACGGGGCCCAGCGGGGGCGGCTGTTCGTGCAGGGCTCGGCCGACTCGCGCTTCTGCATCCGGCTCTCCGGGGCCGACGTGGTGCTCGGCGGCGAGCCGCAGGCGCCGCTCGAGGACGGGCGCGGCTGTGTGGTCGACCGCGCCAACGCCAAGGGCTTCGCCTTCGAGTACATGACCTCGGGCCGCGCCGTGGTCCTCGGCGACATCGGGCCGTGGGCGTGCGCCGGGATGACCGGCGGCCGGGTGTACATCCGGGTCAACCCCGAGTGGAACCTCGATCGCGATGCGATCGAGCGTCGCCTGGGCGAGGGCGCCAAGGTCGAGCTGCAGGAGCTCGACCCCCGGGGCGTGCTCGACATCGACGACCTGCTGGGGCACTATGCGGAGGAGCTTCGCGCTACCGGCCAGGAGGAGGAGGCCGAACGGATGCGGGCGCTGGCCGCGAGCGGCAAGGACAACTTCCTGATGATCGTCCCGCACCGGGTCCAGGCCGACCCGTCGATCTCCACGGAGTAAACGCCAAATTTGCTAGCAAACTTGGCGCTGGTCTAGGGCTAGCCGCTGATCGTGTGGAAGGAATTGCCGCTGCCCGCGCGCGAGCCGGCGGTGTCGAGCACGTACAGGCGGTAGCGCCCGATCGCGAGCTCGTCGCCGTCCGCGAGCGCGCTCCAATCGACCGCCTCGCCGTTGACGAACACGCCGTTGAGGCTGCGGTCGTCGAGCACCCTGAGCTCGTCCTCGGGGGTCCTGACGATGACGGCGTGGCGGCGAGAGACCGTCGGGATCGTCGAGTCGGATCTCGGCCGTGACGCTGCGACCGATTCGGCTCCAACCCTCGGCGAGCGGGAGGATGGAGACCCCGCGGTCGCCCTCGTAGGCGAGAAAGTGTCCCGTTCGACCCTGCCGGACCAGTCGAGCGCGGGCGTCGTCGAGCCACCCCAGCTCGGTCTCGACCTCGACCGTGGCGCTGTCCGTCGTCGGTTGCTCGAACATGGAGGCGCGGCGGAACCGGGTGCTGCCGCAGCTCGTGCACTCGGGGATCTCATCGAGCGCGGCAAGGGCGACCGTGAACCCGCACTCGACGCAGATGAACGACCCCGCTCCCACAACCCTGCCGGTCTCGATGACCTTCGATCCTGGGTTGTGCAAGCAACGTCTCTCCTCGGACGGACTCGTGACGAGGATATCCCCACGGTCAAATCGGTGTCCAAAGCGGCACATCAATCCCTGCAAACTGCGACATTTCGGAGCATGGGGGGATCGCGGGACGCGTCACCCATCGGAGCGATCCGGCCGCGCGACCGCTTCTCACTAGAATCGCGCCGCCATGCTGCCCGTCTCGATCAGGACCTCGATCGACGCACCGCGCGAGCGGGCGTTCGCGTTCGTCTCCGATCTCGCCAATCGCCCCGCCTTCACTGATCACTTCGTCAGGCAGTTCCACCTCGAGCGAATTCCGTCGGCCGGAGTGGGGGCGGCCGCACGCTTCAGGGTCGAGCCGCCGGGCGCCCGGATGTGGATGGAGACCGTGATCGAGGAGCTCGACCCCCCGTACCGGGTCCAGGAGACGCGGCAGCGGCGGCCGCAGCGACCGGATTCCCGTGTTCACCGCCTGGGAGCTGCTCGCCGGGGCCGGCACCGGGACCGAGGTCTCACTCACCTTCTGGACCGAGCCGTCGCATCCGGTCGATCGGCTCAAGGAGCGGCTCGGCGCGCGACGCTGGTACCGGCGGCAGTGGTCCCGGGCGCTGCGCAGACTGAAGGAATCGCTCGAGACGGACCGCGCGGTGGAGCCGGTCGGGATCGCGGGGGAGGACGTCATCCCCACTCTCCCGACTCGGGTTCGCCACTAGTGCCCACTAGACTGGCGCCGCCAATGCGACGTCTATCGAGACTCGGGCTCGCCGCGTTGCTGCTCGTCGCCGCGCTTGTAGTCGGTGGGCTGCGGGGAGGACGAGGGGCTCGACGTGGCCGAGGGCGAGCCGGTCGAGCTGGGGGAGCTGCGGTACAACGTTCAGCTGACCCGGTTTCTCAACCCGGACGATCCCGAGGACGAGGCCTACCTGCGGGGCGCGCCGCAGGCATCGCCCGACGAGGAGTACCTGGCGGTGTTCATGACGATCGAGAACGAGGGCGATGGGTCCGCGGCGCTCCCCGGCGAGATGACGATCCGGGACACCCGCGACAACACCTATGAGCCGCTGCCGAGCCGCAGCGAGTACGCGCTGGAGCTCGGCTCCACGATCCCGCCCGGCGGCGAGGTGCCGAGGCCCGACACCCCGGCGGCGAGCGGGCCGATCAAGGGTGCCATGGTCCTGTTCGTGGTCAACGGCGCGGTGACCGAGAATCGCCCCATCGAGCTCGAGATCCCGTTCCCGACCCGACCGACGAACCGGGTCGGGTGGAGCTCGACATCTAGACTTACTCGAGGCCGGCGGTAAGCACCTCGCGCGCGATCGGTGCTGCGACCGTGCCCCCGTCGCCCTCGGCGTTGACGACCATCACCGCGACCGCGATCTTGGGGTTGTTCGCGGGGGCGAAGGCGGTGAACCAGGCGTCCACCTTCTGCTCCGGCTCCGCCCCGCCTTCCTCGCCGGGGGCGAGGGGCGCCGGGCCGAGCTCCGCGGTCCCGGTCTTGCCGGCGACCTCGATCCCCGGGATCGCGGCGGCGGTGCCGGTGCCGCTCTCGACGACGCCGATCATCAGGTCGCGCACCGTCGCCGCTACCTCACCCGAGGTGACCTTCACCGGCTCGGCGTCGGGACCGCAGGGCGGGATCGGTGACGATCGGCGTCGGGCTTCTGACGCCGCCGTGCGGCGATCGTCTGGGACGACCGAGGCCATCTCGAGCGGCGTCGCCAGCACCTCGCCCTGGCCGATCGCGCTGACCCCGAGGTCGAGATCGGTCCCGATCGAGGTCGGGATCGTGCTCTGCTTCGCGTTGATCAGCGCGGTGGACTCGCGCGTTGTAGAGCGTGGGCGGCGAGTTGAACCCGAAGCGCTCCGCCGTGGCGACGAGCTTCTGCGTTCCCGACCTCCGCGCCGAGCGGCGCGAAGACGGTGTTGCAGGACTGGGCGAAGCTCTCGGCGAAGCTCCCGCCGCACGCCTCGTTGTGGGCATTGGGGATCTCGCGCCCGCCCACGACGGTCGAGGTCTCGACCGGGAACTCGTCGCTGGGCTTGACGAGGTCCGTCCTCCAGCGCGGCGACCGTGGTGATCACCTTGAACGTCGAGCCGGGCGGCTGGGGCGCCGAGAACGCGAGCCCGGAGAGCCCCAGGACGGAGCCGTCCTTGGCGTCGAGCACCGCCACGCCGCCGAACGCGTTGCCGAGCGCGGTGACCGCGGCCTCCTGGAGGTCGGGGTCGATCGTCGTCCGGACCGGCTTGCCGTCGCGAGGGTCCCCGCTGGCCAGCACCCGCGCCCCGTCCGCGTTGCGATCGTCGCTCGCGGCTAGCAGCTCCCCGCCGGGCTGGCCGGCGAGGCGCGTGTTGAACGCCTTCTCGAGCCCGCTCGTGCCCGCGAGCGCGGCCGGCGGGAAGCCGAGGCGCTCCAGCTCGGCCTCCTCCTCCGGCTTGGGGACGCCGAGCTCGCCGGCGACGTTGGTGGCAGCGGCGCCCACGGACGAGCTGCGCGAAGCGGCCGACCCCTCGGCGAGCGGGGTGCCGTCGCGGGCCAGGATCGGTGCCCGTTTGGGCACCTCGGCGCGCCGGGTCGAGGTGCTCCCCCGGCGCCAGCCCCGGGAAGACGAGGTGCGGCCCCCAGGCGATCTCGTCTCCCGACATCGGGACGGTCAGCGTGCCGCGGATCTCCCCGAAGGCGTGCGTGCGGACGTCGACCGGAACGGAGAACGTCTCCCGGCCGCGGATGCTGCCCGAGTCCTCCGGATCGCCGGGGTCGACCGATTGCAGGGTCGCGGTCTCCGCTGCCTCCTGGTAGGTGCTCGCGAACTCGTCCCGCGGATAGCGGCCCGTGGCGTCCTCCGACAGCTCGGCGTACATCGCGTCGAAGTCGTCTCGCGCCCACGCGTCGACGAAGCGACTCACCGTCTGTTCGGCTGCGGAGGTCGCGCCGACTAGCACCCCGACGGTGAACGAGACGACGCCGATCAGGACGACCGGAAGCGCTCGGGTGACGATGCGGCGGCGACGTTCCGCCTGAGGACTGATCGGGCTCAACCGGAGTGGCCAGGTGCCCCGCGCAGCGTCCAAAGCCGCGGGGTTATCGGGTCAGACATGATTTGGAATCCAGTACGGTTTCGAGCGCTCGATGGGCGTTTGCCCGGCCGGGGAAAGGCTAGCCGCTCCGCCCGTCGGGTCATCGCGTTGGACTCTGGCGGCGAGCATGGGGCGCAGAGCGCCCGACTGCGAGGTGACTAGCAGGTCTCCGTACCTGATTTCCGCGTGACCGCGATCGACTGGATAATCGTCCTGTTCGCGGCGGGGCTCGCCGTCGTCGGATACCAGCAGGGGCTGCTGGTCGGGATGCTGTCGCTCGGCGGCTTTGCGGGCGGGGCGTTCCTCGGGTCGCGCCTGGGTCCCGAGCTGCTGTCGGGAGGCTCCGAGTCGCCCTACGCGCCGGTAACGGCCTTGCTCGGCGGGATCCTGCTGGGCGGCGTCGTCGCGGTGGCATTTGAGGGGTTCGCGCGCGCGGCCCGCGCGAGGTGGGTGTCGGGGAGGCTGGGCGCTTCCGCGGACGGGGTGGGCGGCGCGGTGTTGCTCGCCGCGCTCGCGCTCGGGCTTGCGTGGGTGTTCGGCGCCGTCGCTCTGCACACCCCGGGTGCGCGGGAGCTGCGCTCCGATGTCCAGCGCTCCGTGATCTTGCGCGAGCTCAACGAGGTGCTGCCCCCGTCGGGCCCCGTCCTCCAGGTCCTGAACCGGATCGACCCGACACCGCAGGTCCGCGGACCGGAGGCGCGGGTCCCGGCGCCGGAGAGCGGAATCGCCCGGGACCCCGACGTCGGCGAGGCCGGCCGCAGCGTGGTTCGCGTGCTGGGAACGGCCTGCGGGCTCGGGGTGTCCGGCTCCGGCTGGGTCGCGGAGCCGGGCCTGGTGGTTACCAACGCTCACGTGGTGGCAGGGCAGGACGATACGACGATCACGACCCGGGACGGCGCAGAGCTGGATGCGACCCCCGTCCACTACGAGCCGAAGAACGACCTCGCGGTGCTGCGCGTCGACGATCTCACCAAACCGTCCCTGGGCGTGGCGCCGACCGCGCGGCGCGGCACCGCGGCGGCGGTGCTCGGATACCCGGAGAACGGACCGTTCACGGTCTCGCCGGCACGGTTGGGTCGGACGGCCGAGGTGGTCAGCGAGGATGCCTACGGCCGCGGTCCGGTGAGCCGCCGAATGACCTCGTTTCGCGGCAGGGTGCGGAGCGGCAACTCGGGCGGACCGGCGGTCGACGCCGAGGGGCGGGTGCTCACGACGGTTTTCGCGGCCCAGGTGGGCGACGGGCCGGCCGGCGGCCTCGGCGTGCCGAACGACGTCGTCCGGGCCGCCCTGGAGCGCAGCCGTCGCGCCGTCGACACCGGCCCGTGCGTGACCTGAGGGTGACGAAACCGCTTCGGTAACCTGACTTGCGGTGGCTGCTACCTCGCCTTCCGAGCGAACCACCGGTACTCAGGCAAGCACCCGCAACGGCCGCAGCGCGGCGCGGGTTTGTCCTGACTACCACGCCGCGGTCGAGATGATCGGCAGGCGCTGGACCGGCGCGATTCTGTGGGCGCTCACCGAGCGCCCGCACTACTTCGCGGAGCTGTCGCTCGTCATCCCCCGCCTCTCCGACCGGCTGCTCTCGCGGCGGCTGCGCGAGCTGGAGGCCGAGGGGCTCGTCGAGCGCTCCGTCCACGAGGGCGGGCCGGCGAGGGTCTCGTATTCCCTCACGGAGAAGGGGCGGGCGCTCGAGCCCGCGATCCGCGAGCTGCGCATGTGGGCCAAGCGCTGGAACGGAACCGCTTAGCGCCAGCGGCGAGGCGAGCTAGGCGCTGACGCCTTCGCCGATCGGGCTCGCGCCGTCGAGGGCCGGGGACTCCGCCGACTCCGCCCCGCTGCCATTCAGCAGCTGCCGGTAGGTCCCGGACCACACCTCCCGGTGCCAGGGCGAGAGGTCCGCGGCCGGCGTTTCGTCGCGAAGGTGCGCGCGGTAGAAGTCCGCCGAGCTGAGGTGGTAGTTCCTCTCAAAGACCACGAGCACCCGCTGGAGGGCCAAGGCATCCGAGCTCTGGTTCTTCACAGCCGCTCCTCCCATCAGTGGTCCCTGGCCGAGCGGAACCTACCCCGTTAGAGGGGCTTTAAAACATTGCCCGACAGTAATTCTTCAGAACACGTAGCAGCGCTGAATGCTCTGCCTGCCCAACGCGAAGAATGAACATCGTCCGCATGGCGGCACGCCTAGTGCCCCGTCCGCCAATGGATGACCCGTTCTGGCGGCTGCGAGTCTGCGCCTGGCTGCGTCCTCGGTCGCCCGAATAGCGCTGCTATTCGGGCTCCCTGCGTCCTTGCCATGCTTGACTCTCGCTCGCCAGAAGCGGGCCACCATCGTCGGACGGGGCACTAGTGGCGCGCCGCTACCAGTGACGCGGATTGCCCGGCGGGATCCGGTCGCGAACCAGGACCGCGTCGATCACCTCGACCGGCGGTGGCCCCGTGGTCTCGCGGTACAGACGCAGCTGGTCGTCTCCGAGGGCCGCGAACGCCGCCTCGACCCGCGCCACGTAGGCGGCGATCACGACCGCACCCGGCGGCGGCTGCGGCGCCCGCTGCGCGGGCTTCGCGCGGTAGGCGAACACGCGGTCGAAGCCGGCGATCGGCCCGACCTCGATCCGGTCGTAGCGCAGCTCCCTCACGTCGAGGCGGAGCAGCTCCTCCTCGCTCAACTCGAGCAACGCCCCGTTCGGCGCCCGGCGCTCCTCGCCCGAGGGCTCGATCGTGAGCCCGAGGACGTGTCGAGGCACCTCTCCGTTGTCGCTGCGGGCGAATGTCTTCTCGACCGCCAGGTTGTCGCGGACCTGCGACCAGCGCCGGTGCCACCCCGGCAGGCGCGCGGGCACCGGGGTCGGCACCGGACGCTCCAAGGTCGCCGAGGCGCTGTCGGCGCTGACGAGCGAGCCGTACGCGAACAGGGCGAGGCGCGGCGATCCTCGGCCCGCGCTCACGTGAGTCTGCGGCCGGTCAGCTCCTTGGAGTGGGAGCAAAGACGCTGCCGCGCCGGACAGTCGTGGCACAGCGCCCAGTGGGGAGAGTCGGTGACCTCGAAGCTGGCCCGCTCGACGCCGGCGACGAGCCGCTCGAGCTCGGAGCGCGCCGCGTCGAGCTCGTCGGGCCCGAACTCGACCTCCACGGTGCCGCCACCACGATCGAGGAAGGCGAGGACGGTCCTCACCCTCGCGCCACCGCCCGGGGATGCCGCGAGCGCGTAGATCTTCCGCTGCACGGCGTATCGGTCCACGAGCTCCTCGGGGGTCGCCTCCGCAAGCGAATCCGTCTTGTAGTCCACGATCACGGGGCCGGTGGGGGTCTCGGCGAGCAGGTCGATCGCCCCGCGCACGATCGTGCCCCCGACCGGGAGCAGAAACGGCATCTCGGGACGCACCCCGCCGCCAGCCTCGCGGAGCTCCCCGCACGTCTCGGAGCCGAGCCACGAGGCGACCATGTCGGCTGCGCGCCCGCGCTCCTGCTCCGTCGCGGGCAGGCGCTCGCGAAGCAGCATCTCGGCGCACAGGTCGGCCGGCGGCTCGCGCCACCCGTGGCGCGCGCTCCATTCCAGCAACGCGTGCACCGCGTTGCCGAACCCGTAGCGGCGCGCCGCCCCCGTCGGCTCGCCGTCGGCGGTGCGCTCGTCGCGATCCATCCCCGGCAATCCGAGGATCCGCTCGGTGTAGAAGCGGTATCCGCAGCGACCGTACCCGGCGAGCGCCGAGTACGAGAGATGGCCGGGCATCGAGCTCGGGCGCGCGCCGGTCGGCCGCGAGCGGCGGCATCCCAGCCGGCTGGGATGCGATTACATCGCGAGGCACGAGACGCGTCGAGAGCGCCGCGAACTCGGACGGATCGGGACGGTTGACGCGTACCGCCATCCGGGCGGGCGCGAACCGTGCCGTCAGGCCCGGTCGCGGCTCGGGGGGCGGGATCTCGATCACGCCGTCCTGCGGGTCGTCGAGGTCGAGCGCGCGCATCAGCCGCTCGCTGACCGGCGTGCCGGCGGCGATCCCGTTCTCGGGAGCGAGTTTCGCGGCGCGATAGCCGCCGCTGAGGATCAGGTGGTCGCGGGCTCGCGTCGCGGCGACGTAGGCGAGCCGGCAGGTCTCTGCGGCCTCCTCGCGTTCGGCTTCCTCGCGCAGCTCGTCGTATGCGTACAGCGGCACCGCCTTGGCCCCGAAGCGGGCGAGCTGGATCCCGATCCGGGGCGTGCTCGGCTCCCCGTCGTCCCGGTCGTGGTCGTCGTCGGCCCTGTCGATCCGGACCGCGGGAGGGCGGCCGCCGAGCAGCAGGCCTCGCCCCAGGTCGGCGACCGCGACGACCGGGAACTCGAGTCCCTTCGCCGCGTGCACGGTCATCACCCGGACGCCGTCGTGCTCCTCCGCCTCCGTCGCGGCCTCGCCCTCCGGGGAAGAGCGCCCCGCCCGGTCGGCGAGGAAGTCGAGAAAGCCGCGCAGGTCGCGCCCCTCGGCGGCCTCATAGCGGCGTGCCATCCGCATCAGCTTGCGAGCGTTCGCGAGTCGCCGCTTCCCGCCGGGCATCGCCAGCGCGGCGAGGTCGTAGCCGAGCCGCGTGATCGCCCGATCGACCAACTCCTCGAGCCCCAGCCGCGGAGCGTCGTCGCGCAGCTCGTCCAGCGTCTTGCAGAACGAGGTCAGCCGCTCGACGTCGCGATCGGGAATCGCGTCCAGCGAACGGGCCGCCTCATCGCCGTCGGATTCACGTGCACGGGTCCCGAAACGGCGCTCGATGGTCGGCCACAGGTGCCTTCGGTCGCCGGCCGCCTGGCGGACGAGCCACAGCGTGTCGGGGAGCACCCCGCATGCCGGCGACGACAGCGCTCCGATCAGGCAGTGGTCGTCGAGCGGGTTGGCTATCACTCCGAGGATTCGCCGCACGTCGTCGACCTGCTGCTGGGACCAGTAGCCGCGCCCGCCGACCACGTACGGCGCCAGGCCCGCGCGCTCGAGCTCGTCCTCGTACGCGGCGACGTGAGTGAACGCGCGCAACAGCACGACCATGTCGCCGCGGCGGACGCCGTGCGTTTCGTGAAGGCGACGCAGCCGGGCGGCGAGGAAGCGCGCTTCGGCGATCCGGTCGGGTGGGGAGGGGTGGTCGCCCGTGACAATGATCCCGAGCTCGTCGGCCTTCCACTCGCTGCCGGTTGGGGTGAGGAGGAGATCCACGCTGGGAACGTCGTCCTCGAGCAGGGGCGAGCGGGTTGCGCCGACCGTTATCGGGCGGTAGTCCTCGAGCAGCGCGTCGCCGAGGTAGTTCGCAGCGGCCACGATCTCCGGCACGGAGCGGAAGTTGCCGCTCAGGGGCAGTAACTCGGCCTGCTCGTCAGGCTGCTTGCGGATCCGCTCGCGCTCGCGCCGGAACACCCTCAGATCGGCATGACGGAACCCGTAGATCGACTGGAACTCGTCTCCGACCGAGAACACGCGCGTCTCCGGGCCCGTGAGCAGGCGCACGAGCTCGAGCTGGACCTCGTTGGTGTCCTGGAACTCGTCCACCATCACATGGCGGAAGCGCTCCGTGTAGAGGGCGGCGACCGCGGAGTGCTCGCGCAGCAGGCGCACCGCCTCGAGCTGGAGGTCCTCGAAGTCGAGCCCCGAGCGCTCCTGCTTGAGCTCTGCGAAGCGCCGCCCGAACCCGCGCACGAGCTCCGACAGGTGGAGGTACAGGTGCGCCGTGTCGCGCTCGACCAGCGCCCGGCGCGCCGCCCTCCACGCCTCCCGGTAGCGGCGGCACGCGGGCCCCGCGAACGACTTGGCGCCGGAGCTGAGCTCCAGCACGGCGAGCTGCGCCTCGTCGGGGACGGAGTCCGGGTCGAGCCGCGACGCCTCCGCGATGCGGTCGAGGTTGGCGCCGGCGCGCGAGTCCGCACACTCCTCGAGCGCCGCTCGCGCGGCCTCGACGAGCTCGCGCAGCGCCGCCGCCGGGTCCGGCGGCGGGGGCTGCGGGAGGGCGGCGACCGCGAGGCCCAGGCTGCGGAGCTCGTCGTGGGCCGTTCGCACGAGAGCGCGCAGCGACCCGGGGCCGATCGCCGCGACGAGCCGCGCCGCGTCGGGGTCGGCTCCCCCGAGCAGGTCCTCGAGGGCGTCGTCGAACGCGCGCGCGGCGACCCGCTCTGCCTCGGGCTCGTCGAGCACGCGGAACCGGGGGTCGAGGCCCAGGGCGACGGGATGGGAGGCGAGCAGGCGCCGGCAGAAACCGTGGATCGTCGAGATCAACGCCCGCTCGCTGTCGCGGCTCATCTGCGCGAGCGCCGCGGCGCTCTCCTGCTCGCCCCGATCCGCTGCGCCCGCGGCGCGCGCTCCGAGCTCGGTCCGGATCCGATGGCGCAGCTCCGCCGCCGCCCGGTCGGTGAACGTGAAGGCGAGGATCGCGTCGATCCCACCCAGCTCCTCGGCGGCCGCGCAGTAGCGCTCCACGAGCACGCGGGTCTTGCCGGTGCCCGCGCCCGCCTCGAGGAGCACGTCGCGATCCCTGGCCTCGATCGCGCGGATCTGCTCGGGGGTCGGCACGCGGTCGACGTCCTGGGCGCCCGGCCCCTCTCCGAGTTGCAATTGCGCGCCGATCAACCCGCCTGCTCCTCCTCGTCCTCCTCGTCGATGACCGGGGCGGGCGCCAGGCCCGCGGCGCGCTCGCGCCGGCAGATCGCCTGGAAGGTGCAGAAGCTCGGGCAGCGGTCGTCGATCGGGTCGCGGCTCGATCCGGCCCGCGCGCATCGCGGCGACGATCTCCGTGCGCCCGCGCGGCGGCGGCGTCGAGCGCGGCCTCGAACTCGTCGGCGTCGAGCAGGTCGTTCGCGTACAGCGGCAGTCCGTCCAGCAGGCCGTCGCGCTCGTCGCCCCTGAGCAGCCCCCGCGGGCGCCGATCGTCGGTCGCGGCGAGCGGCTCGTAGACGCCCCCGAGCGGCTCGATGTCCCATAGGTCGGGCGAGCGCTAGCGCGTACAGCTGCAGCTGCAGCTTTCCCTCGTCCGCGAGCTTGGCGGCCGGGGTGACGGTCCGCGATGCCTTGTAGTCCCGGATCAGCCCGGCGCTCCGCCCCGGCCGCGACGTCGACCCGGTCGATCTGTCCGTGCAAGCCGAAGCCGCCGAGGTCGAGCGGGGGACGTGCGTCCTCGGGGCCGTCCCCGAAGCTCGCCTCGAGCAGCTCCGGGTCGGGCCGCAGCGGAGACTCCGTCCGCGCCTCGCGCTCGAGGAAGCCGCCGACGAGCGCCTCGATCCGCGCCCGGGAGGTGGCGCCCCGGGCGTCGCCGGCGCCCAGTCCGGCGTCGGGTGCGAGCTCGCCCACCAGCTCGGCGGCGCGACTCCGCCACGCCGCCAGGGTCGCGGGCCGCGGCAGCGGGTCGGGTCCCGGCGGCTCGCGGTACAGCCGCTCCAGCACGCCGTGGATGACCGAGCCCTGGAGCAGCGGGTCGGGGTCGGGGTCCAGCCCGCGCGGGCCGCAGCTCGTGGTCGACGAACCAGCGGTAGGAGCACAGCGCGTAGTCCTCGAGGGTCGAGGCCCCGAACAGCTGTCGTCCCTGAGCGCCTCGATCACCGCGGGCACCTGGAGCGGGCCCGGGAGCGCGCGCGAGCGCTCCGCGGCCACCTCGAGGCGGCGCTGCAGCGACTCGCGGAGCGCCTCCGGGATGTCGAGATCCGGCGGGATCTCGACGCCGTTGCGCCGCTGCCGGGCGGCGCAGGGCGCGGGCGAGCTCGTCCGGGCTCGGGGCGTCTGCCGGCTCGACGGTGACCTCGCCGAGCGTGCGGCGCCGGACCTCGGAGTCCAGCGGGTCGGTCTCGCCGGACCGGGGAGGCGCTGGAGAAAGCAGGTCGCGGACGTCGTCGAGCAACGGGGACCGTGAGGCGGCGGCGCCCTCGTCGTCGCAGCTGCGCCAGCAGAGGTGGAGGCGCTCGGCGGGTCGCGAGAGGCAGACGTAGAACAGGTAACGCTCCTCGTCGTCCGGCTCCGCGCGGGGCGGCAAGCCCGAGCTCGGCCCGCCCTTCGTCGGACAGCAGCGGTTCGCCCGGATCGTGGCGTGGGAACTCCCCTTCCTGGAGCGAGGCGACGAACAGGTGACGAGCCCGGCGAGCCCTGATCCGGTAGGGGCTGGTCACGCGCACATGGCCGTCGCTGGGGCCGCGCCACAGTGCGACGTCGAGGGCCTCGAGACACGCGAGAGCCTCCCCGGGCCCGCCTCGATGCCGGGGACCTCCGCCAGCTCCTCGAGCGCGCTCGCCGCGGTTGCCGCCGCGCGCAGCTCGAGCCGGCGCTCGCGCGCCGGCCGAGGCGCGCGTGCGCTCGTAGGGGTACTCGGCGAGCATGCGCGCAAGGTCGGGCGACCGCTCGCAGCAGCTCGCGCGCGTCGGTTGCGTCCCGCAGGTCGCGAAGCTCGAACAGCTCGCGTCCGCGCCACGCCTCGAGCGCGTCGTCGGCGCCGCGCAGCCTCCCGCGGCGGATCGCTCGCTCGAGCCAGTCGGTCGCGTCCGGCCACGCCCGACCGGGCGTGCGCAGGAAAGCGAGGACGTCGTCGGCCGACCGCGAGCCGAAGCCGGCTCGCAGCAGCGCGAGCAGGCCTCTGCCGACCGCCGTGCGCGCGAGCGGAACACGCGCTTCGACCGCGGCCGGGATCCCGAGTGCGGCCAGCACCTGCTCGTAGAGCGGGCCCTCGCGGTCCGGCGCGCGCAGCACCACGGCGATCTCGTCCGGGCTCTCGCCGGCGGCGAGGAGGCGGGCGATCTCGCCACCGATCTGCTCCGCCTGGCCGCGCTCGCCGGCCGCCTCCATCAGCACCAGCCCGGGGTCAACGGGCAGTCGGCTCGCGCCCTCGCGCAGGAACCCGCGCTCGAGGTGGAACAGCACCTCGCTGTGGGTGTTGGCCGGGTTCGGCTCGCACCGCTCGGTGACCTCGCCGCCCCGCTGCCGAAGCTCTTCGCGCAGCGACGCCCGCGCCGCGAGCGCGTCGCGGTCCTCGAAGGTGACCGCGGCGGTGACGTCGGCGGCGGCGGCGAGGGCGCCGACCAGCTCGAGCTGCTCGACGGTCATGTCGTCGAAGCCATAGAGCAGGACCGGCCGGGATCCCCACGCGCCGGGATGCGCGCGCAGCGCCGCGGTCGCCTCCGCGGCCGTGACATGCGTGTCTCCCAGCCCCAGCGCGTCGCGCAGCTCGACGTAGGCGCGGTAAAGCGCCGCGAGCTCGGCCAGGTATCCGCGCGCCGCCGGCCGCCGCGCGCTCCTCCGACCGTTCGCCGGATCGAGGCCGGTCGACTGCGAGCTCCTCGATCAGCGCGCTCGAGCGCGGGCGCGAAGCCGCGGTG
This sequence comes from uncultured Thermoleophilia bacterium, assembly GCA_963754225.1. Classification (GTDB taxonomy): domain Bacteria; phylum Actinomycetota; class Thermoleophilia; order Solirubrobacterales; family 70-9; genus DASPWW01. The sequence continues at coordinate 286,328 of CAVWEV010000005.1, forward strand.
GCGCGCCGAGCGCGCCAGCGCGTGCGAGCCGGTCTTCGCGATCGCGCGCCGGACGAGGTGGCAGCGCGCTGGGCGGTCGGTCAGGGGCGGACGGCCGGCGCCGCCGGTGGCCCGCGCAACCTCGTCGAACAGTCGCTCGAAGGTGAGGATCGAGACACCGAGGACCGGCGCCGCCGCGTCGCACAGCTCGCGCTCGAAGCGCGAGGCGTCGTCGAGGGTCGGCACGACGAGCACCGGGTCGCGACCCAGCGCCGCCGCCAGGCGCTCCCGGATCTCCCCCGCGCGGCCCGAGTTCGGCGGCCCGACGATCAGCGACAGGGACATGCGCCCAGCATAGGTCACGCCTGCGGCGTGGTTCCGTCGGACGGCGACTCTATCTTTGGCCGCGCGCGAACAAGTCGAAACCAGGCACCCTCATGCCCCTCTGCTTCATCGACCCCGCCGACGCGATCCGCGCGATCGCCGACTCGGTCGGCCGCGAGGCCCGCCGCCAGCTGCTCGGCGAGGCGGTGCGCGCCTGGGTCGACGAGATCCCCGACGACGAGCTCGAGGCCCACTACGCGAAGGCGATCTCCGAGCTCGACGAGCACGACATCTCGATGCTCGCCGCCTGGCACGCCTCGCTCGACGTCGGCCACCCGGTGCCCAACCGCGACTTCCTGATGGGCGCGTTCTCCTCGCTCGGCGAGCACCGGCGCGAGGCGCTGAAGCTCGCCGCCGGCTTCCGCGGCGAGGAGGCGGTCGACCGCGGCGTCACCGAGGAGCGGGCGCTCGAGACCGTGCTCGGGTGGCTCTCCGCCGCCGCGGCTGATGGAGCTCGCCGTCGAGGCGGTCGAGCTCTACGTCTGGGACCGCGGCGGCTCCGAGAACTAGCGTCCGTCGCGCCTCGAGCGCCGAGCGGCCGCCTGCGGATCTCGCGGGATCGCCTGCTCGTTGTCGCGGAAGTGGACCGGCGCGCATTCCCGAGCTCGCCGCGCGCGCGTCGCAGTTGACCTCGACGTCGTCGACGAACAGGCACTCCGGCGGCGCCACGTCGCCCGAGCCGCTCCAGGGTCAGCTCGTAGATCTCGCGGCTCGGGCTTGCGCATGCCGACGAAGGCCGAGTCGACGACCAGCTCGAAGATCTCGTCGACCGGCAGCATCGAGCGCCACAGCGGCTCCCACTCGCGGACGTTGTTGGTCAGCAGCGCCATCCGGTAGCCGCGCCGCTTCAGGTCGCGCATCAGCTCGATCATCGGCTCGTTGGGGTCGAGCGCCTCGAAGTAGATCTCGCTGAAGCGGTGCAGCTCGGGCCGGTGGCCGAGCTCGGGCTCGAGCTCGTCGCGCAGCAGCTCGAGGAAGTCGACCTCGGTGATCCGCCCCTGCTCGAGCTCGAACAGCGGGTGCGCGCCGTTGCGCTCGGCGGCCGCGCTGCATCGCCTTGCCGAGCGCCTCGAACGAGATCCCGGTCTCGTCCTGGAAGGCCACGAACGAGCGCAGCAGCGGCGTCGTCAGCACGCCGCCGAAGTCCGAGATCACCGCGCGGATCGGCATCGGGGTGATTCGCGGACTACTCGGCGGGCGCGTGTCGATGTCGTAACTCGCCGTACCCGGAGCACCGTCGAGAGTGAAGCGCAGGAATGCCGTCTTCAGTTGACCGAAGTCGGACGCGGAGGGGCCGAGCAGGGTGCCGGCGCCGCGCAGCGGCGCGGTGTCTTCCTCCGCCGCCCACAGCTCGAGCCCGGCGCGGCGATGAGCGCCGCTCGCGTCGTACTCGGTGGACAGAAGCGGCTCCTCGAAGCTGGTCAACGCACCCTCGGAGTCGAGCAGAACCGCGCTGGCTGCCTCCTCGCCGTGGCCGGCGGCGCCTCGAGGCCGCGCCGACGCCATGACGAGCAGCGAGCCGTCGTCGAGCACCCCGGTCAGCGAGCGGATCAGCTCGATTCGGGCCCAGTCCGGCGCTGCCGGAGGTGCGGACGAGCCGGCCCAACTGGTCGATCCGGCGGCGCGTCGCCGGCCGGCGTCCGCAGCTCGCCGGTGACCTGCGACCGCGAACGCCTCGTGGATCTGGCCCGTCGCGTCAGCGAACGGCGATCCCGCTTCGAGCGTCACCCCGGCCACCCTCGTGGCCTCGAGCTCGAGCTCGCCCGCCTCGCCGCTCAACGACACCGCGGTTCGCTCTCCGTCGTCTGATACGCGAAGGTCGCCCAGCTCGATCGAGTCCCAGTCGGAGGGAACATCGGCGTCGAGCTCTCGAGTCGTCCACGGTTGCGACATCCGCCGTCAAGCACGATCTCCACCGCGCGTGCGCGCCCGGCGTCGACTCGCAGCTCGACGAGGACCAGCGCGGCGGTCCCGCTCTCGGGGTCCGCGAAGTCGATGCTCAGCGAGTCGGAGAACCCCTCGCCGTCACGCCGTACCGGGAGGCTCACGGCGGCAGCGTCGGTCGGGTGCCCTCGCCGGGCGCCGGCTCGTCGGGCACCTCGCGGGCTGTTCCATCCACGTCGTAGGGGCGCTCGGGCTCGGGTGGACCGGGACGGCCGCGGCGCCGTCCGGCCGCGCGATCGGCGGTCCAGAACACGACGCGCTGCCCCATGCTGAAGCGCCGCAGCGCGACCAGCGTCAGCCCGCGGCGGACGACCGCGCGGGTCGGCGGGGATGAGCAGCATGAGGCCGAAGATGTCGGTGATGAAGCCGGGCGTGAGCAGCAGCGCGCCGCCGAAGATGACCATCACGCCGTCGAACGTCTCGCGATGGGGCACGCGGCCCTCGGCCAGCGCGAGGTTGAAGCGCCGCCACGCGGCGCGTCCCTGGTGGCGCAGCAGCATGGCGCCGAGCACGCCGTCGAGCAGCAGCAGGCGCGATCGTCGGCAGCGCGCCGATCCACTCGCCGACGCGGATGATCACGTACAGCTCGGCGAGCGGGACGACGATGAACAGCAGCACGAGCAGGAACACGCACCAAAGCGTAGCCCGCCCGGACTTCCCTCTACGACCCTCTACGATTTAGGCATGGCCACCGAAGAAGAGGTCAACGAGGCGCTCGAGGAGGTCATCGACCCCGAGCTGGGGCTCGATTTCGTCTCGCTCGGCCTCGTCTACGACGTCGAGATCGAGAACGGCGAGGTGTTCATCACCTTCACGCTGACCACGCCCGCGTGCCCGATCGGGCCCCAGGTCACCGAGCAGATGCGGGAGTTCGTCGGCGAGCTCGACGGGGTCGAGAAGGTCCACCCGAAGATGATCTTCGACCCGCCGTGGTCCCCGGAGATGATGACCGAGGACGCGAAGTTCGCGCTGGGGTTCTGAACGGCTCTAGCAAGCGGCTACCCGTCCCGGGGGTCTCACAACAGGTCTGACACGCCTCTGATCATTCGGACCCTGTCGCCAGCGACGTCAGCCCTGGCGATCGAACCTCGGCTCGAGGGGCATCGTGGCATTCAGCAACGGCGACGGCACGCTCGGATCGTCCTGATCGCAGACGAACAGGAAGTCGATTACCCCCGTATCGACCGCCGCGTCCACGCCCTCGACCTTCCAGCGAGGGTCGATCGTGCGCAGCCGTCGGACTTGGCCGCCGGCGTCGATCGTTCCGACGACCGAGCCGCGAATGTCGCCCTTCTCGGCGCCTTCCGCGGAGGCGGTGAAGCAGATCAACTCGTCCGTGAGCATCGTCGCGTCAGAGAAGCAGACGGCACGCCGTCAAGGTCGCCGAGCTCGTAGCCGCGCAGCGACCGCAACTCGCCCGGGGTCACTACCAGGTCCTCGGTGAGGGTTCGCGACAGGTCGGCGAGCTCGAACTCGGCTACCGCGTTGCGTCCGCCTCCCTCGTTGCCACGGTGAAGCAACCAGAGCCGGTCGCGGAGCACCGCCGCCCCCTCGATGTTGACCTCGCCACCCAACTCCTCGCGGAGCACGTCGTACACGGGTTGGACGTCGATCGTACGGGCGTCGCCCTGAAGCGAGCCGTCCGCGGCGAAGGAGCAGAAGAAGCCGCGGTCGCGGCTCGGATTCGAGCCCGAGCCGATTCCGAGCAGGCCCCCGTGGGGCTCGCCCTCGACCGGAGGCAGCGCAGTCAATGCTTCGAGATCCGGCTTGCGCTCGGCGCGCAGCTCGCCGTCCGCGGGCAGGTCGCCCGGCAACACCTTCAGCGCTCGACCCGGCTCGCCCGCGGCAATCTCGAAGATCGCCACCTGCAGCAGGTCGTCGCCGATCACGTAGACGAAGTCCCCCCTGCGCACGACGCCGGAAGCGGAAGCCACGTGCGCGGGGACACCGTCGTCCGGGGGGTCGCGTAGGTCGAGATCGCGCAGCCGCCGGAGCTCGAGCGGCGGGAGGCTTTCGGGCGTGGCGACGCGGTCGTCCGTGTGACCCGGATCTGCCATCTTGATCTCTCCTTCCGAGTGGTTGGCGTCTGTGCCTGGACAATGCCGTCTACCCCGCACTTGGATCGAAAAACCCGCACGCGGCGGCGCTTCGGTTGTGGCTCCAAAACGGCGCTAGACGCGCCATCCACCACTAGCCCCCGCCCCCCGGCAGCCGCTCCCGGCTTCGCTTGATCGCGCGGCCGAGCCCGTCGGGGATTCGCGAGCGTAGGTCGAGGGCGCCGGCGCCGAGAACGCGGGCCAGGTGGGCGCCGAGGCGCACGAGCTCGAACCGATCGGCAAGCGAGAGGTCCGAGAGCTCCGCGTCTCCGCTGCGGACCTCGTCGATGTCGTAGCGGCGCTTGGACTCGACGAAGGACATCGTCCGGCGGACGATCTCGTCGTCGAGGCCGCAGGCGGGCAATCCCTGGTCGAGCCAGGCGATCGCGCTCTGGTAGCCGAGCGCGAAGTCGCTGACGCGCAGCTCGCGGCTGAGAAAGCCGCCGAAGTCGCCCATGAACTCGCCTGCCAGCAGGCTGCCGACGTCGCCGTCGGAGCTGTCGGCAAGCAGCCAACGGGGAGATCACGTCGATCGCGACGCGCTCCTTGCCGACCAGCCCGCCGATCTCGCACAGCGCCCGGCGCAGCAGCTCGGTCGGGCTCGCCGTCCGCCGCGTCCGTGCCGTCGTGCCGCGGTGACGCTCGTCGGCGCGCATCTCCCGCGCGCTCGGACTCGACCTCCTCGAGGAACTCCCGCAGGCTGGACGCCGCCTCGTCGTCGAGCTCGTCGGCGAGCCGATCGGCGAGCCGCTCGGCCCACTCGATCCGCGAGTTGTCCTTCTCGATCCGGCGCATGTCGTCGAAGAGGCTCTGCTCGGAGAGGATCGCGAGCGCCCGCGAGGCGCCGGTCTGCCAGCTCGGCTCGGCGTCCGGGATCGCTCCACCTGTCCAGCGAGGCGTTCTCGGAGCGCGGGTCGATGAGGACGATGGACGCCCGTGCGAGTCCTCGTCGATCCCGTGCAGCGCGCGGCCGGCGGCGATCACGCGCCCGAGCGGCTGCGCGCCGAGCAGGCCGCCGTCCGTGTACCAGAGGTGGCCGGACTCGGGGAAGTTCTCGATCCCGTGGCTCTCGTAGGCGTCGGCGTCGGGACGGCGGTCGAGCAGCTGCGGCGCGAACCCGCCCGGGCTCGCGGCGGAGGCGAGGACGAAATCGAGCGGCGAGCGGCCCTCGGGCTCGAGTCATCTGCTCGCACCCCGCCGCCCGGCTCGAGCTCGAAGCGCCCCCAGTCGGCGTAGGTGGCGCCGGCATCGGCGCGTCGCGGCGCAGGCCGCGAATCGGATACGTGAGCCCGCGCAGGCCGGTGACCTGGACGTGCAGCGCGATCGTGCGGTTCTGGCGATACTCGATGTCGTCGGGGTCGGCTCGGCCGGGCCGTCGGGGTCGAGCACCTCCGGTACGCGCTCGCGCAGCTCGTCGAACGAGAGCAGCGACCGGGAGTCGCGTGCTGCGCAGGAGCGGCAAGCGTCACCCGCTCGACCCAGGCCTCGTGCAGGAGCGCCTCCGGGATCGAGACCCTCGAGCAGCGCGTGCGCGGTGAAGAAGCTCACCAGCGCGCCGGCGGAGGCGCCGCCGATCGCGTCGACGTGGCCTCCTGACCCTCCTCGGCGTCGAGGTAGCGCGACGGCGACGGCAAGGCCGGCGGCGGCGCCGGCCTCATAGGCGCCGAGCGAGGCGCCGCCGGAGAGGGTCAGGTAGAAGCGGAGCGGTCGCATCGTTCACCAGTAGTACCCGGCTGTAGGCGACTTACGCGCGACGGCGATGTCGGGCTCGCAGCTTCGGCTCGGATCTGATTTGGCTTTGCAGCCCGGCGGGTTCCAACCCCGCGCGAGCCGGAAAACCTGCTCAGAACAATCGGATCAGCAGGTTCACCAAGATGGTCAGCGCGATTGAGAGCGCGATTGACCAGACAAGGCAGCCGGGCATGAAGCGCACCTGGGTGCGTTCGCCCGATCGCTTCCAGATCGCGATCATCTACGGCGTCGCGTCAACTTCGAGCGGCCGTCAGAGCGCGACGCAGTGTCCCAACGACGTAGTAGACGGCAAGTGCGAAGAAGACCCCACCGATCACCGCACGAACCTGCTCGTCCGCCAGCGGGGTCCGCTCGGACACCGGTCCGGCGACGCTCCCGGCAACCTTCTCCCGCCAGCCAACAAGTCCCGTCTGAGCAAGCTCAGTGGCGTCCATCGTCCTCACTTTCGTTCCATCGCGCTCGGTCTGAGACCCCCCGGCCCCTCGGCATCCCGGCAGCCGGCGGGGCGAGAGTACGCGCTACGCCTTCTTAGCCGCCTTGTCAGCGGTCTCGCTCACCGTCTGGACGCTGCTCGCCACGCTGCTCACGCGCTGCCCGAACCGATCGGCACGCTTTGCGCCATCGGTAACGGCCCCGGCGATCTTTCGAGCATCGAGATTCTTGAGCTCCTTACCTCGCGGCATCGTCACCCCGAGTACCTTGCGACGGCGAGAGCGCGCGTTGTTGAGCGCCGCGGCTCCAGCCAATCCGGCAATCGCGACACCACCCGCGATCAGAGGCGTCTTCGCGCGCTTGACGAAGCCGGCCACACCTTGGGCAGCACTCTGAGCACCTGAAGAGACCGTTTGCGCACCGGAGGACACCGCCCCCGTGACCCCCTCAACCGCGGTCGCTCCGTTCCCGGAGCGGCTCGAACGCTCCCGCGTGCTTCCGGCAGCCCGCGCGCTCGGCTTCTTTTGCGACGCCTTCCTCTGCGCAGAGCTCCTGCTTTGGCGGGCGGACCCTCCGCTCGACGAGCGACCACCCGAGCGACCGTTCGAGGCACGCGCCTTCGAGCCGGATTTCGAAGAACCCGACGAACCGCGGCGTTGGGATGTCTTGGTCTGGGCCATGTTTCCTCTCTTTTGCTGGGAAATCCGTTCTCCGATCACTTACCCGCAGGGAATCGGACTAATCCCTCGTCCCCCGTGGCGTAGATGTCGAGCGGGCGCGCGGCGAAGCCCGAGCAACTGTTCCCCTAGCGCATCCGCAGTGGAACCTCGAACTCCTCGCTGCACTCCTCCGCCACGTCGGCCGCGTCGAGCAGCTTGTTCGCGAGGTCGCGCGCCTCTTCTACGGTCATGAACTGCCACCTGTGTGGCCGCACCACCGCCACGTCCAGGTTGGCGCCATCTGCGTCGTGGTGCTCGAACACCGTGACGATGGTCAACTCCCTCGTCGCGGTTTCGGTCGGGTCGGTCATCGGTGGTGTCCCTCCTCTCGCTCGCTGCAGGTATCGGTTCGTGGCGCCAAGTAACGCATGCGACGCGGACGAAGACATCGGCGAGCTCGAGGCTCCTAGATCCGCGCGCTCGCGTCGTCCCTACTAGCCCCCGAGGGCTCACCTCGGTTGAAGCGGCTCGACGTTCTCCCGCGACATCGCCTACTCCGACAGCCCGGCGGCTTCGAGGGCCCGGTCGCGGGTCGAGTATCGGGGCACTCAATCTGGATCTGCTCCGGAGGACTCGTCACGACTTCCGCTCCCTTCGGCCCGCGATCATCTCCTGCACCCGGCCGACGCTAGGCCGCGACGGGGAAGCGGCGTTCCGGCGTGTCCGCCCCGGCTCGCCCGCCCGCTTGCCTTCCCTTCGGGATGTGACGATCTGCTGCACTCGCGAGAGGCTAAGACCGGTTGCGGCGGCGACGGCTCGGCGGCTCATACCTGCGTCGCTCGCCTTCACGATCAGATCGTCGCGGCGTTTCTTAGCCGCCTCTAGTTGCTCCGAGGCGCGTCTCAACTGCGTGTCGAACGGCACGTTTAGTTTCCTACACGCACATGGAAGATATGCGCACGCACCGCCGCAGCGGCCGGGCGCGTGGCACCGAAGGGATTAGCTCTGCAGGCTTGGGCGAAAGCAGCTGATGGGAGACGGAGCACGCGCGAGTCTCGCCGCTAGCCGTCCTCGTCCGAGTCAGGTTCTCGCCTCGCTTCGGCATCCTTTATCTCCGCCGCGGCGCGCCAGCGGACGTGGACGTCGCGGTAGGTAACGCCGGGCTCAACCTCGTCGGGGAGATTCTCCCGCTCGGTGTGTGAGCCTCCCTCGCCCTCGATCCTCTCCATCGCGCGGGCAAGCTCAGGGTCGATCTCGCTCTCGGCGTGGGTATCCACCTCGACCCGCGGCTTGCGCTTGAACCGCAAGCGCTTGGCGCTGGCGGCGGCGCCGATCTCGACGTCAGGCTTGCCGGCGCGATCCCGCTCGCGCGCCACCGCTACTCGTCCCTGGCGGCCCTACGCACGTCCGCCACGGTGATCCGGCCGTCGGGGCCGCTGCCGTCGACGATCGTCGGGATCGACGTCCAGCTCTTCGGCGGTGCGAAGAGCCTTTTCCGTCGCGTTCAGCTCCTCGGCCTTGCGCTGCTTGCGCCGCTCCCCGACCTCCTTCGCCTTGCGGGTCGCGGCGAGGCCCAGCTCCTTCGCCTCCTCCTTCGTCGCGGCAGAGAGCTCCTTCGCGACGAGCTTCGCGGCCAGCTTCGCGATCTCGGCGCGGCCGGCCTGAGTCCCTGCGTCGCCGCCGTTGCCGCCACCGCCCCCGACGGACGCCGGCAGCCGCCTGCTCGAGCTGGCCGGCGGCGCCGCCGACGCCTTGAGCGATCCCACCGACGGCCTCGCCGGCACCTTGACCGACCTCTCCGACCGCTCGCTCGGCTCCGTGCACGCCTTCGCCCACGCCTTCGGCCGCCTCGCCGACGGCCTCACCCGCCTGGCCGGCCGTATGGCCGACGCCCTGTACGGTCTGATCGAGGTTGCCGACCGCCTCCCCGGCCCCCTCGCCGACGTCGCCAACGGCTTCGCCGGCGCCCTCGCCGACATCGCCGACCGCCTCGCCGGCGCCCTCGCCGACATCACCGACGGCCTGGCCGGCGCCCTTGCCGACGCCGCTCACGGCCCTGCCGGCCCCCTCGCCGATCTCGCCGACGCCCTCTCCGGCCCCCTTGCCGATGAACTCGAGGGCGTCCTCGGCGCCCTCGCCGACGTCCTCGACGGCTTCCCCGGCCTCGCCGAGCATGTCGCCGCCGCCGGCGCCGATGTCCTCGACCGCGGCACCGATGCTCTCGAGCAGCTCAGGATTCCGGTCGAGCGTGGTCATGACGCGGTCGACGATGGCGGCCACATGGTCAAGACGCACCTTCACGAGCGCCTGCGCCTCCACCCCGCGAATGTCCAGGCGGACGCGTCCGAGGTGGACGTCGACGCCAACCTTCAGCTTGACGAGGTCGAGCACGTATGCGTTCAGCGAAACGTGCGCGTCCAGGTTCTCGAGCTCGAAGTGGAGGCTGTCGAGCTTGACGACGGGAACGTCGAGCAGAACGTCGGGAAGCTCGTCGTCGAGCTCCCACGGGTCCATCTCGGCGTAGTGCTGGTATTCGCGCTCCGCCGCGGTGCCCAGACCCTCCACATTCTTCGCGAAGCGGTACTTCTCGGTCTTCTGCGAGGCTGGACGGGAGTCGTCGTCGCGACGCTGCGGGCTCGACCTGTTGGTGCGCTTGGACTGCGGGCGCGTCATGGCTTGCCGCTTGCCCTTGGAGCCGTCCTTTCGGGAGTTCGCGTTCGAGGCGTTGCCGGTGCTGCGACGCTTTTTCGTTCGCTGGGTGGCCATCAACTCTCACCTTTACCTTTCTGCTTCCTGGCACGCCCCTGGCCGGACTGTCCACCCTGAGCGAGGTTGTCGGTCAGCTGCTCGGCACCCTTACCCACGCCCTCGACGCCCCGGCCGGTGCCGCGCCCGACACCGGCGACGCCGCGCTTGGCGCCCCGTCCGACACCGGCGACGCCGCGCTCGGCGCCTTCACCGATCTCGCCGACGCCTTCGCCGGCGCCTTTGCCCACCTGGCTTACGGCCTGGCCGGCGCCTTCGCCCACGGGGCCAAGGGCCTTTTTGGTCCCTTCGCCGACGTCCTCGACCGCGTCGCCGGAGTGGTCGAGCAGGTCGCCGGTGCCGGCGCCCAGCTCCTCGACCGCCTTGCCCACGCTTTGAAGCAGGGCGGGATTGCGATCGAGGCTCAGCAGGACCCGTTCGAGGATCGCCGTTACGTTGTTGAGCTTCGCCTTGAGGAGCGCCTGGGCCTCGACGCCCTCGATCTTCAGCTCGACCTTGTCGAGCTGCGCCTCGGCCCCCACGCCGATCTTCACCAGCTTGCGTACCTCGGCGAGCACGGCCACCTGCGCGTGCAGGTCGTCGACCTCGACGTCGATCTCGTCGACCTTGACGACCGGAACGTCGATCAAGACGTCCGGTCCCCCCGCGATGTCCTTCGGATCGACCACCGAATAGTCCTTGAATTCCTCTCGCTTGCGCTTTCGACGTGAGGAACTGCGGCCGTTGCTCCCCGAGCTCACGGACCGCGTCTGGGACGGCCTCACTCGCGCGTGGCCTTCGTCCCCGACGTGTCCCGCCGCTTCCTGCGAGGGGTTCTGCAGCGCCTGAGGCTTCGAGCCCTGCTTGGAAGAGCCGGACTTCGACGAGCTGCTGCGCTTCGAGCCGCTGCCCGACTTCTTGCTCCCGGACCGCGAGCTCGACTTCTTGCTCGACTTTTTGTTGGTCGCCATCCTGTCTCCTGTTGACTAGTTCTTGCTGGCCGGGTACCCGCGAGGGCGAGGGTGAAACAATTTGCCGCGGATAATCCGCTTGTCGGCCGGGTACCCGCGGCCGGCGGGGCTAAACGAAGCGGCGGAGCGGCGCTTCCTCTCCCGTCGCGCGGCTCCTCATCTTGCGGAACGGCGACGCTCCCAGATCGCGGTGAGGATGCGGGGTGGAAGCAGGGTCACGACCGATCTCCCAACAGCCTCCCAGCTGCTGTCGCTGTCACCTGTCGTGGCCTTCTTCAACAGGGACACGAGCCGGCGACGGTCCGTGCTGCTCAGGTTCCAGGGCCGACCGCGCCCTTTTCGAACGATGCGTGCGAAGTCCTGGCGCTCCCTCTCGCTGAGCGTCTCGTTCACGCGGTCGCGCGCGTTGATCCACAGAGACCTTGCGACCTCCCACACAACCGCCCATGGGACGGCTCGACCGCGGGCCCAAACGCTTTTGATTGAAGGCATCCAACCCCACCTCGGACTCTCGGACTCAGACTCGCCTGATTCGGCGGATACCCGTGGCCAGACGCTGAAAACCACGCGCCGAGGCGTTCACCGAGCGGGGCCGTTTACAGCATCTGCTCCCGGGTAAGGGATTAGTTCACCGATATCCAAGGAGGAAAAGAAAAGGTGGCCAAGGACATGACAGACATAGGCCAGACGATCGGAAGTGCGTTCGGCACGATCGTGCGAGATGCCGCCCAGAGCGTTTCGAGCAACGGGCATAAGGGTCTCTCTGGCAGAGGTACCAACGGAGCGCTTTCGGGAATTCGGGGGGTAGCCGCTGGCGCCGGGCTTGCCGCCGCGGCCCCGCTCGCCGCGAAGGGAGCCAGCAAGCTCGTCAAGGGCGCCGGCAAGCGCGTCGCGTCTCCCGCCAAGGACGCGACCGAGAAGGTCGGCGAGAAGGCGAAGGAAGCGGTCGGCGAGAAGGTCGACGACGCAGGCGGCCCGGCGGGCGTCGCCAAGGAAGCCGGCAAGAGCCTCATACCAGGCGTGGGCGGTAAGGGCGAAGACCAGAAGGGCGGAGGCCAGAAGGGCACCCCCGGCGTCGGCAAGGGTCGGCGGATGCCCGTGCAGCAGGCCGTCGACGTGGCCGTGCCGCTACAGACCGCGTACAACCAGTGGACCCAGTTCGAGGAATGGCCTCAGTTCATGCACCGCCTCGACCAGGCGACGCAGGAGGACGACGAGAACGTCTCCTTCCGGACGAAGGTCTGGGGCATGTCGAGGGAGTTCGAGGCGCAGATCGTGCAGCAGCGCCCCGACGAGCGGATCATGTGGAACGTCAGCCAGGGCGTCCAGCACACGGGGGTCGTCACCTTCCACGAGCTGGCCGACCGCCTGACGCGGATCCAGGTGAGCATCGACGTGGAGCCGGGCTCGCTGCTCGAGAAGGCGGCGCGCGGGATGCGCCACGTGAAGCGCGCCGTGCGGGCCGATCTGGCCCGGTTCAAGGCGTTCATCGAGATGCAGGAGGTCGAGACCGGCGCCTGGCGCGGGGTGATCGAGGACGGCGAAGTCGTCCAGGACCATCCCTCGAGCTACGACAAGGGTCGGGATTACGCCGATTTCGAGGACATCCACGACCGCGAGCACTCGCACACGCCACAGAACGGCTCCGGGAACGGAAGCTCGGCCTCGGGGCGTTCGACGGGATCCAGCCGCAAGAGCGGCGGTTCGTCGAGCTCCCGTTCGCGAGGCTCCAGCCGGAAGCGCGGCGGCGCCTCGGCGAAGGGCCGTTCGACACGGTCGAGCAAGGGCCGTTCGACAGGGTCAAGCAGCAAGCGCGGCGGATCGGCTTCCGGGCGGCTCGTCCTCGGGTGGACGCTCCAGGTCCCGCAGCCGTTCCGGCTCCAGCCGAAAGACGGCCTCGACGAGGTCGTAGGGTTGGATGACAGAGGTCAAGGACGATGAGCGATTTCCTGAAGCGCGTCGCGGCTGACCGGATCGGCGGGGACCGGCCTTCGGCACCCCGCGCGCTGGGGGCCGCCGCTGTCGTAGGAGCGACAGCGGCGGCCCTGACCTATCGGTTGCTCAGGAAGCAGGCGGAGTGAAATGTTTGGCAAGAAGGTAAAAACACCGTCGATCGACGTCGAACGGGTGGTCATGGCCGCGGTCGAGGCTGCGTTCGGTGAGAACGGCTCCGATCGCGATAGCGCGGCGACCCGATCCGACTCCGATGCGGGCCACAACCACCGGTTCGGAGCGGTGGCGGCTGTGGCAACCGGTGTTGTGGTCGCGACGGCCGCCCGCGCCGCCTACATGCGGGTGCGCAACGTGGACCTGGAGCAGGTGGCCGAGGCAGTCGAGCACAAGCTTCAGGACCGCAGCGGCTGACCGCCGCCTCCCGAGTCGCTACTCGCCCGCCGACCGCTCCCACGCCGACATCCACCTCGTCGGGCGCTCGTTCCCGACGGGGCCGACGCTCGGGTGTCGCGTGGTCAGGCCAGATGGCAGCTGGTACGTCGGCGTCGTGCGGGACAACATGTTCGCGGTGGAGGCAGCAGCGCTCGATGAGGTGCAGGTCTGGCCACGTCCGCAGTCTCAGCCGACCACTTGGCGCTGACGAGGACTGGAGCAAACGGGCGCGACACCGGCACCGCCTTTACCTCTCCGCGCCGGGGCCGCGCCTCGTGTGATCTCCCGCCCGGCGGGTAGCAGAGCCATCACATGACGGGACTCCTGCTAGCGGCGGCGTTCGTGCTGATCATCGGCGGAGCAATCCTGTTCACGAACGCGATCGAGTGGTCGGGCAAGCGTCTCGACCTCGGCGAAGGAGCCGTGGGAAGCCTGCTGGCCGCAGTCGGCACGGCGCTGCCGGAGTCGCTGATTCCCGTGGTCGCGGTCCTCTCGGGTGGCGAGTCCGAACAGGTCGCGATCGGCGCCATCGTCGGCGCCCCCTTCATGCTGGGCACGCTCGCCATGCTGGTGGTCGGCGCCAGCGCGCTGGCGTTTCGCCGGCGGCGAAGCAGCGGCTCGGTGGTGACCGCCGACAACCGCTCGCTGCGTCGCGACCTCGGCCTCTTTCTGCCCTGCTTCGCCATCGGCATCGGCCTGGGGCTGATCGACTCGAAATCCATCCACATCGCCGGGGCGGTCGGATTGCTGATCGCCTACGGAGCTTATGCGCGGCGGACGGTCCGGCACAGCGGCGAGAGCGAGGACGTGGACGAGCTCAAGCCGCTCACGTTCGACCCCAGCAAGGAGGACCCGCCTCGCAACATCGCGATCGTCGCCCAGCTCGTTGTCGGGCTGCTGATGATTGTCGGCGGCGCCGAGCTCTTCGTGGAGGAGGTCGTGACCGTGGCCGAGGCGCTCGGCATCTCCGCGCTGGTCCTCTCCCTCGTGCTCGCGCCGCTGGCGACCGAGCTTCCGGAGAAGCTCAACAGCGTGCTCTGGATGCGCCGCGACAAGGACACCCTGGCGGTCGGCAATATCACTGGGGCGATGGCGTTTCAGTCCACCGTGCCGATCGCCCTCGGCCTCGCGGTGACCGACTGGGACCTCGACCGGTACGCAGTCGCCGCCGGGGTCGCCGGCCTGGCCGGCGGCGCGCTGGCGCTGTGGCGGCTTCGCGAGGACAGGCTGGGGATACCAGCGGTGGCCGCCTGGAGCGTCCTGTTCGCCGGCTTTGTCGCCTTCGCCGCGCTGGGCTCCTGAGCCGCAGCGGACCGCGCTTCTCTCGCGCCGATGGGTTGCTCACAAGCGCCGGCGGTGCGGGCCGAGTGGGAATGCCCATGGGTTCGACTGCAACCCAAACTGCAACCCAACGGCGCAGAACGAGCCGGTACGGGGCGACACGAACACTCATGCCAGTGCAGCGTTTCCCCCGCTCTCACGGACAAGCCGATACGGGACGGCACGCACCGTCACGGCGCCGCCCGGAGATGATGTCCGAGGACGCCAACTTCGCGCTGGGGTTCTAGACGGCTCTAGCAAGCGGGTTGGGGGGCGCGGGGGAGCGGCTGCGAAACGCTCTGGAGGCAGACGCCTAGCCGAGGACGCGCGCGTCGATCGGATCTCCGAGCGCTATCCCTTCCGAAGTAATGTCGAATTCGCGGATCTCGGGGTCGTGGGCGCTCCCGCGCGACTTGAGGACCGTCACCGTGCGCAGGAGGCGTGACTCGGCTCGCACGTACTGCACCAGGACGACGTTGTCGGAGAGGTGGGAGATCCCGTACTCGGCGAGGCGGCCAAGTTCGAAGAGGTCCGGCACCTCGCTGGTCATGATCGAACTTATCCCCGCGCGCGAGAGGCGTTGCGTGAGCGAGTAAATGAACTCGCGGAAGCGGACCGGATCGGTCGCCGCGTAGTGCAGGTCGCTCAGGCTATCGATCAGCACGCGCGTCGCGCCGGTGGCCTCCACAAGGTCGAGCAGCTCGTACACCCATTCGTCGATGTAGACATCGTTGGGAGACCTGTACATGACGGCCACCCGCTCGTCGTCCAGCGACCAGCCGAACCCTGCGGCGACACGCTGCAGCTGGATAGGGTTCTCCTGCAGGCGTCGCGATCACGCCCTGCTCGCCGCTCGCGGCGCCGTTGAAGATGAAATGGAGTCCCATCAACGTCTTGCCCGCACCCGACGGGCCGGCGACGAGAGTGGAGCTACCCTGCCTGTAGCCCTCGGCGAGCATATTGTCGAGCGGCGGGATGCCGGAGGAGATTCGGTCTTCGCCGAGCCGATACCCCTCCTGTCTGACGGGGTCGGCGAGCCGGGGAAAGACAGTGATGCCGTCGCTGGAGAGGCGATATCCGTGACGTCCTGAGAGGTACTCGCCCCCGCGCAGCTTGGTCACCTGAATCAGGCGTAGTGTGCGCTCGTTCGCACGCTCCGTCCCGAGGGCGATGATCCCGTCGGCCACGGCGGCCTCCGGCGCCGCGCGCGTCTCTTCGCTCGCTGTACTCGCCTATCCAGAACGAGGTCACGGGGAAGGCCGTGAGCAGCGCGGCGAGGTCGTGCAGGAAGCGCCGGAAGGCCTGCGCGTCCTGCGCGAACGCGGCCAGCGCCTTGAAGCTGTCGATCGCGATGATCCCCGGCCGCCGCTCCCTGATCAGCACGCCGATCCGCTCGGTCACGGCGGTGAGCCCGTCCTCGCCGACCAATGCGCCCCCGAGGTCCTCGTAATAGATCGAGCGGCCGATCGCATGGCGATCGAAGAAGCTCAGCGTCTGGCCGTAGCGGAGCATCTTCTCGAACGGCTCGGAGACCGTGGAGAAGTAGATCGCAGGGCGCTCCTCGGTCGCGCCCGCGAAGACGAACTGCTGGGACAGCATGGTTTTTCCCGAGCCGGGCAGCCCGATGATCAGGTTGATCCCGTTCACCGGCAGGCCGCCGCCGAGGATCATGTCGAGCCCCTCGTCGCCGCTCGTCAGGCGCTCGTCCACTAGCGCCTCTCCTCTGCGCCGCGACCGACCAGCGCGCTGGTCCCGAGCAGGTCCTTGACGGTTGAGACGAGCTCGAGCGGGTCAAATGGCTTCTGCAGAAAGGCATCAGCGCCCGCAGCGAGCGCCTCATCTCTGGCCTCGAGGACGGAGATGGCGAGCACCGGCCCGGCATCGTGGTCCTTCAATTGCCTGCAGAGCTCCGCTCCGAGACCTCCGGAGATCATCAGCTCCACGATCGCGAGCTGCGGCCGGCTCTCGAGCCAGTGCTCCTCGGCTTCCCCGACTGCAAGGGCCAGGTTCACTTCGTATCCCTCGGTGCGCAGGAAGAACTGCTCTAGTTCCGCCGCGACAGGATCGCGCTCCGCCAGCAGCACTAGCACCCGCGTACGACCGCTTGAGCTGGCGTTCACCGGCGGCTGGCCGCCCTGGCTCTGCTCCGATAGCAGTCGGTGGGCGTCGGCGGCCGAGAGCCCGCGCGCAACCTCCGCCGCGATGAAGCGAAGCTGCTCTACCTGATCGCGGGAGTACAGGCGGTGTCCTCCAGGGCTCCGCTGAGGGACGATCGTCGCGTAGCGCTCCTCCCAGTTGCGGATCGTCGCGGGCGCAATCCCCAGCATTCGAGCTACTGCCCCAATGCTGTAGACGCCATGGCCAGCGCCAGCTTCGTCAGACACCGCAGTGATGCTATCCGATCGGCCGGATTGGGGAGCTTATGAGTAAGTTCCGACGAGGATTTCCCCCGAGCGATCACGCCCGATTCTCCTCATAACCTCGTCAGAATCTGCTAGAGTCGGTGCGGTGTTGGAGTGGCTTCGAGCCGTCACGCCTCATACAAGCACGGAGTTCGACGCGTGAACCCCGGGACAGTTGTGCGGCCTAGTGCCCTCACCAACGGTAGGACTCCGCCGTATTCACTGCAGAGGCGGCGCGAGGAGCAGCGACTGCTCGAGGAGTACGCCGACACCCGCGATCCGGCCGTCCTCGAGGAGCTGGTCGAGCGCTTCCTGCCCCTCGCGAGGCGGCTCGCGTCGCGTTTCCGCGGTGGGACCGAGCCGTTCGAGGACCTCGTGCAGGTCGCGAGCGTGGGTCTGCTGAACGCGATCACTCGCTTCGACCCGAGTCTTGGATTTGCGTTCACGTCGTTCGCGACGCCGACCATTGTCGGCGAGCTCAAGCGACACTTCCGGGATCGCAGCTGGTCGGTATGTGTCGACCGAGGGGCCAAGGACCGCGCTGTCGTGGTCGAGCGGGCGATCGAGCAGCTCACCCAGAGGGAGGGCCACTCCCCGTCGGTCGCCGAGATCGCGAACTGGACGGAGTTGTCAGCGGAGAAGGTCATCGAGGCGATCGAAGTCGGCCAGGCCCACCGGCCGCACTCGCTCGACAAACCGGTGGATTCCGATGCCGACGCCGCCGCACTCCTCGACTGCCTGGGCGAATACGACACGTTCTACGACGTCGTCGAGTACGCCGAGGCAATCGCGCCCGCGCTCGACGAGTTCTCGCCGCGTGACCGACTGGTCCTTCATCTCCGCTTCGTCGAGGACATGACCCAGACCGAGATCGCGGAGCGAATCGGCGTCTCCCAGATGCAGGTCTCCCGGATCCTCCGGTCCTTGCTTGAGCGGCTTCGCGACCAGGTGCAGGGTTGTGCCGAGGCTCGGACTGCCGGATGACATCGAATCGATCGATGCATTCGGACTGCAAGCTGCGACCGGGCAAGTAGCGTCCCGGCGAACGGTCTAGCTAACGCGTAGCTAACGAACGGCGCCGTACAGGGCGATACGCGGCGGTACGGGGCGTACGCAAAACCGCTCTAGAAGGCGGTTTGCCGGACAGGACGATAGGAGCCGGACACGGCGCCCCTTTGATGATGACCGAGGACGCGAAGTTCGCTTTGGGGTTCTGAACGGCTTGACCAGAGCGGTTTTCGGGATCGGTCGTCGGCGAGCTACAGCCCGATTTGCAGCCCTAGCCGCTCGAGCAGCTCGCCGCACGGGGCGACGTCGAGCGCGCCGCCCAGGGGCGCTCTGACCGACGCCGACGGGCGCGACCCGGTGACAAAGCGCCATCGATGCAGTAGGTCGGCTCCCGGTGGTTCCCACAGGGTCCATCTGCAGGGTGTGTGCCGGGTGCATAATCCTCCCGATGAAGCCACTGGCGGAGGAGGACGCCGCGCAGCGACGGGTGTTTGTCGATGGCCGATACAGGCTGTTCGGCGAGCTCACCTCCGAGCAGGTGTCCGCCCACGCCGCCGAGCTGGGGCAGGCCGCCGGCCTGGGCCATGGAAGCCGTGTCGGCCCGGTGTCCGCGGCCTGGAAGCAGCTCGCGATGGAGCTCGAAAGCCGGGGCGCGGCGAGAGTCTCCGGTCTCGACGCAGCAACAGTGGCTACCTTCGCCGAGCGCCTCTGGATCCTGCCTCCGGGGGGCGAACTGCTCGCGGGTGGGCCGACCGGGGGACGGTAGCCGCTGAGCAAAATCGGGCTTGTGCGGGAAGTCAGCGCGGATATAGACTCGGCCCGATGGGGGTCCCGTGCCGCATGCGCTGAGCTCAGGTCTGCCGAAGGACTTCCTCCGGCCATGTCTGCTGCTGCTTTTGCGCGAGCGCGAGGCGCACGGGTACGAGCTGCTGGAGAGCGTCGCGGCCTTCGGATTCGACCACTCGGATCCGGGCGCGCTCTACAAGACGCTGCGCCGGCTCGAGCACGACGGCCTGGTGCAGTCGGATTGGGAGAGTCCGGCAACGGCCCTCGTAAGCGGGTGTACAGGCTGACCCGGAAGGGGTTGAGGAGCTGGACCATCGGGCGACCGACCTCGCCGAGGGCGAGCGCCGGATCGACGCGTTTATCGAGCGCTATCTGCGCGCCCGCCGCCTCCCCTCGGGCGACCGCCGCCGTCGCGCGATGGCGGGGCGGCTCGAGGCCCACCGAGCGGCGGTCAACTGAGCGGCTGCACTATAGGTCCAACGTCATATGTGACGTTCGCACTTTGCGCCAGGCACTTACGGCGCTCGATCCCGCGAAATACGTTATCGCCCCGCCGACATCGGGGAGCGGGGTGGGAGACGAGCTATGTGCTTAGCGATTCCAGGCCAGATACTCGAGATCGTCGATGACGAGAATCGACTCGCGCAGGTGGACGTAGCGGGGGTGCGCCGAAACGTCAACGTCGGCCTCCTCGACGGCGAGGCCGGTGGGATCGAACCGGGCGACTGGGTGCTGATCCACGTCGGTTTCGCGATCTCGAAGGTGGACGAGGAGGAGGCTCGCGCTACCCGCGAGCTGCTCGAGGGTATGGGCGCAGACTACGAGCAGGAGCTCGAGGAGCTGAAGGCGAGCGTGATCGAGTGAGCGAGCCGTTCCAGGAGTGCCACGACGACCACTGCATCACGTGCGGGGACGTCGCCGAGTCGATGCGCGTCCTCGATGTCGACTCCGCGCGGGCCCTCGCGCTTTGCGAGCTGGACCCAGGAGAGCGGCAGACCGTCGAGATCGCCCTCGTCGGCCCGGTCGAGGTCGGGGACCGGCTGCTGGTCCACGCCGGGACGGCGATCGCCAGGGCGGAGGAGAGCATCGCGTGAGGTTCGTCGACGAGTTTCGCGACGCCGAGCTCGGCCGGGTGCTCGCCGGCGAGATCGCCGCGGCCGCGGAGCCGGGGCGTCACTACAAGCTGATGGAGGTATGCGGCGGTCACACACACTCGATCTACAAGTACGGCGTAGACGACCTGCTGCCTGACAACGTCGAGCTGGTGCACGGGCCCGGGTGCCCGGTGTGCGTGATCCCGATGGGTCGAGTCGACGATGGGATCGCGATCGCCCACGAGGAGAACGTCATCTTCACGTGCTTCGGCGACATGATGCGGGTGCCGGGCTCGGAGGGGACCCTGCTCGACGCCAAGGCCGAGGGCGCGGACGTGCGGATGGTCTACTCGCCGCTCGACGCGCTTCGAATCGCGAAGTCCAATCCAGAGCGCAAGGTCGTCTTCTTCGCGATCGGGTTCGAGACCACCGCGCCGTCGACGGCCCTGACCCTCAAGCGGGCGAAGGCCGAGGAAGTCGAGAACTTCCTCTGCATGTGCAACCACGTGACGATCGTTCCGCCGTTGCGGGCCCTTCTCGACTCGCCCGATCTGCGCCTCGACGGATTCATCGGGCCGGGCCATGTCTCGACGATCGTCGGCGCGCGTCCGTTCGAGTTCATACCCGCCGACTACGGGAGGCCGCTCGTCACCGCCGGGTTTGAGCCGCTCGACATCCTCCAGGCGATCCTGATGATCCTCCGCCAGCTCGCGGACGGCCGCTGCGAAGTCGAGAACCAGTACAAGCGCGTCGTCCCGTACGAGGGAAACCTCCCGGCTCTGGCGGCGATGGCGGAGGTGTTCGAGCTGCGCCCGCACTTCGAGTGGCGCGGCCTCGGCTTCATCTCGCAGAGCGCGCTGCGGCTCGCGGACTCCTACGCGGACCTCGACGCCGAGCGCCACTACGAGGTGCCCGGGGTGCGGGTCGCAGATCCAAAGGCGTGTCAGTGCGGAGAGGTGCTGAAGGGCGTGATCAAGCCCTGGGAGTGCAAGGTGTTCGGAACCGCGTGCACGCCCGAGCACGCGATCGGGACGTGCATGGTCTCCCCGGAGGGCGCGTGCGCCGCCTACTACAACTACGGACGCTACGCTCGCAGGCGCGAGGCGGTCGCGTCGTGAGCGAGCGCGCCCTCAGCGAGCGGGCGAAGGGGCGCGCCTCGGGTGAGGATCGCGAGCAGCGCATCCTGGAGATCATCGAGACCGCGCGCTCGAAGCGCCCGCGGTTCAAGGACACGCAGATCACGATGTCCCACGGCGCGGGGGGGAAGGCCACCCAGACGATGATCGAGGGGCTGTTCGTCCCCGCGTTCGAGTCGGAGCCGCTGGCCGAGCTCGGCGACGCCGGCGGGGTCGAGGTCGACGGCGTCAAGCTGGCGATGACCACCGACACGTTCGTCGTCAAGCCGATCCGGTTCCCGGGCGGCTCGATCGGCGAGCTTGCGGTCAACGGGACGGTGAACGATCTCGCGGCCGCGGGCGCCCGAGCGAGCGCGCTGAGCGTGGCGATCGTGCTCGAGGAGGGACTCGAAGCGGACGTGCTGCGCGGCGAGGTCGAGGCGATCGCGGAGGCGGCCGGCGGCGCCGGAGTCGAGGTCATCACCGGCGACACCAAGGTCGTCGACCGCGGACACGCCGACGAGATGTACATCTGCACGTCTGGGCTCGGCAGGGTCGATGAGCGGGCGTCGCTCTCGACCGGCTCGCTGGCCGCCGGCGATCGCGTGCTGGTCTCGAAGCCGGTGGGCGAGCACGGCACGGCGATCATGCTCGCGCGGGGCGAGCTCGGCCTCGATGCCGATGTCGTCTCCGACACGCGCTCGCTGTGGCCGGTCGCGGACGCCCTGCTCGACTCGGCCGGGGCCGAGCTGCGGTGCATGCGCGACGCGACCCGCGGTGGCGTCGCGACGGTCCTGAACGAGCTTGCCCGCGCGTCCGGCGTCGGAATGAGTGTTCGCGAAGCGGACGTCCCCGCAGCGCCCGAGGTCGTCGGCGCCGCGGAGCTGCTCGGGATCGACCCGATGTACGTGGCTAACGAGGGCGTGATGGTCGCCTTCGTCGGGCCGCAGGCCGCCGACGCCGCGGTCGAGGCGCTGCGCTCCGTGCCCGGATGTGAGGCGGCAGTGGAGATCGGCGAGGTCCGGGACGAGCCTCCGGGGATGGTCCTGGTCGAGACGGCGTTCGGGGGCCAGCGGGTGATGGACCTGCTCGCCGGAGACCCGCTACCGAGGATCTGCTGAGCAGGGGAGTGAGCTTGAAACAGATGCAGCCGCGAGCGAGGAGAGGAAGGCGATGGACGTAAAGGCTGAGTTCGTTCCCGACCAGGCGAAGACCGAGGCGGTCGAGGCGCACGTGATCTGGATGACGACCGGGCTGTCGTGCGACGGCGACTCGGTGGCGATGACCTCCGCCGTCAACCCCAGCCTCGAGGACATCGTCACGCAGGCGATTCCGGGGATGCCGAAGGTGATCGTCCACAACCCCGTGCTCGCGTACGAGAACGGCCCCGAGTTCATCGAGTACTGGTGGCGCGCGGAGCGTGGCGAGCTCGATCCGTTCGTGCTCGTGGTCGAGGGTTCGGTGCCGAACGAGGACCTCTCCGGCGAGGGGTACTGGGCCGGGATCGGCGACGACCCGGAGTCGGGGCAGCCGATCACGACGAACGAGTGGATCGACCGCCTGGCGCCGAAGGCGGCGGCCGTCGTCGCGGTCGGTACATGCGCCACCTACGGCGGCATACCCGCGATGAAGAACAACCCGACCGGCGCGATGGGCGTGGCCGACTACCTCGGCTGGGACTGGAAGTCGAGCGCGGGGCTGCCCGTGGTCAACATCCCGGGCTGCCCGGCCCAGCCGGACAACACCACCGAGACGCTGCTCTACCTCGCGCTGCATCTCGCGGGGCGTGCCCCGGTCCCGGATCTCGACGAGGCGCTGCGGCCGACGTGGCTGTTCGGGCGAACGGTTCGCGAGGGCTGCAACCGCGCCGGCTTCGTCGAGCAGGGCAGGTTCGCCACCGAGTACGGTGACGATCCCCGCTGCCTGATCAAGCTCGGCTGCAAGGGCCCCGTCGTGAAGTGCAACGTCCCGGTTCGCGGGTGGGTCGACGGCTACGGGGGATGCCCCAATGTCGGCGGGATCTGCATGGCGTGCACGATGCCCGGGTTCCCCGACAAGTACATGCCGTTCATGGAGCCGGACTCGTGGGGTAGCGCCGCCGCGAACTTCGAGCGGTTCACGTTCGGGCCGGTGATCCGCTACTTCCGCCAGCGGCACATCAAGAACAAGTACGACGTCGAACCGGAGTGGCGCAAGCGCAGCTCGCGGCTCGAGACCGGCTATCAGGCACGGAACTACGGCTGAGGTGACATCGGCGACAAGAGCGAAGAGCCCCGAGTTTCACTGACCCAAGAGGAGAGAAGCAGATGGCAACCGTAGAGACACCGCGCGGCGACCAGAAGGTGATGGTCAAGGAGATGTCCTGGGACCCGATCACCCGGATCGTCGGCAGCCTCGGGATCCACACCGAGATCGACTTCTCGAACCAGCAGGTTCTGAAGTGCTACTCGACCTCGATGGTCTTCCGCGGGTTCGACATCTTCATGAAGGGGATCGACCCCCGCGACGCGCACTTCATCACCAGCCGCATCTGCGGGATCTGCGGTGACAACCACTGCACCTGCTCGTGCCTGAACCAGAACATGGCCTACGGCGTCAAGCCGCCGCCGCTGGGCGATCTCGCGTTCAACCTCGCGGAGTCGGCGGACTACATGTTCGACCACGCGATCTTCAACGACTGCATGGCGAACGTCGACTTCTGCGAGCAGATGGTCAAGGAGACGAACCCCTCGCTGCTGGCGAAGGCCGAGCAGGAGCTCGCGCCGCACTCCGACATCCACGGCTACCGGACGATCGCCGACATCATGCGGTCGCTGAACCCGTTCACGGGGGACTTCTATCTCGAGACCCTCCAGGTGGCGCGGTACACGCGCGAGATGTACTGCCTGTTCGGCGGTCGCCACACGCACCCCTCGACGATCATGCCCGGGGGCTGCAGCGCGCACATCACGCACCAGACGCTGACCGACTACTACGTGCGGCTGATGCGTTACTTCGAGTACGTGAAGCGCACCGTGCCGATGCACGACGACCTCTACGACTTCTTCCTCCGGGAGTTGCCGGGGTACGACATGGTCGGCTACCGCGACACCAATCTCGTCAACTGGGGCGCGTTCGACGACCCCGACTACGTCGACTACGACTACCGCAACATGACCGAGTGGGGTCGGAAGCGGTACGTCACGCCGGGAGTGGTGATCAACGGGGAGTTGATCTCCACCGACCTGGTCGAGATCAACCTGATGATTCGGATCCTGCTCGGGTCTTCGTACTTCGACGACTGGACGGAGACCGAGCAGCCTTTCGTCACCCAGGACCCGCTCGGGAACCCGGTCGACCCGCGGCACCCCTGGAACAAGGTGACGATCCCGCGCCCTCAGAAGCGGGACTGGGCGGACAAGTACAGCTGGGTGGTCTCCCCGCGGATCTACGACGAGCGCACCGACACGCACGTTTGCTGCGACACGGGCGGCGGCCCGTTCGCGCGGCAGTGGTGCACCGCAAAGGCGGGCCTGGTCGACTTCGGGTACGCGAAGGCGACCGGGGAGAGCATCCAGATGGTGCTGCCGAAGACGCCCAACTCCGCGGAGACGGAGCTCGAGTGGAAGATTCCGGAGAAGTCGAACGCGATCGAGCGCGATCGCGCCCGGACCTACCACCAGGCGTACTCGGCGCTGATCGGGCTGCACTGCCTTGAGCGCGCGTTCACCGAGGTGCGCGCAGGGCGGACCAAGAGCTGGTCTGACTTCACGGTCCCGAACGAGACGATCAGCGTCGGGTTCCACGAGGCCGCGCGCGGCGTGCTCTCCCATCACATGGTGATCCAGGGAGGCAAGATCGCGAACTACCAGCCTTACCCGCCGACGCCGTGGAACGCCAGCGTGCGCGACGTCTACGGAACTCCGGGCCCCTACGAGGACGCGGTGCAGAACACGCCGATCTTCGAGGAGAACGGCCCGGAGAACTTCAAGGGCGTCGACATCATGCGGGCAGTCCGCAGCTTCGACCCGTGCCTGCCGTGCGGCGTGCACATGTACGACGGCAAGGGCGGCGTGCGGAAGGTGATGCATACGCCGACGGGGATGTGCTGAGCGAGCCGACAGCCGAAGGCGCGGATCCGGATGCCCTCGTCGCGCGAGTCCAGGAGCTGACCGGGGCCGGGCTCGACGAAATCGAGGACCCGGCGACCCGCGCCCGCGTCGAGGAGCTGGTCGGCGCGGTGATCGAGCTCTACGGGGCGGGACTGGAGCGCGTCTTCGCTGCCCTCGCGGACACTGGCGAGGCAGGGCTCCAGATCGGACGCAGGCTGGCCGACGACGGGGTGGTCGCCAGCCTGATGCTGATCCACGGCCTCTACCCCGTCGACCTCGAGACGCGTGTGCGGGAGGCGCTCGAGGGCGTCCGCCCGTACATGGAGTCGCATGCGGGCGATGTCGAGCTGCTCGAGATCACCGACGGGGTCGCCCGGATACGGCTCGAGGGAAGCTGCCGCGGGTGCGCCGCATCCTCGGCGACGCTCGAGCTGGCGATCAAGCAGGCGCTCGACGAGCACGCCCCGGACCTCGTCGGCCTCGAGGTCGATGGGGCCGCCCCGGCCACCCAGGCGGACTCCGCCGCGAACGGTATGGAGCTGCCGGTGATCCAGGTCGATTCCGGCGGGGGCGCCGATGGGGCTCCCGGACCCTCGTGGTTCGACCTCGACGGCGCCGTGACCCCGGCCGAGGGGGCGCTCGCGCGGATCGAGGTCGGGACGGTCGTGCTGCTGGTGGCGAACGTCGGCGGGACCCTGCTCGCGTACGTCGACCGCTGCGCCGGCTGCGGCGCCAGCCTGGCCGGGGGCGAGCTCGACGGACGCGCGATGCGATGCGCGTCGTGCTCCCGGCGGTTCGACCTCCGCGCCGCGGGCCGTGCGCTCGACGGTGACGACCTCCAGCTCGACCCGGTTCCGCTGCTGGAGGAGGACGAGGGCGTGCGGGTCGCCCTGCGCGGATGAGCACGGGCGGCGACGCGCTCGCGCGCAAGGCGGCGGCCCGCCGGCGGGCGGAGCTGGTCTCCAGCCTGAGGCGGATCGGCGCCGGGAAGGCAGGCGCGGGCACGGCGGGATCCAGCGCGTCGAACGGGGCGTCGGCGCCGGGAGAGCGCTGCGAGCTGTGCTCGACGACGATCCCCGACGAGCACCGCCACATGATCCACCTCGACGAGCGGCGGATCCTGTGCGTGTGCGACCCGTGCTGGTCGCTTCGCTCCGACGACCCCGAGCTGCGCCCGGCCGGCGTGCGCACGGTGTGGCTCGACGACCTCGAGCTGCCGGACGATCTGTGGGCGCGATTCGAGATCCCGATCGGTCTCGCGTTCTTCCTCCGCAACGGCGCCGACGATCGCGTGGTCGCGCTGTACCCGAGCCCGGCCGGGGCGACGGAGTCGGACATCGACCCCGACGCCTGGAACGAGGCGGTAGACGCGAATGCGCAGCTGAGGAGGCTGGAGCCCGACGCCGAGGCGCTGATCGTGAACCGCCTCACCGAGCCCCACTGCAACGTGATCGCCCCGATCGACGAGTGCTATCGCCTCGTCGGCATGATCAAGCTGAGCTGGGAGGGAATCTCGGGCGGTGAGGGGCCTGAGCGTGCCGTGGAGGCGTTCTTCGCCCACCTGCGCGAGCGCGAGGTCGCCGGATGAGCGTCGGCCAGGCGCTCGGCGACGAGACCATCAAGGCACCGCCGGAGCACCCCCGGCCCGAGTTCGAGATCCTCGATGCGGGGCCGGTCGAGCGCGCGGCCGCTCCGACCCTGCGGTTCGGGACGCGCGTGAGCGACCGCTCCGGCCGCGAGGTGTTCCTCGCCGCGCTCTCGGTCCTGATCGAGCTCGAGCCCGCGAAGCGGGGCTACGACGCGGCGGCCAAGGAGCGGCTTGCGGAGCTGTTCGGGGCGCCGGAGGCCCGGGCGGGGATCACCACGAACATCCGCTGGGCCCAGGTCGAGTCCTACGTGCCGGAGTTCCGCGGCGAGACGACGTTCTCGATCACCGTTCCGGCCACCTACGACCTCGAGGTGGCGGCGACAAAGTACCTCTACGGGCTCGCCGATGGGGAGGCGCCGCTGCGCTTCCACTTCAACGGCCAGGTGATGTACGCCGGCGACCGCGATCGTCTCCAGATCGTCCGCGTGCCGTGGGATTGCGTCTCGCGCTACCGGCTACCGGTCGAGGTGTGGCGCCGGATGATCGAGGCCCACTATCCCGGCGGCGGCTGGGCGCGGCTTGGGACCGACACGCTCGAGCGCCTGCGACGGCGGCGCACGGAGCGCGGCCTCACGTCGCTCGACGCGACGATCGCCGACCTGCTCCAACGCGCGGAGGGCGGCTAGGAGATGGACCGGTCGCTCGAGAGGCTGCTCGACTCGCTTCTCTACGAGGGCTACGCGCTCTATCCCTACACCCCGGGCGCGACCAAGAACGCGACCCCGACCCCGTTCGGGATCGTGTACCCGCCCGCGTACGCCGAGCGCAACGACGCGACCTACGACCTGCTGCGGATGGAGTGCATCGTCGAGGCAGCGGGCGACGCTGTGCTGCGCGGGGAGGTTCGGTTCCTTCAGGCCGAAGGTGAGCGGCACAAGGGAATCGAGCGCCGGGTCGAGATACCCGCGACCGGCGTTGCGGACCTCGAGGCGGAAGGCACCGGACAGGGGTTCGGCTTCGATGCGGCCGTCCGGCTCGAGGGCCGGGTCCGGATGCGCGCCACCATGCTCGGCGGCGGGTTGACGCGGATTGCCGTCTGCGTCCACAACACGACGCCGGTCGAGGGCGACGGGGTGACCGACCGCACGAGCGCGCTGAGCGCCAGCTTGATCTCCACGCATACAGTCGCCGAGATCGAGGGCGGGCGCTTCATCTCCCCGCTCGAACGCGAGGGAGTCGCCGGAGAAGCAGTCGCCTCGTGCCGCAATTTCAACACGTGGCCGGTGCTGGCGAGCCCCCGCGACGACGCCGTTCTGGGAGCGGCGATCCACCTTCCGGATCACCCGTCGATGGCTCCGGAGAGCCTGGGGAACCTCTTCGACTCGACCGAGATCGAGGAGGCGCTGTTGCTGCACGTGCACGCGCTCTCGGACGACGAGCGTGGAGCGATCGCCGAGCAGGACCCCGCAGTGAAGGAGATGGTCGAGCGGGCGCTGAGCGCCGGGCGCGAGGACATCTTCTCGCTGCACGGCAGGCTGGAGGAGGTCGTCGCCGAGCCCGGGCATCCGGTCCCCGGCGAGTCCGAGATCGAGGTCGACGGCGTCACGTTCCGCAAGGGCGGCAAGGTGATCCTGCGGCCGGGCCGGAGTCGCGATGTCTACGACTCGATGCTGGACGGGCGCACCGCGACGATCGAGCGCCTCTACTACGACAGCGACGGAGATGCTCATATCGCGGTCACCGTCGACGGCGACGCCGCCCAGGGCCTGTTCCGCGAGACCGGCCGCTATCTGTTCTTCCGCGGTCACGAGGTCGAAGCGGTTCCGGAAAGGAGCAAGGCGACCCATGGGTGATGCACAGCGGGAGAAGCAGATCCTGATCGCGGGGATCGGCAACGCGTGGATGCGCGACGACGGCTTCGGCGGTCGGGTGGCCGAGAGCCTCTCCGCGGGCGATCTGCCGGCCGGGGTGAGCGTGTTCGACTTCGGCACCGGCGGGCTCGACCTCGCGTACGAGGTCATGCGCGGCTACGACGCCCTGGTGCTGGTGGACGTCAGCCGCCAGGGTGGCGAGCCCGGGACGCTGTACGTGATCGAGCCCGATCCGGAGGACATCGAGCCGATCGAGGACGGCCACGCCGTCAACCCGCACGGTATGGACCCGAGGACCGTGCTTCGGTTCGTGAAAACGGTGGGAGGGTGGCCTGGCAAGGTCGTCGTCGTCGCGTGCGAGCCCGCCGGAGGCGACGACGAGATGGGGCTCGAGCTCTCACCCGAGGTCGGCGCGGCCGTCGAGCGGGCGACGAGGCTCGTCCTCGACACCGTGGATGAGCTGAGATCGGACGCCGCGTACGCGGAGGCGGAGTCCTAATCGTGCACGAGCTTTCGATCTCGAGCGCGATCGTGAACACCGCCGAGCGCCACGCGGCCGGCCGAAAGGTGACCGCCGTCGACGTCAGGGTTGGCAGCCTGCGACAGGTCGTCCCAGGGTCGCTGGTCTTCTACTTCGAGATCGTGGCCCGGGACACGGTCTGCGCCGACGCCCGGCTGAAGCTCGAGTCCGTGGCCGCGCTGCTGCGGTGCCCCGATTGCGGACGCGAGTGGGACCCGGCGCCGCCGCCGCTCGCGACCCACGAGCCGCTCGCGGGGTCGGGCCTGCCGCCGGTGCCGGCGTTTCGTTGCCTGGACTGCGTCTCCCCGGGCGAGGTCATCGCGGGAGACGAGCTCGAGGTCGAGTCAATCGAGGTCCAAGGCTCAGCGGCGGCGGCCGCGGCCGGCTGAGAAAGGAGGGGACGATGCATCGCACCAAGATCACGGTCGCCGAGGACGCCCTTGACGCGAACGAGACGATCGCCCGAACGAACCGCAATGACTTCGACCGCGCCGAGGTCGCGGTCGTGAACCTGATGAGCTCGCCCGGGGCGGGCAAGACGACGTTGCTCGAGCGCAGCCTCGGCGACCTCGGCGGCGTTCGGGCGGGGGTGCTCGAAGGAGACGTCCAGGGGAGCATCGACTCCGACCGCATCGCCTCCCTGCATGTGCCGGTCACGCAGCTCAACACCGGCGCAGGGTTCGGCGGCGAGTGCCATCTCGACGCGAACATGGTCCGCTCCGCGCTTCCCTCGCTCCCCCTCGCCGACCTCGACCTGCTGGTGATCGAGAACGTTGGCAACCTCGTGTGCCCGGCCGAGTTCAAGGTCGGGGAGGACGCGCGGGTGATGATCGCGTCGGTCACCGAGGGGGAGGACAAGCCGCTCAAGTACCCGCTCATGTTCCGCGCCTGCGAGCTGATCGTCATCAACAAGATCGACCTCTTGCCCCACATCGAGTTCGACCTCGAACGCCTCCGGGAGAACCTCGACATCGTCCATCCGGGGGTCGAGCGGATCGAGCTCAGCGCTCGCACCGGCGAGGGGGTTGAGGCCTGGCGGAGCTGGCTCTCCGCGGTCCCGGAGCGCCGGCGGGCGATCGCCTGAGGCCATCCATGCCCGGGACCGCGGCAGAGACGCTCCACTCGCGGCTCGACGCGTTCCGAGCGGTTCGCACCGAGGCGAATCGAGACTTCTTCGCGGCCGAGGCCGAGCGGCTCGCTCGCTGCTGCCACTCCATGGCCGAGCGCTTCGCTCGCGGGGGGCGACTCGTCGCGCTCGGGCGCTCGCCGGTGGCGCGCTCGGATGCGCGTCATGTCGCGGTCGAGTTCGTCCATCCGGTCATCGTGGGCAAGCGCGCGCTTCCGGCGCTCGCGCTCGCGGGTGAGGGTGGACCGCTGGAGAGACAGGTCCGCGCGGTGGTCGAATCCGGGGACATCGCGATCGGCTACGGGATCGAGGACCCGGACGAGCTCGAGACGCGGGACGCGCTGGCGGTGGCGAGGGAGCTCGGGTGCCTGACGATCGCTTTCGGCCCCGGCCCCGCGGAGTGGGTGTTCGAGCCCGAGGCTCCGGACTCGTTCGTCAGGCAGGAGCTCGTCGAGACCCTCTACCACGTGCTGTGGGAGCTCGTCCATGTCTTCTTCGAGCACCGCGGCCTGCTCGAGGGACGCGAGATCGGCCCGGTCCACGACACCGGCGCATCGAGCTTTCTCTATCCCTTCCTCTCGGAGTCTGAGGCGGACCTCGAGGGCGTGATCGAGGACGTTCGGGCCTCGATCCTGATGAAGGCGCAGGAGGTGGGTTCGCTGCGGGAGCAGACCCTGGCGGAGGGCGGCGAGGCGCTGCTTGCCGCCGCCGACGAGCTGCGCCGCGCCCGGGATGCCGGGGCCCGTGTGCTGGCGATGGGCAACGGCGGCTCGGCGACCGACGCGATGGACTTCGTCGCCGACCTTCGGGCCGCGGGGCTGCGTTCGATCGACCTCACCGAGGACGCGTCGATCCTGACCGCGATCGCGAACGACGTCGGCGTCGAGGAGATCTTCCAGCGACAGGTGATCGCGTACGGGCGCGCGGGGGACATCGCCGTGGCGCTGTCGACGAGCGGAAACTCGGCGAACCTGATCGAGGCGCTGACCGAGGCTCGCCGCCAGCGGCTCACGACGCTCGCGTTCGTCGGCTACGACGGGGGGCGGATCGCCTCCGAGCGGCTGACGGACCACGTGGTCGTGACGCGGTCTCAGCACATCCCCCGCATCCAGGAGGCACAGGCGAGCGGCTACCACGCCCTGGTCGAGCTGATCCGCGCACCCGAGGAGTGACCCGTGGCGTTGTCGGCGAGAACAACCGAGAGGCGTCGGGTGAGGGCCCGGGTTGCCGGGGTCGTTCAGGGAGTTGGATTTCGACCCTACGTCTTCCGTCTCGCCGAGGAGCTGGGGCTCGGTGGGTGGGTGCTGAACGACGAGCGCGGAGTGGAGGTCGAAGTCGAGGGTGAGCCGGCCTCGGTCGACGAGTTCCTGGCAAGGCTCCCCGCCGAAGCGCCACCGCTCGCGAGCGTCGAGTCGGTCCGCGTCGACCCCGCGCGGGCGAGCGGGGAGTGCACATTCCGGATCGTCGAGTCGGAGCGCGGCGCCGAGCCCGAGGCGCTGGTCTCGGCCGACTTCGCCACCTGCCCCGACTGCCTGACCGAGCTGTTCGATCGCGGCCAACAGGCGTCACCGATATCCGTTCATCAACTGCACGAACTGCGGCCCGCGGTTCACGATCGTGCGCGGCGTCCCGTACGACCGACCGTTGACGACGATGGCCGGGTTCGAGATGTGCGACAGCTGCCGGGCCGAGTACGAGGACCCCCGCGACCGCCGCTTCCACGCCCAGCCGAATGCGTGCCCTGAGTGCGGTCCCCGCGTTCGCCTCCTCGACCCGGCCGGAGCCGAGCTGGCCCGAGGGCTGTATCGCGATGCGGTCGCCGCCGCCGCCGCGATGCTCGCCGCCGGGAAGGTGGTCGCCGTGAAAGGGCTCGGGGGTTACCACCTCGCGTGCCGGGCCGACGACGAGGCCGCGGTTCGCGAGCTCCGCTCGCGCAAGCACCGCGAGGACAAGCCGTTCGCGCTCATGTGCGGGAACCTCGCCGAAGCGCGGGAGCTGGTCGAGCTGACCGCCCACGAGGAGGAGCTCCTCGCGGGGCCGGAGCGACCGATCGTGATCGCGCGACGTCGTCCCCGGGCGGAGGTCGCCTCCGCGGTCGCGCCCTACTCGCCCGACCTCGGGGTGATGCTTGCCTACTCACCGCTCCATCACCTGCTTCTCGCCGACGCCGCGAGGACGCTCGTGATGACCTCCGGCAACGTCTCGGACGAGCCGATCGCGTACCGCGATGACGACGCGCTCGAACGGCTGGGGGAGATCGCCGACGCCTTCCTCGTCAGCGACCGCCCGATCCACATCCGAACCGACGACTCGGTGCTCCGCTCACTGGACCCCTCGGTCCGCTCCGAGCCGGTGTTGATGCGGCGCTCCCGGGGCTTCGTGCCGGCCAGCATCGAGCTGCCGCTCGAGGCGCCGCCGCTGCTCGCGTCAGGCGCCGAGCTGAAGAGCACCTTCTGCGTCGCCAAGGGACGTCGCGCCTGGGTCAGCCACCACATCGGCGACCTGAAGAACTGGGAGACGCTGCACTCGTTCCGCGAGGGAGTGGAGCACTTCGAGCGCGTGTTCGCCGTCGAGCCGCGCCTAGTCGCTCACGACCTGCACCCGGACTACCTGTCGACGCGCGAGGCGCTCGAGCGAGTTGGCGACCGGCTCGTCGGCGTCCAGCACCACCACGCCCACCTCGCAGCATGCCTCGCGGAGCACGGTGAGCTTGGGCCGGCGATCGGCGCGATCTATGACGGCAGCGGCTACGGGACCGACGGAACCGTGTGGGGCGGCGAGCTGCTCGCGGGCGACCTTGCGAGGTTCGATCGCGTGGGGCTGCTGTTCCCGGCCCGCTTGCCCGGCGGCGACGCTGCGGTTGGCGAGCCGTGGAGGATGGCGTGCGCGTGGCTAGCGCTCTCGCACGACGAGGAGCTGCCCGCGATCCCGTCACCTCTCCGCACGGCGGTCGAACCCCGCCGCTGGGAGGCGGTCTGCGAGCTCGTTCGCACCGGGGTCGGCTCGCCGCTCACGACCAGCGTGGGGCGGCTGTTCGATGCGGCGGCGGCCTTGTGCGGCCTCCGCGCCAAGGTCAACTACGAGGGCCAGGCGGCGGTCGAGCTCGAAGGCGCGACGCGACCCGCGCGAGCGGGGCGCCTACCCGATGCCGCTGCTCCCCGCCGACCGCGTCGGTCAGGGCGTGGGCCGAGGGGCGATGACTGTTCTCGACGCTCGCGAGACTGTTCGCGCCCTCGTCGCTGACCTCGAGCGGGGCGCCTCGCCGGCCACCGTCGGAGGTCGCCTGCACAACGGTCTCGCGAATGCCACCGCGGAGGCATGCGCGCGCGAGGCCGAGCGGCGCGGCACCTCGACCGTAGTGCTCTCGGGCGGGGTGTTCCAGAACCGGTTGTTGGTCGAGCGCACGCTCGCGCGGCTGCAGGAGCACGGCCTGAGGGTCCTGCTGCCTACGCGCCTGCCTCCCAACGACGGCGGCATCTCCTACGGCCAGGCGGCGGTAGCGGCCGCGACCCACCCGTAACTGTTTGATGGATTTCGAGTTTCTCTACAAGGCCGTCGAGGACGTCGACATGTGGTTCGAGGGTCTGTTCGCCGGGGCGCCGTTCGCCGTTGTCCTCGGGATCGCGCTCATCCTCGGCGCCCGGCACGCATCCGACCCCGACCACCTCGTCGCCGTTACCTCGCTCGTGGCCGCGGACGGCGGGGACGTGCGGGGCGCCGCCCGGCTCGGCGCCTGGTGGGGGGCCGGCCACGCCGGGGCGCTGCTCGTCCTCGGCGTCCCGTTGATCCTGTTCAAGTCGGAGATGCCCGCGTGGCTCGAGCGTGGCGCCGAGACAGCGGTCGGAGTCGTGATTCTCGTGCTCGCGCTGCGGATCGTCGTCAAGTGGGCACGCGGCGACTTCCGGGCCGGGAGACACGAGCACCGCAATGCCTCCCAGTCGGTCGGCCACCGCCACCTCCGCGAGGGCGCGGACACCGCGCACCCTCACCGCCACCTTCGCTCGCGACGTCAGGCGCTCGGGATCGGCGTCCTCCACGGGCTCGCTGGGACCGGCCCGGTGGCGTTGCTGCTCATCGCCGCGCTTCCCACCCAGCTCGAGGCGGCGGCGGCGCTCGCCGTGTTCGCGCCGATGTCGGTGATCTCGATGGCGCTGTGCACGACAGCGTTCGCGTGGCTGCTTACCCGCCCGGTAGTCGACCCGATCTATCGCACCGTGCTGATCCCGGCGTTCGGGATCTTCGGGCTCATGTTCGGGCTCTGGTACACGGGGATCGCGTAGAGGCTTACGAACACGCGCACTCGCACCCCGTCATCTATCTGAGGTGATTACCGTGCTGCGGCCGGCTCGCCGACGAGCGCGTCAGTGCCTACCCGGATCCGTTCCTGCTCCAGCTGGGCGTGTTGCGTTCGGGCCCGCTCCATCAACCGGTCGAGATCGATCGCGGCGAGCGGCTCGTAGCGGTCCTGCACCCGCAGCAGCACCTGCCACATGCACTCCTTGCCGGCGACGCCCAGGGTCAGGCTCTCGAGCGCCATGAAGAGCCCGATGTCGGGCTCGCCCGAGCTGAGACCGCTGAACTTCACGCGGCTCGCCTTCTCGGTCATCCAGGCACCGGCCTGCTTGACGGGGTTCTTCGTCGTACGCATACGCTCCATCAGCTCGATGAGGGTCTCCCGATCCTCCTCGATCTCGGCCGTGATCGTCTCCATCAGCGCTCGCAGCCGGCCCTCGGAGCGGTCCCGAATCTGCTTCGCGAGGTCGAATCCGAGCGTCGAACCAGCGAGGTGATCGTTGAGGTAGGTGTCCATCGGCTTGTCCGCCATCGAACCTCCCGATACTTGGGTGCGTGTGTCGAACCGGCTACCCGGATCGCGCGGTCCTACTCAGCGTGCGGAGCTCAGGTCGTCCGCTGCTCCTTCGGCTCGCGCGACGGTACGCGGCGGACGCGAAACCGCACTAGAAAGCCGTTTCCCGGACGGGGCGGTACGGGGTGGACGCCGCGCCCCTTAGATGATGTCCGAGGACGCCAAGTTCGCGCTGGGCTTCTAGACCCTGCAAGTCGGCACTTTCTGAGCCGAGGGGAGCGCGTCGAGTACGCCATTTGCAACCCGATTGCAACCGCGCGGACGACCGCCGCGCATAACCGTTTGAATTGCGGCGCTCTCGCTCTTACGGGATCGGAAAGGCGACGCTCACATAGCCGCGGTTCTCGTGTCTGAAAAGCAAAGTGGCGCTGAGACGAGCTGGGACGTCTATCCGTATGGGCCTCTCGGGGCCGAACACGGGTTGGGCTCTGATGCAGCCTACGAAGACGACGGATCGGCCGCCCCGGCTTGCCGGTCTTCTCGTCGAGAACGCTGTGAGCGGCAAGCTACGCGTTCACGGAGCGAACGCGGGCGAGGGCGCGGGCGGAAGCTCGACGGTCGCCTCGTCAGCAGCGGGTAGCCCGCCCGTCTCGTCACGTACTGGCGCGGCTCGCCGCCCCGGGGCCGTAGGCACGCGGGGGTCGCGGGACCGCGCCCGGTCCGTCACGTCGGCGCCTCGTGCTCGCGTTGCCTCGTGCTCGCGCCGCCTGCGCTCACGGTCCAGGCGTCGCGCCTCGCGGGCGCGAGCCTCGGGGTCGTCGAAGCGGAACGGATCGGTCGGGGGAGCCGATGCGGCCACCGCGTCGCGGATTAGAGAGAGATCGTCGAGCCGCCGATCTATCTGTGTTAGTAGCCGCCTCAAATCCTCGTCGGCACTTCCCTTCAGGTACTGGCGCGGCCCGCGGTCGATCCGCTCGTGAAGGCGCCGGATCTCCTGGTCCAGATAGTCTCGGAGCGGAGGTGGGTCGTAAGTGTCCCGCCGGGCGTCGTCGAGGCCGGGGACCGTCACCTCGGCGGGGCTCGTGGGTCGGAGCGCCCTAGCGCCGTCTCCGCGCGCGTTCGCGTTGCCGTCTGAGCCGATCTCTCGGAAGCGACGCGAGCGGGTAGGCCTGGCGAACGTCTGAGGCACGTCGCCGCGTCTCAGCGCGAGCGGCACAAGAGTCCCCGCCGTCATCACGAGCGCTAGCGCGACCAGGATCAGCCCTGGCGATCCAGCGGGCACGTTCATGTCCGCAGCTCCCTGCGCGAACCAAGCGAGCGCCGCCGTAACCGAGCCGCGCTCCTCGGTGACAGTGAGCACGTCGTAGGCGTCGCCGCCGCGCAAGACGAACGCCGTTGCGACGGCCAGCGCGACCGCGGCGGTCGCCGCGAGTTGCGGCCCTGCGAACTTGAACACGGGCATGGTGAGGTGAGCCCGATTCTCGCGTACGTGCAGCATGACCACAGCCGCGGTGACGACCGAGTAGATCAGGGCGTTGGTGAGACAGAACCAGTAGTAACCCCGTGCGGAGCCGGGATCACTCACGACGATTGCGGCAACAGCACAGGCGAGGGCCAGCACCGGGTAGGGCAACAGGGCGACCAAGGGCAGCCGTCTCGGCCTGGTCACCCGCTTTGGCGTCACCTTAAAGGTGAACTGCTTCCTCAAGACCCACCCCGCAAGGGCCTGGACAACCCCCCAGAGCACCCAGGGCCACCTGTGTAAAGGCGAAGAGGAAGGTCTCCCAGGTGAACAGCTTGGCGTCCGCTGGCCGGTGGTATCCCTGTCGCCGCAGCCACCAGAGAACGGCGAGCCCGGCGAGGCCGACCAACCCTGCCCGGATGAGGAACTCGAGCAGGGGTACGCCCACCCAGGGAGTGTCGGTCAGTATCGCCACGACCGGAAACACCAGGACCATCAGCATGTGAAAAGCCATCAGCGGGTACCAGACCTGGTTGTATGCCAGCTTCACCTTCTGGCGGACGCCCAGACCGCCCCAATAGCGCTTACTGACCTGCAGCAGGATGTTGGTCAGGCTTCGAGACCACTGGTATTCCTGAACGATGCAATCGGCGAAGGTGGAAGGCCCGTCCCCGTGCGCCATGGCATCGATCGCGAACACCCCGCGCCAGCCGCGGGAGGCCAGCATCAGGGTGGTCGAGAAGTCCTCCGCCAGCTCTGGACCAAGGCCACCGACCTCCTCGAGCGCGGCGGTTCGTACCGCGTAGTGAGAGCCGATGCACGCGGGCGCGTACTCCCCCGTGTATCCCGCCTGTTGCGGACCGTGGAGGGGGGCCTCCCTGTAGAGGCGCCCTCGCGCAGCCCAGGACTCGGTCGCGTTTTTGTCGCAAACGCTCGGCGCGGCTACGTAACCAACGGTCGGATCGCCAAACGGTCGAACCATCTCCCGCAGGTATCCCGGGGCCGGAACGTGATCGGCGTCCAGTTGCGCGACGACGTCGTAATCCCGGTAGCCCCAGTGGTCATAGAAGTAGGCCAGATTGCCTTCCTTGCACCTGGTCCTTCGAGGCCATGTCGGGCGGTGGTAGCCATCGACTCCCTCCCGGCAGGAGACCTTGACGCTGTGCTCCTCGCACCAGCGCAGGGTCTCCGGCGAAGGGGACTCGTCCGCCAGCCAAACGTCGTAGGGGTAGGGGTAGTCCTGCCGCAACATGCCGTCGAGCGTTTCCGTCAACACGACCCACGGTTCGGAGGGGGCTTTGGTCACGATGATGGCCGTTCGCAACCGCGGGATAGGGAGACTCGGATTCGGCCGCTTGATCCGATACGTGAAGAAGAAGAACCACCCGGGCAGGAGCATCGAGTAGAAGACCATCACCGAACTGACGACCATCCCGGCTGGAGTCACCCAGTGATCGCTCTGAAGCCACCAGATCCAGAAGACGACCACGGTGCCGATCCAGACTGCCAAGAGCGCGCGATATGACCGTTTCTGACTGGCGCTCATTATGTCCACGAGGTAGCGCCGGTTGTCGACTGTCTCATCGGCCGGCGGGATGGGGCGGAGCCTTGGCGCCCTTTGCCTGAGAGGCGAGCGGGGGCCCCCATGGGTCCGCGTGCGTGCCGTCTCCCCGCCACGCAGCCCGAGCCTGCCGGGAGCAGGCAAGCTCAAACCAGGTTCCCCACCATTGCCCGCACCGCTCAGTGAGCGAAACGCGGTAGTCGCAGCGCCGGATGCCGGCCGTCGTCGGCGTCGCTCCGCAATCGCTCCGCCGCAGAACTCGGCCAGCAACACGAGCATCAATAGGAGCGTGATGAGCTCGAGCGTGGAGGGAAGCCCTGGGTCCGAGCCAGACCTCTCCGGCTCGTGGAGGGCCGACTTTGGTCGAGCAGAGGCTTCCACCGTCCCGCGCGTGAAGTCCAGTCGTCTCGAGGTCTCGACCCCAACGACTCCGCTTCTTCCGCTAAGCACGTCCTGCTCGGGCTCGGCTTTGAGCACCGGCGCTCCGGCGAGCTGGATTGACACGCCGAGTAGCGCTGCTATCAGACCTTTTGCGAGCATTCGTTCCACCGGCGAAAGACTCAACCCAGCCGTTTGACCGGGCGTTGGGCCTCTCGCGATTCCCTCGCCCTTTTGAAGGCTGAAAGCGCAAACTCCGGACTCTGGGGTACGAGCAGCCTAGAAGAAAATCCGCTATTTGCGGCTTTTTCCGGTTCGGTGGAGAAGCTGAAACCGCCCGATGCAACCCCGATTGCAACCCGGAGGCATCAGCGCACCCACGGCTGGCGGGCGAGAACTACCTGCCGATCAGACGGGCTGTTCCAGGATTCGACGCAGGACACGCGGGCAGGGGCCTTCCCGTCGTTCGCCCGTTGGACATCGGTAGGCAGCGCTGGCTTACTCGCTGCGGAAGCGCCTGACTTCCGCTACGTGCGGGACCGGCCGGGATGCCGGACCAGAGGGATGGCGGCCCAAAGCGAGCCAAGAAGGAGCGTTGCGACGAGGCCGGCGATCACCGCCAGGGTCGCGCTGAATGCAAAGTCGGCGATCAGAATCACGGCGCCGATCATGGCGAGCGCGAGAAAGGCCAGCCCGCCAATTGAGAGCTTATTGGACGCTATGAGAATGCTCTCCTTGTTCTTCTGGCGGAAGTGGATCCGGTGCCACGCTGACGGGGCGATCAGCAGGGCCGTGGAGATCGCGGTCGCGGCGAGCGTCGCAAAGAAAAGATCGCGCTGAAAGGTGGTTGTCTTGACGAAGCCCTGGCTGAACGGGACCGTGAGCAGGAACGCGAACAGAACCTGCACTCCGGGTAGCGCGACTCGCAACTCCTGAAGCAGCTCTCCGAGTTCGCGGTTGACCCGCTCGCCCTGATCCTCAGGCTGGCCGCCCTTCTCGCTCATCTAGAGCCCATTCTCAGGGACGGAACGATCTCCTCCTCGATGCCGGTGTCCGCCCTGACGACTCAAATCTCCATCCGGTCGTGGGTCCCCGGTCACTTGCCGCATGTGCCACCCGCTGCTGTCTCAGCGCACACTGCTCGCCGGTCAAGCATGTTTCGCGCCGGGCCGATCGGGTAATCGAAGGCGCAATGCTGATTGGAGCGATCATCGCGTTCTGCGTGCTGGTTTTCATCGTCGCGTTGCTTGCGCCGCGGCTCTCCCAATACCTGCAGCGCGGCGGGGATAAGCCGCTCGCGGCGGGCCAGCGCGCTGGGAGTAAAGCTCCCGGCGCACTCGGCAGGTGGGCGCAGAAGCCGTTCGGCAAGTCGCGCCAGGCCGTGTCGAAGAGCGGCTCGGAGGGTCGGCGCACGCGCCGGAAGCTCTTCTAACTCTGAGAGGGGGAGGCGGCTAGTCGAGCTCTCGCTCGCGCTGTGCGGCTTCCTCGTCGTGACGAGCGGCCGCGCGGCCCTCGCGCTTGAGCCGCTCCTCGGCCTCAGCGGCCCGCTGCTCCTCGGATTTCGCCGCCTCGGCGTGCTCCTCGGCGGCGGCGGCGTGTGTGCCCGCTCTCTCGCGACGGGCGCTCGCCTCGTGGCTCAGTTCTTGGGCCTTGGTGGCGTGCGCGTCCGCCTCTTGCCGATGCCCCGCGGCCTCGGAGCTGAGTCGCTCACGCTCCCGCCGCTTCTCTTCGGCGCGCCGCTGTGTCCAGCGCCACGCAACGAACGCGACCACCGCGATCGCGACCACGATGATCAGGATTAGAAGCCCGGTCGACATGCTGTTCTAGTACCCGCTCGCCACACGGCTTAACCGAGGATAACGACGTAAATGGTGGGGCTACCGTCTCGGGCGCCGTCTTGAGCTTCCGCTCGTATCCGCCGTTGATCCGGGGCGGATTAGCTTCAACGTCGCAGTTCCAGCCGCGGCGTCCCGTCAGGCGGAGCGCAAGCCTGATAAGAGGTCGGGGATGGCTGAGCTGGTACTGGGTCCCGTCCTGCGTTACGTCTCCGACACGGAGGCCATCGTGTGGGTGGAGACCGATGAGCCCTGCGAGGTCGAGGTGCTCGACCATCGCGCGCGCACCTTCGGCGTCGAGGGCCACTACTACGCGCTGGTCTGCGTCGACGGGCTCGAGCCCGGACGAAGCTACGAGTACGAGGTCTCGCTCGACGGGGAGACCCTGTGGCCCCTCCCGGGCTCCGAGTTCCCACCCAGCATCATCCGCACGGTCGATCCGGAGGGGCGGGTCGACCTGATCTTCGGCTCCTGCAGGGTCGCGCTCCCGCACCACCCTCCGTTCACCCTCCCCAAGGAGGAGGACGAGCGCGGGCGCGGGCTGGACGCTCTCCACACGCTGGCGCTCTCGATGCTCGAGTCGGAGCCCGACCGCTGGCCGGAGCTGGTTTTGCTTCTCGGTGACCAGGTGTACGCGGACGAGGTCTCGCCGCAGGCGCTCGAGTTCATTCGCTCGAGGCGGGACACGACCGGGCCCCCGGGCGAGGAGGTGGCCGACTTCGAGGAGTACACGCGCCTCTATCGGGAGTCATGGGAGGATCCGGTGATCCGCTGGCTGTTCTCGACGGTCTCGATCGCGATGGTGATCGACGACCACGACATGCACGACGACTGGAACATCTCGCGCTCGTGGGTCGAGGAGATGCGTCGCGAGCCGTGGTGGCAGGAGCGGGCGGTAAGTGGGCTGGTCTCGTACTGGATCTACCAGTTCATCGGCAACCTCTCGCCCCGCGAACTGGAGGAGAGCGACCTCTACCGGAGGGTCCGTGAGCTCGACGATGCCGGTGCCCGTGCTGCGCGAGTTCGCGGCCAAGGACGACCAGTGAGCGAGAAGGCAAGCGCTGGAGCTACTACCGCGACCTCGGCTCGACGCGGCTGATCGTGATGGATTCACGCACCGGGCGCGTATTGGAGGAGGGTCGGCGGTCGATCTTCGACGAGGACGAGTGGGACTGGATTCAGGACAAGGCGCGGGGCGACTTCGACCACCTGCTGATCGGGACCTCGGATCCCTACCTCCTGGCGCCCGGCCTGCACTACCTGGAGGCCTGGAACGAGGCGGTCTGCAACGGCGCCTGGGGCGGCGCAGCCGGCCAAGGTCGGCGAGAGGATCAGGCGGGGCCTCGACTGCGATCACTGGGGCGCCTTCCAGCGCTCGTTCATGCGACTCACCGCGCCTGCTGCGAGGAGATCGGCTCCGGTGAGCGCGGCCGCCCCCCGGCCTCGATCTGCATCCTCTCCGGTGACGTCCACCACGCGTACCTCGCCGAGGTGGCGTTCCGGCGCGACGCGAACGTGAGCAGCGCCGTCTACCAGGCGGTCTGCTCGCCGTACCGGAAGGCACTCGACGTCCACGAGCGCCTCGCGGTGAAGATCGGCCATTCGCGCCCCACGGAGGTCCTCGTCCGGGCCCTCGCGCACGCCGCGGGGGTGAAGGACCCCGACATCCGGTGGCGGTTTGCCGGCGGTCCGTACTTCGACAACCAGCTCGCGACGCTGAGTCTCGAGGGGCGAGAGGCGACGCTCACCATCTCGAAGACGGTCCACGATCCCGACCGGGAAGGGGTCGGGCTGGAAACCGCCTTCGAGCGACGGATCGCCTGACCTTGGCTCGCAGGGCGCTCGTCACGGAAGCACTTCGGTCCTCGGATGCCGGTGATGCGGACTCGCAGTCGGCATCTCGAACGGAAACGAACGACACCGTACGGGCCGGCGCCCTTTCCGAGCGGCGCTTGACTTCAAGCGCACTTGAAGGTGCATGCTGGGAGACCCGATGAACCTCGAACCCCACATCGTCGTAACGGACGCCGACGCAGCGGCAGCCTGGTACGCGCGCGCGTTCGGAGCCGAGGAGCGCGGTCGGGTGCCGCTTCCCGGCGGCCGCGTGATGACCATCGAACTCGCGATCGGTGACTCGACCCTCCACGTGGCCAGCGAGTTCGCAGACGCTGGGGTCCTCTCGCCATTGACAATCGGCGGCACTGCGACCGTGCTGCAGATCCAGACGGACGATGCCGCCGCGCTTTGGGCCCGGGCGCTGGGCGCGGGTGCCGAGGTGCGCCATGAGCTCGCCGATCAGTTCTGGGGAGAGCGCCACGGCCAGGTTGTCGATCCCTTCGGGCATCGCTGGAACATCGCCGAGCGCGTCCGCGACGTCACGCCCGAGGAGCTCGAATCAGGCGCCGCGAAGGCCTTCGGTAGCGGCTGAACGGCCCGCTTTGGGCCTCGCGCAGAGCACGAGGCGAAGGAAGGTGAGGAGCGAGCGCGAGGAGGTCGACCGGAAGATCATGGCCACGAAGGTCATGGCCGACGGCGAGCGATCAGAGTGGCGCCACGGCCGACGACGCGGTCAGGGTGAAGCTGAGGGATTAAGCGGATGGGTGGGGTGGACCCGCTCGCGTCTCCCAGAACTCCTCGTGCAGCCGCCGCGCACGCTCGAGGAACTGCGGCGCGTATCGGTCCGAGACCGTGCGCGGAACGGGGATCAGCGATGCGCGGTCGAGCAGGGCCTCGCGGTCATCGGCCTGGATCGCGGCGTGGCATTTCTCGCACGCGTTCCACTCGCTCCGGGCCGGGTACACCCACTTCACGACTCGGCTGCCACAGAAGTCGCAACGAGGCACCGGTCGACTGTATCGAACATACGTTCGACCCCCCAGGACGACGCCCCCGACGCTTCGGGATTCTGCCGCACAGGGTCGAAATAGTGGGCCGTTGAGCGTCAGGCGGCGGTCGGCGGCGGCGCGCCGCCGCCTGGCGGCCCCGAGCCGGGTCCCTTCTCCCCGAGCTCGTGCTCGAGCTCGCGATCGAGCTGGATCGCTCGGACCGCGTGCTCGTCGGGGAGCTTGGCCAGAACCTCGTGGATCACGCGTATCACGTCGGACTGCTCGTGCCCGAAGTCGTCGAGCAGGGAGTGCAGCGCCGAGTAGGTGATCTTGAGCTGCGCCGGGGTCAGCTCCAGGTGGTAGTGGAACTGGGTCGACGGGCTCTTTGAGTCAGTGTCGTCACTCACGGCGCCCA
Organism: uncultured Thermoleophilia bacterium; assembly: GCA_963754225.1. Lineage (GTDB taxonomy): Bacteria > Actinomycetota > Thermoleophilia > Solirubrobacterales > 70-9 > DASPWW01. The sequence goes on from CAVWEV010000005.1 coordinate 329,879, forward strand.
TGGTACGGGCGACGGCGGCCGGTTTCTCCGCTCCTTTCGATGCCCCTAGGCTTGTTCGGTGAGCCGGATGGCGAGGCGGGCGTCGGGCCGGCGGGGAAGCGTGGCGATCGCGGGCGCCGTCGGCCTGATCGCGGCCTCGATCGGGGCGCCGGTGGGCTGGGCGGCGGAGCCGGTGCCGGTGTCCGCCGATCCCGAGCGCCCGCAGCCCACCGGACGAGCGATCGTGCTCGTCCGCGCGTCGGCGAGCGCGTCCGCCGTGCTCGAGGGCTCCGAGTTGAGGCGCGAGATCTCCATCCCGCAGCAGGGAGCGGCGGCCGTCGAGCCTCCAGACGACCCCGGCGTCGCCGGCGTGCGGCGCGCCCTGAGCGGCGAGCAATAGAGGGGCGAACGGGGGCTGGATAGGGGGGAACCAGGCGACGTCGCAAACGCGGATCTCGATCACCTCTGGGGCGCGAGTGTCGAGTAAACGGTCATATAGACCGTCAACACGGATCTCGCGTTCCAACGGGCGACGAGATCCGCGTTTGCGGCATTCCCCCGCCTCCCCCTACCCAGCCGCCGCTCGCCCGCTACACGCGATGCATTGGAATCAGCCGCCGGTTAACCCGCCGCCGCGGCCGGCTCTCGCTCCCCCTCGGCTCGGTCGGCCTCGCGGAGCAGCTCCGCGATCGAGGCCTCGATCCCGGCGGTCAGCTCGTCGACGTCCTCGAGGGCGTCGTAGTCGGCGAGCAGCCCGAAGTCGAGGCCGCCGTTGTAGCTCATGATCGCGACGGCGAGCGCGTGGTTCTCGGGCAAGAACGCGACCGGGAAGACATCCTCGAGCTCGCGACCAAGCACGTAGAGCGGGATCTGGGGGCCCGGCACGTTGGTCACGATCAGGTTGAACAGCCGGGTCGAGAAGTTGATCCGCGATGCCTGCGCCAGAAGGGTGGGAGGGGCGAAGTCGTTGAAGCGGGCGATCACCTCGGCGCCGAGCGCCTGCTTGGAGGACTTGACTCCCCCCATCGCCTCGCGCACGGCGTCCAGGCGCCGCACCGGGTCCTCGATATAGACGGGGAGCGGGCCGCGCAAGGCCGCGATCCGGTTGCCGAGCTCGCCGCGCTCGTCCTCGGCGCGGATGCTGAGCGGCACCAGGGCCCGCAGCTCGAGCCCCTGCGGTGCGCACACCGCGCGAGTGCAGCCAGCGCCGCAGCGCCCCCGATGACGACGGCGAGCACAACGTCGTTGACCGTGCCTCCGAGCACGTTCTTGATCCGCTTCAGGTCGTCGAGCTCGGCACGCACCCAGCTGAAGCGCCGGTGCGACCCGATCGCGGTGTTCGAGCGGCACCTCCGGCGCGGGGTTGGCCAGCGCCCAACCGACCTCGCCCAGCGCCTGGACGGCCTCGGTGGCCTGCTCGATCGCGGGCCGAGGATGCTCGACGGCCGACTCGAGCCGCCGGGCGAGCTTCAGCGGGGTGGTGGCGAGGCCCTCGAGTCCGCGCGCCACGAGGTCGGCCTGGGAGGGCTCCGGCTCGGGTACCCACTCGTGATCGGGCTCGGCGGGCTCCGGCACCGGGGTGACGTCGAACAGCACCGTGGCGATGTCGACGCCCGAGACGCCGTCGACGAGCGCGTGATGGGTCTTGGTCAGCAGCGCGAAGCGCTTGCGCTTCAGGCCCTGCACGAGCCACAGCTCCCACAGCGGCTTGGTGCGGTCGAGCTGCTGCGAGAACAGGCGCCCGGCCAGCCTGCGCAGCTGGTCCTCGGACCCGGGCGCAGGGAGCGCCGAGTGGCGGACGTGGTATTCGAGGTGGAAGTGCTGGTCGTCGACCCAGAACGGCCGACCCATCTGCAGCGGGGGGAACGCGAGCTTCTGGCGGAAGCGCGGGACGAGGTGGAGGCGGGAGCGGATGTGGTCGAGGAGATCGCCGTAGCTCGGAGGCGGCCCCTCGAAGATCAGCACCGCGCCGACGTGCATGTGGCTGGCCGAGCCCTCCTGGGTGAGGAAGGATGCGTCGATCGAGCTGAGGCGATCCATGTGCCCTTGCGCCATGAGGTGAGACCCTACCGCGATGCGAACACGGCGCAAATTGGCGTCATTGAGCGTCGCCGCGCTCACGGTGGCCGTGATTCTCGCGGCATGCGGTGAGCGCGAGGAGCCCGCGGTGGGGGGCTCCGGCGGACAGGCGGCCGAGCGCGTCGCGGCGCGCTTCGACGCGCGCCGCGCGTTCGCCGATCTCAGAGCTCAGGTCGCGCTCGGCGCGCGGCCCGCAGGCTCCGCCGCGAACCAGCGCCTCGTCGCACTGCTCGCGCGGCGGCTGCGGGACGCCGGCGTGCAGGACGTCGCGATCCAGCGACCGAACCGAAACGTCGTCGGGATGATCCCGGGGAGCGAGCCGGGCGCGATTGTGCTCGGCGCCCACCATGACACCAAGGACCAGATCCCGGGACGCTTCGTGGGCGCGAACGACGGCGCCTCCGGGGTCGCGGTCGTGCTCGAGCTCGCCCGCGCCCTCCCGGATCGCGTCGACGGCCCCGCGATCGAGATCGCGCTGTTCGACGCCGAGGAGGCGCGCGGCGACCGGGCCTTCACCGAGGACGGGACGCGCGGGAGCGACCAGTACGTGCGCTACTCGGTCGCCGGCGGCGAGCAGGGGTCGCCGCCCCTGGACGAGGTCGACGCGATGGTGCTGTTCGACCTGGTCGGGGACTGCGAGCTGCAGATTCCGCGCGAGGACAACTCGGACGCGGCGCTGTACGACCGCTTCCGCGACGCCGCGCTGCAGCTCGACCCGGAGGGCGACGGAGAGCCGTTCGTGGGTGAGACGAGCTCGATCCTCGACGACCACATCCCGTTCGCCGAGGCCGGCACCCCCGCCGTTGACCTGATCGACTTCACCTACGGACCCGGCGGGAGTCCGGGCGCGTACTGGCACACGGATGAGGACGACCTCGAGCACGTCTGCCCGCAGAGCCTCGCGGCCGTGGGGCGCCCGGCGCTGGTCGCGCTGACTACATGGACTCCTTGAGCGCGAGGATTCGAAGGTAGGAGCGCTCCACGTCCGGCCGGCTCAGCTCGCCCCGCCTCAGCGCGTCGCGCAGCGCCTGGCGGGCCGGCTCGGCATCGCCGGTCTTCGCGAACAGCAGGATGTCGACCCCCGCCTCGGCCGCCGCGACCGGCGCCTCTCGCTCCGAGGCGGCGGCCTGGACCGCGGCCGCGCCCAGGTCGTCGCTGATCACCACCCCCTCGAAGCCCAGCTCGCCCCGCAGGAGGTCCTCGACGATCGCGGGGGAGAGGGCGGCGGGAAGCTCCGCGTCGAGCGCCGTGTAGGTGGCGAGGCCCACCATCACCATCGGCACCTCGCGCGCGACCGCCTCCCGGAACGGAGCCAGGTCCTGGTCGAGGGCATCTCGGCGCGCGTCGATCTCGCTCGCCTCCAGATCGGTGTTCGCAGGGGCCCTGCCGAGCCCCGGGAAATGCTTGACGGCGGGGATCACTCCGCCCGCCTCGAGCCCCTCGGCGAAGGCCGAGCCGTTCGCGGCCACCACCCGGGGATCGACGCCGAACGAACGCGCGGAGATGAACGAGGACGCCGACGAGGGGACGTCGAGGACCGGCGCGAGGTCGACGTCGATCCCGAGCCGATCCAGATAGCGGCCGGTCTGCACCCCGGCGCCCCGGGCCGCGCGCTCGTCGCCGGGCGCTGCGAGCTCCGCCGGCGAGCGGTCGGGCGGTCCGTCCGGCAGGCGCTTGACCTCGCCGCCCTCCTGGTCGATCGCGACAAGCAGGGGCGGCCGATCCCCCTTGCGGGCGGCGTCCTGCAGCCGCGCGATCTCCCCGCGCAGCTCGCCCGGCGGCTGGCCGGGCGGGGGAAAGACGATCACGCCCCCGATCTCGCCCTGCCGCGCCTGCCGGATCAGGGCGCCGGTAGCGGTTCCATCCATTCGGACCATCAGCTTCTGTGCGAGCAGGGCGGAGTCGGGCACGGCGCTCAGGGAAGTCCTCTCGATCTCGGCCGGGTCCGGGCCGACCCTCTCGTCGCCCAGGGCGCCCTCGATCGCGAGCGATCCCCCCGCGACCACGAGCACGAGGACCCCGGCGGCGACTCGCCGCCTCCTTCTGTACAGCGACTGGTCGCGCCTGGCCACGGTCTCTCCGCGCAGGGTAATCGCGGCTACCCTTTGTCGGGATGCCCCCCATCGCCACGAACACCCCGAAGCGGGTGCTGCTCGCCGCGCCGCGCGGCTACTGCGCCGGCGTCGATCGCGCCGTGCAGGCGGTCGAGCACGCGCTCGACCTGAACGGGCCGCCCGTCTACGTGCGCAAGGAGATCGTCCACAACAAGCACGTCGTGGAGCAGCTCGAGAAGCGCGGCGCGGTCTTCGTCGAGGAGGAGACCGAGGTGCCGGAGGGCGAGCTGGTCGTGTTCTCGGCCCACGGCGTGGCGCCGAGCGTGCACGAGAACTCGGCCGCGCGCGGGCTGCAGACGATCGACGCGACGTGCCCTCTGGTCACCAAGGTCCACGTCGAGGCGCGCAAGTTCGCCAAGCAGGGCTACACGATCGTCCTGATCGGCCACGAGGGCCACGAGGAGGTCGAGGGGACCACCGGCGAGGCGCCGGGGAGCATCGTCCTCGTCCAGACCACGAGCGACGTGGACGAGCTCGAGGTGCGGGATCCGGACCGCGTCGCCTACATCACCCAGACGACGCTGTCGGTCGACGAGACGACCGAGATCATCGAGCGCCTGAAGCAGAAGTTCCCCGCCATCGTCGGCCCGAAGACCGACGACATCTGTTACGCGACCACGAACCGCCAGCACGCGGTGAAGGAGCTCGCGTCGCAGAGCGACCTCGTGCTGGTGATCGGCTCCACCAACTCGTCGAACTCCAACCGGCTCGTCGAGGTGGCGCGCGAGCGCGGGGCGGCCTCGCACCTGATCGACAACTCGCTCCAGGTCGACGAGCAATGGCTGGACGGCGTCGAGACCGTGGGCATCACCTCCGGCGCCAGCGCGCCCGAGGAGCTGGTCGAGCAGCTGGTCGAGTTCTTCCGCGAGCGCGGCGCCGAGGACGTCTCCGAGCTGCGGACGGTCGACGAGGACGTGCGCTTCATGCTTCCCGGCGAGATCCGCGAGGCCCTCGCCGCGAAGGCCTAAAGCTACGGCACCCCGGCCGCGAAGCTGATCGACCACACTCGTACGCCCGGCGAGGCGCGCAGCAGCAGCCGGTGCTCTTCGTGGCGGTCGTGCGCTGCCAGCTCGTACAGGCCGGGCGAGTCGACGGCGATCGGTTCGCGCCCGGCGCCGTCGACCGCCACGTGGAGCGTGCCCGCGCCGTCGGCGCTCGCGTACACCCCGCCCGCGGCGTACTCGAGCTCGAGCTCCGAGCCGCCCTGCGACGGCTCGCTCGCCGAGCCACCGGGAAACACCTCATCGCTCGGCGGAATGACGAGCGCTCCCGGGGCGTCGCTGGGCCGCAGCGGCGAGAGCGGCTCGGGTAGCTCGGCATCGGGGCGCGACTCGCGCGAGCAGCTCCTGGATCGCCGCCTCGGTGGCCGCGTACTCGCCCTCGCCGAAGTGGTACCAGCGCAGCGCTCCGCCACGTCCCCACAGGAACAGCGACGGCCATCCCTCGCATCCGTAGGCGCGCCACACCCGGAACCCGGAGTCCAGAGCGACCGCGTAGGGGATCGCGAGCCGGCTGATAGCGGCCGCGACCGCGTCCCGCGAGGCGGTGAACGGGAAGCGCGGCGAGTGGACCCCGAGCACTGCCAGCCCCGCCTCCCGGTAGCGGTCGTGCCAGGCGTGCAGGTAGGGGAGCGTGCGGACGCTGTTCAGCTGCGCGAAGTCGAAGAAGTGGACAAGCACCGGAGCCACCGCGGCCAGCCGCTCGATCCGAGGCGTCGTCGCGGCGCCGATCCAGGGAAGGTCCGCGGGCAGCGGTGGGATGGCGATGTCGGCCACCGGAGGGCGCATCTCGCGCGAGCATCGCAGACGGAAGCAGCGCGGAGGGTCGCTATGCTGCGGCGCACCGCCGGATACCGCAAACCGGGACTACAACAAACCGCGCGATGTGCTCGCACATCGCGCGTGTGACAGGAGGAGCGCCGCGTGAGCACAACGATCTGGGACCGCATCGAGGAGAGCCGCAGCCGCTGGAACGTGCTCGAGCATCCGTTCTACGAGCGCTGGTCGGCGGGAGAGCTCAGCCGCGAGGAGCTTGCTCGCTACTCGGGTCAGTACCGCCACGCGGTCGAGGCGATCGCCGCGATGAGCTCGGCCGCGGCCGCCGAGACCCCCGATCGGGAGGACCTGCGCCGCCACGCCGCCGAGGAGGACGCACACGTGGAGCTGTGGGACGGTTTCGTCGACGCGGTGGACGGAGACCCGCGCGCCGAGGCGACGCCCGAGACCGAGGAGTGCGTGCGAGAGTGGACGGCCGCCGACGGGCTGATCCCGACGCTCGCCCGGCTGTACGCCGTGGAGAGCGGGCAGCCCGAGATCTCCCGCGTCAAGCGGGCCGGCCTGATCGAGCTTTACGGCGTCGCCGACGGCGAGGGAACCGAGTACTTCAGGGTCCACGAGGGCCGCGACGACGACCACGCGGCCGAGGTCCGCGAGCTGATCGAGCAGCGCGCCCGGCCCGCCGACGCGGACGCCGTCGTGGCGGCGGCCGAGTCGGCATTCCGCGCCAATTGGAGACTCCTGGACGGGGTGTAGGGTCCCGCGACCCCGCCGCGGCCGGCGCGCAACCCTCGGCCGATCCGGCGCCACCCGGTCACCACGAAGCGCCGCGACCTGCTGATCGGGATCGCGCTGGGGATCCTGCTCGGGATCGCGGTCGTGATCGCGTTCGTGTTCTTCGGCAGCCAGGAAACGATCGACGCGCCGTCGATCGACGACAAGCCGCCGGCCGAGCGATCGGCCGATCCCCCGGACAGGCGCTGAGGCCTACCCGCTGCTGTCGGTCACGGGCTCTCCCGTGCCGAGATCGACGTGGGCGCGGCTGTCGCGGCTTCGGATCAGGAACAGCGTCGCCAGCAGGCCGAGCACCGCAATCCCGGCCCCGGCCAGGAACGCCGACTGGAACCCCTCGGTGAGCGCATTCGGCAGCGCTGACGGATCTCCCCCGGCGCTCGCCATGAGATCGTCGGTGCGCGAGTTGGCGATCGTCGCCAGCACCGCGAGTCCGAGCGCCCCGCCCACCTGCTGCGAGGTGTTGATCAGACCGCTCGCGAGACCCGCCTCGCGCTCGCCGACACCCGACACCGCGGCGATCGTCTGCGGCACGAACGCAAGCCCCAGTCCGGCCGCGGCGAGCAGCGAGGGGCCGAGGATGTCGGACGCGAACCCGCCGCCGACGGACACCTGACCGAACCACACGAGGCCGGCGGCGATCAACACCATGCCCGTGGCCAGCACCGGCTTGAACCCGACCCGGGTTACCAGCTGAGAGGCCACCGCGGCCGCAAGGATGATCGTCAGCGCCAGCGGCAGGTACGAGAGTCCTGCCTTGATCGCGCTGTAGCCGAGCACCTGCTGCATGTAGAGCGAGATGAAGAAGAACATCGAGAACAGCGACGCGCCGGTCAGCACGCCGACCACATTTGCCCCGGTGAGCGTCCGCAGGCGGAAGATCCCGAACGGCACCAGCGGCGCGTCGGAGCGGCGTTCGATCGCGACGAAGGCGGCGATCAGCGCGACGGCGACGGCCAGCAGGACGATCGTCTGTGTCGAGCCCCAGCCGACGTCGGTGGCGTCGACGAGCGCGTACACGAGCACCGATAGACCGGCCGTGACGGTGAACGCGCCGCCGAAGTCGAAGGCGCGCGTCAGGGACTCGGAGCGGCTCTCGGCGACCAGCGAGGGAGCGATCAGCGCCGCCACTATCCCGATCGGCACGTTGACCCACAGGACCCACTCCCAACCGAGGTACTCCGTCAGCACCCCGCCGAGCAGGACACCGGCAGCGCCACCAGAGCCGGCGACCGCGCCCCACGCCCCGAGTGCCTTGTTGCGCTCCGCTCCGTCGCGGAACGTCGTCGTCACGATCGACAGGGCGGCGGGGGAGAGGATCGCCGCTCCGAGCCCCTGCACGGCGCGGGCGCCGATCAGCCACCCCTCCGAGGTCGCGAACCCGCCGGCCAGCGAGGCGAGCGCGAACAGCACGAGCCCGAACATGAACACGCGGCGCCGACCGAGCAGATCCGCGAGCCGCCCGCCGAGCAGCAGGAAGCCACCGAACGTGAGCACGTAGGCGTTGACGACCCAGGAGAGGTTCTCCTGCGAGAAGGCGAGATCCTCGCCGATCGACGGGAGCGCGACGTTGACGATCGCGGCGTCGAGGACGACCACGAACTGCGCCATGCACAGCAGGCCGAGGGCGATCCAGCGCCGGCGTTCGTACAGCTGAGCTTCGGTCATTCCTGACTCCTCGATTGCTTCCGCCTCGCGTCGTGCGAGACGAAAACGGCGCGCACGGGCCGCGACGCAAAGAGTCCCCCGAACCCAACGAACGAGGATAGCCACCTGATTCTCGTCCGCCGCGACAGTAAAGTGCGACTCATTATCATTACTACGGCTGACCACTAGGTCAGGCGGGAAACACAACCACGACAGAAGAGGAGAACGAACATGGAGATCCAGTTCTACGACGTCAAGACCCGCGAGAAGGTCGGCGTGCCGGAGGCGAACGTGCGCAAGACCCGGTATGAGCGGACCACGAAGAACGGGCGCACGAGCACGCGCTACGCGTTCCGCGGCACGTATGAGGGCCGCAAGCTGACGACATTCGTCAGTCGCGAGGACTGGGAGCGCCTCGACGTGCCCGAGGAGTGACGGCGCCTAGCGCACCGCCCCGACCGCATCCACCGCGGAGCCGCCTCGGCCGGGGCGGCGTCCGCGCCGGCGCCCGAGCGGCAGGCTGAGCACGAACACGGCGACCGCGACCAGCGCGATCGAGGCGCCGGCTGCCAGCTCGAGGTAGTGGCTGACGTACAGTCCGCCGACCCCGGCGACGATCGCGAGGCCGGCCGCCAGGCCGAGAGTCGGCGCCAGCCGCGTCCCGAGCCGAAGCGCCGCCGCGGCGGGGGCGATGATCAGCGCGACCACCAGCAGGTTGCCGAGCGCCTGCACGGCAACCAGCGTGGTCAGCGCGAGCAACACGAGCAGCGCGAGGCCGATCCGAGCCGGGGATGCGCCGAGGCTCGGAGCGGTCGGCTCGTCGAACGCGGCGGCGACGAGGCCACGGTGGAGCGCGTAGAGGGCGGCGAGCACCGCGAGTGCGAGCGCAGCGGATGCCGCCAGCTCGCCGCTCGTGGTGCTGAGCGGGTCGCCGAAGAGGAGCTCTCCGAGCCGCGCCGGCACCTGCGGGGCGAGCGCGAGCAGCGCCCCCGCGCCGAACAGGGCCGTGACCGTCACCGCCACCGCGGCGTCGACGCCGACCCCGCGCTCGCGGCTGGCCAGCGACACGCCCACGGCGGCGCCGAGCAACCCCGCTGCGGCGCCGAGCGCGAGCGGGAACCCGATCAGGGTCGCGAGCACGAGGCCCGGGAGCATCCCGTGGGCTATCGATTCCGCCGCGTAGCTCTGGCGATAGAGGACGACCCACACGCCGAGCGGCCCGCACGCCGCTCCGAGCACGATCGCGTCGAGGAGCGCCCGCTGTCCGATCCCCTGGCTGAACGGTTCCGTGACGACGTCGAGCATCAGTGGGCGTGATGTTGGACGGCGACTACCCGTTCGCCGCCCTCGAGGACGACGAGCTCGCTCCCGTAGGTGCGTTCGAGGACCGATGGCACGAGGGTCTGCTCAGGCGGCCCCCAGGCGACCGAGCGGCGGTTGAGGCACAGCACGGTGTCGAACGCCCGCGCCTGCTGGATGTCGTGGGTCGCGACGAGCAGGGCATGGCCCTCGGCGCGCAACTCGCGAAGGATCGCCAGCACGCGCTCGCTCGAGGGACGGTCGACGCCAGTCAGCGGTTCGTCGAGCAGCAGGATCGCGGCGTCCTGGGCGAGGGCGCGCGCGATCAGCACGCGTTGGCGCTGTCCGCCGGAGAGCTCGCCGTAGGCGGTCGTCGCCTCCGCGGCGAGCCCGACACGGGCGAGCGCCTGCCGCGCGTCCTCCCGCTCGCCCCGGCCGACCCGCCGGTACCAGGGCAGGCGGGGATACGTGCCCATCAACACCACGTCGAGGGCGTTGACGGGGAAGTCGAGGCGGGAGCGCTCGGTCTGAGGAACGTACGCGATCGCCCCGCGCAGCGTGACTCGCCCGCTTCGCTGGGGCAGCTCATCGAGCAGGGCGCGAAACAGCGTCGTCTTGCCGCCGCCGTTGGGCCCCAGCACCGCCAGCAGCTCTCCGCCGCCTACCGTGAAGGTTACGTCCGCGACAGCCGGATCTCCCGCCACGTAGCCGGCGGCGAGGCCGTCGACCTCGACCAGGGGCCCGCTCACCGCTTCTCCCAACGTGCGGTGGCGATGCGCGAGCCGGCGAGCCGGCGGAACCCCGCCGCCAGCGCGAAGCCTGCGCCTCCGAGCGTGGCGATCGCGGCGCCGGGGGGGACGTCCAGCTGGTAGGCGATCCACAGGCCGGCCAGCCCCTCGGCGAGGCCGATCGCGCCCGCGAGCAGCTCGAGCGAGCGGACGCTGCCCGCGAACAGCCGGGCGGTTGCCGCGGGAGTGACGAGGATCGCGCTGACGAGCAGGGCGCCGACCGCGTCTACTGCGGCGACGACAGCGATCGCGATCGCGACGAGGAGCGCCCAGTCGGCGAACGCCGCCCGCCCTCGTAGCGCCGAGCTGCCGGTCGCATCGAAGCCGGTTGCGATCCACACCCTGCGACAGGTCGCCGCGGCGAGCAGGACCACTCCCAGCGCCGCGCCCGTGACCGCCAGCTCGTCCTCTCCGATCGCGAGCAGCGTGCCGAACAGCAGCTGATCGACCCCGGCCCCGGACTCGAACACGTCGCTGGCGAGCACGGTGCCGATCGCCAGCGCGGCGACCAGCAGGAGAGCGGTGGCAACGTCGTAGGCCATGCGCGTCGAGCGACTGAGTCGCTCGAGTCCGGCGGCGAAGCCGAGCCCGGTTCCGAGCGCGGCGAGTGGGGGCGCGATGCCCGCAGGGCCGGCGACGACCAGGCCGGGGAACGTCGCGGCACCGACCCCGTGCGTGTAGAACGCGAGATGGCGAAGCACGATCTGGGCACCCAGCAGCCCGGCCAGCGGCGCCAGCAGGACGATCTCGAAGGCGGCGCGCTGGAGGAACGGAAGCTGGAATGGATCGAGCAGGTCTGACACGTGGGCGGGGTGGCTAGGGTGGGAACGAGTCTCGGTCTTCGTCCATCCTGAGAATGATTATCCTGATTGGCATCGATGCCTAGGGCCAAGGCGAAAGCCCCAAAGAGCGCGAACACGGCGAGCATCGCCTCGCCGCCCGCGGACCGCTGGGTCGAGTCCGCGGAGGTGGCGCTTCGCCAGGCCGGCCACCGCTCGAGCGTCCCCCGCTCGGCCGTGGTCGAGTTGATCGGCAAACAGGACTGCGTCCTGACCGCGCACGAGATCGCCGATGAGCTCCGCCGGCGCGGGCGCGAGGTGGGCACGGCGACCGTCTACCGAACGCTTGAGCTCCTCGAGGAGCTGAAGCTCGTCCAGCGCCTCGACGTGGGCGGCACCTCGGCTCGCTACGAGCCGGCGCTCCCCGGCGGGGAGCACCATCACCATCATCTCGTCTGCGATAGCTGCGGCCGCGTGACGCCGTTCGAGGACCCACGCCTCGAGCGGGCGATCGAATCGCTCGCCAGCCGGCTCGACTACCGCGTCGGAGACCACGACGTGATCCTCAAGGGCAAGTGCCCCACGTGCGCGAGAGTGCCCGCGTGACGGGTGTTACCCGCCGGCCCGCACGTCGCAGCTCCGCTCGCCGCCGCTGAACCCCTCCGCCAGCGTGGCGACGTTCGTTGCCATCGCGTCGATGTAGGTCGCGGCTCCTGAGCCCTCCGGCCCGAGTGTGTCGGCCCATAGCTCGCCGCCGATCTCCGCCCCCGTCTCGTCGGCGATTGCTTGCTCGAGATCAGTGTTGACTCCGGCCTCGGGGAAGACCGCGTTCACGCCCTCGCTGCGGATCAGATCCACCAGCTCGGCCGTCTCACCCGCGGACGGCTGCGCCTGTGTGGTGAGTGCGGGAATGGCAGAGCCCACGACCTCGACGTCGTAGCGGTCGGCGAAGTAGCCGAGCGCGTCGTGGCTGGTGACCAGCTTGCGCTCGTCTTCGGGGATGGCCTTCATGCAGTCGGCGATCTGGTCGTCCATGTTCTCGAGCTGAGCGGTGTACTCGTCCGCGTTCGCCTGGTAGTCATGGCGTCCGTCGGGGTCGACCTCGATCAGCCGATCGCGGATCGCCTCGACCGCGAGGACCGCGTTCCGCGGGTTCTCCCACCAGTGGGGGTCGGTCTCCTCGTCCTCATGGGCCGCGCCCTCGATCGTGTGCACCGAGTCGATCAGCGTCGCCACCGGGGCGTCGCTGCCCGAGCTTTCGATCACCTCGTCGAGCCACAGGTCGACGTCGCCTCCGGACTGCACGACGAGATCGGCCTCCGCGAGCGACTCTGCGTCGCTCGGCCGTGGCTCGTAGTCGTGGGGGTCGGAGTTGGCGCTCAGGATCCCGATCACCTCGGCGCGGTCGCCCGCCACATTGCGCACGAGGTCGGCGACCTCGGTGGTGGTCGCGACCACCGTTACGTCGGCGCTCCCGCCGTCATCGTCGCCACCGCACGCGACCGCGGTGAGCGAAAGCACTCCCGCCAGAGCGAAAATGAGAATCATTCGCAGCATTGAGGCGACCACTATAACGAGGGCCGCGGCCGCGTGTGCACGTGAACCACGGCCCTCGCGCCTCCGTAATACTCACGACATGGCGCTGCCGCTCGCTCACGCCGGCCACTGGGCGCTCTACGTCCTGTACGCGGTCCCGATCCTGATCGTGCTGGGCTCGATCATCGCGAACATGCTCAAGGACCGCCGCCGCGGCCGCGAGAACTAGGAAGCGGTCTCGAGGATCTCGGCGAGCCGGCGCTCGAGCGCCGCCGACAGCGCCGTCGCGGACCGGGCCCTCGGGGGCCCGCTCGGCGAGCGCCTGCAGGAAGCCGTCGATGATCAGCCGCTTGGCCTGCGGCTCCGGCAGGCCGCGCGCGCGCAGGTAGTAGAGCTGCTCGCGGTCGACCTGGGCGACCGCGGCCGCGTGGGTGCAGCGGACGTCGTTGGCCTCGATCTCGAGCCCCGGGATCGCGTCGGCGTGCGCCCGCTTGCGAGAGCAGCAGGTTGCGGCTCTCCTGGAAGGCGTCGGTCTGCTGGGCGCCGGGATCGACGCGGATCATCCCGCGCCACACGGCGGTCGCGCGGTCGGCGAGCACGCCGCGGAAGGCGAGGTCCGAGGTCGTGTGCGGCGCGGCGTGCTCCTGGGTCGTGTCGAAGTCGAGGTGCTGGCGCCCGCGCCCGGCGTAGGCGCCGGTCACCTTCGCGCTCGAGCCCGCGGCCGGCGAGCTTGGTCTCCATCCGCACCTTGCCGCGCGCCGAGCCGAAGCCGAGCGCGACCCACTCCAGCGAGGCGTCGCGCTCGAGCTCGGCGCGCTGGGTCGCGAACACCCAGCTGTCGCTCGGACAGCTCCTGCTCGCAGACGTAGCGCAGGTTGGCGCCCGGCGCCGAGCGACGAGCTCGACGACGCCGTTGAAGAGCCCCGGCGCCGTCGCCGCCGGAGCCGTAGCTGCTCCCAGACCTCGGCCTCGGCGCCCTCCTCGAGCACGATCAGGGTGCGCCAGTCGAGCCGCGTGCCCTCGGCGCCCGGCTCGACCGAGAGCCGGACGGGCTCCTCCAGCGCGCTGCCCGCGCGGGCACGTAGACGAGCACGCCGCTGCGCCACTCGGCCTCGTTGCGGGCGACGAACGGGTCGTCCGCGCGGGACCACCGAGCCGAAGCGCTCCCGGACGCAGGTCCGAGCGCTCGGTCGCCACGGCGGCGTCGAGCGACGTGCGCCCTCGGCGCCGCCACCGTCGCCTCGACCGCTCGACCGACCCTGGCTCGGACGGGTAGGCGTCGAGGTCGAGCTCGGAGAGGTCGGTGAACTCCCAGCCCTTCGCCTTCGGGTCGGGCAGCGCCAGCTCCTGAGCGAGAGAGGCGCCCTTGCGGCGCCTCTCGATGAGCCAATCCGGCTCCGCTTGCGCCGTCGCGGACGCTAGCCAATCGATCCTTCCATCTGCAGCTCGATCAGGCGGTTCATCTCGACCGCGTACTCCATCGGCAGCTCCTTGGTGATCGGCTCGATGAACCCGTTGACGATCGTCTTCGAGGCCTCCTCCTCGCTCAGCCCGTGCGCCTGGAGGTAGAAGAGCTGCTCCTCGCCGATCTTCGACACCGAGGCCTCGTGGCCGACGTTGGCGTCGCTCTCGTCGATCCGGATCGTCGGGTAGGTGTCGGAGCGCGACTCCTCGTCGAGCAGCAGCGCGTCGCACACGACCTTCGAGCGCGCCTCGGTGGCGCCCTTGGCGACCTCGAGCAGGCCGCGGTAGGTGCCGCGCCCGCCGTCCTTGGAGATCGACTTGGCGAAGATCGACGAGGTCGTCTTCGGCGCCCCGTGGATGATCTTGCCGCCGGCGTCCTGGTGCTGGCCCTTGCCGGCGAAGGCGATCGAGAGGATCTCGCCGTGCGCCTCGGGGCCGAGCAGGTAGATCGACGGGTACTTCATCGTCAGCTTCGAGCCCAGGTTGCAGTCGACCCACTCCATCGTCGCGCCCTCCTGGGCGATGGCGCGCTTGGTGACCAGGTTGAAGACGTTCTGGGACCAGTTCTGGACCGTCGTGTAGCGGACCTTGGCGCCCGGCTTGACGACGATCTCGACCACCGCCGAGTGCAGCGAGTCGGTCGAGTAGACCGGCGCCGTGCAGCCCTCGATGTAGTGCACGTCCGAGCCCTCCTCGGCGATGATCAGCGTGCGCTCGAACTGGCCCATGTTCTCGGTGTTGATCCGGAAGTAGGCCTGGAGCGGCATCTCGACCTTGGCGCCCTTCGGGCACGTAGACGAACGAGCCGCCCGACCACACGGCCGAGTTGAGCGCCGCGAGCTTGTTGTCGTTCGGCGGGATCACGGTCGCCCAGTGCTCGCGCACGATGTCCTCGTACTCGCGCAGCCCGGAGTCCATGTCGAGGAAGACCACGCCCTGCTTCTCGAGGTCCTCGCGGATCTGGTGGTAGACGACCTCGGACTCGTACTGGGCGCCGACCCCGGCCAGGAAGTCGCGCTCGGCCTCGGGGATGCCGAGGCGGTCGAAGGTCTTCTTGATGTCCTCGGGGACCTCGTCCCAGCTGCGGCTCTGCTTCTCGGAGGCGCGGACGAAGTAGTGGATGTTGTTCCAGTCGATCTGGCCGAGGTTGCCGCCCCAGGTCGGCGTCGGGCGCTGCCTCGAAGTGGTCCAGCGCCTTGAGCCGGAACTCGCGCATCCACTCGGGCTCGTCCTTGTACTCGGAGATCGACTCGACGACCTCGCGCGGAGAGGCCCTTGGGCGCCTTGTAGGCGTAGTCGCTCTCGGGATCGTGGAAGCCGAACTTCTCCTCGTAGTCGGCGCCGATGTCCTTCAGCGCGTCCTGCTCGGCGAGCTTCGGGTCCAGCTCCTTGATCTTCGTCTCGGGCGTTGCCATGTCAGTCGACCTCCAGCTTCACGTCGCCGTCCTCGACCCGGGCCTCGAAGGTCTCCACCGGGACGTAGGCGGGGAGGGTCTTCGGCCTACCGCTGCGCAGGTCGAACAGCGAGCCGTGACGCGGGCATTCCACTGTACAGGCGGCGGCGTCGAACTCCCCCTCGGCGAGCGGCCCGTCGTCGTGCGAGCAGCGATCCTCGATCGCGTACAGCTCGCCGTCGTCGGCGTGGAAGACGCCGATCTTGCGCCCGTCCTCGGCCTCCACGAGGCGCATCGCGCCCTCGGGAAGCTCGTCGAGCCGGCATACGGTGATCGTGTCGGTCAATGCGGTGGTTGTGCCCGTCGTCACGTTATTCCTACCTCGGAAGTCGGATTTTAGCGAGGCGGCCGGTTGGAGGGGCGACGGCGCCGCTTAAGATCCTCGTGGTGACGCAGCTGGACGTGCGCACGCAGACCGGCCTGCCGCGCAGCCTGCCGGCTGGTTGCCGGACCGCGATCTTCGTGCTCGGGTCGTGCTTTCACCGACGCCTGCGCGTGCGCCGCACCGAGATCGTGGTCGACGGCGTGGCCACCGAGGCGACGGCGCAGGGCATGCCTCGCCTCGATCTCTACCGGGCGCTGCCCGACGCCCACAGCTACAGGAGCGGGTTCTGGGCGATCGTCCCGGTCGAGGCTCCGCGCGCGGGCGAGATCGAGGTGGCGGTCAGGGCGACGCTCGCGGACGGAAGCACCGCCGAGGCGCCGGTGGGGCGGATCCCCGTGTCCCGACTGGACTCGATCGAACCCGAGGCGATCGCCGATGCCGAGCGGGAGCGGTGCGCGCGTGGCGATCGCGATGGCCACCTTCGACCCGGACCCGGAGCTGTTTCGCGACCAGGTCGAGTCGATCCGGGCGCAGACGATCGACGACTGGATCTGCGTCATCAGCGACGACTGCACCCCGCCGGAGGCCTTCGAGCGGATGCGGGCCGTGCTCGAGGGCGATCGGCGATTCGTGCTCACGCGCTCGGACAGACGGCTCGGGTTCTACCGGAACTTCGAGCGCGCGCTCGCGCTCGTGCCGTCGGCGACGCCGTACGTCGCGCTCGCCGACCAGGACGACCGCTGGTATCCGGACAAGCTCGAGACGCTGCTCGAGTCGCTCGGCGACGCGCAGCTCGTCGTACAGCGACCAGCGCGTCGTCGACACCGGCGGGAAGGTGGTGGCCGAGGGCTACTGGACCGACGAGCGCCGCAACAACTACACGAACCTCGCCTCGCTGCTGATCGCCAACACGGTGACCGGCGCGGCCTCGCTGTTTCGCCGCGAGCTGCTCGACGTCGCGCTGCCGTTTCCCGAGCCCCTGGGTGACCAGTTCCACGACCACTGGCTCGGGCTGGTCGCGCTCTCCACGGGGAGGATCGCCTACGTCGACCGGCCGCTGTACGACTATGTCCAGCACGAGGGCGCGACGCTCGGCCACCTCGCCGCCAACGCCGGCGTCAGCAGGGGCGTGTTTCTGGCGCGACTGCGTCGGCGCCAGTGGACGGGGCTCGTGTCCGGATGGCGGGCGGCCTACTTCCTCGCCTACTGCCGTCTCCGGCTGCTCGCCGAGGTGCTGCTGATGCGCTGCGGGTGACGCCATGGATCGCCGCTCGAGGCGGACGCTCCGCCGCTTCGCTCGCAGCGAGCGCTCGCCGGTGGGGTTCGCGTGGCTCGCCGCGCGTCGGTGCGCGGCGCTGGTTCGGGAGGACCGAGACCGTCGGCGCCGAGCGCATCCTCGTGCAGGGAATACTGTGGCGCCACCTCGTCAAGGCCCTGGCACTGGGCCGTCGGCGCCCTTCACAGCGGATGCCCGCCGACGCCAGCCTGTCGGGCAGCTGAGCCGCTTCCGGGCAGCGCGGATCGCACGATCTGCGCGCAGATCGTGCGATTTATTTCGGTCTAGACTGCGCCACTCCCATGCCCTCGCCGATCGAAGCCGACCCGTACGAGAACGACCCTGGCCGGTGGGGTGCGTCGCTGGTCAACGCGGCCGAGATCCTGTTCCCTGCCTCGATGCGGCCGGCGCGAAATCGGTCGCCGAGGTAGGCGCGTACGCGGGCGACCTCACGCGGCCAGCTGGTCAAGTGGGCGGATCGAGCCGGCGCGCGGGTGATCGCGATCGATCCGTACGCCGGAGCCGCAGCTGATCGAGCTCGCCGATCAGCGGCCCGACCTGGAGCTGATCCGGGAGACGAGCCACGAGGCGCTCCGCGCATCTCGAGCTTCCCGACGCCGTGATCATCGACGGCGACCACAACTACTACACGGTCAGCGAGGAGCTGCGGCTGATCGGCGAGAAGGCGCCGGGAGCCGACCTCCCGCTGCTCGCTGTTCCACGACGTCGGCTGGCCCCATGCCCGCAGGGACACCTACTTCGCGCCCGAGCGGATCCCCGACGAGTACCGCGCAGCCGATCGCCGAGCCCGCCGGGCTGTTCCCCGGCGAGCCCGGCGTGGTCGAGGGGGCGCTCCCGTTCCACTACGGCGCCGAGCGGGAGGGCGGTCCGCGCAACGGCGTCCTGACCGCGATCGAGGACTTCATCGAGGGCCGGGAGGGCCTGCGACTCGCCACGATGCCGGTGTTCTTCGGCTTCGGGGTCCTGTGGCACACCGACGCGCCGTGGGCGAGCGCCGTGGCCGAGATCGTCGAGCCGTGGGACCGCAACCCGCTCCTCGAGCGGCTCGAGGCGAACCGCGTCTATCACCTGGCGAGCGTGCACCGCGAGCAGCGTGCGAAACGCGCGATGGTACGGGCCAGCGCCTCGCGCGCCAGGAGGAGCTGCTCAAGGCGCTGCTGCACTCGGGCGGGCTGGCCGATGGCCGACCGGCTGGCGGCGCTGCGCCATCCCGGGACGGCCGACCTCATGGCGGGAGCAGGTCAGGGACGTGCTGGGCGAGAACGGCCCGGGCTGACCCTCGACCGCAGCACGAATGACCGCCGCCTGCCCTGAGTCCGGGGGTGGTTAACTGGGACAGGTGACCGAAGGCAGGCCCGACGCCGAGGGTGCGGCGGATCTGGCGCGACTGCTGCGCCATCCCGAGCCGGCCCAGCGGTGGTTCCAGCTCGCCGAGATTGTCGGCAAGCGAACGTACCTGCGCCACGGCGTCCGGGTCGAGGAAGGCGACGTCGTCCTCGACGTCGGTGCGAACGTCGGGGTCGCTGCCGCATTCTTCGCCATCGATTGCCGAGCCGGGCTCGTACATAGCTTCGAGCCGGTCGAACCGCTGCTTAAGCTCCTGGAGGTGAACGTGCGTGCTTTCCCCGCCTGCATCGTGCACGGGTACGGACTCTCCAGCGCACCAGGCGAGGCGAAGATCACCTACTACCCTGGTGCCGGCGCGATGTCGAGCCTATACGCGGACGCCAACGAGGATCGCGAGCGCGTGCGGACCTTCCTTCTCAACAGCGGCGTCCCCGAGGCGCGCGTGGACGAGCAGCTCGTAGGGCTCGACAACTCCGTGAAGCTGAGTTGCGAGCTCGCACACTGTCGTCGGTCCTGGGCGAGGAGCCGATCGAGCGTGTCGACCTGCTGAAGATCGACGTCGAGAAGGCGGAGCTCGACGTCCTGGACGGGATCGAGGACGGGGACTGGGCTCGGATCGGCCAGATCGTGGTCGAGGTCCACGACGAGCACAATCGTCTAACCCAGATCTCGCGGGTGCTGGCCCAGCGCGGGTTCTCGGTCGCCACGGAGCAGGAGCCTGCGTGGGCCGGCACGCCGATGCACATGTTGTACGCGACGCGCCGATCAGCATGGATCACGGTCCGGCTCCGCGCGGGTGGGCGTGGTTGCGGGGGACCCTCGGCGTTGAACGAGGCCGGCGACCGGTTGGTCTTCCCGAGGGAGACGTGCCTGAGGAGCACTGGCAGCGGCTGGTGTTGAACACGGCGGTGGACGAGTACCTGTCCTCGTCGACCATCCAAGCGCAGCGCGGCCGAGATCAGCGGCGAAACCCACGCCGGCAGGCCGTGGAAGGAGTACGCGAGCCTCGTTTACCCGGAGTTCGACCTCTGCGCGCCGCTGTCGGAGGAGCGGCGCTTCGACGTCGTGATCTGCGAGCAGGTGCTCGAGCACGTCGCCGACCGCCAGCCGCGTGCCAACCTGCGCGGCCTGTGCGAGCCGGGCGGCCACGTGATCGTCTCGACGCCTTCCTGGTCAGGGTGACGAGCTGCCGCTGTTCCTGATGGGCGACTACTGGCGCTTCACGCCGAGGGGGCTGCGAACCCTGCTCGAGGACGCGGGTCTCGAGGTGGAGACGTCGCCATGGGGCAACCGGAATGCGTCGTCGGGAACTTCAACCGCTGGTCCGCGGCCGGCGCTGGCACTCGCTGCGAAACGAGCCGGATTTCCCGGTCCAGGTGTGGGCGTTCGCCCGAAACCACGGCTGAGGCGCGAATCGGCACAGCGTCCCGCGGAAGCGCTCCGGGATCGGCTCTCGCCCGCTGCCCTCGAGGTCCTCGCCGTGGAAGAACCAGTCGCGGAACTCGTCTGTCTCGACGACCGCTGGTGCCGTCCGAGGTTCCATCGCAGGTCCCCTTCCGGCCACGGCGCCTCGCGGCGGCGCGGTGGCGCTCGAGGCAGGATCGAGTCGGCACGGTGCAGATGGACAGCAGCAGCTCTGGGTCCGGTCGCGCCATGGGGGCGTTGAAATCCCCGTGGAAGCCGACGTTCCAGCGCAAGGGACCTTGGCGAGCAGCCGCTTCGAGTACTGCGGCGACGGATGCCAGTACGCGCGCTGCCGCAGCACCGGCTCGTCGAACCGAAGCGGCGGCTCGTCCGGGTAGTGGACGACGTTGTACCCGGTGCAGACCGCAACAGGCGCCGGATGCTTCGACGTCCTCGGCGAGTCCGGCGTAGCGCGCCGGATCGGCGACGACGAACTCGTCCGCCTCGGCGAACAGCACCATCTGGTAGGAGCGCAGGAAAAATGCCTGAAAGTCCTCCACTGAGCCCACGAACCACATGTGATCGAAGCTGTGCTCGCGATGCACCGCGACGACGTTGCACGACCCCTCCAGTCCCTCGGTGGCACCGTCCGTGCTGTCGTGGTCGAGGACGTAGATTTCGTCGGCCTCGAAGTGGCGGCGGTAGTAGCGCAGCCACAGCGAGAAACCGGGCTCGTTTTGAACGATCGTGAACACGGCGCGGCGTCGCGCGCCGAGTGCACCGGGGCGCTCGACGCGCACCTCGACCTCGTCGAGCTCGACCCAGTCACCGGCGCCGGCGCGGGCAACCAGCGTGAGGCGGCCACGGGTCCCTCTACCCCACGCAGTCGATCTGCGCCTCCCAGCCGGCGCGGTCGGCGCCCTCGACTTCGGCGTGCCGAGCCCCGACATCCGGGCGCATCACGTCGGTGCGGGCGGCGGTCGGCTCCACCGTCGACCAGGACCAGTGCGTCGGCCACCGGTCCGTCGGGGCCCAGTGCCCAACCGAACACGATCAGCGCCCCGCGGTTCGCCGCACACCCAGCCTTGGGCGTATCGATACTCCCAGCGGGAAGTGCTCCTGCGGGCGCTGGGCCCTGAGCCATCACCAACCGGGCCCGCACTCACCCTGCGCGGTGCGCCTGTGATTGGCTCCGGTCACCGCGGCGGCGCGTCTACGCTCTCGCTCGCCTCGCCCGCAGCCGCCGCAGCCAGTCCCGCGGCATCCGCAGCGGTGCCGTCCACCGCCAGCTCTTGCTCGCCATGAGGCGCTCGTTGTGAACCTCCCGGCCTTGAACTTGAGGTGCTCCGAAACGGCCTGACCCTTGGCGGCGGCCGCCTCCGCTTCGGCGCGCAGCGCGCGGTCGCCAGTCGGTTCCGCGGCCCCGGCTTCGGCAGTGCCCGTCCCACTTCTCCGCCAGCCTGATGTAGGTCTCGATCCACGTCTCGGGGTCGCTGATCAGCTCGAGCGAGTGGTGGTGGATCGCGCGAAGGTCGGCGGTCACGACCTTCTTGCCGGCGGCGCGCGCCTGCATGCAGAAGTCGAAGTCGTAGCCGTGCAGCTTGCCGAGCGACTCGTCGAAGCGCAGGTCGCGCACCGCCCAGGGCGAGAGCACCATGACGAAGCCGTCGATCGAGTCCACCTCGCCGGTGCTCGGCATAGGCGGGCGATGGCTCCAGGGTTCCACGAGAGCGGCCGGGAAGTCGCCGCCGCCGAATTCCCGGTAGCGGTGGGTGAAGACGGCCCAGGTGACCGCGCCCTGCCACCAGGCGATGCTGCGCACGCCGACGGCGCCGGCGCAGCCGACGATCGCGACGTCGGGGTCCTCCAGCGCCTCCCGCACCTTCGGCGCAGAAGTCGGCGTCGACGAGCTCGGCGTCCTGGTGGACGAGCACCAGCGCCTCGAGGTCCTCGTGGGCGCCGGCCTGGTCGAGCAGCAGGTTGTAGTTGCGGAACAGCGAGCCGGCGCTCTGGTGGGCGAGGACCTCCGAGTCGGGCTCGGCGGCGCGCCGGATGCCGGGCGCCGCGCAGCGGTCGTAGGTCTCCGGCGTCGGTGACGGCGGTGCCGAAGACGATCAACTCGCCCGCCCGCCGCCGGTCGCGCCCGCTCCGCAGCCACGCCATCCGCTCAACCGCGAGCGCCGCGGAGCTCGCGCTCGGCCTCGAGCTCGAGCTCGCGCTCGGTCGGGATGCGGCTCCGCCTCGGCGCGTCTCCACGCGCTGCGCTCGGCGTGCGCGGTCGCGCACCGGCGGCTGGCGGCGCCGGCGCCTGGTCGGCATCGGGGCTCCGGCCTCGTCCTCTCGCGGCGCCAGCGGACGCCGTTCCAGTCGATCTTCTCGATCGGCTCGGTGATCCCGTGCTCGCGGCGGTAGTCGTCGACCGCGTGCCGGCATTCCGGGATCAGCCCGTAGTCGTCGATGATCAGGTAGCCGCCGCTGGACAAGCCCGGGGTAGAGCGACTCGAGCGCCGACCCAGGTCGCCTCGTAGGTGTCGCCGTCGAGGCGGACGACCGACCAGCGCTGGCCGCGGAGCGCGGGCAGCGTCTCGTCGAAGAAGCCCTGCGACGAACTCGACCCCGTGCTCGAGCCCGAAGCGCGCGAAGTGGCTCTGCACCTCCTCCGGGGCACGGCGAGGAAGTCGACCCGGCTCAGGTCCAGCTCGAGGTCCTCGGGGAACGCCCCTCGTCGGGCTCCGGAAGCCCCTGGAAGGAGTCGGCGACCCAGACCGTGCGCTCGTCCGCCCCCAGCGAGTCGAGCGTCGCGCGGGCCAGGATCGACGCGCCGCCGCGCCAGGCTCCGGCCTCGATCACGTCGCCCTCGACGCCGTCGGCGACGACCGACTCGACGCACGGCTGGAGGTCGTCGAGCCGCTCCAGCCCGACCATCGTCAGCCCGCTGAAGGGCCAGTCTGCGCCCATCACGCGCAGCGGCAGCTCGCTCCCCCTCCAGCTCGCGCGAGAAGCACCTGGCTGTCGGGCGGCGCGGCTGTCGCCGGTCCGGCTGACCGAGAGGGTGCGGGCGCCCGCCAGGTCGCAGCAGGCGAGCTTCAGCAGCTCGAGGTAGGCGACGCGCATCGGCTCCGCGCCGGGCTCGCGGCCCGGGCGCGCGGATCTCGCGATCGGGCCGCGCTCAGGTGCTGCGCCGGAGCGACTCCTCGGTTGCCCGCGCGGAGCGTCCTCGTCCGTCGGGTGCGGTGTCTGCTCCCGCTGACTCGCTCGGCACTGGCGGAGAACATAGCGTGCTCCGATCCGAGTCGCTGCCGCCGCGATGTCGCGCGCGGCTCGGCAGGCGGCACGGGCTCGAGCTCGATGGCGCTTGAGCTGCCGATCCCGACGGCTCTGCCGGTCGGTCAGCGCAACGGCCGTGTTCTGCTGCGGCACGCTGCTTCCATCGCCATCGACGCGGTCGAGCGACCTGGCGATCGTGGTCGACGGCGTGCGCCACGCGCCGACCGCGAGCGGATGCCGCGGCTCGATCGGTTCCGGCGCCTGCACCCGACGCTCGGCTTGCCGCGGCGCAGGCGGGACCCGGCGTCGATCGCGGACCCCGAGCTGCGCTCCTACCGCAGCGGCTTCTGGGCGACGGTCCCGATCGGGCGCGCGACGGCCCGGGCGAGGTCGAGCTGGGCGTCGAGGCGGCGCTCGCCGACGGGACGCGCGCGAGCGCGCAGCTCGGCACGATCGAGGTGGTCGAGCCGACGCAGCCCCCTCGTACGACGACCCCCAGCGCGGCGGCGGCGGCCTGATCGCGGTCTGCATGGCGACGTTCAACCCGGACACCGAGCTGCTTCGCACCCAGGTCGAGTCGATCCGCGCCCAGACCGACCGCGACTGGGTCTGCCTCGTCAGCGACGACTGCTCGGAGCCCGAGCGCTTCGAGGCGATCGAGGCGGTGGTCGGGGGCGACGCGCGGTTCGTGCTCTCGCGCTCCGAGGGCGGCTGGGCTTCTACCGCAACTTCGAGCGCGCCCTGCGCTGGTCCCGCCGAGGCCGAGCTCGTCGCGCTCAGCGACCAGGACGACCGCTGGTACCCGGACAAGCTCGAGACGCTGCGCGACGCGATCGGCTCGGCGCGCAGCTGGCCTACAGCGACCTGCGGCGGGTCGACGCCGAGCGGACGGCGTGCTCGCGGAGACGCTGTGGGAGGGCGGCGCAACAACCACACCAACCTCGCCTCGCTCCTGATCTCGAACACGATCGCGGGCGCCTCGTCGCTGTTCCGCCGCGAGGTGGTCGACTACGCGCTTCCCTTTCCCGGACGGCCCCGGGTGGGACTTCCACGATCATTGGCTGGGCTGGTGGCGATGGCGCTCGGCGACGTCGCCTACGTCGACCGTCCGCTCTACGACTACGTCCAGCATCCGGGTGCGGTCCTCGGGCGGATGTGGGTGGCGCCGACCCCCGGCGAACGCCGCGGAGGGCAACGGCCGGACAAGAGCGGTCTGGCGCCGCCGGCGCGTGATCAGCCGTTGGCGTGCGGCGCTACTTCTACGCCTACCAGCCGCTGCGCGCTGCGGGCTCGACGTCCTCCTGGAGCGCTGCGCGGCCCGGCGGCCGGCGCAAGCGCCGCGCGCTGCGGTGGCCTGATCGCGGCAGACCGCTCGCCGCTGGCCTGGCTGTGGCTTGCGGCGGCGCGCTGCGTGCCGCCTTCGATCGCGCCGACGAGACCACGGTACGGAGGGATTGCTCGTGCGGAGCGATCCTGTGGCGCCACGCTGGTCGCCGCCGCGCGGCTGGGACGCCGACACGCAGCCCCGCCCGACCGGCGGCCGCCGCGCGAGCGCGGCATCGCCTGCGATCCGCCGCCTGCGCGAGTCAACGCGTTCTGTGCGCCGTAGCGGTCTAGCCTACAGCGCAACCCGGGGCGCCCCGGGCCCGACAGCGTTCGACTTTGGCGAGCGGGACATCCACGACAGGCGACCGAGCGGGCCGAGCCGCGCTCCGCGCACCGAGCTTGTCGAGCGCGCCGGTGGTGATCGAGGCGCGCGGCGTCGAGAAGACGTTCCGGATTCCCAGCCACCGGATCGACTCGCTCAAGGAGCGCGCCGTGCATCCGTTCGCCCGCGTCGAGTACCGCGAGCTGCGCGCGCTGAAGCGGGATCTCGTTCGACATCCACCGGGGCGAGTTCTTCGGCATCGTGGGGCGAAACGGCTCGGGCAAGAGCACCCTGCTGAAGATCCTCGCGAGCATCTACCGCGCCGACGCCGGGACGGATCCGGATGGCCGGGCGGGTGGCGCCGTTCATCGAGCTCGGCGTGGGGTTCAATCCCGAGCTCACCGCGCGCGAGAACATCGTCCTCAACGGGGTGATGATGGGCCTCTCCCAGCGCGAGGCGCGGCGCAGGCTCGACGCCGTGCTCGAGTTCGCGCGAGCTCGAGGAGTTCATCGACCTGAAGCTGAAGAACTACTCGTCGGGGATGATGGTCCGGCTCGCGTTCTCGGTGATGATCCAGTCCGACGCCGACATCCTGCTGATCGACGAGGTGCTCGCGGTCGGCGACGCCTCCTTCCAGCAGAAGTGCGCCGACGTGTTCCGCGAGATGCGCGACGCCGGCAGGACGATCGTCCTCGTCACCCACGACATGGCGGCGGTGCAGGCGTACTGCCACCGGGCGATGTTGATCGACGACGGCGAGTTGAGCTATATCGGCGATCCCGAGGAGGTCGCGCAGGCGGTACTTCCGGCTCAACTTCGCCAGGCCGACGGGGCGACGCCAGGCGATCGGCGGCGGCGGTGCCCGACATGCACGCCCGGCTCGTGGGGGCGTGGCTCGAGAACGAGCGCCGGAGAGCCGGATCGAGCAACGTCGAGCTGGGGGAGCCGATCCGGCTTCCGGATCGTGATCGAGGCGTGCGAGGAGCTCGGCGCCCCGCGTTCGGCTTCCATTGCATGAACGCGGACGGGGTCGACGTCTTCGGCTTCAACCGCACGCTCGACCTTGCGCGAGGATGAGCCGGGACCGCCTCGGGCGGGGGAGCGGGCTCGAATCACGGGGACGATCGAGAACCCGCTGACGCCCGGGCGCTACTTCCTCGACTGCTGGGTCGCCCGCAACCGCAACCCGGGGGACGTCGCGCTGCAGGTGATCCGCGTCCTGGACTTCGTGGTCTACGGTGCCCAGCGACGGCCGCCGGTGTGGTGTCGGTGCGAAGCGAGGTCGAGGTCGTCGCCGGAGCCGGGGAGCCGAGCCGGTGAGCGACGCGAGGCGAGTCGAGCTGCGCGAGGTCCGCGGGCCCTCCGCGCTCGGCGGCGGCTGGCGGCGGTTCTTCGAGCTCCTGTACCTGATGTCGGTCACGGAGTTCAAGAAGGCCTACTTCGGGACGGTGCTCGGGCTACGTGTGGTCGCTGGTGCGCCCGCTGATGCTGTTCGCGGTGCTGCTGCTCGTCTTCACGCAGGTCTTCCGGCTCGGCTCGCAGGTGCCGAACTACCCGGTGCTGCTGCTGTTCAACATCGTCCTGTTCGGCTTCTTTCAGGAGGCGACCGCGCAGGCCGTCACCTCGGTCGTGGACCAGGAGGGAGTCGTCCGCAAGACCCAGTTCCCCCGGCTGGTGATCCCGATGGCGACGCGTGATGACGAGCCTCTTCAACCTCGGCATGAACCTGATCGCGGTACTGGTCTTCATCTTCGCCTTCGGGGTCACGCCGACCTGGACCTGGCTGCTGTTCCCCGTCGTCGTCCTGGTCCTGTTCGTGTTCACGTCGGCGGTCTCGATGCTGCTCTCGTCGCTGTACGTTCGCTACCGCGACGTGGCGATCATCTGGTCGGTGGCGGCGACGGCGCTGTTCTACGGAACGCCCGTGCTCTACCCGCTGGACATCGTGCCCAGCCAGAACCTGATCCACATCCTGTTCATCAACCCGCTGACGCCGCTGTTCGAACAGGCGCGAAAGTGGATCATCGACCCCGATGCGCCGGGCGCCGCCGAGCGCCGCCGGCGGCTGGGAGTACCTGATCGCGCCGATCGCCATCTATCATCGTGGTCTGCGTCCTGGCCGTCTGGGTCTTCAACCGCGAGGCGCCGCGGGTCGCCGAGGAGCTGTGAGCGGGCTCGTCACGCCGTGACCTGAGAAGGTCCGTCCTTGAGCATCGGGCAGGCGGTCAGGGCGTTCTCTCGCCGATGCCCCTCAAGGACAACTACCTGGTTCGCAAGCGCGCTGACCGGCGGCGCGTCAGCTCGCCGCTGCGCCGCAGCGTCACCGCCACCTGGTGGAGATCCTCCGTCAGCAGGCTGACGTCGAGCAGCTCGAACAGCGGCGCCCAGCGCTGCTCGATGTAGGGCAGGCTGATCACGGTCTCCCCGTAGGTCATCTCGCCGCCGTGGTACTGGGGGTGGCCGGGCTCCGCCGCGTGGGGCACGAAGAGATATCTGGGCTCGGCGAGCGCGGCGAGCGGGTCGGGCCCGAGCGGCTCCAGCAGCGGGCGCATCGGCTCGCTGTGGCCGAGATAGGCGGGCGAGCGAATCGTGACGATCAGGATGCCGCCCGGCTTCAGCGCCGCGTGGATCGCGCGCAGGCATGCCTCGTGGGCGGCCTCGGAGATGTGGGTGAAGACCGAGAACGAGAACACGAGGTCGAAGTGCTCCTCGAACGGCAGCCGCTCGGGCACGAAGTCGCACCGCGCCAGGGTCGCCGGGACGCGGAGTCGCCGGCAGACGTCGAGGATCTCCTCGACGGGGTCACACCCGAACAGGGCCCCGGCGGCGACGTCGCGGGCGAAGAACCGCGTCAGCCGCCCCCATCCGCACCCGAAGTCGAGCACCCGCGAGGCCGGGAGGTCGGTGGTCGAGTGTCGCGAGTACCCCTGCTTCGCTTTGACGTAGAACGACTTGCCCTGGTTCATGAGCTGGAGGCCGGCGGCGCCGTTCCAGCGCAGCTGGAGCGATTTCTCGGGGAGCTCGGGCAGCAGGGCCCGGATGTTGGGATAGCGCTCGTACTGGCGGCTCAGCAGCAGCGCCCACACGTCGTCGTCGAGGTTGCGAAAGAGCGGAAACGCCTCCGGCCCGGCGCCGGCGCAGGCCGCGTCGAGCTGCGACAGGCGCTCATCGAAGTAGGGCACGAGCCAGTCGTCGAAGAGCTCCTCGGGCGCGTCGTCGCGCATCGCCTCGGCCAGCCTCCGCCCGGGTCCCGATCTCGCCAGGCGCTGGGCGAGCGCGACGCCCCTCGATGTCAGCCCGGTGCGGCTCAAGCTCCGACCTCCAGCAGCAGCTCGACCTCGGCGAGCACCGCGGGGCCGAGCGCATCGTCCCAGCTCGTCGGCCACTCGACGCGCGACCCGGCGGCCCGATCGTCGAGCAGCGCCGAGCGCACCTCGGCGTCGACGAGGGCCGCGGAAACGCCCTCGACCGACGGCTCGGCCGCGACCAGGTTGGACGAGATGCGGCCGAGCGCGGCGGAGTCCTTGTTCTCGAACGTGTTCGTCACCGTGGACATCCCCGCCGCGCACATCTCGATCGGCACCAGGCTGGGGTGCGGCGTGTACATCAGTGCCAGGCCCAGGTCGAAGGAGCGAAGCAGCCGCGCGTAGTCGGCCTGGGCGCTGCGGGGGATGAGCCGCAGCGACGCCCCCGATCTCGGCAGCCGCAGCGAGCCGTCGCGAAGCTCGACGGCGCCGATCCCGGCCAGCTCCCAGCCCGCGAGATGGCCCGACGCGATCGCGTCGTCGAGTGCCATCGCGCCGATCTCGAACAGGTTTCTCGCCGCGTGCTCCTCGGGCCGCGCGTAGAACAGCAGCCGCCGCGGACCGGGACGTCTCAGCTGCTCGGCCGTGACGGGTCCGACCTTCGTGATCGCGTTCCTGAAGCTCGCCGAGTCGCGCTCGCCGGCCGCGCCGCCCGCCGCGAACACGCCGATCTCGTGAGCGGCGAAGTAGTCACGCAGCAGTTCGGTTGAGAACAGTGCGGTGTGCGGCAGCTCGTAGCTGCCGCGCGCGAGCGCGGCGGCGCTTCCCATCGGAAAGGTGAACGGCTCGTACTCCTGGATCAGGTACAGGAAGCGCGAGCGCTCGAGTGAGCCGAGCGCGGCGTGGGCGATGTGCGCGGTCCACCACGTCGTCGCGATGAAGGCGTCGCCGGGGTTGACCTCGAGCGGGGCGTCGCGGTCGCGCCCGAACGCCACCTCGACGTGCTCGAACAGGCCCTCGAGCCCGGCGTAGGAGGAGACCCGCTCGCGCCATCCCCGCGGAAGGGGAGGCGTCGGGTCCACGGTGACGATGCGCGTTCGCTGCCCGCGCTCGGCGAGCTTGAGGGCGAGGTTGAACTTCGTGATGTAGCCGCCGAACAGGTGCTTGAGCTCGATCGTCGGGACGAGCAGGTTGATGCGCCGCGGCGCTCCCTCGCGGACGTCGAGTCGCAGCGGCGCGACCTTCTCGCCGAGCCAGAACGCCCGGTTCGCCCGCCGCACCGACCGCGCCGCGCCGAGCAGCGCCCACCCGATCGCACCGCCGACGAGCAGCGCAGCCGGGATCGCCGCGAGGATCGCGACCGTGCCCCAGCCGCCGCTCTCGGCCCCGATCCCCAGCGCGACCCCGGCGACGAACGCGACCGCGAGCGGGAGCGCGATCAGCGCGACGAGCGTGCGGTTTCGGGCGGACGCGGTCGCCACGGCCCGCGCGAGCGTCGACCGCGCCAGGCGAGAGAGCGGGCGCATCGTCGGAGCCTAGTGAAGGCGGGCGAGTTCGAGACTAGATCGCTGCGGCCTCGGAGGGGTCGCCCTCTTCGCCGGCGTCCTCCCAGTCGGCGGGCTGGCCGAGGCTGGCGCTCTTCACGACCTTGAGGCCGAGCAGGGCGCATTTCATCCGCGTCGCCGAGATCTCGATCCCCAGCAGGTCGAGAACGAACTCCTTGGGCAGCGCGAGCAGCTCGTGGCGGGTCTTGCCGGCGAGCTCCTCGGTCAGCAGCGAGGTCGCCGCGGTCGAGATCGCACACCCCTTGCCCTCGAATGCCACCTCCGCCACGCGATCGGCCTCGTCGAGCCTGATCCACACGTGTTGCTCGTCGCCGCAGAAGGGGTTCGAGTCCTCGTACTCGAGGTCGAACTCGTCGAGCTGCCCGAAGTTCTGCGGGTGCTTGTAGTGATCGAGGATCTGTTCCCTGTACAGCTGCTCGTCCATGGTCAGTCGAGCTGAAAGACCCTGCGGCAATCGTGCAGCGCGTCGACCAGGCGGTCGATCTCCTCGGTCGTGTTGTAGACGCCGAAGCTGGCGCGGGTGGTCGCGGCTACCCCGAGCCGCTCCATCAGCACCTGGGCGCAGTGGTGGCCGGCGCGCACGCAGACCGCGTGACGATCGAGGATCTCGGACACGTCGTGCGCGTGGATCCCCTCGAGCTCGAACGACACGATCCCGCCGCGACCCTCGCCGGCCGGCGGGCCGAACACCCGCAGCCCGGGGACGTCGGCGAGCTGCTCGAGCGCGTACGTAGCCAGCTCGGCGTCGCGGGCGTGCACCGCGTCGAGCCCCAGGCCGTCGAGCCACTCGATCGCGGCCCCAAGGCCGACCGCCTCCGCGATCGGGGGCGTCCCGGCCTCGAACTTCGCGGGCAGGTCCGCCCACGTGATCTCGTCGCGACGCACGGTGCGGATCATCGATCCGCCGCCCATGAACGGCCCCATCGCCTCGAGCAGCTCGCGGCGACCGTGCAGCACCCCGATTCCCGTCGGACCGTAGGCCTTGTGACCGGTGAAGGCGTAGAAGTCCGTGTCCAGCTCGCCGACGTCGATCGCCATCTTGGGAGCGGCCTGCGCGCCGTCGACGAGCACCACCGCGCCGGCATCGTGCGCCAGCCGCGCGATCTCGGCGATCGGGTTGACGGTCCCGAGCACGTTGGACACGTGCGCGACCGCGACGAGCTTCGGGCCGCGCTCGAGCAGTGAGCGGAACGCGTCCATGTCGAGCCGGCCATCGTCGGTCAGCGGCGCCCAGTCGAGCTCGGCGCCGCGCTCGCGCGCGATCAGGTACCAGGGGACGATGTTGGAGTGGTGCTCGAGCTCGGTCACCAGCACGCGGTCGCCCGGGCCGAGGTTGGCGCGCCCCCACGAGTTCGCCACGAGGTTGATTCCCTCGGTCGCGTTGCGCGTGAAGATCACCTCGCGCGGCTCGGCGCCGATGTGGCGCGCGACCGTGTGGCGGGCGCGCTCGTACAGCGTCGTCGCCTCCTCGGAGAGCGTGTAGACGCCGCGGTGGACGTTGGCGTTCTCGTGGCGCCAGAAGCGGTCCAGCGCCTCGATCACGGCGAGCGGCTTCTGCGCCGTGGCGCCGCTGTCGAGGTAGGAGATCTGCTTCCCGTGCACGCGCCGGGACAGGATCGGGAACTCCTCCCGGATCTCCTCCGAGGTGAAACCAACCCCGCCGCGCGCTCGCGCGTGGCGGGTTTTGGTGTCATGGGCGGTGGTCGGTGGTCGCCTCCACGCTCGTCGTCCTAGGCCGCCGCCTCGACCTCGTCGCGGATCCAGCCGTAGCCCTTCTCCTCGAGCTGCTCGACCAGCTCGGGGCCGCCCTGCTTGACGATCCGCCCGTCGTACATCACGTGCACCGAGGACGGCTCGACCAGGTGAAGTATCCGCTGGTAGTGGGTGATGATCAGGGCGCCGAGCTCGGGTCCGGCGAGCGTGTTGACGCCGTTCGCGACCGTGCGCAGCGCGTCGATGTCGAGCCCCGAGTCGGTCTCGTCGAGGACGGCGAGCTGGGGCTTGAACATCGCCAGCTGGAGGATCTCCATGCGCTTCTTCTCTCCGCCCGAGAAGCCGTCGTTGAGGTAGCGGCCGGAGAACTCCTTCGGGATCTTCATCAGCTCCATCGCCGCCTCGGTGTCGCGGCGAAAGTCCTTGAGCTTGATCTGATCCTCGCCGCGTTCCTCTCGCTGGGCGTTGATCACCATGCGCAGGTACTTGGTCACCGTCACGCCGGGGATCGCGACCGGGTACTGGAAGGCCATGAACAGGCCCATCCGCGAGCGCTCGTCGGGGGTGGCCTCGGTGATGTCCTTCCCCTTGAAGTTGATCTCACCCTCGGTGATCTCGAGCCCGGGATGGCCCATGATCGCGTTGGCTAGCGTCGACTTGCCGGAGCCGTTCGGCCCCATCAGAGCGTGGATCTCTCCCTTTGCGACCTCGAGGTCGAGGCCCTTGAGGATCTCCTTGCCCTCGGCGCGTACGTGCAGGTTGCTGATCTCCAGATCGGCCATGGTCTCCGTTTCGTTGTCGGCGGCGCCCGCCCTAGGCGCGGCCGGCCACCGTGTCTTTGGGCTCGTGCTGGTTGGCGAACTTGACGAGCTCGGCGAGCGTCGTCCCGGAAAGCGCCTTCGTGACGCCGCCCTGGACCCGCGTCCACAGCACCTTTGTCGCGCAGGCCCCGCCGTCGGTCTCGTGTGAGCACAGGACCTTGCCCTCGCGCTCCTCGTGAAAGCACTCCATCGGCGCGATCGGCCCCTCGAGCGCCTGGACCACGTCGAGCATCTCGATCTCCTCCGGCGGCCGGGCGAGCTGGTAGCCGCCGTGGGCGCCCCGCGTCGAGCTGACCAGGCCGGCCTCGCGGAGCTTCGCGACGAGATGCTCGAGATAGGAGAGCGGCAGCAGCTCGGCGTCGGCGACGGAGCTGAGCGAGACCGGCGCGCTGTCCGCCGTCCGCCCCAGCTCCACCATCAACCTGATCCCGTACTCGGCTTTTGTCGAGAAGAGCATCGCTGAGTTCGTCCTTCCGGGCTAAATCCTAGCTCAACGGTCGGTTATGCCGGTCGCGAGCTGCCGTGGGGGTCGGTGATCAGCGTCCGCGGCCGATCCGATCGCGGATCAGGTACCACGGGTTCGCGTCCAGCACGCCGCGCGCCGCCGCCCGCAGCGCCCTGCCGAGCCTCGACTCTCCAGTCGGCGTCCCCGGCTCCGGGAGGTCGAGCACGAGCTCGAGATGGCCGGAGGCGCTGCGCCGGCGATCGGAGCCGGGGCTCGCCATGTGGTCGAAGAGCTCGATCGCCTCGCGGTTCTCGGTCATGACCAGCGCCAGGAAGTGCGTGATCCCCTCCTCGCGGGCGCGCCGAACGAGCCGCTCGAGCAGCGCCGTCGCCGCGCCGCGGCCCTGCCAGTCGTCGACGACGGTGACCGCGACCTCGGCCTCCGTCGGCACGTCGCTGCGGATGTAGCGCGCCACGCCGACGGGCTCCCGCGTCCCGGCGTCGAATCCGATCACGGCCTCGTGGTCGTGGTGATCGACCTCGGTGAGGTAGGCGAGGTCGCGCTCGGTGAGCCTCTGCAGCGGGGCGAAGAAGCGGCGAAAGCGCGACTCGGGGCTCATGCGCTCGAACCCGGCGGCGATTGCGCTCTTGTCCTCGGCGCGGATCGGCCTGATCACGAGCTCCGAGCCGTCGCGAAGCGTGACCCTCTCGGCTTGCCCCGCTCGCGCCGAGGCGTCCATCACTCGATCCGCAGCATGCGGCGCACGAGCGCGTCGAATCCACGATCCGGAAGCAGGCTCGCCAGCGCCACCTGGATCCGCGCATCGGTTCCGACCACGTAGCGGGTACGCGGACGAGACGCGGTGAGGGCATGGAGGATCGCGCGCACCACGGCATCCGGGGGCTTACCCCGGTCCTGCGTGCGCTGCGCGAGCCGGCGCACGGCCGCGATCAGCCCCGCGTACAGCGCCCGCTTCTCCTCCGGAATACGCTCCAGCGTGGAGTCCGCGGCCTCGCCGCCGCGCCGCCAGATCTCGGTGCCGAAGGAGCCCGGCTCGATCACGGAGACATCGATGCCCCACGGGTGGAGCTCGATCCGCAGCGCGTCCGACAGCGCCTCGATTGCGAACTTGGAGGCCGCGTAGGCTCCCAGCGCCGGGGAGGAGACCCGTCCGCCGACCGAGCTGATGTTGACGACGCGCCCACGCGCGCGGCGAATCAGCGGGAGGAAGGCCTGGGTGACCGCCACCTGGCCGACGACGTTCACCTCGAGCTGCTGGCGCAGGGCGTCGATCGGCATGATCTCGATCGGCGAGGGCTGGGCGATTCCTGCGTTGTTGACCAGCCCGCGCAGCCCAGCGTCGCCGACCGCGTCGGCGACCCGACGCGAGGCCGCATCGATCGACTCGGCGTCGGTGACATCGAGGATCAGTGGTGTGACGCCGCCCGAGCTCTCCGCGGCGAGCCGCTCGCCGTCGGCCTCCCTCCGCACGCCCCCATACAGCTCGAACCCCAGCGAGGCGAGATGTAGCGCTGTCGCCCGGCCGATCCCAGTCGATGCTCCGGTTACGACGACTGCTCTCATGGCTCGATCAGGCCCCGGCGGATCGCGTAGCGGACGAGCTCGACGCGGTCGCGCATGCCGAGCTTGCGCATCGCGTTGGCGCGGTGGTTCTCGACCGTCTTCTCGGAGAGGTGGAGGATCTCGGCGATCTCGCTGTTCGTGTGCGCCTCGGCGACCAGCTTCACGACCTCCTGCTCGCGCGGGGTCAGCTCGTCCTCGTCTGCTCGAGGCCGCGCTCGAGCACGTCCTTGATCAGCGCCCGCTGCGCCTCCGGGGTGAGGAAGGGCTCGCCGCGCTCGACCGCGCGGACGGCGTCGAGCAGGTCGGTGTCGGCCTGCGCCTTCAGCACGTAGCCGGAGGCGCCGGCCTTGAGCGCCTCGAACAGGTAGCGCTCGTCGTCGTGCATCGAGAGGATCAGGACCGCGACGTCGGGCGCCTGCTCGCGGATCTCGCGGGTCGCCTGCAGCCCGGTGAGCTTCGGCATCTTGACGTCGAGGATCGCCAGGTCGGGCCGCTCGCGGATCGCGAGGTCGCGGGCCTCGGCGCCGTCGGCCGCCTCGCCGACGACCTCGATGTCGGGCTGGCGCTCGAGCAGCAGCCGCAGCCCGGAGCGCACGATCCCGTGGTCGTCGGCGATCAGGACCTTCATCAGTCGGCGACCTGCAGTCGCCTCGCAGTCGTCCGCTTCGGCCGAGCTCGGCGATCAGCACGCAGCCTCACGGTGGTGCCGTGCCCGGCCGGGACTCGACCTCCAGGTCGCCGCCGACGAGCAGCGCCCGCTCGCGCATCCCGGCGATCCCGAGGCCGCGCTCGGCCTCGTCGAAGGTGAAGCCGCGGCCGTCGTCGCGACACGTCAGCTCGACGCCGCTGCCCGTCGCGGCGCAGGCGCGACCCGGACGTGCTCGGCGCCGGAGTGCCGGGCGGCGTTCGAGAGCGCCTCCTGCGCGACGCGGTAGACGACGAGCTGCACGTCGTCGGCCGAGGTCGGAGAAGTCGCCGTCGGCCTCGAAGCTCGTCTCGATCTCGTCCGCCGCCCGAGCTCCTCGACGTGGCCGGCGAGCGCCGCCTTGAGGCCGAGGTCGTCGAGCGCGGTGGGGCGGAGCTGGCGCGCGAGCGGAGAGCAGCTCCTCCATCGCCTGGTTGGCGAGCGCCTTGGTCTCGGCGAGCTCCGGGCCGAGCTCCGGCGGCGCCTTCGCGCGCGCCGCCTCGAGGCGCAGCAGGAGGCCGGTCAGCGACTGGTTGACCTCGTCGTGGAGGTCGCGGGCGACCCGGGCGCGCTCCTCCTCCTGGGCGTCGCAGCGCGGCGCTCGCGGCGCGGCGCCGCTCGGCCTCGAGCCGCTCGAGCATGCGCCGGAAGGCGAGCTCGAGCCGCGCCACCTCCTCGGTCTCGGCCCGGCCGTCGATCGCGGCCGCGAGGTTGGCGCCCGGGCGCGACAGGTCGACCCGCTCCATCTCGTCGATCAGGCGCTCCAGCGGGGCGAAGCGGCGCTGCAGCAGGACCACGTTGACGAGCACGGTCACGAGCGACGGCGGCGGCGAGCACCAGCCAGCCTCGCGGCTCGCCGAGGTCGAGGTCGGGGTCGGCGACGAGGCTCGCCGACGACCACCGCGACGCAGATCAGGAGCAGGTTGGCGACCAGCACCTGGGTGAGGAGGTTCTGCGGCGCATAGTCGTCAAGCCTAGATCGGCGTGCGGACCGACCCACGGCCATGGGGTCCGCCCGGAGGCCGAATAGGGGCTGGCCCCGATGGTGCGGCTCGCCCAGTCGCGGCCATACTTCAGACCTGAGTTCGACCCTGCGAAGGAGCAATCCACGCTCGATGACAACCACGAAGCAGATCCAACTTCGGCGCGGCGCTGCGGACGACGATCCTGCTCGCCGTCGCTCACCGGCCTGCTGGTCGTGATCGGCTCGCGATCGGCGGCCCGAGCACGGCGCTGCTCTTCCTCGTGCATCGCCGCGCTGATCAACCTCGGCGCCTACTGGTTCAGCGACAAGATCGCGCTCGAAGATGGCGCGCGCGAAGCCGATCTCCGAGGAGTCGAGGCGCCGCGGCTCTACCAGATCGTCCGCGAGCTGACGACCCGCGCCGACCTGCCGATGCCGCGCCTCTACATGATCCCCCAGGACCAGCCGAACGCCTTCGCGACCGGCCGCAACCCCAAGCACTCGGCGGTCGCCGTCACCCGCGGGATCACCAAGCTGCTCTCCGAGGACGAGCTGCGCGGCGTGCTCGCCCACGAGCTCGCCCACATCCGCAACCGCGACATCCTGATCCAGTCGGTCGCGGCGACGATCGGCGCGCGCGATCACCTACCTCGCCTACATGCTGCTGTGGTTCGGCGGCGACGACGAGTCGCCGCTCGGCCTGGTCGCCTCGCTGGCGCTGGTCCTGCTGGCGCCGATCGCGGCGACGCATCATCCAGCTCGCGATCTCGCGCCAGCGCGAGTACTCGGCCGACGCGACCGGCGCCGAGATCTGCGGCAACCCCGAGTCGCTGGCCAGCGCGCTGCTGCGCCTCGAGGAGGGCGCGAAGGCGATCCCGATGCAGGTCAACCAGGCGGCCGAGCCGCTCTACATCGTCAAGCCGTTCTCGGGCGGCGGGCATCGCGAGCCTGTTCTCGACCCACCCGCCGATCGAGGAGCGCGTCCGCCGGCTGCGCCAGATGCGCCCCGCGCTCGGGCTAGCGTACGCTCCTAGGCGCTCGGCTGCCGCGGCGTCGGCCCGTCGCTATACTTTATGAAGTATTGAAAGCCGCGAGGGCGACCGGGCATTTTCGGGAGAATCAAGCTGAATGGCGACGCACCGAACCGATCGAGCTGGTCAAGAGCCGGATCGAGCAAGTCGATCCGGCCGACGCCCGCGACGAGATCGACGCGCGGCGACGCCGTCCTGATCGACACCCGCGAGCCGCACGAGTGGGACGAGGCCCACCTCGAGGGCGCGCACCTGGTGCCCGCCGGCCGCGGTCGCGCGAGCGGATCGACGAGGTCGCCCCCGACCGCTCCCAGCGCGTGATCCTCTACTGCCGCACCGGCAACCGCTCGGCGCGCGCCGCCGACGTGCTCGCAGAGCGAGCTCGGCTACGAGAACGTCGCCTCGATCGCCGGCGGCATCCTCGCCTGGCAGGAGCCGGGCCTGCCGGTCGTCGAGCCGCGAGGGCCTGACGCGCGAGCAGCGGATGCGCTACTCGCGCCACACGCTGCTGCCCGAGGTCGGGGTCGAGGGCCAGCTCAAGCTGCTGAACTCGAAGGTGCTGCTGATCGGCGCCGGCGGGCTCGGCTCGCCGGCCGCGCTCTACCTCGCCGCGGCCGGGATCGGCACGCTCGGGATCGTCGACGACGACGTCGTCGACGAGTCCAACCTGCAGCGCCAGGTGATCCACAACACCGAGCGCGTCGGGATGCCGAAGACCGAGTCGGCGCGGATCGTCGATCGAGGCGCTGAACCCCGACGTCGAGGTGGTCGAGCACCGCACCCGGCTCGACGCCGACAACATCCTCGAGATCATCGAGGACTACGACGTGATCGTCGACGGCGCCGACAACTTCCCCACCCGCTACCTGCTCAACGACGCCTCGGTGCGGCTGCGCAAGCCGGTCGTCTCGGCCTCGATCCTCGCCTTCGACGGCCAGATCTCGACCTTCGTCCCCTACGAGGGCCCCTGCTACCGCTGCCTCTACCCGACGCCGCCGCCGCCCGAGCTGGCGCCGAGCTGCGGCGCCGCGGGCGTGCTCGGCGTGATGGCCGGCGTGATGGGCCTGCTGCAGGCGAACGAGGTGATCAAGCTGGTCGCCGGCATCGGCGAGCCGCTGATCGGCCGCCTGCTGCTCTACGACTCGCTCGGCACCCGCTTCACCGAGCTGAAGGTAAGCCGCGACCCCGACTGCCCGATCTGCGGCGAGCACGCGCCCGAGATCCCGGAGTCGGAGATGGGCAAGTTCCCCGACTACGAGGCCTTCTGCGCCGGGCACGCGCTCGTCGGCTAGCGCGGCCACGATAGCGTCTCCGCGGTCGATGCCGACGGTGAAGATCCCACCGGTGCTGCGGCCCCAGACCGGCGGCGAGGCCGAGGTCGCGGCGCGACGGCGCCAACGTCGGCGAGGTGCTGCGCGCCCTGGCCGACGCCCATCCCGGCACCGAGCGCCAGCTCTTCGCCGACGACGGCGAGCTGAACCGCTACGTCAACGTCTACCTCAACGACGAGGACGTGCGCGTGCTCGACGGGCTCGAGACCCCGCGTCTCCGACTCCGACACCGTCGTGATCCTGCCGGCGATGGCCGGGGGGTCAGTCAATCAAGCCCTCCGCCGCGTAAAGGATCAGGGTTCAACGCCGACGACCGTCCCGAACGGTGGCGAAAGGGCCTCTTTCACCGACCTCTGGGGACGCTTGGGTCCGGAGACCAAGAGCGCGCTGCTCGATCTGCTGCCGGACGACTGGGATTTCAGGGGCAAGCGTGTCCTGGATTTCGGTTGCGGCCCCGGCCGCACGCTGCAGCACTTTCTGTCCGAGGCCGAGGAGGCGGAGATCTGGGGCGCCGACATCGACGCCGCAAGCATCGAGGGACTGCGGAAGGCTCACTCGCCACCGCTGCGGGTGATGCGATGTGAGGTCGATCCGCCCCTCGGGTTGGAGTACGGCTCCTTCGACCTCGTGTGGGCGATCTCGGTCTTCACGCACCTGGCAGACAACTCGCTTCCGTGGCTCCTGGAGCTGCATCGCCTGCTCAAGCCAGGCGGGCTGCTGATCGCGACCTACATGGGTCGCTGGAACTCCGAGCTATTCGCGCGCGAGCCCTGGGATGAGGACAGGGTGGGGAGGAACGTCTTGTGGCACAACCACGATTGGGACCACGGGGGTCCGTCGGTCCTGATGTCCGATTGGTGGCTTCGTGCACACTGGGGGCGCGCGTTCGAGGTCCTCGAGATCGCGCCGCGGATCCACAACCAGAGCTGGGCGCTGTTGCGAAAGCGCGACGTCGAGCTGACCGCCGAGGACCTCGAGAAGCCGGAGGATGACCCACGTGAGTACCTGGCGCTCCGCCACAATCTGCGTCAGGTTCAGCGGGAGCTCGAGCTAGCCGAAGCGGAGCGGGCGACCGCGCTGAGCGACGTGCAGAGCACGTACGAGGGATCCTTTAGCTGGCGAGTGACGCGTCCGCTTCGGGCCGCTGCTAGGACGGCCCGCTCGTTGCGCGCGCGCCCGTCGCGCTAGCGCTCGGGACCGCCGCTGAAGCGGACGAACTTGTTCCACGCGGGCTTGGGGTCGAACCCGTTCAAGAGCGGCGAGGCAGGAAAGCCGCCGCATCAGCCGGCTTGTCCGCTTATCAGCCGGCTTGTCCGCTCAAGGATCGGCGACTGCGGAGCACGCGCCACGCGCCCACTCCGGTTATCAGGACCAGCGCCGCCAGGATCGGGAGCATGGCGCTGTCGAGAACTGTGTCGGCGACGACCTCGGGCGCACTGCGGGAGTTCGTGTCGAGCGCGTTTGCCTTGCCGTCGTGTGTCTCGCCGAGCGCGAGATCCTCATCCGCCTTCGGCTGCTCGGCTTTGGTCTTGTCGCCGGCATGGTTTCCGGCGGTGTCCGATCCGGATCCGGTGCCGGTCCCGGTGTCGGCGCCGGTTCCGGTCTCTGTGGAGCCGCTCCCGGTGCCCGCGGCGGTCGCTGCGGGCGGGGTGCCTCCTGGGGTGGCGGGATTGGAACCGCTTCCGCCGCCCGGGATGTTGAGCTGGTATTCGTCCTGCGCGGACTGCGCGCCCGCCGTCGCCGGCGCCGCCGCGAGTGCCGCGGAGACGCAAACGAGGAGTGCGATCCGCCCTGATCTACTTCCGCCACGGATCATGAGCGCGGTCGCACCTTAGCGAATGTGTGGGATCGCTTGCAAAGTAGTAGTGCGGATCTTTGCGCGGTGGGAGCGCTCACGACGCTCCCGTGAAGCGTTGAAACTCGTCGAACGAGGGCTTCGGATCCCGGTCCGCCTCAAGCAGGCCGGCGGACCCGCACCAGCCGCACACCACCCCGGTCACATCCTCGCCGTCGGCGGGATCCCGCCACGCGAACCAGAACACGCGCTTGATCTTCCACTTTCCGCGGTGTTCGAGCAGCATGTTGAACGACTTTCGCAGCAACTTCTTCTGACCCTTCAACGACTTGCTGAGCGGCTGTCCCTGGGTCCCGGCGGATCCCCACCCGATCTCCGTGACCCAGACCGGCGTCTTCGCGTCACCCGCCTTCTTCATCTTCTCCCGCATCAGCTCGATCTGGGCCCTGATGCCGGCCAGGTTGGGCGAGTACGGATGCACGGCGACGGCGTCGAAGTGGCTATCCGCGCCCTCGACGGCGTACAGGCGCTTGAGGAACTTCCACGAGAAGATCCCCTTGTTGCGGCTCGGGGTTCCGAACATCCCGCCGAGCACGATGTCCGCGCCCGGATCGACCTCCCCGATCGCCTCGTCGGAGATCTTCAGCAGCTCCGCGTAGCCCTTCGGCGACGGCTTCGGCTCGTAGTAGGTCGGCGAGTTCTGCTCGTTCCAGATCTGCCACTCCTCGACCGGATGCGGATCGACGGCCGGGTTTGTCTGCCAGAACTCGCCCTCGGGCCCGTAGCGCTGCACCGCCGCCGTCAGGAACTCCTTCCACGCCTGCTTGTCGTCGTTGGAGCCGAGCGGCGGTTCGCGGTGATCGCCGGACGCGTAGCCGGGGGTTCCGTAGAGGATCGGCAGCAGCTGCATCCCGTTCGACGCCGCGTTCCCGACCTGGGTGTCGACCGAGGACCAGTCGTACGCGCCTCCCTCGGTCGGCTGGATCCTCGCCCAGTCGACCTGGAATCGGTACGAGCCCACCTTGCCGTCGCCCATGGTCTGGAACTCGTCGGCGGCCGGGGGGTGTGCGGGCACGACGCCGAAGAACTCGCGACCCACCGCGCCGGCGGGGGCGGCTGGCAGCAGGAGCGCCGCGACCGCGACCGCGGCGGCGACCAGCAGCCACCCGCGTGTCGTGATCTCGGAAGTGTGGATTCGGGTCAGGTTCATCTCGCTCCTGCAAGAGCTGGCCGCCCCCCGGCGCACCTAGACTTAGCTGGCTCTTGGCTCATGTGGTCGATCGAAAGCTAGCCCACCTTTACCCTGAAGGTGACGGGCGCCAAACCGATACCCCCCACCGCATGCGACCCAATCGGGTTGGCGAGCGCTCGCCAATGAAACACGCTCTGGTGGTCGCAGTTGCGGTCGCCTACGTGGTCGTTTCGCTCGCCGACGGCGGGTATCCACCAGAGGCGATCGCGGCCGGGACGCTGGTGATCTGGTGGGCGGTGATCGTCGGTCTCGCGGTCGGCGCGTGGCCCCGCGCGGGGATCCCGCGTCCCGCGA
Organism: uncultured Thermoleophilia bacterium; assembly: GCA_963754225.1. Classification (GTDB taxonomy): domain Bacteria; phylum Actinomycetota; class Thermoleophilia; order Solirubrobacterales; family 70-9; genus DASPWW01. The sequence continues at coordinate 371,599 of CAVWEV010000005.1, forward strand.
TCGCGGCGGGATTGTGCATCGTCGGCCTCGGCCTGCTCACCGGACTATCGCTCGGGTGGTCCAACGACGACGGGCGCACGTTCATCGAGGTGGTTCGCGTCGCCGGCTACGCCGGGCTGTTCGTGCTCGTCATCCTCACCTCGTCCGCGGGCAGCGCGCGCACGTGGTTGATCGGCCTTGCGATCGGGCTGACCGCCGTGGCCGTGCTCGCCCTCGGCAGCCGCCTGGAGCCCGCGCTTCCGGGCGGCGGCGAGCACGTCGCGCGCTTCATCCCCGGGGCCGAGGGCCGACTCAGCTACCCGATCGGGTACTGGAACGGCCTCGGCGCCTGCGTCGCCCTGGGGGGCGTGTTGCTCGTGTGGCTCGGAGCGCGGGCGGACACTCGGCTCGGCCGAGCGCTGGCGATCGGGACCCTGCCCGCGCTGCTGCTGACTCTCTACCTGACGTCGTCTCGCGGCGGGGTCATCGCGCTTGCGATCGGCTTCGTGGTACTGCTCGGGCTCGGCCCCGCCCGGCTGCGGCTCGCCGGGGGCGCGGCGCTCGCGATCGCGGGCGGCGCGGCGCTGATCGCGCTTGCCGACATGCGATCGGCCCTGGTCGACCATCCGAACACGGCGGTTGCCCAAAACGCCGGCGACGAGATCCTGCTTGCGACCCTGCTCGTGTGTGGCGCGGTGGGTGTGGCCCGCCACCTCGTCGACTTACCCCTCGCGCGGCCACCGGTTCCGCGACTCGCCGTCCCTCGGCTCGCGATCCGGATCGCCGTCGTGGCGCTCGCCTTCCTGGCGCTGGCCGGTCTGGCCGTGGCCGATCCGGTGGGTCGTTTCGACGACTTCAAGCAACCACCCGACGACACGGACGTCTCGACTCACCTGTCGAGCGCCAGCGGCAGCGGCCGGTACCAGTTCTGGTCGGCGGCCCTCGATGCCTTCGAGGACGAGCCGATCACCGGAATCGGTGCCGGGGGGTACGAGGCGTGGTGGAACCAGCACGGCTCGATCCCACGCATCCTCCGCGACGCCCATTCGCTGTTCCTCGAGACGCTCGCCGAGCTGGGAGTAGGCGGCCTCTTGCTGCTGCTCTCGTTTCTCGCGCTCGGAGCCGTGCACGGCTGGAGACGCCGGGCCGGCGGCTCCCCGGGCGGCGCTACCGAGGTCGCGCTCGCGCTACTTGCGGTGGGGGTCTTCTCGGCTGCGGGAGACTGGACCTGGGAGCTCTCCGCGGCGTTCGCTCCCGTCGTGGTCGTCGTCGCGCTGCTGACCGGTCCGGCCACTCTGGGCGGGGGCCGCGAAGCGGCCGCCGGCGGCGACGGCGCGGGCGCTCCCGCACAGGGCGGTCGATCGTTCGGCTGGGGCGTCGCCACGCTGCTCACCGGCTGGGTGGCGCTGTGGATAGCCGCGCTGCTGCTCCTCACCGAGGTCAAGCTCGACGACAGCCGCGCGGCCGTCGATCGCGGCGACCTGGCGACCGCGGCCCAGGATGCCAGCGACGCATCCACGTTGCAGCCGTGGGCCGCGGAGCCGCGCCTCCAGCGCGCGCTGGTCGAGGAGCGTGCCGGCAACCTGCCCGCGGCGCGCGTCCAGATCGGCGAGGCGATAGACCGGGCGCCGGAGGATTGGTCCCTGTGGTACGCCGCGAGCCGGATCGAGTTCAAGGCCGGCGACAGGGCGGCGTACGGGACCGCGTACGAGCGCGCCCGGGAGCTGAACCCACGAGCGCCGCTGTTCACGCGCAACGGCGGTGCGAGGCCGCCGGCGCCGACCGGATCCGGGGACCAGGAGGAGTCGGGACGGACATTGCAGCGTCCGGAGGTACCGTGATAGACGTGATCGGACTCGCCTCGGCGCTTCCAGTGGCATATCCTCGTGTGGGCGAGACAGGGGAGATTCCCCGATTAGGGCTAGGACATGAGAACTTCGGAGGGTCTTAGGGAGCAGGGGGGGACTGCACCCCTTGAGGGGGACCGGCGGCCGCCGCCGGTGGAGTCCGAGCGCGCGGCCGAGCGGCGCGCCCAGGCGGCATCCGAGGCGTCCGAGTATCCGCGCTGGTGGCGCGATGTCCTGCGCCGCCGGATGCTCTCGCTCGCGGACACGATCAGCGCGGCGCTGGCGATCGCCGGCGCGGGGCTCTCCATCGCCCAGGCGCCGTGGGCCATCGTCTTCCTCCCTTTGTGGCTGCTGCTCGCGAAGCTGGTGGGGCTCTACGACCGCGATCACCAGGCGATTCGCCATCTCACCGTCGACGAGGTGCCGGGAATAATCGCCTGGGCCGCTGGCGGCACGGCCGCGATCGCGTTGCTGCTCCCGCTCACCCCGGCGGACTCGCTCACGACGGCAGCGGCGGCGAGGATGTTCTTGGTCGCGGCCCTGTCGGCGTTCGTCCTGCGCGGCACCGTGAGGTGGCTGTGGCGGCGCGTGACTCCGGCCGAGCGGACCGCGGTGATCGGGGAGGGCGAGCTGGCCGACGCGATCGCCCGCAAGGCGCAGCTGTTCAAGGACATGCATCTGAAGATCGTGAACGGTCCCAATCCCGCGCCCGGCGACGGGTTCACGACCGACGCGCTCGAGGAGCTGACGTCCCGCGTCGACCGTGTCGTGGTGGCGTCCGGAGTGGTCGATCCGGACCTGATCGGTCGTCTCGTCGTCCTGTGCCGCGCGCATCAGGTGAAGCTGAGCGTGGTGTCGCCGCTGCGGGGCCGGGCGCTCCCGGTGCTGCGGCTCTCCCAGGTGGCCGACCTTCCCGTATTCGATTACGAGACGTGGGACGTCTCGCGATCGACCCTGATGCTGAAGCGGGCCTGCGACGTCGTGTTCTCGGCGGCGGCGCTCGTGTTGCTGGCGCCGCTGTTCCCGCTCGTCGTCCTCGCGATCCGCCTCGACAGCCGGGGGCCGGTGATCTTCACGCAGCTTCGCGCGGGGGCCGGCGGCCGGCCGTTCAGGATGTACAAGCTTCGCACGATGACCGCCGACGCAGAGGAGTCGCTGTCCGAGATCGTTCGACTCGAGGATCTTCGCGAGCCGATGTTCAAGCTCCCCAACGATCCGCGGGTGACGAGGGTCGGCCGCCTGCTGCGCCGGTTCAGCTTCGATGAGCTGCCGCAGCTCGTCAACGTGCTGCGGGGCCAGATGAGCATCGTGGGCCCGCGTCCCGAGCAGGTCGAGCTCGTCGAGCGCTACGCGCCCGAGCATCGCTTCCGCCTCGAGGTCAAGCCTGGGATGACCGGCCCGATGCAGGTCTTTGGACGGGGGGAGCTGAGCTTCGGGGAGCGCCTCGCCGTCGAGCTCGACTACGTCGAGAACGTGTCCCTTGGCCGGGACCTCCGGATCCTGTTCCAGACGTTGCCGGCGATCATCCGGGGGACGGGCGCTTTCTAGCTCTCGCTCGCAGCGTGCTCGCGGCCGCCAATCGCCCGCGGGTCGTCGCGATTGCGCTCGCGGTCGCGATGGCGTGCTCGGCTGCCACGGTCATCTGGTTGAGCCGCGGCGGGACGTACTGGCCGGACGATCTCGCGTGGTTCATGTTCACCCCCAAGGTCTCGGCGTCGGAAGCCTTCGAACCGCACTACGGCCATTTGGTACTCACCTCACGGATCGTCTACAAGGGCATCCTTGAGACGATCGGCTCGGACTACGTGACGTTTCGCGTCATGCTCGCGATCGTCGTCCCATCGACTGCGGGGCTGTTCTTCGTCTACGCGCGGCGCAGGGTCGGCGACCTGGCCGCCCTGATTCCCACCGTTCTGCTGCTCTTTCTCGGCGCCGGCTGGGTCCACCTCGTGATCCCGACCGGGGCCACCGTGCTCGCCGGGGTGGCCCTCGGCCTCGCGGCGCTGATCGCCCTCGACCGTGGGGATCGCCGCGGGGACATCGCGGCCTGCGTCCTGCTGTGCCTCGGCGCGGCGACGTACACGACCGCGATCCCGTACGCGGTCGCCGCGGGGGTCTGCGTCCTGCTCGCGCCGCGCCGGCTCGAGCGAAGCTGGATCTTCGCGATTCCGCTCGCCCTGTACGGGATCTGGTTCATAGCCGCGCGCCAGGCGGGCGCCGGCCCGGAGCAGCAGACCGACGTCCTGAACTTGCTGCTCGCCCCCGTTTGGGCACTCGACTCGCTCGCGCTCGTGCTGGCGAGCCTGACCGGCCTCGGCTACCCGTTCGGCGGGATCGTGGTCGATCCCGACGCTGGACGCCTGCTTGTCGTTATCGCCCTCGCCGGGCTTGCGTGGCACGTCCAGCGGCGAGGAATGACCGCCGGGCTGTGGGTGGCGCTCGCGGTCCCGCTCACCTACTGGACGATGGCCGCCGCGGCATCCGGGATCGAAGCTCGGGTTCCGTCCCTGTCGCGCTACATCTACCCGGGAGCGGTGGCTGTATTGCTCGTCGCGGTGGAGGTGTTCCGCGACCGTCCCCTGCCGCTTCGCACCTTGGGGGCCGTCGCGGCCGTCGGCGCCGTCGGGCTCGCTGCGAATCTGGTGTTGCTGCGGGATGCGGCCCGCATCTACCGTGGGCCCTACACGGGTGAGGTCCGGGCTGAGCTCGCAGCCATCGACGTGGCCCGTGACCACGTCGAGCCTGACTTCAATCCCTCAGCGGTCGATGGTGGGACGTATCTGGGGGGCATCCGCTCGGCATGGGATGCGCTCGGATTCGCCGGAGAGCAGGGCACCCCCGCATACCTGGACGCATCCTTGCGCTACGGATCGCCGGCATTCTCGGTCTCGGAGCTCGAACGCGAGAGCGAGGCGCTGCGCTCGCACGCCGATGCCGTGCTCGCTAGCGCGCTCGAGCTGAGCCTGCAGCCCACGGGGCCGCCGGACGAGCGGCGGTGCGAGGTCGTGCGGGGATCGGGCGATGCGCCGGCGACGGCGCGGCTTCCGGCGGGCGGGGCTTACCTGCGGGCGCGTAACCCGGCCGCCGTGGACGTGAACGTGAGGCGGTTCGCGAGCGGCCAGACGACCCCCGTGGGCGCACTTTCCGGCCAGTGGATGAAGCTCGAGATTCCGACCGACGAGGCATCCGACCCGTGGTACCTGTCGGTCGACGCCCGCGAGCTCGAGCTCTGCCCTCGCTCGACCTAGCAGCTAGCGCATCGCGTCCGACAGCAGGACGCGCATGCGTGAGGCGAAGCGCTCGCGCGAGAACTCCCTTGCCCGCACCTCCAGCGCTCGCGCGTCCCAGCGCGCCGACACCACTCGGTCGACGGCATCCCTGACGCCGTCGATGCTCGGTTCGGCGATCAGCACGCCGTCGACGCCGTCGCGGACGATGTCGCGCGCGCCGCCGACATCGAGGGCGATCACGGGCGCGCCGGCGGCCAGCGCCTCCACCATCGTGATTCCGAAGTCCTCGTCGCCGACGTGGAGGAAGCCCGCCGCCCGCCGGTACAGCCGCGCCAGCTCCTCGCGGGAAATCCAGCCGCGGAGCTCGACGTTGTCCGGAAGCCGCGCGCGAACCGCGTCCTCGAGGGGACCGATCCCGACCATTGTCAGGCGGTGGGGGAGGCCGCGGAAGGCGTCCGCGACGAGCTCCGGACGTTTGTACGGCACGAGCCGCCCCACCCACAGGAACTCGCCGCGCGATCCGTCGCCGCTCGCCACCAGGTCGCCGAGCTCGACGGGCGGATGGACGACCTCGGCCTGGCGTCCGTAGAAGCGGTGGATGCGTTCCCGTACCGCGGTGGAGTTGGCCGCGAAGCGGTCGGGGCGCTGGGCGGCGGCGCGGTCACGCCGGCGCAGCCACCGCGAGACGACCCGCAGCCCAGCCGCCTGCGGGCCGGAGAGCCGGTTGCGGTCGGTGTCGCCGAGCCACGCGTATCGCATCGGGGTATGGCAGTAGCACACGCACGGGATGCCGGGCGGCGGATCCGTGTTGAGCGCGCACGCGTGCGACGAGACGACGACCAGCCCGTAGCCGTCGAGCTTCAGCGAGCGGAAGTAGTGGGGCATGTAGGGGAGGAGGTAGCGCCACCGGCCCGGCTCGTGGCCCACCTGGCGCACTCCGGGGAGCCGCGACAGGCGCGACTCCCGCACGATCCGCCGCTCCAGCTGCGGCGGCATCAGCTCGCGGGCGGCGTGAAAGGTGATCACGTCCACTCGGTCCGCCTCGGCGAGCACGTCGCGCATCAGCACCTCGACCACGCGCTCGGACCCGTGGTAGCCCTGAAACCAGTCGTGCACCACGGCTACCGGTTGCCCGGACCACGGCACCGCGCGCCCGCTCATGTCCGGAGCTTAGTGCTCACCCGGCAGCCCGATGTGCCAAGCTCGCGCCCCGCGATGCCCACCAGTAGACCCGCGGTCACCGTGCTCATCGGCGCGTATGAGAGTGAGACCACGCTGCCGCGGGCGATCGCCTCGATACTTGCCCAGACGGTGACGAACCTGGAGCTGATCGTCATCGACGACGGTTCTCGGGACCGCTCCGCCGCGGTGGCAGGGGAGGCGATCGGCTCCGACCCGCGCGGGCGGGTGATGCGACTCGAGCGCAACGTCGGAATTGCCCGCTCGCTGAACGCCGGGCTGCGTGCGGCGGCGGCGCCGGTGGTCGCGATCCAGGACGCCGACGACCAGTCCGCCCCGCGGCGCCTCGAGCGCCAGCTCGCCGTCCTGGGGGACGATCCGGGCGTCGCGGTCGTAGGCACCCGGATGCGGGAGGTGGACGCGGCCGGCCGAGTGCTTCGGCCGCGAACGACGTTGGCGAGCGGCGACGTCGCGGACGTGCTGCCGCGCTTCAACCCGATCCCGAACACGTCGGCGGCCTTCCGACGCGAGCCGGCGCTTGCGATCGGCGGGTACGACCCGCGCTATCGCTATGCGCCCGACCACGATCTGTGGCTGCGGCTCGCCGAGCACCACCGCGTCGTCGCGCTCGACGAGGCGCTCTCGACCCGGCTCATGGGCGGGGCCAACGTCGCGGCGCGAGCCGAGCGAGCCCAGATCGCCGAGGGGATCGCGATTCGCGCGCGGGCGCTGCGACGGCGACGGACCCTGCGGGGCGCGAGCGGCCTGCTGCGCCCCGCCGTCTCCTACCTGTTGCCGATCCGCGCCAAACGGGCGCTGCGGCGGCGGCGCGGTCAGGCGCCCTGAGCGCTCGCTTGCGAGCGCTCCCGGACGACCGCCTCGTACAGCTCCCGCATTCGAGCCAGGAAGCGCTCCGCGCTGAGCTCGTCGCGTATCCGCTCGCGAGCCGCGGCGCCGAGCCGCTCGCGCGCGGCACCATCGGAAGCCAGGCGAGCGAGCCGATCGCAGAGCGCGGCGGCGTCGCCGGCGGGAAACACCTCGCCTGCCTCGCCCACCGCCTCGGCGTTCCCCGGGCCGTCGGACACCACGGGCGCGAGCCCGTGGGACATCCCCTCTAGCAGCGCGAACGACATGCCCTCGCGCCGCGAGGGCAGCACCAGCAGGTCGGCGGCGGCGTAGAGCTCCTCGATGTCCTCGCGGTGGCCCAGCGGCCGCACCGCCTCGCCCGTGCGGGCTGAGACCTGCGGCTCCAGCGGACCGGTGCCCGCGAGGAGCAGCACTACGGGCGCGCCGCGAGCCCGCGCCATCTCGGCCGCGTCGATCGCGGTGAGCGGATCCTTGCGCAGCTCGAGCCGGCCGACGCAGAGCGCGGCGGCGTCGCCCTCGGCCAGCCCGAGCGCTTCTCGCGCCCGCCCGCGGCGCGCCGGATCCACCGGGGGCGCCAGCGGCACGCCGTTGAGCACCACTACCAGCCGCCCGTGGAGGCGGGGAGGGAGGATCGCGGCGAGGTCGTCGCGCTCCGCGCGCGCGCTGCAGGCCGTCCGCGACGCCGCACCCACCGCCGCTCGTAGCGATCGGCGAACCGACCACGCGCCCGCGCCGCCGACCCGCCGCAGTCGGTGCAGGCCCTGGGGTGTGATCGCCGACGGTCTCCCGCGCAGCAGCGGCGCGGCGAGGATCGCGGCGCTGTCGCCGTGGGCGTGAACTATGTCGGCCGCGCGCGCCCGGCGCGCGATCCCGGGCCAGCGCACGATCAGCGACGCGACGCCGCGCCGCCGCGATCGGGTGGTGCTGAACGGGACGCGCTCGTGGCGGTATCCGTCGAGTCCCTCGAGCACGTCGATGTAGGTCTCGGCGCCTCCCCCAGGGTGAGGGAGGAGGTGGAGCACGGTGCGCATCAGCGGATCCTCGCGGCTCGCGCCCTCGCGGCTGCGAGCGTGCGCCACGCGATCGCGGTGAGCAGCGACAGCTCGATGCCCATCGTCTCGTTGCGCCCCGCCAGCCGCCGCAGCGATCGCACGGCGAGCCAGGCGGCGGGCTCCGGCGGGCGCCCCAGGCGCACGGCGCGGCGCACGGCGCGCGCCTTCTCGGAGCTGATCGCCCCCGCCGCGCGGATCTCGAGCGTGCGAGTGTTCACGGCGATGCGGCAGACGTTCGTCAGATAGGTGCGCCGGCCGTGGGCCGCGATCTCGCGCGCGGTGCGGCGTGGATCGCGCCAGCGGAGCAACCGGCGGGGGTCGTAGTCCCGCAATGCCGCGGCGTGGCCGAGCGACGCCGAGCCGTGCTGGACGTAGTCGTACAGCGGTCGATCGACGTACGCGATTCGCCCCGTGGCGAGCGCGACCGAGGCGATCCATTGATCGTGGAAGGCGTTTCCCACCTGAGGGGGAAACGGGAGAATGAGATCGAGCAGCTCGCGGCGGAACAGCGACGCCGCGCCAGTCACGGTGTTCGCGAGCAGCAGCGAGGCGAGGTCGGTGTAGTTGTTTCGCCTGCGCGCCCAGAAGGTTTCGGATATCGTGCCGCCGCCCTCGTCGACCACACGCATGTCGCTGTAGACGAGCCGGGCGTCGCCGCGCCGCGCTAGGAGCTCGGCGAGCTTCTCCGGGTACCAACGGTCGTCCTGGTCGGCGAGGGCGACGAACGCGGCGTTGTCGGGGACCATCGCGAGCGCTCGCTCGAAATTGCCGTAGAAGCCGAGCTGCTGCTTCGAGCGCGAGACGACGAAGCGGGAGTCCCCCGCGGTCAGCGATCGCAGGTCACCGAATCGGGCCTCGGAGGAGTGGTCGTCGCTGATCAGGCACACCCAGGCACCGTGGGTCTGCTCGCGGATCGACGCGATCTGGCGCTCCAGCAGGCCGGGGTCGGGGTCGAAGCTCGCCATGCAGATCGCAACCAGGGGGCCGTTTCCCGATCCCGGGGGTGGCGAGCCCTCGGGACGGGCGAGGGCCGGGACGAGCTCGATCTCGCCCAGCGACTGCCGTTCGCGCGCAGCGCCCTCGATGCTCGCCTCCAGCTCGAGCGCCGCGCGCCGCGGGCGCTCGACGGGCGACACGGCCAGGATTCCGCAGAAGCCGCTGTCGCGATCCGCACCCCCGATCGGGATCCCGGTGAGGACGGGGGTCTGCGCGCTGCCATCGAGGAGAAGCCTCGGATCGGAGACCCGCCGCCCCCGTGCCTCCCAGCTCCCGCTCACGAACAGGCACGTCCCGCGGCCGACCGCGAGTGTGCGAGGGAGCTCGGTGTCGAGGTGGACGACGGGTCGCGGCATTGGGACCGTCGTGCTAGCGCGCGCGGGAGCGCACGATCACCCATGGAAAAGCCACCGCCACCTCGGCGACGTCGACGTGCGTGTCGAGGAAGGCCGGGAAGGTGCGGCGGTTCCAGTGGTTGACGTGCTCGGGGTGGTTGCCGAGCTGTCTCACATACTTGCCCCGCACCAGGCTTCCGAGCCTGAAGTAGGGCTCGTACGGCACCGAGAGCACAAGCTCACCGCGCGTGACGCGATTCAGCTCGCGCAGCGCGGCGGCCGGGCTCTCGAGATGCTCGAGCACCTCCAGCGAGAGCACGAGGTCGAAGGCGCCGTCCTCGAACGGGAGCTCGTACACGCTCCCCTGCGCGGCGTTGACGTGCGGATGGCGACGGCTTGTGAAGATCACGCACTCCTCGAGGATGTCGATCGCTGACACGCGCTGCCCGAGAGCGTCGCCGAGCCGCGCGATCGTCTCGCCCTCTCCGCAGCCCGCGTCGAGGACCCTCTCCGGGTGCAGCGGCTCGACCATCCCCCGCAGGCGCTCGAAGAAGTTGTCGATCAGCCGCCGGACGAACGGGTTGCCGGTCTGGAACTTGGCGAAGTTTGTCGTCTCTACGGTGTCCGTGGCGGACCTCCGCCCACCACGCGCTCCACCTGTGCGTCGCTCGAGCGGGCGGCGCTGCCCTCCGGTCGCATCGCGACGAACATCTGGCCCAGCAGGCCGAAGGTGAGGAGCTGGATCCCGACCACGATCAGCAGCGCCCCGAGCAGAAGCAGCGGCCGATCCCCGATCGCCTCGCCGCTGAATCTCAGCACCGCCAGGTAGGCGGAGATCACGAGGCCCAAAAAGATCAACACGCTCCCCAGTCCCCCGAACAGATGCAGCGGCCGGTACTGGTAGCGCCCGATGAACAGCACCGTGAGGAGGTCGAACGGCCCGCGCGCGTAGCGCTCGAAGCCGAACTTCGACCTCCCGTGGCGGCGGGCTCGGTGGTTGACCGGCAGCTCGGTGACGCGCCATCCTCGCTGTTCGGCGAGCACGGGGATGTAGCGGTGGAGCTCGCCGTAGATCTGCAGCGAGCGCGCGCATTCGCCCTCGTACGCCTTGAGACCGCAGTTGAAGTCGTGCAGGTCGACTCCCGACAGACGGGCGGTGACCCCGTTGAACAGCCGCGACGCCCACCGCCGCCCGGCCGGATCGTGGCGCTCGCGCTTCCAGCCCGAGACGAGCTGGTAGCCCTCGTCGAGCTTGCGCACAAGCTCCGGGATCTCGGCGGGGTCGTCCTGACCGTCGCCGTCCAGGGTGACGACGATCTCCCCGGAGCTGTGCTCGAACCCCGCCGTGAGCGCGGCGGACTTGCCGAAGTTGCGGCGCAGGCGGACCACGCGGATGGCGTCGTGGTCGGCCGTGAGGCCCTCGAGGAGATCCGCCGACCCGTCGGTCGAGCCGTCGTCGACGAAGATCACCTCCCACGTGAGCCCCAGCGAGTCGCAGGCGCGCTCGATCTCCGAAAGCAGCTCGGGCAGTCCCTCGCGCTCGTTCAGGATCGGCACGACCACCGACAGCTCCGCCGGCCGTGCTTCGATTTGGTCCGGCGCGGGCTGATCGCCCATCACCCCCGTCACGCCCATGACCGTGGCAAGGATAGCCGCACCCGTGCACGCCGGTGCTGCGTAGGCGTGCTCAGGTGAGCGGACAAAGCGTGACCGCTCTGACGTCGGTGAGCGACGCTCGCCATGGCGTCGGCGATGCGTCCGGCGGGATGCTGAGGGCTGATGCCTCGCCGGCCGACAGGCTGCCAACCTCGGCCGTCGGGCCGGCGGCGAAGCGCCCCAGCGTCACCGGCACCGCTCCCGCCCCGTCCGGGCGCAGGCTCGCGCCGCCGCTTGGGAGCTCGAGGGCGATCGTCTGGTCGCCGTCGGGGTTGCGCACCCGCGTGCATCCCTCCGATGCGGTGGGAGACGGCATCGGCTCGGGCCGGAGGGCGAGTGCCGCGGCCAGCACGCGATCGGCATACGCGCGGACGCCTTCCGGCTCGCGCTCCAGGTCGGTGAGCGGCAGCGCCAGCGAGCCGTAGCGGTCGACGATCCCGAAGTAGGCCGCCGCGGGCGCCTCGATCAGCGAAAACGGCGACTCGGTGCCGAGGGCTTGGCCCGAGTCGAAGGCCGGATCGACCTCGGGGCGTGCCAGCTCGAGCATCGCGAACTCCGCGCGCTCGGTGGCCGAGACGTTCCTCAGGACCGCGGAACGGTCGCGCAACAACGTGCCGTTCGCTGCGAGGCTGATCGCGCACGCCCCGAACAGCGCCACGAGGCCGAGCCTTGAGAAGCGGACGTGACCGGCGGCTGCGGTAGCGACGAGGAGCACCCCGACGGATCCCAGGTAGACGTAGCGGACGGAGTCAGGAGGGCGCGGCACGGCTGCCGCAAGCGCTCCGAGCGCCCACCACGTGAGCACGATACCTAGCGACGCCCACACGGCGGGCGGGACGTTGCCACGCCTGATCCGCAGCACGAGCGCGACCACCAGGGGGACGGCGAATACATAGCCCCAAGCCGAGTTGACCCTGGAGGCGGCGTCCTGAGCGTCCTGAAAGGGGTTGTCCTGGAAGGAGAATCCCAGACTCGAGAGCGCGGCGGTCACGGTCGCCAGCGACTCGGCCGTCCAGGCCGGGATCAGCAGCACGTTGGTGAGCTTTGTCTCCTCCTCCGAGGACGTCCCCGTCGACAGCGACCACAGCCACCAGGCGGCGTACAGGGCGAGCGGGATGAGGAAGATCCACGCGCGCTGGCGGCGGTCTGGACGCAGCAGTACGGAGATCGCGGTGCCGACGACGAACGGCAGTCCGGTCGTGTAGCTGGCGACGGAGACGACGAGCAGCCCGCAGGCGGCGAGATCCCCCCTTCGGTCGCCGCGCTCGAGCGCGAGCAGGGCGGCCAGCCCCATAGCGATGGCGAAGATCGGGGTGAATCCGATCGGCGCGACGATGTGCTGCCAGGCCGAGCCGAGGAAGAGCAGGACTAGCGTCGGCGCGAGAGCCGGCAGGGCGCCGATCCTGCGCTTGACCAACGCATAGAAGAGCCCGGCGGACAGCAGGACCGTGCATACCGCCAGCACGCGGAACGCGACGTAGTCCGCGCCGATCGTCTCCAGGATCGCCTTGTAGACGAGCCGGGTGGTGGCGATCAGGTGGCCGTTGTGAGGGTCGAGGACGTCACCGGCACCCAGCGTGGGAGTCTGGTACAGGAAGGTGAGCTCGTCGGCGAAGAACGTCGTACCGCGGTTGAGGTGGAGGATCAGTCCCGCCGCGGCGGCCATCGCCACACCGAGGATGCCCCAGCACAGGCGGTCGGTGACCACGACCCCCCGGCGCGTGATCGGGAGCACGATCGGCGGCACCGTCGCCCGCTCGTCCCCCGACCTGTGCAGCGCGCTCGCCAACGCGCGGACCTTAGCGTGCGACGCACGAGTTGCGCCGAGCTCGGAGTGGCGATGAGGCCACGACTCAGCGGGTGCGAGCGGTCTAGCCCTTGAATTGCCCCAGCGCGAGCGGCATCCCTGCGCGCGACACCCTAGCGCGAGGCGCGGTTCGACGGCGGGGATCGGCGGCCCACGAGCCATGCGGTGGCCGTCGCCACTAGGGCGAGCGCGACGACCACAAGAATCCATCTCACGGACCCGTCGTCGCCGGCCTCGAGGTCGGCCGGGCTCACGGGCGTGCCGCCGCTCAGCGCGGCGAACGCCGTCCACGCGGGCCGGGGGTTCCCCTCCGCGTCGATCAGCCCCGCCGTCCGGCACCAGTCGCACGCGGCTTGGCCCGGCGCCGGGTCGCGCCACGCGTACCACAGCACGCGTTCGAGGTTCCAGGCATCGCGCCGCGACTCCAGGAAGCCGAGGGAGCGCCGCAGCGCCTCGGCCTGGCCGTCGAGCGTCTTGAACAGCCCTCGTTCGGAGCCCGAGTCCACGCCCCAGCCAAGCTCGGTGACCCAGATCGGGGTCTTCGTCTGGGCGTGCGCTTCGAGCATCTGGTGCATCGCGGCGACCTGGCTTCGCACTCCGGCGAGATCCTGCGAGTAGGGATGGACGGCGACGGCGTCGAAATCGCCTCCCGCGCCGATCCCGTAGAGCTCGTCGAGGAACCGCGCGCCGTCGATCGACCCCCGCTGCCCGGGGTCGCCGGGCATCCCGCCGAGCAGGACGGTCGCTTGCGCGTCGACGGAGCGGATCGCGCGCGAGGAGATCGCCAGCAGCTCGGCATATCCGTTCACCGACGGCGCAGGACGGTAGAACTGGGGCACATTCTGCTCGTTCCAGACCTGCCACACCCGGATCGGCCGGTAGGGGATCGAGGGCCGCTCCGACCAGAAGCTTCCGTCCCGGCCGTAGCGTCGAACCACCTCGCCGACGAAGCGCGCCCAGCCCCGTCGGGCCTCGGCGGAGTCGATCGGGGGTTTGGCGCTTACCTGCTCAGCCTGCCTGCACTCGACGACGTAGCAGGGCGTGCCGTAGAGCACGGGGAGAGGCTCGATCCCGTTCTCCGCCAGGCCCGCCACCACTCGATCGGTCCCCGACCAGTCCGGGTCCGCTCCCCGTTCCGCCTGCACCGCGGGCCACTCGATCGACCAGCGATAGGTGCCGACCCCCCCGTCCCGCATGGCCTCGAACTCCGCATCTGTCGTCGGCGTCTGGATGACCACGCCGTACGGCCGCGAGGCGTCCTCGACGTCACCGGTGGCTGACGGCGCGACGAGGGCGGCCGCGAACAGCGCCACGACGATCGCCCGACAGGGCGCCCGCATTGGTTTACGGGGCACTAGTGCTCGAGCACCAAACCGAGGAAGCGCCGGGTTCGCTCGTTCTCCGGCTCGTCGAGGACCCGCTGAGGGGTGCCCTCCTCGACGACGACTCCCTGGTCCATGAAGACCACGCGAGAGCACACGTCGCGGGCGAACCCCATCTCGTGGGTCACGACGATCATCGTCATACCCTCTTCGGCGAGCTCGCGCATCACGTCGAGCACCTCCTTGACCAGCTCCGGGTCGAGCGCGCTCGTCACCTCGTCGAACAGCATCACGTGCGGGTCCATGGCCAGCGCCCTCGCGATCGCGACGCGCTGTTGCTGGCCGCCCGACAGGCGATCGGGGTACTCGCTCATCTTGTCGGCGATACCGACCCGGGTGAGCAGAGACTCGGCCTTCGCTCGCGCTTCCTCGCCGGAACGGCTCAGCACCTTCTGCTGGGCCATGCGCACGTTCTCGAGCGCCGACTTGTGCGGGAACAGGTTGAACTGCTGGAACACGATCCCCACCCGGCGGCGCACGAAGTCGATCCCGTCGCGCGACCCCTTGCCGGTGATCTCCTGCCCCTCGAGCAGGATCCTGCCCTCGTCTGGCGGCTCGAGCAGGTTGATGCAGCGAAGCAGCGTCGACTTGCCCGAGCCGCTGGGGCCGATCACGCCAACCACCTGGCCGCGATCGACGTCCAGGTCCACGCCGCGGATCACGTGCAGGCTGCCGAACCGCTTGTGGACGCCCTCGAGGCTCAGCATGGCCCCGGGCGCCCGGGCGTCCGCGGGCTGCGCGGTCGTGGGTGCCGGCTCCTCCATCGCCATCATCCTAGGCCCCCGCCATTCCGGTTGGCGCCGGCGCCGGTGGGGCTTCGCCTCCACCACCGCCTCCTCCCCGCTCGGTCTTGCGCTGCTGGCGCGCGATCAGGACGTCGACGAGCCGTGCCAATGGGATCGTGACCGCGAGGAAGAACAGGGCGCCGAGCACCAGAGCCGGAGCCGTTGAAGACCGCGGTCTGGACGTCGAACCCGGCCTGCACGACCTCGAGTGCGCCGATCACGCTGACCAGCGAGGTGTCCTTCATCAGCGCGATGAAGTCGTTGAGCAGCGGCGGGATCACCGTGCGTACCGCCTGCGGGACGATCACGAAGCGCATCGACTGCCCGTGGCTCATCCCGAGCGAGCGCGCAGCCTCCATCTGGCCGCCCGGGACCGACTCGATCCCGGCGCGGTACACCTCGGCCATGTAGGCGCCGTAGGTGATCGTCAGCGAGATCACCCCGTACCAGAAGGGCGAAGTCTGGCCGAACCAGGTGGGGATTCCGATCTCGCGCGGGAGCTGGCCCTCCGCCTGGGCGGCGGAGAGGAAGCCCGAGACCAGGAACAGCACCAGCAGAAGCGGAATGCCCCGAAAGACGTCGATGTAGGCGATCACGATCCCCGTACGGGCGCCAGCGCCCGGCCCGGGAGCTGGCGGAGCACCGCCAGCACCAGGCCCCAGGCCAGCGACAGGATGCCCGACAAGATCGACAGCTTCAAGGTGAGGAAGAAGCCGTCGAGGATCGAGTCGAACGAGTCCCCCATGAGGCTCCAGTCGAAGTAGTAGTCGATAGATGAAGTCCATCTCACTCCTCCGGTGATTTCGCGGTCATGCCGTTTCGTTCGGGTCCTTCAACCAGAAGGGGCGCCCAGTGGGCGCCCCTTTCCGCACGTCTACACGTTGGTGCCTCGGGCTACTCGGTCGAGCAGCTTGTTGGTGCCCTCGCCACCGAGGGCGGCGGCGTGGTCTTGAAGTACTTCTCGTACAGGTCGTCGATCGTTCCGTCGTCCTTCATCGTCTTCAGCGCGCCGTTCATCGCCTCGCGCAGGGCGTCGTTGTCGGGAGCCACGGCGAACCCGTACAGCTCGTTGGTCTTGATCTCCTCGGCGATCTCGACGCCGCCCTGCTTCTCGATCGCGTCGTCGGCGACCGGCTGGTCGATGATCACCGCGTCGACCTGCCGGTGAGCAGCGCCGAGACGGCGTTGGGGCCCTCGGGGAACCCGCGGACCTCGCTGGCGTCGGTCTTGTCGTTGGCGTACGTCTCGCCGGTGGTCCCGTCCTGCGTCCCCACGATCTTGCCGCCGAGGTCGTCGACGGACTGGATGTCCGAGCCCTCGGGCACGAGCAGCGCCTGCTGCGCCTCGTAGTACGGATCGGTGAAGTCGACCGTCTTCTCGCGGCCCGCGGTGATCGTCGACGCCGCCGCGGCGGTGTCGAACTCGCCGTTCGCCGTGTCGCGGAAGATCGTGCCGAACCCGGTGTCGGTGTACTCCGCGGTGAGGTCGAGGTTCTCGGCGATCCCGTTCATTACCTCGATGTCGTAGCCCGAGATGTTCGGCGGCTGCCCGATCTCGAACGGCGGGAACGGGGTGTCGGTGCCGACCGTCAGGGTCCCGTCGGTGATCAGGCCGAGGTCCTCGCCTCCGCCGCCGCCGCCGTCATCGTCGTCGTCACCGCCGCATCCGGCGGCGATCATCGCGGTCGCCAGCACGAAGGCGAAAGCGAGGACGATCCAAAGCCGTGTCCTGCTCATTCGTGTTGCTCCTCTCCTCTTCATCAGCCTCCGGACGGAGCCCGGCTGGACCGGCCCCTGTTCCGTCGCCCGCACATTATCCCGTCCGCCCCTGCCGCAGCGGTCCGGCGTGCGGGCGCCGCCTCATTACTACATTTCGGAAAGCGATGCTGGAGGAACCTCTCCTCAACCGCCCTTGCGGCGGGCGCTTCTCGAACCTCGCTCGAGGCGATCGGCTACACGCCGCTCGTCGAGCTGCCGCGCCTGTCGCCCAAGCCGGGCGTACGGATCTACGCGAAGCTGGAGGGCCGCAACCCGACAGGCTCCGTCAAGGACCGGATCGCCAGGGCGATGATCGACGACGCCGAGGCCGGCGGGCTGATCTCCCCGGGTCACACGATCCTCGAGCCCACCTCGGGCAACACCGGGATCGCGCTGGCGATGGTCTGCCGGCGCAAGGGCTACCCGCTGAAGGCGGTGCTTCCGGACAACGTCACCGAGGAGCGCATCCAGCTGCTGCGCATGTACGGCGCGGAGATGGTCTTCTCCGAGGGCAAGAAGGGGTCCAACGGCGCGGTCGAGCTGGCGCTGGACATTGCCGAGCGCGACGCCTCCTACTACATGCCCTACCAGTACGGCAACGAGGCCAACCCCAAGGCCCACTACGAGGGCACCGCGCCGGAGATCCTCGAGGAGCTCGACGAGGTCGCGCGCGTTCGTCGCCGGTCTCGGGACGGGCGGCACGCTGATGGGCGTTGGGCGTCGGCTCAAGGAGGAGGACCCCGAGACCCAGATCGTCGCGGCCGAGCCGATGCAGGGCGAGGACGTGTTCGGGCTGCGCTCGCTCGACGACGGCTTCATCCCCCCGATCCTCGACCTCTCGCTGCTTGACCGCAAGATCATGGTCGCGAACCGCGACGCGATCGCGTGGACCCAGCGGCTGCTGCACGAGGAGGGAGTGTTCGCGGGAGTCTCCTCGGGCGCGATCGCGTCGGTCGCGGTGCGCATCGCGGAGGAGCTCGACGGCGGCAACGTCGTCTTCCTGATCCCCGACGACGGCTGGAAGTACCTCTCCTCGGGCGTGTACACGAAGCCGATCGAGGAGCTGGAGGGGATCGAATCCACCTTCTGGTGGTAGGAGCCCCCGGGGTCAGGGGCCGAGGTAGAAGTTCGTCTCCAGCCGCTCCCGGGCGGGGTACTCCAGGAACTCCCTCGCATACGGCCTGAGCTTCTGGAAATCGAGGAATATCCCCCACGCCATCGAGGGGAGCACGCGGGCCAGGGGCCGCGCCAGGAGCGGGGGAAACGGGTAGAAGTTGCTGCCGGCGAACCCGGTCAGGCCGTAACCGCCGGGAAACCCGCGCTGCAAGAACGTTTCGAGGTCCCGCCTGGTGAATCCCCGCACGTGGGCCGTGCGGCTTCGGATAGCAGTGGGCTGGCGCCCCACCAACAGGAGGATGCGGTTGTGCAGAGCCGCCAGGTTCGGGACGCCGATCAGCAGGTGGCCGCCCTGCTTCAACGTCGTGCTGACCTGGTGCAGGATCCAGAACAACTCCTTCGTGTGCTCGAGGATCTGGTTGGCGATGATGAGATCGAGGCTCTCGGGGCCGAACGGGAACGGTTCCCGCTCGATGTCAATTCCGTGTACGTCGATACCCACCTTGCGAAGCGCCTCCGCACTCGGGTCGGATGCCTCGATGGCGAACAGCCTGGCGTCCGGCTGCACGTCTCGCGCGATCTCCAGGTCGTAGCCTCTGCCCGCACCGATGTCGAGCACCGCGTGATACGGACGCGCGCGCTCCAGGAACAGGCGCATGCACGAGCGGCCATAGTTGAGCGAGCGGTCGATCACGGGTTCACCGCGAAGCATTCCCGAAACTTGACTACGTCGCCAGCTCACCCTCAGGCCCGATCCCGCGTCGTCGCGCGGGTCCGGGAGCTGGCGAGCGACTACACGCCCCCCGGGTTCGCCGAGATCCCGCACCCCGACGCCGCGCTGTTCATGTGCGCGATCGACCACCGGACCGGTTACCGGCGCGGCTACCTCGTCGGGGGCAAGGGGCCGTATGAGGGCAGTGCCCTGCTGTGGGCGCTGGGCCTGTGCGCGGAGCGTCGGCGACCCGACACCCTGAGCGCGTCCGGGTTGGCGGGAGTCGACGCCGAGCGCGTCGTCGAGACGTTCAGGATCGGAGGGGAGAGCGTGGCGGATGCGTGCGTGCGAGCGCGCCTGTGGCGGGACCTCGCCCGGGGTGTTGCGGACGAGTACGGCGGCGAGGCGGAGGCGTTGCTTGCCGCGGCCGAGGGGCGGCTGGGAGGCGCCGGCGGGCTGCTCGCGCGGCTGGCGGAGTTCGAGGCCTACTCGGACCCCTTGCGGAAGAAGAGCTTCCTGTTCGCCAAGATCGTCGCGCGTCGGGGCTGGTTTGGCGTCACGGACCCCGAGGACTGGGAGGTATGCGCGGACAACGTGCTGATGCGTCTCGCCCTGCGCTCGGGGCTCGTTCAGCCCGGGCCGCTCGATCAGGTGCGAGCCGCGACGCGATCCGCCCTCAAGCAGGTCGCCGAGGATGCGGATCTCCCGCCTCCGGTTCTCGACGACCTGCTGTGGGAGCTCGGTCGAAAGGACCCGGACCTGGTGGGGAGCTCCGCGGGGGAGCTGCGTGAGCCACCGCGCGAGCCCGGCGCCCACTGGTACTGAGCCGGGCCCTAGAAGATCTGCTGTGACGGGTTCTCGGCAAAGATGAAGAACCACACGCTCAGCGCGATCAGGGCGAAGACGAGCGAGGCAACCAGGATCGGCTCGAGCGGTCCGCGGGCGTAGCGCGGCCGAGCCTCCTCCGGGTCGTCGTCCCAATCGGGCTCTGCGGCCTCAGCCAGGATTCGCAGATATAGCTTGTTGACCCAGAACAGCAGCCTGGCGAACAGCACCATCCCGACGATCGTCAGCGGCACCACGATCTGGAGGTGGGTGGTCGCGTCGGCGGTCAGCTGAGCGGCCGCCCACGAGGACGCGACGGGCACGCCGATCCACAGGACCGGGCTGCCGATCACCATCACCGCGATCAGGAACGCGCCGGCGGCACGCTCGCGCGGCCGGGGACGTCCGCTATCGCTCATCGCTTTTCAGCACCATCGACTTCGCCGTCGCGGTGGTCATAGCCATTTTGGGCGAGGGATCGCCTCTTGTAGCCTCACCGCTCGTGCGCGTACCCACCGAGATCGCCGACGAGATCGTCAGCCACGCCCGCGAGGAGGCGCCCAACGAGTGCTGCGGGATGATCGGCGGCCGCAACGGGGCCGCGACCAGCCTCTACCGGGCGCGCAACGCGGAGGCCAGCCCGCTCCGCTACACGATCCACCCGCAGGACCAGCTCCGGATCATGGACGAGATCGAGCACGCGAGGCGAGGAGCTGGCCGCGATCTACCACTCCCACACCGGCAGCCCGGCCTATCCCTCGCAGACGGACATCAACCTGGCCGAGAACTGGCCCGATCCGCTGTACGTGATCTGCTCGGTGGCCGATCCCGACTCGCCGGAGCTGCGCGCGATTCGCGATCCGCGACGGCAAGGTCGAGGAGACTTCGCTCGATGTCGAGTGAGGGACCGCTCGCCTGCCCGCGATGTGCGACCAAGTACTCGCTCGAGGAGCGTTTCTGCTCCGAGTGCGGGATGCCGCTCGTCTACGCGGGGCGGGGCGAGCAGGAGCCGATCACCGACGCGCACGGGCGCGCCCGCAAGGTCAAGCCGCAGTACACCGAGGGAGAGCTGGTGCGCGTCGCGGGAGGTCACAACCAGGCGGAGGCCGAGATGATCCAGGGGATGCTGCTCGAGGAGGGGATCCCGAGCATCCTGCGCCGCACGCGCGGCTTCGACGTGCCCGACTTTCTGGCCGCGGGCCCGCGGGACATCATGGTTCCCCAGGCGGCCTACGAGCCGGCGCGCCGGATGCTGCTCGACGCCGACATCGTGTCGAACGGGGGCGCGCCGGATGGGCTGCCGGGGATCGGCTCCCCGGCCCGGCTGCTGATCGGGGTGCTGATCGCGGTCGGCGGAGCGGCGCTGCTGGTGTGGCTGCTGTACCAGGCCACGGGGTAGGGCTAGGCGCGGGGGCCGACCTCCTCGCGCAGATGCCGTCGCCATGCGCGCTCGATTTCGCCGAAGGGGGCGTCGAAGGCGAGCTCCAGGTTCCCGCGGGCGCCGTCCTTGCGCAGCCGGGAGACGAGGAGGTCGCAGGCCGGGGCGCCGGCCTGGCGCTCGAGCAGGTCGAACACCGTCCCGCCGAGGATGATCGCGTCGCGGGCGGAGGGCGGGAAGGATGGCGGCGCGCCCTCCCGCATGCGCCTGATCACCGCGGCGCGGAACAGCGGCACCTGGCCGGCGAAGTACTGCGCTCCGCCCTCGATCAGCCATGCCCAGCGGAGGTATCTCGCGAAGCGGCGCGGGCCCCAGGGGGGCGGTAGCCGCTCGTTGTTCGCGCCGAGCACGATCTGGACGTAGAGCCGCTCCGCCGTTCCTCGCAGCGCGCGCTGCGAGTCCTCGCCCGCTGCGCGGCGATCGGTGTACTCGTCGTTGAGGATGTGGAGCTCGGTCGCCATCGCCCAGCCGGCGAGGTAGCGGCGCCCGGCCGGCGCCGCCGCCAACCGCGCCGCGGGCAGAAAGGGATGCGCCGCGGACAGCCACGCGGAGGTGGGGTGGACGATCGCGGTGATCCCAGCCGGCGCGACCTCGAAGTGCTCCTCGAGCCGCAGTCGCAGGTCCTCGAGTCGATCGAGCGTGCGCTGCGCGGTGTCCTCGTCCTCGCTCTCGTGCCGAGCGACGAAGCTCAACGAGTCGTGTTTCGACCCAGGCCATGGGTGGCCGAGCTTACTTGTGCGGTTACCCGGTCCCTTGGATCTCGACGGCCTGCTGGAAGGTCGGGCGGTTGATCCAGTGCATCGGCGGCTGCGTGACGGCGCCCAGCGCCCTGAAGCGGACCGAGTCGTTGCACCATTGCGGGTCGCCGCCGTCGCAGGACTCCGTCCCGTACAGCTGCGCGGGGGTGATCGCGAGCGCCCGTTGCAGCGACCCGAGCAGCGCGCTGCGACATGTGCTCAGCTTGCCGCCGCCGCAGTACTCGCGCGAGTAGCGGCCCTTGACCCGCTTGCCGAGCACGGATCGCAGGTCCTTCTGCGCGTACCCGTACCAGCCGGACTGGTACGCGGACCCGCTGCTCACGCGGCCTGTCGTCGAAGCCGATCATCGTCTGGATCGTGTCCGAAG
Source organism: uncultured Thermoleophilia bacterium (assembly GCA_963754225.1). Lineage (GTDB taxonomy): Bacteria > Actinomycetota > Thermoleophilia > Solirubrobacterales > 70-9 > DASPWW01. The sequence goes on from CAVWEV010000005.1 coordinate 393,687, forward strand.
AGGTCGCTGCCGAGCGTGGGCTTGAACTGCGCCTCGAGCAGCAGCGGCCACCACGCGTCCATGATCCGCACGGCCTCGGCCTGCTCGTAGACCCCGTTGCGCGTCACGATCGCGCCGGTGGGCGCCCGAGCGCCGCCACGCCTGCAGCGTCGCGATCGCGCCGCGCAGCGCCGGGTCCGTGACCTTCTTCGTGTTGATCACCTTCAGCGCCCACTGGCAGGACGGCGTCGCCGCGCAGGTCGACGGTCCCCGCGTCCTCCATCGCGTCGATCAGCTCGGGCAGGCTCATCTTCCGCGTGCCCTTCGATCCCCGCCTTGATCCGATCGTCGAGCGGCTTCACGCGGTAGAGGGACTGGTAGCCGTAGTTGTCGTCGGCGGCCCGGAACCCGCGCGCCTGCTTGTTGTTCCAGCTCGTCAGGTACTTCTGGTCGACCACCTGCGGGTGCGTCGCCGAATGGGGTCTCCCGGGTGCTCACGCGTGGGCACCGGCTGGAAGCCCTGCCACTCGAACCGCGGCGTGCCCATCGTCGGGAAGTTGGGGTCGACGTCGGCGCGCGCGCACCGGGTTCTTGCCGGAGTTGAAGTACGCGATGTGCTTGCCGTCGGCGTAGAACCAGTTGAACGTGTAGTGGATCTGGCACGCGGCGCGCATGAAGTCCTGCGGGCGTACGCGATCGTCGTCTGGGTTGTTGAACTCCGAGAAGCCGAGCGCCGAGTCGACCTCGTGGAAGTAGGTGGCGCGCAGCTTCGTGTAGGCGTATGGCTTGCCCTTGATCATCGCCCGGTGGGTGACGATGCCGAGCTTGCGTCCGCAGCGTCCGCAGAGTCTCGCTTCCGGGCGGCGTCGGGTCGGCGAGGTTCGGGATCCACGAGTTCGTGCGCTCCAGGACGTCGAACGGCAGGCACTGGCCGCGGTACAGGTAGTGCTGGGACTCGAGCGTCGGCGCGGAGCCGTCGGGCTCGCAGAGCGGCACCGCGAAGGTGTCGGTGATGTCCTGGCCGGCCGAGGTCGCGCTCCACGAGTAGTCGCGGCCGCGGCCGAGCTGCACGTACAGGTTGATGCCGGGGAACGCCGCGCCGCGGGCGTCGATCGCGGGCCCGCTGGCCGTCCTCGGCGCGTGGACGTCCTGCTCCATCAGCAGCTGCGGGGTGAAGTAGCTGACCTGCGGGCCCATCACCGCGAGCGGATGGCCCGACTCCGACTCCCGCGCCGAGACGAGCAGCGCGTTCGAGCCGCCCTCGAGCTCGTCCGAGACCCCGGCAGCACGCCCGGCGGCGGACGACCGCACGTCGCTGCGCCGACGCGACGACCTCCTCCTTGCGCGTGGTGCCGGGATCCGGCAGCGCGCGGCCGCGCACCTTGCGCGGGGTCTTGCCGTAGGGGAACTTCGTCTTGTGGACCGTGGTCGGCGCCTCGGGGTCCTCGGCGGAGCGGAAGTCCGCCCACACCTTCTTGCCCTTGCGGCCTCCGAACTGCTTCCTTGCCTGCTCCAGCACGAGCGCCGAGCCGACCTCGTTGCCGCCGCCCTGCCGAAGATCCCCGCGACCAGCGACGCGGTCGCGATCACGTCGGTGACCTTCCAGTTGTCCGGGCCCTTGAGGGCGGTCGATCGCCGCGTACTCGCCCGGCATCTTCGAGCGGGTTCAGGCGCGCCTCGGCGATGTACTGGTTGACCCCGTCGACGTAGTCGAGGGCGTCCTTTTGGAGCTGGACGCCCTGCTGCGCCGTAAAGGTCGTCGCCGCGGTCGAACTGCAGCTGCAGCTCGGCCTCGGTGTAGGGCTGGTTTGCCCACACGTCGTGGTCCATCTCGCGGTTCGCCTCGCCGCCTCCGGCGAACGAGGACAGCTGGGCGCGCCCCGCGTGGCGCAGCGCATCGATCAGGAACAGCCGGTCCTCGGCGGCAGCGTAGCCGGTGCCGAACATCGCCCCGGCGCGCGTCGGAGCCGTAGATGTGGGGGACGCCGAAGCCCTTGTCGCGGACGATCCTCACCTGCTCGCAGGCGTCGGACTGGGGCGCGGTGGGCAGGTTGCACAGCGGGGAGTACGTGCGGTCCACGTCCCCTGCCCGCACCCCGAAGCTCGCGTCCTTGTAGAAGCGACCGATCTGCGACGCCTGCAGGCCCGGCGTCGCGTAGACGAGGTCCTCGTACATCCCGTACTGGTCGTTGTTGTGCGGGGGGCGCGCCCCGGTGGTCAGGAACGAGATCAGCTGGGCCGCGTTGACGAGCCCGTTCGACCCGGGAGGGAGGACGTTTCGAAACCCTCCGGCGTCGTTGGCCTGGTAGGGCTGCGGCTGGGGCGCAGCGTGTGCCGAGGCGGCGGGGATCAGCGCCAGCACGGCGCCGAGCGCGATCAGCAATCGGCAGGCGTGTCGGCTCTCGGCTCCGCTCAAGGTCTCTCCCTGGCGGCGCGGGAGTCTATCCGGCGGCCACGAGCCGCGCGCCGGTGCTCTGCGACTCAGCCTTAGCCGAGCGTTCGCTCCTCGCCGGCCACCAGCTCCATCAGCAGCCCGTCGTGCCATCCCTCGCCGCCGACGTCGCGCTCGTAGCGGCGCATCACGCCCACCGGCCGGAAGCCGACCTTCTCGTACGTCCGGATCGCGGCGGTGTTCGCCGCGGCGGGGTCGATCGTGATCCGGTGGTGGCCACGGTCCTCGAACAGGTGGCGGACGACGCGTCGCACCGCCTCCGTGCCCAGGCCGCGGCCGTGCAGGGCGGGATCCACGAACAGGTCGATCCCCGCATGGCGGTACTTGGGCTCGAGCTCCTCGGAGAACTGGATCATGCCCGCGACGGCGCCGTCGACCTCGATCGTCAGGCGGGTCGCGTCGGGCTCGTCGCTCAGCGGGAAGCCCTCGTCCGGCTCGTCCCACCACCGCGACACCTCGGGGGTCGCCTGGATGCGACGCAGCTCGGCCTCATCACCCTCGACGAGAGGCCGGAGGACCATGTCGGGTCGCGCGCGGCCGGAGCGGTTGCCTTGGCGGGCGCGGTCGCGTTCGTAATCGAGCTCGGTGCGGATGCCCAGTGCCGCGAGCGCGTCGCGGGCCTGCTCGAGGTCGGCGGCGCCGGCGACCGCGCGCGCCAGCGGCGCCACGCCGTCGTAGCGCGGCGCGCACGTCGAAGAAGAACGTCAGCGCCCCAACCGGGCTCAAGCGGACGTGTCGCAGCCCGCCGCGGATCATCGACCTCGCCCGTCTCGCCCCGCGCGCAGCGCACCGCCTGCAGGCTTGCCTCCGTGGGCACGGCCCGGGCCACCGCCTCGAGCTCGGACGCCGCCGGCTCGGTCAGCCCCCAGGTCCCGATCCACGCCCCCGTCGCCGCGAGAGCCGCGACCCGCTCGAGCACCTCGTCCGCCGTCAGCTCACCGTCGCAGCCGGGCCCGAAGACCGCGCCCAGCGGGCTGACGCGGTCCGCCGCCCTCACGGCCGCGGCGAGCATCACGGCGTCGCACAGCGGGCTGCCGAGCCCCGCCTCGCCGCCCTGCGCGAGCACGTCCCCGCCGACGTCGACGTAGATCGCGAGGTCGCAGTCCGAGCGCGTCGGCAGCGTCCGCGATTCCCGCGGCGGCGGCGCCGGGTCCTCCGGTCACGTCGACGAGCACCGTCGGGCGCGCCGAGGTGCGCTGCCATTCCCGCCTCCGCGAACCGGGTCCCCTCGGGGGTTGTCGTTCCCGCGTCGGCGAGCACCGCAGCCTCGGCGAGCGGGCGCCCGCCGTGAATCTCGCCAAGGCTCCTCGGCCCGGGGTGGGGGTCGATGGCGAAGCGCTCCCAGGCGACGCCGCCGAGCACGAAATCGGTACCCAACGACTCGCACAGACGCCCGATCGCGAGCGATCCGACCACGTCTCCACCACCGCCGATCCCGAGCACCAACGCTCGGTCGGCACGACGGATGACCTCATCCACGGACCTCATCCCATCACCCACCGTGCGACGGCGGAGTCGAAGACGAGCACGTCGCGCGAGTGATGTTGGTCAGGCTGGAACGGGTTCCGGCTGGCCGGTGAGGATGCCGATCGAGGCGGCCGCCCGTGCGAACTCCTCGTCGGCCATCACGGGCGTGCCCTCGAAGGGGAGGTCACGGTCGATCTCCACCCACGAGCGGCAGCCGTGGTACTCGTCCTTGACCCGCACCGTCACCGGTCGCGGGATCCGGTGCACCCGCAGCAGCAGGACGTGCAGAGGGTGGCGAGGCTTCCACCGCAGGCGCTTGGTCGCGTAGTCGGCGGTCCAGACGTGGAACGGGGACAGCGCCTCGACGACGCGTGGATCCTCGGTCGTGAAGTGCGCGGCGACCTCGGCCCAGGCACGGATCCGGACCCGGTCGGGCTGCGGGATGCCGCCGTCCTGAAGCAGCGCCCTGGGGGGCGGCTCTTCGTCCGGCCACACGCCCTCCTCGAGCGCGCGCCGCAGCTCGGGGTGGTGCGACTCGCGCACGAGGTCGTTCCGCTGATGGTCGAAGGTCGGATAGAGGAAGAACTGCTCGTGCTCGAGCTCGAAGTGCTTGTTCTCCTCGCGAATCCCGCCCTTGCGCAGGGTTACGAGCTGCTCGCCCTCGGCATAGGGCGCGCACCGTCACGGCCCACTCTTTGAAGGCGATAGGCATGGATTCAGTGACTCGTTGCTCGGGGGTGGGGAATTGTGAACGTTTTCGGAGCTGACAACCTCTCCGAGGGGCGCTCAAGCCCGCTTGAGATCGCGGATTGTAGTGCAGGTTGGCTGGAAAGCCAAGCTTGTGAGCGTTGTTGCGAAGCTCGCTTAGCAAGCGCTAACCGGAGCCGCGAACCCGATCCAGGAACCCGAACAGGGCGTTGTTCACCGCCTCGGGGCGCTCGAGCATGCACCAGTGCGCTGCACTCTCGATCACGGCGGTCTCCCCGGCGGGCACCGCGGCGGCGATCGCGGCCGCAAAGCCGGGCGGGTGCCACGGGGTCCTCGGAGCCGCAAAAAGCGAGCGCCGGGCACGAGACGCGCTCCAGGTCGTGCATCGACCCCTCACGCGTCGCCTGCGAGGAGGCGGCGTACGCGCCGGGGTCGTTCGAGGCGATCTGGTCGAGCATCAGGCCGTGCAGCACCGGGTTCTCGGCCCGCGCACGCTCGCTCAGCCCCGTGGTGGCCACGGTGTGCGCGATCTCGTCCATCCGTCCGGTGCGCGCGAGCCGGACCCGCTCCTCGAACACCGCGTCCGCCTGCGGCCGCCACTCGATCGCCCCTCCGCACAGCGCCAGCGCCCAAACCCGGTCGCCAAGCCTCAGTGCGGCGTGCTCGGCGACCATGCAGCCGACCGAGTGGCCGACCAGCGCCACGCGCTCGATCTCCAGCCCGTCCAGCAGCCGCTCCAGGTCCTGCGGCCCATCCCTCCACGGAGTACGGCCCCGCCGGCTTGTCGCTCAGCCCGGCGCCACGCTGGTCGTACGCGACGCCGCGGTAGCCGCGCGGCCCACAGGCGGCGAGCTGGCCCCACCACCCGTATACGCGAGCCACCGAGCCCGTGGACGAACACGACCGCGGGGCCGTCGCCGTTCCGGTGTCCTCGTAGGCGAGCGTCACCTCGCCGATGTCGAGCCGCTGCGCCACACCGCCAGCCTATTCGGCGTCCGGCGGCCCGTAGCCGCCCCCGCCGGGGGTCTCGATTCGCACGCGGTCGCCGGCGCGCAGGTCGCGGCCGGCCTTCGACGGCAGCGGCTCGCCGTTGAGCAGGTTGCGCCCGGGTGCGCCGTCCTCGCCGCCCTCCCGACCTCGTGGAGCGCGGCGGCGGCGCTCGGTGATCAGGTTGAGCCGCGCCGGCACGAGCGCCTCGAGCTCGCGGACGGTCCCGTCGCCGCCGCGATGGCGCCCGTCGCCGCCGCTCCCGCGACGGACCGATAGCTCGCGGACCCGGAGCGGGAACTCGCTCTCGAAGGCCTCCACGGGGGTGTTGAGGGTGTTCGACATCGCGACGTGGATCGCGCTCGGGCCGTCGGCGTCCGGGCACCCGCCCTGGCCGCCGCCGATCGTCTCGTAGTAGGTGAATCCCTCGCCGGCGAGGGTCAGGTTGTTCATCGTCCCCTGGCCCTGGGCGGGGGAGGGCGTCGCCCCGCCGAGCGCCTCCAGCACCAGGTCAGCGATCCGGCTCGACGTCTCGACGTTGCCTCCCGCGACGGCGGCGGGCGGGCGCGCGTGCAGCGACGCACCCCTCGGGGGCGTCCACCTCGACCGGGCGGTGGGCGCCGGCCGACGGCGGGGCGTCGGGGTCCGCCAGCACCCGGACGGCGAAGAAGGCAGCCGACTTGGTCACCGACAGCGGGCAGTTGAGGTTGCCGGGCACCTGGGCGTCGGTGCCGGAGAAGTCCAGCCTCAGCCCGTCTCCCTCGATCACGGCGGCAACCCGCAGCGCCACGTCCGCCCCGCGCATGTCGTCCTCGAGCACGTCCTCGGCCTCGTAGCGCCCGTCCGGCAGGCGGGCGAGAGCGGCCCTGGTGCGCCGCTCCGCGTAGTCGAGGATCTCCGCGATCCCGACGCGAAAGCGCTCCAGGCCGTGGTGGGCGATCAGCTCGTGCATGCGGCGCTCGCCGACCAGGTTCGCGGCGCGCTGGGCGCGGAGGTCGGCGAGACGCTGGGGTGGGTTGCGCATCCGCTGCGCGAAGGCCGCCAGGTCGGCGTCGGTGACCCGCGTCGGCGCGATCACCACGCCCTCCTCGTCGAGGCGGGTGGAGTCGGCGGGCATCCCAGCCGCGGTGGGCCCGCCGATGTCGGCGTGGTGGGCGCGGCTCGCGGCGAACCCGAGCAGCCCTCCGTCCGACGAACAGCGGCGAGATCAGCGTCACGTCGGGAAGGTGCGTTCCGCCCCGATAAGGGTCGTTGAGGATCCACAGATCGCCGGGCCGCTGCTCCTCGCCGAGCACGGCGCCCACCGCGTCGGGCATCGATCCGAGATGGACCGGGATGTGCTCGGCCTGCATGATCAACTCGCCGGCCGCGTCAAACAGCGCCGTCGAGCAGTCGTGGCGCTCGGTGATGTTGGCCGAGTGCGCGGAGTGGATCAGCACCGCCCCCATCTCGTCGCACGCGGCGCGCAGGCCGCCGACCAGGACCTGGAGCGTGACCGGGTCCAGTTGCCCGCCAGTCACGCGCCCCCCCGGTGGGCCGCCACGGTACCCGCTTCATCGACCTCGGCCTCCCAGCCGGGCGGCATGACCAGGGTCGCTTCGGGCAGCTCGAAGATGCACGGGCCCTCGGCGCGAAGCCCCGCCTCGGGCTCGCCGCGCAGGATTCGCGTCTCGACCCACTCGCCGCCGAACCGGGCTCGGCGCTCCCCGATCCGAAGCCCGCCCGCCGCGGCCGCCGCGGGCCGAGGGTCGGGCCCCGCGAGCACCATCGCCAGCCGGATCGTGACCAGCTCGACCTCGGCGTCGGGGTCGCGGTAGCCGTAGCGGCGCTCGTGGGTAGCCGCGAAGCTCTCCGCCAGCTCAGCGGGGTCCGGCCTGATCGGCCCGGGGACTGGGAGCTCGAAGGCCTGCCCGCGGTAGCGCATCTCGAACGTGGCCTCGGCAGTCGCGCCGGCGAGCCCCTCCTCGAGCGACGCGCGAAGCTCGTCGAGCTCGCCGGCGACCCGCTCCGCTGTCAGCTCCGCGCCGCTCAGCAGCACGGTGCGAGCCGTGTCGCGGCGGCGGTCCGAGGCGAGCAGCCCCAGCGCGGAAAGCACGCCGCTCGCGCGTGGGCACAGGAACCGCTCGATCTCCAGCTCGTCGGCGAGCGCGGCGGCGTGCATCGGCCCGGCGCCGCCGAACGGCATCAGCGCGAAGCGCCTCGGGTCGACGCCGCGCTCGACCGTGACCACGCGCAGGGCGCGAATCATCTCCTGGTTGGCGACCCGCACGATCCCCTCGGCGGTGTCGAGCTCGGTGAGGCCGAGCGCCGAGCCGAGCCTGCGCACGGCCTCGCGCGCGGCGCCCGGGTCCAGCTCGACGCCTCCGGCGAGGGTCGAGTCCGCCGCCAGGTAGCCGAGCAGGAGATTGGCGTCGGTGACGGTTGGCTCCTCGCCGCCGCGGCCGTAGCACGCCGGCCCGGGCGCGGCCCCCGCGGAGCGGGGCCCGACGCGGAGCGCCCCGCCGCCGTCGCGCCATCCGATCGAACCGCCTCCGGCGCCGACGGTATGGACGTCGACCATCGGGAGCTGCAGGACCCGACCCTCGATCTGGCGGGAATCCGTGCGCCGCACCCGGCCGTCCTCGACCACGCACACGTCGCACGAGGTGCCGCCCATGTCGATCCCCAGCGCATTGCCGTCGCCGGAGATCCGCGCCACCAGGCCGGCGCCGACCGCGCCCCCCGCGGGCCCGGAGAGCACGCTCCACGCTCCGGCGCGCGCAGCCTCCGCCGCCGGCGCCACCCCGCCGGAGGACTGCATCACGAGCGGCTCGGGGAGCCCGCGGTCGGCCGCCGTCTCGGCGAGCCGCCCGATATAGCGGTCGAGCAGGGGGGAGAGGTAGGCGTCGATCACGGTGGTCGAGCAGCGCTCGTACTCGCGGAACTGGGGCAGCACCTCGTGCGATGCCGAGACATGGACGCCGGGAAGCGCCTCGCGGATCCCCGCCGCGATCGCCGCCTCGTGCGCGGGTTCGAGGTAGGAGAACAGAAGGCAGATCGCGACCGCCTCGGCGCCGTTCTCCCGGACGCGATCGACGAGCTTCGCGATCGCACCGTCGTCCAGCGTCTCGATCACGCCCTCGGGACCGACCCGCTCCGGGACGCCGAAGCGCAGCTCGGAGGGGGCCAGCGGGGCGGGCTTCGCCGTGCACAGGTGATACAGGCGGGGGCGGTTCTGGCGCCCGATCTCGAGCAGGTCGGTGAAGCCCTCGGTCGCCAGCAGCGCGGTGCGGGCCCCGCGCTCCTCCAGCAGCGCGTTCGTCCCCACGGTCATCCCGTGCGCGAAGGCCTCGACGTCGCCGGGGCCCGCGCCGGAGCGCTCCAGCACCGCGTCGACCGCCGCCACCACGCCCCGCGACTGATCCTCGGGGGTGGTCGGCGACTTCGCGGTGTGCAGGCCGCGCCCGTCGTACAGGACGGCGTCGGTGAACGTCCCTCCCACGTCGACGCCGAGCAGCATGGGGCGAAACTACCGCGATACGGTAGGCCGGTGAGCGCAACCGACGTCAACGGCGTGCTTGGCAAGGTCGGGCTTCCGGCGCCGCTGAGCGAGCTCGCTGCGCGCGACTGGGACGCGATCGTCGTCGGCGGAGGGCACAACGGGCTCACCGCGGCGGCCTACCTGGCGCGGGCGGGGAAGTCCGTGCTCGTGCTGGAGCGGCGCGACCAGCTGGGCGGCGCGTGCACCCTCGAGCAGCCGTTCCCCGACCCGGCCTACCTGGTCAGCCCGTGCGCCTATGTGGTCGGACTGCTCGACGACGGGGTCGTGGACGAGCTCGACCTGAGGCGCCACGGATACGACTTCGTGGTCGCCGATCCCAACCTGTGGTGCCCGTTCGCCGACGGCACCTCCTACGCGCAGTTCCTCGACGAGGAGCGCACGGTCGCCCACATGCGCGAGAACGGGTTCTCCGAGGAGGACATCCGCGGGTCGTTCGCCTACGAGGAGATGTTCGACCGCGCCCGCCGGGCGCTCCGCTACGGGCCGCACGGCGATACCTGGAGAGGGCCCTCGCCCAGCCGCGCGGAGATCGAGGAGCTGCTCGACGACGAGGAGCTGGTCTCGGTCGTTTTCGAGGAGTCGATCGCCGACACGATCGATCGCTACGTCTCCGACCAGAGGCTCAAGGACGCGCTGTTCGGCCAGGGGGTGATCGGCGCCTACGCGGGCCCGCGCGACCCGGGGACCGCCTCGGTGAAGCTGATGCACTTCCAGGGCGACCTCGGAGGCCAGGGCCCCGAGTGGGGCTACGTCGTCGGGGGCATGGGCCGGGTCTCGTTCGCGATCGCGCAGGCCGCGATCGAGGCAGGGGCGGCGATCGCCGCCGGGGTGCCCGTGGCACGCATCGTCCCCGGCGAAGGAGTCGAGGTCGACAGCGGCGAGCGCCTGCGCGCTCCGGTCGTGATCTCCAACGCCGACCCGAAGCGCACCCTGACGATGCTCGACCCCGAGGCGGTGCCCGCCGCGTACCGCGAGCGGCTCGAGGAGTGGGAGATCCGATCGCCGGTCGTGAAGCTGAACGCCGGCCTGAGCCGCCTGCCCACGTTCACCGCCGCCGGCAGCGTCGAGCCACACCGGGCGATGATCTCGATCACCGCGGGCCTCGACGCGGGCCAGGAGGGCTTCGAGGCGTGCAAGCGCGGAGAGCCCGGGATCGGGTACTCCGAGCTCTACTTCCAGACCGCTTACGACGCCTCGGTCGCCCCCGCGGGGCATCACACGATGAGCGCCTTCTGCCAATACGCCCCGTACGAGCTCGCCGAGGGCGACTGGGAGTCGCGGCGCGACGAGATCGGCGGCCGGATCCTCGACTCGATCGCCGTCTATGCCCCCGACGTGCGCGAGTGCGTCGAGCACATGGAGGTGCTCGGTCCGCCCGACATCGAGGCGCGCATCGGGCTGACCGGCGGCCAGATCTTCCAGGGCGAGACGATGCCCAACCAGATGTGGGACCGGCGGCTCGCCTCCCGCACCCCGATCGAGGGCTTCTACATGTGCGGCGCTGCCACCCACCCGGCGGGCTCGGTGATCGCGCTCAACGGGCGCAACGCCGCGATGGCGGTGCTCGAGGACGTCGAAGGGGTCGTCGCGGCTACCCGATCAGAGGAGGCTTAGAACGCCATCGTCGCCGGCGCGGCGCGCGCCGAGGGGCCCTGCCCCGAGATGACGGCACAATAGCCACACTATCCTGAGTGGTGAGGGGACGATGAAGCTCGAAGGAATCCACCACATCACGGCGATCACGGCCGACGCGCAGCGCAACGTCGACTTCTACGCCGGCCTGCTCGGGTTGCGGCTGGTCAAGAAGACCGTCAACCAGGATCAGCCTTCCGTCTACCACCTCTTCTATGCCGACGAGGGCGGCGACCCAGGGTCCGACCTCACCTTCTTCGAGTTTCCCGGCACGCCGCCGGGGCGCGCCGGCGCCGGAATGGTGCACCGAATCGTGTGGAGGGTCGGCTCGTCCGAGGCGCTCGACTTCTGGGCAGAGCGTCTGCGGGCCGCCGGCCACGAGTCGCAGCGCGACGGCGACAACCTGCGCTTCACCGACCCCGAGGGCCTCGATCACGAGCTCGTGGTATCGCAGGTCGCCGATCAACCGCTGATCGCCGAGCACCCCGATGTGCCCTCCGAGCTCGCCCTGCAGGGGTTCGACGCGGCGCGCGCGTACAGCGCCGACCCGGAGCGCAGCCGTCCCCGACTCGAGGACACGCTCGGCTTCAAGCCGCAGGACGGCGCCTGGGAGGCGCGCGGCGATCGCCGCGGCGGCCGCTGGGCCTACGACGAGCCCCCGGCCGAGTCCGGCCTTCAGGGCGCGGGGAGCGTGCATCACATCGCCTGGGCCTCGCTGATGGACGACCACGAGGCGTGGCGGAAGCGCGTCGCCGAGGCGGGGCTGAACCCGACACCGATCATCGACCGCTTCTATTTCCGCTCGATCTACTTCCGCGAGCCCTCGGGCGTGCTGTTCGAGATCGCGACGATCGGGCCCGGGTTCGCGGTCGACGAGCCGGCCGACGAGCTCGGCCAGCATCTCGCGCTACCGCCCTTCCTCGAGGACATGCGCGACAAGATCGAGCCGATCCTCACCCCGATCGAGAACCCGCGCCAGATCAAGGCATGACGCTGGACCACCTGGTCCGGGAACCGGCCGGGGAGCCGGAAGGCGCCCTGATCCTCAATCACGGGCGCGGAACGGACGAGCGCGACCTGTACGACCTGCTCGAGGTGCTCGACCCCGGGCAGCGCCTGCTGGGGATCACGCCCGGCGCACCGCTGACGAACATCCCGCCCGGGGGCCGGCACTGGTACGTGGTGCCGCGAGTCGGCTACCCCGACCCGGAGACTTTTCATCGCAGCTACGAGCTGCTGACCGGATTCCTCGACGAGACCCTCGAGGCCCGCGGGATCGGCTGGGACCGGGCGGTGATCGGCGGCTTCTCGATGGGCACCGTGATGTCCTACGCGGTGGGCCTGGGGGAGGGGCGCCCGTCACCCGCGGGGATCCTCGCGCTCAGCGGATTCCTGCCCACCGTCGAGGGGTGGCACCCGGAGCTCGAGGGGCGGGAGGGCCTGCCGGTGCTGATCCACCACGGGACTCAGGACCCGGTCATCGAGGTGGGCTTCGGCCGGGCCGCCAACGAGACCCTGAAGCGCGGCGGGCTCGACGTCACCTACATCGAGACCGACGCGGGGCACTGGGTACCCCCAGAGCTGCTGGAGCGATTCGAGGAGTTCGTCGCCCGTGTGTTGTTCAGTAGACCGCCAAGTTCGCTCGCGAACTTGGCGCGGTGACTAGACTCGCGACCGTGCGTGGAGGCATCGACCTCGGCGGGACGAAGATCCAGGCGGCGGTGATCGGGGACGGGGGAAGCGTGGTCTCCGATGCCCGGCGACCCACGCCGACCGAGGGCGGGCCGGAGGACGTGGCGGCCCAGATGGTCGAGGCGATGCAGGAGGCGGCGGAGGGCGCGAAGCTCGACAGCGGCTCGCTGGGGGGGATCGGGGTGGGCTCACCGGGCGACGTCGACGAGAAGAGCGGCACCGTGTCCGGAGCCCGCAACCTGCCTGGGTGGGAGGGGTCGTTCCCGCTGGCGGACAAGCTCTCCGAGGCTCTCGGGACTCAGGTGCGGGTCGGCAACGACGTTCAGGTGGCGGTGAACGCGGAGAAGAAGCTCGGGGCGGGCCGCCCGTACAGCTCCTTCATCGGGGTGTTCTGGGGCACGGGGGTCGGCGGCGGGGTGATCCTCGACGGCAGGGAGTGGCTGGGTCGCGGCGCCGCGGGTGAGATCGGCCACATGGTGATCAAGGAGGGCGGCGCGCGCTGCACGTGCGGGCGCCGCGGCTGCCTCGAGGCCTACGCCGGCCGGGGGGCGATGGAGATCGAGGCCCGCCGGGAGCACGACAAGGGCACCAAGACGGACCTGTTCAAGATCATGAAGAAGAAGGAGCACGTGCGCCTGACAAGCGGGATCTGGGAGCGCGCGATCGACGACGGGGACCAGCTGGCCGAGAAGCTGATCGACCGCGCCGTCAAGGCGCTCGCCGCGGGGATAGCCTCGGCCGTCAACCTGCTCGACGTCGAGGCGGTGATCATCGGCGGCGGGCTCGGGGTGCGCTTCGGGGAGCCCTACGTGCAGAAGATCGAGAAGCGGATGATCAAGCACCTGTTCGTCGATGACAACCCCCCGGCCATGCACGTCGCCGCGCTGGGTGACTTCGGCGGCGCCATCGGTGCGTCTCTGTTGTTCGACGAGGACTGACTGCAGTGGCGGGACGAAACAGCGGCAATTAGGGGGGAGCCCCCGGGGCGACGCCGGAAACCCCGAATTCGAGGGGGCGGCCGGACCGAGGTCGGGATTGACGGCGATATGCGCCGTGAACCCCGCAATCGCCCGCGGCAGGCGAGCGAGATCGGGGGCAGGACGCTGGCGACTTCTACCCTCACGGCCCGGTCCGATCGACGTCACCGTGCCGGGCCGACGCTGTGACCCGAGGCGCGGCATCCGAATCCACCGCACCCGGGCCCTCGACCCCGGCGACGTTCGCAAGCTCGACGGAATCCCAGTCACCACACCTGGGCGTACGCTCCTCGATCTCGCGGCGGTGGCGTCGTCCCGCGAGCTGGAGCAAGCCTTCGCCGAGGCACAGGCGCGACGCCTGGTCCGCCGCTCCGACCTCGCCTCCCTAATTGCCCGCGTCGGCCCCCGACCCGGAGTCCCGGCACTTCGCTCCCTGCTCGGGGTCGGGAGCACACCGGCCCTCACCCGCTCCGAAGCCGAGGAACGGTTCCTAGCCCTGATCAAGGCGGCAGAGCTCCCTGGTTGGTGTCGCGGGGCTGCCGGGTGATCCGCGTCACCTGGCGTCAGATCGTCGATCGGCCGGAGGCGCTGGTGGTGCGGATCGCGACCGCCCTTCGGACGTAGTCAGCTGCGACGTGCGCGCGGCCGGCGCTCCCGCGTGTAGCGCGGGAGGTGGTCGGGCCGCTCGAGGGCACGGCGGTGGATGCGGCGCGGGTCGACGCCGATGTGGCGCCGGTAGAGCAGGTATCCAGTCAGCCCGACGATCATCCATCCGACGCCGACGACGCGAGCCTCCGAGTGCAGGACCAGCACCGAGATCCACGCGCCAAATGTGCCGATCCCACCCAGCACCGCGGTCAGCGGGATCGAATACCCGCGGATCCCGACGTTCCATGGCGCCCGGTACGGTCGCTCGTGATCGGGTTGTCGCACCCGCAGCGCCACCACCGAGACGTGGGCGATCGTGAACGACAGCAGCGCCCCGAAGCTGTACAGGTTGCCCAGCAGCGTCGCCTTGCCGGGCAGGATCAGCAGGATCGCGAGCGCCGCGAACACCACGATCGCCACCGCGGGGGTGCGTCCGCGCCCATACAGCCCGGCGAATGCGCCGGGGAGCTGATGGTGCTCGGCGAGCGACCACGACAGCCGCGAGATCCCGATCAGCCCGGCGTTGGACGCGATCAGCAGGATCGTGGCCGCGAGCACTCCGACGTAGATCCGAGCGAAGTGCTCGATCCCACTCCCGAGACCGAGGTTCGCGACGATGCCCAGGATCGGGTCGTCCCGGTACCTCGTCCCGAGCTGGGTGACGAAGTCACCATCGGCCGCCTGCGTGACCGGGAGCGCCGACAGCGCGATCACCGTGATCCCGATGTAGAGGCCGATCACCGCCACCACGACGCCGTTCGCCGCCCGCGGCAGGTCGCGACCGGGGTCGCGCTCCTCCTCGGCCATGTTGGCGATCGTCTCGATCCCGGTGTAGGCCACCATCGAGATCGAGATCGCGAAGATCAGCTGCGACCAGGTTGGCGCCTCCCCGAGATGGACCTGATCGACGAGCAACTCGGGGCTGAGGACCAGCACGAGGCCGAGGCCGACGATCACTATCTCGGTCGCGATGTCCAGCAGCGCCAGACCGACGTTGAGGCCCGCGGATCGGGCCAGGCCGCGGACGTTGATCGCCGCCAGCAGCACCACGATGACGACCCCGGCGATCACGTCCTCCACGCCGGACCGCAGCACGTCGACGAACGGGCCGAGGTAGTGGGGAACGAAGAAGGCGCTGATCGCGATCGTGATCACGTAATCGAGCATCAGCGCCCAGCCGGCGACGAAGGACACGATCTCGTCGAAGGCGTGGCGGGCGAACGACGAGGAGCCGCCGGCCTCCGGGAACATCGTCGCCCCCTCCGCGTACGTCTTCGCGGTCAGCGCGAACAGCCCGCCCGCGAACAGGAAGACGAGCGGCGTGAGCCCGAGCGCGCTCGCGGCGACCAGCCCGAGCGCGTAGTAGATCGACGATCCGACGTTCCCGTACGCGGTCGCGAACAGCGACATGACGCCGACCGAGCGCTTCAGGTGCTGGTCGCTCGGCGGGCTCGGCTCTGAGCTCAAGGCCCTAGCTGAAGTCCCGGTGGCCTACGCGAGCCACGGCTTGCGCCATCCGCCATGGCCGGTCAGCAGGTGGCTCGCTCCCTCCGGCCCCCACGTGCCCTTCTCGTATGGCTCAACGTCGCCGGGATCGTCGAGCAGCGGCTGCACGATTCGCCACGTCTCATCGATCGCGGCCTGGTCGGGGAACAGCTCCGGATCTCCGTCGAGCGCGTCGTGAAGCAGGCGCTCGTAGGACGCCGGCTGGTCGCCGACCTGCTCTCCGAACAGGAGGTCGAGATGGACCTTCTGCAGCGCATCAGCGCCGGCCTTCTTCGCGATCAGGTTGAGCTCGGCGCCGGCATCGGGCTCGATCCGCAGGACGAGCTCGTCCGGATCGGGCATCAGGCGCCCGCCGATCCCGAGTCGCGGCGGCTCCTGGAATACGACCCGCACCTCCGTCACCTTGACCGGCATCGCCTTGCCGGCCCGGATGTAGAACGGGACTCCGTCCCAGCGCCAGTTCTCGATCGCGAGCTTCAGCGCGACGAAGGTCTCGGTGGTGGAGCCCTTGGCCACCCCGTCCACGTCCAGGTAGCCGTCGTACTGCCCGCGCACGTAGCGGCTGGGGTCGGCGGCGGGCATCGCCCTGAACAGGTCGAGCTTGCGATCGCCGACCGGGTCGGGATCGGCGCGTCCTCCGGACGGCGGCTCCATCGCGACCAGCGCAAGCACCTGGAGCAGGTGGTTCTGAACGACGTCGCGCAGCGCCCCGACGGGGTCGTAGAAGCCCCCGCGGTCGTCGACCCCGAAGTCCTCGGCCAGGGTGATCTGCACCGAGTTCACGTAGCGGCGGTTCCACACCGGCTCGAGGATCGCGTTCGCGAACCGCAGGTACAGGATGTCCATCACCGGCTCCTTGCCGAGGAAGTGGTCGATCCGCATGATCTGCGACTCGTCGAGGACCTCGTGCAGCTCGGTGTTGAGCTCGCGGGCGGACTTCAGGTCGTGCCCGAACGGCTTCTCGATCACGACCCGCGCGCCGTCCGTGAGGCCCGCCTTTCCGAGCTTGCGCACCACCTCCGCGAACAGCGAGGGCGGGATCTCGAGATAGAACACCGGGTCCTTGGCGTCCCCCAGGGCATCGGCCACCTGCTTGTAGGTGTCGTCCTTCGCGTAGTCGCCGGATATGTACGTGAGTCGCTTCAGGAACCGGTCGAGCAGCTTCGAGTCGACGTCCTCGACGGTTCCCTCGATCGACTCGCGGGCATGCTTGCGCAGGTCGTCGTCGCTCCACTCGTCGATCGCGACGCCGATGATCTGGCAGTCGATCTCGCCGCGCCGCTCCATCCGGTACAGCGACGGGAAGGTCATCTTGTGGGCCAGGTCGCCGCTGAGCCCGAAGATGACGAGCTTGTCCGCCTTGGTCGCCACCGTGCCGGCCAGCCTAGTCAAAGCGCGCGATCTGCAAGCAGATCGCGCGGTCCGTCAGGGATGAGGGTTTCGTCTAGATTGCGGGTCGTGCAACTCGGAATGGTCGGACTGGGGAGGATGGGCGCCAACATCGTGCGCCGGCTGATGAAGGACGGGCACGAGTGCGTCGTCTACGACGTCAACGCCGACGCCGTCAAGGAGCTGGCCGGCGAGGGCGCGACCGGAGCCGACTCGGTGGAGGACTTCGTCTCCAAG
This sequence comes from uncultured Thermoleophilia bacterium, assembly GCA_963754225.1. Classification (GTDB taxonomy): domain Bacteria; phylum Actinomycetota; class Thermoleophilia; order Solirubrobacterales; family 70-9; genus DASPWW01. Next base: position 410,902 of record CAVWEV010000005.1, read on the forward strand.
CTGAGCAAGCCGCGCGCCGCCTGGGCGATGGTCCCCGCCGGCGAGATCACCGAGAGCACCGTGCACGAGCTGATGGACAAGCTCGATTCCGGCGACGCGATCATCGACGGCGGCAACTCGTACTACCGCGACGACCTCCGCCGCGCCGCCGACGCGGCGAAGAAGGGGATCGACTACATCGATTGCGGGACCAGCGGCGGGGTGTTCGGGCTGGAGCGCGGCTTTTGCCTGATGATCGGCGGGCCCGACGAGGCGGTGAACCGCCTCGACCCGATCTTCGCCACGCTCGCGCCGGGCGTCGACGCGGCCGAGCGCACCCCGGGTCGCAAGGGTGACCCTTCGCCGGCCGAGCAGGGTTATCTCCACTGCGGGCCGAACGGCGCCGGCCACTTCGTGAAGATGGTCCATAACGGGATCGAGTACGGCGTCATGGCCGCCTACGCCGAGGGGCTGAACATCCTCCGCAACGCCGACGTCGGCGAGCACAAGCGCGAGGCCGACGCCGAGACTGCGCCGCTCGAGCATCCCGAGTTCTACAAGTACGCCCTCGACCTCCCCGACGTCGCCGAGGTATGGCGGCGCGGCAGCGTGATCGGCTCGTGGTTGCTCGACCTGACCGCGGCGTCGCTTCAGCAGTCACCCGACCTCGCGGACTTCGAGGGCCGTGTCTCGGACTCCGGCGAGGGCCGCTGGACGTCGATCGCGGCGATCGAAGAGGGCGTGCCGGCCCCGGTGCTGAGCAACGCCCTGTACTCGCGCTTCTCCTCGCGCGGCCTCGACGACTTCGCCGACAAGGTGCTGTCCGCGATGCGCAAGCAGTTCGGCGGCCACGAGGAGAAGAAGGGCTGAAGCTCCAGACGCTCGCGGACGCCGAGGCGGCGGCGCGGCGAGGCGCGGAGCTGATCGCCGCAACGGCCGCAGACGCGATCGTGCAGCGCGGCCGCTTCGCGCTCGCAATCAGCGGCGGCAACACCCCGTTGCCCATGTTCAAGCTGCTCGGTGAGATGGGAGTCGACTGGGATCGGGTCGACCTGTTCCAGGTCGACGAGCGCGTTGCGCCCGACGGGGACCCGGACAGAAACCTCACCCACATCGGCGCCAACCTTCCCGACGAGGCGCTCGCCCGCCTGCGCCCGATGCCGGTCACGGACGAAGACCTCGACGCCGCCGCGCTGCGCTACGAGGCGCTGATGCCCAAGCCCCTCGACCTGGTCCATCTCGGGATCGGCCCCGACGGCCACACCGCCTCGCTCGTCCCCGGCGACTCGGTGCTCGAGGTCACCGACCGGCTGGTGGCGCCGACCGGCGGCGAGTACCAGGGCCGCCGCCGGATGACGCTCACCTACCCGGGGCTCGCCGCCGCCCGCCAGGTCTTCTGGCTGATCGCCGGCGAGGACAAGCGCGACGCGCTCGCGAAGCTGCTCGCCGGCGATCACTCGATCCCGGCCGGGCGGGTCGAGGCCGCCGACGGGCTGGTGCTCGCCGACCACGCCGCTGCCGGACCAAGCTAGAAGCTCAGCCGCTCCACCTCATGACCGCGCGCGATCAGCGCGTCGCTGACCAGCGCGGGGGGGAACAGCCCGTGCTCCACCACTCCCGGGATCGCGGCCAAGCGCTCCGCGAGCGCCGCCGGGTCGCCTACCTCGCCCTCGTAGTCGGCGATCACCCCGCCGTCCGGGGACGGCGGCCAGTCGCGCAGGTGCACGTCGCCGAGCTCGTGCAGCGTGGCTCGCAGCCCGAACGGCTGCAGCTCCAGTGGGACCGGCGCGGCGATCGCCTCCACGAGCTTCGACGAGTCGGCGATGACGACGAAGCGCTCCGCCGCCGCGGCGACGATCTTCTCGCGCGTGTGGGCGCCGCCGCCGCCCTTGACCAGCCATCCGTCCGGCGCCACCTGGTCGGCGCCGTCGATCGCGATGTCGAGCCGCTCCAGCACCTCGAACGGCTCCACGGAGATCCCCAGCTTCCGCGCTGCGGCCTCGGTGCGCGGCGAGGTGGCGACGCAGCGCAGCGTCAGCTTGCGCTCCGCGAGCGCCGGCAGCAGGTACGCCACGGTCGAGCCGGTCCCGAGCCCGACCCTCGCCCGGTCCTCGACCAGCTCGGCGGCCGCCTCGGCGGCGGCGCGCTTCTCGTCCTCGGTGCTCGACACAGACAGGGAATGTATGTCCACAGCCCGATAACAGCGAGCGTCGCCGCCTGGCTAGGATGCGACCGAGGGATATGGCCGTCGCCGCACAGCCGCAGACCGACATCGACACGCTCTGCGTGAACACGATCCGGACGCTGAGCATCGACGCGGTCCAGAAGGCGAACTCGGGCCACCCCGGGGCCGTGATGGGAATGGCCCCCGCTGCCTACACACTGTGGCAACGCTTTCTGCGCTTCGACCCCCAGGATCCGATCTGGCCGGGCCGCGACCGCTTCGTGCTGTCCAACGGGCACGCGTCGATGCTGCTCTACTCGCTGCTCCACCTGACTCAGGTGCAGGCGGTCGACGCCGAGTACGAGACGGTCGGCGAGCCGTCGGTGAAGCTCGAGGACATCGAGCGCTTCCGCCAGCTCGACTCGAAGTGCCCCGGCCATCCCGAGTATCGGTGGACGTCCGGCGTCGAGACGACGACCGGGCCGCTCGGCCAGGGGATCGCGACCTCGGTCGGGATGGCGCTGGCCGGCAAGTGGCTGGGGGCGCACTTCAACCGCCCCGGGTTCGAGCTGTTCGACTTCGACGTCTACGCGATCTGCGGCGACGGTTGCCTGATGGAGGGCGTGTCGAACGAGGCCGCGTCGCTCGCCGGCCACCAGCGCCTCGACAACCTGTGCTGGATCTACGACAACAACCACATCACGATCGACGGCCAGACACGGGATCACCTACAACGACGACGTCGCGGCCCGCTTCATCGGCTACGGATGGAACGTGACCCGCGTCGGTGACGCCAACGACCTCGACCTCCTGACCCGCGCCTACGAGCGCTTCCACCAGGAGGAGGACGGTCCCACACTGATCATCGTCGACAGCCACATCGGCTACGGCGCCCCGCACCTCCAGGACACGGCGGAGGTGCACGGCGAGCCACTCGGGGAGGACGAGGCGCGTGAGACGAAGCGCGTCTACGGGTGGCCCGAGGATTCGCAGTTCCTGGTCCCCGACGGCGTCTACGAGCACTTCGCCGACGGGATCGGAGCGCGGGGCAGCAGGCTGCGCGCCGAGTGGGAGGCGCTATTCGACCGATACCGCGCCGACGCCCCCGAGCTCGCCGCGCAGCTCGAGGCGATGCAGCGCCGCGAGCTTCCCGAGGGCTGGGACGCCGAAATCCCCAGCTTCGATCCCGGCGACGGCGACCTGGCCACCCGCAAGGCCTCCAACCAGGTCGAGAACGCGGTCGCGAAGCGCATTCCCTGGATGCTGAGCGGCTCGGCGGACCTCACCGACTCGACCTCGGTGCGGCTCGACTTCGACGGCGCGGCCGACTTCCAGCCCGGCCAGCGGGCGGGGCGCCAGCTGCACCTCGGGATCCGCGAGCACGAGTCGGCGGCTGCCTCCAACGGACTCTCGCTGTCCAAGCTGCGGCCGCTGTGGTCGACCTATCTCACCTTCTCCGACTACGCGAAGCCGGCGATCCGGCTCTCGGCGCTGATGGAGCTGCCGGTGATCCACCTGTTCACGCACGACTCGATCGGACTCGGCGAGGACGGGCCCACCCACCAGCCGGTCGAGCACCTCGCCGGGCTGCGGGCGATCCCTGGCCTCAACGTGATCCGGCCCTGCGACGCCAACGAGGTTGCCTGAGGCGTGGCGGGTGGCCATCGATCGCACCCACGGGCCGGTCGCGCTCGTGCTCACGCGCCAGAACGTGCCGATCCTCGACCGCTCGCAGCTACGCGTCGGCCGAGGGGCTGCTGCGCGGCGGCTATGTGCTCGCCGACGCCGACGGCGGCGACCCGGAGCTGATCCTGATCGCGACCGGGAGCGAGGTCGCGCTCGCCGTCGACGCCTACGAGGAGCTGGCGCGCAGCGGCGTGCGGGCGCGCGTCGTCAGCCTTCCGTCCTGGTACCTGTTCGACCAGCAGCCCGAGGATTACCGCGAGAGCGTGCTTCCCTCCGGCGGTCACGGCGCGGGTCTCGATCGAGGAGGCCTCGACGCTCGGCTGGGACCGCTACGTGGGACCGGAGGGAGCGACGATCGGGATGCACACCTTCGGCTCCTCGGCGCCGCTCAAGGACGTACAGACGAAGTTCGGGTTCACGCCGGAGAAGGTGGTCGAACGCGCGCGCGAGGTCCTGAAGCGGGCGGGCGAGGGAGGTGGCTCATGAAGCCGACCCAGAAGCTGCACGAGCTCGGCCAGAGCCTGTGGGTCGACAACATCACCCGCGACATGCTCGACGAGGGCACGATCCAGCGCTACATCGACGAGCTGTCGGTCACCGGGCTGACCTCCAACCCGACGATCTTCGACAAGGCGATCAGCGGCGGGAACGACTACGACGAGCAGATCATCGAGCTGCGCGAGAAGGGGCGTGGAGGCGGAGCAGCTGTTCTTCGAGCTGGCGCTAACCGACCTGCGGCGCGCGGCGAAGCTGTTCGAGCCGATCAACGAGCGCACCGACGGCGTCGACGGGTGGGTCTCGCTGGAGGTGTCGCCGCTGCTGGCCGACGACGCGCAGGAGACGATCGCGCAGGTGGCCGATCTGCACTCGCGGGCCGAGTGCAACATCTTCATCAAGATCCCCGGCACCGAGGCGGGCCGCACGGCGATCGAGGAGTCGATCTTCGCCGGCACTCCCGTCAACGTCACCCTGCTGTTCTCGACCGATCAGTACCAGGGCGCGGCGGAGGCGTACATGCGCGGACTGGAGCGCCGCATCGAGGCCGGCCTGGACCCCGCCGTGCCCTCGGTCGCCTCGCTGTTCATCAGCCGCTGGGACAAGGCGGTGATCGACCAGGTGCCCGACGAGCTGCGCGACCAGCTCGGGATCGCCGTCGCGAAGCGAACCTACCGCGCCTATCGCGAGCTGCTGGACTCGGAGCGCTTCCAGCGGCTCGCCAACGAGGGCGCCCGCCCGCAGCGGCTGCTGTGGGCGAGCACCGGCACCAAGGACCCCGATGCCTCCGACGTCCTCTACGTCGAGGCGCTCGCGGCCCCGTTCACGATCAACACGATGCCGGACAAGACGCTGCTCGCATTCGCCGACCACGGCGAGGTTCGCGAGCCGCTTCCCGCGGACGGCGGCGACGCCGAGCAGGTGCTTGCGAAGCTCAACGAGGCCGGGATCGACACCGACGCACTCGCCGTGCGGCTCCAGGAGGAGGGCAAGGACTCATTCGACAAGTCGTGGAAGGAGCTCCTGGGGACGATCGCCTCGAAGGGCGAGAAGCTGGTCGCGTCGGGCTAGGTTCGTGCCGGGGGATGCTGATTCTGGCGCGGAGCATCGGGCGCGCAGCGCCCGACTGCGAGGCGACAGGCAGGTGGACGTCATGATTCCGCCGCTCCGCGAGCGCCCCGCGTGGGCGCAGCTCGCGCGCCATCACGATGAGATCGGTGGCATGCACCTGCGCGACCTGTTCGCCCAGGATCCCAAGCGCGGCGAGCGCCTCACCGCCGAGGGCGCCGGGCTGTACCTCGACTACTCGAAGCACCGGATCACCGACGAGACGCTGACGCTGCTGTTCGAGCTCGCGGAGCAGTCGGGCCTCGCCGAGCGTCGCGAGGCGATGTTTCGCGGCGATCACATCAACGTGTCCGAGGATCGCGCCGTCCTCCACGTCGCGCTGCGGATGCCGCGTGATCGCTCGCTGGTCGTCGACGGCGAGGACGTCGTCAAGCAGGTCCACGAGGTGCTCGACCGGATGAGCGCCGTTCGCGGAGCGGGTGCGGGACGGCGATTGGAAGGGCCACACCGGCAAGCGGATCCGCAACGTGATCAACATCGGGATCGGCGGCTCGGACCTGGGGCCCGTGATGGCCTACGAGGCGCTCCGCCACTACTCGGACCGCGAGATGACGTTCCGCTTCGTGTCCAATGTCGACGCCACCGACTTCGTCGAGGCCACGCGCGACCTGTCCCCCGAGGAGACCCTGTTCATCGTCTCCTCGAAGACCTTCACGACGCTGGAGACGATGACCAACGCCCACACGGCGCGCGAGTGGGCACTGAACGCTCTCGGCGACGAGGCGGCGATCGCGAAGCACTTCGTCGCCGTGTCGACCAACGCCGAGGGCGTGTCGGAGTTCGGGATCGACACCGACAACATGTTCGGCTTCTGGGAGTGGGTCGGGGGGCGCTACTCGATGGACTCGGCGATCGGGCTGTCGACGATGATCGCGATAGGCCCCGAGCGCTTCGCCGAGATGCTCGCCGGCTTCCACGCGGTCGACGAGCACTTCCTCGAGGCGCCGCTGGAGCGCAACCTGCCGGCGCTGATGGGGCTGCTGGCGGTGTGGTACCGGGACTTCTTCGGCGCCCAGACCGTGGGCGTGTTCCCGTACGACCAGTACCTGAAGCGCTTCCCCGCCTACCTGCAGCAGCTGACGATGGAGTCGAACGGCAAGCACGTGACGCTCTCCGGTGCGCGGGTCGATTACGACACCGGGGCGATCTACTGGGGCGAGCCGGGGACCAACGGCCAGCACTCCTTCTACCAGCTGATCCACCAGGGGACGGTGTTGATCCCGTGCGACTTCATCGGCTTCAACAAGGGTCTGAACCCGCTCGGCGAGCACCACGACCTGCTGATGGCGAACGTGTTCGCCCAGACCGAGGCGCTCGCGTTCGGCAAGACGCCCGACCAGGTGCGCGAGGAGGGAACGCCCGAGGAGCTGGTCCCGCACCGGGTGATGGAGGGCAACCGACCCTCGAACACGATCCTCGCCGACCGCCTGACCCCGGAGACGCTCGGCAAGCTGGTGGCGCTCTACGAGCACAGCGTCTTCACTCAGGGGACGGTGTGGCAGATCGACTCCTTCGACCAGTGGGGGGTCGAGCTGGGCAAGGTGCTGGCGAAGAGGATCGTCCCCCAGCTCGAGAGCACCGACGAGCCCGACCTCGATCACGACAGCTCCACCAACACCCTGATCCGCCGCTACCGGGCCGGGCGATGAACGGGCCCTCGACCGAGGGGGTGCTGTTCGACATCGACGGCACGCTGATCTCCACCGGCGGAGCCGGCGCCGAGGCGTGGAAGCGCGCGTTCGTGGAGATCTACGACACCGAGGTCGATATCCGCAAGGTGACCGAGTCGGGGATGACCGACCCCGACGTGGGCCGGACCGCGCTGCGCCACGTGCTCGACCGCGACCCCGACCAGCGCGAGCTCGCCCTGGCGATGGCGAAGTACATGAAGTACCTCGCCGCCGCGGTCGAGGAGTCCGACGGCTACGAGGTCATGCCCGGCGTCGTGCCGCGGCTGCGCCAGCTCGTCGACGATGGATACCTGGTGGGCCTGATCACCGGCAACGTCGAGGCGGCCGCCCACATCAAGCTCGCCCGCGGTGGCCTGAACCGGTTCTTCTCCTTCGGCGGCTACGGCTCGGACGCGAGCGACCGGGTCGAGGTGACGAAGAAGGCGCTGGAGCGCGGGCGGCTGGTCTCCGGCGGGACGCTCGACGTCTCGAGCTGCATGGGGATCGGCGACACCCCGCGGGACGTCACCGGCGCGCACGGCGCCGGCATCGTCGCGGTGGCGGTCGCCACCGGCAACTACAGCGCCGACCAGCTGCGCGAGGCCGGGGCCGACCACGTCCTTGCGACCCTCGAGGAGGAATTGCCGGTGTGATTCCCGCGGGGGATGTGGAGGACACGCACAGCCGGCTGGCGCTGTTCGAGGACGGCGCTCGCGCGCGTCACGCCGAGGTCAATCGGCCCGAGCCAGCTCCTTCGGCCTGACGAACGAGGCGAGCTCGGTGACGCCGGGGGCCAGCTCGCGCCAGCCGCCCTCGAAGTCCAGCGTGGCGAGCGCAGCCGTCGGGAACTTCTCCCTCATGCGCGCGACCTCCGACCCTTCGCCGGCCAGGCTGACCGCGAGTGCCTGGAGCGAGGGGTTGTGGCCGATCAGCATCACCGAGTCGACGTCGTCCGGCACCCGGCGCAGGACATCGAGCAGATCGCCCGCCGATGCGCCGTAGATCTCGGGCTCGATCCTGACCTCGGTCGCGTCGCCGATCCCGACCCGCTCCAGGGTCTCGCGCGTGCGGAGGGACGGCGAGCACAGGATCAGGTCGGGCACGATCCGCTCATCCCTCAGGTGCTTCGCCACCACCTTTGAAGCGCGCTTGCCACGCGACGCCAGCGGGCGGTCGCGGTCCGCGAGCCCCGGCTCGTCCCAGCTCGACTTCGCGTGGCGCAGAAGGAACAGCCGCTTCACGATCGGCATGATTGCGCTTCTGTCATGAGCACCGAGTCGCGAGAGGAAGAGGTTCGGGTCTCCAGCCTGGAGCTGTTCTTCGACCTCGTATTCGTCTTCACGATCACGCAGCTGACGGCCGCTCTCGCGCACGACCCGACCGGGGAGGGGTTGCTCCAGGTCGCGCTGATGCTGTTCGTGATCTGGTGGATGTACGCCGCGTTCGCCTGGCTGACCAACGCGATTTCACCCGAGAGCACCCCCCGGCGCCTCTTCCTGCTGGGCGGGATGGCCGGGTTCCTGGTCATCTCGCTGGCGATTCCGACCGCGTTCTCGGGCGACGGCGTCGTGTTCGGGGTCGCCTACCTCGTCGTGGTGTGCTTTCACAGCGGCCTCTTCGTCGGGTCGCCGATGTGGAACACGCTCGGCACCGTTCTCAGGTTCGCCCGCTTCAACATGCTGACCGCGATCCTCATCATCATCGCCGGAGTCGTAGGCGATGGCGGCTGGGCGTACCTGCCGTGGGGGCTGGCCGTGGTGGTCATCTGGGCGACTCCGCGCCTGTTTCCGCCACCCGAGGGCGATCCGATCCGCTCCAGCTCCCACTTCGTCGAGCGGCACGGCCTCGTCGTCATCGTCGCGCTCGGAGAGTCGGTCGTCGCCGTCGGCATCGGGGCCTCCGGTCAGGCGCTGAGCGCGGAGATGCTCGCCGTCGCCGTGCTCGGGCTGGCGCTCAGCGCGGGGCTGTGGTGGAGCTACTTCGGCGGCGACGAGGACGAGCCACGGCGCGGCCTGGACGCCGCCCCGATCGAACGCCGCGCGAGCGTCGCCCTCAACGCCTATTACTACTCGCATCTGCTGATCCTGCTCGGCATCGTCGCCGACGCCGCCGCCCTCGAGAAGGCGATCGCACACGCCTTCGACCCGCTCGACTTCGCCCGCGCCTTGGCGCTCGGCGGAGGGTCCGCCGCCTTCTTCGCCGGAGACATCCTCTTCCGCCGCTCGCTTGGAATCCGGCACTCGCCGTGGCGCATCCTCGCCGTGGCCCTCGCCCTCGCCACGATCCCGCTGGGGACAGCGGGTTCGGCCCTGCTACAGCTCGCGGCACTGGTCGTCGCGATCGCCGCGTGCCTCGTCGCCGAGCGGGTAATGGCAAAGGTCGAATCGGTCGAGGACGCGAGCGTCGGCACGCCGTAGGCCCAGGACCTTGGGGGTGGACGCGGGGGAGGCTCCGGCCGTCGCCGGAGCCTCCCCGTGCCGCGCTCGGCGGCTAGCTGTCAGACGGTCGCGCCCGCGCCCGTAAGTGCCCCTGTTCCGTCCTCCTCGAGGATGCTCAGCTCCTCGACCGGAGAGGCGTCCAGCGGCTCTTCCAGGTGCTTGTGCGACGGGCAGTAGTCGCGGCCCGGCAGCGGCGTGCGCCGGCAGGGCGTGCCCTTTCTCGTGTGCGCCCGGCACGCCGTCGGCTGGCCGTCGAGGCCGATGCCGTTCTCGGGCAGTCGGGCGAGGTTCTCGAGCGCGAGTCCCACGTTGCGCTCGATCACCTGGTAGACGCGGAGCTGCTCGCTGATCGGGAAGTAACTCCGAACCTCACCGAACAACGACCGTGCCGGCCTTGCGAAATAGCGGCGATCGAAGGCCAGCCGGCGCATCGCCCCCTCGCATGCGTCGAGGACGCGCTGGCGGTTGGAGCAGCCGTTCGACTGATGATCATCATCCTCGATCACGTAGGGAGCGATCTCCCGATAGATCGAGCGGCTGAAGCGATACATGCTTCTCTTTACCCCCTTCATATGTGTTTGCTCCTGACTTCCTTGCCCCCCAGGAGCAGCGGGATACATACCACGTCCGGGGGAAACGCGAAAGGGGGATCCGTTAAGGGACCATTAAGCGCGGATCGGGCTTCGCCTGATTCACGCCCAGCGCTCGCGGCGAAGCTCGGCCGTCGGCCCGGAGACGAAATGGATCCCGTCGAGCGCCGCGTCGGGACGGGGGAAGTCGGCGCGGCGGTGCGCGCCGCGCGACTCCTCGCGGGCCAGCGCCGCCGCGGCGATCATGCGCGCGAGGGGATAGGGGTCATCGAGCAGCCGCTCGAGCCCGGCGGCATCGCGCCGCGGGCCGGCGTGCCGCCACAGCGCCGCCCGCGTCTCGACGCTCGGCGGCTCGAAGCGGTCGCGCGGGCACCGGGATCTCGGCTCCGCCGGGCCGCTCAGCGGCGGCCGCCGCCGCGGCCCGCGCCCCGAACACGAAGCACTCGCTGAGCGAGTTGGAGGCGAGGCGGTTGGCGCCGTGCAGCCCGGTGCACGCGCACTCCCCGACCGCGAGCAGCCCGGCGACGCTTGTGCGGCCGTTGAGATCGGTCGCCACGCCTCCCACCAGGTAGTGGGCCGCCGGGGCGACCGGGACCGGCTCGCGCGCCGGGTCGACGCCCGCCTCGGTCAGCGTCGCGACCACGTTCGGAAATCGCTCCGGGTCGACGTCGCGCATGTCGAGCCACACGGACACCGTCTCGTCGGCGTCCATGCGGTCGAGGATCGCCGCGCTGACCTGATCGCGCGGCGCGAGCTCGTCGGTGAAGCGCCGACCGGCCGCATCGAGCAGCACCGCACCCTCGCCGCGGATAGCCTCCGTGAGCAGTGCGCCATCGCGGGGGTCGCCCGGCTTGGCGAGGGCGGTGGGGTGGAACTGGCAGAACTCGAGGTCGGCGAGCGCCGCCCCCGCGTCGTGGGCCAGCACCGATCCGGCGCCGACGGCCCCCCAAGGGTTCGTCGTTCGCTCCCATAGCGCCGCCCCGCCGCCGGTGGCGAGCACGGTCGCCGCCGCGGAGATCGCGCCGCGGTCGGTGACGACGCCGGCGCAGCGCTCCCCATCGGCCCACAGCGCCAGCGCCGAGGTTCCCTCGAGCACCTCGATCCCGGAATGGGCCTCGACGAGCTCCGCCAGCCGGCCGGTCAGCGCACGACCCGTCTGACTGCCGCCCGAGTGCACGATCCGGCGCGCCGAGTGGCCCCCCTCGAGGCCGAGCGCCAGCCCCCCGTCCGCGGCGGTATCGAACCTGACCCCGAGTCGCTGCAGCTCCGCGACCGCGCCCGGAGCCTCGCGGGCGAGGAGCTCGACCGCCCCCGGCCGGCACGCCCCCCGGCCCGCGTTGAGTGTGTCCTCGGCATGGCGCTGCGGTGAGTCGTCCTCGGCCAGCGCGGCCGCGAGCCCGCCCTGGGCCCAGAAGCTCGCGCTCTCGGACAGCGGCTTTCGCGACACCAGGCACACCGCGGCGCCGCGCTCCGCCGCCGAGAACGCGGTGTAGAGGCCCGCGGCGCCCGCTCCGATCACTGCGACGTCGCGCTGGGCTGTGTCCGGTGCGGCTGTCAAGGCGCGGGTACGGTACAGCCGTGGGGCTCTATCTCCACCACCCGTCCTCCTTCGCGCACGACACCGGCCCGCATCCCGAGAACGCCGAGCGCCTGCGCGCCGTCGAGGCGGCGCTCGATGCCGAGGGCTGGCTCGGACTCGAGCTGGTGGAAGCGCCGCAGGCGACGCGCGATCAGCTGCTCCGCGTCCACACCCCCCAGCACGTGGACCGGATCGAGGAGCTGTGCCGCGCCGGTGGCGGGATGATCGACATGGACACGATCGCGGTCGAGGCCTCCTACGACGCGGCGCTGCATGCGGCGGGCGGCGCCGTCGGCGCCGTGGACGCGATGCTGTCCGACGGCGAGCGCGTCGCCTTCTGCGGCCTGCGCCCGCCCGGCCACCACGCCGAGAGCGCGCGGGCGATGGGCTTCTGCCTGTTCAACAACGTCGCCGTCGGCGCGGCGCACGCGCTCGAGGAGCATGGAGCCGGGCGCGTGTTCGTTTTGGACTGGGACGTCCATCACGGCAACGGCACCGACGAGATCTTCTCCGAGTCGGACCGGGTGCTCTACGCGAGCATCCACCAGAGCCCGCTGTACCCGGGCACCGGCGACGCCGACGACGTCGGCACGGGGGCGGGGGAGGGCTTCACGATCAACCTGCCCGTCCCGCCCGGCTCGGGGCCGGACGAGTTCCTCTCGATCGTCCAGCACGTCGTGGGGCCGGTTGCGCGCGAGCACAGACCGGGCCTGATCGCGATCTCGGCCGGCTACGACGCCCACCGGGCCGACCCGCTCGCCCAGTGCATGCTCGACGCCGCCGCGTACGCGGACATGACGGCCACGATGCGCGACCTCGCGAGCGAGCTCGACGTGCCGCTGCTCGTCTGCCTCGAAGGGGGCTACGACCTCGACGCGCTCGCCGAGTCGGTGACCGCGACGATCGCCGCGCTCGGCGACTCGCGCCCGCCGCGCGAGGCGCCCCGCGCGCCGGCCGAGCGCTACCTCGACCGGGTGCGGCGCGAGTGGCCGAGCATCGCCTGAGGCGTCAAGCGATCACTCGTCGCGCTTGGGCTCATCGGCCTCTTTGGAGTCCGGCGGCTCTTGGAGGTCGCCGGCGCTCCACTGGCCGGTGTCCGACATCGCCGCGCGGCCCATCCTGCGCTCGACGTCCGCCGCGGCCCGCTCCTCGGCCTCCCGGACGGCTTTGCGGATGCGCTGCTCCGCGTCACGCTCGTTCTCCCGACGCAGCGCCTTGGTCTGGCCGCGCAGCCACGCGGCGGCGGCCGAGCGCGCCTCCGCCGCCACGCGCTCGCCCTCCGCATCGAGGCGCTCCTGCTCCTCGGCGCGCACGCGCTCCTCGGTCTGCTTGCGGGCGCGCTCGACCGACGTTGCGACGCGCTCCTCGGCCTCGCGTCGTGCCTCCTCGCTCTTGCGGCTGACCCGTTCCTCGGCGTCGGCGCGCAGCCGCTGCGCCTCCTCTTCGAGCCGCCGCTCGGCCGCGCCGACACGCTCCGCGGCGGCCCGGGACTGGGCCTCGATCTCTTCCAGGCGGCGGTCCGAGCTCTCGATCACGGCGGTCTTGGCGATGCGCTCCTGCTCCAGCTCCCTCTGGCGGGCGCTCAGCTCTGCGGCGAGGCGCTGCTCCTCCTCGGAGAACGCGCCGTCCTGCGGCTCGCGAGCCGTGGCCGCGGGGGTGGCATCGACCTCGTGCGCGTCGGTGTCCTCGGGCACTGCCGTGGCGCCGGCCTCGGCCGCGGCGTCGGCCTCGGCCGCGCGTGCATCCGCTTCGGCGGCGGCTGCGTCGGCCGCGGCGGCGCGCGACCCGGCCTCGGCGGCGCGCGATTCGGCCTCCTCGATGCGTGACTCCGCCTCCGAGGCGCGCCGCTCGGCTTCCTCCAGCCTGCGGTGCAGCGCCTCGCCTTCGCTCTTCGCCCGCTCGACGTCCCTCTCCAGCGCCAGGATCTCGTCGATCGAGCGCTCCTCGGCCGCCTCGGCCGCCGACTCGGCGGCGACCCTGATCCGCTCCGGCATGTAGCCGCTGTCGTCGTCCGGCGCCGGGCCGTTGTCCGGGAGGAGGCGCTCGGCCGTCTCCGTCGGGGGCCCCGGGTCGCGGTCCGGCATGTTGTAGCCGAGCCGGTCCAGGATCTCGCCGGTGTCGGCCCCGCGACGCTCGCCGGACGCGGTCTCCTCCTCGGGTCGTGCCTCGCCCTCGGAGCCCCGGTCCGCGGGGCCCTCGCCCGTCTCTTCGTCGGTTGGCGACTCGGAGCCCGGCCCGGCGGCGCTGGAGCCGGACGTCCGCTTGCGCCGGAAGATCCGCCTTCTCCTCGCCATCAAACCGGACCTTACGAGAAAAGCCGCCGCGGCTTCGGCCCGACGGGGAACGCCGCGGCTGGAGGCGGATCAGGCCTTGGCCGCGCCCGGCGGCCCCGAGAAGCCCGGCCCGCGGGGGCTGTCCTCGTCCTCGGGAACGCGGCCGTCCCTTCCGACGTAGCCGTCCTTGCCGCCGACGACGACGTAGACGGCGTCGTCTTCGCCGACGTTCTTCATCTTCCGCACCGTGGCGGGGTCGACGCGCGCTATTCCGCCCTCCCCGAGCACGTGCCTGGACCCGTCGCCGAACTCGAACTCGATCCGGCCGCGGTGCACGAAGTAGGTCTCCTCCTGCTCGTCGTGGAAGTGGCGCCCCGACTCGTATCCCGCCGGCATCACGATCGCGTTGATCCCGAACGCGCTCACGCCGAGCTCGCGCCTGATCTTGCGAAACCCGTAGCCGTCGCCGATCCCGTCGATGCTCCCGACCGCGTAGCCGTCGCCTTCGATCGGCTCTCTGACCTCGCCGGGGGCCATCACATCTCAGCCAGGATCCTGGGGAGTGAGGGGAGCCCTCGGAGCGCTCAGGCCGCGGGCGCGGCCGGCGGAGGTGGCTCGGTCGGCGACGGCGGCTCGGTCGACGACGGCGGCGCGGCCGCCGCACGGCCGCCACCGAGGTCGAAGTACATCACGCTGACCGCGAGGGCGAAGATCGGTGCGGTGATAACGCTCGAGATGATCGACGCGATCACGATGGCGCCGTCGCTGATCGGTATGGCGATGGCCGAGAGGACGATCCGGATCGCGATCACGATCAGCAGGATGACCAGGAGGGCGGCGAACACCGACCACGCATCGCCCCGAACCAGGCGCCAGCTGCGCCCGAAGGCCTCGATCGGCCCCGCGCCCTCGACGACGATCGCGGGGGCGCCAACCGACCAGAAGGTGAGCAGGATGAGCCCCGGGATGATCACCAGGAAGAAACCGATCCCGACCCCGATGCCGAACAGGAACCCGAACACGATCAGCGCGAGGATCGCCGGGGCGGCCGAGGAGAAGAGATCACCGATGGTTTGATCGCGCCTGCCGTCGCGAACGTCCTGCACGAGCCTGACCACGAACCCGGTGTAGAGCGCATACCCCGCCAACTCGATGATCCCGCCGAGGAGCCCGAGGACCACGCCGCCGGCGTTTTGGAGCAGGCCCGACACAAGGCCGACGATCACGAAGACCACGATCGAGACTCCGAGCAACGCCACGGCGTTCGCACCGTAGATCGAGAAGGTCTCGCTGACGACCCCTCCGACGGTGATCCGCTTCGCGGGCGCAGGCGTGGCTTCCATGCGATCGATCCTATTGATGCCGATGGACGCCAGCTCGAACCGGCTCGCCGGAATGACCGCGATCTTCGACTTTCGTGGGTACTGAGGCTCAGAGTCGGCGCGCTCGGGTCTGGATCGGTGTGCCCGCTCCGCGGAGCATCGGCCTCGTCAACCGAGGAACCGAAGGAGGGGCAATGCTCTACGCGCTGTTCGGATGGATGCACGCGGCGGCCACGCGCCAGGCCCGAGCGCTGGTGGCTGCACTCGAGGGCCAACGCGGGCAGGGGACGGTCGAGTACGTCGGCCTGATCCTGCTCGTCTCGCTGCTCATGGTCGGCATGGTCGCGGCGATGAAGGGCTTCAACGGCAAGCAGGGCACCGAGCTGGCCGAGGTGATCGTGGAGAAGATCAAGTCGGCCGTGAACGCGATCACGTTCAAGTGAGCTGAGCTTCGCCCGCCCCGACCCCGCTCGGCGATGGGCGGGGGGAGAGCGGGCGGTTCCGCGGGACCGCGATGGTCACCGCGGCGGGCGAGCGCCGCGCGGGTGTCCTGGGCCCGGCGCGGTGGCTCGTCTCGGCCGAGGGCGTGCTGGTTGGTGCGCTATACCGCGCCGGATGCACCCGGCTATTCCGCCGACTGCGTCTCCGGCGGGTCACCCTTGTGACGCCGAGCGCGTCTAGTGGCACTCTGCTCATCGCGCATCCTCATGAAGCCGACGCCGAGCTGACGCGCCAGCTCGACCAAGATCCCGATGCCGGTGAGCACGTAGAAGGCGGTGAAGATCTTGAGCGCCTCACTGGTGAGCGTGAGGTCCGGATCAGCGATGCTCGACGTGGTCAGTGTGCAGACGGCGAAGTAGAACCCGTCGGCCACCCTCCAGTCCTCGCCGAGTGAATAGGTGACCGTCCCGACGAGCACGAGGACGACCGCGGCCCCGAAGACGGCGGCGAAGCTCTCTTCCTTTGCGGCGTGCTTGATCGCACCGAGGAGGCGGTGGAACATGGTGACAACGGAGACCACGGTTTTGAGAGCGTCGCACCGGTCCCGGACGGTGGATCAAGCGTTGGATCGGCCGCCTCCGATGCAGAGCGGATCGGGCCGCTGATACGTCCGCGAGTAACATGCGGGGCCAAGCCACACCTACTCCGGAAAGGAATCAAGATATGGCAGACAGACCAGTGTTCCTCTACGCCGCGATCTACGACGAGATCGCCGACGCCGAGGCCGACTACGAGGCCGTCTTCGACCTCCACGCCGCCGGAGCGATCGGGACCTTCGACTCCGCCGTGATCCGCAAGGACGCCGACGGCAAGGTCCACGTGAAGAAGACCGAGAAGCCGACCCAGCACGGCGCCTGGACCGGGGCCGGGGTCGGTGCGCTGGTCGGGATCCTGTTCCCGCCTGCGCTGATCGGCAGCGCGATCGTCGGTGCCACCGCCGGCGGATTGATCGGACACCTCGAGGGAGGCATCCCGCGCGGCGATCTCAAGGAGCTCGGCGAGGAGCTCGAGCAGGGCAGCGCCGCCGTGATCGTGCTCGGCGAGTCGAAGATCGACGAGCAGCTGGCGAAGGCGACCCAACGCGCCAACAAGCTGATCGAGAAGCAGATCGACGCCGACGCCGACGATCTCGAGCGCGAGATCGACGCGGCGGCCAAGCAGGACGCGGCCACATAGAGGCGGGCCGCGCCGGCCACAACCGAGGATGGGAAGGATGAGCGGACGTTCGTATGCAGTCGCCGGGCTCACGGCGCTTTTGGCCTGCGCTCTGATCGCAGCCGGATGCGGCGGTGACGACGACGAGACAACGACGACCACATCCCCCGAGGCGAGTGCGGAGCAGACGGTCGACTCGGCCGTCAAGTCGTGCACCGACGAGGCCCAGCAGCTCGGCGGCACTGCGGGGACCGCTCTGGAGGGCGCCTGCACTTCCGTGGGCGACACCGCCAAGCAGGCTCTCAGCGAGGGCGGCGAGAATGCAACGCAGGCGCTCTCCAAGGCGGAGAGGTCCTGCAAGAGCGCGGTCGGCCAGCTCCCTCCGGGCCAGGCCCAGGACGCACTCTCGAAGCTCTGCGACTCGATCGCAGGAGCCGAGTAGAGCGGACGACTGGACTCGGACCCGCTAGCGCACCGTTACCGCGTCTCGTCCAAGCGACGGTGATTCGTCCGCTCCGGGTGATCGTGGAGAAGATCAAGTCGGCCGTGAACACGTCCGTGCACAATCCCAGTAACACCGCTACCTGACCGTAGGGTCTGCAGGAGCAGCACTATGAGAGCAGCGGCGCCTGGCCCGGTGGAAGGCGCCTCAGGACAATCCCCACGCTAGGCGTGTCCGTATTACTCCATGGGGTCGGAGTTTCCGAAACAGCCCCCAATGGAAGGAGCTGCCATGTGCAGATTCATCATGGCCGCAATCGCCTCCCTGATCGTCGCCGCGTTTGCGGCGGGACCCGCAGCCGCCGCGAACCCCCACCAGGGGGGGGCAACGGGCCAACCAGGCGCGGAGTGCGGCGAAACCGGAGCCACTTCGGAGCCGGCCGGATTCCTCACCGACGGCTTCGCGATCGCGGAGAGCCACTACGCCGGCAGTGAAGGAACACCCTCAGCAGCGAACGGCAACTCTCACGCCGTCTCGCAGTACGACGTCGCCTGCTTCCAGTTCACCAGCAGCGGCCACTGAGGCTGACTGATCGGGATGGGCCGGGCACCCTGGTCCGGCCCATCCCGGAACAGAGCGCTCGGGGACAGCCTCGATCTTGGCTCAGGGCAAGCAGTAGGCCCTCGAAGCCGCCGGGCTGCGGGAGTAGGGGCCGGTCTTTGGAGCTCAGAGCACGCTCTACTGCGCCAGCCGAGCGAGAACACGCGCGTGAGTTAAAGCAGTACCGCCTGAACCTGCCCCCGGAGGCTCCCCGGCGCAACACCGAAACAGGCTGATGGCGGGGCCGAGAGAGACCGGTTAGGGTCGTGCTCGCACACCCCGACGCCGCACAGCTTCTAGCTGTTGGAAAGGTAGGTAACGATGCCAACGATGGTGGTGTTCCACGAAGTAGACGACGTCGATCACTGGCTTGCTTCACCGAAGCGAGAGGAATTCTTCGGGCCGCGCGGAATGACGGTGCGCACTTTTCGAGATCCGGAGGGATCGAATCGGGTCGGACTGATCGTCGAGGTCCCGGACATCTCTGACTGGCAGGAGGCCCTTGAGTCTGAAGAGGCGGCGGAGGTGATGAAATACGACGGTGTTCGCCCTCAGACGATGTTGGCACTCGTCGAGGCGTAGCACCGCAACTCGCGAAAGAACACGTCCGTCTACAAAAGCAGTAACGCGCGTGGGCGGACGCACGCTCGGCGCGTCCGGGGCTTCCGCTTTGGGCGTGCAAAGCGTTAGGGCGCAGTCCTCCATCGAGCCCGCCACTCCGGCGGCGCAAAGCCTTCCGTGACGTAGATCGACTCACGCGCGATCTTGTCCCCGCGGAGCTCGAGAATGCTGACCCCGAAGTTCGCGGGACCGCCGTCGTAGCTGATCGAGAGCTCGGCGACCCAGAAGTCATCTCGACCTCTGACCTCCCGGAACTCGAACGACGTGTTCGCCGGATAGTTGCTTCGCCATTCGCGCAGGTTCTCGACTCCGGCAAAGCGCTCGCCGGATTGCGGGAACTCAAGAACGGCGTCCTCGGTGTACATCGCGTGAGCCCGGTCGGGATCGCTGCCGGCGTACTCGAAGTGCTGCTCGAGCATCGCCCTGATCGTCGCCGCGTCCATTGCCGCACATCTTGCCCGAATCTGGCCGTCCGGCCCGACGTTCTCACTGTCGCTTCCAACGCAAGCGGCACTGCTGTGGCCCCCGCGGCGCCGCGCCTCCAATGCGCGAGCACCAAAAGAGCGCCCTACCCGACGTCCTACGAGGCCTCGATCAGTTGAAGCTTTGCTGCGCGGGGAAGCCGCTTGATCCGGGCCTCTTCGCGCAGCGCGGCGGAACGATCGGCGACCGAGATCACGACCGCGAGCTCAACCGGTCGGCGGCTGCGCGTGTAGCGGCTGGCGGTCCCGGAACGGTGTGCAGCCAGGCGCCGCCGGATGTCGGTCGTCCAGCCGCAGTAGAGCGTGCCGTCGGCGCAGCGGAGCAGGTAAACGGAGGCCATTCTCGTGGGGTTCGCCAGCCAGAAGACGATCACCTGCGCGTGGCGAGCTCAGTCCTCAGCTCACCGCCTTCTTCACTAGCGCGCCGATCTTTTTCTCCTCGGCGGCGGTCAACTCCTTCAGCGCGAAGGAGGTCGGCCACATGGCGCCTGCGTCGAGGTTCGCCTTGTCGCTGAAGCCGAACGTCGCGTACCTCGCTTTGAACTTCTGCGCGCTTTGGAAGAAGCAGACGACCTTGCCGTCCTTGGCATACGCGGGCATCCCGTACCAGGTTCTCGGCGAGAGGGCTGGCGCGCTGGCTTTGACGATGGCATGGAGCCGCTCGGCCATGGCGCGATCCGGTTCCGGCATCTCGGCGATCTTCGCGAGCACGTCGCTTTCCCCGTCCGCCTTGCCCGCGCGCGAGCCGCGGCGCGCGTCCGCCTTCAGCTCTTGGGCGCGCTCCCTCATCGCGGCTCGTTCCTCGTCCGTGAATCCCTTGGACGCCTTGCCGGTGGTTCTCTTGGCGGCCCGCTGCGTGGCCTTCTTTGCGGGTTTCCTCTCAGCCATTGCGAATCACCTCCGTGATTCCCTGGGTGGAAGAGCCGGTCATGGACACTCCTGAAGTCGTGGGTCATATTGACCCGGTTTGCATCCTGAGAGCATTCTTGGCTCCGCGGCGACGCGACTGCATTGCGCGAGGAGCGGAAGCGACCGCTGCTCAGCCGCCTCGCCTGGAAGCGGCGGGGCGCTTAGCGAGATACTGCGGGGACGGTGTCGCAGGAGAACGTCGAGATCGTGCGTCGCGTCTACGAGGCGATGAACGCCCGCGATTTCGCAGCCGTTGCGGAACTCGCCCACCCAGACGCCACGTGGATTCCAGATAGCCGGGTCGGGGAGCGACCCATCCGGGGCCGCGAGAACGTCATTCGGTTCTTCACGGACAGGGCTGAGGTGTTCGGCCAGCTCGACGCCAACCCCGAGCGCTTTTGGGAAAGGGACGACACGGTCCTCGTTTTCGTTCGGGTAACGGGGCGCGGGCAGGGCAGCGGTGCAGAGTTCGAGATTCGAATCGGGCATCTATGGACCGTGCGTGACGGCGTCGTGGTGCGAGGCGAGGGATACGGCGATCGCAGCGAGGCCCTCAAAGCCGCCGGGGTGAGCGAGTAGGTCGACTGGCTGTACGGCCGCTAAATGCCCTCGGGCTGGGTGCGTCCCTCGCCGTAGTCGGGGATCTGCTGGACGGCCCATCCGTTGCCGTCCGGGTCGCTGAAGAACACGAATCGGCCCCACGGGAAGTCCTGGACGTCGGAGACCTCGAGCCCTCGCCCCGAGAGCTCGTCCCGGGCCGCCTCGATGTCGTCGACGACGAGCTGAATCCCCTGGAGCGAGCCCGGCTCCATCTCGGTGATGCCCTCACCGATCGAGACGGAGCAGGCTGAACCCGGCGGGGTCAGCTGGATGAAGCGCAGTCCTTCCCGGACCGTTACGTCGTTGTCCACGCTGAAGCCGGCCCGCTCTGCGTAGAACGACTTCGCCCGATCGACGTCGGAGACCGGAACCGGGACCAGCTCGAGCTTCAAGTCCATTCCGTGCGGCAGTCTATCCGGACGCCGGCCAGTGTCCCTCGAGCGCGGCGAGTCAGGGCGCGATCGTCGCGCGCGCGCCGGCGGCACGCACCGCCGACGAGAGAGACGCGGCGTCGTAGGCCCCGTCGTGCCGTCGCTCGTTGATGAAGAACGTCGGTGTACCGGTCACACCGCTCATGTCGGCCGAGTCGACGTCCTGCTCGACCCTCGGCGCCCCGTTGTGCCGCCGAAGCTCGTCATGGAAGCGCTCGCGATCGAGTCCGAGGCGCTCGGCGTAGGCGAGCAAGTCCCGGGGCCTCAGGGCGTCCTGGTGGTCGAGCAGCAGGTCGTGCATCTCCCAGAAGGCACCCTGCTCGGCGGCCGCCTCCGCCGCTTCCGCCGCCAGCTGGGCATTCGGGTGAACGTCTGACAGCGGCAGGTGCCGCCACACGTAGCGGACGTCTCCGAAATCGGTCAGCACCTCGCGGATGACCGGCTCCGCTCGGCCGCAGTACGGGCACTCGAAGTCGCCGTACTCGACGATGGTCACCGCCGCGTCGTCCGGGCCCCGCAGATGGTCGCGTTCGGGATCCACGGGCACGGCCAGGTCGACCAGCGCCTCCGATGTGCCCAGCAGGGCGCGGATGCGCATCCTGCGGGGCAGTCGGGCGGTGGCGCGGAAGACGAGCCATGTGAGCACCGAAGCGCAAAGCGCCGCGCTCAGCACGCCGAGCTTGGCCTCCTCGAGCTCCGCTCCGTCGAATGCGAGGGCGGCGATCAGCAGCGAGACCGTGAAGCCGATCCCCGCGATCGCTGCCGCCGCCAGCCACCGCGGCCCAGCCGACCGGCGGGCGCAGCCGTCCGCGGCTCATCCTCGTCACCACCCACGAGACGCCCGATGATCCCGACGCGGCTTGCCGAGCACGTAGCCGAAGAGGATCCCGAGCGTGATCGGCGAGTGAGTACGCACTGGAGAGGAAGTCGGCGTCGATCGCGATCCCGACGTTGGCCAGGGCGAACAGCGGCACGATCACATAGCTGGTCCAGGGGTGGTAGAGCTGCTGCAGGCGGGCGTTCGGCGAGACCGCCGCCTGCAGGCCCGACGCCGGGCCGAGCGGGCGAGCTCCGGCGTCGGCTGCTCGCGGAAGCTGCGGAACAGGTCCGTCGCCCGCTCGAGCTCGACCGCGTCCGGCCGGGTAGGCCCAGGTGATCAGGCCCGATCGGCGAGCCCGAGGACGACCGGGTCGACGCCCGACTCGAACAGCGCCACCCAGGCGCCACGGCCGAGCAGGAAGTAGACGAGCCCGTAGCGGATGCCGCGCGGCGCGAGCGCGAGCAGGATCAGACCCGAAGATGCCCGACGGCGATCAGCAGCGCCGCGACCGACGATCTCGTCGCTGTAGACGACGGCGATGACCACCAGCGCGACCACGTCGTCGACGACGATGATCGTCAGCATGAAGGCCCGCAGGCGGTCGGGGAAGCCGCGGCCCGACCAGGGCCAGCATGCCCAGGGCGAAGGCGGTGTCGGTCGACATCGCCACACCCCATCCCTGCGCCGAGCCGTGGCCGGCGTTGAAGGCCAGGTAGATGGCGACCGGAACGACCATCCCGCCGAGCGCCGCGCCAGCACCGGCAGGGCGAGGCGGCGGCGCTCGCGCAGCTCGCCGATGTCGAACTCGCGGCGCACCTCGAGCCCGACGACGAAGAAGAAGAACGTCATCAGCCCGCTGTTGACCCACTCGCGGAGGTCCTGCGAGATGCCCGAGTCGCCGACGCGGATCGAGAGCTGGGTCTGCCAGACGCTCTCGTAGGAGGAGAAGTCGATGTTGGCCCAGGCCAGCGCCGCGACCGCGGCGCCGCAGCAGGACGCTGGCGCTGCCGGTCTCGGTGCCCAGGAACTCGCGCAGCGGCGTCTGCAGACTGCGGGCCCACGCCGTTCGCCCGGTGAAGCCTGTTCGGGCCGGGGAAGCGGCCATCCGAGGATCCTCCCTGATTGACGGCGGGCCAGCAGGAAATCTGCGCGGGGCGTAGCCCTACGAGGGTTTCCCGCGCCATAGGGGTATTAAAGATAGGGAGATACGGTTCAGGCAGGCTGCGAGAAGAACGGCGTGCAGCACCTTCTTCGGGCGCGTCGGGCCGTCGGCCCGCGGCCAACCGATCTGTTCGGTGGCTACGCGCTGGACGGTGGCTACCCGAGCTCCCTCAGCACGGCCTTCGCGCGCGGGCCGTAGAGGGGGCTGAACCGAGGGCTCTGGTCGAGCAAGCGGCCGAGCAGGCGCCTCGCCTCGCCGAGTCGCCCGCTCGCGCGGGCGATCATCCCGGCGTGGTAGAGGAACTGCGGGTCGCGCGAGCCGAGCCTCATCGCCTCGGCCGAGAGCCGCGATGCGGCGCGCGATGCGCCCGGCGCGGTGGAGCGCCCACGAGTACGCGTCGGCCGCGGAGCACGCTCGGCGCCGCCCGCCAGGCGCGCCGGCCGAGCCGACCGCGCGCGCCGGCTCGCCGTGCTCGGCCTCGAACAGCGTCACGCCGGCGTCGGTGTCGACCCCGTCGGCGAGCAGCCGCGCTCGATCTCGCTCGCCGGCGCGTAGTGGCGCCGCGCGGCCGCGGCGTCGGCCGGCGGCCTGCTCGACCTCGCCGAGCGCGACCAGCGCATCCGGCGAGGGCGGGTCGCCGACCGACCGCGCAGCGTCGCGATCGCCGGCGCGAAGCCGCCCGCGGCCCGGCCTGAAGCAGCGCGAGCCCGGCGGCGGCCGCCGAACTCGGGGATCGATCGCCAGCGCCTCGCGGTAGGCGCGCTCGGCGGCGCCGTAGCGGCCCCGCGTCGGCCTCGAGGTCGCCCAGCAGCGAGTGCACGTACGCCGTTTCCCTCGGCCGTGCCGGCGCCGGCGGAGATCGCCAGCCGCAGCGCCTGCGCCGCGCCGCCGAGGTCGCCGTGGAGCTCGCGGAAGTAGGAGATCCGCGAGTAGGCGGCGAGGTTCGGCTTCAGCGCACCATCCGATCCAGCGCCCGCGCTGCCGCGCCGTAGCGGCCGGTCTCGATCAGGCCGTCGACGAGCGCCGCATACGGCGCGACCGAGGCCGGCGCGAGCCGGTGGGCGCGCCGCGCCAGCTCGAGCCCGCCGGCGAAGTCGTGGCGCGCGAGCGCGACGGTCGCCTGGCCGGAGAGCGCGGCGACGTCGCCCGGATCGGCCGCGAGCGCCGTGTCGTACGCGCGCTCGGCGCGCTCGATATAGGCGGGGTCGCCGGTCTCGCGCGCGCGCTGGTAGTAGGCGTCGCCGAGCGCGGCGAAGTCGGCGGCGTCGGCGGGATCGTCCGCGACGGCCGCGCGCAGCGCCGGCGATCGCGCCGCCGTGTCCTCCCGGCGCGGCGCGGGGCGGCCGCCGCGCCGTGCCGAGCCTCCGGAGCGAGAGCGCGCGGGAGCCCGTTGATCGGCCAGGACGGCCAACAGCGCCGCGAACGTGAGCAGCGGCAGCGCGAGCAGCGCGAGCCGATCGGGAAGCTTGGAGGTCGGCATCGGCGTTCCTCTGTCTCCTCTTGGTGGCCGGCGGAGGGGAGCGCCCGGCCGGGCGCTCCCTCTGCCGCTCTCGTGTCGGTCAGCCTCCCGGCGGGACCGGCGGGTGGGCCGGCTGGACGAACTGCCCCGGGTTCGAGTCGAATCCGGAGTCCGGCGTCGGCCAGGTACGGGAACTGGTCGAGGAACGACTTGTCGTTCTATCGACCCCGTCGCCGAGCGGCACCGCGTTGTCGACCAGGATCCCGGCGACGACCTGGAGGTCGATGTCGACGACGTCGTCGGTCGGCCGCCGGCCGTTCGGGTAGCCGGCGTTGTCGCCGCCGATCACGCCGAAGCGGTTCGGCGTTCGCGGTCGGCGGGCACGCCGAGGTTGAGCTTCAGCGTGTCGACCGGCGTGCCGGCGAACTTGCCCTTGTGCTCGTTCAGCCCCGGGATGCCCCTGGAGCACCGCCTGGACGATGTCCGTGCGGTCGGTCTCCGGCGCGTTGACGTCGAACAGCGCGTTCAGCACCGCCGCCAGCTCCGGCTTGGTGACGTACTGTGCCGTACAGCTCGGCGTCGCGGTCGGGCGTCGTGCGGTTGAACTTGTCCTTCTTGCCGAGCGGGATGACGACCTCGTTGACCAGCGGGTTGCCGAGTCGCGAGACCTGGACCCACTTGCTTGCCGTTGCTTCGCGCTTCGAGCCTGCGTCGTAGTCGCCGTTCGTGACCTCGAGCCTGCGCCGCTCGGTCGTCGACCAGACGCCGACCACCGCGTTCTTCGCGTCCGCCGAGGCGACCGGCTGACCGTTGCTCGTCACCAGGCGCTCGGGGATCTGCATCACGGTCGTCGAGGTCGAGTAGCCGGACAGGTCGTCCTTGCCGCCGCCCTCGTTGCCGGTTCCCACGCGAACGTTGATCGCGTCGAACGTGGCGCCGAGGTCGACGTAGAACGGGTCGTCGCGCGAGCCGACGAACAGCTTCGTCCCGTCGCTTCAGCGTCCGCGTCGCCTGCGGCGACGAAGTTCCCGTAGTTCGGGAACGTCTTCGGGCCGATGTTCGGCGGCGCGACGGGCAGGTCGTTGCCGACCTTCTTCGCCTGCTTCAGCTTGCCGTTGCGTTGTACGTCCTCGCGGACGACGTCGTAGCGCTGGATCACGTTCAGCTTCGGATCCTCGAAGTCCGGTCGTGCCCGGACCCGCGTACAGGAACGAGTTCGGGTTGCGGACCTCGGTGTCGAACGTGAACCGGTACCTGATGTCGGCAACGCCGTCGCCGTTGTTGTCGATGTTGTTGTAGTACCGGGCCCGATCGTCGAACCGGAAGAAGTTCGGGCCGTTGGCCGGAACCTGTCCCGGGATCCAGTTCGGAGGCGAGCGTCAGCGCGCCCTCCGCGTCCGGGCGCCGTCCAGGCGTAGACGTCGGTGTTGTCGGCGGACGGGGTCGAGCATGATGTTCGGCGCCTCGCGGTGGCTCGAGCTGATCGCGATCGGGACCGCGATCGCCGACGCCGCCACGGCGGCTGCGAGCAGCAGCCAGCCGCGGGTGCGTTGCGTGGCTTCCTCATCGCCAATCCTTTCTGATGGGACAACTTGGATTAGGGCGACGAAGTGGCCTCGTCCGTGAGGATCTACGGGGAGTCGCTCTCCGCCGACCTTGTTCAGACCCTCTCTACGGGGATCGGCGCGGATCGGATCAGCTCCCACTCGAGACGCACGACTCGATTGAGCGGCTGGAGGGGCTACCGGTCGGGCCGCCCAGGCTTAGGAAGCCGTGAAGCTCGCGATCAGCTTGCGCAGCCCGCGCGCAAACATCTCCTCGTCGCGGGCGGGATCGACCGCGGAGACCTCCATCGCCTGATCCAGCGAGCGGCGGGTCGATTCGCTCGCCAGCAGTACCGAGCCGATCATGCAGGAGGCGTAAGTGTGAAACGCCACGCCCGCCTGCTCTCCCTCGAGCCCGAGCCGCTCGAAGGCGTTCGCGAACCCGGCCAGGGCCCCGGTCAGGAAATCGCTCGAGGCCGGGGTCGCCGCCATGTACGGGGCGAGCCGGTTGTGCCGGGTCCACGCGCGGCGGGTGGCGATCGCGGCGCCCACCAGCACGTCGGCGGGGTCCTCCTCGAGGGGGTCGGGGACGAGCTCGGAGCCCTCGGCCACGACCTCTGACCACACCAGCTCGACCGCGCCCTCGACGATCTCGGCCCGGGAGTCGAAGTGGTGGTAGATCGCCGACGGCGTTACCCGAAGCGCCGCGGCGAGGCTGCGGATGCTGGGCTCTGCCCCGCGGTCGAACTCGGCAAGCGCCGCGGCGGCGATCTCCTCGCGCGTCAGGTGGGTGTCGCGCCGCTTGGCGAGCCTGGTCATCTCACCTGGCAGCCTCCGATTGACATTTCGAACATCGCTCTGTACGTTAGCGAACGATCGTCGGTAATCCAGGGAGGGAAGGCTCCATGTCCGGATCGCAGGTGATCGAGCGGAGCGCGACGACGTCGGCCGGCGCCGAGGTCGTGTACGCGCTGCTGAGGGACGGCGCCACATGGCCCGAGTGGTCGCCGCTCGGATCGTTCGAGCTCGAGCGCGCCGCCGAGGACGAGCCCGAGGGCGTGGGCGCGATTCGCGTCTTTCGCACCGGCCGCGTCACCACCCGCGAGGAGATCGTCGAGCTGGTCTCGGCGCGCCGCTTCAGCTACAGGCTGGTGTCGGGCCTCGCGATCCGCGGCTACCGGGCCGACATCGACCTCGAGCCGACCGAGGAGGGCACCGTGATCCGGTGGCACTCGAGCTTCGATCCGAAGCTGCCGGGCACCGGCTGGCTGTACCGGCGGCAGCTGGGGCGCTTCATCGACCGGACGGTGCGCGGCCTCGCGAGCCACGCGGCGACCCTGGGAAGCCCAACTACGACGTGATGCTGGCGTGGGACCCTAGGCCGACCGGTCTATTTGACGGTTAGCGGTCCCTCCATCCCGGCCTCGCGGTGCGCGTCCACGCTGCAGAAGAACGTGTACGAGCCGGGCTGCAGGTCCGCGCTCGCGGTCGCGGTGTCATCGGCGACGATGTCCGTCGCGGCGACCTCGGTGCCGCCCTGGTCCTCGATCGTCACGTCGTGGTCGGTGGACGACGGGTTGTCGAAGTCGATCGTGACCTGGCCGGCCTTCGCGCTCAGGGACTTCTCCTCGAAGGCGAGCTGACCGCCTGGATCGGCGGATACCTTGAGCGTCTCGCCGCCCCCGCCGCCCTGCGCTTGGGTCGTCGTGCTCGTGGAGGTTGCCGCCGACGAATCGTCGTCGTCGTCTCCTCCGCACGCCGTCAGGGCTAGCGCGGCGACGACCAGCGCCGACGCGAGTATCGCGAGCTTTCTCATACACACACCTCTTTCAAGCGGGGCTGTGCTGCTTGGCTCGGGTGCCATCCGTGACTGTAGCGCGCTTGACGCGAGAACAGCTCGCGCCCGGGCGCCCAAGTCGCGTCGGGCAGCTTGGCCTCGATGTACTGCGAAGATCGACGCGCCGAGAGGGTCTGGGAGACTCACGCCTATGTCGCGCAGCCGCAGCTATGACCGTGCGCCGGGAGACATCCGGCCGATCGCGATCGAGCCCGGGTTCGTGCGCACCGCCTCGGGATCGGCGCTGATCTCGCAGGGCGAGACGCGCGTGATCTGCACGGCGTCGCTCGCCGAGTCCGTGCCGCGGTGGCTCGAGGGCCGGGGGCGCGGCTGGGTGACGGCGGAGTACGCGATGCTCCCGGCCTCGACCGGCGATCGCAAGCAGCGCGACGTTGCCCGCGGGCGCCAGGACGGCCGCGGGGTCGAGATCCAGCGCCTGATCGGGCGATCGCTGCGCAGCGTCGTCGACATGAAGGCGTTCGGCGAGCGCAGCGTGTACGTCGACTGCGACGTGCTCCAGGCCGACGGCGGGACCCGCTGCGCGGCGATCACCGGCGGCTACGTCGCCCTGCAGCTCGCCCTCCAGGGGCTCGTCGCCGCGGGCAAGCTCGATGCCCTCCCGCTCACCGGCTCGGTGGCGGGGGTCAGCGTCGGGATGGTGGACGGCGACCCCCTGTGCGACCTCGACTACTCGGAGGACTCCGAGGCCGAGGTCGACGCCAACGTGGTGATGACGGGCGCCGGTGGGCTGATCGAGGTGCAGGCGACGGCCGAGCGGACGCCGCTCGAGCGCGCCTCGCTCGACGAGCTGCTGGCGCTCGCCGAGGGGGGGATCGCCCGGCTGCGGGAGGCGCAGGAGCGCGCCACCGGCGGTTTGCCCACCACCTGATGGGTAGGAGGAGGCTCGTCGTGGCGACGCGCAACGAGCACAAGCTGCGCGAGCTGGGTGAGATCCTCACCGCGGTCGAGCTGCAGCCGCTGGCGGCCGGGGTCGAGCTGCCGCCCGAGGACGGGTGCGACCTTCGCGGACAACGCGCTCGCCAAGGCGCGCGCCGCGCGGCGGGCGACGGGGGCCGCGGCGATCGCCGACGACTCGGGGATCGTGGCCCGCGCCCTCGGTGGGGCGCCGGGGGTGCGCTCGGCGCGCTTCGCGGGACCCGACGCAAGCGACGAGGAGAACCTCGAGCTGCTGCTGCGAGAGCTCGAGGGCGCCGACGACCGCGGCGTCGCCTACGTCTGCGTGCTCGCCTACGTCGACGAGGCGGGGAGCGAGCGCCTGTTCGAGGGGCGTTGCGAGGGGACACTCGCGAGCGCCCCGCGCGGGAGCGGGGGGTTCGGCTACGACCCGGCGTTCGTCCCCACCGACACCGGGCCCGGAGACGAGCGCACGATGGCGGAGTTGAGCCCGGAGGAGAAGAACGAGATCAGCCACCGCGGCCGCGCCGCGCGCGCGCTCGCGGAGTTCCTGTTTGCGGGGAGCCATTGATGATGTGGATTCCACGTGCCCACCCAGGCGAGATGGTGCGGTCGAAGTCCGGCGCCGCCGGGCTCTCGATCCTCTCCAACTCGGTCCTGATCGCGATAAAGATCGCCGCCGGCGCGATCACCGGCTCGATCGCGATCCTCACCGAGGCCGTCCACTCCTCGATCGACCTGATCGCGTCGGTGATCGCGTTCATCTCGGTGCGCAAGGCGGCCGAGCCGGCCGACGCCGATCACCCGTACGGCCACGAGCGGGTCGAGAACCTCGCCGCGGTGATCGAGGGAATGCTGATCGTGATCGGGGCGGGGATCATCATCTTCGAGGCAACGCACCGGCTCGTCGACCCGCCAAGCGGGATCGAGCTGGTCTGGGTGGGGATCGCGGTCGCGGCGTTCTCAACGTTGGCCAACGTCGCCGTCTCGACCTTCCTCTTCCGCCGCGCGAGCGAGCTTCGCTCGCCGGCGCTCGAGGGTGACGCGGCCCACCTGCGGACCGACGCGATGACCTCGGCCGGCCTGCTGGTCGGCCTCGGGCTCGTCGAGGTCACCGGCGTGGTCGCCTTCGACTCGATCACCGCGCTGCTGATCGCCGTCGCGATCGTCGCGGCCGGAATCCGCATCCTCAGCCGCTCCTCACGGGTGCTGGTGGACGAGGCGCCGCCGCCGGAGGAGCTCGACCGGATCGAGGAGGCCATCGCGGCCGTCCGCGAGCCCGAGGTCGCCGGCTACCACAAGCTGCGGGCGCGGCGCTCCGGCTCGCACCGCCACATCGACCTCCACGTCCAGTTCCGCTCCGGCACCACCCTGGAGCGGGCCCACGAGCTGGCGCACAAGCTGCGCGAGGCGATCGAGGAGGCGATCCCCTACTCCGACGTCCTGATCCACGTCGAGCCGGAGGAGTCGGTGACCGAGGAGGAGGAGGAGCAGCCGCTGCGCCACGGCCGGCTTTAGGGGCCCCAGGTGTTAAAGGAGGTTGACGGCGGCCGCCAAGCCAACCGCCCCGACCGTGATCGAGTAGCCCGTGTAGCCGTTGATCGCCAGCAGGATCACGGCGATCGCGCAGATCGCGACGATCGTCAACCAGGATGCTCGGGCGGCGGGCACGGCACTATGTTCTTACACAGTGAGCCCGAGTGGGGAACAAACCGTTGCGACGCCGGTCGCGCCGACCCGCGACGACGCCGAGGTCGCGGTCGCGCGGATGCGGGAGATGTCGGCCGATCTGCGCGGCTGCGTCGTGCTGGGAGCGGGTGGAGAGGCGCTTGCGGCGAGCGGCGATCTCGGGCGCTGGCAGGAGCCGGCGGCGGTGCTGCTCGGCGCGGCCGACCTGGCGGGCGGGGATCGGGCCGAGTCGGTGCACGTGGGGACGGAGGACGGCGAGGTGTTCGCCGTCCGCCACGGTGAGCTCGCGATGGTCGCGGTCAGCGAGCGCTTTACCCTCGCCTCGTTGATGCTCTTCGACATGCGGATGGCGCTCCGCGAGCTGGCGGCCTGATGGAGAAGCCCCATCGCTTGATCCTCGACCGGGTTGCCGGCTACGCCGACGAGGCGACCGCCTACCTGCGCCGCCGTCGCCTCAGCCGCCGGCCGTTCGCGCGCGTCTACTGGTCCGGGGGGAGGGGCGCCGACTTCCCGCCGGAGAGCGAGACGGGCCGCACGCTGTTCCTCGCCGCCTCCCGACTGATCGAGGTGACGCGCGAGTGATGGCCGCCGAGCCCGTGAACGAGGCGCCCCTGATCGAGCCCGAGCTCGCCGAGCGGGTCCTCGAGCGCGCGCTGGAGCGCGGCGGCGATTTCGCCGAGGTGTTCTGCGAGCAGCGCTCCGGTTTCTCGCTCTCGATCGACGAGTCGAGGGTCGAGCGCGCTCAGCGGGGCAGCGAGCGCGGGGCCGGGGTGCGGGTGGTGAGCGGGGAGACGACCTACTTCGCCCACGTCGACGGGCTCGCCGAGCCTGATCTGCTGCGCGCCGCGGAGGCCGCGGCCGCGGCGCTGTCGGGCGCGCGGACCGAGGCCCAGCCGCTGGCGGCGGCCGAGGCCCCGGCGCTGCAGGAGATCGAGGTTCCGCCCGAGGAGGTGCCGGCGGAGCGCAAGGCCGAGCTGCTGCGCGAGGTCGACGAGCGGGCCCGCGCCGCGGGCGGCGAGGTGGCCCAGGTGCAGGCCTCCTATGCGGAGGGCCGGCGCCGCGTCGCCGTCGCGAACTCCGAGGGCGTGCACGCGACCGACGACCGCACCCGGGTGCGGCTCGGGGCCCAGGTCGTGGCGCGGCGCGGCGACGTCGTCGAGACCGGGTTCGAGACGCTCGGCGCCCACCGCGGCTTCGAGCTGGTCCAGGACGGCGCCGCCGCTGCGCTCGGCGAGGAGGCCGCCGGGAAGGCGCTGACGCTGCTCGACGCCGATCCCGCCCCGGCGGGCTCGATGCCCGTGGTCGTCGGCAAGGGGTTCGGCGGCGTGCTGTTCCACGAGATGACCGGCCACGGCCTCGAGTCCGACGCGGTCCAGAAGGGGGCGAGCGTCTACGCGGGGAAGCTCGGCGAGCAGGTCGCCGAGCCGCTCGTCACCGCCTACGACGACGGGCGCCTGCCGGGCGAGTGGGGCACGGAGGCGATCGACGACGAGGGCGTTCCGTCGCGAAAGACGCCGGTGATCGAGGAAGGCAAGGTCAGCTCGTACCTCTACGACGTCGTGCGGGCGCGCAAGGACGGCGCCGACTCGACCGCCAACGGGCGCCGCGAGAGCTTCCGCCACCTGCCGATCCCGCGGATGACCAACACCTACATCGCCCCGGGCGACCCCGAGCCCGAGGAGATCATCGCCGAGGTCGAGCGCGGCTTCTACGCCGTCTCGTTCGCCGGCGGGCAGGTCGACCCGGCGACCGGCGACTTCGTCTTCGGCGTCTCCGAGGGCTACCTGATCGAGGGCGGGAAGGTGACGACGCCGTGCCGCGGCGCGACCCTGATCGGCAACTGCCTCGACGCGCTGGGGCGGATCGACGCGGTCGGCAACGACTTCGAGATGAAGACCGGCTTCTGCGGCAAGGACGGCCAGCGGGTCCCGGTCGGCACCGGCCAGGGCCACGTGCGGATCGGGGAGCTGACGGTGGGGGGGACGGCCGTTTAGATGAGCGCCGACCTCGATGCGCTGGCGGGCGAGGCGCTCGCGGCCGCGCTCGCGGCCGGTGCGTCCGACGCCGAGGGCTACGCGCAGGACGGCGAGGGGATCGAGGTGCGCGTGTACGAGGGTGAGGTCGAGAGCGCTTACCGAGTCGGCCGAGCGCGGCGTCGGGGTGCGGGCGTGGATCGACGGGCGCGCCGGCTACGCGTACGGGACCGACCTGAGCGGGGAGGGCGTGCGCGCGATCGCCGCCGGCGCGGTCGAGGCCGCGCGGGTCGCCGACGAGGACGAGTTCGCGGGGCCGCCGGAGGGATCGGGCGACGGCGCGGCCGAGATCGCGGGCCTGCGCGACGCGTCGCTGGCCGATTGGACGACCGAGCGCAGGGTCGCGCTGGCCCAGGAGGTCGAGCGCGCCGCGCGCGCCGACGAGCGCGTGGTCGCGATCGAGGACACCGTGTACGCGGACGAGTCCCAGCGCGTCGCGATCGCCTCCTCCTCGGGCGCGCACGGGAGCTACGAGTCGACGAGCAGCTACGCGTACGCACGCGCGATCGCCGCCGCGGACGACGACGATCGCCAGACCGGCCTCGGCTTCGGGGTCGCGCGCGGGCCCGGCGCGCTCGACGCCGGCGCGATCGGCGGCGAGGCCGCCGATCGCGCCACGTCCCTGCTCGGCGCCTCCAAGCCCGCTTCCCGAACCTGCCCCGTCGTCCTCGACGAGACCGTCGCCGCCAGCTTCATCGGCTTCATCGGCGGCGTGCTGTGCGCCGACGCCGTGCAGCGCGGCCGCTCGCCCTTCGCCGGCCGGCTCGGCGACGAGATCGCCGCGGAGGCCCTCACGCTGAGCGACGACGGGATCGACCCCGACGGGCCCGCCTCGGCCCCGTTCGACGGCGAGGGAACGCCCCGCGGCCGCACCCCGCTGATCGAGGCGGGCCGGCTCGCCACCTATCTGCACGACTCCTACACCGCCCGCCGCGAGGGGAACGGCCAGACATCGACGGGCAACGCCGCCCGCTCCGGCTACCGCTCCCCGCCCGGCGTCTCGACCTCAAACCTCGTCATCGCCGAGGGCTCCCAGACTCTCGAGGAGCTGCTGGCCGAGGCCGCCGACGGCGTCTACGTCACCGACGTCGCCGGCCTGCACTCCGGCGTCAACCCCGTCTCCGGGACATTCTCGGTCGGCGCCTCGGGCCGGCGCATCGAGGGCGGCGAGCTGAGCGGCGCGCTGAGCGAGTTCACGATCGCCTCCGACCTCACCTCGATGCTGACCGCCGTCCGCGCCGCCGCCCGCCCCGCGCGCTGGGTCCCGTTCGGCGGCTCGGTCAAGGCCCCCGCGCTGCTGATCGGCGAGATGGCGGTCGGGGGCAGCTAGAGGCCCTGCATGCGGCTCAGGGTCGGCCCGACGCTCTCCTCCTCGTAGCTCAGGTGAGCGAGGAGGTCGTCCGCGAGCCCGCTCAGCGCGTCGGCCAGGCGCCGCCGCGACGCGTCGCCATCGACCGCGGTCAGGGCCCGTGCGGCCTCCTCGACCTCGTCGAGGAGTCCGGAGACCCCGCGATGCTCCGACTCGAGGCGATCGACGACCGGCCCGATCTTCGGGTTCGTCGCACGCAGCCTCGGGAACAGCAGCGCGTCCTCGGCTCCGTGGTGGCTGTGGACGAAGCGGCAGTACCGCAGGCAGTTGACCTTCAGCCGCCACAGCGGGCCGTTCGTCTCCAGCTCGCGGATCTCGTCGGCCAGCTCCTCGGCCGGCCGTCCCGCCCGGCACTCGTCGGCGAGGCGTCGAACGGTGTCGAGGTCGCGCCGGACCATGCCGTGGACCCACAGCAACTCCTCGAACAGAGCCTTGCCCTCCGGCGTCTCGGGCCCGTCGGTGAACTCGCTCATCTCACCCATATAGCTAGCAGCCCGTTTTTCACGCCCCCGCGGGCCGGAGGGGGGATACTGCGGGCGATGTCGCAGGAGAACTACCTGCTGGCCAACGAACCCTCGGAGTTGGAGCGCCTGCGGCTGCAGTCGCTCGTGTGGGAGCCAACCGGGCGGCCGCTCCTCTCGAAGATCGACGGCGGATCCGGTGGACGCGCCCTGGACGTCGGCTGCGGAGCCATGGGCTGGCTTCGGATCCTCAGCGAGTGGGTCGGCCCCTCCGGTCAGATCGTAGGCGCCGACATAGACGAGAGCCTGCTCAACGCCGCGCGTTCATTTCTGGAGGAAGAAGAAATTGCCAATGTAGAACTGGTCGTCGATGATCTGTTCGACAGCAAGCTGGAGCCGCAATCATTCGATCTCGTCCATGCCCGCTACGAGATCGCTCCGCTCGGACGTGGCCGTGAACAGGTCGCCTCGCACCGGCGGTTGGTCAAGCCCGGTGGCTCACTGGTCCTGGAGGAGTGGGACCTAGCCTCGTGGCACTTCAATCCCCCTGCCCCCGCGGCCGAGCGACTGATCCGATTGCTCTCCGAGATCTTTGCCGCCCTGGGCGGCGAGGCGGGCCGCGGACTTCCGGAACTGCTTCGCGAAATCGGTATTGAAGAGCCAGAGATAGATGCGCACGTCATCGCGCTCAAACCAGGCCACCCCTATTTGCGTCTGCCGCTTCAGTTCAGCGTCGCGCTCGAATCGCGCCTGCTTGAGAGACTGAGCGAGGACGAGCTCGCGTCGCTCCGCCGCGAGGCCGAGGCCGAGTTGGCCGAGCCGGGCAGGTGGGGCACGACCTTCACCCTGATCCAGAGTTGGGGCAGGCTCGAATTTTGACGCCGAGTCCACGTGCTGGCGGTTCGCTGAGCGCGCCCTAGTTTCCCGTCAGCGGCTGGCTGACCGAGAACACGGCGCCCTGTGGGTCGGCGAGGACCGCCTCCCTGAAGCCGGGCGTGTCGTGAGGCTCGACGACCACCCGGCCGCCGAGCTCGCCGGCCTTCGCGGCCGCGGCGTCGGCGTCGGCGATCCAGAAGTTGGGGCTCCACCGCGGCGGCGCGCCGTCCGGAAACTGGTCGCACATCGGCAGCATCACGCCGATCACCTCGCGCGACACCGGCTGCTTGGGCTCGCCGCCGACGTAGCCGGGGAGGCGCCACATCGTGAACTCGCCGCCGCCCATGTCGAACGTCTCGGTGGTCCACCCGAACACGTCGCCGTAGAACGCCGTGGCGCCCTCGGGATCGTTGGTCAGGAGCTGGCTCATCGCCCACGCCCCGGGCTCGTTGACGATCTGCGCTCCCTTGCGCTCCCTGGGCTCCCAGGCGCAGAACGCGGCGCCCGCCGGATCGCTCAGCACCGCCATGCAGCCCGCGGGGAGCGCGTCGAACGGCTCGACGGCGACCGTGCCGCCGGCCGTCTTCACCTTCTCCGTCGCCTCGTCGGCGCTGTCGACCTGGATAAAGGTGTTCCAGGCCGGCGTGGGGGGCGCGCCGTCGGAGGGTTGTGAGCCGACCCCGGCGACGTCGCGCCCCCGCAGCCGGGCGACGTGGTACTCGCCCGGCGGGTCGCCCGGCATCGTGCCCGGCCCGGCGAACTCCCACGACCGCTGCGGGATCGCCCGCGCCCTCGACGTCGTCGGCGAGCGCTGGGCTCTGCTCGTCGTCCGCGAGCTGCTACTCGGGCCGAAGCGGTTCACGGACCTGCGCACCGGCCTGCCCCACGTGAGCCCCGACGTACTCGCCCAGCGGCTGCGCGAGCTCGAGCAGGACGGGGTCGTGCGCCGCCGAACGCTGGCTCCGCCGGCGGGCTCCAAGGTCTACGAGCTGACCGACCGCGGGCGCGAGCTCGAGCCCGTGATCCTCGCACTAGGCCGCTGGGGCACCAGCGAGCCGTTCCCGCCCGGCGACGCGAGGCTGGGCCCGGACTCGGCGGTCATCGCGTTGTTGACGGTGTTCAACCCGGCGGCCGCCGACGGCCTTGCGGCGACGTACGAGCTTCGCTTCGACGACCAGGTCTTTCGCGCCCGGGTGGCGGACGGCCGGATCGAGTTCGCCCGCGGCACTGCGCAGGATCCCGACGCCACGATCGAGACCAACCCAGCGACGCTGGCGGAGGTGCTGTGGCGCGGCCGCCGCCTGGCCGATGCGGAGCGCGCCGACGACATGGCGATCGAGGGCAACCGGCGGGCTGTGACGCGCTTTCTGCGGCTTTTCCGCCTTCCGAACGCGGCCTGACATCAACCTCATTGCGCCACGCCAAGACGAAGACGCCGCCGCGTGCTGGCCAGGACATGGCCTCGGAGCCCTACGAGCAGGTCGCCTTCGCGTAGCAAGCCCCTTACAGTCTGGATTCGACCCCAAGCCTGAGGAGGCACGATGCCGAAGCTCGACCTGACCATTTCCGAGGGCGCGCTGTCCGACGACGCCAGGGCGGAGCTGCCCGGCCGCTTGGCCACCGCGATCCTGCGCGCCGAGGGCGCGCCGGACACCGACTTCTTCCGCTCGATCACATGGGTGCACCTGCACGAGCTGCCGGCCGGTGCGGTGCACGACGGCGACGGCGTCGCGGAGGATCCCCACGCGGTTCTCGACGTCACCGTGCCCCAGGGCGCGCTCAACGACCGCCGCCGAGCCGGCCTCGTCGAGGAGGCGACCGAGCTGGTCCTCGACGCCACCGGCTGGGGCTCGGACGCCGGGCTGCGCGTGTGGGTGATCGTCCACGAGGTTCCCGAGGGTTACTGGGGCGCGGGCGGCCAGATCGTGCGCTTCGAGCAGTTGCGCGAGCGGGCCGTGGCCGACCGCGAGGCCGCCGAGGCGACGGCCTGAGGCAGCTCAACTACATCGAGGCGGACAATCTCGAGTGGCGGGAGGTCGACGACCCCCGGCTCGAGGGTGACGGCGAGGCGCTGGTGCGGCCCGTCGCGGTCGCCACATGCGACCTCGACCTGGCGCTGGTCCGGGGCCGCTTTCCCTATCAGGGACCGCTGCCCGCCGGCCACGAGGGCGTCGCCGAGGTCGCCGACGTCGGCGACGGCGTCCGCTCAGTCGCGCCGGGCGATCTGGTCAGCGTGCCGTTCCAGGTGTCCTGTGGCGAGTGCCCGACGTGCCGCCGGGGCCACACGGGGAACTGCGAGCGGGTGGGGAGGATGGCCACCTACGGGATCCCGATCGGCGAGAACTACGGCGGCTTCCTCAGCGACGTGGTCCGGGTGCCGTTCGCCGACGCGATGCTCGTCGCGGTCCCGGACGGGGTCGAGCCGGCCTCGATCGCGAGCCTGTCGGACAACATTCCCGACGCGTGGCGCTCGGTCGCCCCCCAGCTCGAGGCCGAGCCCGGCGCCCCGGTGCTGATCTGCGGCGGGGCCGGCTCGATCGCCCATTACGGGGTCGCGATCGCGCTCGCGCTGGGCGCCGAGCGAGTCGACTTCGCAGGCGGGAGCCCCGAGCACCGCCAGCTCGCCGAGCGCCTCGGCGCGACGCTGGTCGCCGACGAGTTCCCCGATCGGCTCGGGCCGTACCCGATCACGGTCGACTTCAGCGGCACGCACGAGGGCCTCGCGTGCGCGCTGCGCTCGACCGAGCCCGAGGGGATCTGCACGATCAACGCGATCTACTTCGAGGAGACGACGCCGGTGCCGCTGCTCGAGATGTACACGAAGGGGATCCGCGTCGCCACGGGCCGGGTCCACGCCCGCACGACGATGGAGCCGCTGCTCGAGCTGATCGTCGCGGGCAAGCTCCATCCCGAGCTGGTCACCGGCGAGACGGCGTCGTGGGACGACGCCGCCGACGCGGTCGCCAACCACCGCTCGAAGCTCGTCGTCACGCGCTAGCGCGCAGCGAGATCCAGGTAAGGGCTGCTCTACGACCAGAACTGCTTCGACCCCGCGTACGACTCGCTGCCGATCGAGGCCTTCGATCCGATCGTGCGCCGCGTGTTCGCTGAGCCCCGCTACATCTAGATAGCTTCCCGCCGGACATGAGCGCTCGAGCGTGGGCGGCGTTTGGCGCCGTTTCGGTCCTGTGGGGGATCCCCTATCTGTTCATCAAGGTCGCGGTCGATGACGGCGTCCCTCCGGCGTTCCTGGCCTGGGTCCGCGTAGTGCTCGGTGCCGCGGTCCTGCTGACGCTCGCGGGGCGCCTGGGCCTGCTGCCGTCGTTGCGCGGCCGCTTGGGGTGGCTCGCGGTGTTCGCCGTGATCGAGATCACGCTGCCATTCCCGCTGATCGCCGCCGGCGAGCTGCACGTCGCCTCCTCGCTCACCGCAATCCTGATCGCGGCGGCCCCCTTGTTCGTCGCCCTGCTCGCACTCCGCTTCGACGCCACCGAGCGGGTCACCGGCGTGAGGCTCGCGGGGCTTGTGATCGGGCTCGCCGGCGTGGTCGCGCTGGTCGGGATCGACGTCGCGGGCGAGACCGACGAGCTCATCGGGGCCGCCGCGATCCTCTTCTCCGCGCTCTGCTACGCGATCGGCCCGATGATCCTCAAGCGCCAGCTCGCCGATCTCGATCCACGCGCGTCGATGGCGGGCGCACTCACGATCGCCGCCCTCGTGCTCGCTCCCGCGGCGGCGCTCGACCCGCCCTCCGGGGTTCCCTCCGCCACGGCGCTCGTCGCGCTCGTCGTGCTCGGGGTCTTCTGCACCGCGGCGGCGTTCGCGATCTACGCCGTGCTCGTCGTCGACGTCGGAGCGGGACGCGCGCTCGTGATCACCTTTGTCGCTCCGGTCGTCGCCGTCGCGCTCGGGGTCGCGATCCTCGGCGAGCATCTCGGGGCGGGGGCGATCGTGGGGCTGCTGCTGATCCTGGCGGGCTCGTGGCTGTCGACCGACGGACGCCTGCCGCCGGGCCTCGCGGCGGTGGTCACCCGGCTCCGGCGTAAGGGGCCGAGTGCAGGATTGGAGGGCCCATAGGCCGGCGCAGCGAAGCGGCCGCCGAGGCGGTGGCCAACCACCGCTCGAAGCTCGTCGTCAGCCGCTAGCTGCGGGGGCTCACTCGAGGTCCCAGCCGAAGTAGACCTCCGCCTTGCGGAGCTTGTCGCCTTCGAACGTGAGGACCTCGGTGTTGCGGAACCTGCTCCCGTCGGTACTCGTGTGCTCGTAGGTCACGATGACCTCGTCGCCGGACTCCACGAGTCGCTTGAACTCGAAGGACTCGACCCGCTCGTGGTTCGGCCAGCAGCGCTCGAAGTACGTCGCGCGGTCGATCCCCGGGTCGGTGGGGCTGTAGAAGGTGAAGTCGTCGCTCAGCACCTCCTCGACGACGCCACGATCGCCCGACTCGTAGGCGCCGTACATGTCGCGCGCGAGCTTCAAGTGGTCATGGGAAGGCATGTTTCCTCCTTCTCTCGCTGTCCTTAGTAAGACCTCCGGACCCGAGCAGACTCGTCGCTCGGCAGCGACCTGTCTCAGTCCTGACCCCGATACATCTCGGCGACCATGAAGGCCAGGTCGAGCGCCTGGCGGCGATTGAGCCGCGGATCGCACGCCGTCTCGTAGCGCCGGTGCAGGTCGTCCTCGACGATCTCGTCGCCCCCGCCGACGCATTCGGTCACGTCGTCGCCGGTGAACTCGACGTGGATGCCGCCCGGATGGGTGCCCAGCGCGCGGTGGACCTCGAAGAAGCCGGCCACCTCGTCGAGAACGTGATCCAACCGCCGCGTCTTGTGCCCGCTGGGCGCCTCGAACGTGTTCCCGTGCATGGGGTCGCAGATCCACGTGACCGGCGAGCCGCGCTCGGCCACCTTCTCGACCAGCGGCGGCAGGACGTCCCGGACCTTGCCGGCGCCCAGCCGGGTGATGAATGAGAGCCGGCCGGGCTCGTCGTCGGGATTCAGGCGCTCGATGAGCGACAGGGCGTCATCGGGTGAGATCGTCGGGCCGAGCTTCACGCCGATCGGATTGCGGACATGGCGGAAGAACTCCACATGCGCGCCGTTCGGGTCCCTGGTGCGCTCCCCGATCCACAGCAGATGGGCGGAGACGTCGTAGGGCAGTCCTGTGCGGCTGTCGATCCGGGTCAGGGCGCGCTCGTAGTCCAGCAGGAGCCCCTCATGGCTGGAGTAGAAATCCACCCCGTGGAGCTCCTCCGGGTCGGCGCCACAGGCTTTCATGAACGACAGCGCCCGGTCTATCTCGCCGGCAAGCCGCTCGTAGCGCTGCCCGGTTGGGCTCTGCGCCACGAAGTCCTGGTTCCAGGCGTGCGCCTGGTGCAGGTCGGCGTAGCCGCCACTGGTGAACGCCCGGCAGAGGTTCAGGGTGCCGGCCGCGCAGTGGTACGCATCGAGCAGCCGCGCGGGATCGGGGCGGCGCGCCTCGGGCGTGAAGTCGAAGCCGTTCACGGCCTCGCCGCGATAGGCGGGGAGCTCGACCCCGTCCCGCGACTCGGTGGGCTGCGACCTGGGCTTGGCGAACTGCCCCGCCATCCGGCCGATCTTCACGACGGGGACGCTCGCCGCGTAGGTCAGCACGAGCGCCATCTGCAGCAGGGTCTCGAGCTTGTCGCGAACGGCGTCGGCCGAGGACCCGGCGAAGGTCTCCGCGCAGTCGCCCCCCTGGAGGACGAACGCCTCGCCCCGCGCGACCGCGGCCAGCCGCTCCTTGAGCTGGTCGCATTCGCCGGCGAAGACCAGCGGTGGTTGGTCCGCCAGCTCGGCCGTCACGGCGCGGACATGCGCGGGGTCTGGCCAGCCCGGCTGCTGCGCGGTGGGGAGCTCGCGCCACGTGTCGAGATCGCCGGTGCCGATGGACCCTACGCTCACAGAGTGAAGGCTAGGCCCTGCGCCGATCAGCGCACCAGCATGCGCAGGATCGGCTCGGCCCGCCCGGGCTCCGGCTCCTCGCCGGTGACCCGGCCCTGGCGGCGGTCCCGCCGCGCCGGCGCGTCGACGAGAATCCGGGGGAGCCCTTGACTGCACGCAAAGCACTGCTCGCGCCCGACTCGTTCAAGGGCACCCTGTCGGCCGCCGAGGTCGCCGACGCGCTCGCCGCGGGGTTCGCGAGCCGCGGCTGGGAGGTCGACCGCTGCCCGCTCGCCGACGGGGGAGAGGGGACGACGCACGCCCTGATGTCGCGCGCGGGAGGGCGGACGCTCGAGGCGCAGGTCCATGACCCCCTGGGCAGGCCGGTCTCGGCCGGCTTCGGGCTCCCGGACGGGCTGGGCGCCGCCGTCGTCGAGGTCGCAGCGGCGAGCGGCCTGGGGCTGTTGAGCGACGACGAGCGCGACCCCGAGGCGGCCTCGACATACGGGACCGGCGAGCTGATCATCGCCGCGTCCCGACACGCCGAGCAGGTCCTGGTGGGGGTCGGCGGGAGCGCGACCAACGATGGCGGCGAGGGCGCGATCGAGGCGGTCCGCGACGGCGGAGGCCTCGGCGCCGCCGGGCTCGTCTGCCTGTGCGACGTGCGCACGCCGTGGGAGCGCGCATCGGCCGTATACGGTCCCCAGAAGGGCGCCGACCCCGATCAGGTCGCGCGGCTCGAGCGCCGCCTCGACCGACTCGCCGCCGCGCTGCCCCGCGACCCCCGCGGCGTGCCGATGAGCGGCGCCGCGGGCGGGCTGGCCGGCGGCCTGTGGGCGAGCTTCGACGCGGAGCTGGTTCCCGGCGCCGCCTACGTGTGCGACCTGCTCGACTTCGATCGTCGCGCACGAGAGGCCGACGTCGTGATCACCGGCGAAGGCCGCCTTGACGACACGACCCTCGAGGGCAAGGTCGTCGCCGAGGTGGCGCGCCGCGCGAGGCAAGCCGGGACCGAGGTCCACGCGGTCGTGGGCGGTGTCAGTGGCGGTCCCGGGTTGCCCGCCGCGATCGGACTTGCATCTGTGCACCAGGTGTCGACGACGGCTGACATCGAGCGGGTCGCGGACGAGATCCAGATTTCTCGTTGACTGAGAGCGCGCTCCAAGGCGTATCTTGAATCGCGACCGCTACTACCGCGAAAGGCTGGAACAACGATGAAACGGCGCAAGCTGGCCGACCTCGATGTTTCCGCTCTCGGACTCGGTTGCATGGGAATGTCGGCCTTCTACGGATCCACCGACGAGGGCGAGTCGGTCCGCACGATCCAGCGGGCGCTCGAGCTCGGGATCGACTTCATCGACACCGCCCAGCTCTACGGGCCGCTGACCAACGAGGAGCTTGTCGGACGCGCGATCGAAGGCCGCCGCGACGAGTACGTGATCGCGACCAAGTTCGCGCGCCGGACCGACGGCGCGACGCCGGGCGACATGTCCACCGTCGGCCCGGTCGACGGCTCGGCCGAGCACGTCCTCCGCTCGATCGAGGGCTCGCTGCGGCGCCTCGGCACCGACCATGTTGATCTCTACTACCAGCACCGCGTCGATCCCGACGTCCCGATCGAGGAGACGGTCGGCGCGATGGCGGAGCTGGTCACCGACGGCAAGGTGCTCCACATCGGGCTCAGCGAGGCCGCGCCGGAGACGATCCGCCGGGCTCACGACGTGCACCCGATCACCGCGGTCCAGACCGAGTACTCGCTCTGGACCCGCGACCCCGAGGCGGAGGTTCTCCCCACCTGCCGCGAGCTCGGGATCGGCTTCGTCCCCTACGCGCCGCTCGGGCGCGGGTTCCTGTCCGGCCGCTTCAAGTCGCCCGAGGAGCTCGACGAGGACGACTTCCGGCGCAGCGGGCCCCGCTTCACGCGGCAAGAACCTGGACGCGAACCTGAAGCTCGCCGCCAAGGTCGAGGAGATCGCGACCGAGAAGGGCATCACCTCCGCCCAGCTGGCGATCGCCTGGGTGCTCGCGCAGGGCGAGGATCTGGTGCCGATCCCCGGCACGAAGCGGCGCAGCTACCTGGAGCAGAACGCGGGCGCGGTCGATGTCGAGCTGACGGACGAGGACCTGGCCCGGATCGACGCCGAGCTGCCCGAGGCGGCGGGCGAGCGCTACAACGAGGCCGGAATGGCGACGGTCAACCTCTAGAGGGCCTCAAACTCGGACGCCGTGCCGCCCGAGCCGAAGCTGCTGATTTTCGCGCCAAGCGGGAGCCGAAGCCGTGGTCGATAGCCTGCGCGCGTGCCACAGCTCACCCTCAAACGCGCCGGCGCGATTGCCTACCGGGAGGCGCAGCCCTCAGAGAGGTCGGGCCATTCTCCGGTGCTCTGTCTGCACGGGTGGCCACAGAGCTCATACATGTGGCGTTACCTGCTTCCCGAGCTTGCCGCAGCGGGCCGCAGAGCGCTGGCGCCGGATCTACCCGGCTTCGGCGACTCGCCGCCGGATCCGCCTGGCACCTTTGAACGCCACGTCGAAGCGGTAGAAGGCTTCCGCAGCCAGACCGGACTCGAAAGGGCCGTCCTGGTCGTTCATGACACGGGTGGTCTGATCGGCCTGCGTTGGGCATGCGACCACCCGGACGCTGTCAGCGGCCTGGTGATTACCAACACGGGATTCTTTCCAGACGTCGAGTGGATCGAGATCGCCAGGACGATGCGAACTCCGGGTCAGGGCGAGGCGCTCGTGGACAGCCTCTCCCGCGAAGGATTTGGCACCCTGCTCGAGGAGGCCTCCAGCCAGTTCGACAAGCGCGCGTTAGACGAATACTGGAAGGCGTTCACCACCGTGGGGGGCCGCCGCGCCATGCTGGAGCTCTACCGCTCTTTCGACCTTGGCGAGCTCGAGCCCTACCAGAAGAAGCTCGCCGCACTTGCGCTGCCCACGCTGATTCTGTGGGGCGAGCAAGACGAGTATGTCCCGGTCGATTACGCGTCGCGTTTCGCGAGGGAAATTCCGAGTTCGAACCTCGTGTTGCTCGAAGGCGTTCGCCATTTCCTCTTCGAGGACGAGCCGGAGCGCTGCGCCCAGGAAGTGAT
Source organism: uncultured Thermoleophilia bacterium (assembly GCA_963754225.1). Taxonomy (GTDB): domain Bacteria; phylum Actinomycetota; class Thermoleophilia; order Solirubrobacterales; family 70-9; genus DASPWW01. Next base: position 455,130 of record CAVWEV010000005.1, read on the forward strand.
CGACTTCCTTCAGAACGCGGGCATCTGACCACTGTGCTCCTCGGTGCCGGCCGTACCTTGCTCGGCCATCTCGGGGTGCGCCTCGATCTCGAGCGCACGCGCATTCGCGAGTCGCACTACGCGACCCACATCGACTTCCGCATCAGGAGGTAATACCGCCCGGAGGCTCTGACGGCGTGGGGCTGGCTAGCTCGTCTTGACCACGAAGACCGAGCAGGGTGCTTTGTGCGACACCGTGTTCGGCACGCTGCCGAGCATGCGCCGACGCATTCCCTTGTTGCCGATCACGAGAACGTCCGCCCCGCACTCCGTCGCGAGGCGGACCAGCACCTCAGCCGGGTCGCCCTGATCGACGAGCAATTTGCACATGATCCCGTCGCGCTTGAGGTCCTCTTCGGCCCTGGCCAGAATCTCCCGGGTCCGTGCCGACGAACTCCAGGCCCACTGAAGCTCGTCGGGCTCGCTTGGCGGCACGGACTCCTGGAACGCGCTGAGGAGTACCAGCTCCGCGCCGAAGCGCTGCGCCATCTCAGCAGCCATCCTGACCGCTTCAGCGGCAGTCGGCGAGCCATCGGTGCCCACGGCGACCGTTGAGATCATCTGGCTCTGAGTATCTCCGGACACGGCAATGATGTCCAGCTATCCGAGCCGAAATGCGCTCAGTACCACCTCCCTCGCGCAAAACCACCGAACGCGATGAGCCCGATCAGGGCGATGACGATCCCGAGCCAGAGGCTCCAGAGGATCGCGACCACGATTCCGATGATGACGACGATGCCGCCGAGGGATATGCCACCCATCCAGTACCTCCCTGTTCGATGTTGCGCCCTCTACCGCCGGACGAATCCGGGGCACCGTATCGCAGCGCGGCGCTTCCGAGAAAAGGGCGGCGGTTGACCCGGGACCCCGCGCCGGTCGATCCATTCGAAGCGGCCGGATTGAGCGGGTAGCTCTATCGGGCCAGCCCCGCGGCCTGCATCGCCTGTTCGTGGCTGGCATACGCCCAGCCCCGCAGGACTTTCCCGTCACGGAACTCGAACAGATGACCGATCGGTGAGCTCACCTCCGCGCCGCTCGTCCGGCCACGAGCGTGGATGTGGCCGAGCACCAGGACTCGATCGTCCCCAAGGTCGCGGACCGTTTCCACGCGCCACTCCACCTCGGAGAACATCTCGTCTGTGTCCCGGAACCATTGGCGAAGACCGTCGTGCCCGCGGTATGCAGGGGCCCCCTCGACCTCGGTCGACAGAAACGGATGCCACTCACATTCGGGGTCCCAAGACGCGAGGCTCGCCTCCGCGTCGCGAGCGTTGTAGCTCTCGACTCCCTTACGGACGAGCTCGTCGATCTCGTCGGGTCTCATGGCATTTCAGTATCTCGCTGTTCGCAACTTCACGCAAATTGCGCCAACCCTGAGGTTTGGAAAATCCGCAAATTGCGATCGTGATCGACGCAAGTAACGATTCGCTCGAATAGGTTCGCCGGCTGTTGTCGGGGGGTATCGACGGGCGAGAGGAGCCGACAAGCGACCGGGCACGGCGCGCCAGGAAGGTGGCGTCGCTGGGGTCGCACTGCGGCGCAGCATCACAGTCGGGGGGCGCCGCCCGACCTCCACGGGGTTGGTGACGGGTGAGCACCCATGGAGAGGTCGGTGGCGACAGCTAACACTCTCGGCGGAGGGGGAGAAGGCCGCGAAGCTGGACGGCGCGGTCGAGGCGCCGCCGTCGCGATCCGGGTCCTGGCATCAGCGGTATGGCCGGTTGTACGAGGGAGCAGCTGGGTCCGGCGCGCACGATGGTGGGCGGCATTCGGATGCGCGTCTCGGGAGGACGAGATCGAGGACGTGTACGGGAACGCGTGGTTGGGGACGTTGCGGGCGCGCTGGAGCGTCGCAGGGATGAGCTCAGCGACGAGCGAGATGCGCAAGTACGTGCTGACGGCGGTGGCAAATCAGGCCAGCAAGGAGCTACGCCGGCGCGGAAGGCGACCGACCGCGCCGCTCGACGCTGTTCGAGCATGCTTCGACGACCGACTCTCCCGGACGAGCGTGTCGCCGAAGCTGAAGGAGTTGCAGAATCGCTCGTGAGCTTCTCGGGACGCTTCCGCCGCGTAGACGGGCGGTGATGCTGCTCAGGTATGGCTGGGGGCTGGAACCGCGCGAGATGTGTGGGCTGGTCAAGGGCCTCTCGCACCGCGCTTATCGAAAGGAGATCACGCGGGGCGTCGACGAGCTCAGCGCCAAGCTGCGCCTGCTCGAGCGCGGTCAGTGGTGCGCCGATCGCGAGCCGATGCTGAAGGCATACGCCGCCGGACTGGCCGATGACGAGCAGCAACGCCAGGCGCGGCAGCATCTCTCGCATTGCCGCCACTGCGTCGAGTTCGTCGGCAAGCTCAGGGCCATCTGCACGAGGTCGGAGGCTCGGTCGCCTGGGCTGGGGTGGCCGACGCGGTGGGCGGCGACCAGGTCTCGCTCGGCGATCGGATCGGCGAGGCCGCCGAGCGAGCGCGCGACTCCGCGGTCGGCGTGTTCACGCGTAGCGGCGGAGAGCCGACAGAGACCGTGGCACAGGCAGGGGCAGCGGGCGGGGCCCGCGGCGCCGGGGTCGGCGCGGCCGGTGGCCTCGCCAAGCTGGCGGGAGTCGGCGCGGTCCCAAGTGGTCGCGGCGTGCATCGGCACCGGCGCGGCCACCGCGTGCGTGGCAACCGGCTTGGCGCCCGTGCACCTTCCGACCACCGCCGAGCGCGCCGAGGTTGAGCAGGCGCCCGCCGAGCGGCCAGCCCACCACGGTGCCTCGTCGAGGCCGCTAACGCTCCCCTCCCAGGTGGGTCACGAGGTGGCGGCACCCCCGCCCGGCGCGCGGCCGGCGCCTCCTCCGGAGACGGTTGACACGCCGATCGAGCCGGAACCCGCGCCGGCACCCCCGGTCCAGCAGGAGTTTGGGCTTGTGCTCTGCGGGCGCGGCGAGCAGCGGCTCCGCGAGCGTGGGCGCAGGGGGCGCAGGTGCCTCGAGCCGGGGGAGGGGACTCGGGGGGCGGTGACACAGGAGTTGGGGCTCGTAGCGACCTTGAACTGCAAAGGGAGAAGCGAATGGACAGAGTGATCGGGAAGCTCCAGGTGGTGGTCCGGGCGCTCGGGGGCGCGGTTGCGCTGCTGGCGGGATTCGGCTTTGCGGACGCGGCCAAGGCCGGGAGCTACGGGAGCGTCCCAGTGCTCTCCTTGGCCGGCGAGCCCGGGTAACCCGGGCTTGGATCCCTGATGTGCAAAAGCAGGATGGGGGCGCCTTCACCGCTCAGAACTCCTGCCACGCTGCGATCGGCATCCACAACCCCGGCAGGGCTAGAACTAGGGTGAGGACGGGCGCTGGACTTGGTACGCGCCCCCTGGCACAGCAATCTCCCGCGCCTCCGGGCTCGAGGATCTGCGAAGCTCGCACGGCTACTCGGCGCGGATCTTCAGCGGCGCCTGGGGGGACCTGCGGATCGCGGACGGGAACGAGTACTGGCAGGGCTATGGCTTTAACTTCGGCGCTTGGGGGGTGGGGCATTTCGGGGTCCGCCTCGTGTGCGCGGCAGGCACGTGCGACAGCAACGGCTCCACGCACACCCGGGCCTACTTGCGCGACGTCACCTTCACCCTGAGCGACTTGAGCAAGCCGACTCCGCGGATCGCGGGCGAGCTCGTGAGCCCCGCACCGGCGACCGATGGGTGGCACCGCGGTAGCCAGAGCCTGACCTATGACGCGAGCGACCGCGGCGGCGGCGTGGCGGCGTACAGCGTGACCGTGAACGGCCGCAGCGCAGGCGAAAGCTTTGGCTCCTGCCAACTGACCACCCATGGCTACGTCAAGCTGATGCGGCCATGTTCACCCGAGCCGGTTGGCAGATCGGCTAAGCGGCAATACCGTCGCGGGCCCGTGGCGCAACGGCGACAACACGGTGCGCGCGTGCGCGTGGGACTTCGGCGGCGGCGGTGAGCTCGAACTCCAGCTGCACCACCCGCGAGGTGAAGGTCGACAACGAGGTGCCAGACCCCACCTTCCGCAACGCGCAGAACCCCGCGGATCCGAGCTCATCCGTGCCCCGGTGGACGAGCGCTACTCCGGCGTGGAGGCCGGAAAGGTCGCCTACAAGCGCGACGGGACGAACGAGTGGCACGAGCTGCCGACCGTCACCCAGGCAGGCGAGCTGCGCGCGCGCGTCGACTCGGAGGCCGTGCCGGCCGGGCGCTACGACTTCAAGGCCTGGGCCGAGGACGAGGCCGGGAACCGAAGCGCGGAGGTGGGAACACGCGAGAACGGCCACCCGATGACCCTGCGGTTCCCGCTTCGGGCGGACACCCAGCTGCGTGCCGGGATCGGGAATGGAGCGCTGAAGCGCACGATCAGGTACGGGAGGAGCCCCGAGGTCCGCGGAGCTCTTGTCCGCGGATCGCGACCCGCTTCCGCTGCAGACTGTGAAGGTCCACGAGCAGTACGCGCTCGGCTCGCTCGAATCGCAGCACACGAGCGAGGCCGTCACCGATAAGGACGGGCGCTTCGCGCTTCGCCTCGCGACCGGGCCGTCGACGAGACGTCCACGTCACCTATCCGGGATCGAAGCGCTACCGGCCGCCGGAGCACAGGAGCTCGGCCTCAAGGTGAGAAGCGGAGTGCAGTTCGACACCTCGCGCAGGCGCGTTCGCGCGGGCGAGTCGGTGACGTTCGGGGGCGCGGTCAAACACCACGGCAGCCAGATCCCTGTCGGCGGAAAGCTCGTCGAGCTTCAGGTCCGCGAGGGCGCACGCAAGTGGGGCACGGTCAAGGAGGTGTTCGCTACCCGCGGCGATGGGCGAGACTCGACGAGCTACCGCTTCGGCACCTTCTACACCCGTCCCGTCACTTTCCGCTTCCGGGTGAAGGTGACCCGCGAGAACGCCTGGCCAGACAAGGCGCCCGCCCGCTCGCGGGCGCGCCGGGTGACCGTCGTGCCCGAGACCGCTCCGGCCACCGGAGCGCTAGCGTGCCTGCGCACTGCAGGTGAGGCAGCCGCCCCGAATCGGCGCGGCGAAAGGAGGCGTGAGAGATGGGACATCGGATCAGGCGGGCGGGCCACAGCCTCGGCCAGCACGTGCGCCGCCAGGCGATCGCCTACCTGGCCCTCGCGGTGGCGCTCGGTGGGAGCGCGTACGCGGGCACGAAAGCGAGCTCCGAACAAGGTCGGCGGGAAGGATCTCAGGCCGTTCGTACTGCGCGACGGGAATGTGGTGACGATCCAGCCTGATGATTCCGGCACATCGACGGCGGAGTGCAAGCGCGGCGAGCGTGCTATGACGCTCGCTCGGCGGCCGGAAGCTCGCCAGGGCGGAAGTGGCGCCGTGCTGCACGAAGTCGCGTCACTCGGAGTCGGCAAACGCCAGGGCTTCTTCCTGACCGCTTTGAATCGACACGTCCCAGCCTGCAGACGTTCCAGGCCAGGGTGCTCTGCCTGCGGAAGTAAGCCAGCCCGGCTAGGAAGCGGAGTGCCCCCGACGATCTTCGTCGGCACGGATCTGTGGTTGCGACAATTCCGGCATGGGTTCGGTGCGGCTGACACTTGAGATGCTGCGGCAAGGCAAGACTCGGACCTGAGCCCGCACTCGCATTTCGCGCGAATCGCGACGCGCGCATTTGACACGCGCCTCTGTACGGATCTTCGTTTCACTCACGCGCAGGGCGCGTACGAGCGAGGGCACGCAGGCCTAGCCCGCTCGCGCCCCACCTGCGCCCTCCCGCCGAGTGACGAATTCGGTAGTCCATCGACTACCTAAAACGTCACTCGACATTTCAGGGTGGCGCGTAGCCGTTGCGAAACCGTGCGAGCGGACCAGACTACGACCTGCCGGGGCTGAGCGAGGACGACGTCGATGTCGAGGTCGAGGACGGCGTGCTCACCGTCTCGGGTGAGCGCAAGGCGGAGGAGAAGAAGGAGGGCGAGGGCTATTACCGCGTCGAGCGGGCCTTCGGCCGCTTCTCCTGCTCGCTGAGCCTCCCCCAGGGGATCGACCCCGACAAGGTGAGCGGTGGCTCCGGATAACAGAACAGAGCCGCGTTACGTTTCAAAACGTATCCCGTTGATGTGTCGAAGTCAACGGGCGTCAGTCGGATGCGTGGACGCCGAGCAGCGCGGCCTCGACGTCGCGCAGGCGATCGACGCTGTCGCGCATCCCGGTGGCGCTCTCATTGAAGATGAAGGCCTCGGCGAGCCGCACGATCGCGTAGCCGAGCGTCGCCGGCTCGACCGGCGGGTCGTAGTTCCCCGCTCGGACCTCGTCCTCGATCACCTCGGTGATCATCGCCACGTTGCGGGGCTGCACGTTGCCCGCGCCCGAGGTGATGATCCGCACGGCCGCGTAGCGCTCCTGCTCGACGAAACGGCGGAGGGCGGGAGCGTCGACGAGGCTGCGGTTGAAGCGGTCGAAGGTGTCGACGATCTTGGCGCCACCCTTTCCGCGCGCGCCGGCGCGCGCCTCGGCGAGCAGCGGCTTGGTGACGCTCACCAGCACGTCGCCGATCAGCCCCTCGCGGGACCCGAACCAGCGGTAGATCGTCGTGCGCCCGAGGCCGAGCTCGGCGGCGATCGCCTGGACGTCGACGCGGTGCCCGCGCAGGTACCGATTCGTCGCGGCCTCGAGGACGTCCTCGCGGCTCGCCGCGGCGGGGCGGCCGCGGCGCGGAGCGGTCTCGGCGGCGGACCGGGTCATGTGGCGACGATAGCGGGCGATCGTGACATACCACCCCAGTCGTTTTGTTACACATACCAGCGCGTGTAACGCCTCAGCGGCGCCGGCCCGCGGGGCGGCGCGCCCGCCGCTCGAGTCGTCCGCGGGCGGACTCCGCGGCGGGCACGCGCTGGATCCCGCGCAGCTCGGGGATCAGAAGGTCCTCGGCACAGCGCCGGTGCCAGTGGTGGTGGTCCGAGCCTCCCACCCGGCGCACGTAGTGGACGACCACATGCTCGGTCCCGATCTCGATCGCGGCGTGGCACCCGGGGCAGCGGTACAGCTTGCGCGCGATGTCGCGGATCAGCCACGCCTCGTCGCCCTCGCCGGTGAGGCCGCGGAGGCTGTGGCGCGTGTCGGGGAGCCCGTCGAAGCCACTCATCCCATCCCAGACTAGGCCAGCGGGCGCGCGGCTCTAGGCTCCGGTGCATGCGGAGCGACCCCGAACGGCTGCGCTTCGAGATCGCCGCGCGCGACGGCGCGGCGCGGGCCGGCGTGCTCCACACCGCGCACGGACCGGTGGCGACGCCGGCCTTCATCCCCCTGGCCACGCGCGCGACGGTGCGCTCGCTGGAGTCGAGCGAGGTGCAGGGGCTGGGCTACGAGCTGGTGCTCGGCAACACCTTCCACCTGCTGCTGGCGCCCGGCCCGGAGCGGATCGCCGAGCTGGGAGGCCTGCACGAGTTCATGGGCTGGCGCCGCGCGATCATCACCGACTCCGGCGGGTTTCAGATCTTCTCGCTCGCCCACGGGGCGGTCGCCGACGAGATCAAGGGGCGGCGCCGGCGCGAGACCGAGGGCAAGGTGCTCGAGGTGTCCGAGGACGGGGTGCGCTTCCGCTCCTACGTCGACGGCACCGAGCGCACGCTCGGCCCCGAGGGCTCGATGGAGGTCCAGGCGGCGCTCGGCTCGGACATCGCGCTCGTCCTCGACGAGTGCACGCCGTTCCACGCCGAGCGCGAGTACACCGCGCGCTCCACCGAGCGCACCCACCGCTGGCTCGATCGCTGCCTCGAGTGGCACCAGCGCAACGGCCCGTCGCGCCAGGCGGTATTCGGGATCGTCCAGGGCGGGGTGCACGAGGACCTGCGCCGCGCTTCGGCCGAGCGGGTGGCGGCCGCGGCGATCGACGGGATCGCGATCGGTGGGACGCTGGGGCGCGACAAGCCGGAGATGTACGGCGTGCTCGACATGACGCTTCCCCACCTGCCGGCAGACGCGCCCAAGCACCTGCTCGGGATCGGCGAGCCCGACGACCTGATGCAGGGGATCCGCCGCGGGATCGACGTGTTCGACTGCGCGGTGCCGACGCGGCTCGGCCGCCACGGGATGGCGCTGGCGCCGCTGCCCGAGCAGCGCTTCCGCTTCGACGTTCGGCGCGCGTCGTACGCCGAGGACACCGGCCCGCTGGTCGAGGGCTGCCCGTGCCCCGCCTGCCGAGAGCACACCCGCGCCTACCTGCACTACCTGTCGCGCGCCGAGGAGCTGACCGGCGCGCGGCTGATCACGCTCCACAACCTCACCTTCGTCGAGCGGCTGATCGCCGGCGCGCGCGAGGCGATCGCCGCCGGCGAGTACGAGCGCCTACGCGGACGCGGTGCTCGGCGGACGGGCGCCGTGGGAGGCGCGGGAGCTGATCGCCGGCTGAGCGACCGAGCGAGGGCGTCGGGTCACGTCAGCGCAGGATCTCCACCAGCAGAACCCATGCGTTCAGGACCCCTCCGATGAGCGCGGCGATCACCCCGGCGAGGACCCAGTAGATGCCACCGCCCGCCTCGGTGATCAGGCTCACGCCGGCGACGACGAACGGGACCGTGCCGGCCGCAACGAGCGCTCTTCTCGGGTCGAGCGGAGAGGTGATTCCATGCGCCTTCAGGGCACGGGTGATCAGCCAGACGCTCGCGACGGTAATGGCCAAGCCCATGGCCACCAACTCGAGCCCCAGCGCGACGTTGCTCTGTCCGGGCGCGAGCGCGAGTAGCGAGAACACCACCACCGCCAACAGCTGCATCAGCGCCTGCAGCGCCCGATCGGGTATGCCCGCCATGGCCAGGATCCGCTCGATGTTGATCGAGACGGCGACGAAGACGAGCCCTGCCAGGGCGGCCGAGGCACCGGCAGCCGCGACGAAGAACTCGGTCCATTCACCGGCGTCGTAAGCGCTCAACCGTTTGTCCCCTCCCAAATCACCTACCCGCGCAGTATCTCGCTCAGATCGATGCCGGGTAGCCGGGACGAGGGGTCGGCTCAAGCATCGGGGTAGGGCCGTCGCTCTGGCTCGCGCTGCGCGCTGGTCCCCGATTGCGCCGCAGGTGAGATAAGCGCGGCTCCGGTGATCACCGCCGCCGGCCGCCGTGGCGGCTCACGCGTCGACCCCGCGTACACGGAACCGGCGCCACCGCGCGTCCATGCCCTGGCCGTCGAGCGAGCGACTGCGACCGTCCCGGATCGGCAGCATCGTCCAGATCCCGAACCCGATGCGAGCGCGTTCGGGGATCAGGGTGCCGTGGGCCTCGTACACCGTGTGGCCGTCGACGCGCCAGGCCGCGGTCGATCTGCTCCGGTCGAGCGTGATCTCGCACGCGCGAAGCCGGGTGAAGTCGTCGTCGAAGTCCTCGTACGGCGACTCGACTACGTGGTAGAAGGGCTCGCCCGCTCCGCCACCGCCCAAGCCCAGCTGCTCGTGCAGTGCGAGCACGCGGGTGGAGGTGCCGCAGGCGGCGAACACGCGCTTGCTCACGTCGAGGTCGAAGACGTGGAAGGCGGCCATCCCGCGACGGTAGTCCCCCGGTTCCCCCCGAGGTTCTCGACCGCGAGGTCGACCGCGAACGTCGCGGGCCGATCCGGCGGCAGCTCGTACTCGCGAGTCGAGAACATGAGGTACTTGGGGCTGTCGGCGGGCTGAAACCTGTCGTGCGACAGCGAGAAGCGCGGAATCGTCACTCGCACCTCGCCCTCGCCGACGGCCAGCTCCGCGTTGGGGTCCAGCGGGATGTGCTCGCCGCCCGTCGGGAGCGGCAGGCGCGCCGGGCTCCAGCGCGCAGCGTCGAGGTCCGGCCCCCTGAGCTCGTCGTACGTGACAAATCCTGAGTCCGGTGCGTTCATGGTCAGTCGTCAAGGATCGTCAGGTCGAGCTCGCGCAGGCGCGCGGCGTCGGCGAGCCAGTCCATCTCGACGATTCTTCCGCCTCGGACCGTGAACGCTCCGACCGAGAAGGGCTGGCCGTCCCGCGTCGTGACCAATCCCACCGCGCCGTTGACGAGCGCCGGCTTCATGGCGAGCCCGAGCTGCGAATAGAACATGGCCTGGCCGATGACCGCGGTCGGCCCCCGGACTTCTCGCGATCCGGCTGCGCCAAGGTCGGCTCTGAGGACGACATCGGGGTCGAGGACCGCGACCAATCGGTCGAAGTCCCCGTCGCGCGCGGCCGCGAGGAAGGCGTCGACGACCTCTCGCTGAGCGTCCAGGTCGGCGTCGGGGACGGTGTTCTCAGCCCGCACGCGGCGTCGGGCGCGGCTCGCCAGCTGGCGCGCCGCCTCGGGGGAACGGTCGACGATCGTCGCGATCTCGTCGAAGGGCACGGCGAAGATGTCGTGGAGCACGAACGCGAGCCGCTCGGCGGGGCTCAGCGTCTCGAGCACCACGAGCAGTGCGAGACCGACGGAGTCGGCCACGCAGCGCCTCGTGCTCGGGGTCGGTGCCGTCGGCGCGGTCGACGATCGGCTCGGGCACGTGCACGCCGAGCGGCTGCTCGCGTCGCGAGTCGCGTGAGCGCAGCATGTTCAGCGAGATGCGCCCGACGACGGTCGTCAGCCACCCACCGAGGTTCTCGATCTCGCTCGCATCGCTGCGGTTGAGGCGCAGCCAGGCTTCCTGGACGGCGTCGTCGGCCTCGCTCACCGAGCCAAGCATCCGGTAGGCCACCGCCCGCAGGCGGCTTCGGTTCTCCTCGAAGCGCTCCGCCAGCCAGTCTCGCTCATCCATCGTCACATTCCTCCGTCGCGTTGGGTCATAGCACTAGACCCCCAAGATCGAGTCAATGTGACCGAAAGGAGAAGTCATGCGAGTCTTCGTAGCAGGAGCCAGCGGGGCGATCGGAACCCGGCTCGTCCCCCAGCTGATCGACGCAGGGCACGAGGTGATCGGCACCCACCGCTCGCCCACAGGCGCCGAGCCCGTGCGGGCGCTCGGGGCGGAGCCGGTCGCGCTCGATCTGCTCGACCCGCGCGCCGTACGAGAGGCGGTCCTCAAGGCGGAACCTGACGCGATCGTCCACGAGGCGACCGCGCTGACGGGTGTGCGGTTCTCCAGGAACCTGGACCGCAGCTTCGCGCAGACCAATCGGCTTCGCACCGAGGGCATCGACGCGCTGCTCGCCGCCGCGCGCGATGCGGGCGTTCACCGGTTCGTGGCGCAGAGCTTTGCCAGCATGCGCTACGCACGCGAGGGCGGGCCAGTAAAGACCGAGGACGACCCGCTCGATCCCAACACGCTGCCGGGGATGCGCGAGGGCGACACCGCGATGCGGTATCTCGACAAGTCGGTGACCGACGCCGGCGGGATCGCGCTTCGCTACGGGATCTTCTACGGCGCGTCCAACGACGGGCTGGTCGAGCCCGTGCGCAAGCGCCAGTTCCCGATCGTGGGCGAGGGCAGCGGCCTCTCCTCGTTCATCCACCTCGACGACGCCGCCGCCGCGACCGTGCTCGCGCTCGAGCGCGGCGAAGCGGGGATCTACAACATCGTCGACGACGATCCCGCCGCGGCCCGCGAGTGGTTGCCGGTGCTCGCGGAGGTGCTTGGCGCCAAGCCGCCCCGACACGTCCCCCGCTGGCTGGCGCGGCTGTTCGCGGGCCAAATCGCGGTGGTGCTGGGAACCGAGGCTCGCGGCGCCTCGAACGCGAAGGCCAAGCGCGAGCTGGCCTGGGAGCTGCGCTACCCGAGCTGGCGCCAGGGCTTCGTCGCCGCCTACGCGTCACCCGGCCCTGCGGAGCAACACAGCCCCGATCCGGGCGCACGAGCGAGTCATTCGCCCTCTCGCCTCTCCACCTGAACAATTAAAGGACCGGAGACTGCCGATTTCCTTAACGGGACGTCCGGCGCGTGTCGAACGAAGCGTGGATGGAGCGGACGACCAGCGCGCCGTCGCCCACGGCCGCTGCCACGCGCTTGGTTGAGCCTCTGCGGACGTCGCCGATGGCAAAGACGCCGCTACGCGTGCACTCCAGCATCAGCGGGCCTCTGTCCGCCCCGTCCCAGTGTCGGGAGAAGTCGGGGTGGCGGCGCGCCTCCTCGCCGGTGACCACGAAGCCCTTGTCGTCCTGGCCGACGTAATCGACCAGCCCCTCCGACCTCGGGGAGGCGCCGATCATCGCGAATACCGCCGAGGTCTCGACCCGGCGATCGGGTCCCCCGCCCGAGATCACCACGGCCTCGAGCTTGCCGTCTCCCTCGAGCGTCCGCACCTCACATCCGGCCCAAACGGTGACGTTCGACTTTGCCTCGATCTGATCGACCAGGTAGCGCGACATCGCCATTTCGAGCCGCCGCCGAGCCACGACATGGACCTGACGCGCGTGGTCGGCGAGCTTGACCACGGCCTGGCCGGCCGAGTTTCCTCCGCCGACGACGATCACATCCTCCTCCGAGCATTGCTGGGCCTCGACGTGCGTCGCCGCGTAATAAAGGCCCAGGCCCTCGAAACGCTCGGCGTGCTCGGCCGGCAGCCGACGGTAGTCGGCGCCCGGCGCCAGGACCACGGCCCGCCCCCGCACGCGCTGACCGTCCGCAAGCCCGACTTCGCGTAGCCCACCCGAATCCGGCTCCGACAGGTGAGAGGCCTCGTGGACGCTGGAGATCACGGTGCCGAACTTGCGCGCCTGGAGCGTCGCTCGTCGGGTGAGCTCGGCGCCGGAGAGACCGGTGGGAAAGCCGAGATAGTTTTCGATTCGAGCGCTAGTCCCCGCCTGCCCGCCCGGGGCGAATCGCTCGACGACCAGAGTGGTGAGACCCTCCGAGGAGGCGTACACCGCCGCGGCCAACCCAGCCGGGCCACCGCCGAGCACGATGACGTCGAAGGCCTGGCCATCGACCTGCGCTCGCAGCCCCAGCTCGTCGGCGACCGAGGTCACCGTCGCCCGCCGCAGGACGCTGTCGGAGCGCACCAGGACCGGGCACTCGGCGTCTCCGATGCCGAGTCCGTCGAGCAGGACCCGGCTCTCATCGTCGGTGGCGAGGTCGTGCCAGGTGAAGGGAACGAGGTTGCGCTCCAGCAGCTCCCGTACGGCGAACGCCTCGCCTGACCATCGCGAGCCGATCAGGCGCTGCTGACCCAAGCCGCGGCCCTGCAGCCACTCCCGGCGCGTGACCATCGTGCGCAGGAGGAGGTCGCCGAGCTCGGCGGCGGTCGCAACCACCCTGCGCACGTCCTCCGGCGGGAGCGCCAGAAGCGAGGTTGGTTCGGCCGCGAACCCGGCGGCGAGCGTCGGCTCACCGGTGAACATGGAGATATCGGCGGCGAAGGTCCCCTCCCTGCATTGGGTGAAGTAGCGGTCACCCTCCGGCGCTCGGTCGATGATGTCCAGGGCTCCGCTGAGGACCACGTACAGGGGGGTGTCGCGCTGGCCGTGCTCCCAAACGAGCTCCCCGCGTGAGAATGACAACTGGGTTCCGATCTCCCCCAGGTACTCGACCTGCGCGGGCGTGAGACGAGGGAAGAGCGTCGGATCGTCGGGATCCAGGAAGTCCTCTACCGGAGTCGGCGCGTAGTCGGCGTAGTCGGGTGTCATTTCTTCGCTCAGGTCCCGTAAGCGTGCGAGCCATCGCGGGGTGTCAACGGATTGAATCAGCATGCGACCTCGGCGACCGACGCTGCTCCCGACCCCCGACCGAGGTTTCCGAGCTGGTCTGGCAAGCTCTTCCGCTAGCCATAACAGGCAGCGCATGGCAGCCTGGGGCGGGACTTCCGCTTCCGCGTGAGAGCAGAAGCGCAGATCGGACTCCGCAGGACCGGTAAGGGCGGGGTTACAAGGGCACAAGTGCAACGGTCAATCTACGAACCGAAGGTCACAGGTTCGAATCCTGTCGGGCGCGTTCCGCTCCATTCCACTTCCTGGACATTCCTGCTGCAAACCAAGGGAATCCAGACTTTCGTCGAAGCCGTTGTTCCGCTTGAACAGATGGAGTGGATGCGCGTCATCGTGGTTCCCACCCCCGACCTCGCCCCCGGGCGCCGCGGCCAGGTCAGTTGGGAGCCTGCCTGACTCAGACGGCACGCAGCCGGCTTCGGCTCCGAAGGCTTGAATTGACGCAGCGTCGGGGTGATGCTTTCAGCGATGGGCGATCAGGTGCTCCTCCTGGTGATCGGGTTCCTGCTGACGAGCGTCGCGGGCGGGGCGCTCGGACTCTTCTTCCAGACGCGTAACTGGTCGCACCAGCATCGCGCGCTGCAGCTCGACCAGCAGCGTGAGCAGGCGATCAAGGTGTTCGAGGAGGTGAGCAGCCTGCTGGACAGGCGCCTGTACCGGATGCGGCTCGTCTTCTGGGCGGCCAAGCGATGCGCGCCCGCCGGGCGGGACGTGACCGCCTTGCGCGAACCGCTCGAGGAGTACCGCAAGGTTTTGGCGCCGTGGAACGACAACCTCAACCGCACGCTCGCTCTGGTGCAGACCTACTTCGGCGGGGGAGCACGACAGCAGCTCGAGGATCATGTCTACGAGGAGTACACCGCGACCGGCCGGGCGCTCGACCAGTTCGTCCAGGACGTATCGGTTCCCGACCACGCCGACGTTCCGGTGCCGCCGATCGGCCGGCGCCTAACGTGGCTGGGCCACGAGGTCTACGAGCTGAACCTGGTGATGCTCGAGCTCCTCCAGAACGACCAGATCGGTCCGGACGCCCCCACCAGCGGGCATTGGCGACGGAGCGCCACCCCGGTGTTGCAGTTCGGCAATCAGGGAGAGCCTGTGTTGAGGCTCCAGCGCGCCCTACGCCGGGCGGGCATGTTCGACGGCCGCATCGACGGCAGCTTCGGCAGGGAGACCGAGGAAGCTGTCCGAGCGTTCCAGCGCTGGAGCGGCCTGCCTCCCGACGGCGTAGTCGGTGAGGCGGCGTGGGCCGCCCGCTTCGACTCCGACGGGCGAACCCTCGAGGACGCAGTCGGGCTCGAGCAGGGCGAGCGCGCGGCCGCTCAGCCGCGGTAGCTCGCAAGCCGCTTTGCGCGAGAAGCGGTTGTGTTCGCGGGCGCCGCGGTCGCTGAACGAATGCCCGAGCCGACGACGAGGTCCTTGACGGTGCTAGAGACGAACACCTCGTCCGGGCCGGCGAGGGCGAAAGCCGAGGCGGTCGAGGGTGGTGGCGACCGGTCGGTCAGCTGCCGCCAGTCAAGCGGACGTACTCGCTCCACGCGGGCTTGGCGGTGACCCCGTCCTGTCTAAACAGCCCGGCCGTGGCACACCAGTCGCAAGGCGCGCCGACCCGGTTGACGTCCCGCCACGTGTACCAAAGAACGCTGGCGATCTTCCACTTCTTCCGCTGCTTCTCGAAGAGCTCGAACGACTTCCTCAGCAGCGTCGCCTGCCCCTCGAGGCCCTTCACAAGCCGGGAAGTGCTCGCTCCCTCCGAGCCCCAGCCAATCTCGGTCACCCAGATGTCGGCCTGCTGGAGCCCCCTCTTCGCCGCCTTGACCCGCTTTCTCGCCTTCTTGATCTTCGCCTTGCGATCGCTCCTCTTGGCGCGCTTGAGCTTCGTCTTCGCCTTCTTGAGCTTCTTCTTCGCCCGCTCGTCTGCGTTCTTCTTCACCACCTTGCGCATCTTGTTGACCTGCTCCTTGATCCCCTTGATGTCGGGGGAGTAGGGATGCAGCGCGATGGCGTCGAAGGACTCCTTCGCACCGGGGGACGCGTAAACGGCGCTCAGGAAGTCCCATGCGTCGATCCCCCCCTCGCCGGTGGGGGTTCCGAACATGCCGCCGAGCACGAGGTCGGCCGCCGGGTCGCGGCTTGCGATCGCCTCGTGCGAGATCCTGATCAGCTCGGCGTACTCGGTGGGATTGGGGTAGTGGGCGTGCTTGGGGCCGTTCTGCTCGTTCCACAACTGCCACGCTGTCACCGGCAGCGGCTGCGCGCCCGGATGCTGGATCGGATACGCCGTGCTCCAGTACTCGCCGCCCGCGCGGTAGCGCTGCACGACCCTGGCCACGAACTCCCTCCACTGCTCCTTGGCCTGTGCGGAGTGCACCGGCAGCTGACGATCGTCCGAGCTGACGAAGGACGCTGTGTGGAAGAAGACCGGGAAGGGACGGATCCCGGCCGCGGCGAGGTTCCCGACGTAGGCGTCGAGCGAGCCGAAGTTCCAGGCGTCGTCCCGCGGCTCGACCTGGCGCCAGTTCGCGACCAGCCGGGCCGTGCCCACCTTGGCCTGTCCCATGCGCGCGAAGTCGGCGTTCGAGGGCATGTTGCCCTGCGGCACCAAGCCGAAGAACTCCGGGGGCGGCGGCGGGGGAGCCTTGCCCGCCGTAGCCGCTGTGGGAAGCGCCAGCGCGCAGAGGGAAAGCACCGCTAGGAGCGCGGCGAGACCGGGCAAGCGTCGGGCACGGGGTAACGCAGGCGCCTCGGCCGCCCGGGCAGGCGGATGCGCGATCCGCCCGGAGTCCCCTCTGCCTCGGATCATCGGCGCGGGACCCTAGCGGACACCGCAGACATGGCGCACTCGCTCTCAACGCCACCAGCGCCACCAGGAGCGTCCTCCTGGTGACCCCGCAGTAGTGGAGGGCAACCCGACCCTTCTGCTTTCGCGTGAAGGGAGGAGCGCGGCGCTGGCCCACTCTGCCTAGCCGACGGGGATAGGCCCGAATAAATAACGGGAAGGCGACCTGCTGCTTCTCGACCTGGTGCTGCCGGATGCGTCGGGGCTCGACGTTCTGCGCGAGATCCGGGCGACCGACGGCTCGAACGGGCGCTTCGACCCTGAGTGCCGCTGTCCATGCACACCGGCACTTCTGCTTTGCGCGAGATGCGGAAGCGACGGCAGCGCTAGCTGAGCCCGCCCGTCGTCCTTTGGAAGCGTGTCGCGGTTGTCGGCGAGGACGCGCGTAACCCCACGGTTCGGTAGTCGAACTTGGGATCGGCGCGACGGGAGCATCAGGCGTTGCCACCGCGGGGCCTCCGCAAGCCCTGCCGTTCGGCTCAGGACGCGCCGCGCAGCTGCTCGGCGACCACGAGCGCGGCCAGCAGCGCGGTGAGCACTCCCGACGCGACCAGCCCGTCGGCGCCGGCGGCGAGCGGCACGGCGGCGAGGAGCGCGATGACCACCACGGCTCGCGGCACGCTCTGGGTCTGGCCGATCCTGGCGGCGCAGGCCATCAGACCAGCGAGGAAGAGGGCTGGGCCGCCGAGCGCGACCAGCGCTCCCGAGTCATGCAGGGCGTCCGTCGGGTGCGCGATCACGAGCTCGTCGCCGACCGCGACGAGGACGATTCCCGCCACGATTGGGAGGTGTAGGTAGGTGTAGATGTCGCGGCCGATCTGCCCCCGCTCCTCGGCGGTGGCCGTGCGGATCCGCTCCAAAACCCTGCCGGCGACCTGGCCGAAGTACAGCCACCAGAGCGCCGTCGAGGAGAGGAAGGCGAGCAGGAGCGCGGCGACGACCTCGAGGCTCAACCCCGTATCCGAGGCAGTGGCCGCTGCGAGAACGATGCTCTCGCCGAGCGCGATGATCACGAACAGCTGGAAGCGCTCGCCGAAATGGGCGCCCTCGATCTGCCACTGACTCATGGCGGTAGCGCCCACGCCGGGCAGCCAATACGTCACCAGCGGCGCCGCGAGGTCAAGTCCGAGGGCACCCAGCCACAGAACCCAGCGCAACGCCTCCGAATCGACGATGCCGCCCGCGACCCACAGCGGCGCCGAGAGCACGCTCCACGCAAGGATCTGGCGGAAGTTCTCGTTGAACAAGCCGCGCGGCGTGACCGCGACGACGAACGCGTTGCGCCCGATCTGCAGGCCCGTGTAGGCGCACGCGAACAGCAGCGCGTGCTCACCGAATCCCTCCGGGATCGCGACCGCCATCAGCAGGCTCGCGAGCATCACGAACACCAGCACGAGCCGGACCGGCGCCGTGTCGGGGTCGAACCAGTTGGTCATCCACGTCGTGTAGTTCCACGCCCAGTACAGGGCGACGAGCATGAACGCCGTCTCGGCCGCGCCCGACCAGCTGATGTCCGCGAGCAGATGGTGCGACAGCTGGGTGACAGCGAAGACGTAGACGAGGTCGAAGAAAAGCTCGAAGAACGTCGCGCGCTGCTCGCCCTCCCCACGAGCGCGGATGATCGGCAGCTCCGGGATGATCGGGCGCGTGGTGGCCGCCACGCCGCGAGCATAGGCGAGCGGTCGCGGATAGCACGCGGTGCGCCACCGCGGGCAGTACGCATGACAACTAGACGTTGGCCTCTCGGCTCACGCCCAGCCACGCCCCGTCCGCGGGGGCGGGGGGAGGTCGGCGCCGCGCGGGCCTTCTTCTTACTAACACCCCCCCGCACGTAGATTCCACCGCGCAACGCGCGGCTTCAAGCCAGGTTGCTACTCCGACAGCCCGCCGCGCTTCGAGGGCCTCGGCATGGCTTGGAAGTCGCGGGCGCTAACGATCTTGTCGTGATTCAACTCTCGTCCTCGTCGAGACGGACGGGCGCGCGGTTGTGCCAGACAACGTAGAGCTTGGGAAATAGCCAGAGCGAGAGGTGATTGCAAACGTCCCCGGAGGAAGTCATCACGCGCAGCATCGGTCCGGGATGCTTCTCTCCCTCGTCCGCTCCCGGCGCTCGCTCCTTCTTTGGGAGTTGCCAAGCATCGTCGATTAGCGGCTTTGTCTCCGCCATAGTCGCCTTGATGAGCGACAAGTAGGAGCGCCCGATCCAACGCCCCTCGCTGGCTGTCCAACCGGTGTAATAGTCGATCTCGACTTGGAGCTCGTGAAAGCGGTCGAGTAGGGCATGCTTGGCGTCCTCACCCGACGCGCGTCGTCGGACGCGATACAGCATCTGACGCCAACCTCATCGCTGCCTCGTAAGCCTTGCCGTAGAGCTCGCGCTCGCGCTCGCGCTTGCCCGTCACAACGAGCCCAAGAGCCTGCAGCAGGGCGAGCAGAACACCTCCGGCGGCCGTGATGACCGCTGCGGCAGCAACCGGAGACCCGAGATCCAAGCCCAAGACCATCGTTGTCTCGCCCAGAGGCAGCGACACTGCTCGCGCAGTATCCCGATGTCGCCCTGCGCTCGCCTTCATCCACTGCGCCGCTTGCGGGACGAACCAGCGACAGCTAGGGTCAGCGCGTTCCTGCTAGTAGCTCCGCTGGCTCGAGTCTCGACTGATCGCGTGATCCGGTCGCGCGCCAACGGCGCGACCTGGCTGCTCACCACCAATGGAGGTCAGCATGGCCAGCACCGAGATCAGCTCCGTTGACATGAAGCTGGAGGTCGTGACGCTGCCGGTCTCCGATGTCGATCGGGCGAAGAGCTTCTACGAGAGCCTCGGATGGCGGTTCGACATCGACCTGGTCGTCAGCGAGGACCTGCGGACGGTGCAGTTCACACCGCCGCACTCGCAGTGCTCGATCCAGTTCGGCACGGGGCGGACCACGGCCGAGCCCGGGTCCGCTCAGAGCATGATCCTCGTGGTCGACGACATCGGCGCGGCGCGGGACGCCCTCATCAGCCGCGGAGTCGATGTCAGCGAGGTGCAGGAGGCGCGACCACCGGGCTTCGACGAAGGAGGGCGCTCGTACTTCGCGCGGGCGAGGTTCAGCGACCCCGACGGCAACGGCTGGGAGCTCCAAGAGATCACGGAGCGGCTCCCCGGCCGGGAATGGGAGGACTGAGATGGACGTGGCATCACTTGCAGACCTGCTGCACGAGACCTCCGGACGACACGGCGCGTTCGAGGCAGTCGCGCCACCCCACGACTGGTGGGACTGGTACGCGGCGTATATGGACGCGCGCCAGAGCGGGAGCTCCCCGGACGAGGCCTCCGAGGCTGCAAATCGCTACATGGCGGAGGTGAAGGACGTCGTAGTGCCGTCCGACTGAGCCCTACTCCCTCAAGCCCGGCGGCTTCGACAGCGGCAGCCTTTGTCCGGAAAGATCTCCATCGGATGACCGGACTCGGCCAACAGTCCATACCTGCGCAAATCGCTGCTCGAATTGAGCGCCGCTGCCCGCCGGCACCTACTTCGCCAACGTCCCTGGTCACGTCGGCTGCATCGTGATCAGGCCGGACGGGAGCAGGCGCCTCGCCCGCGCGGTGCCCGACCCGCTGGCGGAGCAGTAGGCGGCGACGGCGCGGGGTCTCCCTAGACGAACCGATTGACGAAATCGAGCGCGGTCTCCGCGACCTCGCGCCTCCCCTCGAATTCCGAGCTCGAGAACCGGGCGTGGCCCGAAAGCGAGCAGGACCGCGACCCTAGGCGCGCTGTGCGCCCAAGTGTCTAGCGCCTACTCCGCGGGAGCGAAGAAGTCGACGAGCAGCTGGTTGACGCGTTCGGCCTCGTCGTGATGCACCCAGTGCGACGCGTCGGCCAGGCGCTCCACACGGTCGAGGTTGGGCACGTCGTCGCGGTCGGGCTCGGCGAGATCGGAGCCGAGGTAGGAATCGCGCTCCCCCCAGACGACCAGCGTCGGAGCCGAGAGCGGGCGAAGCTTCGCTGCCGCTTCCTTCTGGGACTGTCTTACCGAGGCCCGGTAGTAGTTGATCATTCCGGATGCCGCTCCCGGCTGCGACCACGCCTCGACGTAGCGTTCGAATTCCTCCTGCGTGTAAGGCGGGTCCGCGTCATGCAGGAAATGTCGGAAGAAGTGCCAGTCCCTGACGTGCACCACGTCCTCGGGCAATCCCGGGGCCGCAAAGAAGAAGAAGTACCAGGACCTCCGGAGCTGGTTCGGGTGGTGAAGTCCCTCCTGAAAGTCGCCGCGGGTGGGCCGCATTGAGGATGGCGAGTCGATCGACCACCTCGGGGTGGTTCATCGCCATGGTCCAGGCGATGGTTCCACCCCAGTCGTGACCGACTAACCGCGCGGACTCGGCCCCGAGCTCTCCGATCAGACCGCGAATGTCGGCAGCGAGCAGGTCGACGGCGTACGCCTCGAAGCCCTCTGGCTTCGATGACAGGTTGTAGCCGCGCGTGTCGGGGGCGACGACGCGAAAGCCTGCCGCCGCGAGCGGCTCGATCTGTAGCCGCCAACCGAACCAGAACTCCGGGAAACCGTGCAGCAGAACGATCAGCGGCCCCTCGCCGGCCTCGACGTAATGCAAGCTCACATCGCCGACCTTGGCGTAGTCCTCCCGAAGCTCGATCCCGACGTCAGGGAGCGGGCTGGTGTTGGTCATCGGCACCTCCCGTCGGTGGGTGACTTGGGCGGGAGGCTATGACTTCCAGGCTTGATAAGCAACGAACGGAACACTCTAATCGGTCGCAGCCGAACCCCTAACGCGCGCGAGGTCCTGAGCCCCGCCGCCCGTCGCGGCACGGCTGTTCATCAGCCCGAGCACTGTGGACTACCACCTGCGCAAGGTCTTCCGCAAGCTCGAGGTGAAATCGCGCACGCAGCTCGCACGGCATGTGCTCCAGCCGGGCGCAGATGCCGAACCCGCGGTTCGGGGCCAACAACCAGGCGCGCGTGGCCGCTGACCAGCCAAGGATCGCTAGCCAGCGGTTTCGGGCGTCGACCGCGGTCCGCTCCTCAGTTACTCGGGATGTTGCCCTGCCGACCTGCCTGACCAGTTCCGCTGTTGCTTTCGCGTGAATGCGGGAGCGCGGAGGACGCAGTCCACCGACGCGACGTCGCCTCCCGACCGAGGTTTCCGAGGTGGTCTGCCAAGCTCTTCCGCTAGCCATAACAGGCAGCGCATGCAGGTTCTCTTCACGACTCGCGGCAGTTCCGGCCACGTCGGGCCTCTGGCCCCTTTCGCGCATGCTTGCCTTCGAGCAGGACACGAGGTCGTCGTCACAGCGCAGCGGCAGTTCGAGGCAAACGTGACGCGTGCCGGTCTTCCGTTCTCGCCGGTCGACGAACCGTCGCGAGATGACTGGATGCCGCTGATGGCGCAGTTCGCAGAGCTGGACGTCGATACCGCAAACCGGGTGATGATCAGCGAGTTCTTCGCCGGACTCGATCTTCGAGCCGAGCTTCCCGCCCTCCGCGCGATCGTCGAGAGCCGGCCTCCCGACGTCATCGTGCGAGAGAGCTGGGAGTTTGGCTCGACGCTTGTCGCGGAGCTCTACGGGATTCCGATCGTCCGCATCGGCCTCGGGCTCGCGGAGATGGAAGAGTTGTCGGTCAAACTGGCGGCGCCTGAAGTCGACAAGGCCGGCGTGGATCTTGGCCTTCCGTCCGACCCTGGCGGCGAGAGACTCACCGCGGGGCCGTTTCTGACGACGATGCCAAAGGAGCTAGAGGATCCGGCCGCCTCGGTGCCCGCTCAGACCGCTCGCTTTCGCTTCGCGGTGGGCGAGAGCGGCGGACAGCTGCCGGATTGGTGGCCCGGCAACGAGGATCCACTCGTCTATCTGACCTTCGGCTCGGTAGCCGCCGGCGGACATCTGCCCTACTTCCCAGCGCTCTACCGCTCCGCGATCGAGGCGCTTGCGCCGCTTCCGGTTCGGGTGCTCGTCACGGTCGGCGACGCGGATCGCGAGATCAAAGAACTCGGCGCGGTCCCGCCCAACGTCCACGTAGAGACCTGGGTCCCGCACGACGACGCGGCGCGCCGAGCGGACGTGATCGTCTGCCACGGCGGCTTCGGTAGCACGCTCGGCACCCTCGCCCACGGCACGCCTCTCGTCGTCCTTCCCCTTTTCAGCAGCGACCAGTGGGCGAACGGAGAGGCCGTTGTCCGTACCGGTGCCGGCATCACGATTGCGGACGACCGAAGCGCCCGCCATGTCCTCGATCTTCCCGCAGCCGAGACGATATGCAAGCTCGCGGGCGCGGTCAGTTCGGTCTTGGGCGATGACACCCATCGACGCGAGGCCGATCGCATCGCCGATGCAATGCGCGCCCTACCGCCCGTCTACGAGTCTGCGCAGCTGCTGGAAGAATCTCTACCTAGGACCTGATCCACAGCGGGGGCAGAAAATGCCGCTTTGGATCAGAAGCGCACTCCCGCTACGCATGGAGAGCACCAGTCGTACCTGCGACCATCGAGCTACTCCGGAACTGCGATCCCGCGGCCGAACTCTCCGACGCGGAGGAGCGCGCGTACGAACGAAGGAAGGAGTTTCTCCCCGTGGTTTTCGAGACGCTCACCGTGCGCAAGGAAGGGGCCGTTCTGTTCGCGGAAATTGCGGCCCCGCCCATGAATCTTCTGGGGCCCGAACTGGTCCGCGATCTGGTCTCCCTCATTCAGCAAGCCGAGGCGGACGACGCCCTCCAGGTGCTCGTTTTCACGAGCGGCGACCCGGACTATTTCGTTTCCCATGTGGACCTGACCCAGGTCGGCGAATACCGGGCGGAGGCGGCGAAACTGACCGGCGAAGCCTCGCTCGGCCTGCTGTTTCGCCATCTGAGCGCAAGCCGCCTCGTCACCATCGCGCAGATCGAGGGTCGCGTTCGCGCCGCCGGCAGCGAATTCGTGCTGGCGTGCGACATGCGCTTTGCCGCGCGAGAGTCGGCGATCTTCGGTCAGTTCGAGCCGGCGTTCGGTCTCATCCCCGGCGGGGGCGGCGCCCAACATCTCGTGCGCCTCATGGGCCGCGCACGCGCGCTCGAGGTCATGCTGAGCGCGGAGGATTACGACGCGGAGCTGGCTGAACGGTACGGCTGGATCAACCGAGCGTTGCCCGCCGACGAGCTCGGCGATTTCGTGAGCACGCTCGCCCATCGGATCGCCCGCTTTCCGGCCGCCGGCCAGGCCGTCGTCAAGGAGCGGGTCAACGCGATCGCGCTCGCACCGGCCGAGGACTTCCGTCGCGATTCCGATCTCTTCGGCGAGGGGGTGCGCGACCCCGAGTCGCAGGGCCTGATCCAGGCCGCGATGAAGCGCGGTTTCCAGACCCGGGATCCAGAATTGGCCCTGGCCCGGATGCTGGACGACTTGGTTGACTGACTCCCGTAATCCGCCGCGTCCATTGCGCCTGGGCACGGGGGCCGAGCACGCGAGTGACGGGGCGCATGATTCTGCCTTTGACCGCACGGTGACAGGACTGCTGCTTTGGGCAGCGAGGGGAGTCGTGAATCGCGACCCTCGCGCGTGATCCTGGCGACTGCCCCTCGTCGCGCCAAGCGAAAGCGGGTCAAGCGCATCTCGAAGGGTGCACGCCTAAGATCCGGCCATGCGCGGTGATCTGCGTCGCGCTCGTCGCTTTGCTGCGGTCAGCGCACTTGCGGGGGTGGGCCTAGGCGTTCCCCTGTTTCTCGACCCGTATCGGTGGGCGCGCGGGTTCGGCTGGCCGCGCGAGCAAGAGACCGACGTGGGTCTGTACTTCGGTCGCTGTCTCGGCGCACTGGCGCTTGCCGTGTCTTTCCAGGGTGCGCGTGCGGCCCTCGACCCGGAAGAGCACCGTTCGTACTACCCGTTCGCGGAGGTAGCGGGTTGGCTCCTCGCCGCCGCCCACGCACGCGGTCTCGTTGAGGGTAGGCAACCGCCGATTGAGCACGTCGAGATCGTGGCCTGGCTCGGTATGGCGGTGGGCGCTCGGCGGTGGGCGCCGAGCAATCGCTGAGTGCCGCTTCCGGTTTCGCGTGAAAGCGAGCGTGGCGCTCGTCAGGCAGCTAGGCGTGCTTCCTCGACGATCCGTGCGTCACCGCGAGAGACGTATCGCCTTTAACATGTTTGGAGGAACCAAGTCCGAAGGGGGCCGAAATGAGCGCCATCGACGAGTTCCTCGAAGAACAACGAGGCCTTTGCGGAGGGCTTCGACAAGGGCGACCTGCCGCTGCCGCCCGCCAAGAAGGTCGCGATCGTTGCCTGTATGGACGCGCGGCTGAATCCGTATCCGATCCTCGGGCTCTCGATCGGGGACGCGCACGTGATCCGCAACGCGGGCGGCGTGATCACGGATGACGAGATCCGCTCCCTGGCGATCTCCCAGCACCTCCTCGGGACGGAGGAGATCATGCTGATCCATCACACCGACTGCGGGATGCTCACCTTCCGCGACACGGAGTTCGAGCAGATGCTCGAGGAGGAGGCCGGCCGGCGGCCGGAGTGGCGCCCGCGATCATTCCCCGACCTAGAGGGTGATGTCCGCGACTCGATCCAGCGCATCAGGGAAAGCCCGTTCATCCCCAGGAAGGATGAGGTGCGGGGTTTCGTCTACGACGTGAAGACGGGCCGGCTCAACGAGGTCGGCTGAGCACCGCGAGTCGGAAGCCGTTCCTGGCCCCTGGAGCCTTTGGGTCTCAGCCTGCATTGGGGGGGAATGCGGGGGCGAGCCTTTAGGCACCGAGGCCGACACACCAGATCTACTCGGCGGCAATCCGCCCGTGGGGCCGCGGTCAAAGAACGGTCGCATCGGGCGACGCAGCGGCGGCTAGAGCCACGGAAGCGCCCGACCAGTCCCGTCAGGGTCTGACCGAGGATCCGCAGCGGCGCCGGCAGCCCGGAGCGTGCGCGGCCGGTCAGCCGGGCAGCTCCGCGTTGCAGCCGTTCGGGCAGCGCCAGGAGTTGGGGTCTCCGGCCATCTGCGTCCACCGATTGCCACAGGTTCGGCACTCCGTAACGCCGGTCAAAGCGTCGATCAATCGCACGCCGCGCTGAGCGTCGGTGAGGGCGCGCTTCGGGGTGTTCTTGGCAGGCGTGGCTCCTCCTTTGGAGTCGGGTTCGTGTATCGACCCGCTGCGCCATTGCCACGTACGGCTGCCGCCTGACCGCTCAGGTATCCCTGCTCGGCAGCGGCGAGCAGGGGCCTGGGGCTGCGAGCGAGCCTAGCGCGTTGCGCGTCGCACCTTCGCCTCGACCTTCGCGTGGCAGAGCCCGCATAGGTCACGATGCCGCCCCCGGCACGAGCAAAGCCGGGAGTGCCGGAGCGCCTAATGAAAAACCTGCGGTACTCGTGAGCATCGCGACCCCTTTGGTGGCTCTCGCTCTGCATCGAGAGAAGCAACGAGAGCGTGCGCTGCTGCTTCTCGCGCGAAGCAGGAGCGCGCCGACGACCAGTCACCCGGGCGCCCCACCGGCATCGCCCTCGCCGCACTCAGTCTCGCCCTCGCCCAGCTCACCGCCCCGGACTTATGGTTCAGCCCGGGGCCCCAAGCTTCTGGAAAGGAGCGCGTGTTATGAGCACCGACACTGGCAAGGTGGTCGTGAACAGGGCGATGTCGCTTGACGGCTTCATCGCCGGTCCCGGCCACACGATGGACTGGATCTTCGATTTCCTGACAGCGGACGCATTCCCTGAAGTCATGGCGGCCACTGGTGCGATGCTTATCGGCCGGGGTACCTACGAGGTTGCCAAGCAGATGCCCGACGAGGAGCGCACCTACGAGGGCGGAGCCGAGTTTGTCCTCACCCACGAGCCTCCCGACAAGCCGGACCCGAACGTCACATTCCTCACCTGTGACATCGCGGAAGCCGTCGCCACGGCGCTAAGGGCCGCGGGCGGTAAGAACCTGGAGATCCTCGGCGCCGACCTGGCCAGCCAGTGCCTGCAGCGAGGGCTCGTCGACGAGATCCTGGTCTATGTCCTACCGGTGCTCTTGGGCGACGGGGTCCGCTTTTCGACCCCGACCCTCCACAGGATCGACCTCGAACCATTCAGCAACACCCAGTCGGGCGCCGTCACCATGCTCCGCTTCCGCGTGCCTCGCGCCTAGAGCGTGCTCCAACGCAGCAGCCGCTTACGAAGTAGCGGTTCTGTGTTTACGCTCAGCCAATCCATATGTATGCGGAACCCTCAACCAGGCGGAGTGGGCCGAATACAGCGACCATGCTCCGATCATCGCGACCTTCGAGGCGGACTCCCCGGGAGGTGAGGGATGACGATTCACCAACGTCGCGATGATTACCCGAACCCGTGGCGGATTCCGGTGCGTGGACACCCAGCGCGCCGCGAGTCCACCAGCTGGAGGGAGGCCATACGCGACGCCGTGAAGGCCACCTATCCGCAGGCCCCATTCACTTCGCCGCCCTTGGGAACCAAGTTCACCGTCGAGGTGATCTTCCGAATGACTCCCGAGGATCTGGCTAGACCGGCCTTCGACCTCGACAACTTCGCCAAGCCTGTCCTCGACACACTCTTCACCTCGCAGAACGTCTCGAAGTCGAGACTCACCGGCGTGCTTCTCCCGGAGGTGAACGACACGTGGGTGTTCCGGCTCCTCCTTGAGAAGGTCGGAGTGAAGACTCCGCAGGAGCAGGGTGCGGACATCACGGTCACTTGGCACCCACCGGGCACCCCGGATCTCAGCACTGCTTCGGCTTCTCCTTTCGCGTGAAAGCAGCAGGGCGGCGTGTTAGGCCCGGACGGACACCTCCAGCCGCGGCAGCGCCAGACCTGGGGCCAAGCGACGGTTCTCGTGGAGGTCGTGGCTCCCCGCCTCCGCCGCGAGCAAGCGCGCGAGCCTCGCGCTTCCGCTTATCGCGCAAGGCGAAAGCGAGGACCTGCACGCGCCAGGTGCGACGCCGCTAGGGTGGTCGTCCCAAGGGAAGGGAGCTGGGCCTTGGGTCAGCTAGCTGCGTGAACGTCGGCGCAGCAGCGCCCCGCCCCTCGATTGTTCGCGTGGCAGCTAGCCGAGCGCCTTCAGCGCCTTGGCGCTGTCGCCCTCGAACTCGCCACGCACCAGCTTGCCGTCGCGGTACTCCATCAGGTGCAGGAAGGGAGCCTCGAAGCTGCCTCCCTTGCCGGTGGCGCGCTGCATGCCCCGGACGATCACCTTGTCGCCGGCGTCGATGAACTCGGACGGCTCGACGCTGAAGCTTGACCAGTAGTTCGGGATCTGCGCGAAGTTCTCCATGATCGCGTCGCGGCCGCGCGTCACACCGCCGAGCGGCAGCTCATCCGAGGTCTGCCACTCGGCATCCTCGGCGAAGCCCTCCTTCAACGTCTCCAGATCGCCCTTGCTGAACGCCTCATAGGCGTTCTTGGCGGCTTCCGCGTTTCCCATCTTCGTCCTCCTTCGAGTCGCGCGCTTTGTCCTGCCGAGGCTACCCCGTTCGGCGTCGCGCAGGAAAGCACCCGCTACTCGCGCGAAGGAGGAGCCGACAGGTCCGTCAGCTGCGAGCGGAGAAGATGCCTACCGCCCCGACCACCTCGACTCGCGCGCCGTCGAACCGCTGCTCGAGTTGTGTCCTGAGCCCCTCGAGGTCGTCGTCGGGGTTGCTGAAAGTGCCGTCGCGGTTGAGTCGCTCCATCATCCACCGCGACCACCGCGTGTGCCGCACGCCCCCACTCAGAACCGTGCTGCCGAACACGACGCCCTCCGGCGCAAGCACCTCCTTGCAGTGGTCGAAGACGATGCTCTTGGCCGCCATGTCACCCGGCAGGCAGTGCAGCAGCCAGTTCAAGCCGACCGACTCGAATGCGCCTGCGGGCAGCCCGAACGGCTCGAGCGCGTTTGCTCGATGGGTCTTCGGTTGGTAGCGCCGAAGGCGCCGGGCCGCGACCCGGAGAGGGTTGGGGTTGAGATCCATGAGCGTGATCTCAGGACACCGCGTCGGATACCGGCACTTGTCGAGCAGGTAGCCGGTGCCGACGCCGATGTCGAGATGGCGGGATGAGATGTTCTCGTCGTAGAGCCGAAGAAGACGCCGCGGGGGGCATCGCCAGGCCAGGTGCCCGTTGAACCTCAGAACGACCGTGTCGTAGACCCGGAGAAAACCGGCCGTGTAGACCTCTTGCCCCGCGTAGGCGGGGTCGTCGGGCGAGATCGTGGTCGTGATCATGCGTGACCGTAGCCTCCGGCCGGAAACCGGAGCCTACGCCCGCTTCCCGCAGTGCCGTCACATCGCCTCGCATGAGATGCATCTCTACGCCCGCCTCCCGCACCCGTTCGCGAGCGCGACGCAGTGCCTTCTCGACGATGTCGATGCCGGTCACTCCCAGCCGCGCTCGGCGAGCCGGACGCCCCACACGGCGCTGCCGGTCCCGATGTCGAGCGCCCTGCCGTATGGCGGCCCGTACTCGTCCTCCTCGCGAGCTACCAGCTCCATGAGCCTGTCGGCGAAGGGCGGATGCTCGGCCAGCTCCTCCCAGGGATGGAAGCCGAGCGCGTAGGCGAGCCTGTAGTTCATGACCTGCTCCCGACTTCGACTCCCGCCGCCTGCAGGTTCTTCATCACCACGGGGATCGTCTCGCCGAGGATCTCGGTGGGACTGAACTCGACGATCTCGGCCCCCGCGTAGTGGACTGGCGTGTGCCCCGGCGGGACGTAGTACGCCTCGCCGGCCTCGTAGGTCTCCTCGTGGTCGGAGAACCGGAAGCCGACCTTCCCCTTGATCACGTAGCCCCAGCGTGGAAGCTGAGCGCGATCGTCGGGGAGCCCGCGGAACAGCTCCGCGAGGTCCGCGTCGGCGGTGTGCGACTCGAAGCAGACCGAATATCCGCCCTCGAGGTTCTCCAGCCGTACCTCGAGGCCCTCGACAGCTATCTTCTCGGTCGCAGTCTCCCTGGATATGCTCGGCATTGCTCGCCTCCTTTGGATCGCGGGTAACTGGAGAGCGAGGCTAGGCCCGTCCGGCAGCGTGCGCATCGGCTGAATCACCCAACTTTCGCGCCGGGGCGCAGTGGGTGATTTCACCCAGGCCTCAGACGAGCCGGTGCTGGTGTGCGTAGGTCGCGGCCGCTGTTCGCGAGGAGACGCCGAGCTTGGCGAAGATGTTGCTCACGTGCCGGTCCACGGTGCGCTCGCTGAGGACGAGATCGGCGGCGATCGCCTTGTTCGTCTCTCCCGCGGCGAGGTGGCGCAGCACCTCTAGTTCGCGCTCGGTGAGACCATGGGCATCGGTGGGCGCGGCACCACCGAGTGAGTCGAGCCGGGCGAGGTCCGGCGCCGCCCCAAGGTCGGTGAAGGCCGTGCGGGCAGCCTCCAGCTCGAGCGCGGCCGTGTCCTCGTCGCCCAAGGCGCGGCAGGCAAGACCGACGAGCTCGCGCACGCGCGCCCCCTCGTAGGGCGCCCCAACCTGTTGCCACACATCCTCCGCACGGCGGAGCGAAGCCAGGGCGGCCCGGGCGTCGCCCTCGGCCAGCTCGACCGCCCCCCGCGCCTGCGCGGCCATCGCCTCGAGCGCGCGCCCCTCGTGACCCTCGGCGAGCCCTTCGAGCTCGCCGCTGGCGCCACGCGCCGCCGCGACGTCGCCGACCGCCCGCATTATCTCCACGCGGGCGGGCAGGAACGCGGCGCGCTTGCCGGGCTCGACGGTCTCGCTAAGAACCCTGCGGATCGCGGCCTCTGCGGCATCCGCCTCGCCCTTGGCGAGCCGCAGCAGGGCCAGGCCCGGCTGCGGCTCCCGCCCGCGCCGGCTCGCCTCCCGGTAGGCGTCCTCGGCCGCGCCGAAATCGCCGAGCATCCGGTGGACTTCTCCCTGCCGGTAACAGGCCTCACCGGCCGCCGCAGGGTTCTCCCCCTGCAGGCAGCGCTCGGCTGCCCGACGCGCCTCCTCCAGGGCGTCCGACCAGGCGCCCTGGAGGTGCATGATCTCGGCCCGATGCACGAGACAGCGACCGGTGAATGCCACCAGGTCGGGCTGACGCTCGCACCAGCCCGAAAGGGCGGCGGTCCACTCCTGTGCGCGACCGACCTCGTAAGCGTCACGGCACGCGAGGATCACGCCGCAGTAGACGATGCCGGAGACGATCGGGGAGAGCTCGCCGGCGGTCACGGCCACCATCGTCTCGTCCAGGAGCCGGACGCCCTCCTTGATGCGCCCCATCCGGATCAGGATGTGGCCATGCTCGTGGGCGGCGAGCGCGAACAGGTTGGGGTCGCCGAAGCGCTCGCCGATCGCCGCTGCTTCGCCAGCGGTGGCGGCGGCCGCCTCAAGGTCGCCGCTCGCCTCCTGCTCGAAGACGACCGGCAGCAGCAGGTAGCCACTCTCGACTCGGTCGTCCCCGTGCTCATCGAGCAGCCGCTGGGCGCGCCCCAGCCAGCCGCTTGCGCGGCCGAGATCCCCGTGGCTAGCGACAGTGACGGCGATCCAGAACGCGCAGCGCAGGGCCGCCAGCGGCTCGCCGGTATCCAGGTGAACGCGGTGGGCGCGCTCGAGAAGGGCGAGGTACTCAGCCTCGCGACCGAGCATGTAGGCGGAGGTGGCAAGCAACCCGAGGTCATCGGCGGTCAGCGGCGACCCCCCGTCGGCCCGCGAGAGCGACTCGTACGCGTCCAACCAGGCTTCCCTCGAATAGGCCTCGCGCCCCCGTTCGAGCTCAGCTACGGCATCCACCACGGGGCGATTATCGCCGGCCGTGCGGGCCCTGCGCCGGGTAATTGATCCTTGGAGTCGCCGGGTCCGGTCGCTCACCCCTCTGGGCGGTTGTTTGCTTAACCCGCGGTCGATCTCTGGGCTCAGGACCAGCCGGTCGCCCAGCCCTCGTCGACCTCGTGATTGAACCGCACGATCTTGCCGTCCTTGAACTCGAATGAGTGGGTGAAGGCGGCGTCAAGGTCCGCGCCACTCTTGTTCTTGCCCGAGAAGCGGCCCGTGACCACGACCGTATCGCCCCGGTCATCGAAGTTCTCGGGGCTGCAGACGAACTCGTCGAAGCTCTGCGCTATCGGGGCGAATACCTGCTCGCCCACCGCCTGGGGGCCAGTGAAGGTTCCGCCGGGCGCGTTGCCGCCACCGGGCTCGGTCCACTCGACGTTCTCGTCGGCCATAGCCAAGACCGTCTCGGGCTTACCGGCGTTGAAGTCGCGATAGGCACCGCGAAGGCTCTCCACATCCTGCTCTGACATCTCTTCTCCCTCTCCTAGGTGAACCGCGTCGTCGAGCCTAACGAGCGGATCGTTGCTTCGCATGGAAAGCGGGCGGTTTCGAGCTGACGCTCGCTTCTCGCGCGGAGCAGCAGCGATGTCACCGCTGGGTACTCAGAGGGTGGCGGCGCGGCGCTGGTTCAGCCGACCAGCTCGCAGCCAGCGGCGGCTTGTGCCGCCATCATCTGCTCCTCGTCGGGCATCGGATGGTCGGCCGGCGGGAGGGTGCGGGTGCGGGCCGGCTCGCTCGTTGCTCTGATCAGGTCCTCGAAGCCGCCCGGTGTGAGGATGAAGAGCATCCGGGAGCCCGCCTCGCCCACCTCGTAGCGGTGAGGAATGTCGCGCGGGCCGAACACTAAGTCGCCGGCGCTCGCCTCAATCGACTTGCCCCCGATCTCGACCTTCACCTCGCCCTCGAGGACCCAGAAGGCCTCGTCCTCTCGATGATGGACATGCAGCGGCGCTGCGACGCCAGGGGGATCGGTGACGTCCACCAGCGTCAAGCGCCCGCCGGTGTCCGCCGCGGTGGTCTTGATCACGGCCAGCGCGCCGAGCCACCAGCGCGCCTCTCCTTCGTCGCTTCTCACTGCCAGTGCGTCGGTCATAGATCCTTCCTTTCGTCATGTTCATCGATGCTTAGAAGCAGGATCGCGTAGCGCTGCGCGTCGCCGCTTCTCGCGCAAAGCAGCAGCGGTTGGATGCTTTTTGCGCGCACGAAGGGGTCCTTTTCGTATGTCGTCTAGCCTGCCATCAGGGTATGGCCACGACGGCAGTAGTAGCCGAGAATCTCGTCGCTGGGCTCCAGGCATTGGCTTGGATAGCGCTGCTGGTCCTTGCGATATTCGGCACCGACTGGCTCGATCCGAACGCCGCATCGGATTGGGCCGCGTTAGTCACGCTCGTGGTTATCGCGGCGGCGTACATGTTCGGGGTAATGATCGATCGATTCGCCGACGACCTCGTGCTGTTTCTCGAGCGCCGAAGGCCCCCGAAGCCCGTCGACAAGCCGGCCGACATCGTCCGGATGCGCATGGCGATGCTCGCCAAGGGTGATGGGGTAGCCAGATTTCTGGACTACCAGCGCAGCCGGGTGCGGATCGCCCGCTCCACGGTGCTGAACTTCCTGTTGGTGGTACCGGCGGTGGTGTGGTTTTTGCTCGCCCGATCCGATGCCA
This sequence comes from uncultured Thermoleophilia bacterium, assembly GCA_963754225.1. Classification (GTDB taxonomy): domain Bacteria; phylum Actinomycetota; class Thermoleophilia; order Solirubrobacterales; family 70-9; genus DASPWW01. The sequence goes on from CAVWEV010000005.1 coordinate 487,936, forward strand.
GCACGGTCGCGGTGCTCGTAGCAGCCATCGTCGGACTCGTGGGTGCGGGACTCGCCTTCAGCGTGTATAGGGCGATTGACTTCGCGTATGTCTCCCGGTTGAGCGATGCCTACAGAGCCGCGAACGGAATTCCCGATGCAAGCATCGCCGCGGCGGTCTGTTACAGCAGGCGCGAGGGACCGGTCCAGTTCCGACTGGTCCGCACCGCGGACGGCGAGAGATGGACCTTCCCGAAGGGCCATCAACAGGACGGTGAGACTCTTCCCGAAGCCGCCGCACGCGAAGCCAAAGAGGAAGCCGGCGTCGAGGGAAGCATCGATGGCAAGCGCCTCATCACTTATCGCTACCCGTCCTCGAGGCGAGACGAGGTCGAGGACGATCTCGTCGCTGCCTTTCTGTTCAAGGTAAAGAAGGTCCGAATGCCGACCGAGGGCCATCGCGCACAGGCCTGGTGTGACGTCGACGCAGCCCGCGAGAAGCTTGGAGAGGGCCGCGATCTTGTACACGCCCAAGAGATGGAAAGAGTGCTGCGCGCGAGCGCCAGGGAGCTGGAACGATTCGGTATCGAGTTCGTCCAACGCCCTGTCTCGAGTTGAACCCCGAGACGTCTCTCGGCCGGAGTGCCGCACCTCGCTGGTATGCGCACCTCGGAGACGCACTGCGGGGCGGTGAGGAACATGCACGAGATGGCCGACCAGCTCGAGCGGCTGCTGGGCTAGCGGTTGCTCCGCTGCTCCTGCTTTCGCGTGAAGCGAGCGTGGCGCTCGTCAGGTAGCTAGGCGTGCTTCCTGGACTATCCGAGCGTCACCGCGAGAGACGTAGCGGGCCCCGTATCGGTTCGACCCGTGACGCACGGACACAAGCTCGAGTTATCGGGCGTAGCGGGCTTGCACCGCGTGACGGGAAGGGCATCGTGACTGGCCACACGGCTCTGCGGCTTGGATCCGCGCGATGGTATGCGCGATAGTCCTGTCACGCAGGGCCCCGGATTCGGGCTCTTCGGGCCGCAATGGGGAAAGAACGACTAAAGGAGGGTTGCGATGTGTTCTCTTGATCATGCGGGCATCAGCCCGGGCTACCTCGTCTCCGCAAACGTCGAATCGTTTGCGCCACCGGCGATCTTGACACGCATCCTGGGGCACTACCAGGAGATGGAGCTCGCGCCGGATCAGATCACGCGGCTCCTTGACATTTCGCGCGAATACAACGAGAGATACACGGAAGTATCAGCCGAGTTCGCAAACGTGACGGCTCAACTCGACCTTACCGAGGTACGTCCCAATTTCGCCCGTAAGCACAAGCTGCTTGATCGCCACACTGAGTTGTTTCGCGAACACGAGAACTTGCTGCTTGAAGCGGACGAGCGGGTGCGCGCGGTTCTTACCGGGAAGCAGATTCGAACGGCTGTGCAGATTTACGAGCGGGACAAGCAAACTTTCCTCTCGAGCGTGGAGCCGGGTCTCAAGAGGGCATTCGGCACGCGCGCAGCGGTCCGGCGACGCAAGTGAAGGTGAGTCAGTGACCTAGTCATGCCGCAAGACGAGCTCGCTCGATTATCCTTGCGTCGTAGCGAGAGACATATCGGGCCTCGTATCGGTTCGACCCGCGACGCACAGCTCTGAGCTCTGCGTAAGCGTTCTCGTTGTTTCAGAGAATTGGCTCGGCTATCCGAGTATTCGGAGATACCGAGGAATCCACGGGAAGCGCTTCGCCAAACTTCGGGCAGCACGGTCACGGGGCCGTCGTTGACCAGCGGGGGTCGCCACTCAATCCCTGGCGAGCTAGATCCTCGCCCCCGTCAAGGGCGAAGCACGACCGCTCCGCCGGCGCCGCCGCCGGTTGCTGCCGCGAAGGCCGCGGCGGCTTCCTCGAGCGGGAACGTCGCCGCGACCGAGACCTCGAGCTTCCCGGCCGCGAGCAGCTCGGCGAGCTCGCCGAGACCGCGGCCGTCGGGCTGCACGATCACCGACGAGATCTCGATGCCTCGCCGCTCGTCCGGTGTGTCCTCGGTGATCGTCGCAAGGTGACCGCCGTCGCGCACGGTGCCGATCGCGTCGGCTGAGCCGTTAGGCACGGCGTTCGCGACGGCGGTCACGCCCAAGCCGCCGCCAATGGCGAGCGCCTGCTCCGGCCAGTCGGGGTCGTGATAGTCGAGCACGTGGGCCGCTCCTAGCCGGCGCAGGCGCTCATGGCTGGCCGGTCCTGCGGTCGCGATCACCTCGGCGCCGCGCGCCGCGGCCAGTCCAACGAGCAGCGTGCCGGTCACCCCGCTCCCACCGTTAACGAGGACCAGGTCGTCAGGGCGCACCGCCAGGGCTCCGTCGATCACCTGCGTGGCGGTCAGGGCCGGAACGGGGAACGCAGCAGCGGCCTCCCACGAGAGGGCGCCAGGCTTTCGCGCGAGCACCGTCGCCGAGGCGATCAGCAAGGGCGCCCACGTTCCCTGATCCCGCAGCGGAAGGGGGTGGCTAAGCACCTCATCGCCCGGATCCCAGTCCTCGACGGAATCTCCGATCGCCGTGATGGTCCCGGCGGCCTCGACGCCGAGCGCCATCGGAGGGGCGCGGCCGACGTCCCACTCGCCCGTCCGGACGAACTCCTCCCAGTTGCCGACGCCCGCGGCCCGGATTTCGATCAGGACCTCGTCGTCCGCGAGGGGGCGCGGATCTGGGAGGTCGATCCGCCCGACAGCACCGCCGAACTCGCTGATACCGGCGGCCCGCATCAAAGAGGCGCTGTCTGAGCGTGGGCCGGCTCGGCGATGAAGGGCCGGCGGATGAAATCTTCGAGACTCTCCTCCGACATCGCCCGCCCAGTATCTCGCACGACACTGCTGCTTTTCCATGCAAAGCAGCGCCTACCGCCGCAGAGCAGCCTCGCGCCTCCTTTCGCGTGAAAGCGAGCGTGGCGCTCGTCAGGTAGCTAGGCGTGCTTCCTCGACTATCCGTGCGTCACCGCGAGAGACGTAGCGGGCCCCGTATCGGTTCGACCCGTGACGCACGGACCACAAGGTCGGGTCTTATCGTGCGCCGGGTCAGCTGAGGCGCGTTTAGCGGGGCTCGGCGACCTACACGAGGACCCCAACTCGCGCGTCCGTGTGGTCGGCTCTGCGATCGCCCCGGTGCCCATCGGTTCCGCTTGACAGGCACAACCGGGAGGAGAACACTCCTGGTGAGCCCCGCACGTGGCCGTGATGTGGCGATTCCCAACTCTTCGTGCGGCGGCGCGAGCGGAAGGGAGGCAAGGTGCCCGCATGGGGAACGCAGCGCAACTGGCGCTTGTGCGACAAGTGCCAGGGGCTGTGGTTCGCCGGCGGCGCATCGCAGGGAAAGTGCCCCGCAGGGGGCACCCACGCGAAGACGGGGAGCGGCAACTACTCGCTCGTGCGCCAAGCGTCCCCGACGCCGCCCAACCACGAAGCGAACTGGCGCTGGTGCAACAAGTGCCAGGGGCTGTGGTTCGCGGGCAACCAGACGGCGGGGAAGTGTCCCGCCGGGGGCGGGCACGTGAAGACGGGCAGCCGAAACTACGCCATCGCGCGCCAGATAGGCGCAGGCCAACCCAAGTGGCGGTGGTGCAGCAAGTGCCAGGGGCTGGGGTTCGGCCCAAACGCCGCGCAGTCGAACTGCCCGGCGGGCGCCAACCACGCCAGCGCCGGCAGCAGCAACTACCGCATTCCGATCGTGACCTCGCTCGTGAGGGTCCACGCGAAGGTCCTGACGCCCCCCAACGTTCCGCTGACGACGGTGTTCCACAACATGCGCGAGGTTTACGCGACCGTCCACGTCGACCTCCAGTGGGCGACGGAGGAGACGCTCAGCCTGGCGGGGCTAAACGTCGTCGACGTCGGCCAATGCAGCCAGGGCCAGACCACGAGCGAGCAGGACCAGCTCTTCACCAACCGCAACTTCGCCGACGCGAACGACGTCGTGGTGTATTTCGTCCTCGCCACGAACCCGCCGTTCAACGGCTGCGCCGCGCACCCCGCGGGAAAGCCCGGAGCGGTGGTGGTCAAGACCGCAACGCAGTGGACCTTCGCGCATGAGAACGGACACGTGCTCGGCCTCTTCCACGTCAACGACAACGACCGCCTGATGACGGGCAACGGAACCGCGAACATCACCAACCCGCCACCCGACCTGGTCGCCTCCGAGCAGACGACGATGCAGGCCAGCGCGCTCACGGTCGACCTTTGAGGAGGATCGGATGGCTGTAACCAGCGAAGAGGTCAGGTCGGCGCTCGATCCCGAGGAGCCCGATTACGAGGCCGCGGCGAAGCTCGGGCCCGACGCGTTGCCGCACCTGCAGCGCTTCGTCGAGGGCCCCGATCCGAACCTGGCCTCCAAGGCCGCCTACCTCGCCGGGCGGATCGGCGATCCGCAGGCCGCTCCGATCCTCGAGCAGGCCGCGACCAGCGACGACCCGGCGATCCGTGCCGCGGCAGCGGGAGGCGTGCGCCACCTGCCGGATGAGCAGGCCGACGCCGTCCTTCAGACGCTCCTCGACGACGACGAGCCCGGGGTGCGAAAGACGGCGCTCCAGGCGGTGCCGGCAAGCCCCAGCGAGGACCTCGCGGCCAAGGTCGAGGTGCTGCGCGAGCACGAGCCCGAGCCCGCGGTCCGCGAGCTGGCGGCGGAGGTATCCGACCGCACGACGGGAGGAGGCAGAGCGCCACCGTCCTGAGTCCGGCATCTGTCATTGCCACCGTTTTCGACCAAGGGAGGCATCGTGGAAAAGCATGGTTCCGAGACCTTCTTCGTCCTCGGCGAGGGGCTCCTCGGTGAGACCGTCGGGGGCCGCGAGCCCAGGCTCGCCGCGGACGCGGTGGCGGACACGCCGCCGTTTCGGTTCTCGCGCATGGGGCCGAACGGGGCCCAACGCCAGCTGACTGAGTCGAACCGCAAGAACCTCGGCAACGCGATCGCAGCGGGCGGGGGCGGTGCGTCAGGCATACCCGCCGGCTTCACCTACCTCGGCCAGTTCCTCGACCACGACCTGACCTTCGACGTGACGAACGTCACGTTCGGCGAGCACGTCTCCCCGACCCAGCTCCTGCAGGCCCGCTCGCCGAGCCTCGATCTCGACTCGCTCTACGGCGCGGGGCCCCAGGATCCCGACTCGGCGAAATTCTACGCGGCGGACGGACTCCACCTGAAGATGGGAAAGACGGTCGCGGTCGGCACCGACGCAGCGATGGACGGCTTCGACCTTCCCCGCGGCGCGGGGTCAATGGCAGCTGAGAAGCGCACGGCGATCATCCCGGATCCCAGAAACGACGAGAACCTGGCCGTCGCCCAGACCCACCTCGCGTTCATCCGCTTCCACAACCGCGTCGTCGACACCCTGCCCGCGCCGCGGTTCCGCAGGCGCTGCGCTTCGCGACGGCGCGGGAGCTCGTCACCAAGCACTACCAGTGGATGATCCGGACCGACTACCTGCCCCGGATCTGCGCGCCGGGGGTCGTCAGCAACGTGTTCACCGGCGGGCGCAAGGCGTTCGAGCCGGGCGCACCGGCCACCCAGGTCCCGACGATGCCGATCGAGTTCTCGGTCGCCGCCTTCCGGCTCGGGCACTCCATGATCCGCAACGTCTATCAGTGGAATGCGCGCTTCAACAGCGACACCGACACTCCGGGCACCCTCGTCCTCCTGTTCGAGTTCTCCGGGGGCAGTGGACAGTTCAACGACGAGCTGCGCCTACCGTCCAACTGGATCGCCGACTTTAGGCGGCTGTACGACTTCGCGGAGGCCAACAGGCCCGGCCTCGTTGCCCCGGCGAACCAGTTCAACCGTGCCATGCGCATCGACTCCCGCCTCGCGGACTCCTTGAGGGATCTGCCCGGTTTTCCCGCCGCCGAGGACAATCTCGCGTTTCGCAACCTGACCCGGGCGAAGATGGTTAACCTCGCGACGGGGCAGCAGATGGCGACGTTCCTGAAGAACAAGGGCGTGACACTGACCAAGCTCACCAACGCCCAGATCCGGGACGGCAACAACGGTGCCACCCTCGGCGGGCTCACCCAGGCGCAGCGCGACGCCCTGCTCAGCAACACCCCGCTGTGGTTCTATGTCCTGCGCGAGGCCGAGTTCAACGCGGGCAGGCTGAAGGGAGTCGGCGCGCGCATCGTCGCAGAGACCTTCCACCGCGCGATCGAGGGAAGCCAGACGTCGATCTTCACCGACCCCAGCTGGCACCCGACGCTCGGTCCCGACAACGCGACCTTTCGCATGGTCGACCTTCTGCTTTTCGCCTTCGAGGGAAAGAAGTCGCTGCTGGCGCCGCTCGGATAGCGGGCCTACACACCTGCATTCGCATTGTGGGCGACGCTGCCGGGCAACAATCAACCGAGGTTGCAGAGCCGGTCCTTACGCCGTCAAGTGCGCCGCCCCGCTCATGCGCGTGTCGTGGTGAGAGACATATCGGTCCGACCCTGCGACGCACGGATCCGAGCTCTCTGAGGCGTTCCCGCGGTTCAGAGAATGAGGGGGTAGTGAGCTACCGCTTGATCTCGTAGCGCAGCTCGACCATGCCGGTGTCGAAGGTGCGCGTCCCCGTCAGCTGCATCGGCCCGCCTGGGAGGCGGCGGTCGAAAAGCGGCTTGCCCTCGCCCAACACGACCGGGACGACCGTGACGAGCACCTCGTCCAGCAGGCCCTCGTCGGCGAACTGGGACGCGACGTTGCCGCCGCCGATCACCCACAGGTTGCGGTCGCCCGCCGTGGCGAACATCTCGTCGTACAGCTCCGGGACCCGAGCGTTCGCCATCCGCACGTCGACTCCCTCGCCGTCGGGGACGGGCAGGTCTCGCGAGCTGAGGACCCAGCACGGCTTGCCCTTGTAGGGCCACTCGCCGCCCTCACCCAGATGGTCGAGAACGAACTCGTAGGTGACCGAGCCGGTGACCAGCGCCCCGACGCCCTCGTAGAAGCCCTCGTAGCCGGCCTTGCCCTTGCCCGACTCGGCATCGTCACCGTCATAGCTGCCGTCGTACTTCATCAGCCAGTCGAGCGTGTCGTCGGACTCGGCGATGCAGCCGTCCAGCGACATCGCGCAGTAGTACTGGGTCCTGCTCATTGCGCCTCCGCTAGCCGGTCTTGAACCGCGCCGCGTCCTCCGAGCCGCCCGTGGCGTCGCCCTCGCTGTAGGAGTGCGCGCCGGCGCCGGCGAGCTTGCCGCCGTCGACGATCAGGTACTCCTCGCGCAGCGGGCGCTCGGCGAACCATGACTCGAGGATCTCGCGGGCCCCCGCCGCGTAGCGGGTCTGGGCCGACAGGCTCGACCCCGAGATGTGCGGGGTCATGCCGTGGTTGGGCATCGTGCGCCACGGGTGGTCGCGCGGCGCCGGCTGGGGGAACCACACGTCGCCGGCGTACCCGGCGAGCTTGCCCGACTCCAGGGCGCGGACGATCGCGTCGCGGTCGCAGATCTTGGCGCGCGCGGTGTTGACGATGTAGGCGCCGCGCTTCATCCGCCCGATCATCTCGTCGTCGAACATGTGCTCGGTCTCGGGGTGAAGCGGCGCGTTGATCGTCACCACGTCGCAGACGGGAACCATGTCCTCGGGCGTGGCGTGGAAGCTCACCCCGAGCTCGGCCTCCACGTCGGTGGGCAGGCGGTGGCGGTCGGTGTAGTGCAGGCCGACGTCGAAGGGCTTGAGGCGGCGCAGGACGGCAGAGCCGATCCGCCCGGCGGCGACGGTGCCGACCTGCATCCCCTCGACGTCGTAGGAGCGCGCGGTGCAGTCGGCGATGTTCCAGCCTCCCTCGATCACGGTCTGATAGGAGGGGATGTAGTTGCGGACCAGCGACAGGATCATCATCACGACGTGCTCCGAGACGCTGATCGAGTTGGAGTAGGTGACCTCGGCGACCGTCATCCCGGCGTCCATCGCGGCCTGCAGGTCGACGTGGTCCGAGCCGATCCCGGCGGTGATCGCGAGCTTCAGCTTCGGCGCTTTGGCGATCCGCTCGGCGGTCAGGTAGGCGGGCCAGAAGGGCTGTGAGATCACCACGTCGGCGTCGGGCAGCCGGCGCTCGAACTCCGAGTCGGGGCCGTCCTTGTCGGCGGTCACGATCAGCTCGTGGCCCGCGTTCTCGAGGAACTTGCGCAGCCCCAGCTCGCCCGACACGCAGCCGAGCAGCTCACCGGGGATGAAGTCGATCGCCTCCGGGGTGGGGGTCGTCTGGCCGTCCGGATAGCGCTCGATCCGCGGGATCTCCTCGCGCGGATAGGGCGGCGGATAGCCGTCGACGGGGTCGTCGTAGAGCACGCAGAGGATCGTGGCCATTTCTCGCCTCCCGGCGTCGGTGGGGCGCCTACTCGGGCGCCGTGTTCTGCTCGATGAAGTCCTCGAGCCTGGTGATCTGCTGATCGACCTCCTGCTGGATCACCTCGCTGGAGTCGATGTTGTCGCCGGCGTCGTTGGACAGGGCGATCAGCCCGACGACCACCGCGATCACGAGGAAGAGCAGGAGCACGATCAGGATCCAGCGCACGACCCGTCCCGCCGACGAGCCGCGCCGCTTGGCGGCGGGCTGGCTCACGGGCCGCGGGGCCGGGGCGGGGCGCCGCGGGGGAGGGCCGGGGGAGATCGGCGTCGCCGGCTCCTCGGTGGTGCGAGGCAGCGTGCGCGTAGCGTCGGTCGGCCCGCCGGCGAACGCGGTCGGCGCCTCCGAGGCGAACGTGCTCGGATCCTGCCCGGTGAGCCCGGCGCGCAGCCCGTCGGCGAGCGCGCGCGCGGTCGTGTAGCGCTCGACGGGGTCGTTGTGGAGCGCCTGGAGGACCGCCGCCGACAGCGTCTCGGAGACGGCGTCGTTGTACGAGGTGGGGGGGAGTGGGCGCTCGTTCTCGCGGCGGATCGCGAGCTCGGCGAGGCTCCCGCCTTCGTACGGCAGGCGGCCGGTCAGTAGCTGGTAGAGCACGACCCCGAGCGCGTACACGTCGGAGGCCGGCGTCGCCTCGTCGCCGCGCGCCTGCTCGGGGGCGAGGTAGGCGGCGGTCCCGACCACGGAGCCGACCTGCGTGAGGCGGGTCTGCTCGGTCGCCCGGGCGATCCCGAAGTCGGTCAGCTTCACGGTCATCTCGCCGCGGGCCGAGTCGCCGTCGCTGGCCGGTCCCCCGATCACCATCAGGTTCCCTGGCTTGACGTCGCGGTGGATGATCCCCTGGCGGTGCGCGTACTCGAGCCCCGCGCACGCCTGGACGCCGATCTCCACCGCCTCCGCGGGCTCGATCTCGCGGCCGGCCTGCAGCAGCTGCGCGCCCGAGCGGCCCTCGACGTACTCCATGACGATGTAGTGGCGGCCGGCGTCGACCCCGGTGTCGAACACCTGGACGATGTTGGGGTGGATCAGCTTCGCGACCGCGAGCGCCTCGCGGCGGAAGCGGGCGACGAACTTGTCGTCGTCGGACAGGTGCTCGGCGAGCACCTTGACCGCGACGGTGCGCTCCAGGACGTGGTCGGTCGCCTTGTAGACGCTCGACATGCCGCCCGAGCCGAGCCGGCCCGCGAGCTCGTAGCGGTCCGAGATCATGCTGCCCTGCAAGGCGCCGGGGCGTTCCATCGTCAGGGGCTGATCCCGCCGCCGCCCGTGCCGCCGGTGTCGGGCGGGGGCTCGCTCTGGCCGGGAGGCTGGCCGCCCTGGCCCGGAGGCTGGCCGCCCTGGCCCGGGGGCTGGCCGCCCTGGTTGCCCTGCCCCAGGTTCCCCCCGCCCTCGTTGCCGGGTTGCTCGGGGGGCGGCTCCTCCTCGGTCTCGGTGGTCGACGTCGTCGTCGTCGTGGTCGATGGGGTGGTTTCCGTCTCCTCGCTCGGATGCGGACCGCTCTCTCCGGTCGCGCCGGTCGACTGGCACCTGCTCTCGTCCCCCGCCAGGGCGCGCAGGTTGTTGGCACCGTCGAGGATCGCCTGGCGCACGTCGGGGTCGACCGTGTCCGGCGCCTCGTTGATCGCCGTCAGCAGGTTCCCCGCGGCGTCCGATACCCCGGTGCAGTCGCCCTGGCTCTGCTCGCCGCGGGCGTTCTCTAGCGCGGTCAGCATCGCCGCCGCGCTCTGGGGCGGGATCGTGCCTTCGTCGTCCGACCCGCACGAGGCGAGCGCGACAGCGACGACCGCCCCGAGCGCCACGGAGAGCAGAAACAGCGGTGGCCTCGGCATTGCGGCGAGTCTAGCGACGGGCTCACGGCCCCCGTTGGGACGCCTCACAGGCATCATTGACCCACGTACAGGCGCGCCGCGAGGTGGTGCGGAAGCTTCGCCGCGGCGATCGCCTCGGCGGCGCGATCGATCTCGTAGGGGGTGCGGCGATAGGTGACGGTCCACCCCTCGGTGTCGAGCTCGAGCCACGCGGCGCGGGGATCGCCGTCGCGCGGCTGGCCGACGCTGCCGGGGTTGATCAGCCACCGTCCCGTGGCGATCTCCAGCGAGGTCCCGGCCTCGGCGTGGGCTCCTCGTACATCGGTCTCGCCCTCCGGGTCGACGAAGTACAGCGCCACGTGGGAGTGCCCGATCAGGCTGACGCGCGCCGCCTGCACCTCCAGGCACTCCTCGGCCTGCTCGAGCCACAGCACGTACTCCCAAACCGGGTCGCGGGGCGAGGCGTGATAGAGCGCCACCTCGCGACCCTCGTCGGCCGGCTGCAGCCCGCGCAGGTAATCGAGCGACGCGGCGGCGATGTTTCCCCTAGTCCATGTCACCGCGTCGGCGGCGGCGGGCGAGAAGGCGCTGACCTCGAGCTCGCCGAGCACGGCGAGGTCGTGGTTTCCGACCAGCGACAGCGCGCAGTGCTCCGAGACGAGCTCCGTGCACTCGTCCGGCTGGGCGCCGTATCCGACCACGTCGCCCAGGCACCACACCTCGTCCACGTCCGATTCCTCGATCGCGCCGAGCACCGCCTCGAGGGCGGGGAGGTTGCCGTGGATGTCGCTGACGATCGCCAGGTGCATGACGGAAGCGGACTATCGTAGGGCGATGAGGCGGTTCGGCCAGGGCAGCCTGTGGCGGGTGGGCGCCGCGGCGGTCGCCGCCGTCATCGTCGCCGAGGCCGCTGTGTGGCTGCTGCGCCCCCGCGCGGACGAGATCGAGCCCGCGGCAACGGTGCGCGAGGGCGACTACTTCACCGAGGCGCAGCTCGAGCGCGCCCGCGACTACCAGGGAGGCCAGCGCGCGCTGCTGGTCGCGACGATCGCGCTCCAGGGAGGCGTCCTGGTGGTGCTGGCGCTCGGCAGGCCCGCCTTCGTGCGCCGCCGACTCGAGGCGCTGGGGCGCCGCCCCGTGCTGGGCGCCGCCGCGGTGGCCGCCGGGCTAGCGCTCACGCTGACCGTCGTGACGCTGCCCGTCCAGGCGGTCGCCCACGAGCGCTCGGTCGACGTCGGGCTCTCGACCCAGGGCTTCGGCGGGTGGCTCGTCGACCAGGGGAAGTCGGCCGCGATCGCCGCCGTGCTCGCCGCCGCGGGCGGGGCGCTGCTGATCGCGCTCGTGCGCCGCTTCGGGCGCCTGTGGTGGATCCCCGCGACCGGCGCCGTGATCGCGCTCGAGGTCGTGTTCGTGTGGCTGGCGCCGGTCGTGCTCGCGCCGCTGTTCAACCGCTTCGAGCCCCTCCCGCCGGGAAAGGCGCGCTCCGAGGTGCTCGAGCTGGGCCGGCGCGCCGGCGTCGACATCGGCGAGGTCTACCGGGTCGACGCGAGCCGGCGCAGCACGTCGCTGAACGCGTACGTCGACGGGCTCGGTTCGACGAAGCGCGTGGTGCTGTACGACAACCTGCTGCGCGGCGTCGAGCGCCCCGCGCTGCGCTCGGTCGTCGCCCACGAGCTCGGCCACGTCAAGCATCGCGACGTCCCCCGCGGGATGGCCTGGGTGGCGCTGTCCGCGCCGCTCGCGCTGCTGTTCGTCGGCCTGCTGGGCTCGCGGCTGGCGCGCCGCAGCGGCGCCGACCCGGGGACGCCGGCCGCCCTGCCAGCCTTCGCGCTGTCGCTGTCGCTCGCGGTGTTCGTCCTCGGGTTGATCGGCAACCAGCTCTCGCGCCAGGTCGAGGAGGCCGCGGACACCTTCGCGCTCGAGCTGACCGACGACCCCAGGGCGCTGATCGACCTGCAGAAGCGCCTGGCGGTAGCCAACGTCGCCGATCCCGACCCGCCCGGGATCGTCACGAACTTGCTCCGAACGCACCCGCCGACGATCGAGCGGATCGGCGCCGCGGTCGCGTGGCGTGAGGGGGAACGCCCGGGTGAGTAGGCGGCGCGTAGCGGTGGCGGCGATCGCCGCCGTCGCGGCCGCGATCGCCCTGCAGGCGAGCACCGCCGGCGCTGCGCCCGGCGCGGCGGGCGCCGGCGACCCGACCTTCCCGAGGGCGGGCAATGGCGGCTACGACGTCGGCCACTACTCGCTGCGGGTGCGCTACCGGCCCGAGCGTCGGCGCGTGCGAGGCACAGCGATCATCGAGGCGACCGCGACCCAGCCGCTGAGCCGCTTCAACCTCGACTTCCGCCGCCTGAAGGTCACCCGTGTCTCAGTCAACCCCGCCGCGCGCTCGCGCGTGGCGGGCACTGATGATGTGGAGGCGGGCTTTCGGCGCCACGCGGGCGAGCTCACGATCACCCCGGCGGCGCCGCTCGAGGCGGGAGATGCCTTCACGGTCACCGTCCGCTACCGCGGTCGCCCGCATCCGGTCCGGGAGCCCGACGACTCGCGCACCGGCTGGCTGCGGACGCGCGACGGGGCGGTCGTGCTGAGCGAGACGCGCGGCGCCCCGAGCTGGTTCCCCTGCAACGACCACCCGACCGACAAGGCGACCTACGACATCCGGGTCACTGTCCCGAAGGGGCTGAAGGCGATCTCGAACGGCGCCCTGGAGGGCCGCAGCCATCGCGGTCGCCGCACGACCTTCGCATGGAGCGAGGGCTCGCCGATGGCCACCTACCTGGCCACCGTAGCGATCGGCCGCTTCGAGCTGCGGCGCTCGGTCGCCGCCGGGTTCCCCTCCTGGGTCGCGGTCGACTCGCGACAGCGCGACGAGGGAGCGATGAGCAGGACGGGCGCGGTGCTGGACCTGTTCGGCGACACCTTCGGCGCCTACCCGTTCGAGTCGACGGGCGGGATCGTCGACCGCTCCCCGATATTCGGCGTCGCGCTGGAAACGCAGACGAGGCCCGTGTATCCGCGACCCGCCGGACTCCGTGCTGGTCGCGCACGAGCTCGCCCACCAGTGGTTCGGCAACTCGGTCAGCCTCGAGCGGTGGCGCGACATATGGCTGAACGAGGGCTTCGCCACCTGGGCCGAGTGGTGGTGGGTCGAGCACAACGGCGGCCCGACCGTCCACCGGACGTTCCGGCGGGAGTACGAGACGCCGGCGTCCCGGCACAGCTTCTGGGAACCGCCGCCCGCCATCCCGGCGCCCGCCGAGCTGTTCGCGATCAGCGTCTACGTGCGCGGCGCGATGACGCTGCAGGCGCTGCGCGAGAAGATCGGCGACGCCACGTTCATGCGAATCCTGCGCCGCTGGGTGAGCGAGCACGCGTACGGCAACGCGACCACGGATGAGTTCATCGCGCTCGCCGAGAGCGAGTCGGGGCTCGAGCTCGACGACTTCTTCTCGGTGTGGCTGTACGAGCCGGGCAAGCCGAAGAGCTGGTGAGCGGCGCTACTCGGCGCCGCCCTCCTTGCCCTCCCACTCGGGCAGGCTCTTGATCCCCTCGCGCGTCTGCCACTTGGAGTAGTTGTCCTCCATGGCGTCGATCAGCTCGCGCATGAAGCGCGGCGAGAGCGCGACCCGGGAGACGACGACGCCCGGGACCTCCTCCTCCTCGACCTCGTGGTCGACGCGCGCGAAGGTGATCGTGAACTCGTAGTCGGAGTGGCTGACGTTGGCGAAGTTCGCGTAGACGCCGGCCATCGCCTCGGGTGAGGTGTGGATGTTGATGTGGCGCTCCTGCTGGTCCTCGTCGTCGGGCATGACGTCGCCTCGCCTTCCTCTCGTTCGTCGTGGGCCTAGTATCGCAGCGCAATGGGCGATCCCCTGCACGAGCTCCGGGACGCGGTCGACGCCGCCGCCGCGGCGCCTGCGCGACGGCGACGACGGCGACGCGAGCCCCAACCTCGAGCGCCCGCCGAAGCCCGAGCTGGGCGATTACTCGACGAACGCGGCGATGCTGCTCGCGCCGCTGCGCGGCGAGGCGCCGCGCGAGGTCGCGGAGCGGCTGCGCGAGGAGCTGGGCGGGCGCCTCGGCGCGACGGCGGAGCGGATCGAGGTCGCGGGGCCCGGCTTCCTCAACCTGTTCCTCGCCGACCGCTGGTACCGCGAGGGAGTCGCGGCGGTGCTCGGATCGGGCGAGCGCTTCGGCGCCGCAGCCCCCGCCGAGGCCGAGCGCACGCTGGTCGAGTTCGTGTCGGCCAACCCGACCGGGCCGCTGACCGCGGCCGGGGGCCGCCACGCCGCGTACGGAGACTCGGTGGCGCGGATCCTCGACGCTCGCCGGCCACGAGGTCGAGCGCGAGTACTACCTCAACGACATGGGCGCCCAGGTGCGCAAGTTCGCCGAGTCGATCGCCGCCCGGATGACCGGAGGCGAGTTGCCCGAGGATGGCTACGAGGGCGACTACGTCGAGGAGCTGGCGCGCGAGCTGGCGACCGCGGGGGCCGACCCGGCCGACCTCGACGCGCTCGAGCGGCTCGGCACCGAGCGGATGCGCGAGCAGATCGCAGCGACGCTGGAGCGCTTCGGGGTCGGGTTCGACACCTGGTACTCCGAGCGCTCGCTGTACGAGAGCGGCAGGATGACGGCCGCGATCGAGGAGCTGCGCCGCCGCGGCCACGTCGTACGACAGCGAGGGAGCGGTGTGGCTGCGGACGAGCGAGTTCGGCGACGACAAGGACCGGGTGCTGATCCGCTCCGACGGCTAGCCGACCTACTTCGCGCCCGACGTCGCCTATCACCGGGGGAAGTTCGAGCGCGGCTTCGATCGCGCTGATCGACGTGCTCGGCGCCGACCACCACGGCTACGTCGGCGCGGATGCGGGCGGCGCTCGAGGCGCTCGGGCGCGGACCCCGACCGCTACGAGGCGCTGATCATGCAGCTCGTCCACCTCGTCGAGGGCGAGCGAGCGGGCGCAGATGTCGAAGCGCCGCGGCGAGTTCGTGACCCTCGACGAGCTGATCGACGACATCGGGGTCGACGCCGCGCGCTTCCTGATGCTGCAGCGAAGCCACGACACCACGGTCGACCTCGACCTCGACCTGGCGCGCCGCCAGTCGCAGGACAACCCCGTGTACTACGTCCAGTACGCGCACGCGCGGATCGCCAGCATCCTTCGCAAGGCCGGCGAGGACGCGGTGGATACGGCGCTGGCGGTCCCTCGACGACGACGCTCGACGCGCCGGTCGAGCCCGGCGAGCGGGCGCTGGTCAAGCGGCTGCTGGAGTTGCCCGAGCGAGGTGGCGGGCGCGGCGGAGCTGCGCGGGCCCGCACCGCCTGTGCGCCTACGCGATGGCCACCGCGGCGGACTTCCACGCCTTCTACCGCGACTGCAGGGTGGTCGGGGCGGAGTCGGAGGACGGCGCGCCTGCCGGCACCGAGGCCGGTCGCGTCGCGATCTGTGTGGCGACGAAGCGCGTCATCGCCCGCACGCTCGAGTTGCTCGGCGTCAGTGCTCCCGACCGGATGTAGGGTTATTTTGCGTGTTCCTGCACCCCTCAGAAGGGAGAACACAGTGACCAAAGCTGAGTTCATGAACCTGGTCGCCCGCGACGATCGGATCGGGAGCAAGAAGCACGCCGGCGAGGCCGTCGAGGCCGTGCTTGACGGGATCGGCTCCGCGCTTGCTCGCGGCGAGGACGTCAACTTCACAGGGTTCGGGAAGTTCCACGTCGCAGAGCGGGGTCCGCGTCAGGGCGTCAACCCGCGCACGGGCGAGCGGATCACCATCCCGGGCGGTCGCGTGCCCAGGTTCTCGGCGGGCGCGGGGCTGAAGTCACGCGTCAAGGGCGCCGGCTGACCGCTAGTGCTCCCCGGCGGTGAGCACTAGCTTCGCCGACCGGCTCGCGGCCCTCGTCGAGGAGCGCCGTAGCCAGGTATGCCTCGGACTCGACCCGGACCCCTCGGCGTTGTCCCGTGACGCCAGGGGCGACGCGGGCGGCGAGGATGCCGCCGAGCGAGCGGCCCTCGCCGTCGCGGAGGGCTGCGCTGAGCTGATCGAGCGGGCCGGCGCCGCGTGCGTCGCCGCAAAGCTCCAGCTCGCGTGCTTCGAGCGCCTCGGGGCGCCGGGGTGGGCGGCGCTCGGACGGGTAGCCGCCGCCGCGCGCGAGGCCGGGCTCGTCGTCATCGCGGACGGCAAGCGCGGCGACGTCCCGGTCACGGCGGCGGCCTACGCGCAGGCCCTCGTGGGCGAGACGCCGACGCCGTGGGGGCCGGTGGCCGGACTGGACGCGGACGCCTTTACCGCCAATCCACTGCTCGGCGAGGACGCGCTCGAGCCGCTCGTAGCGGCCGCCGCCGAGGCCGGCGCCGGGATCTTCGTCCTTGTCAGGACGTCGAATCCCGGAGCGGGCGACCTGCTCGATCTCGACGCGGGCGGGGCGCCGCTGCACGAGCGGATCGCTCGGCTCGTCGCCGAGCGATCCGAGCGGCTGCGGGGCGAGCGGGGTCTGAGCGGGATGGGGGCGGTCGTCGGGGCCACCGAGCCGCGGTACCTGGAGCGACTCCGGGAGCTGATGCCGGAGGCGATCCTCCTCGTCCCCGGCGTCGGCGCGCAGGGCGGGCGCGCCTCGGACCTCGGTCCCGCGTTCGGCGACCACCCGGCGTCGGTCCTGGTCGCCGCCTCGAGGTCGATCGCGTCGGCCGAGGATCCGGAGGCCGCGGCGGAAGCGTTGCGAGCCGAGGCCTGGAGCGTCGGCTCTGGCTAATCCGCTGCACTGCGGAGCTACCATCTCCCGCCGCATGCCATGAAGGGAGCACGGCTGCTCGCCCCGATCGCGGTCATCGCCCTGGCGGCGGTGGTGATTGCCGTGCTCGCCGGCTCGCTCGGCGGCACGGACTCCGACGGCGGCAAACGGGGCAAGGGCAGCGGCGGCAAGGCGAAGACCGAGCGGACCGACGAGAAGTTCTACACCGTCGAGCCCGGCGACTCGCTGACCTCGATCTCGAACAAGACCGGCGTCGGGGTGAACAAGCTCTCGCGGCTCAACCCCGAACTGGATCCGCAGGCCCTGATCTCGGGCCAGCGGGTGAAGCTGCGCTAGTGCCGCTTCGTGTGAGGCGTGTGCTGTCGCTGCTCGCCGCGCTTGCCGCGCTGAGCGGCGTCGCGCCGGCCGCGTCGTCGCTTGCGGCGGAGGGCCCGCCGCGGCCCCAGGCGAACGCGTGGGTGCTGGTCGACGCGTCAGACGGAGAGCGGCTGGCGGGTCGCGGGATCTCGAGCGAGCGCTCGATCGCGAGCGCGACCAAGCTGATGACCGCATACCTGGCGCTGCGCGAGCTGCCGCTGGGCAAGGAGCTGGTCGTGCCCGCCTACCAACCGACCAGCTCCGCCGAGTCGCTCGCCGGCCTCACGCCGGGGGAGCGGATGTCGGTGCGCGACCTCCTGTACGCGCTCATGCTGCCGAGCGCCAACGACGCCGCCGTCACCCTGGCCGATGGGGTCTCCGGGTCGGTTCCGAGGTTCGTCCAGCAGATGAACCGGACCGCCGGCGCGCTCGGGCTCACGCACACCCACTACGAGAACCCGATCGGACTCGACTCCGCCTCCAACTACTCGACCGCCGCCGATCTCGCCGCCCTGGCGCTGCGGCTTCGCCGCGAGCCGATCTTCCGCCGCATCGTCGACACGCCGAGCGCCGTGCTGCGAACCGGGGACCACACGCGCGAGGTCACCAACCGCAACGTCCTCGTGTCCAGGGTCCCGTGGGTGGACGGGGTCAAGACCGGCCACACGCTCGACGCCGGCTACGTCCTCGTGGGCTCGGGCACGCAAAAGGGCGCCACGCTCGTCTCGGTCGTCCTCGGGGCGCCGAGCGAGCCCTCGCGGGACGAGGGCACGCTGGAGCTGCTGGATTACGGGTTCTCGCTCTACCGCCAGGAGGCCCCCGTCCGGGAGGGCGAGTCCGTCGCGTCGCCGGATCTCCGCTATCAGGGGACGAGTCTGCCGCTGATCGCCGAACGCGGCCTCATGGTCGGCGTGCGCCGCGGACAGCGAGTCGAGACTGTCGTCAGCGCGCCGCAGGAGGTCGAGGGACCGATTCGGCGCGGCGCGGAGCTCGGCGAGGTCGAGGTGACGGTCGACGGACGACGCGCGGGGACGGTGCCGCTGGTCGCCGCGCGCGCCGCCGACGAGGCGAGCATCTTCGAGCAGGCCCGGGCGCGACTGGTGGGGCCGGGTACCCTGGTTGGGATCGGCGCGGTCGTGATACTGATTGGGATCGTCGCCGGCCGCCGGGCGGTAAACCGAAGCCACCGAAGCTCGGAGGAGCGGATGCACGAGGAGCGGATGCGGAGCAAGCATCAAGAGCAGGTGGGGGAGAGCGAGGGGCCGTGATCCTGACCGTGACCCTGAATGCCGCGATCGACCGCACCGTCGCCGTCCCCAGCTTCCGCCTCGGACACCGCCACCGCGCGGTGGAGAGGCGCACGGTCGCTGGCGGCAAGGGGGTCAACGTCGCCCGGGCGCTGAAGCTGCTCGGCCGGCCGGTGATCGCCACCGGACTCGCGGGCGGCCCGACCGGGAGCCGCATCCTCGAGCAGCTGACCGAGGAGTCGATCCTCAACGACTTCACCCGGATCGGCGACGAGTCGCGCACCAACCTGGCGGTGATCGACCCCACCTCGGGCGAGCAGACAGAGATCAACGAGCGGGGGCCGAACGTGGCCGCCGGCGAGGTCGATCGCTTCGTCGAGAAGCTCCTGTACCTGGCGCAGGGGGCAGCTTTCTGCGTCATCGCGGGCAGCGTTCCCCCCGGCGTCGACCCGGACGTCTACGGGCGGCTGGTTACCCAGCTCAAGGAGCTCGGCCTCTCGGTCCTGCTCGACACCGAGGGGGAGCCGATGCGCGCCGGACTGCGCGCCGGCCCTGCGGTGGTCGCCCCCAACCTGGCCGAGGCCGAGGAGGCGGTGGGACACGAGTTCAACGACCCCGACGACCTGCTGCTCGGCCTGCGGAGCCTGATCGAGATGGGCGCCGGCGAGGCGATCATCACCCGCGAGGCGGGCTGCGTCGCGATCCTCGGCGAGCCGGCGGAGCGCCGCCGCTTCGAGGCCGAGATCGAGGCGCTCGAGCCCGTCGCCACGGTGGGGTCGGGCGACGCATTCCTGGCCGGCTACCTCGCGGCGCGCTACCAGGACGCGCCGACCCGGGAGTGCCTCGCCTACGGCGTGGCCTGCGGCGCGGAGTCCACGCAGCACTTCGGCGCCGGCACGATCGACCCGGGCGAGGTCGAGCGCCTGCTGGGCCAGGTCGAGGTGCGGGAGCTGGACGTTCCCGCGGGCGTCGCCTGAGCGGCAAAGGTTCCGGCTTGTTCTGACTACTCCGCCAGCCCGGCGGCTTCGAGGCCCTGCTGCCAGGAGAGGAAGCTCTGCGAGCGGATGATCGTGCCGTCGCGGATCGAGATGTAGTTCGCGATCTCCTGGTCGAGCGCGACATCGCTCGTTCGCTGCGTCCGTCGCGGCTGAAATGCTCGCTCCGATGGACAAGCTTGCGGTGGCCAGCGCAGCCGCTATCGGCGCCGGCGCGCTGATAGCCCTCCAGGCGCCCATCAACGCCACTCTTGGCGGCTCGATCGGCACCGTCGCGGCCGCGAGCGTGAACTTCGTCGTCGGCGCCGTGATCCTGGTCGTGCTGACGATCGTGTTCGCAGGCGGATTCGGCTCCCTGTCGGGGGCCGGGGAGCTGCCGTGGTACTACACGCTCGGCGGCGGCGCGGTCGGGGCGGCGTTCGTAATCGTGGCGATCATCACGGTCCCCAGGCTCGGGGCCGGCGGGGTGACAGCGGCGACGCTTGCGGGCCAGCTCGCCGCCTCGCTGGTGATCGACCGCTTGGGAATCCTGGGACTGGCCGAGCGCGAGATCACGGTGGGACGTGTCGCGGGGGTAGCCATCCTGCTGCTAGGCACCTACCTGGTCGTTCGCTGACTGGATGAAGCAATAGTCCTGTTCCGACGCGGTTCGCTCGCTATCATCGAACAGGCGTTGGTTCTGCGCCGATCAATGTCCGCAAAGTGCAGTTTCGCCCCGGCCTGCCGGGGTTTTTTCGTCCGCGAGCGTGCCTAGGGTGAGTTGATGGAGATCGAGATCGGTCGGGGGAAGAAGGGCAGGAGGGGGTACGGGTTCGACGACATCGCGGTCGTTCCCTCGCGCCGCACCCGGGACCCGGACGACATCGACATCACGTGGACGCTTGGCCCGTACCGCTTCGAGCTGCCGCTCCTGGCCTCGGCGATGGACGGGGTGACGAGCCCCGAGACCGCGGCGGAGATCGGGCGTCTCGGGGGCCTGGGGGTGCTCAACCTCGAGGGGATCTGGACTCGCTACGAGGACGCCGAGGAGCAGCTCGAGAGGATCGCCGACGCTCCGCCCGAGACGGCGACGCAGACGATGCAGGAGATCTACTCCGAGCCCGTGAGGGCGGAGCTGATCGGGCGTCGCGTCGAGGAGATGAAGGAGAAGGGCGCGGTCGTGAGCGGCTCGCTGACGCCGCAGCGTGTGCGCGACCACTACGAGGTCGCACTCGAGGCGGGGCTCGACATCCTCGTCATCCAGGGCACGGTGATCTCCGCCGAGCACGTGTCGTCCAGCACCGAGCCGCTGAACCTGAAGGAGTTCATCGCCGATCTCGCGGTCCCTTGCATGGTCGGCGGCTGCGCCTCCTACTCGACCGGGCTGCACCTGATGCGGACCGGCGCCGTCGGGGTCCTGGTCGGGGTCGGCCCGGGCGCCGCGTGCACCACGCGGGGCGTGCTCGGGATCGGCGTCCCGCAGGCGACGGCGATCGCCGACGTCTATGCCGCCCGCTCACAGCACATGCTCGAGACGGGCAACTACTGCAACGTGATCGCGGACGGCGGCATGCGGACCGGGGGGGACGTCGCCAAGGCGATCGCCTGCGGCGCCGACGCGGTGATGATCGGATCGCCGCTGGCCCGAGCCACGGAGGCGCCCGGGCGAGGCTTCCACTGGGGGATGGCGACGTTTCATCCCTCGCTGCCGCGCGGCACCCGGGTGGCGACGACCCAGGACGGGACGGTGGAGCAGATCCTGATGGGACCCGCGCAGGAGAACGACGGCACGTTCAACCTGATGGGGGCGCTGCGCACGTCGATGGCGACCTGCGGGTACGAGGACATCCCGTCGTTCCATCGCTCCGAGGTGATGGTGGCGCCGGCGCTGCAGACGGAGGGCAAGCAGCTGCAGCGCGATCAGTCCGTCGGAATGGGCTCCAACGGCAGGGCCGCGGTGTCGGCGGGGGTAGCCGTCTCGGATGATTGAGCCCGCCGCCGTGACCGCCGAGGTCGCGGGAGGCGAGCGTCCTGGGGAGGACGGGGGCGCTTCCGTGCGGGAGGAAGTTCTGGTGCTCGACTTCGGGGGGCAGTACTCGCAGCTGATCGCGCGGCGGATCCGCGATTGCGGCGTGTTCGCCGAGCTGCTCCCGCACGACGTCGGGCTGGACTCGATCCACTCGCGCGACCCGGCCGCGCTCGTGCTGTCCGGCGGGCCCGCCTCCGTGTACGCGGACGGCGCGCCCGAGCTGCGCGACGAGCTGCTGCGGCTCGGTGTCCCCGTGCTCGGGATTTGCTACGGGATGCAGGCGATGGTCCAGGTGCTCGGCGGGCGGGTCGAGGGGGCGCAGACGGGCGAGTTCGGCCGCACGCCTCTGACCGTGCGTGACGGAGGGCGCCTGCTCGCCGGGACGCCGCGCGACCAGCAGTGCTGGATGAGCCACCGCGACACCGTCTTCGAGCCGCCGCCCGGATTCACCGCGCTCGCCTCGAGCCCGGAATCGCCGGTCGCCGCCTGCGAGGACGCCGCGCGGGGCCTGTACGGGATCCAGTTCCATCCCGAGGTCGTCCACACCCCGTATGGGACCGAGATCCTGACCCGCTTCTTGCGCGACATCGCCCGCTGCCGCGAGCAATGGTCGCCGGCCTCGGTGATCGAGGAACAGGTCGCCGCGATCCGGGCCGCCGTCGGCGACGCGGGCGTGGTCTGCGGGCTGTCGGGCGGCGTCGACTCGGCGACCGCGGCGGCGCTCGTTCACCGCGCCGTCGGGGACCAGCTCACCTGCGTGCTCGTCGACCACGGCCTGCTGCGCAAGAAGGAGGCCGGCCAGGTGGTCGAGGCGTTCCGCGAGGGGCTGGGGATCCCGCTCGTCCACGTCGATGCCGAGGAGCGCTTCCTCGACCGGCTCGCGGGCGTCACCGAGCCCGAGCTGAAGCGCAAGATCATCGGCGAGGAGTTCATCCGCGTGTTCGAGGAGGAGGCCGGCCGGATCGAGGGCGCCCGCTTCCTCGTCCAGGGAACGCTGTACTCGGACGTGATCGAGTCCGGCGGCGACGGCCGCGCCGCGGCGACGATCAAGTCGCACCACAACGTCGGCGGGCTGCCGGAGGACCTCGGCCTCGACCTGATCGAGCCCCTGCGAATGCTGTTCAAGGACGAGGTCCGCGCCGTCGCCCAGGAGCTCGGGCTGCCGGAGCGGATCGTGTGGCGCCAGCCGTTCCCCGGCCCCGGCCTCGGGATCCGGATCGTCGGCGGCGAGGTGACCCGCGAGCGGCTCGACATCCTGCGCGAGGCCGACGCGATCCTCCAGGAGGAGATCCGGGCCGCGGAGCTGTACCGCGAGCTGTGGCAGTCCTTCTGCGTCCTGCCGGTGGTCCGCTCCGTCGGCGTCCAGGGCGACGAGCGCACATACGCGTACCCGATCGTGATCCGGGCGGTCACCTCGCAGGATGCGATGACCGCCGACTGGGCGAGGCTCCCCTACGACCTCCTGGAGCGAGTGTCGAACCGGATCATCAACGAGATCCGCCACGTCAACCGGGTCACGCTGGACATCTCCTCGAAGCCACCCTCCACGATCGAGTGGGAGTAGACCGGTGAGCGAGTCCCCCCATGGATTCAAGGAGGGCGACCTGGTGTGGGTCGAGGACGGGGACGGCAAGCACCATCCGGGAGTGTTCGTCGGCGACAACGAGGCCGCGAGCTGGTTCGGCGGCGGCCCCAGCGCCTACGTCGTCCACCCGGAGAGCCACCAGGCCGAGGTGGTCTCGATCTTCCGTATCACGCCGCGCGACGAGTAGGCTGGCGACGCCACCTGAACTGATGGCGACGCGTGGACAGCTGACCCCCGTATAAGGGGCTAGGTGTCCATTCGTCGGGAGCGCTCCTAGGACCAGCCGTCCCAGCGGCGCAGCTCGCGCAGCGGGTCGCGGGGGCGGCCGTTGTGCCAGCCGTTGGGCCACAGCTCGAAGTGGAGCTGGCAGGCCTCCCCGCGGGCGTTGCCGCTGCGGCCTACCGCGCCGATGCCCTCGCCTGTTCGCACGCGGCTGCCTTCCTTGACGGTCGGGGGGTGGATCAGGTGGGCGTACATGTAGTCGCTGTCGGTCTGGCGCCCGTCGATCACGAGGTAGTTGCCGTACAGGCTCGCGCTGTATCCCTTGAACTGGACCGTGCCGCCGCGCGCCGCCTCGAGCCGGGTGCCGCACCCCGCCCAGATGTCCTGCCCCTCGTGCGTGCGCCCGCCGGATCGGGGGACCCCGAAGCGATCGCCGTAGCTATGTCCGCCGCGCACGGGGAACAGGTGGTCGTAGAAGCGAAACCGCGCCGCGGTGCGCGAGTCAGGGCCCGCGGGCCCGATCCGGAAGCGATAGCGGCCCCTACGGGCGGCCGCTCCGCGGTCGGTCAGCCCGCTCCACCGAACCGAGTGCCAGGCGAATGGCGCTCGGCTCTCCTCGGTCCAGCTGCGCACGACCTTTCCGTGGCGCTCCAGGGTGGCCCGCAGGTCGAGCGGGCCGTAGCCGTCGAAGCGGTAGCGGAGGCGAACCTGGCGCCGGGCGTCGAAGAAGGCCGTCCCGGGCCTGGATGAGCCCGCGGTGAGCTCGAAGCTGCCGGGCGCTCGAAGTGCCTGCTCCGGGACGATTCGCAGCCCGGGGGCCGTCAGCGCGTGTCCGGTTGCGTCGAGCAAGCGCGCGGTTCCGGTCACCGCGCCTTCCGGGACGACGACCTCGACGGTGCGCTTGCCGACGCCGCTCGGGGTAGCAGCGACCTCGCCGAGCGCTCCCGGAAACCGAACCTCGGCGCTCGCCGCGAGGCCGCGCCCAGTGAATCGCACGACCGCCCCGGTCGCGACCTCCCGGGCATCCGCGCAGCGCTCGACGCAGGTGACGCCGGTGACCTTCGGCGGCTTTACGGCGCCGTGGGCTGTCGCCGCTCCTATGCCGGCGACGACGAGCACGACGCCCGTCGCCCGAAGGACCCTCAGGCCCGCCCTATCGCCGGCGTCAGCTCCACCTGTCCCACTTCTTCATCTTCTTGGTTGGGTTCAGGAAGTGACCGCCCTCGTACCAGCCGGGCTTGGACCACATCTCGAAGTGCAGGTGGCAGCCGGAGGCGTTGCCGGTCTCGCCGACCTCGCCGATCCTCTGGCCGGTGTTGACGCGTTCGCCCTCGGCCACCTCGGCCTTGTCCTTCAGGTGCATGTACACGTAGTCGACGCCCGTCTTCTTGCCGTCGATGACCAGGTAGTTGCCCGCGGCGCTGTGGTAGCCCTTGAACTGCACCTTGCCGCCGCGGGCGGCCTCGAGCGGGGTGCCGCAGTCGGCGAACACGTCCTGTCCCTGGTGGGTGTGGCCCGAGCGCGGAGCGCCGATTCCGTCGCCGTAGGTGTGCTGGCCGCGGATCGGGAACTTGTGGTCGTAGTAGCCGAACGTCGTCGACCCGTTCGCCGCGCTCAGCGAATCGCCGACTCCACCGATCCTAAAGCTGTACTCGCCGCTCTTCGCGGCCTTGCCGGCATCGTCTTCCCCGTTCCACGGCAGGGCCTGCTCGGAGTTGGGCTCGATGTCCTCCAGCACCCAGCTGCGAACGGCGGTCCCGTCTCCCTCGTCGACGAGGTCGATGCGGACGTCGGTGGCGCCGTTGCCGTTGAACATGTAGTTGAGCGTCGGCTTGCCGGTGCCGTAGAAGAAGGCCTTCTCGGGGGTCACCGTCGCGTCGGCGAGCCTGAAGCTGCCGGGCGCCGGTAGCGCGCTCTCCGACACGATCTCGAGTTGCTCGGGAGCCTTGGCGATCTGACCGAACTCGTCGATCACCCGCGGCTTGCCGTCGGTCGCGTCGTCGGGCACCTTCGCCTCGACCCGACGCGAGGCCACGTCTGTCGGGTCGACCATCGCCCCGCCGTCCTTGGTCCTGAACTTGACGTTCTCCACCGAGCCGAGGCGGCGCCCCGCGAGCTCGATCTTCGCCCCGGGAGCCGCCGTGTGGAGGCCCGCGCAGCGGTCGACGCAGCTCACGCCCGAGAGCGTGGGCGGCTTGGGAGGCGTCACTCCGCCGCCGCTCGCACCGCTGCTCCCGGCCGACGCCATGCTGCCGCCCGCCAGGGTGACCCCCGCCGTGGTGAGTGCGATTACGACTATGAGGCTGCGCCGGCCGTTTCGGGCCCGCGACTTCGCGGCCAAGTCCTCCGACCCTCTCTTTCTCAGGCCTACGGGGTTAGCTGTCGGGCTCGCGCTGAAAGAGCGGCGCTACGGACCCTCGTGGTCCGATTCGCCCCAGGGACTCCAGTCCCTTTGGTTCCCCCGCTCCCTCGTGGCTGGGCCACAAGGGATTCGGCAGGTCCTAGTTGGCCGCGGCAGTATATAGGTGCCGGCGGCGGGTTGCACACACCAACCACACAAAACGTAAACAAATATTCGCCCCCATGGCCCCGGCGCGTCCCCTGCGACGGCGGAGGCGGAGCCGAGCACCTCGCAGGAATGACTATCATCGTCACTCCGCGCCGGACGCGAGGACGTCCGTGACGCGGGTTTTTCGCGTGAAGACCTTCGTAGCCACACCCGAGACGCGCCACCGCGAGTGGTACGTCGTCGACGCCGAGGGCAAGACCCTGGGGCGGCTGGCGACACAGATCGCGGACGCCCTGCGCGGAAAGCGCAAGCCCGAGTACACGCCGCACGTCGACACGGGCGACTTCGTGGTCGTCGTCAACGCGGCGAAGATCGCGGTCACGGGGAACAAGCGCAGCGACAAGCTCTACTACCGGCACAGCGGCTATCCCGGTGGGATCCGGTCGCGGAGCCTGGGGGAGATGCTCCAGCGTCGCCCCGAGGAGGTGATCCGGCTGGCGGTTCGCGGGATGCTGCCGCGCAACCGGCTGGCCCGCAAGCAGCTCACGAAGCTCAAGGTCTACGCGGGCCCCGACCATCCCCACGCCGCGCAGACGCCGAAGCGGCTGGAGGTAGAGGACTGATGGGCGAGGACGAGCGCCAGGACGACGCTCCCCAGGAGGAGCAGGCCCCATCGGAGGAGGCGCCGTCGGACGAGGCGCCGTCCGAGGAGGCGCCGTCGGAGGAGGCGCCGTCCGAAGCGCAGACCCCGCCGGAGGAGGGCGCCCCATCCGAGGAGCAACCGGCCGAGGAGGCTCCGGCGGCCGAGGCGCCGCCCGAGGAGCCCGCCGAGCCCGAGCCCGCGCCTGAGCAGAAGGGCAAGCGCGACGAGGAGCCACCCGGCGCCGGGCTCGAGCCGATCGCGATCGAGGAGGAGCGAGAGCTCGGGGCCGAGGAGAAGGCGCGCCGAGAGGCCGAGGCCGAGGAGCGCGCCCGCCGGGAGGAGGCGGCGACGGCAGAGAGCGGCGAGGAGCCCACGCCACGGCGCGAGCCCACGGTGACACTCGAGGGCGACGTCCGGGTTCGAGCGACCGGCAAGCGCAAGAGCTCGATCGCGAGAGTGATGGTGCTCCCGGGCAGCGGCCGGTTCGAGGTCAACCGCCGCACCCTCGACGAGTACTTCCCGCGGCCGTTCCACCAGACGATGGCCCGTCAGCCGCTCGTCACGACCGGCTACGAGGGAAATGTCGACATCCGTGTCCGCGTCCACGGCGGTGGGATCTCGGGTCAGGCGGGCGCCGTCCGGCACGGGGTCGCGAAGGCCCTTTGCGAGATCGATCCGGAGCTGCGCGGGGAGCTCAAGCGGCGCGGGCTGCTGACCCGCGACGCGCGCCGCAAGGAGCGCCGCAAGGCGGGGCTCAAGAAGGCACGCAAGCGTCCCCAGTTCTCCAAGCGCTGAGGCGGCGGGCTCCGCACCGCCCCTGGCGTCCCCGCCGATGGACTCGGGTTCCCTGACCGCCTCCCGCAAGCTGTTCGGCACCGACGGCGTGCGCGGCCCTGTCGGCGAGCTGTTGGACCCCGAGCTCGCGGTCTCGCTGGGCCGCGCCGCGACGGCGGAGACGGAAGCCGATCGACCGCAGGTGGTGATCGTGCGGGACACGCGCGAGTCGGGGCCGATGCTCGAGGCCGCCCTGGCCGCCGGGATTGCGGCGGCCGGCGGGGACGCCTACCTCGCCGGAGTCCTGCCCACGCCGGCGGCCTCGATTCTCGTCCGCCGTCACGGGCTCGACCTCGCCGCGGTCGTCTCCGCCTCGCACAACCCGTGGCGCGACAACGGGATCAAGTTCTTCGACGCGGACGGGATCAAGCTCGGCGACGAGGTCGAGGCCCGAATCGAGGAGCGGGTGGGCGCGCTCCGCAAGGGAGCCGCTGCGCCCGGGGCGGGCGTGGGACGGATTCGCACCCTCCACGGCGCCCTCGACGACTATCTGCGCGAGCTGGCCTCGGCGTTCGAGATCGACCTCGGCGGCCGCAGGGTCCTGCTCGACTGCGCGAACGGCGCCGCGTGGCGCGCCGCCCCGGCGGCCTTCGAGCGCCTCGGCGCGAGCGTCGAGACGCTCGCCTCCGAGCCCGACGGGCGCAACATCAACGAGGGATGTGGCGCGATCCATCCGGATCTGCTCGCCGCCCGGATCGAGGAATCCGGTGCCGAGATCGGGTTCGCGTTCGACGGCGACGGCGACCGGGTGCTGGCCGTCGATCGAACCGGGCGCGTGCGCGACGGCGACGAGATCGTGGCGCTGATCGCGACCCACCTGCACCGCGCCGGTCGGCTGCTCAGGCGGCGTCGTGGTGACGGTGATGACCAACTACGGCTTTCACACCGCGATGTCCGATGCGGGGATCGAGGTCGCGGCGACCAAGGTCGGGGACCGCTACGTGATCGAGGAGCTCCGCGAGCGCGGCTGGTCGGTCGGCGGAGAGCAGTCGGGGCACGTGATCTGGATGGACTTCACGCCGACGGGCGACGGGATCGCGGCGGCGCTGCTGCTCGAGCTGGCGCTGGAGGGGGCCGACCTCGCCGACGCGACACCGTTCGAGAAGCTTCCGCAGCGGCTGGTCAACGTCGAGCTGGCCGACCCGGACTCGCTGGATGGCGCGACGGCCATGTGGGAGGCGGTGGAGCGCGAGTCGGCCGGCCTCGAGGGTCGCGGGCGGGTGCTGGTGCGGCCCTCGGGGACCGAGCCGCTCGTGCGGCTGATGGTCGAGGCCCCGAGCGCCGAGGAGTGCGACGCGGTCCTCGAGCGCCTGACGGAGATCGCGACGAGCGAGCTGGGCTCGCCGGCGAGCGAGCTGGGCCCGAGCTAGGCGGCGGCGCCACTCGGCCGGGGCGCCGGGCCCGTACTCGGCCCGCACCGAGCCAAATCCGCCCGGCGCCTCGCGTGGGGTGCTCTATCTTCTTGAGCCTCTCATGTGCGGAATAGTCGGATACGTTGGCGGGCGCCCCTGCCGCGATCTCCTGATCGCGGGCCTCGAGAAGCTCGAGTACCGCGGCTATGACTCGGCCGGCATCTCGCTGCTCGTCGACGGAAGGATCGAGAGCGTGCGTGCGGTCGGCAACCTGGCGAATCTCCGCGAGGCGATGAGCAACGGCGCCGGCGACGGCACGGTGGCGATCGCCGAGGCTCCGTCGACCATCGGGCTCGCTCACACCCGGTGGGCGACCCACGGCAGGGTCACCGAGGAGAACGCGCACCCGCACGGCGATTGCGAGGACCGGATCCACATCGTGCTCAACGGGATCGTCGAGAACCACTCCGAGCTGCACCGCGAGCTCGAGGCCGATGGCCACCGGTTCAGCTCCGAGACGGACGCCGAGATCGTCGCCCACCTGATCGAGCGCAACGACGAGGGAGACCTGAGCCAGGCCGTGCGCCGGGCGTTCGGCGAGCTGCGCGGCCACTACGCGTTCGTCGCCATGCACTCGGACCACCCCGGCGTGATCGTCGGCGCGCGGCGCGAGTGCCCGCTCGTCGTGGGCCTGGGCGAGGGTGAGTCCTTCGTCGCGTCGGCGATTCCCGCGTTCCTGGCCGAGACCCGCGAGGCGGTGCTGATCGAGGACGGTGAGGTCGTGACCCTGAACGCAGAGGGCGCGGCCATCACGGACACCGCCGGCCAGCCTGTGAGCCGCGAGACCGAGCACGTGACGTGGGACGAGGACACCGCGGAGAAGTCCGGATTCCCGACCTTCATGCTGAAGGAGATCCACGAGCAGCCCGACGCGGTCGCCGAGACGGTCGCGGACCGTCTTCCCGACCTTGATCACGTCGATCTCAGCGAGCTGGAGCTCGACGAGGAATTCGTCTCGGCCCTGGGTCGGATCGTGATCGTCGCCTGCGGCACCTCCTATCACGCGGGGCTGGTCGGCCGCTACGCGATCGAGCAGTGGGCCCGCGTCCCGGTCGAGATGGACATCGCCTCGGAGTACCGCTACCGCGACCCGGTGGTCGGCGAGGGCGACCTCGTGATCGGGATCACGCAGTCCGGCGAGACGGCGGACACCCTGGCGGCGATGCGCCTCGCGCGCGAGCGCGGAGCGAAGGTAATGGCGATCACCAACATCATGGGCAGCCAGGTGACGCGCGATGCCGACACAGTCCTCTACACCCGCGCCGGGCTCGAGGTCGGAGTCGCGGCAACGAAGACCTTCGTCAGCCAGGTGGCCGCGATGTACGTGTTCGGGCTGTGGCTTGCCGATACGCGGGGCGGGCTCGCTCCCGCCGAGGTGGCGCGCCTGATCGCGGAGCTGAAGAGCCTCCCGTCCGCGATCGACCACGTCCTGGAGTCGGTCGACGAGCCCGTCCAGGCGATCGCCCGCAACCACCACGAGCAGCGCTTCTTCCTCTACCTGGGACGGAACATCGGGCTTCCGATCTGCCTCGAGGGAGCGCTGAAGCTGAAGGAGATCTCCTACATCCCCACGGACGCCTACGCGGCCGGGGAGATGAAGCACGGACCGATCGCGCTGCTCGACGAGTCCACGCCCGTGGTCTGCGTCGCGACCGACAGCCCGGTGCTCGAGAAGGTGCTGTCGAACGTCGCCGAGGTGCGCGCCCGCGGCGCCGACGTGATCGCCGTCGCGACCGAAGGCTCGGACGCGGTCGCCGAGTTCGCGGACCAGGTGCTTCTCGTCCCCCGCACGGACTGGATCCTGCAGCCGATCCTGGCGATCGTCCCCCTGCAGCTGCTCGCGTACCACATCGCGCGGCTCAACGGGCTCAACGTCGACCAGCCGCGCAACCTGGCCAAGACGGTCACGGTCGAGTGATGCGGGTCGCCGCGGCGGGTGCGGCGGCTCTGGTGACGCGATGAGCGCCGGGGTAGGGATCGATCTGCTCGAGGTGGATCGCCTCGAGCGGGCGCTGGAGCGCCGTCCGCGGCTCGCCGAGCGCGTGTTCACGCCCGCCGAGCTCGAGTACGCGCGGGCGCGCGGGCGCCCCGGGCGCCATCTCGCGGCGCGCTTCGCCGCCAAGGAGGCGGCGGTCAAGGCGCTCGGCGTGCGCGACGTCGGGCTGAGCGAGATCGAGGTCGTGGCGGGCGAGCCGCCGACGTTGCGGCTTCACGGCAGGGCGGAAGCCGCCGCCCGCGAGCAGGGCGTCGAGCTCGCCGTCTCGCTGACCCACTCGCGGGAGATGGCCGCGGCGGTCGTCGTGGCCGGCGGCGCCCAACGGAGCCCGTAGACCCCGCGCCCGGTGGGCAGGGTGGTCCCGCCGGTAGGCTGGCGGCCATGCCGCTTGAACCCTGGCTCGACGGCGTGTTCGACGCGGAGCGCATGCGCGAGACGGACCGCTGGGCGATCGAGGATCAGGGCGTCCCGTCGCTGGAGCTGATGGAGGCCGCCGGGGGCGCGACGGCGCGCGCGGCCGGCGAGCTCGCGCGCTCGGGGCGGGCGGTGGTCGTGTGCGGGAAGGGCAACAACGCCGGGGACGGGCTCGTCGCCGCGCGCAGGCTCCTCGACACCGGGTACGACGTCGAGGCGCTGCTGCTGTGGCCGCCGGACGAGCTCTCGGGCGACGCGGAGGCGAACTTCCGGCGCTTCACCGGATCCTCGCGGCGTGCCGCGCCGGACCAGCTGGGCGATGCCCTCGCGGGGGCGGGCGTCGTCGTCGACGCGATCTTCGGCACCGGGTTCAGCGGTGCGCCCCGGGCGCCGGCCGACGCCGCGATCGAGGCGATGAACGCCGGCGACGCGCCCGTCGTCTCGGCGGACATCGCCTCGGGCGTCGATGCGTCGAGCGGGGAGGTGGAGGGGGCGGCGGTGCGCGCCGACGTCAGCGTGAGCTTCCATGCCGCGAAGCTCGGGCACTGGATCGCGCCCGGCAAGTGGCACGCCGGGAACGTGCGGGTCGCCGAGATCGGGATCCCGAGCGGGGCGCCGATCGAGGCCCCGGCGGGCCTGATCGCCGCGGAGGTGTTGGCGCTCGCCCCCCGTCGCGGGCAGGAGTCGACCAAGTTCAGCTCCGGGCAGGTGCTGATCGTCGGCGGCTCGCGAGGGCTGACCGGCGCGGTGTGCATGGCCTCCGAGGCGGCGATCCGCGCGGGCGCCGGCTACGCGACCGTCGCCGTCCCCGCGCGACCTCGAGCACATCCTGGAGGTCAAGCTGACCGAGGTGATGTCCCGCGGGTGCGCCGGCCCCGAGGGGAGCCTCGGGCCCGACGCGGCCGACGAGATCCTCGCCGCCTCGGAGCGGGCCGCCGCGGTCGTTCTCGGTCCGGGGCTGGGGCGCGCCGAGGAGGCGTTCGATCTCGCGCGCGCTCTCTCGCCGGAGATCGAGGCGCCGCTGCTGATCGACGCCGACGGGCTCAACGCCCACGCCGGCCAGCTCGAGCTGCTCGCTGGGCGACAGGCGCCCACAGTCCTCACCCCGCACGCCGGCGAGCTCGCGCGGCTGCTCGACAGCGACTCCGACGACGTCGCCGCCCACCGACTCCGTGACGCGCGCGAGGCCTCGCGGCGCAGCGGCGCGGTCGTCGTCCTGAAGGGAGACGACACACTCGTCGTCGACGGAGACCGGCGTGGCGATCAACCGCGGCGCGAGCCCTGCGCTCGCGACGGCGGGGACCGGGGACGTACTCTCCGGCGTGATCTCGGCTCTGCTCGCGCGCGGGATGGAGCCCTTCGCCGCCTCTTGCGCCGGGGTTCTCGCGCACGCTCGCGCGGGCCGGGTTGCGGCCGAGCGGGTCGGAGGCGTCGAGTCGGTGATCGCGACCGACGTGATCGAGGCCGTTCCCGCGGGGCTCGACCCTGTAGCTCCGATGCCGCAGGACTCCGGTGCAACGGGCCGTGGCGCGCGTCGACCTCGGCGCCGTGGAGCGCAACTGCGCGCGCCTCGGCTCGCACGCTGCACGGCGAGGCGCGAGCTGTGCGCGGTGGTCAAGGCCGACGGCTACGGTCACGGCGGCGATCGAGTGCGCGCGGGCCGCGCTCGACGGGCGGGGCGAGCTGGCTCGCCGTGGCCGCCGCGCCGAGGCCGAGGAGCTCCGCGGCGCGGTTCGCCGAGCCGCCGATCCTGACGATGGGAGCGCTGACGCCCGAGGAGCTCGAGGTCGCGCTCCGCGCCGGCTCGGACGTCGCGGTGTGGCGGCGGGGCTTCCTCGAGCTCGTCGCCGAGCGCGCCGCGGCGCTCGGGGTCGCCGCTCGCGTGCACGTCAAGTACGACACCGGAATGGGCCGGCTGGGCGAGCGCGACCCGATGCGGTGCGGCGCCCTCGTCGGCACGTGTGCCGCCGACGAGCGGCTCGAGCTGGCCGGCCTGTGGACGCATTTCGCCACCGCCGACGAGCCGGACTCCGAGTTCTTCGACGAGCAGCTGGCGCGATTCCGGAGCTCGCGGCGCCGCTAAAGCGACGAGCACCCGACGCTGCTGCTGCACGCCGCGAACAGCGCCGCCACGCTGCGCGATCCCGGCTCCCACTTCGACATGGTGCGCTGCGGGATCGCGATCTACGGGCTCGACCCGTTCCACGAGGACCCGGCGACGCGCGGGCTCGAGCCCGCGCTGGAGCTGCGCTCCTACGTCGCCGACGTGAAGCGCTTCGAGCAGGGCGCGAGCGCGGGCTACGGGCAGCGCTGGCGCGCCCCGCGCGACACCTGGGTCGGGCGTGCTGCCGATCGGCTACGGCGACGGCGTGCGCCGGGGGCTGACCAACAACGCGGAGGTGCTGGTCGGCGGCGCGCCGATACCCGCTCGTCGGCACGGTGTCGATGGACAACGTGACCATCGACCTCGGCCCGGAGACGGAGGTCGAGCCCGGCGCCGACGGCGGTCGCTGATCGGCGCCCAGGGCGACGAGCGCATCCTCGCCGAGGAGCGTGGCGCGGCGCCTCGACACGATCAACTACGAGATCACCTGCGGGGTCTCGCCGCGGGTGCCGCGGGCCCACGTACGATGACGGCGCCGGCGGAGCTCGACCGAGCGCTCGCCGCGCTCCCCGGCGGTGCGGGCGGCGCGCGAGGCCCTCGGCGGGCGCGAGCGGGCATGGATCGTCGGCGGGGCGATCCGCGACGCGCTGCGCGGAGGCGAGGTCGACGGACGTCGACCTCGCGGTCGACGGCGCGACGGAGGAGGCCGCGCGGGCGTCGCCCGCAGCGCGCGGCGGCCACCCGTTCGAGCTGTCCGAGCGAGTTCGCGACCTGGCGGGTGCAGCCGCGCGACGCACGCCTGGCACGTCGACGTGGCGGCGCTGCGCGGCGAGTCGATCGAGGCCGACCTGGCTCGTGCGCGACTTCACGGTCAACGCGATCGCGCGTGCCGCTCGCGGACGGCGAGCTCGATCGACCCCCGCGGCGGCGCCGCCGACGTCGACGCGCGGCGTTCTGCGCGCGGTCGGCGAGCGCTCGTTCGCCGACGACCCGCTGCGCATCCTGCGGGCGGCGCGGATCGCCGCGGTGCTGGGCATCGACGTCGAGCCCGAGACCATGGAGCTTGCCCGACGCGACGGCGCCGCGCGCCGCCGAGCCGGCGGGGGAGCGCCAGTTCGCGGAGCTGCGTGCGCTGATCACCGGCGCGGACCCGCTGCGCGGGCTGCAGCCTGCTGGACGAGCTCGGCGCCACGCCGGTCGTCCTCCCCGAGCTCGAGGCGCTCCGCGGCGTGGAGCAGAACCCCTACCACCACCTCGACGTCCACGGGCACACGATGGAGGTCGTCGAGCGCGTCATCGCGCTGGAGGCCGACCTCGAGGCTCGTGGGCGGAGCGGGCGCCCGAGGTCGAGGCGCTGCTCGCCGAGCCGCTCGCCGACGAGCTGACCAGGGCGGGCGGACTGCGCTTCGCGGCGCTGTTCCACGACCTCGGCAAGCCGCGGACGCGAACCGTGGCCGAGAGCGGGCGCGTGCTGTTCATCGGCCACGACGAGGCCGGTGCGCGGATCATCCAGCGCGCTGTGCGCGCGGCTGCGCACGAGCCGGCGTCTCGCCTCCTACCTGGAGTCGCTGACGCTCAACCACCTGCGGCTCGGCTTTCTCGTCCACGAGCGCCCGCTGTCGCGCCGTCAGACGTACGAGTACCTCGTGGCCACCGATCCCGAGACGGTCGACGTCACGCTGCTCACCGTCGCCGACCGGCTCGCCACCCAGGGCCCGAGGACGCGCTCCGAGGCGATCGACGCCCACCTCGAGCTGGCGCGCGAGATGATCGCCGCGGGGCTGGAGTGGCGGCGGACCGGGCGTCCGCAGCCGCCGATCCGCGGCGACGAGCTCGCCGCCGAGCTGGGGATCGAGCGCGGCCCCGAGCTGGGCCGGCTGCTGGGCGAGATCGAGGCGGCGCGGTTCGCGGGCGAGGTGAGCGACGCGAGAGGAGGCGGTGGCGCTCGCCGAGCGCCTGCTCGCCGAGGTCGAATAGGCTCCGCCGTCGTGGCCGCGAGCGACAGCGACTGCCTGTTCTGCGGGATCGTCGCCGGTGACATCCCGGCCGCAGATCGTCGACTCCGATGAGCACACGGTCGCGTTCATGGACATCAACCCGGCGACGCGCGGTCACGCCCTGGTCGTCCCGCGCACGCACGCGACAGACCTGATGGACGTCTCCGACGAGGACCTGGGGCGCACGATGACCGCCGCGCGGCGCCTCGCGCGGCGCATGGAGGAGACCCTGAAGCCGGACGGATTCAACATCCTCAACTCCTGCCGCCGGCCGCGTGGCAGACGATCTTCCACTACCACCTGCACGTGATCCCGCGCTACGACGACGACCCGCTGAAGCTCCCGTGGATACCGCGCGGCGCCGACGCGGAGGAGATCGCGGCCGTCGCGGACAGCATCCGGGGGGGCCAGTGAGCGCGAGGCTCTACAAGGGTGGGGGGCGGGCGGGGAGTTTGATATTGGGCCGAGCGCGAACACCAGTGATATGACCGCCGACGCGCCGGTGCGGCTGGAGCGCGACGGGGCGGTCGCCTCGATGGTGCTCGACGACCCGCCGCTCAACCTGTTCGGCGCCGCGTGCCTTCGAGGCGCTGGACGACTGCCTCGACGAGCTCGAGGGATCCGACGCCCGCGCGCTCGTGTGGCGGGCCGAGGGCGAGGTGTTCACCGGCGGAGCCGACGTCAACGTGTTCCAGCAGATCGTCGACGGGGCAGCGGAGCGCTCTGAGGAGACGTTCGAGCCGCTGCTCGGCGCCGTCCGGCGCCTCGAGGCGCTCCCGATCCCGACCCTCGCGCTCGTCCACGGCCTCTGCCTCACCGCCGGGCTCGAGGTGTCGCTCGGCTGCGACATGATCTGGGCCACCGAGTCGGCGCAGCTTCGGGCTCGTCGAGGCCGTGGTGGGCCTGACGCCCGGCGCCGGGGGGACGCAGCGGATGGCGGAGCGCGCCGGGCCCGGCCGGGCGCGCGAGTTCGTGATGAGCGGCGGCGTCTACGACGCCGCGACCCTGGAGCGCTGGAACGTCGTCAACCGTGTCGTCGCCGACGACGAGCTGCTGGACAAGGGGATGCGCTTCGCGCACCGGCTCGCACGCGGACCCACACATGCCCACGGCGCGACGAAGCGCATCGTGCGCGCCTACCTGCAGGGCGGCGTCGACGAGGCCGACCGCGTGACGGCCGAGGCCGCGGGCGGCCTGTTCGAGACCGAGGACCTGCAGCGCGCGGTACGCAGCTTCCTCGAGGACGGGCCTGGGAAGGCGATCTTCGAGGGCCGCTGATCCGACGCTCCGCGCGATGCCGCAAGGAAGAGAAGATCGAGATGGAGGGCGAGGTCACCGAGGCCCTGCCGAACACGATGTTCAAGGTCAAGCTCGACAACGACCACGAGGTCCTGGGCCACATCTCGGGCAAGATGCGCCGCCACTACATCCGCATCCTCCCCGGCGACCGGGTGAAGATCGAGCTCTCGCCCTACGACCTCGACCGGGGCCGTATTACGTACCGGTACAAGTAATCACTGCGGATAGCCGGGGGGAGGCGGCCGAAGGCCGCCGAGGGGGGCAGAGCCCCCCATGTAGCTGGAAGTCGCGGCCGGGTCCGGGTCGGTCATCTCGACCAGCAGGGCCGACCAGGCGAAGTCGCGAGCGCCCAGCCCGTCGCCGTCGTGGGGGTCGTAGTACTCGCGCATGCCCTCCCGAAGCACGGTGTCGCGCAGGGCCCGCGTCATCGCCGCCGCCTCGTCCTCGTACCCCAGCCGCAGGAGTCCCAGCCACAACATCCATGCCGCGTTGACCCACGTAGGGCCCCGCCAGTAGCGGCGGAACAGGCCACCGCTGCGATCGGACTCGAACGAGGGCTCGGTCGCGGCGACAGACGGCGGGGCGCCACCGGGAGCCAGAAGCGGTCCGCGTCGAGCAGATGCTCCTCGACCAGGCGGCGGCCGATCTCGTCGGGGAGGTCCGGCAGCGCCAGCGGCGCCAGCGCGGCCCACGTCTCGACCGCCGGGCGCGCGCCGCCGGGGCGCGCCTCGTCGAGGAACAGGCCCCGCCGGGGGTCGTACAGCCGCTCGACGATCGCCGGCGTAACCGAGGGCTGGCCGAGGGCGAGCCGAGACAGGCACCACAGCACGTTGACGACCACCTCGCAGAGCACGGGGTCCGCCCGCGCCGAGGACCCGCCGGGCGTCCCAGTCCAGCCGCCTGTTGCGTCGCACCAGCAATGGAAAGCCGAGCCGCCCGTGCGCGCGCCGGCCCCATACGGGATCGAACTTGGGCGACGAGTCGAGACCGGACTCGTCCGGTTGCACGATCCACAGCAGACCGTCGCCGTCGAGGTCGCGGTTGGCGACCAGCCAGTCGTGATGCGCGACGATCCGCGGCTCGACGGCGGGATCGCCGACCGCGATTCGCCACGCCCAGCCGAGCAGCGGCGGCTGGATCGTCTCGGTGCTCGGCGAGGAGCGGCTGCGCACGTTGTAGAACGCGCTGCGCAGCAGCGAGACCGGCCGGTCCCAGAAGATCGTGTGACCGATGAACCCGTCCTCGCGGCCGCCGCGCAGCAACGTCTCCAGCTCCGCCCGCGCGCGATCGGCGTCGAAGCGGCGCCACACGATCGCGGCGAAGCACGAGTCCCAGTACCACTGCCACGGGTACCGTCCCGGGCTGGGACGCGTGTACGCGTACGGGACCCCGTCGCGACTGCCCTCCGCCCAGCTGGCCGCGAGGACCCGCTCGGCGAGCCCCGCGACGTCCTCGCTCAATCCGCAGTCCGCTGCATTCCGCGCAGCGCCAGGGCGACGAGCAGGGCCGTGAGCCCGGCGAGCGCGAGCAGCCCGGGCCACGTCTCGTCCCAGGTCACCGAGCCGACGAATCCCTGCCGCGCGGCCTCGACCACCTGGGTGACCGGGTTGTAGCGGGCGACCTCCTGGAGCCATCCGCTCAGCAGGGCGAGCGGCGCGTAGGCGGTCGTGGTCAGGATCAGGACGCAGCATCCCCGCCTGCATCAGCGGCGATGCGGACTGGCTCTTGAACTTGAGCGCGATCGTCGTGCCCCAGGCCGCGGCGACTATCGCCATCCCCATCGTGATCAGGAGCGCGATCGCGAGCCCCCCGGGCCCGGGCCAGTGCACACCGAGCGAGAAGCCGATGGCGAGCAGGACGGTCGCCGGGACCAGCGCGCGGAAGCTGGCCGACAGCACCAATCCGGCGAGCAGCACGGGGCGGGGAGCCGGGGAGGCGAGCAGACGATCGAACCAGCCCTGCTCGATATCGCGCGCCAGGTTGACCCCGGTCGCGGCGCCCGTGAACCCCGCGCCCTGCATCAGGCTGACCGGTATGAGGAAGCTCTGGTAGCTCTCGCTCGTGAACCCCGGCAGCAGCGTGAGGTTGCCGAACACCGCCGTCAGGCCGAGGAAGAAGATCGTCGGCGCGAGCACCCCGGGGATCGCCGCCCCGGGCACACGGAGGATCTCGTTCAGCGCCCGGCGCATCAGCGCCCGGATCATCTCCAGGTCGGAGCGAACGCCCATCAGCCTCTCCTCAAGCGTCCGCGCATCGCGGCGGCGCTGAGGCCGATCCCGAGCAGCCCCAGGAGCGCCAGCGCCGCGACGCCCTCGAAGAACTGCTGCGGCGAGAAGCTCGAGATGACGAGGTCGCGGACGCCGTCGACGATGAAGCTGAGCGGGTTCCACTCCGCCACCGTGCGTGCCGGCTCGAGCAGCAGTTCCTCGGGGAAGAACGCCGTGGACAGGAAGAGGATCACGAAGACGAGCGGGAACAGCCCCTGGACCACCGACGCGCTGCCGCTGCGCAGCGCGATCGCCGCCCCGATCCCGCCGAACGCGACCGCCGAGCACGTGACGAGCAGCAGGATCAGCAGCGCCCCCGGCACGCCGCCCTCGATGTGGGCTCCGAAGATCAGCGCGATGGCGAGGAACCACACCGCGCTCGCCGCGCCGAGCACCGCCGTCCCGACGAGCCGACCGAGCACGATCGCGAAGCGCGAGATCGGCGCCGCCAGCAGGCGGTCCGTGAATCCCATCTCGATGTCGAGCGCGAGCGCGATCCCGCCGCTGTTCCCGGCAAGCAGCGTCGCCTGGATCATCGCTCCGGCGATCATGAAGTCGAGGAACCCGTTGACCTCGGGGAACTCGGGCAGGTCAACGGCGCGGCCGGCGCCGCCGACCTGGATCGCGAGCAGCAGGGTGGGGAAGATCACGATCGGCGCCATCAGCTGGGGCCGCCTGAACGTCTGCTTGATCGAGCGCAGGCCGAGCGCGCCGACCACACGCGCGTTGTTGGCAAGTCCGCCCGTCAAGCGCCCGGCTCCGGCTCCACGGCCTCCTGCTCCCCCGTATCCGACCCTTCCAGGTGATAGCCGGTCTTGGCCACGAAGACGTCGTCGAGCGAGGGCTGCACGAGGTCGAGCGACTCGACGATGAGTCCGGCCTCGTCGAGCGCGCGGACGATGGGCGCGACGCCCGACGCCCCGCCCTCGAGCTCGACCAGCGCGGCGCCGTCCTTGGCGGGAAGCGGCCGGCCGAACCGGCGCATGATCTCCTCGGCGCGGTCCATCGTCCCGTCGGCGAGCACGACCTCGAGATGCGGACGGCCGATCTCCGCCTTGAGCGCCGAGGGGGTGCCCTCGGCGACGATCCTGCCTTCGTCGATGATCCCCACCCTGTCGGCCAGGTTGTCGGCCTCCTCCAGGTACTGAGTGGTGAGGAAGACAGTGGTGCCCTCGCGGTTGAGCTTCTCGACCTCCTCCCAGATCGACTTGCGGCTCACCGGGTCGAGCCCGGTGGTCGGCTCGTCGAGAAAGAGGATCCGCGGCTCGTGCACGAGCGCCGACGCGAGGTCGAGCCGGCGCCGCATCCCGCCGGAGTAGGTCCCCACACGCCGATCGGCGGCGTTCTCCAGACCGACCCGGTCGAGCAGGCGCTCGGCGCGCCGGCGCCCCTCTCTGCGCGGGAGCCCGTGCAGCGTGGCCTGCAGCCGGATCAGCTCGCGCCCGGTCATCAGCGGGTCGAGCGCGGCCTCCTGGAGCGCGACGCCGATCGCGCGGCGCACGTCCGCGGCCTCGTGGACCACGTCGTGTCCCGCGACGGTGGCGCTGCCGCCGGTCGGGCGAAGCAGCGTCGTCAGCATCCGAACCGTGGTCGTCTTGCCTGCCCCGTTGGGTCCCAGGAACGCGTAGATCTCGCGTTCGGCGATCTGGAGGTCGACCCCGGCCACCGCGGTAACGCCGCCGGAGAAGACCCGCTGCAGATCGCGCGTCTCTATAGCCGGCATCGCGCGGATTGTAAGGAGCCGCGACCGGCGCTCCGTGACGCCGGCAAGGGCTCGTTCGTCGCTATGTGGCGGCCAGCGCCGGGCGAGCCTCGACGTGGCGGCGATCGGTGGCCCGCTCCAGCGCCTCGGCCGCGTCGAGCAGCAGCTCGTCGCGTCCCCATGCGGCCTGGAGCTGCAGCCCGATCGGCATCCCGCCCTCTCCGAGCCCGACGGGCACGCTGATCGCCGGGATCGCCGGTGAGGTTGGCGAGGCCGCCGAGGCGCGGGTTCGCGTAGTCCGCGGGATATGCACCGGACGGCAGCTCGACGGTGGGGTTGTCGAGCGGGGGTGCGACGGCGGGGACCGTCGGCCACGCGATCACGTCGACCCGCTCGAAGGCCCGCGCCAGCGAGCGCCGAACCAGATTGCGCACGCGCCCGGCGCGGGCGACGGCGGCCGCCGGGACCAGCAGGCGGTACTTGAACAGCGCCCTCGCCAGCAGGCTCACGTCGTCGCCGAGCGCGTTCAGCCTCTCGGGGCTCATCCCGGCGAGATCCTCGGTCTGGCCGATGAGGATGGAAGAGATCAGGACGTGCTCGAGGCCGTCGATCTCCACCTCGGAGACCTCGCCGCCGGTCGCCTGGCGCAGATCCTCCACCGCCGCCTCGCATGCGCTGCGCACCTCGGGCTGGCAGTCGTCCGATGGCGTTCCCGGCACGATCCCGATCCGCAGCCCGGCCGGCTCACCGGCGGCCAGCTCGCTCGCCGAACAGAACACCGCCGAGCAGCCGGCAGTCGGCGGCGTCGGCGCACAGCGGGCCCGAGACGATCGTCGTCGTGTCGCGGACGTGGTGTCCCTCCATCGCCGATCGTCCGAACGTGGGCTTGAGGCCGGTGATTCCGCAGTAGGCGGCCGGGTAGCGGATCGATCCGACCCCGTCGGCGCCGACCGCTCCCGCGACGAGCCGCCCGGCGACGGCGGCGCCCGGGCCGCTCGAGGAGCCGCCCGGGCAGCGAGCGGTGTCCCACGGGTTGCGGGCCGGCCCGTAGACGGAGATGTGGCCGGTGCTGCCGGCCCCGTACTCGTGCATGTTGGCGACACCGACGATCACCGCGCCGGCGTCGCGCAGAGCGCGGTACGGGCCCGACTCCCCGGGGTGCGTCGGTGCCAGCAGCTGCGCCGCGCCGAGGCGCTCCGCCCGCCACGGCAGCGGCCACTCGTCCTTGATCGCCACCGGCACCCCGTGCAGCGGGCCGGCCGGCGCGTCGGCGAGCATCCGCTGCGACTGCTCGGGGAAGGTCGCGACGATCGCGTTCAGCTCCGGATTGCGGTCCTCGATCCGGGCCAGCGTCTCGTCGAGCAGCTCCGCGGGGTCGGCGTCGCCGGCCGCGATCGCGTGTGCCTGCTCGCGCAGCGGGCGGTCCAGCAGGCTCATTGCGGGGGGCGGGAAAGGTCGATGCGGGGCTCGGGCTCCACCGCGTCCAGGTCGGCCGCGAGCAGCGCGCTGATGCGAGGGCGGTAGAGCGCGTCCGCAGCCGCGATCACGGCGAGCTGCGTCTCGTCGACCTCGATCCCGAGCAGCTCGAACCCGCCGCCGGCGAAGCGCTGAAACCCGTCGTTCCCCTGCATCCACGCAGGACACTAGTGGATGCCCCGCTGCACCCGCCGCCGCCCGATGCGCAACCATTCACGCCCCGGCGTGTTTGGAGACTGCTAGTGACGGCCATCACTTGTGACGAAAGCCACCGCCGCCCGACCCTGCGGGTCCTGGCGGCTCTCGCCGTGCTGCTGGGGCTATGCGCGGCCACAGTGCTCGCAGGCGCGAGCCCGGACCCTGCCAGCGCGGCGCGGGCAAGCCTGATCGGGAAGACCAAGAAGACGCCCCGTCCCGACTGTCCACTCGTCGAAAAGGGCAACGAGATCACCCGCGCCTGCCAGGCGGTGGGACGCGTGACGGGCTTCCAGGCCAAGGCGGGCAAGGGCAAGAGCCCGTCCACGATCCCGCGGGACGGAACCCTCGTCGGGTGGAGCGTCGACCTGTCGCGGCCGAAGCCCTCCGAGCAGAGGTTCTTCGAGAAGACGTACAAGGCCGACCAGTTCGGGAGCAAGCCGACGGCGAGGATCGCGGTGCTGCGACGGACCAAGAAGAACAGCTTCAAGCTTCAGGGCCAGGGGGCCACGGTGGAGCTCACCGAGCATCTCGGCACGAAGCCGGTGTTCACGCTTGGTACTCCGATCCGGGTGAAGAAGGGCGACGTCCTCGCGCTCACGGTTCCCACCTGGATCCCGAACTTCGCCACCCTGCTGCCGTCGAGCAACACGTGGCGCGCGAGCAGGTCCGCCGATCGATGCGACGTCAACAACAAGACCGCTGAGGGAAAGACGAATCTGCGGAAGAGCAAGCCGCAGACGAAGACGGGCTCGACCCGGCCCTACGGCTGCCTCTACCAGCAGGCGCGGCTCCTCTACTGGGGCTACTACGTCCGCGGATAGCATCGCCGGCCCCCTCGCTCGGTATCGTTGCGCGCTCGGATGCCCGGTCGTCAGACATACCGGTTGCGCGCGCCCGCGTCGGGGCGCGAGGCGCTTGTCGAGGCCGATCCGGAGGGGGTCTACGTCGATCGCGAGAGCGGCGAGGAGCTGCGCCCGGTGACCCGGGTGCTGCCGCTGGAGCCCTCGGCGTCGAGGCTGGTGCGCACACCCGAGAACCTGCGGATCTGCCGGCGCTGCGACGAGCTGATCGGGCTCGACGTCAGCGACTGCCCGAACTGCGGACTGCGCCAACCCGCGCTCGACGGCCGGACGTGAGCGACGCCCGCTCCGCTCGCGGCGGCCCGGCCCGCCGGTTCG
Organism: uncultured Thermoleophilia bacterium; assembly: GCA_963754225.1. Classification (GTDB taxonomy): domain Bacteria; phylum Actinomycetota; class Thermoleophilia; order Solirubrobacterales; family 70-9; genus DASPWW01. The sequence goes on from CAVWEV010000005.1 coordinate 531,273, forward strand.
CGCTGCTGGCGGCGGTCGCCGTCCTCGGCCTAGGCGGCACCGCGCTCGCCGGCTGCGGCGACGACGAGGAAACCGCCTCCACGACGCCGACCACGACCGACGCCGAGGCGACGGGTCCGACCGGACCGTCCGGCCAGTCGGGCGGCGGGGGCGGTGGCGGTGGCGGCGGCGAGGACCAGACGCCCGCGGACACGGGCCCCACGGTCCCCGAGTCGGGGGGCGTGGGAGCCGACGATCACGGCGCCGAGCAGAACACCGGGCACGACCCCGAGGAGGACACCGAGGAGAACGACGTCCCGCCGCCGCCGGGGAGCCCCGCGGAGCAGTTCGAGCAGGAGTGCGAAGCCAACCCCGAGATCTGCTGACGCCCTGAAGGTCCTCGTCTTCCACGGGTACATGCTGCGCGGCACGGGCAGCAACGTGTACAACGCGAGCCTCGCGCAGGCGCTCGCCCGGCTCGGGCACGACGTGCACCTGCTGTGCCAGGACCGCGGGGCCGGGGCGCTTCCGTGGGTCGATCGGGTGGGGAGCTGGCGCGAGGGCGAGCTCCAGGTGGAGCCGGCGCCCGAGAGCTCTTCCGAGCCCGGCGAGGGCCGTGGGACCGTCACCGTGTACCTCCCCGAGATCGGCGACCTGCTGCCGGTGTACGTGTTCGACCGCTACGAGGGCTTCGAGGTCAAGACCTTCGCCGACCTGACCGAGGCCGAGCTCGACTCCTATCTCGACGCGAACGTCGCAGCGGTGCGCGACGTTGTCGCGGCGGTCGGCGGCGTCGACGCCGCACTCGCCAACCACCTCGTGATGGGCCCGGCGATCCTCGCCCGCGCTGGCGTCCCCTTCGCGGCAAAGATCCACGGCAGCGCGCTCGAGTTCACGGTGCGGCCCAACCCGGACCGCTTCCTGCCCTACGCGCGCGAGGGGATGGACGGCCGCGGCGGGCGTCCTGGTCGGCTCGCGGCCACACGGCGGAGGTCCTGTGGGAGACGCTCGGACGATCCCGATCTGCCCGCCGAAGACGCGGCTCGGGCCGCCCGGCGTGGACACGGAGCTGTTCGTCGGCGCCACGCCGCGGCACGCGGTCGCCGAGGTGCGCGCGCTCGCCGAGCGAGATCTCGACGGCGGGGCCGGCCTCGGCGAGTGGGGCGAGGACACCGCCGTGGCCGCGCCGGCGCTCGAGCGCTGGGCCGCCGCCGCGGGCCCGCGCGTCGATCTTCGTCGGCAAGATGATCGGCTCCAAGGGCCTCGACCTGCTGCTCGCGGCGTGGCCGCTCGTCGTTCGCGCCAACCCGGGCGCGCGGCTGCTCGTCGTCGGCGTTCGGCGAGGGCGCGGCCGTGATCGAGTCGCTGCTCGCCGCGCTCGACGCCGGCGACGTCGACCGCCGCGCGCGAGGTCGCGGCTCGGCGGGCATGGTCACGGCGGACGCCGAGTCGGTCCCGTTGCGGATGCTCGACTCCTTCCTCGCCGCGGCGCCCGAGTGGCTACGCGGACGCGGCGCGCGCCGCCGCCGGCAGCGTCGCGCTGGCCGGCCGGCTCGAGCACGACGAGGTCGCGCGGGTGCTCCCGGCCGCCGACGCGCTCGTCTTTCCGAGCACGTTCCCGGAGGCCTTCGGGATGGTCGCCGCCGAGGCCGCGGCCTGCGGCGCGCTGCCCGTGTCGCGCCGACCACTCCGGGGCTGCGCGAGGTCAGCTCGGCGCTTGCCGCGGCGCTTCCGGCCGACGGCGCGCGAGCTGCTCTCGTTCCCGCTCGACGACGGCGCCGTCGAGGCGATCGCCGACCGGCTCAACCGCTGGCTCGCGCTCGACCGCGCGCCGATGCGCGAGCGAGACAGGCGAGGCGCTGCGCGGCCCGCGTCCGCGAGCTGTGGAGCTGGGAGAGCGTCGCCGGGGGCGTGATCGCGGCCTCGACAGGGACGCCTGGACGAGCTGCCCGCCGTGCCTGAATAGAATCCGCGCCGCATGACCCGCGCGACGCTGTCAGGCTCGTCGCCGCCATGCTCGTGCTCACGGCGGTGATCTCGGTGGTGATGCTCCAGATCGACTGGAACGGCGTCGCCGGCTCGACCGAGGCCGACGACATCGACATGCTGCTCGACGTGATGATCGTGCTGTCGTCGTTCGTGTACTCGATCGTGCTGGTGATGCTCGGCTACAGCATCTGGCGCTACCGGGCCAAGCCCGGCGACGAGTCCGACGGCGAGCCGATCCACGGCAACACCAGGCTCGAGATCGCCTGGACCGCTGATCCCGACCGTGATCGTGCTGTTCGGCGCCGCCTACAGCTGGTTGATCCTCGACAAGATCGAGGCCCGGGAGGCCGACCGGCTCGAGGTCGACGTCACCGCGCAGCAGTTCGCGTGGACTTCGAGTACCCCGAGGAGAGCGTGACCTCGACCGAGCTCCACGTCCCCGTCGACCGCCAGGTCGAGTTCAACCTTGAGGCGCTCGACGTGATCCACTCGTTCTGGGTCCCCGAGTGGCGGGTGAAGAAGGACGCGGTGCCGGGGCAGCCGACGCAGCCTGGTGGCGACGCCCGACCGCGAGGGCAACTACTAGCTGATCTGCACCGAGCTGTGCGGCGTCGGCCACTCGACGATGCGCGCGCCGGTCGTCGTCGAGTCGCCGGAGGAGTTCGACAAGTGGATCCAGGACCAGGGCGGCAAGGCGCCGGGCGGGGAGGCCGGCGGCGGCGGCCGGGGGCGGGGCCGAGGACGCCGCTGGCCGCCGAGGGCAAGCAGATCTTCGCCGACGCAGGGCTGCAGCGGCTGCCACACGCTCACGGCCGCGGGGGCGACCGAGACGATCGGGCCCGATCTCGACGAGGTGCTGCCCGGCACGGACCCCGACTGAGATCCAGCAGTCGATCGTCGATCCCGGACGCCGAGCTGGCGCCCGGCTTCCGACAGGGATCATGCCCGACAACTTCGGCGACGCTCTGAGTCCAGAGGAGCTCGACACCCTGGTCAAGTTCCTGAGCCAGAGCACGCAGGGGGAGAAGTGAGGCGCGTGCGCTCAATAAGATCGGGACCAGCGTGGCGCTGCGCACTGAAGCAGCCGGGCCAGTACCGCGCGCCTTCCTCGGGGCGCTGATCGGCGGCGCGTTCGGCTTCGCCCTCGTCGTCGTGCTGCGCGAGATCTCCGGCCTGCCGATCTTCCAGACCGAGCCGACCGGATACCCGCACGTGATCGTGCCCGCGATCACGGCCCCGCTCGGCTACCTGATCGGGCTCGGGTGCTTCGACTACTGGTTCCGCTGGGCGTCGGGCGCGCCGACGCGGCCCGAGGACCACTCCCAGCACGGCGCGCACAGCTGGCGCGACTACTTCAAGTTCAACACCGACCACAAGGTGATCGGGATCCAGTACATGGTCACCAGCTTCATCTTCTTCTTCGTCGGCGGAGCGCTGGCGATGGTGATGCGCGCCGAGCTCGCCCAGCCCGGGAACGCAGATCGTCGACCCGAGTGTCTTCAACGGCCTCTTCTCCACCCACGCGGCGCTGATGATCTTCATCTTCGTGATCCCGATCTTCGCCGGGCTCGCGAACTACGTCCTGCCGCTGATGATCGGGGCGCCCGACATGGCGTTCCCGCGCCTCAACGGGCTCAGCTTCTGGCTGCTGCCGATCGGCGGAGTGATGTTCCTGCGCCAGCTTCTTCGTCCCCGGGCGGAGCGTTCGACGCAGGCTGGACCGGCTACGCGCCGCTGTCGACGGGGGCGCCGCTGGGCCAGTCGTTCTTCAACCTGGGGGTCCAGTTCGCGGGCGCGTCGTCGGTCGCGACGGCGCTCAACTTCCTGGTCACGATCATCACCATGCGGGCGCCGGGGATGAACTTCTGGCGCCTGCCGCTGCTCGTGTGGGCGAACCTCTCGACCTCGCTGCTCGTCGTCGCCGCCACGCCCTTCATCGCCGGCGTGCAGTTCATGGTCCTGTTCGACCGCGCGCTGGGGACGAACTTCTTCCAGGCGGCCGGCGGCGGCGACGTGATCAGCTACCAGCACATCTTCTGGTTCTACTCGCACCCCGCCGTCTACATCATGATGCTGCCGGGGTTCGGGATCATCTCCGAGGTCATCTCGACCCACTCGCGCAAGCCGATCTTCGGCTACCGGCTGATGGCGCTGGCGCTGATCGGGATCGTCGTCCTCAGCTACACGGTGTGGGCGCACCACATGTTCGTCTCGGGGATGTTCAGCTGGCTGCGCGTGCCGATGATGATCACCACGCTGCTGATCGCGGTGCCGACCGGGATCAAGATCTTCTCGTGGCTCGGGACCCTGTTCGGGAGCGTGCTGCACCTGTACTCGACCTCGATGCTGTTCGCGCTCGGCTTCATCGTCACATTCACGATCGGCGGGATCAGCGGGGTGATGCTGGGCATGGTCCCGCTCGACATCCACGTCTCGGACACCTACTTCATCGTCGCGCACATCCACTTCGTGCTGTTCGGGGGCTCGGTGTTCACGATCTTCGCCGGCGTCTACCACTGGTTCCCGAAGATGACCGGGCGAATGTACGACGAGAAGCTCGGTCGGCTGCACTTCTGGCTCACCCTCGTCGGGATGCTGGGCGCGTTCCTGCCCATGCACTGGATCGGGATGGAGGGGATGCCGCGCCGGGTCGCCGACTACTCGGCCCAGTTCGGGGACTGGAACCTGCTGATCTCGTGCTTCGCCTTCCTGCTCGGCGCCGCGCAGCTGATCTTCCTCTACAACATGGTCGTCAGCTGGGCCTGGGGCCCGCGCGCGCCCGGCCAACCCGTGGCGGGCGAAGACGATCGAGTGGCAGGTGTCCTCGCCGCCGCCGATCTTCAACTTCCCCGAGATCCCGCGGGTCGTCGGCGGCCCGTACGAGTTCGGGGTCCCCGGCGCGCGCCACGCGATCATGCCCGGCGAGGAGGCCGAGGTGACCGCGCCCGAGCCGGCGACGGTGGGCGGAGGTAGGCAGTGAGCGACGGCGAGGGCAAGACGGTTCTCGCCTTCCTCGTCGAGGTGGCCGGCGGGCGGAGGCTGCTCGAGGCGCTTCGCGAGCGGACCGCCGACGGCGAGACGTCCATCGCGATCGCCGCTCCGCAGAACCAGCCGGTGGCGGGCCAGATCGTCGATCAGGACGAGATCCGCGAGGCCGCGCAGAGCCGCGTCGAGGTCACCCAGGCGGTGCTGTCGGAGTTCGGGATCGACGCGGTCGGTGTGGTGATGGACCCCGACCCGCCGCTCGCGCTCGACGACGCTGTGCGCGCGTTCTCCCCGAGCGAGATCCTGATCTCGTGCCTGGCGCAGACGAGGTTCGGGCTGCTGCGGCGCGACCTGGTCGAGTGGGCGAAGAGCCGCTACGAGGCTCCCGTCGTCCATATCCCGGTGCGGATCGAGGACGACGCGGTGCGTTGGGACGTCACGCACACGCTTGTCGTCGCAACCCAGACCGTCGACAGCCCGGACCTCCTGGAGCGCCTCAAGAGCCGTGCCGCGGAGCGTCCGCATCGCTACACGATCATCTCGCCGCGCTCGGGCCAGATCTCGCGCGAGGAGGTGTGCGCGAAGCTCGCCAGGGCGCTCGCGACTCTGTACAAGGCCGAGATCGACGCCACCGGGCAGCCGATGAGCCCCGAGCCCGTGGCCGCGATCGAGAACGCGATCGAGCACTACCGGATCGACGACATCCTCGTCTCCACCTTCGCGGGCGAGCAGTCGAAGTGGCTGCAGGAGGGGCTGATCGAGAAGGTCGAGGCGATGAGCGAAAAGCCGGTGGAGCACGTGGAGGCGGGGCAGGGGTCCGAGGCGGCCGCGCCGGACGAGGCACCGGTCGCCAGTCATCAGTCGCCTGGGGAGAGGGTCTAGCAGTGGAAAGCGCCTCCGTAGCCGTCGATCATCATCACGGGCCGCCGGAGGCTCATCAGAGCTCGCGGATCGACCGCCAGACGCTCGGCATCCTGCTGTTCATCGTCTCGGAGGTGATGCTGTTCGGCGCCTTCTTCGCCTCCTACTTCTTCCTCCGAGTGGTGGCCAACGAGGGTCCATGGCCCCCGGACGAGTTCGAGCTCCCGGTCGCCGTCGCAGGCGTCAACACCGCGATCCTGGTCAGCTCGAGCGTCACCGTGCACTGGGCACTGGAGTCGGTGCGGCGCAACCAGCGCCGCGGGCTGCTGCTCGGGCTCGGCGCGACGTGGCTGCTCGGGTTCACGTTCCTGTTCATCCAGATCAACGAGTACGTGCACATCGGGTTCAGCGCCCGCGACGGGTCGTTCGGCACGATCTTCTACGGGCTTACCGGCCTGCACGGCGCGCACGTGTTCGTCGGCCTGCTGCTGCTCAGCTTCGCCAACATCCGTGCCTGGCGCGGCCACTTCGGGCCCAAGGCCAAGGACCACCTCGGCGTCGAGATCCCCGGCATCTACTGGCACTTCGTCGACGGGATGTGGATCATCGTCTACACGACGATCTACATCCTCTAGAAAACCGCTCTAGAAAGCGGTTCTCAGTTCTCGTGCGCCATCGGTGCGCCAGTCGTGCCTACCACACGTGCACATGAACGGGGGAGCTAGCGACCAGCCAGTTAACCTCCGCGAGAATACCGTACCATAAAAGTAAGATTAACCCAGCCCTCCTACACGCGCACATGAACGGGGGAGCGAGCGACCAGCCAGCTCACCTCCGCGCCCATCCCGCCTCCTCGGAGATCATCGTCCACACGACGATCTACGGCTGCAACTGGTCAGGCGCCGCTGAGCTCCGCCGACGGGCGCTTTCGCTAGTCGACCAGCGCGCCGGCGCTGATGTTGAGGGTGGCCGCGGTCATCGCCCGCGCCTTGTCGGAGGCGGCGAAGGCCGCAGCGTTGCCGACGTCCTCGAGCGTCGCGGCACGCCCCAGCATCGTCTGACCCTCGATCAGCTCGACGATCGCCTGCCGGCCATCGAAGCCTTCGGGAAGCGTCTCGGGTATCCCTCCGGATGACAGCGTGACGAAGCGGATTCCGTGTTCTCCGAGCTCGACGGAGAGCTGGCGCCGCATCGTCTCGATCGCATCGAAGGCGACCTGCGTCCCGCCGAGGTAGTAGTCGCGCATCGGCCCGCTGCGGTCGCCGGGGCCGCCGAAGGCGAGGATCACCCCCGAGCCCTGCCTGATCATGTGACGCGCCGCCGCCCTCGCGGTCAGGAACGTCGTCCGCGCGGCGGTCTCGACCGGCGCCATGAAGTCATCGACATCCATCTCGGCGAGCGGCACCCCGTGGGTGTGCGGGTGGGTGATCACGTTGAAGGAGATGTCGATCCCTCCGGCCTCCGCGGCGACGGAATCGGCATGGCGATCCACGGCCTCCTCGTCGAGGGCGTCCACCTGCGCGGTGTCGGCCAGGCCGCCCGCGGAGCGGATCTGCTCGGCGACTGCCTCGAGCGTCGCCGCCGTGCGGCCGGCGAGGAACACCCTCGCCCCCTCGCGAGCGAATGCCCGGGCTGCCGCACCGCCGATCGAGCCGCCACCTCCGTAGATCACCGCGTTCTTGTCCTCGAGCAACACGTCACACCTCCTGCATGTCGGGGGGCGGGACACTAAGGGTCGGGGTCGGCCCTTCTAACCTCCATCGCATGAGGGAAGTCTTCGGTCCACCGCTGAAGGCGGCGGCAGTGAGCGCCTTCATCGCCGGCCTCATACTGCTGCTCGTCAACCCGCCCTCGCTCGCGGGGCTGGGTGAGTGGCTGGTGCTGCTCGTCGGCGCCCTCGCGATCGTGCTCCTCACCGCCTGGGCGACGGTGGCGCTGATCGGCCAGGAGATGCCCGAGCCCGAGTTCCGGCGGCTGGTCGACCGCAGCGAGGCTCTCGCCGCGCTGCCGCCCCCCGACCGACCGCCGAGCGAGTTCGACGAACTGGTGATGCAGGCGCTGGACGACCTGCCGGAGCAGTTCCGCGAGGTGCTCGAGCGCACGCCCGTGGTCGTATCGAGCCGCGGTCACGAGCACCATGCCTACGGCCACTACATCGGCGGCACCGTCGCCCGCGACACGTACCCGGACCGCATCGTGATCTACCAGGACACGCTCGAGCGCGACTTCGGTCGCGATCCGGAGCTGTTGCGGGCGCAAGTCGAGCGCACCGTGCGCCACGAGGTCGCCCATCACCTGGGCTGGGACGAGCGAGGCGTCCGCGACCTCGGCCTCTGAGGACGCCGCGAGGGCGGGGTAGTAGCTACCAGCGAGCCCAGCGGCGCGGCAGGAAGAAGGCCAGGATCGACCGGCGTCCACACTTGGGGCACCGATGCAACGGCTCCACGGGGGTGCCGCAACGACGACAGGCCGGCTTTTGAGCGACGACTCCTGGCACCTGCTCAGTCCTCGCCTCAGTCGACAGCCAAGCGCCCCAACAGGCCTCGGAGCGTCTCGAGCTCCCGCGCATTGAAGTGGTCGACGAACCTGTTTCGGATCCCTTCGCGATGGGTGCGACGAAGTTGACGCAAGAGCCGGGTGCCGGCCGGCGTCAGGCCTGCTTCGACGCTGCGCGCGTCGCCGCTGGCGCGCTCGCGCTGAACCAGCCCCTCGCGCTCGAGCCGTTCGACCCGCCGGGAGATGCCACTCGGGCTGAGCAGCACCTGATTCGCAAGGTCGCACATCCGCAGCCGCCGACGTGGGGCGGTGGCGAGGTTGACCAGAACGTCGAAATCACCAATCGCCACGCCGTGCGCTTCCTGGAGCTCAGCGTCGAGCTCGCGCACCAGGCACGAATGGGCGAAGAGAAACGCCTTCCACGCCTCGAGCCCGAGATCCTCGCTGGCCGCCACGGGGTGCGCGGTCGTCGTGGCCTTCATGGCATCGCAGTGTAATCGCCGCCTCCACGATCTTTGCGTGCGCAAGCACTTCCGCTAAACTTGCTTGCGCAAGCAATCAATTATCCCAAGACCGGAGGCATTCAGTGAACCTCGGACTTCTCGTACTTCGCGTCATCGTGGGACTGCTTTTCGCCGGACACGGCGCGCAAAAGCTATTCGGCTCGTTTGGCGGTCACGGAATCTCGGGCACGGGCGGCTGGTTCGAGTCCGCCGGCATGAAGCCGGGGGCGGCGCTCGCTGTCGGCGCCGGCGCCGCCGAGTTCGGTGGAGGCGTGCTGCTGGCGCTGGGACTGATCACTCCGCTGGCCGCGGCGTTGATCACCGCGGTGATGGTCACGGCGATCATCACGGTCCACTTCCCCAACGGCGTGTGGAACTCCGCGAACGGCTACGAGTACAACCTCGTGCTGATCGCGGCGGTGTTCGCGCTGGCGGGCATCGGCGCCGGAAGCTGGTCGCTCGATCACGCCCTCGATCTGGACGTCGCGGGAACAGGTTGGGCGCTCGCAGCGCTCGGCGTGGGGATCGTCGGCGGCATCGGCGGCATCGTGGTCGGCAGGCTCGGGCATCGTCGCGCCGAGCGCCAGGTGACCGGTGGTCCCGGCCGGCATGCCGGAGCCACCGGCTAGGGGCGTTCTTCGCCGCGCACGCGATCCTGGCAGGGCGGGAGGGACCCCGCCCGCTGGATCGCTCGTATTCGGGGCGGTAGCTTTCCGGTGACGGGGTAGCCCGCCGGACACGCGCACCCGAGGAGGCCGATGCACAACCCGCTGCGATCCGAGGCCGAGGCGTTCCGCTTCGTGATGACGATCGGCGCGGGGGCGGCGGCCGTGATCGCGCTCAGCCTGCTCGCGGGACCGGAGTTCGGGGTGGTGCTCGCCGCGGCGTTGGTCGGGGTCGGGGTCGGCGCCGCGTGGCGCAGCTCCCGCGGGCCCGAGCGGCGCAAGGCCGAGATCGCCCGCAGTGGCGGCGAGGCTCACCGGGTGCTGGTGGTCGCCAACGAGACCGTCGGGGGCCGCGCGCTGCTGAGCGAGATCACGTACCGCTGCAGGGGGCGCGATTGCGAGATCCTGGTCGTCACCCCGGCGCTCACGTCAGCGGTCAAGCACTGGCTCTCCGACGTCGACGAGGCGATCGAGGCCGCCGGTCAACGACAGGCCGAGTCGGTGAGGGCGATCGAGGCCGTGGGCCTGAGGGCGCGGGGGGAGGTCGGAGACTCCGATCCGAACGTCGCGATAGAGGACGCTCTGCGAAGCTTCCCGGCCGACGAGGTGATCATCTCCACGCATCCGCCGCAGCGCTCGCGCTGGCTCGAGCGGGGGGTCGTCGATCGCGCCCGACGCGAGGTCGATCTCCCGGTCACCCACGTCGTCGTGGACCTGGAGGCCGAGGCGGCGGCCAGGGTGTGACTCCGCTTCGGAGCGCCCGCGGGGCCCGGCTTCAAGCCCGATCCCGAGACGGTCGATGTAGTGATTGGCCCATGGCCTCCGACCAGCGCCCAGTCCTCTACTGCCTGGTGCCCCGCGAGCTGGTGGGGGACGTCCACGACGAGCTGCGCCACCACTTCGCCGACGAGCCCGACGTCGAGGTCGTTGTCGAGCGGCGCGGGGAGGATCGGCGCAGCGGGAATGACCGACGCGGGCGGGCGGAGCCGCACCTGGGACCGGAGCGACGGCGGATCCGCAACCCCACCGGTCGCCGCGTTGGGGAGCGCCGCGCGGTCCTGGTCGAGGTCGAGGCCCCGCCGCTCCCGGACGGCCTCCAGGTCCGCGCGACGGGCCTGGTCTTCGTCGAGCGCCTCGAGCCGTCGTCGGAGCACGCGGAGGATCTGGATTCGGGACGGCTCGTCGTCAGCTTCCAGGCCGGCGACGGGGAGGCGTTCTCGAGTCTCTACATGCGCTACTACGATCGCGTCTACTCCTACATGCGCGTCCTGCTCAAGGACGCGCACGAGGCCGAGGACGGCACACAGCAGGTGTTCACCAAGGTCTTCGAGGCCCTGCCCGAGTACGAGCTGCGCGACGAGGTGCCGCTCCGGGCGTGGCTGTTCACGGTCGTTCGCAACCAGGCCCTCAGTGAGCTGCGCAAGTGGGGTCGCGTCGAGCTCCAGGACCAGGAGGACATCGACCGGATGCTCGCGCGCGGCATCCCGGAGGAGCCCGAGCTGCCCGTGGTGGGCTGGATCGCGGATCGCGACCTGCTGCTGTTCGTGGAGCGCCTGCCGCTGCCCCAGCGCCAGGTGCTGACCCTGCGCTACATGATGGACATGAGCAACAGCGAGGTCGGCGACATCCTCGATCGCTCGCCGTCCGAGGTCAGGGTGCTGCACTACCGGGCGGTCAGCTTCCTGCGGGATCGCCTCACGGCCATGGGTCGCGCCCCGCGTCGCCGCCCGGCCTTGCTCAACGGCTGAATCAAACGCGCGATTTGCGAGCAAATCGCCCGGTCTGTGGCGGGCCGAAATTTCTTGTAACGCTCGCGGTCGCCCGTGCGTTGTTCCGTCAACATCGCACCCGTACGTGACGCGAGTACGGGCGAGGCTCGAAGAACTTGCCCGCCGGGGGAATGGGCGGGTCGCGGACCGGGGGTACCGCGGCCCGCCCTCCACTTTTCGGGCACGCGGTGGGGTGCTACGGCGCCGGCTGCTTCTGGCCGGCGGACTGGGACAGGAAGTCCACCAGCTCCTTGATGTCCTTCGAGGGAAGGTCGCCGTACGTGTCGGGCATCACACCCGAGGGGAATCCCTGCTCGACGTCGGCGTTCGGGTCGACGATCGACCTTTCGATGTCCGCTTCGCTCATGCCGGGAAGCACGTCGTCGAGATCGGGACCGACGGTCCCCGTGGCGATGTCGCCCAGCGCCGCCAGCGTGTGACAGCTCCCGCATCCCTGCGATAGGAACACCTGTGCGCCCGGTGGGGCGTTGGCCGGAATCGGCGGCTCGACCCCGGGAACGCCGGCGTACCGCGCCACGTATGCGGCGACGTCCGTGGCATCGTCTCCCTCGACCAGGTTGGCCGGCATGTACGAAGGGCTGTCCGGCTCCGTGACGCGCGGGTTCTCGATCTGGGACTCGACCACGCCCTCGATCGTGTCGCTGTCCATCCCCGTTTTGCGCGCGCCCTGGAACGCGCCGTCCAGGTTGGGGCCGACCTCGGCCTGAGTCCCGGCCTCCTTGAGCGCGTGGCACGTCCCGCAGTTCTCCACGAACAGCGTGCGCCCGCTTCTCCACGTCGGCGTTCTCCTGCAGGTCGCACCCGGTCAGCGCCACGAGGGCCGCGCCGGCCACGGCGGCGAGTGCGATCGGCTTGAGACGGGCGCGTGGCACGGGCCGGAATCCTATCTCGGCACGAGAGCGCCAAAAAGTACCGCCCGCTCGTCCCTGTTTTCTGTAGGGTTGCGGCAATCGGCACGAGTTGAGATCCGAGGGGTGCGATGGAAGTACGTGAAGGCATGTCGAGCGTCGTGCTGACGATCGGCCCGAGTCACACGCTGCGTGACGCCGCGCGGCAGATGACCGAGAAGGGGGTCGGCGCGGCGGTCGTGATCGACGAGGAGGCGCCCGGCCCGGGGATCATCAGCGAGCGCGACATCCTCAACTCGGTCGGCCGCGGGGAGGACCCCGACGCCGAGCGGGTCGCCGGGCACATGAGCGACACGGTGATCACTGCCGGCGCCCGACTGGAGCCTGGAGCGCGCCGCCTCGGAGATGTCGAAGCGGCGCATCCGGCATCTCGTGATCGTCGAGGGCGGGCACCCGGTGGGCGTGCTTTCGATGCGCGACATCATGCGCGTGTGGACGACCGAGGGCGCAACCTCCGGGATGACCCCCCCGGAGCAGGAAGCGGTCGGCTGACCGACCGATCGGCCGCGCGGGGTCAGTCCGCCCGGCGGCGCAGGGGGACGGCAGGGAGCACGGCCGTCGTCGGCCGCTGCTCGACCGGAAGCCGCGACGTCGCCCGGGCGGCGTCCCGGATCCAGGAGACGATCGCAACGATCGCGATGACGGCGCCGATGACGCCGTACGGCCACCACACGAACAACCCGACCACGACCAGCGCGACGCCCAGCGCCGTAAACGCCGGAAGCCACGACGGCTTAGGCAGGTAGACGAGCTCGGTGGGCTCGTGGGGAAGTTCGCGCTGAGCGTTCATCAGGCGATGTAGAAGACCGCGAACACGAAGGTCATCCCGAAGGCGAGGATCGCCAGCGCGCCCAGCAGCAGCCCGGCGCGGAGGTTGCGGTACGAGCTGCGTCGATCCACGCCGGCTTTCTACCAGACCGCCCGATCGAGGGCCATGAATACGAACAGCAGTGCGAGGTAGGCGAGCGAAGCGAGGTAGAGGCGGAGTGCCGCGCGGCGGGATGGCCGCGCGCGGAGCGTTGCGGCGAGCCCGACGAAGGCGGCGCCGAGCGCGAGCGCCGCGACCAGGTAGGGCACGCCGAGCAGGCCGCCCGCGACCGGAAGCAGGGTAATCGCGACGAGCAGGATCGAATAGAGCAGAATCTGGCCCCGGGTCGCCGCCTCGCCCCGGACCACCGGCAGCATCGGCACCCCGGTGCGCGCATAGTCGTCCTTGATCAGCAGGGCGAGCGCCCAGAAGTGCGGCGGCGTCCACAGGAAGACGATTCCGAACAGGTACAGCGCGTCGACGTCGAGACCACCGGTGGCCGCCGCCCAGCCGACGAGCGGCGGGACCGCGCCGGCGGCGCCCCCGATGACGATGTTCTGGGGGGTGAGGGGCTTGAGCCAGAGCGTGTAGAGGAGCGTGTATCCGAGCAGGCCGATGAGCGCCAGCACCGCGGCGAGCGCGTTGACGGCGAGCCCCAGCTCGAGCACCGCGAGCGTACCCAGCGCGATCCCGAACACGAGGCCGTGGATCGGATCGATCCGGCCGCTGGCCAGTGGCCGCCCGCGGGTCCGCGCCATCCGGGCGTCGGCGTCGCGCTCCAGGTAGTGGTTGATCGCCCCGGCGCCGCCCGCCGCGAGGTAGCCGCCGATCACCGTCCACAGCAGCGTCGAGAGCGCCGGCCCGGATGGATCGGCGACGAACATCGCGGCCACCGTGGTCAGGAGCAGCAGCGAGATGATCCGCGGCTTGGTCAGCGTCACGTAGTCGCGCAGCACGGAGCCGGCCGAGCGGCGCGGCCACGACCGGTCGACCGCCTGCAGCGAGCGCACGGGCGCCGCCTCCGCGCCCGCCGCCGCACGCCGCGCCGCCTCCGCCGCGCTCTCCATCACGCTTCGCGCCCGCCACGCGCAAGCGCGCGGCGGGGTGGTCGGCGGGACGGCCGCGCTTGCGGGCGCGGCAGGGGCGCTCGGCCGGGCTCGGGCACCGGGACCAGGGCCATCGTCGCGTAGACCACGGTGCCCCAAAGCAGGGTCGCCAGCGTCAGGTGGGCGACGACTAGCTCGCCGTGCTCGCCCGCCCACACGTTGATCGCGCCCAGCAGGATCTGGCCGACGAGCAGCAGCGCGGCGAGCGGGAACGCGGGCGAGCGCACCCCGCGGACGCGCGCCGCCGCCACCAGCGCGAGCACCGCGATCGCCGCGAGGTACATGAATGCGCGGTGGGTGAGGTGCACGTCGACCATCTCGCCGATGCCGAACGGCATGAACCTCCCGACGCAGGTCGGAAACTCCGTCCCACAGGCGAGATGCGCGCCGGCGGCGGTGCTGCCCGCGACGCCCTCCTCCTCGGTCCCGGCCATGTAGCCGCCGGCGACGATCGTCGCGAACAGCAGCACGAGCGCCGTCGCGGCGAGGGGCCGCAGCAAACCGCCCGCGCCGGCCGGCGCCGGGCTGCCCTCCAGCGTCGCCCGCCGCAGCGCCAGCAGAAGGGCGAGCAGAAGCATCGCGAGACCGAGATGCGCCGAGACGAGCACCTCGTGCAGGTTGTTCTCGACCGTCAGGCCGCCGAGCACGGCCTGGCCCAGGACGAGGATCGCGGCGACCACGGTTCCGCGGACCAGCCAGCGGTGCTCGCGCAGCCTCGAGATCGCCTGCCAGACGAGGATCAGGATCAGGATGCCGACGACGCCCGCCGCGACCCGGTGCGTGAACTCGATCACCGCGTTGGCCTCGATGAACGGAAGTACCCGTCCGCCGCACAGCGGCCAGCCGTGGGTACCGCTGCCCGCCGGGCCGCACCCGAGCCCCGAGTCGCTGACTCGGACCACGCCTCCGATCACGATCAGCAGGAAGGTGCTGACGATGGTGAGGTTGACGAGGCGCCGAAACCGCGCAAGGTCGGCCTCGCCTTGGACCGCGAGGTTGTGCATCAAGCTCAGGCTACCGGCGCGCTCCCGGGAGCGTCAGGGGATTCCCCGGCCGGCGTGGGAGTCGGCTCCGGGCGCTCCAGCGGAGGCGGTGGCTGCCAGGTCTCGGTGCGGTCGCGGACCGCGTCGCGGATGTCGCGTAGCGGCTCGGTGCTGCGCACGTCCGGGACCGCGTCGAAGTTGTGCGGCGGTGGCGGCGAGAGCGCGAACCACTCGAGCGTCGCACCGCCCCACGGGTCGGCCCCGGCCCGAACCCCGTGGCTGGCGCTGTACGCGGCGTTGGCGAGGGTGAGCAGGATGCCGGTGGCGAGCACGAAGGCGCCGATGCTGGCTATGAGGTTGTACGTGTCCAGAGCGCCTCCCTCGTAGTACTTGTACACGTCGACGGGCTGCCCGTCGAGCCCCGCGAGGATCATCGGGATCGCCATCGCGTGCACACCCACGAGGATGGTCCAGAACGAAGCCCGCGCGAGTCCCTCGCCCATCATGCGGCCGGTGATCTTCGGGAACCAGTAGTGCAGCGCGGCGAACGTCCCGAACACAGAAGCGCCGACGAGCGCGTAGTAGGTGTCCGCCTGGGCGGCCGTCGTGCTGTCGAGTTGCCAGCCGACCGGGATCACCGAGTAGGCGAGCTCACCGGCGAGCCCGAACGTCATCGTGCTGATCGCCCCCAGCGCGAACAGCAGCGGCGCCCGGAGGCGCAGCGCGCCGCCCCACAGCGTGGCCAGCCAGTTGAAGAGCAGCAGCCCGATCGGGACGGTGAGCGCCACCGCGGCCGCCATCGCAAGGTAGGTCCAGCCGATCGGGATCGGTGCCGTGTACATGTTCTGCATCCAGGCGAGCAGGCCCAGGCCACCCGCGGCGACGAACGAGGCGGCGATCGTGCGGTGGCTGAACGGCGGCTTGCCCGAGAAGGTCGGGAGGATCTCGGAGATGGCGCCGAACGCCGGCAGCAGGATGACCAGATAGGCGCCGGTGAAGAACAGCCAGCTGAGGTGCTGCCACAGGATCGGCGAGCCGCCCTCGCCCGGGTCGAAGAACACGCCGTCGAACTGGCGATCGATCATCAGCATCGCGCACGCGGCGACCATCACCGAGCCCGCGATCAGCAGCACGTAGCCGCTCACCGTCGCCGACCACGAGAACAGCGGCAGCCGCCGCCACACCATCCCCGGCGCGCGGCGCGTGTGGAGCGTCGCGAGCATGTTGACGGCGAAGAGCACGAACCCGAGCGCCGCGAGCCCCACACCCGCGATCCAGGCGTCGACGCCGGCGGTGGGGGAGAAGACGGTGTCGGACAGCGGCGGCAGCGGATTCACGCCGGCGTCCGGCGGTCGGTAGAGGAAGCTCGCGTACAGGGTGATCCCGCCGGCCAGGTAGAGCCAGAAGCTGAGCGCCCCAAGCCGCGGGAACACCGTGCCCCGGGCGCCGATCTGGAGCGGCACGATGTAGCTGATCACGCCGAGCGCGGCCGGAATCCCGAACAGCACCACGGCGGTCGCGCCGTACGCGGACAGCAGCTGGTCGAAGATCTCCGGCGAGATCATCGTGTTCTCCGGGACGATCAGCTGGACGCGCATCAGCACCAGCTCGACGACCGCGAGGACGAGAAAGCTGAGCGCCGCCCCGAGGTACAGCACGCCGACCGCCTTGTGGTCGCCGCTCGTCGCCAGCTCGATCCACGCGGGGCGGCGCGGCGGGAACCGCTCGGTGACGATCTCGGGTCGGGTGGGAGCGAGCGAGGTCGGGCGCGCGCTCACTGCTCCGCCCCCTCGGCCGCGGCGGCAGCCGACTCGCCGGCGAGCTGCTGCACGCGCTTCTGGACGGCGTCCTGCGCATCCTGGATGTCGGCGGCCTGTTGGTCGAGCCAGGCGTGGTACTCGGGCACGCTGACGGCCCGGACCCGAGCCCGCATCGTCGCGTACCCGGCCCCCGAGAAGGCAGTCGACTGCCCTTCGTAGACGCCCTCGCTGTCGGCCCTGAACCAGGTCAGGTTCGTGCGTCCCGGCACGGCGTCGAACTTGCCGCCGAGCTCCGGAATCCACCATCGGTGGACGACGTCGGTGGAGTCGAGCCTGACGACGACCGCGGTGTCGACCGGGACGACGAGCTCGTAGAAGCTGAACGTCCCGTCGGGGTACTCGTAGCGCCACACCCACTGCTGCCCCGAGGCGACGATCGTCAGCGGCTTCGCATCGCCTTGGGGCAGCGAGAGGTCGAGCTGCGCCGTGCGGGCCGCCGACGCCTCGAGCCCATCGGGGCCGGATGGCTCGACGTCGCGCACCCTGGTCGTCGACACGATGCCAATGACGAAGATCGCGATCGCGAGCAGAGCGAGCCCCGCGGTGGCGCGAGGCTGGATGCGACCCCCGCTCCGCACCCGGGCCGGCTCTCTCCCGCGCTGGGCGCGGAACCGGACCACGGCGGCGATCAGGGCGAGGTTGACCGCCACGATCACGATCGCCGCGATAGCGAACATCACCCAGTAGACGGTGGTCGTGTCGTCGGCGTTGGGGGACGCCCCCTCCTGCGGGCCGAACGGCACCGCGTGGGCCGCGGCGGGGAGCACGGCGAGCACCGCCGCCGCCAGCACCGCGGTCAGGACGAGACGTTTCGGGACCCGCGACAAGGCGGGAGCATTCTATTCGGCGAAAAAACTGGCTGACCGGCCAAATGGGTCGCACTCTCTGGGACAATCAGGTCAGGCAAGCGACGAGGAGGCGGCGATGGCGCGGAACGGGAGCGAGAAGGGCGACCGCAGGGCGACCCTGCGGCGAATGGCGCAGGCGGATCCCGAGCTCGCGGTGCGGGTGATCGCCCAGACGCTTCCGGCCGCAGCGGCGGAGCTGCGGCCGCCGCTGAGCTTCCGGCTCGAGGTCGAAGGCGTCGACTCGTGGCTCGTCGAGGCCACCGGGGACGGCCCGGCGCGCGTGACGTCCAACGGCGCCGATCCCGACGTCGACTTCGTCCTTCACACCAACGCCGAGACCTTTGCGGGGCTCGCGGCGGGTGCCAATCCCGTCCCGCTGATGCTGTCGCGCCGCCTGCGGATCACCGGCAAGCGCCGCCGTGCCCTCGCCCTGCGGCGCCTGTCCGAGGACGCCGGACCGCGTGAGGTCGCGCGGCTCGGGGTTCCGGTCGACCCCGACCTCGCCTACCGCGCGCTCGCTCACGCGATCGATCCGGAGTGGACCCGCGGTTACAGCTTCAGCGTCGCCTACGAGCTGACCGGCGAGGGCGGCGGGCGCTGGCTGGTCACCGTCGACGAGGGATCCGTGCGGGTGGACCGCGCCGCCTCGGCCGCGAACGGAAGCCCCGACGCCACGGTGAGTCTGTCGGCGGACACCTGGCAGAGGCTGGTCCGCGGCGAGATCACGCCGTCCAGCGCCATGCAGCAGCAGCTCACCAGGGTCGACGGCGCGATGACGCCGGTCACCCTGCTCGGCCGCTGGATCGACCGCGCCGACGGCATCGACGGCCCCGAGCTCGAGCGGGAGCGCGACAGCGCGAGCTGCAGCGCGCCCGGGCCGGTTCGTGGGGCTCGAAGGTCGACGGCGGTGGCGCGAACGGCTCCGACGGCGGCGGGGACGCCCCGGGATGGGCGACCCAGCGCATCGGAAGGAGCGGCGCCGCCAGCGCGGCGACCTGCTCACCTACGAAGCAGCTGTACGCGCTGTGGGAGCGCAGCAACTGGCGCGCCCACGAGCTCGACTTCTCGGTCGACCGCGAGCAGTGGCTCGTCACACCGAGCGAGGGCCAGAGGCACACGGCGTGGACGCTGTCGAGCTTCTACGTCGGCGAGGAGCGGGTGACCGCCGACCTGGCGCCGTTCCTGCTCGCCGCTCCGAGCGGCGAGGTCGAGGCCTTCCTCGCGACCCAGCTCGTCGACGAGATGCGCCACGCCGTCTTCTTCGACCGCTTCGCCGGCCGAGGTGATGGCGATGTCGCGCCGACGACCTGCGCGGCCGCCTCGAGCGAGGTCGAGCAGGGCATGCTCGGCGCCTGGCACTTCCTCTTCGACGACTCGCTGCGCGACGTCGCCAACCGGATCAAGAGCGAGACCCGACGACCTCGAGCTGTTCGTCGAGGGCATCGTCACCTACCACATGGTCACCGAGGGGGTGCTGGCGATGACCGGCCAGCGGACGATCCTCGACTACATGCAGGACCACGACCTCTACCCCGGCTTCCACGAGGGGTTCTCGAACTGGTCGAGCAGGACGAGCATCGCCACATCGCCTTCGGGGTCCGCTTCCTGCGCGACGTCTGCGAGGAGCGGCCCGAGATGCGCGACGTCGTGCTGCGCACGCTGACCGACCTGCTGCCGCGAGCCGCCGAGGTCTTCAAGCCGCCCGAGGCGGAGAGCTCGCGCGAGTTCGTCTCCTACGCCTACCACTCCTCGCAGGTCTACGGCTTCGCCTACATGGCGCTGAAGCGGCGCATGAAGGCGATCGGGATCGAGATCCCGCCGCCCGAGGAGCTGATGCCCGGCCCGATCGACCCGAACGGGCTCGAGGGACCGCGGGAGCCCGCACGCGTGGGAGCGGAGGCGGCCGCCGCGCCGGCTTGATCGCGCGCCCGTGGAGGCGTACCTTTAGCTCGGCCGCGGGCTCCAGCAGCTTTCACACGAGGTCACAAGGCTCGCGTTCCTGCTCGGAGTCAAACGACCAACCTCTCGGGAGGAGAGGCGCCCGCGGCCCTCAGTCTGTGAACGACGGCTCGCTCAGAGCAGCGCCCTCCGCCCGCAGCCACTCCTCGGTGCGGCGCATGCCTTCGTCGAGGTCGACGCGCGGCTCCCAGCCGAGCTCGTCCCGGATACGCCGGGTCGAGACCGTGCCGCGCCGGTCGATGAACGTGATCGCGTTGCGGGTGAAGGCGGGAGGCGGCGCCGCGCAGGTTGGCGATGGCCTCCATCGCCCCGGCGACTGCGGTGAGGAGCGGCCGGGGCACTCGCCGAGTCCGGCGGCCGTCGACCATGTCGGCGATGCGGTTGAAGTAGTCCTCGAAGCTGACCGGATCGCCGTCCCACGCCGTGTACGGGCGGCCGGGCTTGCCCTCGGTCAGGCCGAGCGCCACCGCCTCGACCAGGTCGTCGACGTAGATGGGCAGCATCACCCCGTCGCCCTCGCCGGGCACGACGAGCTGGCCCGACTTCGCGAGCTCGAGCGGGCGCAGCACCCACGGGACCGAGCCCGGCCCGTAGACGTCGCCGGGCCGGATCACGACCGCGCCGCGGCGCCGCGCCAGCGCGTCGGACGCGCTCTTGGTGTCGATGTAGGGAATCCCGTAGGTGCGGTGGAAGGCGTCCTCGTCCTGCTCGGCGGGCTCGTCGTAGCCGTAGACGACGACCGAGCTGAGGTGGACGAACGCGCTCCGCGCCGGCCGCGCTCGGCGGCGTCGAGCACGTTGCGCGTCCCGCCGACGTTGACGCGGACGAAGTCCTCCATCTCGCCCCACTCGCGCACGTGGGCGGCGGTGTGGACGACCAGGTCCGCTCCCTCGAGGCGCGGCTCGAGCGCCCCGCGGTCGGTGACGTCGCAGGCGGTGGAACGCGGCGCCCCGGCGCGCACCCGCTCCGCGGTCGCCGGGTCGAGCTCGAGGCCCCTGACGTCCGCGCCCTCCGCGACCAGACCGCGGCAGATCGCGTTGCCGATGAACCCGCCGGCGCCGGTGACCGCGACCTTGCGCCCGTCGAATCGCTCCTCGTTCACCGTAGGGCCGACTTATACTCGCCGCGCCGTGCGCTGGCCGACCTCAGACCGCCGCCGGCGACGCCCGCTGCTCGGGACGCTGGTTCGCTCCGCGGCGGTTGGCTCGCTCGCCGCCGCGGCCGTTCTGCCCCTGGTCCGCAAGCGTCTTCGGATCCATCCCGCCGTGACGACCGCGGCGGTCGCGTCGGCGCCGTTCGCGCTCGCCGTCCTGCGCCCCCGAAGCAAGGCGCGCGACGTGGGCATCTTCGCGCTCCAGATGTGGGCGTTCACGATCGCGCACGAGCTGCCCTACGACGACCCCGAGCGCCTGCGCCGCCGCCTCAACATCCGCTACCCGATCCGCGTCGATCGCGCGCTCGGCGGCGGCGAGCTGCCCACCCACCGCCTTCAGCGCGCCTTCTCGAGGCCCGGCCCGGTCGAGGGCTCGCGATCGCTTCCTCACGATCGTCCACTGGGCGTGGTTCTTCGAGCCGCACCTGGCGCTGCTCTGGATCCTGCTGCGCGACGAGGAGCGCTTCCCGCGCGCCGCGCGCCAGATGGCCGCCGCCTACGACCTCGGATGCGCTGATCTACTTCGCTGGTCCCGACGGCGCCGCCGTGGTGGGCGGCCGAGAACGGGTATACGGCGCGCGCCCGGTGCCGGCGGATGATGGTCGAGGTGGGCGAGCCGATCTGGGGCCGCGCGTGGCCGACGCTGTACGAGTCGCTCGGCGGCAACCCGTGGGCGGCGATGCCGTCGCTGCACTTCGCGACCTCGCTGCTGGCGGCGATCCTGCTCTCCGAGACCGGGCCGCGTCGCGGGCGCGGCGGGATGGGGCTACGCGCTGACGCTCGGCTTCGCGCTCGTCTATCTGGGCGAGCACTACGTCGATCGACCTGCTGGCCGGCGCGGCGCTGGTCGCGCTGGTGCGGCGCGGCGAGCCGCTCGTCGGGCCCCTCGCGCTGCGGGTCAGCGACGCGGTGCAGCGGCTCGAGCGGGTCGCCGACGGCTGACGCGCCGGTGCCAGTATGCGAGCGATAGGGGACCATGGCCGGCTCGAGCGAGCTCGAACCGAAGCTGCTGGGGAGGATCAGGCTCGAGGACCGCCCCGAGATCGTGCGAGGAGACCGAGCCGTCCTTCTTCGCCGACCGCGAAGCGGATCGCGCAGACGCTGCTCGTCGTCCTGCTCCTGGTGGCGGCGATCTACGTCCTGCTGCCGAAGATCGTCGGCATCGAGGACGCGCTCGCCAAGCTCGACGACGGCAACCCGATCTGGATCGCGGTCGCGCTCGCCTTCAACGTCGCTCGCCTTCTTCTCCTACGTCGCCCTGTTCCGCGGCGTGGTCGGCGAGCAGGTCCTGCACCTCGAGTGGCGCGAGTCCTACCAGATCACGATGGCCGGGCCTGGCGGCGACGCGGCTGTTCTCGGCCGGCGGCGCCGGCGGCATCGTCGCTCACCTACTGGGCGCTTCGCAAGGCGGGGATGGAGCGCCGCCAGTCCGCCTGCCGGATGGTCGCCTTCCTGGTCCTGCTGTACGCGGTCTACATGCTGGCCCTGGTCCTCGTCGGGATCCTGCTGCGCACCGGCGTCCTCACCGGGCCGAGCCCGGCCGGCCTGACGATCGTCCCGGCCGCGCTCGCCGGCGCCGTGATCGTGGTCTTCCTGCTGATCGCGCTGATCCCCGAGGACTTCGAGCGCCGCATGGCGCGGCTTCGCGCAGGGCTACCGGTTCGCAGCGGCTTGCGCAGCGCCTCGCCACCGCGCCGGCCACGCTCGCCAGCGGCACGCGGACCGCGATCGACTTCGTCCGCGACCCGTCGCGCGGCGGGCTGGCGCTGGTCGGCGCCGTCGGCTTCTGGGCGGCCAACATCGCGCATCCTGTGGGCCAGCTTCCACGCCTTCGACGTCGACGTCCCGCTCGGGGTCGTCGTGCAGGGCTTCTTCGTCGGCATGGTCGCCAACCTGTTCCCGTTCGCGCCCGGCGGGGTGGGGGCGGTGGACGCGGGGATGATCGGCACCTTCGTGCTCTTCGAGCTCCCGAGCGCGGAGGTCTTCGCGGCCGTGCTCGCCTACCGGCTGATCGCCTTCTGGCTGCCGATCCCGCCCGGGATCGTCGCCTTCCTCCAGCTGCGCAAGACGGTCGGCGCGCTGGGAGGCGCGAGCGGGCCGCGACGCGCCGCGCCGCGCCGGCCGGGGCGCGAGCCGCATCCCGGCGCCGGACCCGCCCATTACTTCAGAAAGTAAAGTATAGATTCATGGAGGCGAAACGGAACGCTGACGAGACGGAGCGAACGATGAACGAGAAGCGAGTCGAGAACCTGATCATCGTCGGCGGCGCCTGCGCCGGCTACACGGCCGCGCTCTACACCGCCCGCGCCAACCTCGAGCCGCTCGTGATCGAGGGCTTCCAGTGGGGCGGCCAGCTCCAGAACACGACCGACGTCGAGAACTACCCCGGCTTCCCCGAGGGGATCATGGGGCCGGAGATGATGCAGCAGTTCCGCGCCCAGGCGGAGCGCTTCGGGACCCGGTTCATCACCGACGACGCGACCCGGATCGAGCTCTCCGACGGCGGCATCCAGCGCGTCTGGGTCGGCGACGACGAGCACCTGGCGAAGGCCGTGATCCTCGCGATGGGCGCCGAGCCGAAGCGGCTCGGCATCCCGGGCGAGATCGAGCTCGGCGGCCGCGGCGTCTCGACCTGCGGCGTCTGCGACGGCGCCTTCTTCAAGGGCGAGAACGTGGTCGTGATCGGCGGCGGCGACTCGGCGATGGAGGACTCGATCTTCATCTCCAAGTTCGCCGAGCGAGCTGACGATCGTCCACCGCCGCGACGAGTTCCGCGCCTCGAAGATCATGCTCGAGCGAGCGCGCGAGACCGACGAACATCGAGCTTCAAGACGCCGTACGTGCCCGAGGAGTTCGTCGCCGGCGACGACGGCAAGATCGCCACGGTGCGCCTGCGCAACGCCGAGACCGGCGAGATCGAGGAGATCGAGGTCGGCGGCGCCTTCGTCGCGATCGGCCACACCCCGCGCTCCGAGCTGGTCGCGCGACCAGGTCGACACCGACGAGAACGGCTACGTGCTGACCGAGGACGGCTCGACCCGGACCAACCTCGCCGGCGTGTTCGCGGTCGGCGACCTGGTCGACCACACCTACCGCCAGGCGGTCACCGCCGCCGGCACCGGCTGCATGGGCGCGCTCGACGCCGAGTGGTACCTGCGCGACACGCCGCCCTCGCCGGAGGCGCACTGGGCCGGCAAGGCCGGCGACGCCCAGGAGGGCGAGCCCGAGACCCGAGGCCGAGAAGGTCCAGGCCTAGCCCGGTCGCTGCCGCAGCCGCCGGCGGTACAGTTCGCACGACCGGCCCGCGAGCGAAGGAGAGCCCATGGCCGTCGTCGAAAAGCCCGAGAAGCTCGGCCTGAGGCCGTTCACGAGTTCGACGAGGCGAACGAGACCTGGCCGCGCGGCGACCGGCCGGCGGCGATCCGCGAGGCCGCGGCCGAGTTCCGCGCCCGCTTCGCGACCGAGGAAACCGCGTGCGCGCGGTCCGCACCGTCGACATCGCCTCGGCCGGCTACCCGCTCAAGTTCGCGTTCGGCGGCGCCGCCACGGGGCGCGAACCCCTACATCAACATCATCAACCGCCTCCAGGTGGTCCAGTTCGAGGACTTCGAGGGCCGGCTGCGGACGCTCGCCTACGAGCCGACCGTCCCCGAGGGCCCGGCCGAGGCGCCCTTCTACGCAGCAGCAGATCGAGCAGCCTCGGCGAGTTCCTCTCCTACAAGGTGCTGGCCAACGATCTGGAACCACCCCGACGAGGCGCTCGCCAAGGCCGGGCTGCGCGCCCGAGGACGTCGACTACGTCAGCTTCGACCACCTCCACGTCCAGGACCTGCGCTTCGTGCTCGGCACGACCGAGCCGATCGCCGGCGAGGCCGGCGCCGCGCCCGCCGCTGTTCCCGAACGCGAAGCTGATCGCCCAGCGCAAGGAGTGGGACACGTTCGCGCTCGCTGCACCCGATGCAGTGGGCCTGGTACGTCGAGGACGGGATCAAGGACGTGCCGGAGGACAACGTCGTCCTGGTCGACGGCGACGTCGAGCTCGGCAAGGGCGTGGCGCTGGTCTGGACGCCCGGCCACACCGACGGCAACCACTCGCTGTGCATCAACACCGCCGACGGCGTCTGGGTCTCGTCCGAGAACGGCGTCGCCGCCGACTCCTGGCACCCGCACCTGTCGAAGATCCCCGGCGTGCGCAAGACCGCCGAGTTCTTCGGCCGCGAGGTGATCCTGAACTCGAACACGCTCGAGGACTCGATCGACCAGTACGACTCGATGATCAAGGAGAAGGCGCTCGCCGACCCGAACCGGCGCGACCCGCGCTACCTCAACGTCTTCCCGTCCTCGGAGATGGCCGACTGGAAGCGCCAGTGGCCGGTGGTGCCGACCTTCTGCTACGGCGGGATCAACTACGGCACGATCGAGCGTCCGCCGTCGGGCAACGGCCGGCCGTCGTAGGGCCGTATCAGCTGCGCCTATAGGCGCGATCGACAGCGCCGATAAGGAACGCACGCCAACGATCCCTACCCTCGAAGGGATGGACCGTCGCTCGTGGGTGATGCTGCTCGTGCTCGCCGCGATCTGGGGCGCGAGCTACATGTTCATCAAGATCGGGCTGCGGGACCTCTCCCCGGCGATGGTCGCCTGGTCGCGGATCGCGCTCGCGGCGGTCGTGCTCTGCG
The DNA here is from genome assembly GCA_963754225.1 of uncultured Thermoleophilia bacterium. Lineage (GTDB taxonomy): Bacteria > Actinomycetota > Thermoleophilia > Solirubrobacterales > 70-9 > DASPWW01. The sequence goes on from CAVWEV010000005.1 coordinate 556,805, forward strand.
CGCCTGGCCGCGGCGCCGCGGGCAGTTCGGCGGCCTGGGCCGCCGGGCGCTGGAGCTTGACGCTCCTCGGGCGCGATCCAGGTCGCCGGGCCGTTCCTGCTGATCGCGGCCGGCGAGCAGGAGATCTCCTCGTCGCTCGCGGGGATCCTGGTCACCTCGGCGCCGCTGTTCACCGCGCTGCTCGCGATCTGGTTCGACCACGAGGAGCGCTCACAGGGGCTGCGGCTGGTCGGCGTCATGCTCGGCGTGATCGGCGTGGCGGTCCTGCTCGGGGTCGACCTGGGCGGCTCGGGGAACCAGCTTCTCGGCGGCCTGGCGGTGGTGCTCGCCGGCCTCGGCTATGCGTCGGGCGGCTTCATCGTCAAGCACCGCTTCTCCGACGTGCCGCCGATCGGCGTCGCCGCGTGGGTGATGGTGGCCAGCACCGCGCTGCTCACGCCGCTGGCGCTGGCGACGCTTCCGGGATCCGCGCCTGGCCTCGGCCCCGCGGCCGCGGTCGATCGCGCTGGGCGTGCTCGGCACCGGGATCGCGTTCGCGATCTTCTACGACCTGATCGCCCGGGTCGGCCCGGCCCGGACCTTGGTCGTCACCTACCTGGCCCCCGGGTTTGCGGTCGTCTACGGGGCCACGCTGCTCGACGAGACGATCACGGTCGCGACGATCGTCGGCCTGGCGCTGATCCTCGCCGGCTCGTGGCTGGCGGCAGAGGGGCGCTTGCCGGGGCGCCGACCGGCACCGCCGGCGCCGCAGGCTCCGCCCCCGGAAGCGGCGGCGACCGACGTCTACGGTTGAGCGACGGCTGCGGGTGAGGGAGCCGGCTCCGAGCGGATGATCACGACCGCGTGCGTCGGCGGCGCGTTCTCCGAGCCGGCGAGGAACATGCGGCCGGCGTGGCGCCGCCGCGCCTCCGAGCGGGCGAGTCCGGCCGCGGACTCGCGGTTCAGCCCGGTCGCGACGACCTCGGCGTGCCTTTTGTCATCCAGGTAGACGACGTCGTACATCGTGCCACCGACTCTCTCGATCGAAATCTGGCTAGCCGGGCGCATCGCGTTTCACTCATCTACATGTATCGGCACCGCGGCGGCCGGAACTGAGCCCGCGGGTCAAGCGCGATCCGCGACCCCTCAGGACTTGACGACGGCCTGGATGAGGAGCTGGCAGGGGTCGAACGTGCTGGAGGCGACGAACCCACCGCCCAGGCCGAGCGGCGGCTGGTAGACCAGCTGGTGGGCGCTCACGGGAGTGCAATCGAGGGCACTCGTCTTGCGTGCCTTGATCGCCAGGAACTCGCCGCGCTTGACCTTGACGTTGACCTTGAAGTGCTCGATCGGCTTGGTGGTGAAACCGTCGCCGTCGTACTCGATCCGCGGACCCTTGCGCTTCGCCCTCGCGAGGCCCGATCCCGTGCGTCAGGTCGAGGTCCCGGAGCTTGAGCAGGAAGAAGCGGAAGTTGCCCGGTGTCGCGGCGATCAGGCGGACCCGCTTGATCTTCCCGCTCTGGGGCGCCTGGACGTTGCCGCCCACGGCACCTGTCGCGCTGTAGTCGACGCCGACCCGCGTGCAGCCCCCCGCGACGGGGAGGCACTTGTGGGCCGGGCTCGCGCCCACCGGATCGACGACGTTGCTCAGCTTGGCCCCGAACTTCGCTGCCCCGAGCGCGGACGGCGCCAGGACCCCAAGCGCGACGACGATCGCGACCCCGGCGCCGAGCTGTCCCCGCAAGTCCCTTCCTCGACCTCACAAACGTCCTATCCCCTCTGTAGTCCGCTCTCCGGGTCCGGGGAGGATAGTCGGGTCTCCCCGGCCGCGACCGCGTCGCGGAGCACCGGCGCCGCCCGGTAGCGCTCCTCGCGCCGCGCGGTCCACAGCCCGTCGAGCACGGCGAGCACGTGCTCGAGCCCGATCGCCTGCGCCCACTCGAACGGCCCGCGCGGGTAGTTGAAGCCGAGCCGCATCGCGGTGTCGATGTCCTCGGCGATCCGACCCCGCCCTGGAGCGCGAAGGCGGCCTCGTTGACGAGCTGACACGACGATCCGGCCGAGCACGAGGCCGGGCGAGTCGCCGACCCACTCGACGTGCTTTCCGAGCCCGCTGAAGAAGCCCTCCGCCGCCGGCGGCGGCGCGTCGCTCGTCGACGGCGCCGCGGGTCAGCTCGACGAGCGGCGCCTCGGCGATCGGCGGCGAGCGCGAAGTAGCCGACCGACCCGCGGCCGGCGTCGAGGCTCGCGAGGCTGGCCGTCCGCGAGCGAGACGCGCGGAAGCCGGGCGCCTCGACGATCGCGCCGTCGCGCGGGCGCCTCGGCGCCCTCGGCCGGCCCGGGCGGCTCGGGGTCGGCCGGGCGGTGGGGTCGCGACCGTAGTCGTAGTAGCCGCGGCCCGCCTTGCGCCCGTGGCGCCCGGCCTGACCATCCGCGCCTGGATCGGGTGCGGCTGCCAGCGCGGCTCGTGGAAGCTCTGCTCCCAGAAGGACTTCGCGACCTCGAAGTTGACGTCGACGCCGACCAGGTCCATGAGCTCGAACGGGCCCATGCGGAAGCCGCCGCCGATGCGCACGATGCGGTCGATCTGCTCGATGCGTCGGCGATCCGCTCGCCGAGCAGCCGCAGCGCCTCGAGCGCGAACGGGCGGGCGACGCGGTTGGCGACGAAGCCGATCCGTCGGCGGCGCGGACCGGCTCGCGGCCCATGCGCGCGCGCGACATCCGCGGCGGAGGCGAGCGCGTCCTCGGAGGTCTCCTCGCCGGCGACCACCTCGACCAGCCTCATCAGCGCCGGCGGGTTGAAGAAGTGCATGCCGCACGACGCGCTCGGGCCGCGGCACGCCGGCGGCGATCGCGGTCACCGGCAGCGAGGAGGTGTTGGTGGCGAGGATCGCGTCGTCGCCGCAGACCTCGGCCAGGCGGCCGAACAGCTCGCGCTTCAGCTCGAGGTCCTCGGGCGCCGCCTCGATCACCAGCTCGCAGCCGGCGAGGTCCTCGAGCACTCGGCTGACCCGGAGCCGAGCCGCGGCGGCCTCGGCCTCGGCTGCGCTCCACCGCCCCCGCTCGGCGCCCTTCGCGAGCGCCTCGCGCAGCCGCCGCTCGCCGGCCTCGAGCGCCTCGGGATCCGGGTCGTGGAGGTGGGTCTCGAGTCCGCCCAGGCAGGCGAGCTGGGCGATCCCGGCGCCCATCGTCCCGGCGCCGACGACCCCGATCCGCTCGACGGTCACTCCTCGGGCTCGGGCGGCTCCTCGCCCTCCCAGAAGTCGACCGCGTCGCGCCTCGTTGCCGAGGTGATAATGAACCCGGGACGATCCGACTCGGCGTCGAAGTCCGGCTCGAAGACGTTCGGTGGCGTCACCTGCCCCTGAAGTCGGGCTTGCGCTTCTCGAGGAACGCCTCCATGCCCTCGACCCGGTCCTCGGTCGCCATCGCCAGCTCGTACAGGCGGCGCTCGTGTCTCGAGGCCGGCGCGCAGCGCTGGTCTCCTCGGCGGCGAGCACCGCCTGCTTGGCGAGCCGGGCGGCGATCGGGGGGCGCGTCGGCGATCCGCCGCGCCAGCTCCAGCGCCCGCTCGAGCCACTCGCCCTTGCCGCGCCACCACGTTGACGATGCCCAGCCGCGCGGCCTCCTCGGCGTCGAAGCGGCGGCCGGTCAGCACCAGCTCCATCGCCCGCTGCTTGCCCGACGACCCGGGCCAGCCGCTGGGTGCCGCCGCCGCCCGGGGATGATCCCGAGGGTGATCTCGGGCTGGCCGAACTCGGCCGTCTCGGAGGCGACGATCATGTCGCAGACGCAGGGCCAGCTCGCAGCCGCCGCCCAGCGCCCAGCCGGAGACGGCGGCGATCAGCGGCGTCGGCAGCGCGGCGAGCCGCGTCCAGAACGCGGCCGCCGGGTGGACGCAGCGCCTCCTGGAAGCTGCGCTCGCGCAGCGCGCTGATGTCGGCGCCGGCCGCGAACACCTCGTCGGATGCCGGCGATCACGATGCAGCGGACCTCGGGGTCGGCGTCGAAGCGCCTCGACGCGCCGCGGCGAGCTCCTCCATCAGCTCCGGCGAGAGCGCGTTGCGCGCCTCGGGCCGGTTCAGCCGGCAGCAGCGCGACACCGTGCTCCGTCGACGCTGACGTCTCGACCAGCGACGCTCACTGCTCACTGCTCGCCTCGAGCGGCGTCATCGCGTTGATCCCGGTCGCGTCGCGGCCGATGATCAGCTTCTGGATCTGCGAGGTGCCCTCGTACAGGGTGGTGACCCGGGCGTCGCGCAGGTAGCGCTCGACCGGGTAGTCGTCGACGTAGCCGGAGCCGCCGTGGACCTGGATCGCGGGGTTCGCGCACTCGACCGCCGACTCGGTCGCGTACAGCTTCGCGATCGAGGTCTCGATCGTGTTCGGCTTGCCCGTCGTCCTTGAGGATCCCGGCCCGGCGGACCAGCAGCCGCGCGGCGTCGCGCTTGCACGATCATGTCGGCGATCATCTCCTGGACGAGCTGGAAGCTCGCGATCGGGACGCCGAACTGCTTGCGCTCGTTCGAGTAGGCGACCGAGGCCTCGACGCAGCCCTCGCAGATCCCGACGCAGCCGGCGGCGACGCTGTAGCGGCCGTTGTCGAGCGCGCTCATCGCGACCTTGAAGCCGTCGCCGACCTCGCCGAGCATCGCGTCGTCGGCGACCTCGACCTCGTCGAGCGAGATCTCGGCGGTGTCGGAGGCGCGCAGGCCGAGCTTGCCGTGGATCTCCTGCGTGGGAAGCCCTCGCTCGCGGTCGGGACCAGGAAGCAGGCGAGCCCGCGGTGCTTCTTGTCGGGGTCGGTCTGGGCGAAGATCAGCGCCACCTCGGCGAAGTTGCCGAGCGAGATCCACATCTTCTGGCCGCGAGATCGCCAGCCGGCCGTCGGTCTGCTGGCCCGGGTGCGCAGCGACGCGGCGTCCGAGCCGGTGTCGGGCTCGGTCAGGCCGAAGCAGCCGAGCGCCTCGCCGGAGCACAGCCGCGGCAGCCACTGCTGCTTCTGCTCCTCGGTGCCCCAGCGCTCGATCGAGCCGCAGACGAGCGAGGTCTGGACCGAGACGACCGTGCGCGCCGAGGAGTCGCCGCGGCCGACCTGCTCGACGATCAGGCCGTAGCTGACGTAGTCGAGCCCGCGGCCGCCGTACTCCTCGGCGACCGGCGCGCCCAGGTAGCCCATCTCGCCGAGCTTGCTGCGCCAGCTCGCGGTCGAAGCGCGCGGCGCGGTCGTTGTCGCGCGCCCGGGGGACGATCTCGCGGTCGGCGAACTCGCGCGCCGTCTCCTGGATCAGGCGCTGCTCGTCGGTGAGCTCGAGGTCCATGCGCCGGAAGCCTAGCGGTCGAGCTGCGCCGCTCGAGCCGACGCGCCGCGAACGCCTCGGAGGCCTCCTGCGCGCCTGCGGCGCCGGGGCGCCGGGCGAGCTCGCGCCCGTCGATCGCGGAGACCGGCTGGACCTCGCGCGTCGGTCGAGGCGAGGAAGGCCTCGCGCGCGCCGCGCAGGTCCTCGACCGGGAACTCGCCCTCCTCGACGTGGAGCGCGCGCGACGATCTGCGCGCGGGTGATCGACTCGAGGATGCCGGTGTCGAGCGCCGGGGTCCGCAGCCCGCCTCCGGCGAGACCCAGAAGATCGACGAGGTCGGGGCCTCGAGCACGATGCCGTCGGGCCGCACCAGCACCGCCTCGTCGGCGCCGCGCGCCTGCGGCGATCCGCGTCGCCTGCATGTTGGCCGCGTAGGAGAGCGACTTGACGCCGGTCAGGATCACGCTCGGCGAGTAGGTGACGGTGGCGACGCGGATCGCCTCGGGCATGGGCGGGAAGCGGCTCGGTGAGCAGCGATCCGGCGGCCCGCCGCGGGTGAGGACGATCCGCAGCTGCGCGTCGGCGTCCCCGAACTCGGCCAGCAGCGCCTCGATCTCGCGCTCGATCGCGGCGCGGTCCACGCGGCAGCTCGATCGCCGCCGCCGAGCGCTCGAGCCGGTCGAGGTGCTCGCGGAGCGCGAACGGCCGCCCGCCGTAGAGCCGGATCACCTCGAACACGCCGTCGCCGCGCAGCAGGCCGTCGTCGGCGAGCGGGATCCTCGCCTCGGCCGTGGGCGAGATCGCGCCCGTCGACGCTTGCGAGCTCGTGGCACCGGCATGCGGGCGAGGCTACCCGACCACGGCATCCGGGGGGCGCGGGCGCCCGTTGGGGGATTTGCCGCATATGCGCGGTCAAGGCCCCAATCGAGAGGGCGCGATCCGAGACGGCGAATCGCTACCGCTCTCCGAAAAGCTAGACGTGCGGGCGATCAGGCCGCCGCCGGGTTCTCGACCACGGTCGCAACGCCCTGGCCGACGCCCACGCAAAGCGTCGCGATCCCGTAGCGGGCGCCGCGGCGGCGCATCTCCCACAGCAGGGTGGTCATCAGGCGCGCGCCGGAGCAGCCGAGCGGGTGGCCGAGGGCGATCGCGCCGCCGTTCACGTTCAGCCGCTCCTCGTCGATCCCGAGCTCGCCGACGCAGGCGAGGACCTGGGAGGCGAAGGCCTCGTTGATCTCGATCAGGTCGATGTCGTCGATCGCGAGCCCGGCGGCGTCGAGCGCGCGCGGGATCGCCCGGACCGGCCCCATCCCCATGTAGGCGGGGTCGACGCCGGCGACCCCGATCGAGACGACCCGGCCGAGGGGCTCGGCTCCGAGCTCGCCGGCCGCGTCCTCGGAGGCGAGCACGAGGCAGGCGGCGCCGTCGTTGAGGGTCGAGGCGTTGCCGGCCGTCACGGTCCCGCCGTCGCGGAAGGCCGGCCGCAGCTTCGCCAGCTTCTCGAGCGAGGTGTCGGGTCGCGGCCCCTCGTCCGCCTCGACCAGGACCGGTTCGGCGCCATTCCGCGGCGCCTCGATCGGCGACGATCTCGTCGGCGAAGCGCCCCGCCTCGGTCGCCTCGACCGCGCGCTCGTGGCTTCGCAGCGCGAAGCGGTCCTGTTCCTCGCGCGCGATCCCGTAGCGCTCGGCGACGTTCTCGCCGGTCTCGCCCATCGACTCGGTCGAGTAGCGCTCGGCCATCCGCGGGTTGACGAGCCGCCATCCGAGCGCCGTGTCGTGCATCGTCTGCGCCCCGCGGGGCAGCGCCGGACTCGGGCTTCGGCACCACCCACGGCGCGCGGCTCATCGACTCGACGCCGCCGGCCAGGTAGAGGTCGCCCTCGCCGAGCCGCAGCGCGCGCGAGGCCTGGTTGACCGCCTCGAGCCCCGAGGCGCAGAGCCGGTTCACGGTCACCCCGGGGGTCTCGACCGGAAGGCCCGCGAGCAGCGCCGCCATCCGCGCCACGTCGCGGTTGTCCTCGCCCGCCTGGTTCGCGGCGCCGAAGTAGACGTCCGCGCACCCGCCCGGGGTCGATCCCGGTGCGCTCGACCGCGGCGGCGATCGCGTGCGCGGCGAGGTCGTCGGGGCGCACGCCGGCGAGCGCGCCGCGGTAGCGGCCCATCGGGGTGCGCACGGCGTCGATGATCAGCGCCTCAGCCACTCAGCCTCTATCCTCGCAAGCGGCCCGATGGAGTTCATGCTCGTCACCCTCGGGATGATCGGGGTGATCGTCCTGGTGCTGGTCCTGCTCGCCCGGGCGTATCCCGGCAGCGGCGCCGACCTGGTCGACTGGAGGCCGACCCGCTCCTACGAGGTCGAGGCGCAGCTCGAGATCGACGACGTGCAGCAGATGATCGAGGCGCAGAACGAGTACCGGCGCAAGCGCGGGGCGGAGGAGCTGACCCCCGAGCAGGTGAGCGAGTGGGCGCGGGAGGACGAGGAGCTGCGAGAGAGGAATCGCCAGGGCCACGAACGCCGGCTGCGCGAGCTCGAGGACGAGCTGGGCGTCTAGCCACGGCCGGTGGCGCGGGCGCTTCTGGTCGGCTGCGGGTGCCGCGGGCGCGAGCTCGGACGCGCGGCTGCGAGACGACGGTTGGGAGGTTCGCGGGACGACCCGCGATCCCGAGCGGCGCGGGTCGATCGAGCGCGCGGGCATCGAGGCGGCGGTGGCGGACCCGGATCGGGTCGGGACCGTGCTCGACCACGTCGGCGACGTGAGCGTCGTCGCGTGGCTGCTGGGATCGGCTGTCGGCGACGCCGAGGCGGTCGGCGTCGATCCACGGACCGCGGTTGGAGCGCCTGCTCGAGGAGCTCGTCGACACCCCGGTGCGCGGGTTCGTCTATGACGGCGAGGGGACGGTGCCGGCCGACTCGCGACGGCAGGGGGCGGAGCTGGTGCGGGAGGCTGGGGAGCGGTGGCGGATCCCGGTCGAGATCGTCGAGCACGACGCCGCTGCGTGGGGGGGATGGGTCGACGCGGTGCGGGCGGCGATCCACTCGCTCACCGGCGCCTGAGCGTCTTACTGAATCGGCCGCGGAGGTCGCTGCTCGGCGTCGGGGTCCGCCCACGGGGCGGTCGCCTCGTAGGAATCGGGCGGCTGATCCAGCCGGTCGACGGCGATCTTGGCGCCGACCAGGAGCACGATCACGATCGCGACGAAGATCGCGAAGCGGATCGCGATCCTGGCCCGGGTCGGCCCGTCGACGTGGCCGACGACCTGGCGCCGCTTGTCGCGACCCATCGCGTCGAGGTCCGACGGCGTATGTGCCGTGCGCTCCTCCATCCCCCTCCCTCAACACTAGCTCCAGGCGGCGGCGAAGGCAAAATGCCTAAAATCAGATTGGGTTTAGAAGGATTTCTGCAAACAGCTTGGAGGTGCCGCCGTGGCTGAGTACGCGAAGGACGTCCTGGTCGAGACCGACTGGGTCGCCGAGCACCTGGACGACGACTCGATCAGGATCGTCGAGGTCGACGAGAACCCCGCCCTGTACGCGGAGGGACACATCCCGGGTGCGATCGGGTTCGATTGGCGCAAAGACTTGCAGGACCAGGTGGAGCGCGACTTCCTCAGCCCCGACGAGTTCGGGAAGCTGATGGGAAGCCGCGGGGTCTCCAACGACCACACCGTCGTCCTCTACGGGGACCGCAACAACTGGTTCGCCGCCTACACCTACTGGTACTTCCTGTACTACGGGCACGACAAGGTAAAGCTGATCAACGGCCCGCGCGAGAAGTGGATCGCCGAGGACCGTGAGACGGAGACCGGGACCGCGAGCCATCCCGAGGCGAGCTTCGAGGCCAAGCCGCCGGACGAGTCGATCAGGGCGCGCCGGGACGAGGTCCAGAGCGCGCTGGACAGCGACACGAGCCTCGTCGACGTGCGCAGCCCGCAGGAGTTCTCGGGCGAGCTGATCGCGATGGCAGGCTACGAGCAGGAGGGGGCGCAGCGCTCAGGCCACATCCCGGGCGCGATCTCGGTCCCCTGGGCCCAGGCCGTCGAGGAGGATGGGACGTTCAAGTCCGCCGACGAGCTGCGCGAGCTGTACAGCTCCAAGGGCGTGCTCCAGGACGGCAAGCCGGTGATCGCGTATTGCCGCATCGGCGAGCGCTCGGCGCACACCTGGTTCGTCCTCCACGAGCTGCTCGGAGTCGACGACGTCGAGAACTACGACGGCTCGTGGACGGAGTGGGGCAACATGGTCGACGTGCCGATCGAGAAGGACGTGTAGTCAGGGCGCACGCCCCAGCCGCTCCAGCAGCAGACCCAGGATCCGGGCGGTCGCACCCCACACGAGGTGCTCCCCGACCTCGTAGGTCGCGGTCTTGATCGGCATGCCGCGGCGGACCAGGCGGCGCATCCCGAACCCCGCCTCGAGCTCGTCGAGGTGGAGCAGCAGCACGGCGGCGACCTCGGCCGGGTTGGGCCGGAACTCGAGCCCGCTCGGGATCAGGCCGACGAACGGACGGATCATGTAGCCGGTCACGACCGTCGAGACGGGAGGCAGCGCTCCGAGCACCTCGACGTCCGCACGGTCGAGGCCGATCTCCTCCTCGGCCTCGCGCAGGGCCGCGGTGCGCAGGTCCTCGCCCGGCTCCGGCCGCCCGCCTGGAAACGAGATCTCACCGGCGTGCCGGCGCATGTCCTCGCGGCGCTCAGTGAACACGAGGCCGGGTCGTTGGGAGAGCCCGAAGATCGGGGCGAGCACGGCCGCGTCGGTGCTGCCGCGTGCGGCCACCGGCTCCGCCTCGTCGGCGGCCAGCAGCGCGCCTCTCAGAATCTCGGGGGTCAGTATCACCGGAGTAAGATCGGTCATTGAACCAACCTGGAAGCGAGGTCCGGAGACTATGGACGAGGCACTGCTGATCATCGACTTCCAGAACGACTTCACATCCGGTGGCGCGCTCGAGGTCCCCGGGGGTGACGACATCGCGGAGCCGGTGAAGCGTCTGGCCGACCACCTCGAGTTCGTCGTGGCGACCCGCGACTGGCACCCGCCCGACCACGCCTCGTTCGAGACCGAGGGCGGGCCGTGGCCGGTCCACTGCGTGAGAGGGACCCACGGCGCCGAGTTTCATCCCGCGATGGACCGGGTCTCGGTGGAGGCGGTCGTCGACGTCGGCCGCGAGCGCGAGGACGAGGGCTACTCGGGATTCGAGAAATCGGAGCTCGAGGACATCCTGCGCGAGCGCGAGGTGGAGAAGGTCTACGTGTGCGGGCTGGCCACCGACTACTGCGTGCGCGCGTCGGCGATCGACGCCGCAAACCTGGGCTTCGAGACGGTCGTGGTCGAGGACGCGATCCGGGCCGTGAACGTCAACGAGGACGATGGGGCGCACGCGATCGAGGACATGAGGCAGGCCGGCGCGGAGCTCACGACCTCGGACGAGTCCTTGCGGGCGCGCCAGCGGACCGCTAGATGATCACCTGGACGGTGCCGCCGTCCACGCTCCAAGCCGCGCCGGCCACGTAGGAGGCGCGCTCCGAGCACAGGAAGACGATCGCACCGGCGATCTCGCCCACCTCGGCGAGCCGGTTGATCGGGCGCCTCGAGCCCGCGGCCTCCAGCGCCTCCTCGCGGCTCTCTAGCCCGGACAGATCGCGCGACTGATCGGCCAGGCCGCCCGGGCCCAGCCACAACTCCGACCCGGTCGGGCCGGGGCAGATCGCGTTGACGAGCACCCCCTGGGCGGCGTAGCGGTCCGCGAACAGGCGCGACAGCGACAGCTCGGCCGCCTTGGCGACCGAGTACTCGGGCATGTTCGCCGAGGGCCGCTTGCCGGCCGTGCTGCAAACGTTCACGATCCGGCCCCAGCCCCGCTCGACCATCCCGGGGGCGGCCGCGCGCATCGCTCGCAGCGGCGCCATCACGTTCAGCTCCCAGGCGGCCTGCCAGTCCTCGGCCGGGACATCGTCCAGGTCGCGCCATCGGGAATGGCCGGCGTTGTTGACGAGCACGTCGAGCCGGCCGAAGCGCTCGGTGACCTCGGCGAGGATCCGCTCGCCGGCGTCGTCGGCGGTCACGTCGAGCACCAACGGCGCCGCATTGCCCTCCGCGGGCGCGCCCGCACGTCCGCACTCCTCGGCGGCTTCGCCGAGGGCGTCCGCGGAGCGCGCGACCAGCAGCACACTGGCTCCCTCGACGCACAGCAGGCGGGCGGTCTCGCGCCCGATCCCGCGACTGGCCCCGGTCACGACACACGCTTTGCCCTTCAGTCCGAGATCCACGGGATCAGGTGCCGCGGGGTAGCGTCAGCTCGAGGACACCGCCTCGACCCGATCCTCGATCTCGACCGCGCCCGTGAGCGTGCGGTGGACGGGGCACTTGCCCGCGATCGCCTTGATCCGCTCGACCTGCTCGTCGGTCAGCGCCGTGGGGATGCGCACGTCGACGGTGTACCGGGTCGGCTCGTCTCGCTCGGCGGATACGAGCTCGGCCTCGACCTCGACGGCGCCCAGCTCCCACCCCTTGTGGTCCGCATACATCTCGACCGTCGTCGCGGTGCAGGCGGCGAGGCTGGCGGTGAGCAGGCGAGTGGGGGAGGGCCCCTCGTCGTTGCCGCCCGACTCGCGCGGCTCGTCGGTGACGACGTGGTGTCCGTCCACCTCGACCTCGTGGGAGTATCCCTCGACGCGTCGAGCGACGGCCCTCATCCGCGCCCCTCGAACAGCTCGGGATCGTCGGTGTCGGTGAAGCGCGCCATCGCGTACACGAGGTCGGAGGCGCGGTTGAGGTAGCGCAGGACCGCCTCCGAGGCGAGGCCGTCGCTATCGCGCAGCGCGACGACGCGGCGCTCGGCGCGGCGGATCATCGCGCGGGCGAGGTCGAGCTGCGCGGACAGCGGCGTGCCGCCCGGGATCACGAACTTCGGCGGCAGCGAGACGCGGTCCATGTAGCGGTCGATCGCGGCGTCGAGCGCGTCGACCATCGGGTCGGTGACGCGACTGACCCCGTCCTCGAGGCGCCCGGCGGCCTCGGGCGCGGTCGCCAGCTCCGCGCCGGCCACGAACAGCTCACCCTGGACGCGGAGGATGTCGGCTGCCACCTCCCGGTCATCCGGGGTGCAGAGGGAGCGCGCGACGCCGAGCGCCGAACCCGCCTCGTCGAGGGAGCCGTAGGCGTCGGTGCGCGCGTCGTGCTTCGGAACGCGGCCGCCGTACCACAGCGAGGTCGTGCCATCGTCGCCCTTCTTGGTGTAGATCTTCGGCACTAGGCCATCCTAGATGGGCGGATTCAGTCGTCCGTCCGCCCGTTGCCCGCCGCGATCGAGTCCGGCAGCATCTCCGCCGCGCACGCGTCCTCCACGGTCGGATACCCGGCGATCCTGGTCACCACGTCGTCGCGGAACGTGAAGACCTGGACCCAGTCGAGCTCGACCGCCACGCCGCTCCCCCGTCCCTTTCCGTGGAAGCGCGATTCGATCAGCAGCTTGTCGCCGTGCTCGACGAACCGCCTGGGGCGAATCTCGATCAGCTCCCACGCGTCGTGCATGGTGTCCCAGAACCGCCGCACGCCCTCGTGCCCGCGGTACACGGGGTCGAAGTCGGGAAACACGCCGCCGGTTCGCCATTCGGCGTCGTCGGCCATGTTCTTCACCATCGCGTCGAAGTCGCCGCGGTTCCAGGCGTCGTATCCGTCCTCGACCATGCGGACTCGCTGCGAAGGCATCAGCGGCAGTATGCCGCCCTCAGCTCAATGGGTTGAAGACGATCCCGGTCGGGACCTTGGGGAAGAAGTAGGTCGACTTCGGCGGCAAGGTCTCGCCGCTCGCGGCGACGTCGCGAACCTGTTGGACGGGGGTGGGGCGGAGCAGGAAGGCGCCGCCGGCCTCGCCGGCCTCGACCACGGCGCGCGCCTCGTCGGCGCTCTTCGCGTATCCGATGCCGCGCTTCGCGGCAATGTCCGCCTCGCTCATGTCGAGGATGCCGTCGAGGACGAGCGCCTCGAGGATCACCGCGTCGAGGGTGCGGAAGGAGTCGGGGCGGCCCTCGAGCGCACGTTCGAGCGCCGCGGTGTCGCGTAGGCGGAGGAGCACGCCGTGTCGCGAGCGGGAGTCGAGGTACCCGAACACGCCGACGCCGTCCTCGCCCGCGGGGTCGAGCCGGTCGGGCGGGACCTCCTCGAGGTCGAACAGCTCCCGCAGCCCGACGTCGAGCGCCTCCGCCTTGGAGGCGTCGAGCCCGGTGAGCAGACGATGGGTGGGGAACACCGTCAGGCCGGGATCCTCGAGCGAGACGAGGCACATCAGCGTGTAGCGGTGCGGGCCGTCGCCGCCGATCGCCTCGGCGTAGGTGCGCGCCGTCTCATATCGGTGGTGGCCGTCGGCGATCAGCAGCTCGGCGTCGGCGAGGGTGGCCGCGATCGCCTCATGGACGTCGGGGTCGGCGATCCGCCACACCCGGTTGACGGTTCCGTCGGCGTCCGTCGCCTCGCCCCAGGGGTCGGTGTCCAGCGCCGGCTCGACGCGGTTCCAGGCGTCCCCGGGATAGAGCGAGAAAATGGGAGAGAGGTTGTGGCGCGTCGCCTCGGTGAGCCGGAGCCGATCCTCCTTGGGTCCGGGCTGGGTGCGCTCGTGGGGGCGGATCATCCCGGGCCCGTACTCGGTGATCCGCACGCGGACGAGCAGCCCGTGGCGGGTGCGGGTCGTACTGTCGGGCGCGGTGTACTCCTGCGTCAGGGCCCAGATCGCCGGCTCGCGGTCGGCGGTCAGGATCCCCTCGAGCGTCCATGACTCGAGCGTCTCGGCGGCGTGCTCGTAGCGATCGCCCCCGCCCGGCGCCTCGGGAAGGTCGATCTCGACGACGTTGAAGGGCGAGCGCGCGAGCAGCTCGCGGCGCATCTCGGCGTCGATCACGTCGTAGGGCGGCGCCACCACCGCCTCGAGCGCCCCGACCGCGCCGAGGTTGTAGTGCAACGCGTGGAGCGGGCGAACCTCGGCCATCGCGGCGAACCCTAGCGGGGGACCGCGCACCTACAATCGCTATGACGGGGCGTGGCGCAGCCTGGTAGCGCGCGGCCTTTGGGTGGCCGAGGTCCCCGGTTCAAATCCGGGCGCCCCGACTTCGCAGGTTTCGAATTTGAGTTTTCCGCTGAAGTGACGATTAGTGCTCAGGAAAGATCCTTCCGATTGCTTGACTGAGCAAGGATTTTCGCTATACTTTGTGAAGCAATCGGGCGGGATAGGTCAACCGGCCGCGCAGGGATGACGTAACCGAAACGGCCGGTGAGCGTAGTCACCAGGCCCCGAAAAGGGCCTCCAACACGAGTTGAGGTGGGTACGCGAGTGGCCGCGCCCGCACCGAGAGCACGAACGAGAACACGAGACACCCGAGAGGAATTTGATGCCCGAGACCCGAACCCGTCGCAACGGCGGCACCGCCAAGCGCAACTCGCGCGGCGATCACGGCCGACGCTCGCCGTCGAGCCGCGCCGAGCTGCGCGCCGGCGCGCACCGACGCGACGAACCCCAGACAACCGACAGCCTGCAGCTGTTCATGAACCAGGCGAGTCGCTATCCGCTGCTCACTGCGGAGGAGGAGATCGATCTCGCGAAGCGGATCGAGCGCGGGGATCTCGAGGCGAAGGAGAGGATGATCAACTCCAACCTGCGCCTGGTGATCTCGCAGGCGCGTCGCTACCAGGGTGGCGGCCTGCCGCTCCAGGACCTGATCCAGGAGGCGATGCTGGGCCTGATCCGCGCCACGGAGAAGTTCGACTGGCGTCGCGGCTACAAGTTCTCCACCTACGCGACGCTGTGGATCCGCCAGGCGATGCAGCGTGGGCTCGACAACACCGGCCGTCCGATCCGGTTGCCGGCGCACGTCGCCCAGCGCCAGCGCCGCGTCAACCGTGTCGAGGCCGAGCTGACTACCAGGTTGGATCGAGAGCCGACCGACGAGGAGATTGCCGCCGAGGCGGACATCCCCGCGGAGGAGGTCGCGGCGATGCGGGACGTCACCCGAGTCACCGCGAGCCTCGATCAGCCCGTGGGCGAGGGCGAGACCTCGCTAGGCGAGCTGCACGCGGGCGAGGCGCCGGCGACCGAGAGCGAGGTGATCGACCGCCAGCGCGAGCAGGCGGTCGAGGACGCGCTCGACCGGCTGCCGACGCTCGAGCGACGGATCGTCGAGCTACGATTCGGGACCGGCGGCGAGGCGTCTCTGCCCGCGCGCGAGGTCGCGCGCCGGCTCGACGTGACCGAGCAGCGTGTCCACGAGGTCGAGGCCGAGGCGCTCGAGCAGCTGGCCCGCGAGGGCGCTCTCGACGCCTGGCGCGAGGCCGCGTAGAACGACGTGCTTGGGAGAGGCCCGATCTCGGGCCTCTCCCTGACGTCCTTGCCGCCCCAGCGTTCGTCGAGGGCTAGTAGACGCCTCCGCCGCCCGAGCCGCCGCCGGACACGACGATCAGCACCACTGCGATCGCAACGGCGGCCAGGATCGCCGCGGCGAGCCACATCCGCCACCGTGGATGAAAGAGCGTGTTCATGCCATCACCTCCTGTCATGGTCTCCTAGTTGTGCATGTCGAATATCGCGCGCACGGGTGAGGCGGGCCATACCCATGTGCCCGAGACTGCGCTCGGGACGACCGGACGCGGGGGTAGGGCTAGCCCGAAATCAGCTCCTGTCGGGTCTACCCGGTAAGACGGCGCTGGGACGGATTCCTTCCCTAAGACTTTCGTAAGCCGACGAGCGACTCGAGGATCTCGAGCGCGCGGGTGCGGAAGAAGAAGTGCCCGCCGCGAGGCGCCAGCGCGGGGCTGCATGCGGGCAAGCGGCTCGCCCTCGCCGGCCGCGTCGAGCGCGATCGTCACCTACGGGCTCCGCGATGGGGCACGCCCTACGAGCGCTCGGCGAGATGCTGGTGGACGAACTGGACCGCCATCGCGCCCTCGCCGACGGCCGAGGCCACCCGCTTGATCGAGCCGTGGCGGACGTCCCCCGCCACGAAGACGCCGGGCATGCAGCTCTCGAGCAGGTAGGGGTCGCGCTCCAGCGGCCACCGGGGCGCGGGGGCGGCCGTTACGCCGTCGCGCCCGGTGAGGACGAAGCCGCGCTCGTCGCGCCCCAGCGTTCCCGTCAGCCACTCGGTGTGGGGCGACGCGCCTATGAAGATGAACATCCCCTTGGCCTCCAGCTCGCGCCGCTCCCCGCCGGCCCGCGACACCGCGACGCACTCGAGCCCATCCTCGCCGCTGACTCCGACCACCCGCGTCTCGAGCGCGACCTCGATGTTCGGGGTGCTCGAGATGCGCTCGAGGAGGTAGTGCGACATCGAGCTCGCGAGCGAGTCGCCACGCACGAGCATGGTCACCCGCCGCGCGTGGTTGGAGAAGTGCATCGCCGCCTGGCCGGCGGAGTTGGCGCCACCGACGATCACCACGTCCTGGCCCGCGAAGTCCTTCGCGTCGCTGACACCGGCGCCGTAATGCACGCCGCGCCCGATCAGCTCGTCCAGGCCGGGGGCCTCGAGGCGCCGATACGAGACCCCGCTGGAAACGAGCGCGGCGCGTGCGCTCAGCTCGGTGCCGTCGGACAACCGCACGATCCGCGTGGAGCCGTTCGCCGCCAGCCCGACCGCCTCCTGCAGGCGGACCACCTCGGCGTCGAAACGCCGGCACTGGCGGATCGCGCGCTGCGCGAGGTCGGCGCCGGTCAGGCCGCCCGGAAAGCCCAGGTAGTTCTCGATCTTGGAGCTCTGCCCGGCCTGACCGCCCGGCGCGAGGCGCTCGATGAGCAGGGTCCGCAGGCCCTCGGAGGCCCCGTACAGCGCGCCGGCGAGCCCCGCCGGGCCGGCACCCACGACTATCAGGTCATAGCTGCGGCCTCCCGCGCTGGTTCGCATCCCGAGGGCCTGCGCGAGCGCCAGCGCCGAGGGTCGGGTGAGGCGCTTCCCGTCGGCGAGCGCGACGACGGGAAGCGCATCGGGGCCGCGTTCGTGGAGCAGCTCCCCTCCCTCGCGGCTCTCGGGATCGACGAAGCGGTACTGGATGTCGTTTCGCGCCAGGAACTGGCGCAGGGGCTGGACGGCCGCCGAGCCGGGGGCACCGACCAACCGCACGCTCGCGGTCGCGTGGTCCCGCCACCGCCTCCAGTCGGCCAGCAGGTCGGTGGCGATCGGGGCGATCTGTCCGCCCGTGGGATCGAGCGGCTTGACGAAGTAGTAGTCGAGCGAGCCGGCGTGCATCGCATCCAGCGCCGCGGTGCTATCCGCGTACCGGATCAGGACGATTGTCTTCAGGTGCTCGTAGAGCTTGCGAGCCTCGGTGATCAGCTCGATCCCGGTCCTGCCCCCGAGATCCTGGTCCGCGGCGAGGAGCGCAACCTCCCCGCCCCGATCGCGCATCTCCTGAAGCAGGGCGACGGCGGCGTCCGCGGAATCGAGGTGTCGAAACTCGAGCTCCTCCTCCTCGAGCGCCCGCTCCAGGTCGCCCCGGACCGCACGGCCGTGCGCGGCGCTCTCGTCGACCACGAGCACGAGGGGGCGCGACGGCGGGTGGGGTAGCCCGGCCGCCTCGCGCGCCTCATCTTCGTCGTGGAACCACTGCAGGCGGATCGCCTTGCCCTCCCGAAGCGTCCACACCTGCGGCTCGGCCGTCTCGAACGGCACGCTGCTGTCGCGCCCGTGGGCCCTGAAGGTCGTCAGGCACAGGACGTTGTCCCCGGAGGCGAGGAGCTCCCCCGGAACGTGCTCGAACCACTCGAAGGCGGCGCTGAGGCTGGCGCACACCTTCTCCCATCCTTCGTGTCCTCGTCGGATTCCGGGCTCGTACGCGTACGCGGGGTTCACCCATTCGAAGTCGGGATCCAAGTATTGGGGGACGTCGCCGACCGGGTCCTTGCCGTTCCAGGCCTCGTAGATCCGGCGCACAATCTCGATATTGGCCTCGGACATCACGGCTCCGAGTATGACGCCGAGCGAGCGGTGATCCGGCCGATCAGCCGCTCGCCGGGCTCCGACGTCGCTGTAGGCTGCTGCGCGTGGGGAAGCGGCTCGTGGAGTGCGGGGAAGGGCGCGGCGCATGGCGGAGTGCGCTGGCCGGCGCGCTCGTCGCCGTGGGCCTCCTGCTCACCGCCCCGACCGCGTCGGCGTTCACTCCCGCCCAGGAGGCGGCGTCGCTCGACGACACCGTCCGCGAGGACCTCGAGTTCGCGGAGCAGCAACTCCGCGCGACGGCTGCCTCGGTGCCGCCGCACCGCTACCCGGCGGCCACCGCGGCGACCGGAGGCTGGACGACGACCGGCTCCCGCGCGTGGACGAGCGGCTTCTTCCCCGGCAGCCTGTGGCTTGCCTACGGTGTGAGCGGGGACTCCGAGTTACACGCCCTGGCGGCGAGCCGGCTCGCCGGGCTGGAGGGGCAGAAGCGCGACACGACTGGCAACGATCAGGGGTTCAAGCTCCTCAACAGCTTCGGCAACGCCTACCGACTGACCGGTGACGACGCGTACAGGCGGATCGTGCTGCGCGGCGCGGACTCGCTCGCGTCCCGATTCAGCCCCGTGGTCGGGGCGACGCGGTCATGGGGCGACCGGGGCTCGCGCGACTTCACGGTGATCGTCGACAACCTGATGAACCTCGAGCTTCTGTTCTGGGCCTCGAAGCACGGCGGCGACCCGGCCTGGTACGGGATAGCGCTCTCCCACGCGCTGCGGACGATGCGAGATCACGTGCGCCGCGACGGCAGCACCTTCCACGTTGTCGACTATGACCCCGGAACAGGGAGGGTGACGCGCAAGCGCACGCGGCAGGGATACGCGCGGGGCTCGACCTGGTCACGCGGGCAGGCGTGGGCGGTCTATGGCTTCACGATGGCCTACCGGGAGAGCGGCGATCGGCGGCTGCTCGGCGCGGCCCGGCGCACCGCCGACTGGTTCATCGCCCACCTTCCACCCGACAGCGTGCCGTTCTGGGACTTCGATGCGCCCGGGATCCCGAACGCGCCGCGCGACTCCTCCGCCGCGGCGATCGCCGCATCGGGGCTACTCGGGCTCGCCGCGCTGGAGCCCGACGCGGCGCGATCGGCCCGCTACAGCGGCGCTGCCGATTCGATCATCGCCTCGCTGTCATCGGCGCCCTACCTCGCCAGAGGCGAGTCGACGCAGGCGATCC
This sequence comes from uncultured Thermoleophilia bacterium, assembly GCA_963754225.1. Classification (GTDB taxonomy): domain Bacteria; phylum Actinomycetota; class Thermoleophilia; order Solirubrobacterales; family 70-9; genus DASPWW01. The sequence goes on from CAVWEV010000005.1 coordinate 576,235, forward strand.
TCCTGCACGGGACGCAGGACCGGCCGCGGGGCAACTACGACACCGGCCTCGTGTTCGGCGACTACTACTTCATCGAGGCGCTGCTGCGCTACGGGTCACCCCCGGAGCCCCCAGCGGCGCCCCAGCTCGGGGTCAGCGCGCGCCGCGTCGGCGCCGGGCTGCGCGTCCGGGTTCGATCCGATCAGCCGGGACGCGTCAGGGCCGCGTTGATTGCGCGGCGCGGGACGGCGCGGAAGCTCAGGCTCGGAAGCGCACGCTCGGGAGTGCTGGCGCGCGGGCAGGCTCGGCTGCGCGAGCCCGGTCGGACGCGGCTTCGAGTGCGAGTGGCACCGCGGTCCAGGAGATTCCTGCGCGGGACGCGACATGCACGCGTCACCCTCAGCGTGCTCCTCCGCCCGCCCGGCGGGGATGCGTCAGCCACCGCGGTTCCACTCCGCCTCTAGGGCGGGATCCGGCGCTACGCTGCGGTGGAGCCCCCGTAGCTCAGTGGACAGAGCGTCGGATTTCTAATCCGAGGGCCGCAGGTTCGAGTCCTGCCGGGGGCGCTCAGAAAGCCCCGCTAATGCCAGGATTCCGCCGCGCTCGGATTTCGGGCTGTGACTGCGCCGGGCTGCGGGAGTAGGGCGCGCCCCGTCCCCGGCGAGCAGTCCGGCCAGGGTTAACGACCCCCGCGCTTGCGTCTGATTCCCCCGGCGAGGGTCTTAGCGCGATACTGAGCGGGCGATGTCGCAGGAGAACGTCGAACGGTTCTCGCGCAGGAACCCGAAGCTCAGAAGTGGTGACGCCGCTTAACCGAACCAAGCGAATGCTGGGGGATATCTCCGGGCTACTGATCTATGTCGACACCTCGGACGTACGCGAAGGAGCGGTCGAGGAGCTCAAGGGGGCCATCACGGAGCTCGTCGAGTTCATCGATGCCAACGAGCCCCAGATCGTCGCGTACAGCGTCTACCTGAGCGACGACGAGCGCGAGATGACCGTTGTGCACGTGCACACCGATGCCGCGTCCCTCGAGTACCACCTGGACGTGGCCGGGCCCGCCTTTCGGAAGCTCGCGGACCTGGTCACGCTGTCGTCGATCCGCGTCTACGGTGAGCCGAGCAAGAGGGCGCTCACGCAGTTACACGACAAGGCACGTCTCTTGGGGCGCGACGAAGTGGCGGTGCACGGTCTGGAGGCCGGATTCAGTCGCATCGGCGTCGACCGGCTCAGAGCGCCTACCGGTTAGGGCGGGATACTGCGCGGGCGATGTCGCAGGAGAACGTCGAGGCCGTGCGCAGGCTGTTCGCCGCCTTCCAGAGTGTCGACGTCGGCAACTTCGAGCGCCGCTTCGACGAGGTACGAGAGATCTTCGATCCCGAGGTCGAGTGGGTCGCGGCCCCGCACTCGCTCCTGGCGAGCGAGGAGTACCGCGGGTACGACGGCGTCCGCCGCTTCTGGACCCAGTTCCTGTCGGCCTGGGACGAGTACGGCGTCCAGGTCGACGAGCTGATCGACGCGGGTGATCAGGTCGTCGCGGTGATGCGGCTGAGCGGACGCACCAAAGAGCTCGAGGTCGACGAGGCGCGGTCGTCGCTACTCACGTTGCGCGACGGAAAAATCGTGCGGATCGAGCCGTTTGCGAGCAAGGACGACGCCCTCGAAGCCGCCGGGCTGTCGGAGTAGGCGATGTCGCAGGAGAACGTCGAGATTGCGGCGGGTTGGTACGAGCCGGCGACGAGCAAGGCGGAGCTTTTGAGGGCGATGCCGAGGACGATGGCGTTCTGCCATCCCGAGGTCGAGTGGACTGCACCTGAAGACGGAACGACCTACCAGGGCCGTGAGGGAGTCAGGCAGCGGCTTGAGGAGTGGCTCGAAAGCTTCGATGACTACAGATACGAGGTCCAGCGGATCGTCGACTGCGGGGGCGATGAGGTGCTGGTCGTGGCAACCGAGGTGGGCCGGGGCGCAATGAGTGGCGCCGAGGTTCGCTCGACCAACTACGAGCTGCTCACGATCCGGGACGGGATGATCGTGCGCATTCGCGAGTACTACGAGGAGACCAACGCCCTCGAAGCCGCCGGGCTTGCTGAGTAGGCGATGTCGCAGGAGAACGTCGAGGAGCACGACCTCCCGCTCGACGAGTACCACCGAGCAGGACACGAGCTCACGAACGGGAACCCGGAGGTCTACAAGGCGCTCTATTCCCGCCGCGATGATGTAACCGTTGCCAATCCCTTCGGTCCGCCCGTTCGCGGTTGGAGCGAGGTCTCCGCAACATTGGACCGCGCCGCGGAGGTCTACCGGGATGGAGAGATCGTCGGATTCGAGAACGTCTCCACGGTCATTACCCCGGACCTCGCCTACACCCTCGAAATCGAGAGCTTCCGGGCACGGGTCGGCGGAGCGGAGGAGTTCGCCCGCCTGTCGCTCCGGGTCACCACGGTCTTTCGGCGGGAGGACGGCGTTTGGAAGGTGTTGCACCGACACGCCGACCCGATCACCGCGAAGCGCCCGCCCGAGTCCGTGATTCAGGAGTAGACGATGTCGCAGGAGAACGTCGAGGTCGTCCGGCGGATCATCGACGCAATCAATCGAGCCGACATCGACGCGGTGGTCGAGTCGGCCACCGAGGATTTCGTCATGGATCTGTCGAGCTCCCGCGGGCTCCTGAGCGGGGTCTACCGAGGAGGGGAGCAAGCCCGGGAAGCCGTCGAGGCGTTCCTCGAGCCGTGGGACTCGCTGCGCTGGGAGCCGGAGTTGATCGAGCTGGATGCCGACCGAGTGCTTACGGTGAATGCGTTCCAGATGCGCGGTCGCGGAAGCGGAGTTGCGCCATCCGATAGTCAGGCCGTACAGCAGGCCAACCGCGAAGCCGGTGAGCTCGGCGCTCGTCATCGACCCGGTGATCAGGCTGTAGAACGCGAACATCACACCGACCGCGCCAAGACGCTTGATCGCAATCAGCGGGATCGTCGCGCTGGCCGGCACAGCTTCTTCGCTCACCACGTCTTCGTCGTTCACCACGTCGGTCGCGGCCCGTGTGTGGATGCGCGCGCCAACGGCCTGCCACGCCAGCAGCGCCACGAGTACGCCGTACAACCCGAACAGCGCGCCGGTGCCGCTGAGCGTCACCACCACCGGGCGTGACGAGATGTTGACGAGGCCGGTGAAGATGCCGGCCGCGAGGTATGCCGCGGCGAACGCCCAGCGGCCGACGAGCCGTTCGAGCATCATGCCGGCGTGCAGCAGGACCGCGGTCGAGAACAGGAGGGGGGAACAGCCCGCCGGGCAGGAAGATCGCGGTCAACAGGCGCCACCACTCGCCGTTGGTCGTGCGCGTGCCGACGCTGGCGCCGAGACGGATGACCGTTGCCGGATCGCTAATCGTGCCGGGCCCGAAGATGATCGCGAGGAAGAACGCGGCGTTCAGCGCGACGAGCGCCGGCGCCACGATCACGTGCGGCGTCCGCGCGCGCAGCGCGTCCTTGAACGCTTCGTACTGCGGCCGCTTCGTGGTGAACGCGGTCTTCACTTCCTCGTACAGCGCGATCGCCGCCGAGAGATACCGGGTGCGGTCGGCGGCTGGTACGATCCGGTAGGCGAGCGCGCCGAAAACAGTGAGCAAAATGAGGAAATTCACGTCCAGGGATCCTCAAGACGTGTGCCACCGGTAAGCCGCCTGCGTTGAGGGCGGTGGTTGGGGCGGGCGCCCTTTCCGGTGACGTTTCTGTCGGTGGACCGGCGTTCGTGTCAGCGGCGCCGGGTGCGCACGCCGGACCAGTACCAATACGCCGGCAGCCCCAAGGTGACGAGCGCGACGCCGATCGCCGATTCAACCGGCCGCTCGACGACCGTGTTGACGACCAGCACGCCGAGGCCGGCGACGAAAAGCGCGGGCACGATCGGATAGCCCCAGGCGCGGTAGGGGCGCGCCGCATGCGGCTGCGAGCGGCGCAGCTGGAAAATCGCGGCGCCGCCGAGGACGCCGAACGCCACCGACGCGAACGTCACCCACGTGAAGAGCTGCTTCGTAGGTGCCGGTCAGCGTCAGCAGCGCCGACCAGAGGCACGTGATCACGATCGCGACGTGCGGCGTGCGATAGCGCGGGTGCACCGCGGCCGCGGACTTGAAGAACATGCCGTCGGCCGCCATCGCGTAGCACGCGCGCGACATCGCGATCACCGCTGCCGCATTGCATCCCAGCGTCGACACCACGACGGTGGCGGCAACAATGCGGGCGCCGCCGGCGCCGATGAGCGCAGTCACCGCCTTCTCTGCGATCCGCTCGACGCCGCGGATCTCCGCGAGCGGCAGTGCCAGCATGTAGGCGATGTTGACCGACAGGTAAATCGCGACCAGTGCGGTGATGCCGATGAGGAGCGCGAGCGGCACCGTGCGGCGCGGGTCCTTGATCTCGCCGGCGCAGAACGGCAGGTAGTACCAGCCTTCGTACGCCCACATCACCGCGATCATCACCACGCCGAACGCCGCGGCGGGACTGCGCAACCGGCGGCACCAGCGGCGTCATCGACAGCGACACCGGGCGCAGCGCGATGGCCACAATCGGCAGCGCCGACAGCGCGACGATCTTGACGACGGTGAGCGTCGCCTGAAGACGGTTGCCGCTCTTGACGCCGACGTAGTTGACGGCGCCGAGGGCGAGGATCGACACCGCGGCGACGACCTGGCCCGCCGAGATCGACCACATTCCCCACGGCATCGGCACTGCCAGCAGCTGGTTGGTCGTCGAGAGCGACGGCACGAAGTAGCTGAAGTAGGTCGCGAAGCCGACCGCGACGGTGGCGACGCTGCCGGTGAGGATCACCAGCATGCACGCCCATCCGAACAGGAACGCCGTCAGCGGCCCATACGCTTCCTCGAGGAAGACGTAGAGCCCGCCCGAGCGCGGATACATCGCGCCCATCTCGGCGTAGGTCAGCCCGCCGCAGAGCGCGATCGCGCCGCCGAGCGATCCACGCGAGGAGCAGCAGCGGCTCGGACGGCAGCGTCGCCGCCATCGTGCCCGGGCGTGAGGAAGATCGCCGACCCGATGACGTTGGTGATGACGAGCAGCGTCGCGCTGCGCAGGGCCGATGCCGCGCACCAGCCTCGCATCGGATTCGATCGGGGCGGTATCGAGTGTGTCCATAAGATTCGGGTAGGGGACCGGCTTCACGATTGCGTCGGTAGGGGACGGCTTTCAGGCCGTCCCTGGGCCGGTCTGAAGACCGGCCTCTACCAGTGTCATACACTACCCGCCGGAGGAACCATGCGCCGCGCTTTATTCGTCGTCCTGCTCACACTGGTCGCGGCGCCCGCGGTCCCGCAGCCGCCGGCGCTCGCCGGCTTCGACGCCTGGCGTCGCGAAGGCGATCAAGGACTGGCGCGACGCCGGGCATGGCCGTCGCCGTCGTCAAGGACGGCAAGGTGGTGTTCGCGCAAGGGTTACGGCGTGCGCGAGCTGGGCAAGCCGCGAGCCGGTGGACGACGCACACGCTGTTCGCGATCGGCTCGACCACCAAGGCGATGACCGCGGCGCTCGTCGGCATGCTGGTCGACGAGAAGAAAGCTCGCGTGGGACGATCCGGTCACCAAGTACCTGCCGTGGTTCCAGCTGAAGGATCCGTGCGTGACGCGCGAGCTGACGCGTGCGCGATCTGCTGACGCACCGCGCCGGGCTCGGCAACGCCGACTATCTCTGGTACGGCCAGCGCCATTCGACCGCGCGAGATCCTGCGGCGCGTGCGGCTGATCGAGCCGGCCTACTCCGCTGCGCTCGGCGTTCATCTACCAGAACGTGATGTACGCCGCGGCCGGCGCGGTCGATCGAAGCGGTCGGCGGCCAGCCGTGGGCCGAGATGATCCGGACGCGCATCTTCGAGCCGCTCGGCATGCGCGACACGATCGCGACCGCTGCGACGCTCGCCGCGCAGCCCAACGTCGCCGCGCCGCACGACGTGATCGACGGCGCAGGTGCGCGTCATCGAGAACGTGAGCGTGGATCCGGTGGCGCCGGCCGGCGTCGGTGTGGTCGAGCGTGCACGACATGGCGAAGTGGATGCAGATGCTGCTCGACGGCGGCACGGCGGCGCGGCGGCAAGCGGCTGCTCTCGCCGAAGCACACGTTCGCGCGAGCTGTTCACGCCGCAGACGATCGTCGCCGTACGCGATGTATCCGACCGACGCGGCTGGCGAAGCCGCACTGGATGACCTACGGCCTCGGCTGGTTCCAGCAGGACTACCGCGGGCGCGCCGTCGACTTCCACACCGGCAGCATCGACGGCATGGTGGCGATCCACGGCCTGATCCGCGACGAGCGGCTCGGCGTCTACGTGCTCGGCAATCTCGATCACGCCGAGCTGCGCCACGCGCTGATGTACACGGTGTTCGACCGCTACGTCGGCGGCGCCGGACCGCGACTGGAGCGCGGAGCTGCTGCAAGCTGTATGACGGGCTGCAGACGAGGCGGACGACGACGCGCGCGAAAGAACGAGGCGCAGCGCGTGGCCGGGACGACGCCGTCGCTGCCGCTGGCAGCAGCTACGCGGGCACCTACGTCGATCCGCTCCACGGCGACGTGCGACGTGACGCACGAAGGCGGCGGCCTGCGGCTGCAGCTACGGCGCGCGCGTTTGTCGGCACGCTCGAGCACTGGCACTACAACACGTTCCGCGCGACGTGGAAGGCGGCGTGGCGCGCGCCCGAGCTGGTGACCTTCGTCGCTGGACGACGATGGGAGCCCGAGCGCGCGTCGAGCTCGATGGGCGCGCGCTTCGGCCGCAAGCCCTGAGCAGTGTTGAAAGCCGGCTCATCCTGCTGAGGCGGCGCCTGCGCGAAAAATGCCCCGATCTCGACACGTCTCGACCGGGCGCGGGAGGCGCGGCTTCCGGGCAGGTGGCGACCTCGGCTCGCCGAGCTCTGATTGAGACAAATCGATACATTTCAAGCAAATACGAGGCGCAGAAGGGGTCGCGAAGAGCGCTCCGCGGCTGCTATTATTGGGGCCGGTTTCGGATCACAGGTCCACATGCCCGACGCACATAACACAACGCAGATGAAATCGTGGCTGGCAGTTCTTGCCACGCTGGCGCTGGGCGCGAGCGGAGCAGGGGTGTCGGGCCAGGCGCCGGCGGCGCCCCGGCCGATGCCGTCGCACCAGCAGGCCCCGGCGGCGACTGCCGCGGCGATCCCCGCAGCTGCGACGAATATCGAGTCGGCCCAGACGCTGGTGAAGAGCACGTGCATCGGGTGCCACAGCGACCGGACGCGCAGCGGCGGGCTGTCGCTGCAATCCTTCGACGTCGCGACCGCCGGCGAGCACGCCGAGATCGACCGAGAAGATGATCCGCAAGCTGCGCGCCGGGCAGATGCCGCCGCCCGGGCAGCCGGCGGCCCGACCGAGGCCGCGCTCGACGGCGCTCGCCGACGCGCTCGAAGCGCAGGTCGACGCGCACGCCGCCGACGCCGACGCCGGGCCGCCGCACGTTCCAGCGCCTGAACCGCGCCGAGTATCACGCGCTCGGTCCGCGACCTGCTCGGCGCTCGACGTCAACGCCGGCGACTACCTGCCGCTCGACACCAAGAGCGCGAACTTCGACAACATCGCCGACGCGCAGCTGCTGTCGCCGACGCTGATGCAGGCGTACCTGACGGCGGCCGCCGAGATCAGCCGGCTGGCGGTCGGCGATCGCGCGCGCGACCGCGCGCGAGGCCACCTACACGGTGTCGCGCTGGACCTCGCAGCGCGAGCAGGTCGAGGGCGCGCCGTTCGGCACGCGCGGCGGCGCTGTCGGTCGATGCACACGTTCCCGGCCGACGGCGAGTACCGCTTCCGCGTGTCCTTCTATCACGAGACCACCGGCGCGCTGTACGGCAACGGCCGCGCCGCGCTGCACACCGCGGAGGCGCCCGAGCAGGTCGAGATCTCGATCGACGGCGCGCGCGTGGCGCTGCTCGACATCGATCGCTGGATGAACACGTCCGATCCCGACGGCGTCAACCTGCGCACCGAGCCGATCGCGATCACCGCCGGGCCGCACCGCGTGTCGGCGGCGTTCATCCGCCGCTTCGAAGGGCCGGTGCAGGATCTGATCTCGCCGCTCGACTGGTCGATCGCCAGCACCAGCATCGCCGACGCCTACGGCTTCACGACGCTGCCGCACCTGCGCGACATGGCGATCACCGGGCCGTTCGACGGCGACCGGCGTGTCCGAGACGCCGAGCCGCCGCACGGATCTTCACCTGCCATCCGGCGACCGCGCCGCAGCAGACGGTGTGCGCGCGCGAGATCGTCGTCGCGGCTGCGTCGCAGGCGTTCCGCCGCCCGGTCACCGAGCGCGATCTCAACGCGCTGATGGCGCTCTACGAGCAGGGCGCGGCCGAGGGCGGCTTCGAGGCCGGCGTCCGCATGGCGCTCGAGGGCATCCTCGCCAGCCCGCGCTTCGTCTTCCGCTTCGAGGAGCGCCCGGCGCGGCGCGCGCGCCGGCGAGGCCTACGCGCTCAGCGACGTCGACCTGGCCTCGCGCCTGTCGTTCTTCCTCTGGGCGCACCGGCCCGACGACGAGCTGCTGCGCGCTGGCCGAAGCGCGGACGGCTGTCGGCGCCGGCGATGCTCGAGCGGCAGGTGCGGCGGATGCTCGCCGATCGCGCGCTCCGACGTGCTCGCGCACGCGCTTCGCCGCGCAGTGGCTGCGGCTGCAGGACCTCGACAAGATCAACCCCGACGTCCGCTTCTATCCCGACTTCGACGAGCAGCTGAAGACGTCGATGCGGCGCGAGACCGAGCTGTTCTTCCAGCAACATCGTGCGCGAGGACCGCCCGGTGCTCGATCTGTTCACGCGCCGACTACACCTTCGTCAACGAGCGGCTGGCGCGGCACTACGGGATCCCGGACGTCGTCGGCAGCGAGTTCCGCAAGGTGCACGTATCCGGACGCGCCGCCGGCGCGGCCTGCTCGGTCACGGCAGCATCCTGACGCTGACCTCGCACGCCGACCGCACCTCGCCGGTGCTGCGCGGCAAGTGGGTGATGGAAGTGCTGCTCGGCACGCCGCCGCCGCCGCCGCCGCCGGACGTGCCCGACCTCGAAGCGACGCCGGAGGCCGAAGGACGGCCGGCTGCGCACGGTGCGCGAGCGCATGGAGCAGCACCGCGCGAACCCGGCCTGCACGCTCGTGCCACCGGATGATCGATCCGATCGGCCTGGCGCTCGACAACTTCGACGTCACCGGCGCGTGGCGCATCACGCGACAACGGCATGCCGGTCGACGCGCGCCAGCACGCTCTACGACGGCACGCCGCTGACCGGCCCGGCCGACCTGCAGCGCGGCGCTGCTGAAGCGGCCGAGCGTGCTGGTCCAGCACGTTCACCGAGAACCTGATGACCTACGCGCTCGGCCGGCGGCTCGAGCTACGACGACATGCCGACGGTCCGCGCGCATCGTCGCGGCAGGCCGCAGCCGGCGGCTACCAGCATGTCGGCGTTCGTCGCTCGGCGATCGTGAAGAGCGCCGGCGTTCCGGATGAAGAGCGCGGACGCGCCGGCGACGCACGGCGGATCGAGCGCGTCGCACGTAGACGGTCACGACAGCCGAGGAGACGACGACGATGTCATTCATCACCGGAAAGCACATTGCCGCGGCGGACCATGCTGCGCGGGCTGGGCGCCACCGTCGCGCTGCCGTTCCTCGACGCGATGGTGCCGGCGCGCGGCGCTCTGGCCGAAGACGGCGCGCGGCGGCGGCGCTCGATCGCACGCGGCTGGTCTGCATCGAGATGGTGCACGGCGCGGCCGGCTGCAGCGACTGGGGCGCGAGCCAGCACCTCTGGTCGCCGGCGGCGACCGGGCGCGACGTTCGACCTCGCGCCGAGCGTCGCTCAGCCCGCTCGAGCCGTTCCGCAAGTACCTGACCATCGTCAGCGACACCGACGTGCGCGGCGCCGAAGCGGTCACGCAGCCGGAGATCGGCGGCGACCACTTCCGCTCGAGCGCGGTGTTCCTGACGCAGGCGCATCCGAAGCAGACCGAGAGCTCGGACGTGCGCGCCGGCATCTCGCTCGATCAGATCTACGCCGACAGCGGTTCGGCCAGGACACGCCGATCCCGTCGATGCAGCTGTGCATCGAGAACGTCGACCAGGCGGGCGGCTGCGCCTACGGCTACTCGTGCGTCTACACCGACATGATCAGCTGGGCGTCGCCGACCGAGCCGCTGCCGATGATCCGCGATCCGCGCATGGCGTTCGATCAGCTGTTCGGCGCCGGCGGCTCGACCGACGGAGCGCGCCGCGCGGCGCCGCGCGACGGCGAGCGTGCTCGACTACGTCACCGGCCAGGTCGCCGATCTCAACCGGCGGCTCGACGCCGAGCGATCGCGCAGCGCATGGAGCGCTATCTCGAGGACGTGCGCGAGATCGAGCGGCGCATCCAGAGGGTCGAGGCGCGCAACATGAGCGGCGAGCGCGCGCGAGCTGCCCGGCGCGCCGGCCGGCGTGCCCGACTCGTTCGACGAGCACGTCAAGCTGATGTTCGACCTGCAGGCGCTCGCGTTCCAGGCCGACGTGACGCGCGTGTTCTCGTTCAAGATGGGCCGCGACGCGTCGAGCCGCGTCTACCCGGAGAGCGGCGTCGACCAAGGGCTTCCATCCCGCGTCGCACCACGGCGAACAAGCCGGCGAACATCACCGAGTTCGGCCAGATCAACCAGTACCACGTCAGCCTGCTGCCGTACTTCCTGCGAGAAGCTGCAGTCGATCCAGGAGGGCGACGCGATCGCTGCTCGACAAGAGCGCTGATCATCTACGGCTCGCCGATGGGCGACGGCAACGTGCACAACCACAAGCGCTGCCCGCTGATTCGTGCTCGGCGGCGCCAACGGCCAGCTCGCCGGGCAACGTGCACCTCAAGGCGCCGGCGGGCACGCCGATGGCGAACGCGATGCTGAGCGTGATGCACACGATCGGCCTGACGACATCGACGCAGTTCGGCGATTCGACCGGCGACGTTCTCGCTGCTGACGTCGCGACGCGTAGTGCCGCCTCAGGCGGACCGTGGATGACCGTCGTCGCGTACGCCGTCGGCGGACTTGCGGATGCGAGGCACGATGCTGAACGCCAGCCGATGTTGTCGCGGCCTTCTGCGCAGCGGCCGTTGCCGCTCGACGCCGGCACGTCTCGCTGAGGCGCCGAGCGCCAGGTCGATCGCGGGTCGCCGACGCCGCGATGCGCGGCGATGCGGCGGCGGTGCGACGCTGCTGCAGCAGGGCGCCGACGTCAACGCGCGCGCAGGGCGACGGCATGACGGCGCTGCACTGGGCGGCCGAGCGCGGCGATCGCGACGCTGGCGGCGCTGCTGCTCGACGGCCGGCGCGAGCCCGGCGGCGGTGACGCGCATCGGCCAGCTACACGCCGCTCCACCTCGCCGCGCAAGGGCGGCCACGCGCGGTGATCGCCGGCTGCTCGTCGACGCGCGGCGCCGACGTGCAGCGCGCTGACGACGCACCGGCGCGGCGCCGCTGCACTTCGCGGCCGCGTCGGGCAGCGCGCGAAGCCGTCGACGGTGCTGCTCGACGCGCGGCGCCGACGTGAACGTGCGCGAGCCGCAGTGGGGCCAGACGCCGCTGATGTTCGCCGCCGCGCTCGGCCGCACCGACGGTCGTGCAAGACGCTGATGGCGCGCGGCGCCGATGTCGCGCGCCACCGGCGAAGGTCGTCGACATCAGCGCGCGCAATCGCGAGCGACAGCGCCGAGAGCCGGGCGCGGAACGCGCGCGTCGCCGCGATCCAGACGCGAGCTCGCGGCGGCGAACGCGGCCGCGGCGGCGACGCCGGCGAGCGCGGCGCCGGCGGCGCGCGCCGGCGCGCGCCGCGGCGGCGATCGGACGGCAACGAGCCCGAGCCGCTCGGCTACGCCGATCTGGTCGGCGCGCAGGGCGGGCTGACCGCGCTGCTGCTCGCGGCGCGCGAGGGACTGCGACGAGACGGCGTTCGCGCTGCTCGACGGCGGCGCCGACATCAACCAGGTGAGCGCCTCGCGATCACACCAGCCCGCTGCTGATGGCGACGATCAACGGCCACTTCGATCTGGCGAGCGCGCTGCTGGCGCGCGGCGCCGACGTCGACGCTCGCGAGCGACGCCGGCGCGACGCCGCTCTACGGCGTGCTGAACATGCAGTGGGCGCCGAAGGCGCGGCATCCGCAGCCGGCGCACTACATGCAGCAGACGACGGCTATCTCGAGCTGGCCGAGGCGCTGCTGAAGGCGGGCGCCGATCCGAACGCGCGGCTCACGCAAGACGCTCTGGTACACGACCTACAACCGCGATCTGCTCGGCGTCGATCGCACCGGCGCGACGCCGTTCTGGCTGGGCCGCCTACACGCTCGACGTGCCGGCGATGAAGCTGCTGCTCAAGTACGGCGCCGATCCGAACATCGCGCACCGCGAAGGTGCCGGAGCGCTACGAAGAGGGCGGCCCGGAGCCGAACGGCCCGGATCAGTCGGGCCTGCCGCCGATCCCGTGGTCGGCCCGGCGGTGGCGCCGATCCACGCCGCGTCAGGCGTCGGCTACGGCCTCGGCTTCGCCGGCAACACGCATCGCCACGTGCCCGACGGCTGGCTGCCGGCGGTGAAGTTCCTCGTCGAGGAGCTCGGCGCCGACGTCAACGCGCGCGACCACAACGGCTACACGCCGCTGCACCACGCCGCCTCGCGCGGCGACAACGAGCTGATCCAGTACCTCGTGTCGAAGGGCGCGGACGTGAAGGCGGTCAGCCGCAGCGGCCAGACCACCGTCGATATGGCGAACGGGCCGGTGCAGCGCGTGCAGCCGTTCCCCGAGACGATCGCGCTGCTCGAGAGCCTGGGCGCGAAGAACAATCACCGCTGCGTCAGCTGCTGAGATCTCTTCGCGGCGCCTGTTAAACCGCAGAGCGCGCAGAGATCGCAGAGGAATTCTTTGTACAAGAATTTTTGTACAGATGTCTCTGCGGTCTCCGCGCTCTCCGCGGTTGAACTGCCCGGTTGCCGCTATTTCACGTACCAGTGCGCTGACACCGACAGCCCGACGCCCCAAGATCGAATCCCTCAATCGGCGTGTTCAGCCGCCGGTAGCCGACATCGGCGCTGACCGCGAACTGCGGCGCGCCGGCGAACGTCAGCTCGCCGCCGCCGAACGCCTGCCATCCAAACCCGTTGGACGTCGTGCTCGCAGCACCAGGCGCGCCGCTGTCCAGTGACTGGCGGCCCATCATCACACCCGAACCGACGTAGGGGCGCACCCAGAGGTAGTCGCCGACGCTGTCGGGCAGCGCGAACACGACGCTCGGCGCGATCTCGAGCGACGTCAGCTGCGTCGCGTTGACACTGCTGGTCATCGCGTAGCGCGACGCATCGACCTGTACCTCCGAAGCGGCGGCGGCTCCAGCCGCGGGCGGCGGCGCCGAAACCCATCGGCGAGCTGCCCATGCGGGCGCCGAGGCCGAAGGCGTGCGAGGCAGGCGTCACGTAGACGGGGCGGAGCGCCGCCTGAGGTTCGACAGCGCGGGACGGCGCGGCCGGCGCGACTGCCGCGGCCGCAGCCGCCTGAGGCGCCGGACGCGGGGACGGTGAGTCGACCGCGAGCGTTGGAGCCGCAGGCAGCGGCCGCCCGCCAAGCTTTCCCCAGCTGACGTTGACGTAACCGGCGCCGCCTTCGGCGTCGGGCCAGGACACTTTCACCCAGCTTCCGAGCTCGCGTTCAACTGGCAGCACGCGCCCGCGCGGCGCGTGGCCGACCACCACGCTCCCGGTGCTCGGCGCCTTGTGGATGTTCGCGGAATCAGTGGTCACCGTGAACGTCGTGCTCTGCGCCGACAGCCACGACGGGCTCAGAGTGAAAACGAGGGCGACGGCGGCGGCAGCATGACGGACCATGGAAATGCCTCCTCAGGGCACACGGGTGCGTACATACAAGCCTGATGCGCGCATGACGCTTCTGGCATCGCGACGACCCGGAATCAACCGGAAATCGAGGAAATGACCAGCCCGCCGCCGAAGAGAGCAAACCGCGTGCGAGGCGCCACGACGATCGAACGCAGAGCCCGCGGAGCACGCTCGACCACGACGATCGAACACAGAACTCGCAGAGCCCGCAGAGTTTTCTTGTACAAGAAACTTCTCTGCGGTCTCAGCGGTCTCTGCGTTCCCCGTCGTGATCTGTGGCAGGCCCCGCTATCTCTGCCGGCGAGTCACGACGATTGAACGCAGAGCTCGCAGAGTCCGCAGAGTTTTTTTGTACAAGAATTGCTCTGCGGGTTCAGCGGTCTCTGCGTTCCCCGTCGTGGACGGGTGGGAGGCGCCGCTATCCCTGCCTCCTCAAGACGACGAGCGCGCCCGCGAACGACGCCAGCGTGAACAGCGACGAAGCCCGCCGCCTCGAGCGCGATCTGCCGCGGATCGCCGAGCGCCGATGGTCGCAAAGCGCATCACGTCCACATGCCAGGTGATCGGGTTCGCCAGCGCGGCGACGCGGAAACGCCGCGGCAGCGGATCGATCGGGTAGAACATCGAGCTGGCGAACAGGAACACGAAGTAGAAGATCGACGTCACCGTGTTGAACGCGTCGTTGCGGCGGATGCGCCAGCGCGAAGATGGCGTAGAAGAAGAACCAGCCCGCCGTGCCGACGATGACGGCGGCGGCGAGCAGCGGGAAGCCCGCCGGGCCGGAGCGCGACGCCGAGCACCGCCGACGCGAGCACGACGGTGATCAGCGCCTGCGCCAGCGCCGATCGACGATGTTGAACAGCACCTTGCCGACGAGGTACTCGGCCCGGCTGATCGGATAGGTCAGCATCTCGTAGAAGATGCCGTTGTCGCGATCCATGAAGAACGACCACGCCGTGTTCGACGCGATGCCGAAGCCCGCCATCCCGAGCACGCCGGCGAGGAAGAACGCGTGGTAGTCGGTCGGCAGCCCGGAGAAGCCGAGCGCGTCGTTCATGCCGACGCCGAACACCAGCAGGTAGCCGAGCGGATAGACGACGTCCCAGAAGATGAACAGGGCGTTGGTCGCCCGGATCTTGCCCTCGCGATACATCACCGCCGACAGCGCGCTCACGATGCGGTTCCTTCTTTCGTCCCCTCTTTGGTCAGCTCGACGAAGATGTCTTCGAGGCTCGCGCCGCCGACCTCGAGCCGCAGCACGCGTCCGCGCGCGGCCAGCGCCGCCGACCACCGCGAGGATGCCGCCGTCGTCTTCCTTCAACGTCACCTCGACGGTGTTCTGCGTCATCGAGCAGGCGGATCGGATGCCGCGCCGCGAGCTCCTCCTCGATGCCCGGCCGGCAGCCGATCGAAGGTCGACGGTGACGTCGTAGACGCCCTGCGACAGCAGCTTCAGCGTGTGCAGATCGCCGCGCGCCGCCTGGCGGCCGCGGTTGAGGATCAGGATGTCGTCGCACAGCTCCTCGACCTCGCTGAGGATCTGCGTCGTCAGCACGATGGTGCGTCCGCGCCGCCGCCTCGCCGCGCAGCTTGTCCATGACGCTGCGCTTGAGGATCGGATCCATCCCGGTCGAGAACTCGTCGAGGAAGACGACCGGCGTCTCGACCATGAAGACCTTGGCGACCTGCACGCGCCGGCGGAAGCCGCCGCTCAGGTCCATGCACCTTGCGGTGCGCTCGGGGGTGAGGCCGAAGTCGTCGAGCACGCGCTCCGCGCGCGCTCCTGAATGTCGGCGTCGCGCAGGCCGTGGAAGCGGGCGAAGGTGCCAGGTTGTCGCGGACCGACAGGAAGAGCTCGACCGCCGTTTCCTGAATGACGACCGAGATGCGGCGGCGCACGTCGAGCGGCGAGTCGACGACGTCGTAGCCGAGGACGGTGGCGGAGCCGGACGTCGGCCGTGCCAGCGTCGACAGGATGCTGCAGCAGCGTCGTCTTGCCGGCGCCGTTCGGGCCGAGCAGGCCGAAGATCGAGCCGCGGGCGACGTCGAACGTGAGGCCGTCGAGCGCGCGGACGACGGGCTGCCCGCGGCGGGTGTACAGCTTGACGAGATTACGGACACGGATGGCCGGGTCGGACATGTTCGTACGTTCAGGTTGTGTGGCGGCGCGCGGGCCGCGATCAATGATGAAGCGGGTGGCGGACGGAGAGCTCAGAGCGGGATTTTCATGGCAGGTTCTGCCGACGACTGTAGCCCTAGGGCGGAAGCTCGATGCAAGAGGGAAGGCGGGATGCGTAGAAGGTAGGGGACGCCCTTCAGGGCGTCCCGCGCTGGGGACGGTCTAAAGACCGTCCCCTACAGACCGGGTAGCAAGTTACAGCGACTTCAGATACTCGACGAGATCGCGCTTCGCCTGCTCCGTGAGGTTGAGGTTGAAGGCGACGTTGTAGTGATCGACGACCGCGCGCAGGTCGGCGAAGCGGCCGTCGTGGTAGAAGCCGCCCTTCTGCCGCGTGAACAGCCCGCCGAGCGGCGTCGTCCGGTAGCGGCCGGTCGGGCGAGCGGTTGGCCTGGAAGTCGTCGATGCCGATCTCCTCCGGCGTGTGCATGTTCCAGCCCGGCTCGGTGTAGATCGGCGGCACGTGGCAGCTCGAGCAGGTCGCGCGGCCGTTGAAGAGCGCCTTGCCCCGTTCGGCCGCCGACCGGCTCGAACGAGCCGCGCGGCGGCTCCGGCGCCGGAATCGACAGCTGGTAGAAGTGCAGCGCCGGCAGCTTCGACGTGATGAGATCCGGATCGTTGCGCACGTTGCCGAATCCGGCGCGCGCCGCGACCGGAAACTGCAGCGGATCGTCGAGCCGCGCGTCGATGAACGTGCCCTGGCCGTGCATCTCGAGGTTGGCGACGAACGCGTTCCAGTGCGCGACGCCGCCCCAGCCGGTATAGGTGTGCAGGTTGACGCCGGCGAGTCCGAACGCCGCCGGGATGCAGCGTCGCGGCGCTCTTCCCGTCGGGCCGGAAGGCCTTGCCGTCGAGGAACAGCTCCGCGTCGAACTTGCCCGGCCCCCAGCTGTTCAGCACCGTGCGCACCGTCGCCTGATCGGTCTGCAGCAGATCGGCGACGACGCTGAGATCGGGCGCGAGCGCGATGATCGCGCCGACGTTGAGATCGCGGTTCGGCCAGCCGTCGAGGCGGCGGCCGATGCCGGGCGCGACCGAGTTGTCGACCGTCGAGTGGCACAGCGAGCACTGGATGCCGACGGTGGCAAGGCGGCCGTCGGGCCCGCGCCGGCCGGTGAGGCCAACGACGGCGTTGAGATCGAGCAGTGCGAGCGTGACCGCCGGATCGTTCAGGTTCACGCGGCCGCGCCGGATCGCCTTGAGCACGTCGTCGGGCAGCGCCTCGGCGTCGACCTTGAGGCCAACGGCGAGCGCGGTCGCCGGGCTGACGCCTGGGCCGACGCCGCCGTTGCGCTCGCCCGCGATCGCCTGGTGCAGCTTGAGCGCGCCGCTCCAGAACGCTTCGTCGCCGAAGGTGTCGAACCGGAAGATGCGGCGCCCCTCCTCGAGCATCCGCTCCGCGTTCTTGCGCACCACATCGTCGAACGTCTTGTCACGATCACGATCCCGCTCGCCGTATCCGACAACGCCGAGGGAGACGAACAGCCCGAGCACAATCCACGGTCGCATCACATCCTCCTTGCCTGTTCACGCAGTGATCTGCCGGTGGCGTCCAGCGGGCGCGGCGGCTTCGCTCGCGCTCGCCGCCGTCGCGCCGACGCCCGCCTCGGTGAGGCGCGCGAGGGTGAACGCAGCGATCGCCATCGCGACGTCGCGCACGGCGATGTCGAAGAAGTGGCCGGTGGTGACGAGGTTGAGGGCGATGCCGGCGAGCCACGCGGCGGCGACGTAGCCGCCGAGCCGGGTGAGGCCGGCGAGGATCGCGGCGCCGACTGCCATCTCGATCACGCCGACGATGTGCATGAACGAGTTCGCGCTGATGGGCAGCAGCTGGGCCGCGATCGGGCTGAGGTAGCCGGGCCAGTCGGCGAGCAGGTTGAAGAACTTGTCCAGCCCGGCCAGAAACGCGGTGGCGCCGATGCCGGCGCGCAGCGCCCACCACGGTGTCGTCAGACGTTCGAAATTCATGATGCCTCCTTGCCATGAGAGGGTGCGAGGCGCGAAAAGGTGACACCGGACGGGCTTGCAACGTCCGGCCGGGGTTGGGACTCTAATGGGTATGGCGACTCTCGAATCGGATGTCGGCGCGGCGCCGGTGTTGCCCGATGCCGACATCGTGCGGCGGGTGCGGGCAGGGGACAGCGCGCTCTTCGAGGTGCTGATGCGGCGGCACAACCAGCGCGTCTACCGCGTCGCGCGCGCGGTCCTGAAGGACGAGACCGACGTCGAGGACGTGATGCAGCAGGCCTACATCAACGCCTACACGCACCTCGGCCAGTTCGAGGAGCGGTCGCAGTTCTCCACCTGGCTGACGCGCATCGTGCTGCACGAGGCATTCAGCCGCCGCCGCAGCGCGCAGCGGTCCGAGTCGCGGGGCGCCGTGGAACCGCATCTGGACGACGACCGTGGAGACTTCATGGACAGGTTCGAATCCCCGGCCGCCAATCCCGAACGGCAGGCCTACGCACAGGAGCTGACGCGCGTGCTCGAAGCCGCGGTCGATACGCTGCCGGAGACCTATCGGATGGTGTTCATGCTGCGGGACATCGAAGGGCTGAGCACGAACGAGACCGGCGAGGGCCTGGGGCTGGGCCCGGAGGCGGTGAAGACGCGGCTGCACCGCGCGCGCGCGATGATCCGCCGCGCGGTCACCGCGCAGATCGGGGAGGTCGCGCCGGGGACGTTCCAGTTCCACGCGCCGAGGTGCGACCGGGTCGTCTCCGCCGTGCTGGCGGAAATCTCTTCTCGGTAGGGGAGGGTCT
Organism: uncultured Thermoleophilia bacterium; assembly: GCA_963754225.1. Classification (GTDB taxonomy): domain Bacteria; phylum Actinomycetota; class Thermoleophilia; order Solirubrobacterales; family 70-9; genus DASPWW01. Next base: position 595,076 of record CAVWEV010000005.1, read on the forward strand.
TCAGACCCTCCCGCGTCGCTCGTTGGGACGGCCTGAAGGCCGTCCCCTACCTCGAACCGCGCGTCGGCGAGGCGTCCCCTACCTTGACCCGCGTAAGATGGCGCCGCCCCATGGCGCAGCAGCCGGACACCAAGATCGACAAGCTCGAGAAGCCCAAGGCCGAGTGGCGCAAGCTGCTCCCGCCCGAGGCGTATGCGGTGCTGTTCGAAGAGCGGACCGAGCGCGCCTTCTCGAGCCCGCTCGACAAGGAAAAGCGCCGCGGCACCTTCATCTGCGCCGCCTGCCAGCTGCCGCTGTTCGACTCCCGGACGAAGTTCGACAGCGGCACCGGGTGGCCCAGCTTCTACGAGCCGATCGCCGGGCGTATGGGCACCAAGCGCGACTACTGGCTGGTCGTCCCGCGCACCGAATATCACTGCGTGCGGTGCGGCGGACATCAGGGCCACGTCTTCAACGACGGCCCGCGCCCGACCGGCCAGCGCTGGTGCAACAACGGTCTCGCGCTCCAGTTCGTCCCCGAGGGCGACGCGCTGCCGGCGCTCCGAACCTGAGCCTTCATCAACGAGGACGGTCATGAGACGCATCATCCTCACCGTCGTAGTCATCCTCGCGGCCGCCGCGTCCGCGACACGGCCGCAGGCCGCGCCGCAGTCCCCTCCACCCGGCTCGGGGCAGCCGGCTCAGGGGAACCAGGACAAGGCGACCTTTGCCGGCGGCTGCTTCTGGTGCATGGAGCCGCCGTTCGACGAGCTGCCCGGCGTGATTTCCACCACCTCCGGCTATACCGGCGGCCAGAAGAAGAACCCGACCTACGAAGAAGTGTCGGCCGGCGGCACCGGCCACACCGAGTCGGTGGAGGTCGTGTTCGATCCCGCGAAGGTCACCTATCAGCAGCTGCTGGACGTGTTCTGGAAGAACATCGATCCGACCACTCCCGATCGGCAGTTCTGCGACGTCGGCTCGCAGTATCGATCGGCGATCTTCTACCACTCGGACGAGCAGAAGCGGCTGGCGATGGCGTCGAAGAAAACGATCGACGACTCGGGCCGGTTCAAGCAGCCGGTCGTCACCGAGATTGTCCCTGCTGCCCCGTTCTACCACGCCGAGGAATATCACCAGGACTACTACAAGAAGAATCCGATTCGCTTCAAGTACTACAAGTTCGGCTGCGGGCGCGCGAAGCGCCTCGAGCAGCTGTGGGGGAAGTGATGCCGGACGCCGTCGGGCGCCGCGTCACGCGTCGCCGGGCACTTGGAAGCGTTGGTGGCATCGTGGCGCAGACCGTGAGCGCCGCGCAGCTGCCGCGCACGGAAGGCGCCCCGCGGCTCACGCCGCGCGAGCAACTGGTCAACGTCCTGGAATACGAGGAGCAGGCGAAGCGCGTGCTGAGCGCGTCCGCGTACGCCGCGGTCGCGGGCGGCGATCGATCGGCGTTCGAGCGGATCACGCTGCGGCCGCGGATGATGGTGCCGGTGCTCGATCTGAACCTCGGCGTCACGCTCTTCGGACAGGCGATGTTCGCGCCGATTCTGGTCGCGCCGATCGCGCGGCAGGGCGACTTTCACGCCGACGGCGAGCGCGCCACCGTGGCTGGCGCATCGGCGGCGAAAGCGGTGACGGTGGTCAGCAGCCAGTCGAGCGTGCCGCTCGCGTCGCTGGCGGCCGCCGGGAATGTGCCGCTCTGGTATCAGGTGTTCGCCCAGGATCCCTCCGCGGCGGCGCGCATTCAGGAGGCCGTGACGGCCGGGTGCCGCGCGATCTGCATCACGATCGGCGCGCTGCCAGCAGCCGGTTCGGCAGGCTCAGGGGAAGCCCGTTCGGCAGGCTCAGGGCAAGCGAAAGGCGCGCGTCAGAATTCCTCGACGCTCAAAGCCGACCTGGCTGCACTCGACGCGCTGACGCGCAACGTCAGCGTGCCGATTCTCGTGAAAGGGATCACGACGCCCGAGGAGGCGAAACTCGCGCTGCAGCATCACGTCCAGGGCCTGATCGTCTCGAGCTACACCGCGAGGGTGAGCGCCGAGGGCGACGGCTCGATCCTGGCGCTGCCGGCGATCGTCGATGCGGTCGGCGGGCGCGCGCCCGTGCTCGTCGACGGCAGCTTCCGGCGCGGCACCGACATCCTCAAGGCGCTGGCGTTCGGCGCGCAGGCGGTGCTGGTCGGGCGGCCGGTGATGTGGGGGCTGGCGGCGTACGGCGCCGACGGCGTGCAGGGCGTCGTCGAGATGCTGCAGACCGAGCTCGCGCGCTACATGGCGATGTGCGGCAAGCCGAACGTCGCGGCGCTGGATGGAAGCGTCGTCAAAATGCATCGGCCGGTGCCTCGACGCACGCCAGTGAGCTAGGAACAGGAGATCAGAAGGTCCAGGAGATCAGGAGGTTCCTGTGAACGTAGCGCAGCCCTTCAGGGCTGCCGCGCGTCTTGAACGCTCTTTAGAAAAGAAAAGTCTCCTGATCGTGTGATCTCTGATCTTCTGTAAGCAGGTGCCCGGCTGAGCCCGGTTGATCGAGGAAGCAACATGACGCGAATTGAGAACGCCTGGCGGCACAGCCGCTCCCGGCGTCGCGCGCTGGCGTCGCTCGCCGGCCTCGTCGCCGGCTCGCCACTGCTCGCGGGCGCGGCGCAGCAGGATCCGCGTCCGCTGAAAGACCACAAGCGCACGCCCGGGCTCGACGAGATGCTCTCGGCCTTCGACTTCGAGCCGGTGATGTTCGCCAACGTGCCGCTGTCGATCTACGACTACACCGCGCACGGCGACGGCTCGGAGTTCACGCTGCGCCGCAACCGCGAGGCGTTCGACTGGGTCGACCTCGTGCCCGGCAAGCCGATCGACCGTCGCGCGTCGATCTGTCGACCGAGCTGCTCGGGCTGAAGATGAAGTATCCGATCATGGTCGCGCCGACGGCGGCGATGGTGCCGCTGCATCCCGACGGCGAAGCGGGGATGCATCGCGCGGCGACCGCGGCGTCGAACACGCCGATGATCGTCAGCCAGAACACGAGCCTGCCGATCGATCGCATCGCGCCGGCCGCCGACCGGGCCGTTGTGGTGGCAGTTGTATCCCTACCCGCGCAGAGCCGCGAGACCAGCCGAGAGGTGCTCGACAAGGTGCAGGCTGCCGGCTGCACGGCGGTCGTCGTCACCGTCGATCAGCAGGCGTCGTACTACGAGCGCACCGCGCAGGATCGCAATCTCGGCGGCACGCCGCGTCCGGCCGGGCGTGGTGGCGCGCCGGCGGCAGCCGCGCCCACCGGCGGACCGGCGCTGTATCGGCTCGGCGCCGGCCGGCTCTGGTACACGTGGCAGTATCTCGACGAGGTGCGGCAGATGATCAAGGTGCCGCTCATCGTGAAGGGGATTCTCACCGCCGAGGACGCCGCGCTCTGCCTCGAGCACGGCGTCGACGCGATCATCGTCTCCAATCACGGCGGCCGCTCGATGGACTACGGACCGTCGACGCTCGAGGTGCTGCCGGAAATCGTCGCCGCCGTGAACGGCCGCATCCCGGTGATCACCGACAGCGGATACCGGCGGGGCAGCGACATTCTGAAGGCGCTCGCGCTCGGCGCGAACGCCGTGCTGCTCGGCCGCGCGACGCGCTGGGCGCTCGGCGCGTTCGGCCCCGCCGGCGCGCAGCGGCTGCTGGAGATGATGCAGCAGGAACTGGTCGACGCGGCCGGCCGCCGCAGGACGCGCCACGCTCGCCTCGATTGACGCCAGCGTCGTCAAGGCGAAGTTTCCATAGCGGCGGGAATTCAATCGTTCGTCGCTTTTCGTCTTCGGTGCCTTGACGTCGGTCTCCGGTCTAGGCGCTGTCGCGGAAGCGGCGCACTTTCTCGCGGTTGCCGCAGGTCTTCATGTCGCACCAGCGCCGTGCGCGGTTCTTCGTCGTGTCGAGGAACAGCCACGCGCACGGCGGCGGCCGCGCAGGTGCGGACGCGATCGAGCGTCAGGAGACATGATCAGGTCGACCGCCGATCGCACGACCGGCGTCAGCGGCGCGGCGAGATCGTCGTCTTCGACGTCGGCGGCCAGCGTGAATCCATCTTTTGACGCCACCAGGCGCGAGCGCTCGAAGGCACGCGGCACGGCGGCGTTGACGATCGCCAGATCCGGCGCGCGCGGCGAGCGGCCGGCGGCGATTGCCGCAAAGACGCCGTAGAGCGCCTCGCGCAGGTCGATCGCTTTCGCGAGCGCTTGCCGCGCCTCCGCCGGCTTCGCCGCCGCCCGCCGCAGCAGCGCGCGCGCTTCACGCGGCGCGACCGCGCCCGCCTGCTCGGCCCACGCCATGAAATCGCCGTACGAGCCGAGGTGCTCGTTCGGCTCGTCGCGGCCGCGCCAGCCGATGGTGTTGGCGAAGTCGAGGCAGAGGCACCCGCCGCTCAGGTCGAATGCGTAGTCCGCGCTGCGTGCGGTGACGTCTTCGGTAACCATCAAAAAGATGTTGACAGGTTAGCATGGCCGCGATGTAACCTTCAATATAGTTGGTTGGAGGTTACATGCGCCGCAGCGGCTCGTCCTCGCGTTCCTGGCGATCTACCTGATCTGGGGGTCGACTTACTCGCGATCCGCGTCGCGGTCGAATCGATCCCGCCGCTGGCGATGATGGGCGTGCGCTGCCTGGCGGCGGCTGATCCTGTCTGTCTGGAGCCCGTTCGACGCACACGCTCGACGCCGCCGCTGGCGCGCGGCGTTCATCGCCGGCGGCTGCTGTTTCTGTGTCGCACGGCTCGCTGGCGTGGGCGGAGCAGCAGGTCCCTCGGCGTGGCGGCGCTGCTCGGCGCGACACGCCGCTGTGGCTGGCGCTGGTCGACTGGCGCTGGGGAGCGGCGCGCCCGGGGGTACGGCGCCGGGCTCGCGGTCGGCTTCGCCGGCGTGGCGCTGCTGGTCGCGCCCGAGTGGGGATCGCAGCCCCGCGATCGCCAACTTCGCCATCGTCGGCGCGCGCTCGCGTGGGCGGCCGGGTCGGTTACGGCCGCGGCGCGCTGCCGCGCGACGTGCGCCTGTCCACCGCCGTCCAGCTGCTCGCCGGCGCGTCTGGCTGGCGGCGGCCAGCATGGCGACGGCGAGTGGCGCGGTTCTCGCCGGCGGTGACGCCAGCTCTCGCGGTGCTCTACCTGATCGTGTTCGGCTCGGTGATCGCCTTCACGCTACGTCTGGTGCTGCGCGGACGACGCGTCGCTGGTCGGCACGCACGCCTACGTCAACCCGATCGTCGCGGTGGCCTCGGCGCGGCGCTGGGCGGCGAGCGCGTCACCATCTTGACGATCGTGTCGGCGCCGACGATTGTCGCGGCGTGATCCTCGTGCTGTCGACCAGCCGCGTCGCCGGTCGCAAGTCATCCCGCTCATCGGGTCCGTGACGTCACGCGCGACCGCTCTCGGCGGCGCCACAGCAGCTGCGGACGCGACTCGCTCGGCGTGAGGTTGGTCACCCGGGCCGAGTGGGCCACGTAGATCGCGCGGCGCGACGAAATAGACGATCGGCAGGTGCTCCGAGAAGATCTGCTGCACTTCGTCGTAGAGGCGCTTCCGCTCGGCCTCGTCCTGCGACGCGATCTGCCGGGTCATCAGCTCGTCGATCGCCGCTCCCAGTCGGTGGCCGGCGTCTTCTGCTCGAGATTCCACGGGTGCGCGCTGCCGGAGCTGAACCAGAAGTCCGGATTGGTGCCGGGATCGAGATCGGTCTTGTCGGCGTTGAAGTAGACCGCGTCGTACTTCGCGTTCAGGAAGCGATCGATCACCGCCGCGCCTTCGAGCGTCGACGACGTCGACGATGAGGCCGATCTTCTTCAGCTCGTCGCGGATGACGGCCGCCGCGCGCTCGAGGTTCGGCCGGCCCTTCTGCGTCAGCAGCGTGAAGCGTGCCGGCTGGTTGTTCGCCGTCCTCGAGCAGTGCCGTCGCCGTTGCGATCGGTCAGGCCGATCGAGGCGAGCAGCCGCTTCGCCGCCGGCCGGGTCGTGCGGCGTCTCCGGCGATGCCGGCCCAGTACCATTTCTTGTTCGCCGGCGTCTCCGCGCCGAACACCGGCACGCCCGCGCCGAGGAATACCGTGTCGGCGAACACCTTCCGATCGACCGCCATCGAGATCGCGCGGCGCAGCTCGTCGCGCTGCAGCCACGCGGCGCGCGCGTCGCCCGGCGAAGACGCCCGGCTTGAGGTTGAACCACAAGCCGTCGGCGTTGTGCGAGACGCCGAGATCGAGCAGCTTCACCCGTCCCTGGTCGGCCGCGCGCTTCAACGGCGCGTAGGCGTCGGGTGAGATCTCGCTCGTCATCATGTCGAGCTGTCCCGACTCCAGGCGCAGCAGCTCCGCGCTCTGGTCCGGGATGATCTCGACGACGACGCGATCGAGATACGGGCAGCGCCGTGCCGTCGGCGGCGCGGCCGAAGTAGCGCGGCGTTGCGCTCGAAGACCAGCCGCTGGCCCGGCACGTACTGCCTGCAGCACGAACGGGCCGAGGCCGACGAGCTCCGACGGCGGCGTGTCGAGACCCCACGCCTTCGTGAACGTGCCGGCGTCGAGCGCGGCCTGCGAGCCGATGGCGCGGCAGGATGGGCAGGTTCTCGAGGATGCGGAGGCCCGGCGCAAACGGCGCCGGGAAGGTGATCATCACCGTCTGCGGATCGACGCGCCGCGACCTGCAGCTTCTTGTGGCCCGCCAGTGAGCGGTGTCCGGCGAGCGCGCTGCCGGTCCGCTCGTCGTAGACCGCCTGAAACGAAAACACCACATCGTCTGCGGTGAACGGCTGGCCGTCGGAGAAGACCAGACCGCCTTGCGCAGCTTCATCGTGCACGCGCGGCCGTCGTCGGCGGTCGGTCCAGCTCTCGGCAAGCCACGGCTCGACGGCCTGTCGTGACCTGTCGATCCGCACCAGCGTGGCCTGGGTGAGGTGGAGACGAGGTTCGTGCGTGCTGTCGCGCGCCGCGTGCCGGTTGAAGCTGCGCGGCTCGGTGCGGCTGAGACGAGAAGCTCGCCGCCGCGCGTGGGGCCGGTTGTCGCCGCCGCCGAATCGGGGCGTGCGTTGGATCGGCAGCCGGCGGCTGGCGACAACGACGAGGCTCAGCGCGATCGCGATCGCGCGGGTCTGTCTCCTGAGCAACATGCGATTTCGATTATGTCGCACGGTCGCGGCTCCTCTCGATCTGATATGACACAAACATGACACAAAAACACCATCAATCGCGCATTTTGTCCCGTATCGGAACAGCCACAAATATTTGACGTATGTCCATCGGTGAATTTCAATTTTGTGGTGAATAACAATTTTAGGTGCCCTGTTACAGAACATGTCGTCACAAAGCTGGTCCGCCTCGACCGTCCTAAGTTTCCGCACAAATTCCGCCCAAAAACAGGAATGTTCGACGAAAACGGCGATCGGCTGAGGTTTTGAATAGAGCGGACCTCAGATGACTTTATCGCTCAGTTCATGCGGCTCCGATATCGACCCGGCGCGAGGCGTTCGCTTCGGCGCCGTTGAACTTATCGGTGGCTGCACTCACGCGCATGGAGACGCTGCTCATGAGTCCGATCCGCTCGAATGCCGTTCGTCGATCGCTCGCTTCGACCTGCGTCACCGCGATGGCGGCCTTCGGCGTCCTGCTCGGCATCGCGTCGATCGCGTCGGCCCAGGATGACGATTCGTGCCCCGCCTTCCACGGCAAAGTGGACCAGCGCGTGCACGAGATGCTTCACCGCCAGCGCGGCGCCGCGGACCAGGTGCAGCCCGATCGTCAGCGGGTGATCATCCGCGCCAAGGCCGGCACCGGGCGGCGCTGCAGTCGGCGCGACGCAGCGCCAGCCGCGGCGTCCGGGCGGATCACGATTTCATCAACGCCTTCACGTCGAAGTGGATGATGACGATCTCTCGCAGCTGATGGCCGACCCGCGCGTCGAGTCGGTCTCGTTCGACGCGCCGATGCAGCGGCGACCAGACTGCGTTTGACGAGCCGATCGTCACGGTCATCGCACAGCGCACTGCCCGCGACAGCCTCGGCGACGACCAGGAACCCGGCGGCGCTTCGCGGCACGCTCGGGCTTGGCGAAGAGCACGTGGACCGGCAGCGGCGTCACCGTGGCGCTGATCGACTCGGGCCTCGAGATGTCGGCCGACTTCGCCGGCCGCGTCAAGGCGTTCTACGACTTCACGCGGCCGGGCGCGCCGCGCCGCTGCGCCGTCCGACGGCTACGGCCACGGCACGCACATCGCCGGCCTGATCGGCGCCGCGGGCGGATGTCGGGCGGCGCGTCGTACATGGGCGTCGCGCCGAACGTGAAGTTCGTCGTCCTGAAGGTGCTCGACAGCCAGCGGCGCCGGCTCGACGAGCAACGTCATCAGCGCCATCGAGTTCGCGATCGCCAACAAAGCGGCGCTCGGCATCGACATCATCAACCTGTCGCTCGGCCACGCGATCTTCGAGCCGGCGGCGACCGACCCGCTCGTCCAGGCGGTTCAGGCCGCGTCGCGCGCCGGCATCGTGGTCGTCGTCTCGGCCGGCAACTACGGCACCAACCCGACGACCGGCCTGGTGGGCTACGCCGGGATCACCTCGCCCGGCAACGCGCCGTCGGCGATCACCGTCGGCGCGGTCAGCGCGCAGGACACGGTCGCGCGCGGCGACGATCGCATCGCCAACTACAGCTCGCGCGGTCCGACGTGGTACGACGGCTTCGCCAAGCCGGACGTCGTCGCGCCCGGCACGCAGCTGGTCTCCAACGCCGCCAAGCACGGCACGCTCTACGCCAACTACCCGGCGCTCGTCGTCGGCAGCGATTACATCAGGTTGAGCGGCACGAGCATGGCCGCCGGCGTGGTCAGCGGCGTCGTCGCGCTGATGCTCGAGGCCAACCGCGTCGCAGGTGCGGCGACGGCGAGCGCTGACGCCCAACGCCGTGAAAGCGGCGCTCGAGTTCAGCGCCATCCCGGTGCGCGACGACTCGGGCGCGACCTACGACAACCTCACGCAGGGCGCCGGCGAGGTCAACGGCCAGGGCGCGGTGCAGCTCGCGCGCGCGATCGATCCGCGGCTCGGCCTCAACAGCTTCTGGCTGAACCCGACGCTCGCGCCGGTGACCCACGCGACGATGATCGGCTCGCGACAATCTCGCCGTGGGGCCAGACGGTCGTCTGGGGCAACACGGTCGTCTGGGGCAACACCATCCTCGTCAATCAGACGGCGTGGGCCGCCACAGTCGTGTGGGGCAACACGGTCGTGTGGGGCAACACGGTCGTCTGGGGCAACAACACGGTCTGGGACAACACCGTGGTCTGGGGCAACACCGTGGTCTGGGGCAACGCGCTCGTCGGCGCAGACGAACGGCAGCACGGTGGTGTGGGGCAACGGCGCGCATACGACCGGCCAGACGGTGGTCTGGGGCAATCTCGCCAACGCGCCCGGGCTGGTCCAGTAACGGCGGCAGCCATCTGCTCCATCATGGCGCGCTCGACCGAGAGCGGGACAGCCGGCAATTGCGCTGAGCACTGGCGCGCCGGGCTGCCGGTGCTCATTACCCGACGCCTCACCTTTCGCGAGGTTCGCCTGTCGGACGCCGCGACGCTGCACCGCGTCGCGCGCAACCCCGCTGTTGCACAGTTCATGTGGCCGCGCCCGCGGAACTCGACAGCTTCGAGCGCTTCATCGAGTGGACGTGGGGGAACGGGCCGCCGGCCGCTATGTCGGCTTCGCGATTGTACCAAAAGGTGCAACGGCGGCAACGGGGCTGTTCGAGCTCAGGCAGATGCAGCCGGGCTTCTTTCGCGCGGAACTCGGCTTTTTCATGGATCCTGCGGTACTGGGGCACCGGACTCTTCTCCGAAGCGGCCCAGATCGTGCTAGATTTCGCTTTCTGCGTCGTGGGAATTCACCGCATCGAAGCCCGCGCGACGCGTCGACAACATCCGCAGCAACCGCGCCCTGCGCCGGCTCGGCGCCCGGCAGGAAGGGATTCTGAGGGCGTCATTCGTCGTGCAATGGCGCACTCGTCGACCAGGCGCTCTGGGCCTTCGTCCGGGGTCTCGATTCGGTTCCGCGGCGGCAGACTGGTGACCGCCGCGTGACTAGCCTCGGGCTGAAGGCGATGGCGCAGCGCCATCCGTGGAAGACGGCCTATCTCGCGGTCGTGATCTGCGGCGGCGGCATCGTGCTCGGCATGTCGATGGCGGGCCTCATCGCGACGCCGATCGCGCTGCCGTTCTTCGTCCTCATCGGGCTGACGATTCTCAGCGGCTGCGCGACTCTGCGCCTGCCGACGATCCCGGTCAGCTTCTCGATCTCCGACAGCTTCACGATCACCGCGGCGCTGCTCTACGGGCCCGAGGCCGGCACGGTCGCGGTCGGCGATCGACAGCCTCGTCATCTCGTATCAGCTGGCGCGGCGCAACTCGCGCCTCGACCGCCTGCTGTTCAACGCCGCCGCGCCGGCGCTGGCCATGTGGGCGGCGGCGCACAGTTTCTTCCTGCTCGCCGGCGTCGGCCCGCTGATTCAGAAGGCGCCGTCGATCGGCCCGCTGATCGTGCCGCTGATCGTTTTCGCCGGCGTCTACTTCGTTCTCAACACCGGGTTGATCGCCGGCGCGATCGCGTTCGAGCAGCGGACGGCGCCGCTCGCGATCTGGCGCAGCCACTTCCTGCCGCTCTGGCTGACGCACTTTGGCGGCGCCGGCGTCGCGGCGCTGCTGATCGCGCTGATGTACGCGCGCGGCGCCGACCTGGTGGTGCTGGCGCTGGTCGCGCCGATTCCGCTCATCCTGTATGCGACCTTCAGCAACGCGGTCGGCCGCATCGAGGATCAGTACCGCATCTCGGCCACGTCAATCGCATGTATCTGTCGACCATCGAGACGCTGGCGCACGCCATCGACGCGAAGGACCAGGTCACGCACGGCCACATCCGCCGCGTGCAGCACCAGGCGATGCGGCTGGCCCGGGCGCTCGGCGTCGAGGACGACTGGAGCTGCGCGCGATCGAAGCGGCGTCGCTGCTGCACGACATGGGCAAGCTCGCCGTGCCGGAGCACATCCTCAACAAGCCGGGCAAGCTGACCCACACCGAGTTCGAGAAGATGAAGCAGCACGCGACGATCGGCGCCGACATCCTGTCGTCGATCGACTTCCCGTACCCGGTCGTGCCGATCGTCCGCCACCATCACGAGCACTGGAACGGGCAGGGCTATCCCGTCGGGCTGAAGGGCGAGGAGATTCCGCTCGGCGCGCGCATCCTCTCGGTCGTCGACTGCTTCGATGCGCTGACCTCGGATCGTCCGTACCGGCCGAAAATGACCTCGGCTGAAGCGGGGGCGATCCTGCGCGAGCGAGCGCGGCTCGATGTACGACGCAGCGGATCGTCGAGAAATTCCTCCAGATCCGATCGGAGGAAGCGCCGCGCGAGCCGTCGACGCCGGCCTCGGCAGCGTTGACCGCCATTGCCGAAACCGTGCAGTCCGACGCGGCGCGGCGGTGGAACGATGCCGGGCCGTCCTACGACCGCGGCGTGCTCGAGCTGATGTACGAGTTCGGCTCGATGATCGCGACCGCCGGCGACGCGGCGGCGTTGACCGAGCGGCTGCACGAGGGGCTGCAGCGCTTCATGCCCGCCGGCTGCACGGCGATGTATCTCTACGACTCGACGCACGACGCGCTGATCGCACGGCATGTCTCGGGGCGCCACGCGCAGGCGATCAGCGGCCTGGTCATCCCGCTCGGGCAGCGGCTGACCGGCTGGGTCGCGGCGCAGCGGTCGACGGTGGTCAACTCCGACGCGGCGCTCGATCTCGGCAACCTGACGATGAGGCTGTCGCCGCCGCCGCAGACGTGCCTGAGCACCGCGCTCTGCGTCGACGGCGAGATGGTCGGAGCGTTCACGTTGTATTCGACCTCCGCCGAGCCGTTCACCGATCGCCACGCCGCCCTGCTCGAGGTGCTGGCGCCGAAGATCGCCGTCGCCGCGCGCAAGGACGTGTCCGAGCGCCCGGTCGTCGCCGATCCGGCGGCGGATCGGACGACGGTCCTGCGCTTCGTCAGGTAGGGGACGGCCTTCAGGCCGCCCGCCCTTCGTCCGGTGGGGACGGCTTCAGGCCGTCCCGTCAGGGCCGGTCTGAAGACCGGCCCCTACATCACGCCCGACATCACGCTCCGCGGATAGAATCGTCCGATGAACGGCCCCTTCCGGCGGCCGACGGCGGCGCTCGCCATCCTTGCGGCGCTTGTCGCCTCGGTGGCCACCGCGCAGTTCCGCGGCGGGCGGTTCGGGATGCGCCTCCAGAACAATCCGCCCTACGACGGCGCGTTCCAGGTACTGCCGCGGCATGTATCGCCGCCACCCGCAGGGCGACGGCGGTGGTTGGACGACCGACTATCCGCAGGCCGACGAGAACCTGCCGTTCCGCTTCGCCGAGCTGACCAAGGCCTCGGTGAGCCGCGACGAACACGGGCGCTTCAACCACCAGATCGTCGCGCTGACCGATCCCGCGCTCTACAAGTGCCCGATCCTGATCATGCAGGAGGTCGGCTCGCTCTACCTCGATGATGCCGACGCGGCGGGGCTGCGCGATTACCTGGTCAAGGGCGGGTTCCTGTGGGTCGACGACTTCTGGGGCGAGTACGCGTGGCGGATCTTCGAGAGCGAGATCAGGAAGGCGCTGCCCTCCGGCGCGTTTCCGATGATCGATCTGCCCGCCGATCACGGGCTCTTCCACATGCTCTACGACGTCAACGGCGTCGCGCAGATCCCGTCGATCAACGTCTGGATCGGCACCGGCCAGACGTCCGAGCGCCACGACAGCCGCGTGCCGCACGCGCGGGCGATCCTCGACGAGCACCAGCACATGATCGTCCTGATCACGCACAACACCGATTACAGCGACGCCTTCGAGCGCGAAGGCGAGGATCGCTCCTACTTCGATCGCTTCGCCGGCCTCGGGTATTCTTTCGGCATCAATGCGCTGATCTACGCGATGACGCACTGATGCGGGACGCCCTGAAGGGCGTCCCCTACAAAACCCGCGACGATAGTCCCCTGCAAATCCCGCGACGGTAGGGGACGGTCTTCAGACCGTCCCGCACGTCAGCCTGCCGGTGTTCTATAGCGGCGCCGCAGCGCTCCATGTTTGGCTTGCGGCGGCATTGCCAGCTTGCTGCGCTCGTGAAAAAACAGGAGACCAGGAGGACAGAAGTTCAGGAGGCTTGTCACGAACTTTCGACTACGCCCGCGGCGAGCGGGAGATGAGGCGGAGGGTCGGCTCGCATGACGATCGATTCGACGGGCGCCGCGATCCGGCCGTGCCGCCGGCCTGCTTCGCAGGCCGCGCCGCCGAATCGATGGCGCTGCGAGCCAGCCTCCTGACCTTCTGATCTCCTGATCTTCTGTTCCCGCAGGCGCGGCTATCCAGCAACAGCGCGAGTCAGCAGCCCTACCGTCTGTTGCGCCGCAAGGCGTGGCGCGAGAGCCGTGTCGGCGATGTTGCTGATCACCCGGGTGTGATTGTGATCGACGACGCCCGCCCGCGCCCAGACGCGCGCCGGCAGCCTCGGTGATGTAGGCCGAGAAGGTGTGGTGCCCGTTGCCCGGCCGCTCGCCGATGACGTGCACGACCGCCGGCTGGCGCGCCGCCGCCAGCGCCGCCGAACAGCGTCTCGCCGATGCGGTAGCCGGCGCGCACGCGGCCGTCTGACCACGAGCACATGCTCGCGGCGCGACCTTGAGGCCGGCGCCGGCCAGGCGGCGGCGCAGCTCCTCGAGATACGGCGCGAGGTGCCCTTCGTCGGTCGAGCGCCAGCGCGTTGAGGCCGTCGGAGATGACGATCTGCACGTCGAACGCGCCGCGCTGCGCGTCGCGCAGTGTGCCGATGCGCGCCGCGCGACTCCTCGGCCAGCGCCTCGCCGGTGGGCGGGTGCAGGATGTAGTCGTCGCGATCGCGGCTGCGGGTTGCGACCGGCACCGCGTCGGGCGAGCGACGATCGCGAATGCCGGCGGGCAGCGTCGGCGTGGATGCACAGCTTCGCGTCCTCGTAGAGCCGGCGCACCTGCCGATCGAGCGCCGGATCCAGGTCCGACGGCTTCGCGCCGTGGCCCGTCGGCGAGAACGACGCCGCGGCCGCGCACGCGCGCGAGCGTCGCGTCGGCCTCGGCGAGGATCTCGGCGTCCGGCCGCGCGTCGCGCCTGGCGCGCCGGTATTGCAGGTAGACCCAGCGTGGGATCGCCGAAGTGCGCGGTCGGCTTGCCGTCGCCGTCGATCACGCCCAGCTCGCTGGAAGAACGCCCACATCCGGTCGTCGACCTTGTAGCCGAACTGCTCCCGCAGCCGGACGTGGTCCTGGAACGCGGTCGTCAGGTAGCGACAGCATCGGATCGTTCTTGGTCGGCAGCGCCATCAGGTAGGCGGGGTTGGCCGGCATGACCTGCTCGAGGCACCAGTCGAGATCGTCGAGCGTCACGTCCATGTGCAGCGTCGAGCAGACGTCGAGGCCGATCGTCAGCCCGTGCAGCTTGCCCATCACGATGTCCTCGAGGCAGCACGCGCACGAGCTGCTCGCTTCGTGCGGAACACCTCGGGGCCGATGAAGCCGGCGACGTCGTTGAGGTGCACCCACGGCCGGCCGGCCGCGCCGGACGCTGCGCGCGCCTGCGCGACCGTCGCCTGCAGCGCCCGCGCGAAGCCGTACTTGCGCGACTCGTGCATCACCATGTCGAAGCCCTTGCCGTGGCCGTTGGTGCGCGTCGGCGCCCTGGCCGGTCTCGAAGTAGAGGCCGAACTGGCCGGTGCGCTTCGCCGCGTGCCGCCGCATCTTCTCGACGTCGATGTCGAACGTCGGCGTTGGCGTCGTCGATGCCGGCGAGGCTCTGGAACCACAGCGCGGTCGAGCCCGGGTAGCTTCTGCTCGACCTCGGCCTGGACGTCGATGTGCGAGAGCACGCAGTGCGGCATCACGTCCTGCAGGCCGAAGGTCGCGCAGCACGTCCCGCAGCGCGATCTCGATCGCCGCGACCTGAGTCGACGTCGCTCGACACCGGGTTGGTGCCGAGCACGACGTCGCCGCACGGCGTACGACCAGCCGTCGAGGACCTGCCAGACGATGTCGTCGGGGTCGTCGGTCGGCGAGTTGGGCTGGATGCGCGCGCCCAGGTAGCCCCTGCGCGCCGATCTTGGAGCCGGGCAGCGGGTTGAAGACCTTGCGGCCGACGGCGATCAGCTCGTCGTTGCGTCATCAGCTTGACGACGCAGCGCGATGACGTCGCTGGCGAGGCCGGGCATGATGCGCCTTGATCTCGTCCTCGGAGCTGATCGAGCAGGAAGCGGCGCGAGCTCGCCGAGCGTCCAGGGCTCGATGCGGCGCGCGGACCGTCGGATCGACCTGTGCGTCGGCGAAGGCGACGACTTCGTCCTGGAAGATCGGGTGCGCGTGCAGCGCGCCGATGGTGGTGTTCGCGAGCAGCCGCCGGCTGTTGTCGCGCGACGCTTCGTCGGCCGCCGCCAGCCCCTGCGCCTCGTCACCTTCTTTATAGGGGTTGGCGGCGCCGAGCAGCTGGCGGTACTTGCACCGGGTCGTAGCCGCCGTGGACGCGCGTCAGCCAGGCGAAGAGGTCCTCGCCCTCTTTCGCGTCGCCGACGCTGAGCGGCGCCGGCGCGGCGAACGGCGCCGTCTGCGCGCCGCCGGCGTGCCGCCCGCACGCCGAAGCCATAGGCGGCGCCAGCCGCCGCGGCGCCGCCGACGAGGAATGTTCGCCGCTTCATCGTTCACCTCGGCCGGTAGACGACTGTAGCGCGGCCCTTCGCCTCAGCTCGGCTGCCGTCGCGCGAGCTCGTTGGCAGGCCGATAAGGCCTGCGCTACGAATCCGGCCGTCATCGTAGCGCGTTGCCGCCGCGCCTACACATCGCGCACCGATGCGCAACTCGAAGCGGGATCGACAGGCCCTGCCAGCCTGCCGCAGAGGTGAGCCGCATCCGAGTGCGCCGCTAAATCGCTGACCTGCCGCCACCTGTCCGCGCGCCACCCGCGTGCCAACACCTCCGGCCCCCGCCTTGCCCTTGGGGTGCCGCAACAAGTTCGGACGCACCTGTCACCTCGAACCGCTCGGCGCACTCGCACCGGGCCACCAGACGCAAGGAGACAGACCGCAATGAAACGCGTGCTCGCCGCCCTCGGGGCCATCCTGACCTTCGCAACGGCGGCGTCGGCGCAAAGCGGGTCGAATACGAAGCGATCTTCCTCGTCGTCCTGGTGTCGCTGATTGGCTTCAGGGAATGGCGATCGGCGCTGCTGATGGCGCTATCAATTCCGATCACGCTGGCGATGACCTTCGGCATGATGTTCCTGCTCGGCATCGACCTGCAGCAGGTGTCGATCGCGTCGCTGTTCATCGCGCTTGACGAAGCTGCAGAAGTCGCTGCCGCCGGGGTATCACCTCGAGATCGGCGGCGAGCAGGAGGACCAGGACTCCGGCTTCCACGAATGACGTCGTGATGACATGTCGATCGTGATGATCATGTCGATCGTGGTGATCTACCTGGCGCTGGTGCTGCAGTTCAAGCACGCCATCAAGCCGTTCATCGTCTTCGCGGCGATTCCGTTCGGCGTCGCCGGCGCGCTCGCGGCGCTGTGGCTGATGGGCACGCCGTTCGGCTTCATGGCCTTCCTCGGCGTCGTCAGCCTCATCGGCGTCATCGTCAGCCACATCATCGTGCTGTTCGACTTCATCGAGGAGATGCACGCGCACGGCAAGCCGCTCATCGAAGCGCTGCTCGACGCCGGGATCGTGCGGCTGCGGCCGGTGATGATCACGGTCGCGGCCACGGTGATGGCGCTGTTCCCGCTCGCGGCCCATGGCGGGCCGCTGTGGGAGCCGATGTGCTACGCGCAGATTGGCGGGCTGACGGTGGCGACCTTCGTCACGCTGCTGCTGGTGCCGGTCCTCTACGCCATCTTCGTCCTCGACCTGAAGATGGTGAAGGGGGAGGCGGCCGCTCCGGCCGTGGAGACCGTCTGACCCGACCCTGAACGTTCCACTATACCTTTTCCACTACGTCGCCCCCCACCTTCGGGCCTGCGTCGGCTGTCGCAGATTCGGTGTGTCGCCTGCCTGAAGTACAAGACTCCGCCGAGAAAAGCCTGCCGATCGTGTGACTCGATTGTTGCCGGCACCAGCCGCACGTTTTGTGGCGTGCACAATTCTCTCGTCCGCCTCCTGCCGCATCCTCCGGGCTTACAAACAGATACGTCTCCGATGCGGCGATCGACCGGAACGGCGCGCGCACGATTGGCGATTCGTCTTCACGAGGGTGCGGATTATGCAGCAGGGCGCTCACCTCGGTGACGCAACCTTCTGGTTCGGAGATCGACACGGCACCCGACATCGCGTGCCGCAGGCAGGACGACTTGCACCGGATAGAACGGGCATCGCCCGACGTCCATCGCTTCGTGTTGCAGCGCGTCGCCAACCGCGCCGACGCTGCAGACATCTCGCAAGAAGCCTTGCTTATCGCGTGCTCGAAGCTCGCGACCTTCCGCGGCGACAACCTGAACGCCTGGTTGTTCGCGATCGCCCGCAACCTGATCATCGACTTCTACCGGTCGCAGGGGCGCTTCACCTTCGTTGCGGTGACGCCGGCCGAAGGAGAAACCGAGCCGGCGCTGCAGGTTCCGCACGACGCGGTGCTGGCCGAGTGCGAGTTCCGCCAGCGTCTCTCTTCGTGGCTCGAGTGCTGCACGACCAGCCTGGATCTCGACGAGCAGGTCGCCGTGCTCCAGTCCGACGTCTACGACTATCGCGACAAGGACTCGGCGGCGATGCTGGGGATGAGCGTGGCCAGCTTCAAGCTGCTGCTGCACGGCGCGCGCGCGCGACTCAAGGAAATCAGTAACGGCAGCTTCCTGACGCGTAGCGCCAGCCGGGGCCACAGCCTGCAGGTGCCGACGCCGCCGGCGCAGATGCGCTATCGCCTCGGCGTCAGCTGTCACATCGGCGCCAGCGAGCTCGCCGCGCTGCGGCGCAAGCTCGTTGACGGTCTGAAGATGGCAGCGTTCTCCGCCTGCTTCTTCGTCCACGACTGGATCGACCTGGAGGTGCTCGACGCGCTCCTCGATCTGTAGCTTTTCGCCACCGCTCCGCGCCGCAGCCGCGTTCACTACCACACCATACTGTCCGTCTGCCACGAAGTTAAGTCTTCCGCCCCGCACATTTTAATCCGCAGCCGCGACGACTATCAGTCGCAGAGCCTGGTTCGTCTTTACCCCTAAGCAGTTTCCACATCTGAAGTGCGGTTAAGAGGGCCTGCGGGCCCAGGGGGATGCGAATGCGTAGCATCACATGTCGCGGTGTGCGTGCGAAGAAAGCGTGGTCGATCGCGACTGCGATGGCCATGCTCGTGTCGAGCGGTGGACCGATGTTCGATCAAACGGTCAGGGCGCAGACGGCGCCGGTTGGTGCCGGGTTCAACCTGAACGCCGGCGACCTGCGGTTCATCTTTCGTCAGATCCAGATCGCCCAGGCCCATTCGGCTGGCGGCCAGCTGTTCGGATCGGGACCGAACCAGATTCCCGACGTCCGACTTCCGTTCGGCCTGAGGGCCGTTGACGGATCGAACAACCACCTCGCGCCTGGCACGACGTTGTTCGGTGCATCGGATCAGCGCTTCCCGCGCATGACGACGCCGAGTTTCCGCCCGGCATCAAACGCAGCAGGGGCGACGGCATACAACCCCCTGGGCGGCGATGTCACTGACCCGCGGCCCCGCATCATCAGCAACCTCATCGCGGATCAGACCGTTCGCAACCCGGCCGCCGTGGCCGCGTCCGGCGATGCCGAACCCGAGCCGCTCGGCACGCTGCCGATCACGAACGTCGCGCCCGACGCGGGCCTCTCGGCAGGCTTCAACTCGATGTTCACCTTCTTCGGCCAGTTCTTCGACCACGGCCTCGACCTCGTGAACAAGGGCAGCGGCCTGGTCATGGTCCCCCTGCAGGCGGACGACCCGCTGGTGACGCACGGAACGGACGGCACCCGCCACGACGGCTGACAACGTGCCGGTTGACACGCCGATGATTCTGAGCCGCGCGCTGCGCGCGCCCGGCAGCTCGGAAGCCGTCAACCAGACGACCCCGTTCGTCGACCAGAACCAGACCTACACGTCGCACCCGTCGCACCAGGCGTTCCTGCGCGAGTACACGCTGGTCGGCGGCATCCCGCAGCCGACCGGCCGCGTGCTCGACGGCGTCGGCGGCAACATCGGCAACTGGGCCGACGTGAAGGCGAACGCGCTGACCAACCTGGGGATCGCCCTGGTCGATGCAGGACATCTTCAACGTGCCGCGGCTCGAGACCGACGCCTACGGCCACCTCCGCCGCAATGGGGCGGGGCAGGCGCAGGCGAGGCTGACCAACGGCAGCCTGGTAGGCGCTGAACCCGGCCGACGCCGATCGCCAGCAGCCGCTGCAGAAGATCAACCACGAGTTCCTGAACGACGTCGCGCACAGCGCCGTGCCGACCGCGGTCGCCGACACCGACAGCGCGGTTGGCTGCAGCCTGTGCCCGACGGTTCCGCGCGGGCAGCTATGACAACGAGCTGCTCGACCGCGCACTTCATCACCGGCGACGGCCGCGGCAACGAGAACATCGCGCTGACCGCCGTTCACACCGTCTTCCACTCCGAGCACAACCGGCTGCAGGGCGTCATCAAAGCGATGATCGACGGCGCCAACGGGATCACGGCGGCGTCAACGCCAGCGCTGCTCACGCCCGCCGAGCGGCAGGCCTGGCAGCGCTGTGGACCCGGCCTCGGGCTGGGGCTACGGCGAGCGGCTCTTCCAGGCGGCGAAGTTCGTGCACCGAGATGCAGTACCAGCACCTGGTGTTCGAAGAGTTCGCCCGCAAGCTGGTGCCGTCGATCAACCCTTCATCGGTGACGGCATCAACTTCGTCGAGCGGCATCAACCCCGCCATCATCGCCGAGTTCGCGCACGCAGGTCTACCGCCTCGGCCACTCGATGCTGACCGAGACGATCTCCCGCGAGCGCTCCGAACGGCGACGACTATGACATCCCGCTGCTCGACGGCTTCCTCAATCCGCTCGAGTTCAACCGGAACCCGACGGACCTGAGCGGCACGCTGACGGCCGCGCAGGCCGCCGGCGCCATCTTCCAGGGCGGCACGCGACAGCTCGGCCAACGAGATCGACGAGTTCGTGACCGAGGCCGTGCGCAACAGCCTCCTCGGCCTGCCGCTGGACCTCGCCGTCCTCAACATCGCGCGTGGCCGCAGCGAGGGCGTCGCGCCGCTGAACGTGATCCGCGCGGGAGCTGTACCAGGCGACCGGCGACCGCGCGCTGCTGCCGTACACCAGCTGGTCCGACTTCGCGTTCGCGCATCAAGCACCCCGAGTCGCTGGTCAACTTCATCGCCGCCTACGGCATGCACCCGACGCTCGCGGCTCCCGGCGTGCACGACGGGCCCGCCGCCGGACTGCGGCCTCGCGGGCCGGCGTGCGGCGGCACAGCCCTGATGGCGACCCCGACTTCATGAACGCCGCCGCAGCCGCAGACCGGCGTCGAACGACATCGACCTCTGGATGGGCGGCCTCGCGGAGAAGCCGGCGCCGTTCGGCGCCATGCTCGGCCCCACGTTCAGCTACATGTTCGAGCATCCAGCTGGAGAACCTCCAGAACGAGGACCGCTTCTACTACCTCGAGCGGCTCGACGGCCTGAACTTGCTCGTCGCAGCTCGAAGGCAACTCGTTCCCGGAGCTGATCGCAGCGCAACACGACCGCGGAGGGCCTGGCGCAGCGACGTCTTCGCGCGTCCGGACTTCGTGCTTAACCTGGCGGCGCGATCGGCGTGCCCCCGGGCAACCCGATCAACGCGACGATCCGACCACCGTGCGACGTCAACGAGCCGGCGACGCTGGTGTCGACGAGCGGACGAGCTCACGCGGATGGCGGACGGCACGTTCCGCTACTGCGGCGGCGGCCCACGTGGTCTGGAACGGCCGGAACGACGCCGCCGGCGACCGGATCATCTCGAGCAAGGCGACGACAGCATCGCGCGGCAACGGCGGCAACGACCGCATCGAAGGCGGCGCCGGCAACGACCTGCATCATCGGCGGCGCCGGCAACGACATCCTCATCGACAACTTCGGTGACGACGTCATGAAGGGTGGCCCGGGCGACGACGCCATCAGCGGCGGCTCGCGGTCCGTTCGACCTGCTCCAGGGCAACGACGGCAACGACTTCATCGTCGGCGGCCCGGACGCGTCGGAGATCTTCGGCGGCCCGGGCAACGACATCTTCTACATGGGCAAGGGCCTGAGCGAGTCGATCGGCGGCGCGGGTGACGACTGGATTCGAGGGGACCGAGTCGCCCGCCAGCATCGCGCATCGGCGACGACAACAACCAGTTCCAGAACGACCGCAACGGCGGCCACGACATCGGCGTCGCCGGGCCGGGCGACATGGACTTCGACATGGAGGGCGGCGACGACATCATGGTCGGCAACGTCCTCCCACGCATCGGTTCGAAGGCATGCTGGGCTTCGACTGGGTCACCTACCGCGGCGAAACCATCGCGGTGGATGCCGACATGCTGGTCACCGGCGCGATCGCAGTCAACGCGCCGCTCAACGAGAACCGCGACCGCTACGACCTCATCGAGGGTCTGTCGGGTACCAACTTCAACGACCTGCTGCGCGGCGACGACCGCACCGCGGCGGACCTGATCGAATGACGGGTTGACCGGCGTGCTCAACGGCCACGTCCTCAACGCGGCGGGCATCGCCCGCATCACCGGGTTCGCAGCGCATCCTGCCTGCGGGCGCGACGGAGTTCGGGGAGACGGCAACATCATCCTCGGCGGCGCCGGCAGCGACCTCATCGAAGGCCGCGGCGGTGACGACATCCTCGACGGCGACCGCTGGCTGAACGTGCAGCTGACGGCGCCGAACCCCGCTGGCGGAGCGGCGCTGCGCGTCAACAGCCTCCAGCAACTGAAGACGGCGGTGTTCGCCGGGCAGATCAACCCGGGCTCGATCAGCTACATCCGCGAAATCATCGCCACCGGCTCGACTGTGGCGGACATCGACGTGGCGGTGTTCAGCGGCCCGCGCGCCAACTACTCGGTTGTCGCCGGCCCCGGCCGCGTGACGGTCACCGACAACGTCGGCACTGACGGCGTCGATACGCTGTTCAACATCGAGCGCCTGCAGTTCACCGACGTGACGATCAACTCGCCGGTGACGTCGGCCGGCACCATCGTGCCGAACGTGCTCAACAACCAGACGCTGGCGCAGGCGACGGCGACCCTGGCCGCCGCGGGCTTCGGCGTGGCGTCCGCGAGCGCGAATAGCGCGACCGTTCCGGCAGGCATCGTGATGAGCCAGACGCCGGCAGCGGGCACCGTGGCGACCAGCGGCAGCACCGTCGGCATCGTCGTGTCGCTCGGACCGGTGCAGGTGCAGGTGCCGAACGTCGTCGGCTCGACGCTCGGGGCCGCGACCACGCAGCTGCAGGGCCTGGGCTTCCAGGTGACGAGCACCACGGTCGCCAACGCGGCTCCGGCGGGCCAGGTGCTCAGCCAGACTCCGACCGCGTTAACCACCGCGAATCAGGGTTCGACCGTTGCGCTGACCGTCTCGGCGGGTCCGGCTGGGCTTGGCCTGGTCGCGGCGTTCGGGTTCGAAGAGACGACGGGTACGGCGGTGATCGACTCGTCGGCCAGCCCGAGGAACGGCACGTTCGGCGCCGCCGGGGCTGCGCCGGCGCGCGTGACGACCGGCAAGTTCGGCCGGGCGGTCAGGTTCGACGGCGGCGACAACATCAGCGTGATCGACGGCGCGGCCGGGACCAAGCTCGACCTGACCACCGGCATGACGGTCGAAGCGTGGGTCAACCCGTCGTCGATGAGCGGGTGGGAGAGCGTGGTCTACAAGGAGCGCGGCGCCGCCGGGACCGGGCTCCTCTCCTACGCCCTGTATGCGCGCGACGGCGCGCCGACGGCGGGCGGAACGATAGGTCCGGCCGGGTACATCCGGATCGGCTTGACGGATCAGCCGATTCGCCGGGCGCCGGCGGTGGCGCTGCCGCTGAACGTGTGGTCGCACATCGCGGCGACCTACAACGGGGTCCGGTACCAGCTCTACGTGAACGGCGTCATGGTCGCGGACCGTGCGCAGACGGGCACCATGGCGGTCGGCAACCAGCCGCTGCGGATCGGCAACAGCAACGCGCAGATCTCGCGAAGGCTTCAACGGGATGATCGACGAAGTCCGGATCTACAACCGCGCGCTCTCGGCGGCCGAGATCGCGACCAACATGAACTTGCCGATCGTGCCGTAACTCGCACCTTGCCGGCCCCGGCATTCTGCCGGGGCCGGCCGTTTTCCAATCGACAGAGTGGAAGCCGGCCGGGCACGGCGCGTGCCCGGTCCCATTCCTGCGGCCGTCGGGCCAGCGGGAGCGACCGAGGAGTGCCGAATCATGCTCACACGACGCGAGATGATCAGACGCGGGTTTTTCGCCCCCGCGCTTCTGGCAGCCGCGAAAGGCGTCGCCGCCCAGGATGTCAGCGACATCGTGCTGAATCCGAGCCCGGCGATCGTGCCGTTCACGAGGCGACTCAAGATTCCGCGGCCGCACCTGCCACTTAACCGGCCCGGCGCGACGGCGCAGGAGCTGGCAAAGGCGCAGGCGATCTTCGGACAGTGCACCGGGGAGACGCGGTTCAAAGGCGCGCCGCACCCGCCCGATGCCGACTGCGACTACTACGAAGTGGTGATGAAGCCGAGCCTGCAGGAAATCGTGCCCGGAACGCTGACCCCGATCTACGGCTACAACGGCACGTATCCCGGCCCGACCTTCTTTGCTCAGCGCGGCCGCACGGCCTGCGTGCGCTTCGTCAATCGCATCGGCGATATCACCTCGGTGCACTACCACGGCGGGCACACGCCTCCCGACTCCGACGGCGTGCCGATGATGAGCTTCGATCAGACGTCGTATGTGTCGACGATGTCGATGATCGGCTCGCGCACCAACGTTTACCCGAACGACAACCCGTTCCCGGCAACGCTGTGGTACCACGATCACGGCGAAGACGTCACCGCCGAGAACGTCTATCGCGGCTTGGCCGGCTTTTTCCTGCTGACGCCGAACAACTCCGAAGAAGATGCCGACATCCGCGCCGTCGAGGCGCAGCTGCCGTCCGGCTACGGCCGCTACGACATCCCGATGGTGTTCCAGGATCGGCAGTTCAACGCCGACGGCTCGTTTGCCTACAACAATTTCGAACACGACGGCTTCATCGGCGATCGCTTCCTGGTCAATGGCGTCATCCAGCCCTATATGCCGGTCGCGCGGCGCAAGTACCGCTTCCGCTGGTTGAACGGATCGAACGCGCGTCAATACCAGTTCTCCCTCAGCTCCGGCGACAAGTTCTACGTGATCGCCAGCGACGGCGGCCTCCTGCCGCAGGCCGCCGAAGTGAGCAGCCTGCGCGTGGCGCCCGCCGAACGCTACGAGGTCGTGATCGACTTCTCGCGCTACCCGGTCGGTTCCCGTGTCTACCTGCTCAACTGCCTGCAGCAGGCGTCGGGCCGTGGCCCGGAAAAAATCACGATGGACTCGTGCACGCCGCTGGTCGAGTTCCGGGTCGCGCGCGACGAGGCCGACCCGAGCACGATTCCCGACGATCTGGCGCCCCGCGTCGCCGCCTACATCAGCGAACACCTGACCGAGCGGCCGGGTCTTCAGGTTCAGAACAGCGACATCCGGCTCAATCGTGGCAACGGCGCCTGGCAGATCAACGGCCGTTTCTACGACCCGAACCGCGTCGACGTGGTCGAGCGGCTGTGGACGCATTCGACCTGGACCCTGGTCAACGAAAGCGGCGGCTGGACGCACCCGCTGCACATCCACGACGAGGAGTTCGCGATCATCTCGCGCAACGGCCACGCCCCGGCGCCCTACGAACGAGGGCTCAAGGACGTGTTCAACCTCCCGCCGAACGATACCGTGAAAGTCGCGGCCTACTGGACCGGCAACCAGAACATCGGCAAGTACCGTCTTCCATTGCCACAACCTCGAACACGAGGACATGCGGATGATGGGAATCTTCGAGGTGGAGCCATGAGCCGTACAGACAACGCCAGACGACAGGCGCTGCTGTTTCTCGGCCTGAACGCCGCCGGCGCGTGTGCGGCCGGTCTGGTTCACGCCTCGACACAGACGCCCGACCAGGATGGGACCGCGACGCCGGTGGAGGCCAAGGAGCCGCCGCGCGCGGAGCGGATGCGCAAGCATTTCCCGAACGTGCCGCTGCGGACGCACGACGGCCGGACGGTCCGCTTCTACGACGACCTCGTCAAGGGGCGCAAGGTGATCATCAACTTCACCTTCACCAGCTGCACGGGCACGTGTCCGCGGACCTCCGCAAACCTGGCGCGCGTGCAGGAGATGCTCGGCGATCGGATCGGCCGCGATATCTCCATCGTCTCGATCAGCATCGATCCGGAGCACGACACGCCGGAAGTGCTCGCCGAGTACGCGCGTACCTTCGAGGCTCGACCGGGCTGGACGTTCGCGACCGGACGCCTCGACGACATCAACACCATCCGCCGGCGCCTCGGGCTGTACGACAGCGAGGACATCACGCAGCACATGGGGCTGCTCACCTTCGGCAACGAGCCGGAGGGGAAGTGGGGCGCGACGCCGGCGCTCGACACACCGAAGAACATCCTCTACTACGTGCTGCGGCGGGTCGATCCGTTCCAGTACACCGTGTGGCCCACGGTCACGCCAGCTGCCGCGACAGGCAGCGGAACGGAGCGGTGACGCGATGAAGCCGATCATGAATCTGGTATCCGGATCGGTGCCTCGGGCGACGGCGGTGCTGCTGCTGCTGCTCGGGGTCGCCGCGTCGCAGCCGTCGGGGCAAACGCCGCCCGACACGTTGGACCCGGTGGTGTGGTTCTCGAGCCCGCACGACGATGAAGCCGTGTCCGGTACCGTCACCGTCGACGTCGAGGCGTACGACGCGAGCGGCATCGGCGGCGTGATCTTCGAGGTCGACGGCGCGGCCGTCGGCGCCGAGGACACATCCGCACCGTGGAGCTTCGCGTGGAACGCCGACGCGAGCGGCCCCGGCGCGCACATCCTCACCGCCGTCGTGCGCGACAACGCCGGCAACGCGACGCGCTCGGACGTCGTGCCGGTCGTCGTCGGCACCTACGTGTCGCCGCCGCCGCCGCCGCCGGTCAATCACAACCCGGTTGCGACCGGTGATTCGTTGACGTCCACGGGACGTGTGGCGGTGAACTTCACCGCCGCCTCGCTGCTCGCGAACGACAGCGATCCGGACGGCGACCCGCTGGCCGTGAGCTCGGTTGCCTCCTCGAGCACGGGCGGCGGTTCGATCGCGAACCTCGGTGGCGGATCCTACCGCTACACGCCGGGCGCGACGTTCACCGGCACCGACACGTTCAGCTACTCGATCGTCGACAGCCGTGGCGGCTCCGCTTCGGGCACCGTCAGCGTCACGGTGACGGCACCGGCTCCGCCGCCGCCACCGCCAGCCGGCGGCGTTGTGCTCGCGCTCGGCTTCGAAGAGACGAGCGGCACGGCGGTGGTTGACTCGTCGGCGTCGCCGATCAACGGCGCGCTGGGCGCCGGCGCAACCGCGCCGACGCGCGTCGCCGCTGGCAAGTTCGGCCGCGCGCTGTCGTTCGACGGCGGCGACTCGCTGAGCGTGCCGGACGGCGCTGCAACCAAGCTCGATCTGACCAACGGCATGACGATCGAAGCGTGGGTCAAACCCTCGTCGATGAACGGCTGGGAGAGCGTGGTTTACAAGGAGCGCGGCGGCGCCGGCACGGGCCTGCTGTCGTATGCCTTGTATGCGCACGACGGCGGCGCGAGCTCGCCGTCGGCCGGCTACGTGCGAACGAGCTCCGCCGGGCCGGACCGCGGCGTCCAGGGAACGGCACGGCTGCCGTTGAACACCTGGAGCCACATCGCGGTCAGCTATTCGTCGGCGCCGGCGCCCGCGGGCTCGACCCTGCGGATCTACATCAACGGCGTGCTGGTTCGCACCGTCACGGGCACGAACCAGAACATCCTGGCGGGCAATCAGCCGCTGCGGATCGGCAACAGCAACGCGTCGGTCTCCGAAGGCTTCAACGGCCTGATCGACGAGGTCCGGATCTACAACCGCGCGCTCTCGGCGGCCGAGATCACGGCGGACATGGCGGCGCCGATCGTTCCGTAGTTCGACCCTTGCTGGTCCCGGTCACAACCACGGGACCGGGACCAGCGCAATCGGCCAAAGGTAGTGGGAGGGTCGGCCGCACCGTCACGGAGGTGCCCGGCCCCATCCCCTTGGGCTCCGGTGCCCGGGGCAACTCCAACTTCACACATCCACATGGTGGCTCATAACCTCGCGAGCTGGGACCATGTCGAATCGATCCTGCGGCACGAGCAGATCAACGAAGGGCGTGGCGATCGGCTGTTGAGCCTGGTTGCCCGCTTGCGGG
Source organism: uncultured Thermoleophilia bacterium (assembly GCA_963754225.1). GTDB lineage: Bacteria > Actinomycetota > Thermoleophilia > Solirubrobacterales > 70-9 > DASPWW01. The sequence goes on from CAVWEV010000005.1 coordinate 622,589, forward strand.
CGGCCGGGTTCGATCGCCGTCTCGTCGCACGCCGCAGCTGGCACGCACCGCTCGTGCTCGCGCGAACGCGCACCCGCGCGATCGGCGTGAGGGATACGGTCGTGGTCTTCGTCTGCCGCGACGATCGCATCATCGCCTTCTTCGGCACCGCCGATTCGTTCCGCGCCTGCTGCGTCGACGGCGACGCGCTGCCGCTGCAGCTGACGAAAGCGCTGAGCCTGCTCGCCAGCTAGAGCAGTCATAAGTCTGCAGTCCTGTTCGTCTTCGGCGGACCTCGCGAGAGTCCGGCTACAGCAATTTTCATTTGTACGCAGTCCGCGTTCAGGCACTGTCACGGTCCGGCTGAAGCCGGACCCTGCGAACTATTCAGTCTCCAGTCGCAGTCCCGAGCCCCCAGACCCCCGAGCCCAGCCCAGCCCCCAGCCCCTAGCCCCAAGCCCCCAGCCCTGTTAGTCTCACCAAATGAGCCCCATCACGCTGACGGTAAACGGCCGTTCGCACACGCTCGACGTCGATCCGGCAACGCCGCTGCTCTACGTGCTCAGCGACGACCTCGCGCTGCGCGGCCCGAAGTTCGGCTGCGGCCTCGGGCAGTGCGGAGCGTGCACGGTGATCATCCGCGGCCGCGCCGTCCGTTCGTGCGTGACGCCGGTCAGCACCGTCGCCGGCGCCGAGATCACGACGCTCGAAGGGCTCGGCACGATCGAGCGCCCGCACCCGATCCAGCGGGCGTTCATCGACGAGCAGGCGGCGCAATGCGGCTTCTGCCTCAACGGCGTCATCCTCACCGCCAAGGCGTTTCTCGATCAGAACCCGAAGGCGACCGATGCCGAAGTGCAGCAGGCGCTGTCCGGTGTGCTCTGCCGCTGCTTCGTCAACACGCGGATGCTGCCCGCGATCAGTCGCTACCGCAACTCGCCAGCCGTCGCGCCAGCGGCTGCGGAGCAGGAAGGCGGTGGGAGATGACGCCCGACGCGCTCGACGCGTTGGCGCGATCGGGATTCTCGCGCCGCGACTTCCTGAAGACCTCCGGCGCGCTGGTCGTCGCCTTCGCCGCCGCGGACGAGCGCGTGGGCGCGCGCAGGGACAGTTCGACACGCGCGCCTCGCACATCGATCCGAAGCAGCTCGACTCGTGGATCGCGATCGCCGCCGACGGGAGCGTCACGGCGTACACCGGCAAATGCGAGCTCGGCCAGGGCATCCACACCGCGCAGATCGCAGCTCGTCGCCGAGGAGCTGTCGCTGCCGGTCGACCGCGTCACGCTGGTGCAGTGCGACACCGCAGGTCTGCCCCGATCAGGGGACGACGTCGGGCAGCCAGTCGACGCCGACCAATTTCAACGAGCGCAACCTGGCGCAGGCGGCGGCGACCGCGCGCGAGACGCTGCTCGCGCCTCGCGGCGACGCGCCTCGGCGTGCCGGCCGACGAGCTCGCCGTCGCCGGCGGAACGATCGTCAGCGCAGAAGCGATCGGCAGCAAGCGCGTCACCTACGGCGAGCTCGTCGCCGGCAGGAAGTTCAATGCCCTCGTCGACGCGAACGCGAAGCGCAAGGCCGCCACGCGAGTGGACCGTGCTCGGCACCTCGGTGCCGCGCGTCGACATGGCGGCGATGGCGACCGGCCAGCTCGAGTTCGTCCACAACGTGCGCGTGCCCGGGATGCTGCACGGCGCGGTCGTTCGGCCGCCGTCGGTCGGCGCCACGCTCGTCGGCGTCGACGAAGCGTCGGTCCGCGACGATGCCGGGCGTCGTGAAGGTCGTCGTCGAAGAACAACTTCGTCGGCGTCGTCGCCGAGAAGCCGTGGCAGGCGATGCAGGCGGCGGCGGCGCTGAAGGCGACGTGGACGCGATGGCCCGGCGCTGCCGCCGCAGCGCGAGTTCTACGACTACCTGCGGCAAGCAGCCGTCGCGCGACGCGTTCGTCGTCAACTCGAGCGACGTCGACGAGATGCTCGCGAAGGCGCGCGACTGTCGTCAAGGCCACCTATCTGCACCCGTATCAGATGCACGGCTCGATGGGCACGTCGTGCGCGGTCGCCGACGTGCAGGGCGGCAAGGCGACGGTCTGGTCGTCGACGCAGTCGGCCTATCCGACGCGCAGCGGCGTCGCGATGCTGCTCGGCATGCCGCCCGACAACGTGCGCGTCATCTTCACGCGGGGCTCCGGCTGCTACGGCATCAACGGCGCCGACACCGTGTCGTACGACGCGGCGCTGCTGTCGCAGGCCGTCGGCAAGCCGGTGCGCGTCCAGCTCTCGCGCAAGGACGAGATGGCGTGGGAGAACTACGGCTTCGCCTACGTGATCGATCAGCGCGCCGGCGTCGAGCGCCGACGGGACCATCGTCGCGTGGGACCACGAGGCGTGGTTCGCGTCGCTCGGCGGCCGGCCCGGCTACGACACGCCGGGCAACGTCGTCACCGGCATGCTGGCCGGCTTCGCGACCGGCGCCGTTCCGGCCGGCGCAGGCGGCCGAGCCGGCCGGCGAGTTCAGCAACGGCAGCAACGCCGCGCCGTCGTACGTGTCGGGACGCGTCGGCGCGGCACGCCGGCGGCGCGGGGACGATCGCGAGCGAGCGCGTCCTGACGCACACCGTCCGGTCGCCGTTCTTCACCGGACCGCTGCGCTCGCCGTCGCGGCTGCAGAACACCTTCGCGCACGAGTGCTTCCTCGACGAGATCGCGGCGCACGTCAAGGCCGATCCGGTCGCGTACCGGCTGCGTCACCTGAGCGATCCGCGGCTGAAGGAAGTCGTCGCGGCGGCGGCGAAGGCGGCGAAGCTGGGAGGCGCGCCCGTCGCCGCGGCCCGACGCCTCGCAAGACCGGCGTCGCCAGCGGCCGCGGCTTCGCTGCGTGCTCTACGAAGGCGACAACGGCTACGTCGCGATGGTCGCCGAGGTCGAGGTCGATCAGGCGACCGGCACGGATCGCCGCCAAGCGCCTGGTGGTCGCGCAGGACTGCGGTCCGATCTCGAATCCCGACGGCATGCGCAACCAGCTCGAAGGCGGCGCGCTGCAGGGCCTGAGCCGCGCGCTCGGCGAAGAGGTGACCTGGGACGATCGGAAGGTGACGTCGATCGACTGGCGGACCTACCACAGCCTGCCGCTCGGGTTCGACGTGCCGGCGATCGAGAGCGTGCTGATCAACCGCGCCGACGTCGAGGCGAGCGGCGCCGGCGAGACCGCGATCACCATCGTCGCCGCCGCGGTCGGCAACGCGATCTTCGACGCGACCGGCGCGCGCATCCGCGAGGTGCCGTTCACGGCGGAGCGAATCGCCGCCGCAATGAGGGGATGACGCGCTCATGAAAGCGATCACGACGACGATCGCTTGCGTGCCTGCTCGCCGCGACGGCGCAGGCGCAGCAGCCGGCGGGCCGCGGCCGCGGCAACCAGGAGCCCGGCCCGACCATCACCGTCCGCGGCCACACGTTCACGCAGCTGTCGCTCTTCCAGCGCAACGTCGGCGGCCCGGACGACATGACGACGCCGTTTCCGCCGCACAAGGTGATCGGCAACATCTATTACGTCGGCACCAAAAGCCTCGCGGTGTTTCTGATTGTCACGCCGCAGGGACACATCCTGATCAACAGCACCTACGAGCGGAACGTGCCGGCGCATCCAGAAGTCGGTCGAGCAGCTCGGGTTCAAGTTCTCCGACATCAAGATTCTGCTCGGCAGCCACGCGCACGGCGATCACCAGGAAGGCGACGCGCTGGTCAAGTAGCTCACCGGCGCGCAGGTGATGGCGATGGCCGAGGACGTGCCGGCGCTCGAGGCGATGAAGCCGGGCGGCAAGCCGCATCCGATCGACAAGGTGCTGCACGACGGCGAATCGGTGACGCTTGGCGGTACAACGCTCGTCGCGCACCTGACGCCGGGCCACAGTCGCGGCTGCACGACCTGGACGCTGAAGGCGGAGGAGGGCGGCAAAGCCTACGACGTTGTGATCATCGGCAGCTTCGGCACCAATCCCGGCTTCAAGCTGGTGAACAACGCCGAGATGCCGCGGCATCGCCGAGGAATTCGAACCGCGCGTTCAAAGTCGCGCGCTCGCTCGCGTGCGACGTGCCGCTCGGGTCGCATCCGGGGATGTACAACATGGACAGAGAAGTACGCGAAGCTCAGGAAGCGGCGCTGCCAACCCGTTCATCGATCCCGCCGGATACATGCTCGAAGTGGACATCGACGAGGCGATGTTTCGCGCCGTGCTTGCCGAACAGCGTAATGCCGCCCCGGCGGCACGCTGATTTTTCGGCGTCCCCTCACGTCGCCGTCGTGGCATCGATCTTGGAGATGTGCGTTGGGATGCCACGCCGACGGCCGCGGCGCGTGGGGCGCTCGGATGAGGAACGCCGCCAGGCGCTGAACGATCTCCAGCCGCAATGGGAAGCCGGTTTGACGCGGCGGCACCTGACGACCGAGCAGCTGCGGCGGGCGCGGGAGCTGATGGAACAGCGCTTTGCGATGGCTGAGGATCGACGCCGCGCCGAAGATCGGATTCGCGACGAGTACCACGATTCCCGCGCGATCATCGTCACCTGGCAGCGAAAACCACGACAGCGGAGAGCGCGCAAATAGGAGCGCTGCGGTCTGTGCCTGTCGCGAACAGCGACGGCCGCGGCCACGCGGCGAAGAATCGCACGCAAAAAGCAGCCTGAGCCCGTTGACTTCGCTTCGCCCGCGGTCTACCGTTTCTGCCGGCCTTTACGATTTCCGTGAGATGAGCGACAGCCACTCCGTCCGGACTCCCGTCCGCGCTTGCCCGCACTGCACGACTCTCGACATCGCGCACGTTGGCGACACCGAGAAATCCCGCTGGCTCGAGTGCCGCGAGTGTGGGCACGTGTGGAACCACAGCCTGCCGACGCCGGCGGCGCCGGTACGCGAGCCGTCGCCTGGGCGCGCCGATCCGCCGCGATCACTGGACGCTGCGCGATGAAGCCGAGCGGCGGCTCGAAGATCATCGCGCGCATTCGCGCGATGGCGCCTGGACGAGGGACCCGGGCTGGCCGAGGGACCGGTGGCCGACCGCCGAGCGCGAGTGGAGCGAGGACCGCAGGGGAAGAGGGGAAGAAGGTCCGAAGTCCGAGGACGGGAAGAAAGTCTGAACTTACACGGCGCGAAGCGCAGCGCCAGCGAGCGCCACGCCCCGCCGCTCGCCGATCTGCTGCCGCCACATCGCGTAGTACAGCCCCTTCTGCGCGACCAGCTCGTCGTGGCGCCCGGTCTCGACGATGCGGCCGCGCTCGAGGACGTAGATGCGGTCGGCGTGCAGGATCGTCGACAGCCGGTGCGCGATCAGGATCGTGATCGCGTCGCCGCTCGCGGCGACGTCGCGGATCGTGTCGACGATCTCTTCCTCGGTGAGCGAGTCGAGCGACGAGGTCGCCTCGTCGAACACGAGCAGGTGCGGCCGCCGCAGCAGCGCGCGCGCGATCGACAGCCGCTGCTTCTCGCCGCCCGACACCTTCACGCCGCCCTCGCCGATCACCGTGTCGAGCCCGCGGTCGGCGCGCGCCAGCAGGCTGTCGCAGGCCGCCTTGCGCAGCACGTCGAGGCACTCGGCGTCGGTCGCCGTCGGGTTGCACGAACAGCAGGTTCTCGCGGATCGTGCCCGAGAAGAGCTGCGTGTCCTGCGTGACGAAGCCGATCCGCTCGCGCAGCTGCGTCGAGATCGATCGTCGTCGCCCGGGATGCCGTTGTAGAGGATGCTGCCCGACCTGCGGCGGATAGAGGCCGACCAGCAGCTTCACCAGCGTCGTCTTGCCGGCGCCCGACGGCCCGACGAACGCGATCGTCTCGCCGCGCTCGACGCTCGAACGAGATGTCGCTGAGCGCCGGCGACGACGCCGATCTGGTGCTGGAAGCTGACGTCGTCGAACGCGAGCGTGCGCAGGTCGTCGCAGCGGCACCGGGTTCGCCGGCTTCGGCTCCTTCGGGATCTGCAGGATGTCCTCGAAGTTCGTTGAGCGACGCTTCGGTCTCGCGGTAGATGTTGATGACGTTCCCGAGCTCCTGCAGCGGGCCGAAGATGAAGAACGAGTAGATGAACAGCGAGAAGAACTGCCCGACCGTGATCGCGCTGCGTGTAGATCAGGTAGAGCATCAGGAACATGATGCTCGTGCGCAGCAAGTTCACCGCCGTGCCCTGGATGAAGCTGAGGCTGCGCAGGTAGCGCACCTTCTTCAGCTCGAGCTTCAGGATCTTGCCGGTCGTGCGCGTTGAGCCGCGCGATCTCCTGCTGCGCCGAGCCCGAGGCTCTTCACCAGCTCGATGTTGCGCAGCGACTCGGTCGTCGAGCCGGCCAGCGCCGTCGTCTCGGCGACGATCACCTTCTGGATCGTCTTGATGCGCTCGGCTCAGCACCGAGCTGAGGACGCCGAGCAGCGGCACGGTCAGGAAGTAGACCGGCGCGATGAGCCAGTGCACGCTGAAGGCGTAGACCATCACGAAGACGATGCCGACCAGCGACGTGAACAGCACGTTGATCGACGCGTCGAGATCAGCTTCTCGACGTCGGTGCGCACCTTCTGCAGCTTGCCGAGCGTCTCGCCGCTGCGCTGATCCTCGAACACCGAGTACGGCAGCTCGAGCGAGTGGCGGATGCCGTCGGAGTAGAGCTGCGCGCCGAGCCGCTGCGTGATGACGTTGATGAAGTAGTCCTGGAAGTTCTTGGCGACGCGCGAGACGAACGCCACGCCGACCGCCGCGCCGAGCAGCAGGCTGACGCCGCGGAAGAACTCGCCGGTCGTGTACTCCTGGAACCGGGTCGCGTACTCGTCGATGACGTGGCGGAAGATCAGCGGATCGAGCAGCGAGAAGACCTGGTTGATGGTCGCCAGCACCAGCGCCAGCGCGACCAGGCCCCAGTAGTTGCGCAGGTAGGCGTAGAGCAGCTTCAATTGTGACCAGGAAAGTCGGGCTTGGTTTCTCGCAGGATCTCGAGGACGGCGCGGCGATCGGCCGCCGACACGCGCGCGTCGCTGACGCGCTGGTCGGGCGACGAGAGGACGTCGATCATCCGCGCGTACACCAGTTGCTTCACCGCCGCCGGCAGGCCGTCGAACGCCTCGGAGTAGACCATGTAGCTGCACGGGTAGCGCATCAGGCGCGTGTTCAGATCGAGCTGCGCCAGCGATCGGCCCTGCCTGTCTTTCGGCGCCTGCGGCTCGAGGCTCGCGGCGAAGCCGTCGCGCGCGATCAGCGGCACCGATGGCGGCTGCTCGCTGAGGAACAGCAGGTAGTCCGCCAGCTCGTTCGCCAGCTTGCCGATGCCGGGCTCCGGCGCGCCGGCAGCAGACGTGCCCGCCGCCGCGACGCGCGCCTCCCAGTTCAGCCGGGTCAGCAGGTTGATCGCGCGCATCTGGTGATCGAAGACCAGCAGCGCGACGATGTCGCTCTGCGGCGAGAGGTAGCCGCGCGTTTCCGGTGCGCTGTTCAGCCAGTCGACGAACACCTGGTTCGACGTGCTGCCGCCGCGGGTGAACGTGATGTTGCCGGTGTGGGCGCGCTGCGCGTACGGGATGGCGAGCGGATCCGAGGTGACGTAACCAGCCGCCCCACCGATCCGGGTGCGGCGTCTCGTGGCTGACGTCGTAGCTGCCGAACTGCGGCATCACGTTGCCGCCCTCGTCGACCGTGTTGCTGCGCACGATCATCCCGGGCACGTCCAGCGTCGTCGCCGAGACGTGGCAGGTGAGGCAGCTGGTCTGGCGCTTGAGCGCCGGCGATGCCGCGGTCTGGTCGAGCGTGTAGAAGACGACGCCCTGCTGCGGATCCTGCGCCGCCAGCTCGAGAAACGGCGCGCCGGGCACGTGCGCGACGACGACCGACAGGTTGTAGAAGATCGCGCGCGGCGTATGCGGGCCGGTGTGGGCGCGCTGCACGCCGGTCTTCGAGAACACGAGCAGCTGCGATTCAACCGGGACGCCGAGCGCGTCGAGAACCGACGCGAGATAGCCGCTTTGCGGCTCGCGCCGCAGCGACCGGCTGCCGGCGGCGAGCGCCTGGTTCAGCGCCGCCACGCGATCGGTAGTCGGCCGCGAGGCGTAGGCGATGCGGGGATGCTCGTCGAGGACGCCGCCCCACGGTTCGTCGGCCTTCTGCCCCGACAGCGCCGCGCTGCCGGCGATCGCCACGGCGAGCACGCAGGCTCCCGCTGCGACCGGACCGATCCAACTCTTCATCACCTGTGTATTTTACCCTTCGGAGTGCTTTTCCACGGAGTGTTCGGATGCGGTCATCCTGGGACGCGTGCGTAGCGCGGCGTCTCGCGCGCCAGGCCTTTAGGCCTGCCAGCGGCCGCGCGCGGGGCAGCGCTTTTGAAACGCGCTCGCAAGGCCTGCGCGACCGAAATCCCGAGAAATCACGCTCGCCGGGTGCAACCACTATCGACTAAACTGCGTCCCAACGAAATCACGTCAGACCCGGAACACTGGAGGTTAGCGAATGAAACGTATCGTAGTGATCGTCGCCGGACTGCTGGTCGCATCGACCAGCGCGTTCGCGCAAACGCCGGACGCCGACGCCCTCGACCGCGCGCTGGCGCCTGCGCCGCGCAACCAGAAGGAGGCCGCCACCGTGATCAAGTGGAAGGCCGACAACACCTACGACACCCTGAAGAAGGGGACCAACAAGCTGGTGTGCTACGAGCGCACGGGCGACCCTGGCATCACGGCGCCGTTTGCGGCGCAGTGCACCAGCCTCGCCAACCTCGATCGGGTGGCGCAGAACCGCAAGTTCGCGGCGATCGCCGACAAGGCGGCGCGCGACAAGGCCCTGGCCGACGCCGAAGCCGATGGCAGCCGCGTCAAGCCGGAGTTCGGTTCGGTGTGGCTGACGATGAGCGGCCCGGACAAGGCGACCGCGCGCATCCACACGACGGTTGCCGTCCCGGGCGCGACCGCGACGTCGCTGGGTCTGCCCGACAACAATCAGAAGGGCGGCATCTGGATCATGAACGCGGGAACGTCGACCGCGCATCTCATGATCCCGGGGAGCTAGATCGAGCTCAGGAGGAGAACATAGAAGGTCGGAAGACCAGAGAGAAAATTCCTTTTTGACTTTTTCCTGGTCTTCTCATCGCGGGTTTTGCTTGATCTCGTGATCTCCTGACCTTCTATGTTGCGGACCGCTGTCAAGCATCCGTTGTGACGTTCGCTCTGAACCCGTACGCTGAATCCCGCTGCCGCCGAAGCCGGCCCCCCGCCAAGAGCGGGGCCGGCGGAGGCGGCCGTCGTAGGAGCACAGCGCGATTGCCCTGCGTCGACATCGGTCTCCAATCTTCACGCGGGTCCGGGTGTGAGCCGTGGGTACGTGACCCAGCGCTCGCCTTCTATTCGGGCACGCGCGGATCGCGCGGCCCCCGAGACTGTGCAGTCTCAATCCAGACACGGTGCGGCGGCACCCTCTCCTGTGCGGTCGCGGGCGCGACCCGGTCATGAACCGTCGCGCCGCGCGCGTGAGTCGTCGTCCGACCCGAGCCTAGGCCTAGGCGCCTTTCAGGATCGCGCCCGCGGGCACCACGCCGGTCGTGACATACCGCCACAGCGCAATCACCAGCTTGCGCGCGACCGCCACAATCCCAATCCGGCGCGCCCGTTTCCCGGTCCCGAAATGTCGCGCGATACCACTGCGTCAGCGCACTGAGCGGTTGCCAGCGCACCCAACTCCACGCCAGCTGAATGCTGATCGTTTGCAGCCGCTTATTCCCCGCGCGACTGATGCCTTGCTCCCGCGTCGATGCCCCGCTGTTGTACGGGCGTCGGCGCAAAGCCCAGGAACCCGCCGATCTGCCGCCGATTGCGGAACGCCCGCCACACCAGCCCCTCCTCGAGCAACACCGACGCGCTCGTCGTCGCGACGCCTTTCAGCTGCACCAACTGGCGCAACGCACTCGCCGGCGCCGCGGCGGTCACCGCCGCCTGTTGCTGGTGCGTCGAGCTCCGCCAATCTGCTCCTCGAGCACCGCCGCCGCGCGCCTCCGCGCGCGCGAGGCGCGCTTGCACTTCGCGGGGCAACGGCGCGCCCGCCCAGTCCCGCACCGTCGGCCCACCAGTCGCCGCGGCGCCGCGGCGGCAGGGCGCAGCCCCACGTCGCCAGCCAGCCGCGCATTTGATTGATCACGCCGCGTCTGCTCCTGCGTCAACGCCGTCCGCTCGCGACTCACCTGCCGCGCGGCCTCGTCGGCCACGGTCGGGCACGCGCACCTCGCTCCACACGCGCCGCTCCCCGTAACAGACCCGCACCAGCATCTGCACCAGTTTCAGCGCATCGAGCCGATCCGTTTTCGCGCGCCGCGCGCGCCGATTCACCTCGATGCTCGCCGAATCGACCACCCGATTGGCGATCCCCCCCTGCGTCAGCGCGCGATGAATCCAGAACCCGTCGCGGCCGGCCTCGTAACAACTCACCACCGGCGCCGGCGCCGCCAACCCAAACCGCCGCCGCCCCTGCCGCAGCGCGCGCTCGCACGGCGCCCAGATCGCCGCTGGCGACCGTCCGCAGCCACGGCGTCGACCCCGAAGCCCGACGTCATCGCCAGCTTCCAGTCTTTCTTCCCCAACTCAAACGCCACATACAACGTCGGCTCGTTTACACTCAGCTCGGGCGGGTCGTTGCGATCATCACAGCCTCCTTTTGGCTTTGAACACCCTCAGGAGCTTAATTGCGCGGCCCGCTCATAGTCTCTCCTGTTCTCCTGTTCAACAGGCGTGAGAAGAGATCGCCCTCCTGATCTCCCGGGCGTCAGTCGCCTTCAACTGGCGCGCGATGAACGCCTTGACCATCTCGCGCGCGCGGTCGGTCTGCGGCCCCGGCTTGGCGACCCACTCGTGCTCGCAGCCCTCGAACAGCTGGTAACTGGCAGTCGCCGCCGGCCGCCTTGTAGGTCGCGGCGAATTTCTCCTGCACCGCCGGCAGCACGTTGTCGTCGAGCGCGCCCTGCATGATCAGCAGCGGCACCAGCGTCGACCTTTTCGCGGCGCTCGAGGATCTGCTGCGGGTTGCTTCGTAGATCGTTTCCCACGGCTTGAAGAACGTCGTGTGGTTCTTGATCATCGCCTCGCGCTTCATTTTCTCCGCGTTCTGGAAGCGCGCGAACGGATCGCTGATCGGCGAGCGCATCGCGACGTAGGCGACCGTCGCATCGACTTCGGCGCCTCGGGCAGCGGAATCGCGTTGTAGCGCGGGTCGCGCGGGCGCATGCCCAGGAGCTCGGCGACGTGGCCGCCGCTCGAGCTGCCGTAGACGCCGATCTTCGACGGGTCGCCATTCCACGAGGCCGCTTTCGACTTGAGCCAGCGCACGCCGTAGTTCGCGTCCTGCACGCAAGCCGGGTACGGCGCTTCCGGCGCGAGCGTCATGTCGATGGCGACCACGAGCACGCCGCTCGCCGCCAGCGCGCGGTCCATCGGTTCCTCGGCGTGGCGGTCTTTGCCGTTCCATGCGCCGCCATGCAGATCGAGCACGGTGGGAAACGGTCCGGCACCTTTCGGCTGATAGATGCGGGCCATCAGCATTCGTCCGGCCGCGTTGCGCCGGAACTCGACCTCGCTCACCTTGATCTCGAACTTGGCCGCGGGATCGTATTGCGCGGCCGGTGCACCGGCCATTGAGCGGAAAAGCGCGCGCGACTCAACCGGAAGCCCGGCTGCGCCGAGCGCGGTCATCATCCTCAAACGTCGCGACGTCCGCGAGGATAAGTGTCCATGCGCACCCTGCCGTCCGACGACACTCTACACGACTCGATTCGTGCGATAGGTGATTCGTCAAATCCGGGCGCATCGGCCCGCTCGCCGTCGTCCTCGGCTCCGTGCTCGGATCAAGAAGGCGGGTTGCAGATCACGTCGTCGCGCTCGTCGCCGCAACAATCGTCGCCGTCTCCGCGCCAGCGATGGCACAGCGCCAGCCGTTCGAACGCGCGATCGATGTGAGCGGCGCGTCGGCGCTCGACGTGTCGACCATCCGCGGCAAGATCGATGTCCGGGGCGGCGCGCCCGGAAAAATCGTGGTCAGCGGGCAGGTCACTATTCGCGTCGGCTGGGACGTGCCGGCGGACGCGGTCGAGATCATGCGCCGCGTCGCCGAACATCCGCCAATCGAGATCGACAGCCAAACCGTTCGCCTGCGTCCCCCGTCAGATGACGTCGCGCGCCACGCGGTCACCGTCAGCTACGAGGTGCAGGTCCCGCCGGAGACAAAGGTGCTGGCACTGAGCGATTCCGGCGCGACGACGGTGAGCGGTGTCCGCGGAGCGGTTGACACCACGACCCAGTCCGGCGCGATTGCCGTGGAGCGGCTCGGCTCGACGGCGCGAATGAAGCCGGATCCGGCGCGGTGACGGTCGCCGACGTGGCAGACAATCTCAGCGTGACGACGAGCAGCAGCGCCATCACCGCGCGCGGGCTCCAGCGCGATGTCCGGGTCCGCACCGGCAGCGGCGCCGTCGAGCCCGGCTCACCGGGGGTGGCGACGTCGATGTCGAGACCAGTTCGAGCGCGATCAAGCTGTGCGGCGCCGCGGGCGGCCTGAACGCGGCCAGCAGCAGTGGCCACATTCTATTCAAGGACCCCCCGCGCGTCCGTGGGCCGCGACCACCGGCTCGGGCGGAATCGACATCGGCATCGACCCGAGCGCGCCGGTGGCGCTGAACATGAGCAGCCAATCGGGGAAGGTGCGGCTGAACGGCGGGCTGGTGCAAGGCAGCGTGTCGGAGCGCCGCGTCGACGGCACGATCGGGGGCGGCGGCCTCCTTCGCGCCGAGAGCCGCAGCGGCTCGATCGACTCGTCTCGATCGACGCACGCCGCGGTTGCCGGTAGCGAGGAAGCGGCAGGCTTCGGGGCAACCGCCTGACGCGTGTTATCGTCATGCGCTCACTCCATCATGGATTCGAACTCGACGGACGCCGTGTGCTCGTCACCGGCGGCAGCAAGGGATCGGGCTCGCCTGCGCCAGGGCGTTCCTCGCCGAGGGCGCCCGCGTGGCGATCGCTTCGCGCTCGGAAGCAAACCTCGCGGCGGCGCGCGATGAGCTCGGGCCGGTCATCACCGTCGCCGCCGATCTCGCCGACGCCGGCGCCGCGCGCGCCATGGTCGAACGCGTCGAGTCCGAGCTCGGCGCCATCGACATCCTCGTCACCAGCGCCGGCGCCGCACGCCGCACCGCGCCGGACGACCTGAACCCGGACGCCTGGCGCGCGGCGATGGATGCGAAGTACTTCACCTATATCAACGCCATCGATCCGGTCGTGAAGCTGATGGCGGCGCGCGGCCGCGGCGTGATCGTGAACATCATCGGCAACGGCGGCAAGGTGGCGTCGCCGATTCACCTGCCCGGCGGCGCCGCGAACGCGGCGCTGATGCTCGCGACCGTCGGCCTGGCGAATGCCTACGCGGCGAAGGGCGTCCGCATCCTCGGCATCAACCCCGGGTTGACGAAGACGTCCCGGGTCGTCGAAGGGATGCAGGCGGAAGCGGCGCGGCACGGCATCACCGAGGCCGAAGCGCTGAAGCGCAGCATCGACCGCATCCCGCTCGGGCGGCTGGCCGAAGCCGAAGAGGTCGCGGCGGTGGCCGTCTTCGCCGCCTCGCCGCGTGCCAGCTATCTCACCGGGGCGATCATCACAATGGACGGCGCAAGTTCCCCAGTCGTGGTATGAAGACGCAACAGGAGAGACCGATGGCTGATGAGAAACCGGATCTGAACGCCAACGCCGAGATACCAGACGATCCGTCGCGCCGCGAATTCGTCGCGATGTCGATCGCCGCCGGCCTTGCCGCCGCCGCCGGCTCCGCCGCGGCCGCCGAACTGCCCGTCGTCGAGACCAACGTCGAAATCAAGATGGCCGACGGCGTCTGCGATGCCGCGTTCATTCATCCGACGACCGGCTCGCATCCGGGCGTGCTGATCTGGCCCGACGCGTTCGGGCTCCGCCCGTCGATGCGCGACATCGCCAAGCGCCTTGCCGCCGAAGGCTACTCGGTACTGGTGCCGAACCCGTTCTATCGCCTCGCGAAGGCGCCGGTCATCGCCGACCCGGGGTCGTTCAGCTTCCAGAACCCGGCGGACATGGCCAAGCTGCAGCCGCTGATGGCGTCGGCGACGGCACCGGGCAACGCCGAGAAGGATGCGCCGGTTTACGTCGCCTACCTCGACGCGCAGCCGCGGTGAACAAGACCAAGAAGATCGGCACGCAGGGCTACTGCATGGGCGGCCCGCTCGTCGTCCGGACCGCGGCCGACGCTGCCCAATCGCATCGGCGCCGGCGCGTCGTTCCACGGCGGCGGTCTCGTTACCGACCGCGCCGACCAGCCCGCATCTGCTCGCACCGAAGATCAAGGCGCGGATGTACATCGCCGTGGCGGCCAACGACGATGCGCGGCAGCCGGAGGCGAAGGACACGCTGCGCGAGGCGTTCGCGGCGGCCAAGGTGCCGGCCGAAGTCGAGGTCTACCCGGAGGCGCAGCACGGCTGGTGCGTGCCCGACATGCCGAAGCAGGCCAACGGCCAGCCGATCTACAGCAAGCCCGACGCCGAGAAGGCGTGGAGCAAGCTGCTCGCGCTCTACAAGACGCTGGCGTAGATGGAACGCAGAGGCCGCTGAGACCGCAGAGAACAAGAATTTCTCTGCGCGCTCTGCGAGCTCTGCGTTCGATCGTCGTGGGCATAGCCCTCACAGGAGACGACACCCATGAGACGTTATCTGTTCGCCACCGCCGTGGTCCTGCTGCTCGTGGCGTCCTACGTTCAGGGCGGGCGCGGCGCGGCCGCTCAAGGCGCCGCGCCGGCCGGCAAGGCGTATCGCTTCGAGAAGCTCGCCGAAGGCGTCTACTTCGCGACCGGCACCGGCGTGATGACGACGATGAGCAACGGCCTCGTCATCGTCAACGCCGACCACACGATGCTGGTCGACACCAGCGTCACGCCGGCCGCGGCGCGGGCGCTGGTCGCGCAGATCAAGGACGAAATCACGCCCAAGCCGATCCGCTACGTCTTCAACTCGCACTACCACTTCGACCACGCGCACGGAAACCAGATCTTCGGCGACGAGGTCGAGATCGTCGGCCACGAGTACATCCGCCGGATGCACCTGACCAACGTGCTGCAGCAGCGGACCAACAAGTCGTTCACCGACGTGCTGCCGGGGCAGATCGCGCAGCTGAAGCAGCGGATCGCGCAGGCGACCGACCCGAAGGAGAAGGCGACACTCGAGACCAGCCTCGGCGTCACCGAAGCGCACTACAAGGCGACGCAGGAAGTACAGGTGAAGCCGCCGAACGTCACCTTTACCGACTCGATGGCCATCCACAAGGGCGGCCGCGAGGTGCAGTTGCTGTTTCTCGGGCGCGGGCACACGGGTGGCGACACGATGGTCTTCCTGCCGGCCGAGCGGATTGTCTTCACCGGCGACTTCTTCGAGGGTCGTCCCGGCGGCGGCGTGCTGTCGTATCTCGGCGACTCGTTCATCGACGAGTGGCCGGCGAGCCTCGAACGGCTCAAGGCCGTCGACTTCGACGTCATCGTGCCGGGGCACGGCGCGCCGCTGAAGGAGCGGAAGCAGATCGACGATTTCCAGAGCTACCTGCGTGATTTCTGGAAGCAGGCGGCGGCGCTGCGCGCGCAGGGGCTGACCGCGGCGCAGGCGACGGAGAAGATGGATCTGAGCAAGTTCGCGCCGCAGTACGGGCAGCGGGTCGGACGCCCCGATCCGCGGGCGGTGCTCAGGGCCTACGAGCTGCTACAGATCCAACAGCCGATGTAGGAACGGGAGACCGCAGAGCACGCAGAGAAATGCTTTGTATTCTTTGCGGCTGCCCGACGGTCTCGATGTCGATTCCCGACGCTCGTCCACACACGGAAAGAGATCATTGATGATGTTTGCTCTGCGGCCTCCGCGGCCTCTGCGTTCGACTACTGTGTTGCTCGGAACCATGCGCTTCACGAACATCTGCATCGTTGCCGCCGCGCTGACGCTCGCCGCGTGCGCGACGCAGCCGCCGGTCACCTACGACCTGGTGATCGCCAACGGGCGCGTGATGGATCCGGAGTCGGGCCTCGACGCCGTGCGCCACGTCGGCATCCGCGGCGGCACGATCGAGGCGGTGTCGGCGACGCCGCTCGCGGGCACGCGCGTCATCGACGCCGCCGAACCACGTCGTCGCGCCCGGCTTCATCGACCTGCACGAGCACGGGCAGCAGGAGGAGTCGTACCGGATGATGGTGCGCGACGGCGTCACCTCGGCGTTCGAGCTCGAGGTCGGCACCGGCGACGTCGCCGCGTGGTACGCGGCGCGCGAAGGCGGGCAGATCGTCAACTACGGCGTGTCGGTCGGCCACATCCCGGCGCGGATGAAGGTGCTCGGCGATCCCGGCACAGGGCCTGCTGCCGGCCGGCATCGGCGGCAGCGGCACCGCGACCGACGCGCAGATGGCGGCGATGGAAGCGATCCTGCGCGAAGGGCTCGCGCAGGGCGCGGTGGCCGATGGGCTTCGGCAGCGCCTACACGCCGGGCGCGCCGATGTCGGAGATCGAGCGGATGTTCCGCGTCGCCGGCGCGGGCGGCGCCTCGGCGCACATCCACATGCGCGGCGGCGCCGGCGGGCTGCGCGAGACGATCGCCGCGGCGAAGGCCGCGGGCGCGCCGCTGCACATCGTCCACGTGAACTCGTCGGCGGGCGACGAGCTCGACGGCTTCCTCGCTGCAGATCAAGGCGGCGCGCGACGCGGGGCAGGACGTCACGACCGAGGCGTATCCCTACGGCGCCGGCATGACCGAGATCCAGTCGGCGCTCTTCGACGACTGGCGAGACGCTGGCCCGACGAGCGCTTCGCGCTGCACCAGCTGGTGTCGACGCGGCGAGCGGCTGACGCGCGCGACGTTCGCCAAGGCGCGTAAGGCCGGCGGCACCGTGATCATCCACGGCCGCTCCGAGGAGCAGACGCGCGCCGCCATCGTCAGCCCGCTGTCGATGATCGCCAGCGACGGCTTCATCGAGAACGGCCGCGGACATCCGCGCACGTCCGGCACGTTCGCCAAGGTGCTCGGCAGATACGTGCGCGAGGAGAAGGCGCGTGCCGCTGATGGACGCGCTGCGGCGGATGACGCTCGAGCCGGCGCGCCGGCTGGAGCGGCGGACGCCGGCGATGGCGACGAAGGGCCGGATCAAGCGTCGGCGCCGACGCCGACCTCACGATCTTCGATCCGGCCACGGTCATCGATCGCGCGACTTACGAAGACGCGAGCATCCCGTCGGCCGGCATTCCCGTACGTCATCGTCGGCGGGCAGGTCGTCGTCGATGGCGGCGAGGTGACGGCGGCGCGCCCGGGCCGCGCTGTCCGCGCCCCGATTGCCGGTCATCCCTAGGGTGAGCTTGTCAGAAAGGGCATCAACCGTGATTGCACTTCGTCTTCTGTCGGCGTTCCTGCTCGCGACTACCTTTGCCGCCGCGACGGGATTCCAGGGTCGCGCGGCGACGGCCCCGCTGCGCGTGCTCGTCACCGTGCCGGCCGCTCCGGGCACGAAGCCGCTCGACGGACGTTTGCTGCTGCTGTTGTCGACCGACGAGCGGACGGAGCCGCGCTTTCAGGTGTCCGACGGCGACCGGACCGCCCAGGTCTTCGGCGTGGATGTCGACGGCCTCGCGCCCGGCCGGGAGGTCGCCGTCGACGCCAGCGTGCTGGGCTATCCGGTGCAGAGCCTGGGCGACATCAAGCCCGGCGAGTACTGGGTCCAGGGACTGCTGCACGTCTACGAGACCTTTACCCGCTCCGACGGGCACACCGTGAAGCTGCCGCCCGATCGCGGCGAAGGGCAGCAGTGGGCGAGCGCGCCCGGCAATCTCTACAGCGCGCCGGTGAAGATGCGCATCGATCCGTCGAGTGATCAGCCGATCCGCGTGACGCTCGACAAGACGATCCCGCCGCTGCCGGATCTTCCCGACACGAAGTACGTCAAGCGCATCAGAATCCAGAGCGAACGGCTGACCAAGTTCTGGGGACGGCCAATGTACCTCGGGGCGCTCGTCGTCCTGCCCGAAGGGTGGGACTCGCATCCGCGGGTGCGCTATCCGCTGGCGATTTATCACGGGCACTTTCAGCGCGAAGTCTCGGGATGGCGCGAGACGCCGCCCGACCCGAAATTGCCGCCGGCCGACGTCGCGAACATCGCGAAGTACTGCCCGAACGGCCACGAGGGAGAGTTCTGCGACAAGTACGGCTACGAACGGATGCTGCAGGAGACGGGTACCAGTTCTACAAGCAGTGGACAGGCCCGGGCTTTCCACGCGTGATCATGGTCACGATCCAGCATGCGAACCCGTACTATGACGACTCCTATGCGGTGAACTCGGAGAACCTCGGTCCCTACGGCGATGCGATCACCTACGAGCTGATTCCCCACATCGAGCAGATGTTTCGCGGCATCGGCCCTTGGGCGCGCGCGGTCTACGGCGGCTCGACCGGCGGGTGGGAGGCGCTCGGCGTGCAGGTGCTCTACCCGGATCAGTACAACGGCGCCTGGGCGAACTGCCCGGATCCGATCGACTTCCGGAGCTACACGGTCGTCAACATCTACGAGGACGCCAACGCCTACTACTCCGAGGGGCCGTTCAAGCGCACGCCGCGGCCGGGGAAACGCGACTACCTCGGGCAGACGCGGTCGACGGTCGAGCAGAACAACCTGATGGAGCTGGTGCTCGGCACCAAATCACGTTCGGGCGGGCAGTGGGACATCTGGGAAGCGGTCTACTCGCCGGTCGGCGCCGACGGCTATCCCAGGCGCATCTGGGACAAGCGGACCGGCGAGATCGACAAGTCGGTCGCCGCCTACTGGCGCGAGCACTACGATCTCGTGCACATCATGCAGCGCGACTGGGCGACGCTGGCACCAAAGCTGCGCGGCAAGATCACGCTCAACGTCGGCCTCTCGGACAACTACTTCCTGAACAACGCCGTCTATCGGGCCGAGGAGTTTCTCCAGTCGGCGAACCCGCCGGCCGAAGCGCGTGTCGACTACGGGATGAAGGACGAGCACTGCTGGAGCGGCGATCACGAGCACGTCAACGCCATCTCGCGCATCACCTACCACAACCGGTTCATCCCGCAGATGGCCGATCACTGGACGAAGACCGCGCCGAAAGGCGCCGACGTCAAGGGCTGGCGGTACTAGTCCGTCACCGCGCGATCCGCGCGCCGATTCAGCGGCTGTGTTCCTGGCCTCGCCAGTTCGTCGCTCGACTCAGTTGTTCGGCGCGCCGTTCTGGATCCACTGCCGGATCAGCGCCACCTGCTCGGTGGTCAGATACGGCGGCCCGTTTCGCGGCATCCGCAGGCCGACGATGTCAGCTGCACCTTCGAGTTTCTGGATGAGATAACTGCCGCTCGGGTTGCCGGCGATGACTCGAGTCGCGCCGGTCTTTCCGCTGCTCGCCACGCCGACCAGCTGAGCGACCGACTGTCCCGACCGCAGATTCAAATTGCCGGCGGGTGTCCGGCCCTGGTCGGTGTGGCACGCCGTGCAGGCTGGATCCAGAATCTGCTGCTGGATCGACGTTGAGAAGGTGACCGTCGGCGTCGTGGGTGCCGCCGGCGAGTCATCACCGCACGCGCTTGCGAAACACGCGACGATAACAGCGATGCTGAGTGACCAGGGGTTCGAGACGTGCAGTTTCAGTTCCATGGGTCCTCCCTCCGCCAGTTTCGAGTTGTCGGGCAGCGGCGGCGCTGGCCGACGCGATTGAGGGCAAACATACCCCACCCCGGTGATAATCCACGACAATCGTCGAGCCTGGAACTGAAGAAATGCGCATGGAACAATTTGTTGGATCGACGGCTCGGCGCGGCGGAACCGCGCCCCTTCGCCTTTCTTATCGTGTTTTGCCGTCGCCTGCCGGAATCACCGGCAGCAGCAGGAACGAGGAGTGCTGGGTGTCGTGCAGGATCACCTGGTTGGCGACCTTGATGTCGCTTTCCATCTCCTCGGCCATCGGTTTCCCCGAGTTCAGGTTCCGGTTGAAGCGGGGGAAGTTGCTGCTCGTGATGTGCAGCCGGATCCGGTGGCCCGTCTTGAAGACATTGCTCGTCTCCCAGAGCGGAATCTTCACCTCATACGTCTGATTCGGCGTCAGCAGCTTCGTCTTCTCGCGGGATTCGCGATATCGGGTCCGGAGCGCACCTTCCGTGATCAGGATCGCGCGGCCGTCCGGGTAGACGTCCGAGAGGGTCGCGAAGAAATCGGTATCGGTCACGTTGGTCGGAGAAGAAGAGGCTCAGCTCGGGCGCGCCGGTCACTTCGGTATCGGTGGTGAGTGCGTCGGTCGTGTAGACCAGGACGTCGCTGCGCTGCTGCGTCGACCGTTGATCCATCGGTCCCTGGATGCTGAACGCGCCGTCGCGCGTAATGCCGCCGCCGCCGCTGCCGTGCCCGCCATAGGTCGGCACCGGGATAGCGCGGATCGTAGGCGTACTTGTCCGAGAGCTCGGTGCCGGGCGTCTTGTCCGAGAGCGTGCCGTTGCCCATGCGCGTGTTCGCCGTGCCGCCGCTGTGCAGGTAGAACCGGGTCGGCTTCGCGCGCGCCAGCGGCCACTCCTGCTCCTCGCGCCAGACGTTCTCGCCCATCACGAAGATCCGGATCGGCGCTTCCTTGTCGAGCCCGTTCTGCACGCCCTTGAGGTGGTAGTCGTACCAGTGCAGGTGAAGGTTGCGGAGATCGGTCGCCATGTTCGGCCCGAAGTCGAGGTCGCCGTACTTCGGATCGGTGCGCACGCCGTGGCCCCAGGGGCCGATCAGCAGCTTCTGCCAGCGGCGCGCGTGCTCCGAGCGCGACTGCTTGCGCATGTTGACGAAGTTCGAGATCGTCTCGTGCGTCAGGTCGTCGTACCAGCCGGTGAGATGGAACGACGGGACGTCCATCTCGGCGTATTTCTCCTGGATGCTCATCGCCTTCCAGAAGTCGTCGTAGGTCTCGTGCGCGATCGTGTCGGCGACGAACTTCGAATGGATGCCGATCACCTCCATCGACGACTTCAGCGGCAGGTGGTTCATCACCTCCACCCACGACGGCGACGGCCGCGGCTGCCCCTTGGCAATCGCTTCCTGCCCGGTGCCCCAGCTCAAGCCGAGCGCGAGATGATAGATGCCGTTGGTCGACCAGATCGCCTCGAAGTTCGACGACTGCGCCGCTTCCGGCATGATCGCCTTCACGTACTGGCTGCGCAGCGGCGCCGGCGCCACCTGCGTGTAGCCGGGATACGAACGGCCGAACATCCCGACCTGCCCGGTCGACCACGGCTGCTGGCCGACCCACTGCTGCGTGTCGTAGCCGTCACGCGCCTCGTCGGTGTAGGGATTCCACTGGCCCTTCGAGGCATGCAGCCCGCGCGAATCGACGACGACGACGGCGTAGCCGTGCTCGACGAAGAACTTCGCCAGCGCCTCCTGGCCGTTCTTGTTGTACGGCGTCCGGCACAGGAGCACCGGGAACCTGCCGGCCGCGGATGGGCGATAGATGTCGGCGCCGAGCTGCACGCCGTCGCGCATCGGCACCGGGACGTTTTTCTCGACGACAGGCGCCGACTGGCTGGTTGCGGCTTGCGGCGCGGACTGGACGGGCGCCTCGCGCACGGCCAGGGTCGTGCCCATCACCAGTACCAGGACGCTCGTCGGCGTAACGCTGCTTTGGATTCACGGCTCAACTCCCTTAGTAGGGCGCCGCTTCAGCGGCCCTAGAACCCGACCTTCACGCCGAACTGAATTTCGCGCGCCTCGCCGGCCGACGAGATGACGCCGAAGTTCGGGTTGCCGAACGTCGCGTTGGGCGCGGCGAAGTTCGTCTGGTTGAAGATGTTGAAGATCTCGAGGCGCAGCTGGATCTTGCCGCTCTTCGCGAGGCGCATGTTCTTGGTCACCGAAAAGTCCGATGCCCTGATGCCGGGACCGGTGATGACGTTCTTGCCGGTGGTGCCGAAGGTGAACGGCACCGGCGTCGCGAACGCGGCGATGTTGAACCACTGCTGCGGCGTCTTCGGGCCGGTGTTCGGATCGCCGACCAGATCCGGCCGGTTGTCGCCGACGCTGCCCGAGTTCGCGTTGTCGAACGACAGCCCCGCGTCCACCGGCGTACCGGTCTGGAAGGTCGTGACGCCCGAGAGCTGCCAGCCGCCGAACACCGGGCCCTCGAACGGCAGCTCCACCACGTAGCTGACCACCAGGCGCTGCCGCGCGTCGAAGATGCTGTTGCCGCGCTCGGCCGCGCGGTTGTGCACGTCGCGCTTGGCGTTGCTGGTGCCCTCGGCGAGGAACGACGTGCCGGTGGTGTCGATCATGTGCGACCAGACGTGCGAGACGTTAAGCGAGAAGCCGCGGCTGAATCGCCGCTGCAGCCCGGTTCGCAGCGCATGGTAGTCCGACTCGCCGTCCGACTCGAACACCGAGACGTTGGCGTAGCTCGGATACGGACGGCGGTTGGCCACCGGCGCCGGGACCGGGCGGCGGCTGGTTGATGTTCTTCTGCGAACCGCTGATCAGGTTGCGCCCGACGTTGCCGAGATAGGCGATGTCGAGGGCGAGGTTCTGCACCAGCTCGCGCTGCACGCCGAGCGTCCACTGGTGGTTCATCGGCGTCCGGAGGTCGCGCGAGATCACGGTGACATTCCGCGACTCGACGAGAAGCTCTTCGGGGAACGCGTTCGCCAGCGTGATGTTCGGGATGGTCGGGTTCGCGGTGACGGTCACGCCCTGCCGCAGCGTCGCGCCCGCCGACCAGCCCATGTAGGTCATCGGCTCGCTGTAGAAGATTCCGTAGCCGCCGCGCACGACCGTCTTGGCGTTGCCGAACGGCTGGTAGGCGAAGCCGATTCGCGGCGCGAAGTTGTTCAGGTCGCGGTCGTACATCAACCCGTCCGGGCCGACCGGCACCAGCTGGCCGGTGGTCGTGTCGAAGTTGGGCAGCCGATCGCCCGTCTCGGTCAGCGGCGAGGGGTACTCGTAGCGCAGGCCGACGTTCAGCGTCAGCGCGGGCGAAACCTGCCAGTCGTCCTTGACGTAGAGGGCCGCGGTCGTCTGGCGGATGTTCGAGTAGCCGTCACCGTGCGCCGTCGTCGCGCTGCTCGGGTAGCCGAGCAGGAACTCCGCCATCGGCTCGCCGGTGTTGGCGACGCCTGGCAGCGTCGTGAAGCGCTGCGTGAACGAGAACGTGCCGCGGGCGCCGGCGCGGTTGCCGCCGTCTTCCAGCAGCTTCTTCAGCTCCATGCCGAAGCCGAGCGAGTGGTTCGACAACGAGTAGATCACGTTGTCGCTGAGCACGAAGGTCTGCTCGAGCCGGTTGTTCGGCGTGTTGCTCAACGACGCAGTCGAGTTGTAGCCGGCGATGCTGATCGTCGGCGGCCCCGGATAGATGTTCGACTGCGTGCCGGTGATCCCGAGCATCGTCGGGATGTCGCGCTGGTCGGTCGCGACCAGGTACTGATACATCCGGTTGTAGCCGAAGCGGAACTCGTTGACCAGCCGGTTCGAGACCACGTAGGTGTTGTTGATCACCGCGTTGTGCGCTTTCGTGTTCCACCAGTCGGCGTAGTTGGGCAGCTGCGCGAAGTTGGTGTTGTAGCGGCGCGGGTCGGTCAGGCTGTAGCGGACGAAGGAGCTGCTCTTGTCGGTGAAGCGGTGGTCGACGCGCAGCGTGCCCTGGTCTTCGGTCGTGTCGTTGCGCAGCGGGCCGAAGAGGTTCTGCACCACGCCGGCGCGGTCGGGCAGCGGGAACAGCATCTCCAGCGTCGCTTTCGCCACCGGATCGATGCGGTTGGCCGGGATGGTGTTGTTGGGGAAGGGATCGCGGATGAACTGTCCGGGCCGGTTCGGGTCGGGCCGGGTGGTTGCCGGATCGTAGATCGTGCGCCGGCCGCGGAAGTCGCCGGCCCGGTCGGCGAGCGACGGCACGTTGAACGCCCGGCCGACCTCTTTCCTGATTCGCGTCCCTTCATAGCTGCCGAAGTAGAAGGTGCGATCCCGGCTGATCGCGCCGCCGCCGGTCGCCCCGAACTGGTTCAACGTGAACGGCGGCTTCTCGCCCAGGTCGAAATAGTTCGGCGCATCGAACTTGGAGTTGCGGACGAACTCCCAGGCGTTCCACGCGAACTGGTTCGAGCCGCTCTTCGTCACCACGTTGACGTTGGCGCTGCCGCCCGATTCCGCCGAGAAGAGCGCCTGCTGCTGCTTGAACTCCTGGATCGTGTCGATGGTGAGCTTCATCGTCACGCGCGAATCGCCCTGGCCCTTCATCGCGATCCCGTCGGCGGTATAGGTGCTGGCGTCGCCGGGCGAACCGCTGAACGAATAGGCGCCGCCGAACATCTGGAAGTAGGAGTCCGCGGCGCCGGTGCGCGTGGCGGCGCCGGCGTCGAGCGCGTTCAGCGCGATGAAGTTCCGGCCGTTGAGCGGCAGCTCGACGATCCGCTTGTTGTCGACGACGTTGCCGATGTCGGAGCTCGAGGTCTCGACCAGCGGCGACTCGCCGACCACCGTCGTGTTCTCGACGATGCCGCCGATCTGCAGGGTCAGGTCGACGCGAACGCGCTGATCGACCTCCAGCGAAATCCGGCGCACCGCGTTCTGAAAGCCCGACAGCTCGGCGGTGACCTCGTAGTCGCCGACGGCGAGGAACGGGATCAGGAAGTTGCCGTCGACCTCGGTGACGACGGTTCGCGAGGCGTTGGTGCGCAGGTGCTTGACGGTGATGGTAGCGCCAGGAATCACCGCGCCGCTCGTATCGCGAACGACACCGAGAAGCGTGCTGGTGGTCTGTGCCCGCGCCGCGACCGGGAACGACACCGCCAGCAGCGCACAAATCAACGCGCGAGAGATTGAGTGCATCAACTTGCCTCCGTCGGAAAAGGCACACTTTTGTAGGAACGTCATCGCATGAGTAGGCGCCGACCGTATGTCACCGCTGTACCCAAGTCAATCGACGCATCGGACGCGTCAGCGAGATTCCATGAAGCGATCGCGCGTCGATCAGCGATCGATGGCTGAAGCGGCCGGCGTGCTCGCGCGGGATGAAGAGCACGATCAGGAGCGCCGCTGCGGTTTCGAGACAAGCGATGACATACAGGCCGGCCGAGGTCCGGCCGGTGATGTCCATCAGCCAGCCGACGACGAACGGCCCGAGCCAGCCCGAGAGGTTGCCGATCGAGTTGATGAGCGCGATGCCGCCTGCCGCCGCCGTGCCCGCGAGCATTGTCGTCGGCATCTGCCAGAACGGCGAGAACGCGCTCAGCACGCCAGAGACCCCGAGCGACCAGCGCGGTGAATGCGAGCACGGGTGTGTCTGCGAACTGCCCGATGAGCACCAGCCCGACCGCGGCGGCCAGACACGACAGCGCGCAGTGGTATCGCCGCTCGAGCCGCCGGTCGGAACTTCTGCCGACCAGGACCAGCGCCATCATCGCGGCGACGTACGGCACCGCCGAGAGCAGGCCGATCGTCGTGTTGTTCGTGACGCCCATGCCGCTGATGATCGTCGGGCCCCAGAACCCGAACGTCGGGTTGGCGCTGACCAGGCAGAAGTAGATCAGCGGTCAGCAGCCACACCCGCGGATTCCGGAGCGCGTCGCCGAAGCCGTGCGTGCGATGTCCGGCGCTCCGTCGGTCGGCCTCGAGATCGGCGAGCACGAGCGCCTTCTCGCTGGTCGGTGAGCCAGCGCGCCTCGGCTGGCGTGTCGGCCACCATCGCCAGCGTCAGCAGGCCGACGACGATCGACGGGATGCCTTCGAGGATGAAGAGCCACTGCCAGTTGGCGAGCCCGGCGTG
Source organism: uncultured Thermoleophilia bacterium (assembly GCA_963754225.1). Classification (GTDB taxonomy): domain Bacteria; phylum Actinomycetota; class Thermoleophilia; order Solirubrobacterales; family 70-9; genus DASPWW01. The sequence continues at coordinate 648,397 of CAVWEV010000005.1, forward strand.
CGCCGCCCATCGCACCCATGATCCACCCGGAGATCGGCCCGCCGACGATGCCGGCGGCCGGGATCGCGGTCATGAACCAGCCGATCATCTTCGCGCGCCGCCGCGCCGGGAACCAGTAGGTCAGGTAGAGAATCACGCCCGGATACAAGCCGGCCTCGAACACGCCCAGCAGGAAGCGCAGCAGGTAGAACGACGGCGACCGACTTGACGAACATCATCGCGATGCTGGTCGACGCCCCAGAGCAGCGCGATCCGCGCGAGCGTCTTGCGCGCGCCGATCCGCTCGAGCAGCAGGTTGCTGGGGATCTCGAACAGCAGGTAGCCGAGGTAGAAGATGCCGGCGCCGAACCCGAACACCGCCTCGCTGAAACCGAGGTCCTGCAGCATCTGCAGGCGGGCGAAGCCGACGTTGACCCGGTCCATCCAGGCCATCACGAACAGCAGGATGAGAACCGGGATGATCCGCCGCGCGATCCTGGAATAGATCGCGTCGGCGTCGGTGCCGGCGCCGGCGCCGATCACATGCGACTGGCTTTCGGCGGGTCATAGCGGCTGTCGCCGCCTGAACTGGGCGGACGGTGGCCCTCCGAACGCTCAGCGCGGCCTGGCGAACGGCTTCGATCGTGGCTTGGTTGCTGGTGATCACCGGCACGCCGAAGCGCGCCTTGACGGCCGCGATGGCATCGATCGCCTGCCAGTTGGTGCACGAGAGAAAAATACAATCGACCGACGACGCCATCCATCTGGCCGTCGACGAACTCCACGATCTCGTCCGGCGTGACTCGCCCGATCTCGCGGTTGGCGACGATGCCCATGCCCGCGACCGTCCCCAGCTGGTAACCAGCCTGCGACGACGCATTCGCGCGACCGTACGCGTCAGCTCCTCCCGATACGGCGTGAACACCGCGACCTTCCGCGGCCGAATCGCGTTCAACTGCTCGACGATCGATCCGACGACGGTGAGTGCCCGCGCGCCGGTCAACTCCTCGATCCGGCGCGCGATGCCGGCATCGCTCTGCAGCCCGCCCAGCGATCCCGCGGAGGTACAGCCGAAGACGATCACGTGGGGATCGGTCGTCTTGATCAGCCGGAGCGCCTTCGGCAGGTCGTCGTCGATCATCGCCTGCTCGGCGTCGCGCGTGACCTGCTCGAGGTAGATGCGCGAGGTGCTGATCGCGCAGGCGGCCCCGATCTGGCGGTGAAAGTCCGGCTCCATGACGGTGTTCGAGGAAGGGATGATCAAGCCGACCTTGAAGTAGTTGGAAGGCATGCGTGTGCTCTCCGCTTATGATTCCGGCGCCGCGCGATTATCAGCACCGATTGACGGCGCGGTCAACACGCCGGAAGGGCCGGTGGCGATTCTGCAACCCGTTGCAGGGTCTTGAAGGCGCTCTGAGATGCATGCAGTGAGTGTTTCGTGTGGACGGCGTCGCGCGGAATTTCGATGTACGCCAGGTCGTGATCGCCGGCTGGACCGGCCGCGATCGCGAAGCGGTGGAGCATCACGTTGCCGAGCTCGAGGCGATTGGGGTCCGTCGTCCGTCGGACGATCCCGTGTTTCTACCGGGTCGGGACGATGCTCGCTCACCACCGCTGCCGAAGATCGACGTCGTCGGGCGCGAGTCGAGCGGCGAGGCCGAGTTCGTGCTGGTCTCGGCGGCGGACGGGATCCATGTCGGCATCGGATCCGATCACACCGACCGGAAGGTGGAGACCTATGGCATCACCGTGTCGAAGCAGATGTGCCCGAAGCCGATCGGTCCGGAGCTGTGGCGGCTGGCGGATGTCGAGCCGCATTGGGACACGCTGATGATCCGGTCGCACGTGACGCGTTCGGGACAGCCGGGTGCTCTACCAGGAGGGACCGGTGACGAGGATGCTGGCGCCGCGAGATCTCCTGGCAAGGTTTCCCGATTCGCCGGGGGTCCTGCCGCCCGGGACGGTCATGTTCTGCGGGACGCTGCCGGCCATGGGCGAGATCGCGGGCGGGAGACAGGTTCGAGGTCGAACTGCTCGATCCGGTCCGCAACCAGCGTCTGCATCACGACTACAGCGTCAGGAGCCTCCCGATCGCCGATTGAGCAGTCGCGGCGGGGCTGAAGCCCCGCCCCACGACGCCCGCCTGCATGGGGACGCTCCGCGATCTGCTCCTCGTTCTCCGGGACAGGCGCTAAGATCCGCTGCGAACCCCAGGAGCACACATTCGTCATGAAATGGATCCCGATCATCACCACCTTACTCCTGACCGAGCGCCACCGGCACCGCCCAGGCGCAGGCGCCGATTGACTGGAAGGCGGTCGAGGCCGAGACGCTGCGGCATTTCCAGGCGCTGGTCCGGCATCGACACCAGCAGCCCGCCGGGCAACGAGACGCAGGCGGTCGAGTACCTGAAGCAGGTGCTCGACAAGGAAGGCATCCCGTATCAGGTGTTCGCGGGCGATCGCGAAGCGCGCCAACCTCGTCGCGCGCATCAAGGGCAACGGCAAGAAGCGGCCGATCCTGGTGCTGGGCCACACCGACGTGGTCACGATCGACCCGAAGAAGTGGACGACCACGGCCCGTTCGGCGCCGACGTCGACGGCGGCTACGTCTACGGCCGCGGCACGGTGGACGACAAGGACAACCTGGTCGCCGGCCTGATGCTGATGCTGACGCTGAAGCGCGACCAACGCCGCGCTCGATCGCGACGTCATCTTCCTCGCCGAGTCGGGCGAGGAAGGCGCGCCCGAGGTCGGCGCGCAGTTCATGGTCGACAAGCACTTCGACGCCATCGACGCCGAGTTCTGCCTCGCCGAAGGCGGCGGCGTGGTGCGCACCGGCGGCAAGGTACGCGCGGGCCAACATCGGCACGACCGAGAAGGAGCCGCGCGCCGTCGAGATCATCGCGCGCGGGCCGGCCGGCCACGGCTCGGTGCCGTCGCCAGACGAACGCCGTCGCTCACCTGTCGACCGCGGTCGGCGAAGATCGTCGCGTGGACGCCGCCGCTGCGCGTCAACGAAACGACCGGCTCGTACTTCCGCAAGCTCGCGGCGATGGCGCCGCCCGAGGTCGGCGGCGCGCTATCGCGACGTGCTCAACCCGGATCCGAAGGTGTCGAAGCCGGCCGCCGACTGGATGCTCGAGAACGAGCCGGAGCACTGGTCGATGCTGCACACCTCGCTCGTGCCGACGATTCTCACCGCCGGCTACCGCTACAACGTGATCCCGTCGGAAGCGAAGGCGACGCTCGACGTGCGGCTGCACCCCGACGAGGATCAGTCGACGTTCCTCGATCAGATCCGCGCGGTCATCAACGATCCGAACGTCGAGGTCCGCTGGGCGCGCGACCGCTATCGGCCGGCCGGCGCGTCGCGGCTGAACACCGAGCTCTTCGCCGCGATCGAGGCCGAGACGAAGAAGCACTACAACGTCGACGTGCTGCCGACGATGAGCACCGGCGCGAGCGACATGGCGCAGATTCGCTCGAAGGGCGTGCAGTGCTACGGCATCGGCCCGGCGCTCGACACCGAAGATGGCGCGAAGGGGTTCGGCGCCCACAGCGATCAGGAGCGGATCCTCGAGGCGGAGCTGCACCGCTTCGTGCGGTTCCAGTACGACGTGGTGATGGACGTGGCGCGCGCGAAATGATCGGCAGGAGTCGGAGAGGCTGAACCAGCCTGTCGGCTTCGACGTCTGAGGGTGTATAAACACGGCGCCGGCGCGTCACCCAGTCAGGGCGGTCGAACCTCTTTCTCGCGTGGAGCTGTCATGCGGAGCACCGCTCGCATCCTGGCCGCGCTCGCTGTCCTGTCGCTGACGCCGTCCGAGGCGCACGCCGGCTGGACCCGGCTCCGGTCGCAGAACTTCCTCTTCATCGGTGACGCGCCCGAGCGCACCATCCGGGCGACGGCGCAGAAGGTGGAGCAGTTCCGCGAGGTGATGCTGCGCGCCATGCCCGGCGCGCCGGCGACATCGCCAGTCCCGACGGTCGTCTTCGTGTTCGGCAACGACGCCTCGTTCACGCCCTACAAGCCACGATTCGAAGGCCGCACCGTCGAAGCCGCCGGACTCTTCCTGCAGAACGAAGACATCAACTACATCCTCGTCAACGCCGAGGCGCTCGACCAGGCGTTCAAGGTCGTCTTCCACGAGTACTCGCACTTCCTGCTCGGCAACTGGACCGACGACCTGCCGGTGTGGGTCAACGAGGGGATGGCCGAGGTGTATTCGACCTTCGAGGACCGCGACGGCGGCCGAAAGGCGATGCTCGGCCTTGCCGACGACAACCATCTCGGGCTGCTGCAGGCCAGCCCGTTGATTCCGGTGCGCGAGCTGATTGCCATCGACCACTCGTCGCCGACCTACAACGAAGGCTCCCGGCGAGGCGTGCTCTACGCGGAATCGTGGGCGCTCGTGCACTACCTGATGTTCGGGGACAAGGGGCGACGGCAGCCGCAGTTGAGCGCGTTCATGGGCGCGATCAAGATCGGGACGCCGGCCGACCAGGCGTTCGGCAACGCCTTTGGCGACAGCGCGGCACTGGACAAGGAGTTACGGAACTATGTCCGCAACTTCAGGTTCTCCGCCGTCCGGCTCGACCTCGGCGAGAAGGTCGACGGCGGCACGATGGCGCGCGGCGAGCCGATCGCCGAGCCGCAGGTCGCCGCGTACCTGGCCGACGTGCTGGTCCGCCTCGGACGCGCCGACGCCGCCCGCACCCAGCTGCGCGCGCTGCTCGAGAAGGACGCCAGGCTGGCGCGAGCCGCGTGCGTGCTCGGCCTGATCGAACTGCGCGAGAAACGGTACGACGAGGCGCTGCTGCTGCTCGAGCAGGGCGCCGCCGCGGCGCCCGACGATACGTGGATCCAGACCGCGCTCGCCAGCGCGCTGATCCGGCGCGGTGAGCAAGACCCCGACGCCGACACGGACGCGCTCGCGCAGCGCGCCCGCGCGGCGCTCGCGCAGGCGGCAAATCGCGACGATGCGTTCGCGCACACGCTGTCGACGTTCGGCCGCGCGCACCTCTTCGACGGCGGTGATCCGAAGCTCGCGTTTGTCGTGTTCGAGCGGGCGGCGAAGCTCGTGCCCGGCCGCGACGAGTACCGCGCGCTGCTCGCACACGCGCTCGTGCTGCAGGGCGAGTACGCGCGCGCGACCGAGCAGCTCGGGCCGCTGGTCGCGCGCGCCACCCAGCCGGAGATCCGCGATTACGCCCGGCGGCTGCTCGGCGAGATGAGCCGCATGCAGAACGCCGAGCGGAGCCGCACGGCGGCGGTGGATGCGGCGGCTGCCGATGCGGCCGCGCGTGCGCCAGGCTGTCGAGGCGCGCGCCGCCGATCGCGATGATCCGCCGCCGGCGGGCGCCGCCCCGCCGCCCGAGCTGCCGGACCGATCGGATCCGATGGCGGTGGACGCGCGCGCGGGATCTCGAGCGCGGCGGATGCGATCGACGCCGGCGCTGCGCGAGATCAAGGCGGGGGAGACGCGCGCGTACTCGGTGTCTTCGCCGCGGTGGAGTGCGCCGCCGGCGGCATGGTGCTGAGGATCGAGAGCGAGCGCCGCGTCCTCCGCCTGTCGGCGCGCAGCTTCGACGAGGTCGAGTTCATCTCGTACCGGAAGAACGGCCCCAACGGCGTCGCCTGCGGCGAGCAGCGGCCGCTGTTCCCGGTGCTGGCGACGTTCCGCGCCGGCGATCAGCCGGGCGTTGACGGCAAGGCGGTCGCGATCGAGGTCGTCGAGGACGACTACCTGCCACAGTAGAGTTCGCGCGCGCTCGTAGGGTCCGGCTTCAGCCGGACCGTTCCCGCTACCGAATGCAATCCGGCGCCTGGATTCCGGCGGGCGGCTGCAGATCGATCACCTCGTAGACGAAGTCGAATCCGTCCGAGCGGTTGCCGCGCTTGTTCACCTCCCACCGCAGCGGCAGCAGCGACGCGACATCAATCCACAACGTCTGGATCGATTCCTCCGCGGCCGGTTCGCCGATCGCGTTCGGCGTCGGATCGCCCCTGAGCACTGGCGGTTGAACGTTGCGGCTTGCCGGCGGTACCCATGTCGCCGTGAACGCGCGCGCCTCGCGGCCGCCGATCTGCTGGCGTTCGGCGCTCTCGATTGATCCGGTGCCGCGCAGCATCGCGAACGCTGCCGCGTAGCCAAGCCCTCCCCACATCGTCGGCCTCCCGCCGGCGGGCGGTCGCGGTCCACGATTCTGTTCCGTGGCGCACGTACTCGATCACCACCTCGCCCGGTTCGATCGACCCGCCGCACCGCCGCACCGCGCCGCCGGTGTAGTCGATGAACGTGGTGACTTCTTCAATCCACTCTCGCGACGTGGACCTCGTCCGGTCACCGGGCACGCTGCCGGTGATGATCCCGGCGTGGATCGTGGAGACGTTCTTGAACACTCTTGGCAGGCCGGTCGATCCCATGCGGAGTTCGGGACCGTGACCGTTGAACAGAGAGGGAAGGCGCAGTGTGTTGCCGGCGATCGCGTCCCGCGACGCGGCGAGGACGATGGCGATGTCACTCGGGGCCAAGGGCTGCGCCGCGCTTACAAGCTCGCGTGGCGATTGACTGGCGCCCTGCACGAGCGCAAGCGCCACGAGCGCCATCGCCTTCACCGGCATGCCCGGCGTCCCATCACGACATTGGACACCGGTTCGAGCGCGAAGGCTCCGCTACGCGCCGAGCAGTCGTTCGCCGCCGGCCTCGCGGAACGCGGCCAGCGCCCGCTCGCGGCCCGCTTCGGCATCGGCGAGCAGCTGCTGGAACGCCGCGCTGCCCCGAAGCGCGTCGAACGCGGGAGCGTTCGCCAGCGTCGGCGCCACGAAGTAGCCCTTGGCGACAGCGCGCCGCAGGTGGACGATGCCCTGCTCGTGCTCGCCGACGTCGCAGAGCAGCCACCCTTCCTGGAAGATCGCCTCGGGATCGTCCTGAATCTTCAGGGTGCTGAGCGCGCCGAGGTTGAGGTACATGTCCTTCGGACGACGATCGAGCCACGCCATCAGGTACTCGGTCCAGGTTTGAAACGCTGGAACCGCCGGCCCCACCTGGCGCATCTCGGCCAGCACGGCCGCGCTTCGTCGCGCCGCCCGGCCAGCCCCAGGCCGATGACCCGGATCCCCTGGTCGCCGCCCTCGAGTGGCGCGGCCGGTCGACCGCGAGCAGCCGATCGATGTCGCCGGTCATCAGCAGCGTCTGCTCGAGGCTCGTGAAGCGTTCGGATCGAGCCGGCGCGCCTCGGCGTGCGCGGCGATCGACTGCTTCGTAGAGGCCGCAATAGCGGCAGGCGTGGACGAGCCCGGCGAACAGCTCGGGATCGTTGCCGTGCCGGCTGGCTTCGCCCAGCAGGCGCACGAGCGCGCGCGGCGCCTGGCCGATGTCGGCCTCGAGGTTGGCGTAGAACTTGTGCGCGACCGACAGGCGCGGGTTGAGCTCGAGCGCGCGGCGGAACGCCTCCTCGGCGCGTGCTTCGCTGTCGGCGGTCGCCGTCGATGAACTTGCCGATCACGCGGTGGCAGCGGCCGAGGTGCGCCCACGCCGGCGCGAAGCGTCGGATCCAGCTCGAGGCAGCGCTCGATACAGACTCGCGCGCCTGCGGCGAGCCCGTCGTACGTGCGCGCCAGCTCGTTCGCCGCGCAGGTAGAGCTCGTAGGCGCGGGCGTCGTGCGGCGCGTCGGGCGTCGGCGACGGCGGTCGCCCGGCCAGCGGCAGCGACAGCGCCTCCACCACGCGGCGGGCGATGTCGTCCTGCAGCCGGAACAGATCGCCGAGCGACGACTGGACCGTGTGCGACGTCAGCAGCGTCCCGCCCGGCGCCTCGACGAGCTGCGCCGCGGCGCGCAGCTGGTCGCCGGAGCGCAGCAGCGTGCCCATGACCACGCGATCGACGTCGGCTTCCGCCGCCAGCGCCTTGAGGTCCGGCGCCTCTCCGGCGAAGCGCGCGGCGGTGGCGCTCGAGCGCACGATCAGCGAGCCGATGCCCGGACAGCGACGTCGCGATCGCGTCCGGCAGGCTGAAGGCGAGGAAGTCGGTCTCGGGATCGGGGCGCAGGACGCGGAACGGCAGCACCACGAGGCGCGTCAGCGCCTGCGCCAGCGCCGGCGTGTCGTCGCCGTCCGCGCCGCGGACCGCGCGCAGCTCCTCGGCCATCGCGTCGGCCGACGCGCGGCCGGTCCGTCGGGCCGCTTGGCCAGCGCGCGGCGGATCACGCGGTCGACCGCGGCCACGGCCGGCGAGCCGGTCAGCGCCGGCGGCTGCTCGTGCAGCGTGGCGTGCAGGATCTCGACGACGGTGCGGCCGCCGAACGCCGGGCGGCCGGCGAGCATCTCGAACAGGATCGCGCCCGCGGCGAACAGATCGCTGCGCGCGTCGATCGGCTCGCCGGTCACCTGCTCGGGCGCCATGTAGCGCGGCGTGCCCATCACGATGCCGGTGCGCGTCAGCTCCGTGCACCGTGTTCGAGCGCCTGCTCCGAGCTCCGGCCGCGCCAGGCCGAAGTCGAGCAGCTTCACGCCGTGCGGCGTCAGGAACACGTTCGACGGCTTGAGGTCGCGGTGGACGATGCCGCGCGCGTGCAGCGCCGACAGCGCCGCCAGCATGCCGAGGCCGATCGGCACCGTCTCCGACACGCTCAGCGGGCCGCGCTGCAGGCGCTCGGCCAGCGCCTCGCCCTCGAGCAGCTCCATCGCGATGAACAGCTCGCCGCCGTCCTCGCCGATCTCGTAGATCTGGCAGATGTTCGGATGATTGACGCTCGCCGCGGCGCGCGCTTCGCGCCAGAAGCGCTTGCGCGCCGTCTCGTCGTCGGCCAGCGACGACATCGTCTTCAGCGCGACGGTGCGCTCGAGCCGCTCGTCGCGCGCCGCGTAGACGACGCCCATCCCGCCTTCGCCGAGCTTGCGCGCGATCGCGTAGTGCGCGATGCGGGCGGGCAGGGTGTCTGGAATGGCCGCGACGCGTTCCGGGGTGGGCTCCGGCGGGGACGTGGCTCCCGCCAGCCATTCGTAGAACGCACGCAGCGGCCCCCGATGTGTTTGGTCGGCTGGTCTCTCCGGCACGCTGAAACCTCGATCATACCCCGAGCCACCAACCGGCCCGGCCGCGCGCGCCGCGGTGGCGAACGGCGAACTATCTGGTATAAGCGTTCTGCACACGCGAGACAGGGGAGGTTTCATGCGCACGCCGTTGCAAATAATCGCCGTAGTACTCATGACGCTGATCGCGGCCGGTGCGTTTCATGCCCAGGTCGCCAACCCGATGCCGGCGCCGGTCGAGAAGCGCGGCCTCGCGGTCGAGATTGCGGACGTCGTCCGGCTGCCCGATACGCGCGGCCTGCGGCCGCTCGATCAGGACGTGACGCCGGCCGGCTGGGCGCGCGTCAATTTCGTGCGCGATCTGCCCGACGGCCGCCGCTTCGCCAACGACTCGCGCGGGTTGCTGTACCTGCTCGATCGCAACAACCAGCCGTCGGTCTACGCCAACGTCGGCGCGCGTCTTCCCGCTCGCGGTCTACAACCGGCTCGAGAGCGGGTTCATCGGCTTCGACTTCCATCCGGAGTTCGCGCGCAACGGCCTGTTCTACACCGTGCACGCGCGAGCGCGCGCCGGGCAACCCGGCGACGCCGAACTTCATCCCGCCCGGGTTCACGGCCGGCGGACGTGACCTATCACAACGTCATCACCGAGTGGCACGCGACGAACCCGGCGGCGAACACGTTCGAGGGCACGCGGCGCGAGCTGCTGCGCGTCGGCGCACATCGTCGCAGAACCTCGACGCATCCGATGGGCGACGTCGAGTTCAACCCGACGGCGAAGCCCGGCTCGCCCGACTACGGCCTGCTCTACACGAGCGGCAGCGATCTCGGGTTCAGCAACGGCGGCGGGCCGAACGCGAACAATCCCGGCCAGACGCAGCGGCTCGACTCGGTCATCACCGCGATCCTGCGCATCGATCCGCGCAGCCCGTCGGTGTCCGAAGGGCACGAAGGGGCTCGGCGACTACACGATTCCGCCGGCCAACAAGTTCGCCGCCGACGGCGATCCGAAGACGCTCGGCGAGATCTACGCCTACGGCTTCCGCAACGCGCACCGGCTGTCCTGGGACCTCACCGACGGGACGATGTTCGCGTCCGACATCGGCATGAACCACATCGAAGAAGTCAACATCGTCCGCAACGGCGAGAACTACGGCTGGATGAAGCGCGAGGGCTACTGGGAGAACGGCATGACCCGGCCCGGCGGCGCGCTCAACCAGCTGTTCGCGCTGCCGGCCGACGTGCTGGACGGCCGGCAGAAGGACGGGTTCACCTATCCGGTCGCGATCTACGACCACAACGAAGGCCAGGCGATCACGCGGCGGCTTCGCCTACCACGGCCGCATCGCCGCGCTGCGCGGCAAGTTCGTCTTCGGCGACATCAGTCGCGGCCGGCTGTTCGCCGCCGACCTCGCGGCGATGAAGAAGGCCGACGACGGCATTCCGCAGACCGTGGCGCCGGTCGAGGAGATTCAGCTCTACGTGCGCGACGCCGAGCGGCAACCGCATCTACGTGACGTTCCGCGAGCTGGTCGAGGCGACGATGGGCGCGACGCTGACGCGCGCCGATCTGCACATCAGCCGCAGCCGCGACGGCGAGCTGTTCCTCACGTCGCGGCAGGACGGCATGATCCGGATGCTCGTTCCGGATTCGAAGGGACAAGGCACGGCGCAACCGTAGCCCGCGTCACCCCGATCGATCGACCAGCGCGTCGAACAGACGCGCAAGCTCCCATTCGAGATCGGCGGTCGTGGTCTGCTCGAGGAGCGTGCTCCGCCCCTGGCGATCGCCGACCGCGGCAATCAAGGCGTTGCGCACCTGCGGCAGGGTGCTCATCCGCTGGTTGGTTCGTAGAAATGTACTCGCGTCTGGCGATCCGGCGCGCATGGACTCATCGTGGATCTGCGCGATCGTGAGCGCGTCTGGCCTCTGCGGCACACCGCCGGCGTCGCGAAAGGCGCCGTAGACGCGAACGCTGAGCGCACGGGCGTCGCGCGCTGCCGCCTCGTTTCGGGAGAGGCGCTCGAGCCACTCGCGCACGTGCGCGATCGTGACCGTCGTCCACGCGTCGGGACTCGACGGCTGCAGGCGCTCGGCCTCTTCGAGTGCGGCGCGTGCTGCGTCGAGCGCCGGTGGATCGATGCCGAGGAGCGCCGACGCCAGCTGCTGCGACGCGGTCAGGAGCATGGTCGGCACGTCGAGCCGGCGATAGAGGCGGGACGCTTCCTGAAAGCGTTTCGCCGCATTGCCAGGCTCGTTCGCCCGCGTCAGGTAGAGCGTCCCCATCTCCAGCGCCACGCTCGCGCGATGGCGTGTGGCGTCGACGGCAAAGAAGCGCGCCCACGCTTCGTCGAAAGACGCCTCGGCTCGCAGCACGCTGTTCTGTGCCAGCCAATGCCGCGCGACGTTGACCGCGACGATGCCCGACTGGATGACGGCATCTCTCTCCGCGGCCGTGAGCAGCGGCACGTGCGGGAGCGGCGCGGTCGCAGAAAATTCGCGCGGCGCAGGTTCCTTCACCAGCTGTGTCGCTAACGTCGCGACGGCCTGATCGAATCCGGGCATCTCCTGAGCCAGCACGTGCGGAAAACCGTCGACGTTGACCGGCGCGACGGCGTCTTTCATCGTGCGCTTCCGCTCCCAGTTCGCGTCGGCCGCGGCGATGCCCCCGATGTGGCCGGCGAACGAGAAGACGTCCTTGTTCCCGACGATGACGATCGTGCGGTCGCCGCGCCGCGCGTCGCGGATCATCTGCATTTCTTCCGCGACGCCAGCATCCTCGCCGCGCAGATACATCACGATCATCTGTGCCGCGCGCACCAGCTCGCCGACGCGTGCGCGCCATTCGCTGTCGTGGTAGCGGAAGTCGCCCGCTTCCGCCGGCGGATCCAGCGGGTTGACGACCGCAATCACGGGAATGCCGGGCAAGGTGGTCTTGACCAGGTACCGCAGCTGAAGGTCGTGCACCGGGTTGACGGCGATCATCTCGCCGAACGGCGGCTCGACGGTCGGTGCGGCGGTGCCGACGACCCTGGTGGTGAAATCGTAGGAACGCAGGTAGAGGCAGAAGGGCAGCCGCTGGTCCCACACCGTCTGCAGCGCCGCGGCGTTCGCGTGCGGCGGCGCGAGCTGGTACGCCTTGTCGAGTGATTCGAGGGCGATCTCCCGCGTCCGCCGATCCTCGGCAACCTGCGCAACGCTTTGGAGCTGGACGAGACGCTGGGGCGCGGTGAGGAGCCAGTGAATCGGACCGCTGAACGCGACCGGCAGGAGATTGAACCATCGGCCCGGCTCACGCCGTACGGCCGGGGGGCGATACACCTCGTCGGGCGGTTCGGATCCAGTCGTGCTCATCGGCTCACCTCGCGATGCTGACCTCTCGTGACCGAGCCGATCGTCGTCGATTTGCGCATCTGTTTTCCAGCGGGAACGGATGCGCACCATGGCCGCCACGGCGTAAACTGCGCCCATGAGCGCGGCGGCGGCGCCGCTGGCGGCGTTCCTCAACACGCATCGGAGCAACTGAGGCACGCTGCGTCCACGCCGATGCAGGATCTGCGTCTCGCCCTTCGCACCCTTCGCGCGACGCCAGTCGTGACCGCCGTCGCGATCCTCTCGCTCGCGCTCGGGATCGGCGCGAACACGGCGATCTTCTCGATCGTCAACAGTCTGGCTCTGCGGACGCTGGCGGCCGCCGAGCCACAGCGCCTCGCCATCGTCGGCGGCAGCCGCATGAGCGGCGCACGCGCCAGCTTCAGCTACGCCACGTTCGACCAGATTCGCCGCTACGGCCAGGCGTTCGACGGTGCGCTCGCTTATAGCGACTGCTGCGACGTCGCGTCGATGACGATCGCCGGCGAGGAGACGCCGGTGGAGAGCCTCTTCGTCAGCGGCGACTTCTTCCAGACGCTCGGCGTCGCCGCGCTGGCCGGACGGATGCTCGAGCCCGCCGACGATCTGCCGGGCGGCGGCGCGGCGGGGCCGACCGCCGTGATCAGCTACCGGCTGTGGCGGGAGCGTTTCGGCGGATCGCTCGCGGCGATTGGCGCCAGCGTCACGTTCGAACGACAGCCGATCACGATTGTCGGCGTCACGCCGCCGGCGTTCCTGGGCATCGAGGTCGGGCGGCCGTTCGACGTCATCATGCCGATCCGGACCGAGCCGATCGTGCTGCCGAGCATCGCGTTCGACGACGACATCGCCTGGCTGAACATCATCGTCCGCATGAAACCGGGTCTGTCGATCGCCTCGAGCACCACGGCGCTCCGCGCGGTGCAGCAGCAGGTGCGCGCCGGCTCGTTGCCGAAGCAGTTCCAGTCGACGTTTCTGACGCAGCCCTTTTTGCTGGAGGCGGCCGGCACCGGCACATCGACGCTGCGCGAGCGGTTCGCGCAGCCGCTGGTGGCGATTCTCATCGTCGTCGCGCTGGTGCTGCTCGATCGCCTGCGCGAACCTCGCCAACCTGCTCCTGGCGCGCGGCGCCGCGCGCCGCCACGAACTGAGCGTGCGGCGCGCGCTCGGGGCGTCGCGCTGGCGGATCGCGCGCCAGGCGCTGGTGGAGAGCGCCGTGATGGCGTGCAGCGGCGCGGCGCTGGCCCTGGTCTTCGCGGACTGGGCGAGCCGGCTGCTGGTCGCGCAGCTCTCGACCTCGGCGGAGCCGGTGTCGCTCGATACCTCGCTCGACTGGCGCGTCCTCGGGTTCACCGTGGCGACGATGGCCGGCACGGCGCTGCTGGTGGGGGTGGTCCCCGCGCTTCGCGCCACGCGCGTCGCACCGATGGACGCGCTGCGGGAGCACGGGCGCACCGGCGACGGTGCGCTGGGAGGACGCTGGTCGAGCGCGCTGGTCGTCGCGCAGGTGGCGCTGTCGCTGACGCTGGTTGTCGCCGCCGGTCTGTTCGTGCAGACCTTCGAGCGGCTCGCACACGCCCCGCTGGGTCTCGATCGCGACCGCACCATGTTCGTGACGATCGCCGCGCCGACGGTGCCGGCGGCCGAGCGGAACCTGTTCTATCACCGGCTGGTGGCCGCGGCCCGGGCCGTGCCCGGCGTCGAGGCGGCCGGCGGCAGCCTCAACCCGCCGATTGTCGGCACGCTCGTCGGCGACATCGTCGTCACCGAGCCGGGTGTCGCGCCGCCGCCGGACGCAGAAGTGGTCTCGCAGTACAGCGACATCACGCCAGGAGGGCTCGCGGCGTACGGAACTCCGCTCCTCGCCGGCCGCGACTTCGACGATCGCGACACCGACGCGGCGCCGCGGGTGATGCTGGTCAACGAGGCATTCGTCCGCAGGTTCTTTCCAGGACGCGACCTGGTGGGGAAGACGCTCGCCCTGACCTACCGCCCTTCGATGTCCGGCGACGTGCCGCTCGGCACGCGAACGGTGGTCGGCATCACCGCCGATGCGGCGTATCGATCGATTCGATCGCCGATGCGCCCGACCATGTATTCGCCGATGGCGCAGCGGGGCGGCGACCCAATTCTGTTCACCTACTTCTACCTTGCGGTGCGCTCTGCAGGTGGCTCGCCGATGCAGTTGACGCGCAGCGTCACCGCAGCGTTGACCGCCCTCAACCGCGACCTGACGATGACGTTTCGTCCGCTCGCGACGGCGGTCGACGATTCGCTCGCGCAGGATCGGCTGGTGGCGATGCTCGCAGGATTCTTCGGCGCGCTGGCGCTGCTGCTCGCCGGGCTGGGGCTCTACGGCGTCACCTCCTACGCGGTGAACCGGCGGCGAACCGAGATTGGCATTCGGATGGCGCTCGGCGCGGCGCCGCGGCTGGTCGTCCGCCTCGTGCTGGTTCGCGTGTCGATTCTCGTCGGGCTGGGTCTCGCTCGCCGGCGGCGCGATCAGCCTCTGGGCGTCGGCATTCGTCGCGCCGCTCGTCTACGGCCTCGGGCCGCGCGATCCGGCGACGCTCATTTCGTCTGCGATCGTTCTCGCGGCGATTGGCGCGCTCGCCGGCTGGGTGCCGGCGTATCGCGCGTCGCGCATTGATCCGGCGGAGGTGCTGCGAGAGACGTAAGGCGCGGCTTCAGCCCCACCTCGCGGCACCGCTGAAGCGGCGCGCTACGGACGGGGGGACGCGGTCGCGGTTCCGGTCCGGATGAAGGCGATGACGAACAGGACGCCGAGTGTCAGATCGATCAGCCCCGCGCCGAGCATCTGCCCGCTCAAGCGTCCCGTCGCGTAGAGCACAATCGCCGGCACGCCGAAGGCCAGCTTCTCGACGACCGCCACTGGCATCAGCGGGCGATACCGCACCGGATCGCGCGCGATGACGAGGAAGGCGAGCTGCCACGCCACGGCGATGCCGATGAAGCCGTAGAAGTACTCGGGATGCGTGATCGCCGGCGGGAAGTCGCGCCCGGTCTTGCCCTCGAGAAAGTACTGCGGAACGAGAACGAGCAGGCCATAGATGGCCGCGACCTGGAAGACACGTCTGGCGAAAGTCATGCTGATCGGAATGACGCCGAAGCGTGGCCGTGGGTTTCAAGATTACGCGCGGGCAGCCCTGAAGGGCTGCGCTACCAGACGCGGGCAGCCCTGAAGGGCTGCGCTACCAGACGCGGGCAGCCCTGAAGGGCCGCGCGACCCTGATGCGTACGGCCTATTGAGCGAGGCGCGCGATCCAGCGGTCGTAACGCTCGATCGTGTATCTCACCCATCGCGCGTTGGCAGCCGGGTCGTGGGCCGTCGACGGATCCTGTTCGAATCGCGTCACATCCCGCAGCGCCTCGGCCTTCGCCGAGCGCATGCTTGTTTGTGCCACCGGCAGCTGCGCATCGTCCTGGTCGGGCAACGCCCTGATTTCCGATCTGATCCGCGCCAGCAGATTGCCCCCCGCCTCCGGGCGCCCGAGCGCCTTCCGCAGGATGTCGGTGATCCTCGTCAACTGCAGCCGCCGTCCGGCGTCGGGCGCAATCAGCGGGCTCGCCGTGACGGGCATGCCGTCCGATGACCCGTCGGCCCACAGCACCGATTCGATTTCGATCACGTCGAGCGGCGCCGGCGACCATACGCCGGCGGTGTGCTTGCCGCCGCTCGTCAGCTTGAGCGGCCTTGTCCGACAGGTTGCGCACGGTGATGCCGGCTTCGCGCTGGTCAGCTCGTAGTTCACGCGGCCGTCCGCATACGCCACGACCAGCGCGACGGTTGACGGCGGCAGAGAAGGTTCGACCGCAACCTGCGACTGCGAAAGCGCCCACGGCAGCAAGGCGGTTCCGATCATGAAAACCTTCATACGCTTATCTCGCGAGCGCGTCAATTCACATGTTGGTATCAACGGTTCATAAGAGACCTGAGCCGCGACCCCGCGAAAGCAGCCCTGAAGGGCTGCGCTACGAATGACGGCGGCCACAGGTTGTGAACCTCCCTAGCGAGTGGGAACTTCGCGAACGGTGAGGTTGAAGCACCGCCTGCCAGGGCCGTGCGACCAGAAGCTCGATGCCGGCCCAGTGCTTCGAGCGTCGGCAGAATCACGCTCGAAGACCGCGCACAGCTCGAACGACTTGTCGCTGACGGTGCGGTAGCCATAGGGCTCGCCGGTCGCCGGGTCGCCCGCCGAGACGATGACGCCAGACTCTTCGGACAGCTCGGCGATCGACGCGGGCACGCGTCCATGACGCGTCCAGTAGAGGTTGGTCGTCTCGGCGATCTGCCTGAGATCCTGGACGCGGCGATCGTCGAGCCGGCGCACGCGTTCTTCCTGCGGTGAGCCGAGCAGATAGAGCGCAGCCGCGACCGTCAGCACGACCGCGGCGATGGCGGCTCCGGCGACGACCGATCGTGCTGCAGCCATGTCAGGCCTCGGCCTCACGTTCTTCGGGGCGCAGATCGGAGAGGTAATACCAGAACGATGCCCCGGCGATTGCCGCCACCGTGGCCACCTTCAGGAGAAATCGCGTGGTCAATTCGCCGCCGAGGAAATAGTAGACGAGGCTGATGACATCGGCGACCAGCGCGATGGCGGCCAGAAACAGCGTCAGATAGGTGAGCCATCGCCGTACCATCGACGACCGCTTGGTGGGATCGCGCCGGATCTCACGATCGAGCGACCGCGAGACGGCGACAAACACCGGAAAGGCCACGATCAGCGATGCCAGCGACCAGCGCATCCTCTGGCGTGTGTAATCCACAAAGTATTCGTTGGCAGTGGCCGCAGCGTCGGGAAACGCGCGTTCGATGAACGTGAACACCAGGCTCCCCAGGTGATAGGCGCTGACGTACAGCGTGCTGAACAGCACGAGATACATGAACGCGTCGCGCGCCGACAGATAGGGGCGCGGTCGCGGAACCGGGATGACAAAGTCCACGGCGGCGTAGCCGGCAAGCGCGGCTCGCACCTGCTGCGCGGTCCATCCCGCCCGCAGCAGGACGTCTTCGACCTGCTCGCGCGACGCGCCGCGTGCGAGCGCCTCCTTGACAAAGCTTCCGAGCTCGTCGCTGACGGCCATCACTCAATCCCTCATCGCCGCGAACACGTCATCGATCGAGCGGCACCATCCGCGGCGCGACGTTGACGCCCGCGAAGAATCGCGCGCGATCCTCGAAGTCGTAGATGCTCACCTTGCCGAAGTCGCGGTACTCGAACGCCGGCGGCCAATCCAGCCGCCCGAACTGGTTCCCGGCGCTGAACAGCTCGCGAAACATCGGCACCTCCCACTCCTCGAGCAGCAGGTACGGATGGTATCCGCCAGCCTGCAGTGTCGCGACCGCGGCGTCGAGCTTGCCGGCCGGCAGCATGTCCCACCGCACCGTCAACCGATCGCCGTAGAGGCGGATGCTGCCGCTCTGAATCATGCTCAGGACGACGACGTTGGGCGGCAGCGTGCGGCCGAGATAGGTGCCAATCGCCACGTAGCGATGCTCCGAGCGCTGGCTGGCGAACATCGTCAGGCTGTCCAGCTTGATCACGTACCAGATCGGCAGCAGCGTGCACAACGTGAACACGGCGGCGGTCCGCAGCGTGATCGGCAGCAGGCTCACCGCGCGCACGACAACGGCGCTCGACAGGATGAAGAGGAGTGGAATCGCGGGTAACAGAAACCGGAGAAACGGCCACGTCGAGAACGGCGTGTACCAGAGATAGCAGGCGCAGAGCAGGGCGAAGAACGTCAGCATGGCGAGCCAGTGGCGGACGCGGGCGGCGAAGGGTGCGAGAAAGGCGAGCAGGACATAGGGCGTATTCAGGTCGATCAGCCACCCGCCGTACGCCAGGACATTCGCTTTCCAGTAATGCCAGCCGTAGAGAGCTTCGACCGGACCGTATCCCGCCGCCAGCGGCGAGCCGTACAGCCGCGCGTTGACGGCGGCGACGATCAGGCCGCCCGGTATCGAGCCGGCCGCGAAGAGCGCGATGCGCCGCGCGCGCGGCGCTTGTGCGGCGACGACCGCGACGAGCACGACTGCGAGCGGCACGAGATTCGGCCGCGTCAGCGTCGCGGCCGACACGGCGAGGCCTGAGCCAAATGCTGCGAGTTGTGACGGCGACGCCGCGAGCACCCAGGCGAGCAGCCACCAGGCGGTCACCGGCACGTCGCTCATCGGCTGGAACGTGTGGAACATGAAAATCGGGCTGAAGGCGACGAGGATCGCGGCCATCATCCCCGTCACGGGGCGGTCGACGCGCGCGCCGAGCAGGTAGGTGAGCCACACCGCGAGAGCGCCGAGCAGCGGGACGACGTAGTACACCGCCGTGGCGCCGCCGGCTTTGAGGGCGACCGCCATCGCCATCGGCAACCCGGGTGGATAGATCGGCACGATCGCGCCAGGCGTCGTCGCGAGCCGATAGCCCATCGGCGCGACCGCCGCTCCGAGCGCCGGTTCGAGCGCGGCGAGCGGGTTCGGCGTCACGAGGCGGCCGCTCGCCCAGAGCGAGGCCTGCGTGACATAGCCGTAGGAATCCGAACCGCCGGCGGCGAAGATGCCCAGTCGAATCGCCACCAGCAGCGACACGAGGGCGATGCCGGCTGCGATTCGCGGCGTCCAGGCTGGCAGCCGCTCCCAGCTTCTATTGCGCGGTTCCGCCATCTGGTCGCCCAGCCAGATGGCGGCGACCAGTGCGAGCATGCCCAGGCGGAATGGTTTGTAGGCCTCGCGCGACGAGACGCGCACCCCGGCGATGGTGAGGTAGAAGCCGCCGGTCGCCACGTCCCATGCGGCGACGGCGAGCGCGACGATACCGAGGAGCAGGAGAGCCAGCTGGAGCTTTTTCGCGGTCGGTAGGCCGATCGTCATCACGCCATAGTCTGCTGTCGAAGCTCGTCCCGTCCGATCGCCAGCGCAGCGGTCCTCCTATCTTGCCAGTTGTTCGCGGCCCGGCCGCGCGCTATCATCCGGCTGTTTTCCGGCTCGCCGCAAGGGAGTCGAAGACGAGAAACGAGGAAGAGATGTCCCGCACGAGATTCCTCATTGCGCTGGCGTTCCTGGCGTCGGTGCCCGCCGTTCACCTCGCGGGTCAGTCATCTCCCGGTTCGAAGCCATCACCCTCGACAGCGATTCCCCGTACGGCCGACGGCCGTCCCGACCTGGGCGGGATGTGGACCAACGTCACCATTACGCGCCTCGAGCGGCCGGCCGAGTTTGGCAACAAGCTCACGATTTCCGATGCCGAGGCGACGGCGTACGAGAAGGCGTACCTCAAGAACAACGACAAGGATCGCCGCGACGGCGGCAGCCGCGCCGACGTCGAGCGTGCCTACAACGCGTTCTTCTGGGACTCGGGCACCGAGCTCGCCAGGGTCAACGGCCAGAAGCGCACGTCGCTCATCGTCGATCCGCCCGACGGCAAGATTCCCGCGCTGACGCCCGAAGCGGCGAAGCGCGTTCCCGGACCACGACCGTCGTGGGGCAGCGCGGTGGTCGGGCCGGACGAGCCGGAAAACGCGCCGCCGTTCGGCCTCTACGAGAACCCCGAAGAGCGCCCGCTCGCCGAGCGCTGCCTGCTCGCGTTCGGATCGAGCTCGGGGCCGCCGATGCTGCCGATCGCCTACAACAACCACTATCAGATCGTGCAGACGCCCGGCTACGTGATGATCCTCGTCGAGATGGTGCACGACGTGCGGATGATTCCGACCGACGGCCGCCCGCACGGCAACATCCGCCGCTGGCTCGGCGATTCGGTCGGCCGCTGGGAAGGGGACACGCTGGTCGTCGACACGATCAACTTCAAGCCACAGGTCAACTTCCGCGGCTCGTCCGAGAACCTGCACGTGATCGAGCGCTTCACCCGGACCGACGCGAACACGATCCTCTACAAGTTCACGATCGACGATCCGACGACCTGGACCAAACCGTGGTCGGCCGAGATCCCGCTGCACGTGACCGACGAGCGGCTCTACGAGTACGCCTGCCACGAAGCGAACTACGGGCTCGAAGGCGTGCTGCGCGGCGCTCGGGCGCAAGAGAAGCGAGAAGAGGAAACGTCGCAGTCGAAGAAGAAGTAGCGCGCCGGCGCGCGCCTTACCGTCCGGCGTCCTTCGCGCGCGCCGCCGCGAACATGCCGCGCACGACTTCGTAGTTGCCCTCGTGGCACGCGTACTCGAAGAGTCGCTGCGGGGTCTGCCTCAGCCAGATCGACGCCGTCCACGGCTTCGTCCACGTCGTCGGATCGTCAACCGTGATCGCGTAGTCGATACGATCCGGCGCGACGCGCGTGAACCGCTCGACCAGGTGCAACTGGTCGGTCGATCCCATGAAGTTGTTGTGCGCGGAAAAGTTCGTCGTGTCGACGACGAGCGTGTTGCCTTCCCAACGACCGCGAGAATCACCCTCCCACAAACGCACGGCCTGGGGCAGGTGCGGCCGTCCATCCATCGTGATGATGCGCGCTTCGTGCACGGCTTCGAGGAAGAGCACGACGGCGCTCGGCGTCTGCACGATCTGGTAGTAGCCGAGCGGCCCGGCGCCGGTGTTGGTGCCGCTCAACCGCGGCACGCCGTAGGTGAGGCAGCGCTCGACCAGGTTGAAATCCTCCGGCCCTTCCGCCGGGCGGCTGCGGGCGGCGTCGCTCGCGGCTTTCCGCTGCTGTGCCTCGAGTGTCAACGGCGGGATCCGGCCGTCAGGCGGATCGATGATGAGCGACGTGCGGTTGTCGAACTCGCGATCGATCATCTCGTTGGTCGAGCCGGTGGAGGTCGTGCTCTTGAAGCGGTCGATGTTCGCCAGCGCAGCGAGGTAGACCGAATCGCCGGCGGCAAAATCGACGTTGGTGTTCTTGAACAGGCGATCGGCGCGCTGGCGCAGTTCGGCGACCTCTTCGTCGGTGAGCGAGGCGCGACCTTCGAGGGCTTTCGGCCGCTCGAGCGGCGTCGCGCTGTTGTTCAGCCAGACGCCCTGAAGATCGGGATGGCCGTCGGCGCCGAGCGGTGGAGTCCATGCGCCGGTGGAGCGGCCTCTGGAGGGCGCCGCGGCGGGCGCCTGGCTCGATACGGACGCGGCGGCTGCGGCAGCGGCCGCGAGCGCGAGCAGCAACGGGAGCCATCGACGGCGCATTTCAACCTCCGGTCGCGTGCCACCAAAAGGTTCGTGAAATCCGATCGACCAGACCCGCGGGCGAGTGCGACGATTCTACGCCTCGCGCGAGGTGGCCGCGAGCCAATCTCGCCGTTCGGCCGTCTGATTTGAGGTATGACACGCGCCTCCATCGCCGCGCTCGCCCTTGCGGTGTGGATCGCCCAGGATCAGCCGCCGGCTCCCGCCGGGGTCGTGTCGGGCCGGGTGACCGACGAGTTTGGCGATCCGGTCATCGGCGCGCGCGTGTCGGTCGAGATGGCGTCCGCGCGCGATGCGACGCCTCCCACGAGTGACCCACGCGGATTGGTGCGCCTCGAGCGGCCGCAAGTTCTGGCTGCCGCGTCCACCGACGATCGCGGCGAGTACCGGCTGGCCGGCGTGCCGCCGTGCGAGTGTGTGGTGGCCGTGCTCCGCATCGGCGGGGTGATCAGCTATTCCTTTTCCAGCGCCACGTTCTTCGGCGGCGGCAGGCCCGAGCCCGAAACGATCTTTTACCCCGGCACCGCGTCGTCGGCCGAGGCCGAGCGCCTGACGATGACCGCCGGCGGGGAGCGCGCCGGCGTGGACTTTGTGTTGCGGCCCGATCCGCCGGTGCTGCCGCCGGTCGCGGCGATGCGGATTGGGCAGGCCGGCGGAGGGCGGCGCAGCCCCGACGCGACGGCGGTGATTCGCGGCCGCGTCTCGACCGTCGACGGTCGCGCGCTGCCGCATGCGCACGTCCAGCTCGTCCCCGAGATCGATCTGCTGCAATCAGCGGTGACGACCGCCGACGCGGGCGGCGCCTTCGAGTTTCGCGATCTCCTGCCGGGACGCTTTCGCGTCGTCGCCTCGAAGCCGGGCTACGCGCCGCTCGATCCGGCCGGCACCGACGCCGCCTCTCCGGCATCGACACGCGCGGTGGAACTGGCCTCGCAGGAAACGCGCGAGCGCCTCGATCTCACATTGGCGCGATGGGCGGCGGTATCCGGCACGATCGTGAACGCGGCTGGCGCGCCGGTTCGCGGCGCCGGCGTTCAGCTGCTTCAGATCCGCTACTCGCGCGGCCGCCGGCGGCTTGGCGGCGGACCGACCGCGACCCTCACCGACGATCGCGGGCGGTACCGGATCTTTGCCGTGCCGCCGGGCGAGTACGTCGTGTCCGCAGCCGTGGGCAGCGCATCGACCGCCGATCTTGCCGGATACGCGCGCGCGTTTTTTCCCGGCACGTCGAACGCCGCCAACGCGCAGTTCGTGGCCGTCGGCCGCTCGCAGGAGGTGACCGGGATCGACGTCGCGCTGTCGCGCGCTCGAACCGCGCGGATCGCCGGGCAGGTGGTGAACGCCGCCGGCGTGCCGGCCAATCCCGGCAACCTGACGCTGATCGCCAGCGCGAACTCCGATTCGGTCGTCAGCGTTGCGAGTGGCGCGCGGCTCACCGGGGACGGCGCGTTCGAGTTCCCCAACGTCCCGCCGGGGCAGTCACGTCATCCGCGCCGATCGCGGACGCCGGAACAACACCGAAGGCGAGTTCGGCACGATCGCCGTGGCGGTCGACGGCGCCGACCTCACCGGCCTCACCCTCAAGACTTCCACCGGCTCGACGATCAGCGGCCGGTTCCAGTTCGACGCCTTCAACGGGGCGATGCCGCCTTCGCCCTCGGCAATCGAGCTGGCGCCGATGCCGATCGACTACGACCAGGCGCCGGCGAACATCGCCTCCGCCGAGATCCGCGACGACTGGAGCTTCCGCGTCAACGGCATCAATGGACCGAGGCGGCTGCAGCTGCTGCGGGTGCCGGCCGGCTGGATGCTGAAGGAAGTCCGAGTGCGCGGCGCCGACGCCACCGACCGGGCAATCGCGTTCGGACGGCCGGATCAATCGTTGACGGACGTCGAGGTGGTGCTGACCGATCGCCTCACCGCGCTGAATGGCAGCGTCGTCGACGACCAGCGCCGCGGTGTGCCGCGCGCGCACGTGATGGTGTTTGCGACCGACCGCGCGCAGTGGTACGCGGCCTCGCGCTTCATGCGCAAGGTCGCCGCTGACGCGGACGGGGCGTTCTCGGTGACGGGCCTGCCGTTCGGGAGCTACTACGCGGTCGCGCTCGCGCGCCTGCCATTTGCGACCGATGAGGAGTGGCAGGATCCGGTGTTTCTCGAGTCGATGGTGCGGCGGGCGGCGAGCGTGACGATCGGCGAGGCGCAGGCGCAGACGATCACGCTGCGCGTGTCGTCGCCGTGACCGACCGCTGCGCGTCGTTGCAGACGTCGTGTCCGGCTTCAGCCCGGACCTAGGTATCGCGTGTTCACTGACGCTGAGCGTCAATCCTCACGTCGACCGGCAGCGGTCCACGACGACCAACGCAGAACTCGCTGAATCCGCAGAACGCGACGCACCAGAGTCACGAACACGCCGACCTTGGCGCTGACCGTCTCACACGTCGGCCGGCTTTACCGGCCGACTGCTCGCTGGTCAGCAACAGCGGTCTCTGCGGGCTCAGCGGGCTCTGCGTTCGGACGGCGTGGCTGCGACGTCTCTCGGTGTCGCCCGGTCGCGGCACCGTCGCCTGCAACTGCTTCTGATCGTTTTCGTTTCGCGCCGCCCCGGGCCGCGCGGACGGCCGCGCCGCGTCAGCGGGCTCCATGTCGTCGATCTGCGGTTCATCGTGCCGTTCCGGCGGGCCTCATCGTACAATTCGGCGGCTGAAACGACGCATATCGGTGAACGCCTTTGGGAGGTTTCAGATGAAGCATGTTCTCGGGATGGCCGCAGCCCTGGTGCTCGCCGGCCCGCTCGCGGCCGTCAGCCAGGCGCAGTCAGCGGACGCGCGAATCGCCGAGGCCGTGGAAATTCTGCCGGCGGACCTGCGCGCCGGCGCGACGGTGGTGACCTACGACCCGGCTACCGGCGAGCGCAAGGTGCTGCGCCAGGGGACCAATTTCCTCGAATGCCAGCCGCGCATGGACGATGGGTTCACGCGCTGCTACAACAAGTCGATGGCGCCGCGCCGCGACATGGAAGCGAAGCTCAAGGCCGAGAAGAAATCCGACAAAGAGGTGCAGGAGGCGATCGCCGCGGCGGTCAAGAGCGGCGCGCTCAAGCCGTCGTCGCCGGCAATGATGGCCTACCGCGGCTACGACAAGCGGGATCGGATCAAGAGCCTGTGGGTGATCTCGCTGCCCAACGCGACGCCCGAATCGGTCGGCGTCTCCACCGTCAGCCAGCGCGATGCCGCGCTCGAAGGCAAGGGGCTGCCGTGGATGATGCTGCCCGGGACGCCCGGCGCGCACGTCATGATCCCGATCAACCCGGCGGTGAAGAACACAACCGTCACCGACGAGGCCGCCGATCCGATCACGCAGGCGACGCTGCCGCTGCCGGAAGACCTGCGCGCGGGGGCGACGGTCTACACCTACGACAAGGCGACCGGCGCGCGGAAGGTGCTGCGCGAGGGCACCAACCAGATCGAGTGCACGCCGCGCAACCCGGACGATGGGTTCACCTGGTGCTACAACAAGGTGGGCGCGCCGCGGCGCGACTTCCAGGCCAAGCTGCGGGCGGAAGGGAAGAGCGAGAAGGAGATTCAGGACGCCACCGCCGCGGCGACCAAGGACGGCACGCTCAAGCCGACGCCGTTCGGCACGATGTCGTACCGTCTTTACGGCAAGAAGGATCGAATCCAGCTGCTGTGGGTGCTGTCGGTGCCGGGCGCGACGCCGGAAACGATCGGCGTGTCCGAAGGCAGCCAGCGCGACGAGGCGCTGAAAGGCCAGGGCGTGCCGTGGCTGATGCTGCCGGGAACGCCCGGCGCGCACATCATGATTCCGATTAACAAATAGGCAGCCGCTCACGAACGATCAACGCAGAACCCGCTAGAACCCACAGAGAGGAATTGCTCTGCGGGCTCAGCGGGTTCTGCGTTCGACGTCGTCAACGCTCCGACATCGCATTCCTGACGAGTCAGCAGCACGACGAGGAGCTCGCGAAACGGAAAGGTCAGACGGATTCGGAGTTTACGATGTCACACCGAATCGTCGGTTTCAGGCTGCGCCTGACGGCGCTCCTCGTGGCGGTGCTGTCGTCGGCGACCGGCCTCTCCGGCCAGTCGGGCGCGAAGAACGGCGAGTGGCGCACGTGGGGCGGCGATCTCGGCGCCACCCGCTACGCGCCGCTCGATCAGATCAACGCCGCGAACTTCAACACGCTCGAGGTCGCCTGGCGCTTCAGGACCGAGAACCTCGGGCAAGCGTCCCGACTTCAACCTGCAGACCACGCCGCTGATGATCAACGGCGTGCTGTACTCCACCGCCGGCGAGCATCGCAACGCCGTCGCCGTCGACGCCGCAACCGGCGAGCTGCTCTGGATGCATCGGCTCGACGAAGGCGAGCGCGCGCGAGGCGTCGTCGCGCCGGCTGTCGGGCCGCGGCGTCGGCTACTGGACCGACGGCAAGGGCGACGAGCGGATCTTCTACGTCACGATCGGCTATCAGCTCGTCGGCCTCGACGCGAAGACCGGCGATCCGCTCGCAGGACTTCGGCATCAACGGCGTCGTCGACCTGAAGAAGGACAACGACCAGGAGCTCGATCCGATCACCGGCGACATCGCGTGGAACGGCGCGCCGGTCGTCGCGAGGAACGTCGTCATCGTCGGCGCCGCGCATCGCGCCGGCACGCGCGCCGCGGAGCAAGGACGAACGCCAAGGGCTACATCCGCGGCTACGACGCCCGCACCGGCAAGCGGCTCTGGATCTTCCACACCATTCCGCAGCCCGGCGAGTTCGGCAACGACACCTGGCTCGAAGGACTCGTGGTCGTACACCGGCACACACCGGCGTGTGGACGCAGATGACCGTCGACGAGGAGCTCGGCATCGCCTACCTGCCGGTCGAGATTCCGACCGGCGACTATTTCGGCGGCCATCGGCCCGGCAACAACCTGTTCGCCGAAAGCCTGGTCGCGCGTCGATCTGCAGACCGGCAAGCGGCTCTGGCACTTCCAGTTCGTGCACCACCCGATCTGGGACTACGACATTCCGTGCGCGCCGATCCTGGCCGACATCACCGTCGACGGACGGCAGATCAAGGCGATCGCGCAGCCGACCAAGCAGGGCTTCGTCTTCGTGTTCGATCGCGCAGACCGGCCAGCCGGTCTGGCCGATCGAAGAGCGGCCGGTCGAGACAGGGCACGGTGCCGACGCGAGTGGTACTCGCCGACGCAGCCGTTCCCGACCAAGCCGCCGCCGTTCGAGCGCCAGGGCTTCCTCGATCGACGACGTGATCGACTTCACGCCGGAGCTCAAGGCCGAGGCGCTGAAGATCGTCTCGCAGTACAAGATCGGCCCGCTCTTCACGCCGCCGATCACCACGCGGCGACGAGCGGCAAGATCGGCACGCTGTATCGTCCCGAACGGCGCCAACTGGCCGGGCGGCTCGCTCGATCCCGAAACCGGCATGCTCTACGTCTACTCGCACACGCTGCTGCGCGTGCTGTCGATGGTGAACGATCCGAAGCGATCGGACATGAACTACATCAGCGACGGCGGCGGCGGCGAGGCGGGCGGCGGAGCTGGGCTGACCGTGCAGGGGCTGCCGCTGGTGAAACCGCCATGGGGCCGCATCACCGCGATCGATCTCAACAAGGGCGAGATCGTCTGGCAGGTCGCGCACGGCGAGACGCCGGACGCCGTCAAGAACCATCCGGCGCTGAAGGGCGTCGACGATTCCGCGCACCGGCCGGCCCGGCGGCGCCGGCGGCAGCTCGGGCGGCATCGGCACGCTCGTCGACGAAGACGCTGGTGATCTCGGGCGAGGGCGGCATGGTCACCACGCCGATCGGCCAGCGCGGCGCGATGCTGCGCGCCTACGACAAGGCGACCGGCAGCGAACGTCGGCGCGGTCTACATGCCCGGCGCGCAGACCGGCATCGCCGATGACCTACATGCTCAACGGCAAGCAGTACATCGTCGTCGCGGTCAGCGGCGCGAATGTGCCCGGCGGGTTGATGGCGTTCACCCTGCCCTCGCAAAAATAAACGCCAGCTCGGAAGACTGCCATGACGATTTCCCGGCGCCAGTTTCTCGGGTGCAGCGCCGCGCTTCCGTTCCTCTTCCAGGAGCTGGTCGAGGCACAGCGCAAGCGGGTGAAAATTCGCGATGTGCAGGTGATGATGCTGCAGGGCGCCAGCCGCACGTACACGCTGGTCAAGATTGTCGCCGACGACGGGCTGCATCGGCATCGCTGAGGGCTACGGCAGCCCCGGCGTCGGAGTCAAGGAACAGATCCTCTCGCTGAAGCCGTGGCTGGTCGGAAAGGATCCGCTCGAGATCGACGCGCTCTACACCTTCATGGGAGAGGGGACGAAGGACTTGAGCGGGACGCGGACCGACGGCTCGGCGCACAATCTGATTCGGGCGGTCAGCGCCGTCGAAATGGCGCTCTGGGACCTTGCCGGCAAGATCCTCGACGTGCCGGTATCGACGCTGCTCGGCGGCAGGTTCCGGGATCGCGTTCGCGTCTACGACCATGCGGCGCCGCGCAACATGCTGGACAAGGCGTCGGTGAAGGAGTGGGCCGACAAGGCGAAAGCGCATCCGAGCGGCTTCACCTGCCACAAGTTCGGATTCCCCAACAGCGATCCGGCGGTCGATCTGGCGCGCGATCGCTCCAATCGAATGCTGACGACGCGCGAGCTGCTGAATACGCAGCAGGGATTCGAGAACT
Source organism: uncultured Thermoleophilia bacterium (assembly GCA_963754225.1). Classification (GTDB taxonomy): domain Bacteria; phylum Actinomycetota; class Thermoleophilia; order Solirubrobacterales; family 70-9; genus DASPWW01. Next base: position 676,635 of record CAVWEV010000005.1, read on the forward strand.
GCCGCGAAGCCGCCGGCTGGGATCGCGACCTGATGGTGCACTGCCACTGGGAGTACGACCTGCGCACCTCGATTCAGATCGCGCAGGCGGTGGAGTCGGTCAGACCGGTCTGGCTCGAGGATCCGCTGCCGGTCGACTACTCCGATTCATGGAAGCGGCTGTGCGCGAGCTCGAAGGTGCCGATCTGCATGGGCGAGAACCTCGCGCGCCGCGAAGGCTTCAAGGACTTCATCGTCAACCAGGCGTGCGACATCCTGCATCCCGGACCTGCGGAATTCAGGCGGTCTCCTCGAGACCAAACGCATCGCCGATCTCGCGCACATCTACGGTCTGCCGATGGCGAACCACAATACCGGCAGCCAGGTCCATACCTACGCGGCGGCGCAGTGGGCAGCGTCGATCCGCGATTACATGGCGCTCGAGACCATCACCGGCGAAGGCGGCTGGATGGATCAGGTGCTGGTGCTCGACGCTCCGTACATCAAGGACGGGTTCATTCAGGTGAGCAGCAGGCCGGGCCTGGGCATCACGCTGAACGCCGACGTGGTGCGCGCGCATCTGGCGGCCGGCGAGACCTGGTGGGGCTAAAGCCCCTCTGACGCCGAGGCGTTTCGTGATCGGTCAGCGCGCGACGCCGAACGCGAGCAGCACGTTGCCGCGCGCGCCGATGCCGAGCTCGGAGTAGCCGGAGGTGACGAACACCATCCCGCCGGCGACGACCGGCCCGGCGGCGTTGATGTTGCCGCCCTTCGCCTGCGACGCCGTTGACGGTCTCGAACTCGCGCGCGGTGTTGAACTGCCACAGCGCGTTCCGTCGGTGGTCGAGTAAGCGTAGACACATCCCGGTGCTCGAGCCGAAGAAGACGACGCCGGGGATCACCGTGACCGGCGCCGCCACCGCCCGTCGGCGGGCTTCGCACGCCAGGCGATCTCGCCGGTGGTGAGGTCGCACGGCGGCCAGGCCGAGCGTCTGCTGCGCGCGCGTGACCGGAAAGTAGCCGAAGCGATCGTCGGCCGCCGAGCCCCACATCATTCCGCCGCCGCCGTTCTCCCAGCCCGAGCCCGATCTGCGCGGCTCCAGACGACCTTGCCCTTGTTGTCGGGATCGAGCGCCCAGGCGTGCCCGTCCTTCTGCCCGATCACGATGTACGTCTTGCCGTCGGGCAGCGTCCGCAGGATCGGCGCGTTGCCGAAATCCATGTCGGGCCCGAGTTCGTCGGGGCAGGTCTCGGACTTGTTGGCGGTCGGCACGTTCGGCCGGTAAATGCCGGGACAGTCGCGCACGTACGCGTCGTTCGGCCATCACCTGCTTGACCCACAGCCGCTTGCCGCTGTCGATGTCGTACGCAATCACCGCGTCCGAGCCTGCGTCAGCCGGCTCGGTGTAGCCGTTGCCGGTCGCAGACGTAGATCGACGCGCCGCTTGCAGATCGATCGTCGGCGACGACCACACGCCTGCCCCTGCCGGCCCCCAGAGCTGCGTGCCCTTCGACGTGATCTTGTGCGGCGTCGGACGTCGGCTGATCGTGTACGAGTTCCAGATGCGCTTGCCCGTCAGCGCGTCGTACGCAGCCACGCCGCCGCGGAACGTGCAGCAGGGATACGACGGGGTTGCCGGCGCCCGATTCCTCGAGCGACGACAGCGGCACGTAGAGCGCGGCCGTCGGCGAGCTTCGGCGCGCCGGTGACCCGCGCGACCGGATGCGGATCGATCCGATCCTTCCAGACCTGGGCGCCGGTTTCGGCGTCGACGGCGTAGACGTTCGCCCTTGGATGTCGCCGAAGTACGGCAAGGAAGCGGTTCGCGCCCTTGCCGGGACCGATCGTCGGCGCCGTGCGCACGCCGGCGTCGGCGCGGAACGACCAGTGGACGCAGCCGCTCGCGGCATCGAGCGAGTAGACGAAGCCGGTGTCGGCGCCGACGAAGACCCGGCCGCCGACGACCGACGGCTGCCCGTACGAGGAGTTGCCGTTCGGGAATCCGAACGCCCACTTGAGCGTCAGCTTCGGCGCGTCAGCCGCGGTCAGGCCCGGTGCGGTCTGGAAGCGCGTGTTGCCGCTGTCGAGCCCCAGCCGTTCCACTCCGAACCTTCGAACGGACTGAATGGCGGCCGGCCCTCGCAGCGGTTCTTCATCTTCGACGCGTCGCCGGTCGCGGCCGCGCCGAGCGGACGGCCGCCGACGTAGACGGCGACGACCCGCTTCTCGAACTCGGTGAGCGTCTGCGCGTACTTCGCCATCGAGCCGGTGGTGATCTTGGCGAGCACTTCTTCCGGCGTGTGGCGGTTCAGCGCGTAGCGATCGGTGGCGCCGTCCTTGCCGGTGTCGTGGCACGAGGCGCAGTGGCCGGTGAACGCGTAGATGCCGGCGTTGGTGTTCTGCGGGTGCGCGAGATCCTGCACCGGCGCCGGCGGCGCGGGTTGTTGCGCGGGTGCCTGCGCAGAGAGCCCGATTGCAGCAACGGGAAGGAGCCACGAAAACACGAAAGCACGAAAAGACACCTTGGACGCGACGAATGAGCGGAGAGCTCCTGATCTCCCGCCGCTCCTGAACTCCTTCTTAGAACCCAAATCTGAACCCCCACTGGATCTGACGCGGGTCGCTCGCCGAGGTGCGCGACAGGAACGCGGTCGACACCATGTTTGCGGTGACGTTCGGGTTGAAGTTCACGTGGTTCGTGACGTTGTACGCCTCGATGAACAGATCGACACGCCGCGTGCTGCCGAGCCCGATCTGCTTGGTCAGCCGCAGGTCGAGCGACAGGTACTGATCGAGATCGAGCAGCGCGGCGTTGACCGCCGGCAGGTTCCTCGATGCCCGGAAGACGTTGATCACGGCGAGCTGCGCGTTGACGTCGCCCATGCCGACCGTGATCGGCAGGTTGGCCGGCCGATCGCTCTGCGTCTGGCCGTCGCCGTCGAGATCGACGCCGGCCTGCACCGTGAACGGCGAGCCGCTCAGCCAGCGCACGATGCCGCTCGCCTGCAGTTTCCACGGCAGGCTGGTCGAACCGGACACAGCGAGGTTGTGTCGATTGCCGCCCTCCTGATAGCCGTACTGGTTCGGCGTCCGCATCGTGCCGAAGTAGTTCTGGTAGTGGCTGACGCCGTCGCGCTTGCTGTAGGCGAGCGTGTAGGACACCTGCAGGCTGTCGGTGCCGCGGACGCGCGTCCGCAGCTGCGTCTCCAACGCGTCATACCAGCTGTCGGTGTTGTTCTGCATCACCTTCACTTCGCTGAAGTTCGACACCGGCCGCGGGTTGGTCGCGCTGATCGCGCCCGATGCCGGGAGGTTCGCGTCGTAGGCGCCGAGTTGCTTCAGGCCGACGTCGTGGACGTAGTCCACGTCGAGCGAGGTGACGTTGTTCAGCTGCCAGCCGAACCCGGCGCTCGTGTTCCACGAGGAGGGCAGCACGTAGTCGTCCTCGATCAGGAACAGCGACCGCGCGCCGCCGGTGGCGACGTAGTCGGTGAGGCTCTTGCCGCCGAGCACGGCGTTGATGTCCGGGATAGAACCGCAGCTGGTTCGGATCCTGGATCAGCACCGCCGTCCCCAGCGTCCGATCCTGCGTCGTCATCTGGAAGTATTGGCGGTTACGCGTCGAGTAGCGGCCGACGCCGCCGCGGGCGACGAGCGTGCCGTTGCCGCGCACGTCCCAGGTGGCGCCGAGCCGCGGCTGGAAATTCTTGTAGTCGTTGCCGCGATCGGCGACACGAACTGGTTCAGGTTTGGATAGAGCGGGTTCTGGAGCAGGCCGTTGAAGTAGTCGACCAGCCGCAGATCCGCGTCGAAGTGGTAGCGCAGGCCGAGGTTGAGGCGGACGCGATCGGCCACCCGCCACGTGTCCTCGGCGAAGGCGTTCGCCGAGCGCGAGTTGAACGTCCACAGCCCCGGCGTCTGCTGCGTGAAGGAGATCGGCCAGGTCCGCGAGTTGTTGGCGTCGAACGGCAGGTCGGTCGTGAACTGGAAGAAGCCGGCCTGGAAGAAGTGCGCATCGTATTCGTGGTGCGCGTACTCGAAGTCGCCGCCGAACTTGAAGTCGTGGTTCGGCGTGTTGATGTAGAAGGTGTCGAAGAGCTGATAGCGCTGGCGCGGGAAGTCCTGCGGCACGGTCGTGTCCTGGCCGAAGTTGGCCGACGGCCGCGAGATGCTCAGGTCGAAGCTGTTCGGCACGGTGCCGAGCGTGTGGTTCATGTACTGGAACCGCAGGCTGTTGACCCGGCTCTGCGACAGCACCGCGTTGTTCTCGACGATGATGCTGTGCATGTGGCTGTAGTCGCTCACCTGGCGTGAGTCGGAGCTGACGTTGCCGGTCCGCTGCGCGTTCTGATCGTCGTGGGCCCAGCGCACGAAGATCGAGTTCTGATCGGTCAGCCGGTGATCGACCTTCAGCGTCGCCACGGTGTTGCGCGAGCCCGACGGGAACTCGCCGTTGTTGGTGATCGCAAACGGGTTGGTCGGCGGCAGGGCGATGATCTTGACGGTGTCGAGATCGTTGTGCTCGTAGGGCCGAAGAAGTGCGTCCGGTTCTTGAGGATCGGTCCGCCGACCGTGCCGCCGACGCGCTTCTGGCTGAAGTCCGGCTTCTCGCCGGTGGCGAAGAAGTTCTTCTCGTTCAGCGCCTTGTCGCGGCCGAAGTAGACACCGTCCCGCTCAGGTTGTTGCCGCCCGACTTGGTGACGACCGACACCACCGCGGCGAGCGCCGACCCGTATTCCGCGCCGAACTGGTTGCGGAACACCTTGAACTCCTGCACCGCATCCTGCGGGATGTTGATCGTCGGGTTGCCCCACACCGCGTCGTCGATGTCGCCGCCGTCGATGATCGTGGTGTAGCCGTTGCGCTGGTCGGCCGGGCCGCCGAACTGGATGATGGCGAACTTCTGCCCGAGGTTGTTCGGCGTCGTGCTCGGCATCAGCTGCGCGAGCGTGAGGAAGTTGCGCGACAGCACCGGCAGCGCTGCCACCTGCTCGGCAACCATCACCGAGGACGGCTGCGACTTCGCGACCTCCACGAGCGGCGTCTCGGCGACGACGGTGAGCGTCTCGGACAACTGCGAGATGCCGAGCCTGAAGTCGATGGTCAGGTCGGAGCCAATCGTCAGCACGATCTCGCGCTTCTGCTCGGCGAACCCGGAGAGCTCCACGGCGATCGCGTACGGCGCCGGCTGCAGCGCGACCGCGCGGTAGTTGCCGCGCTCGCCGGTGGTCAGCACCTGCGAAGTGCCGTTCGACCGGTTGGTGACCGTGACGGTCACGCCCGGCAGCGCGCCGCCGGTGTCGTCGGTGACGGTGCCGCCGATGCTGCCGCCGACAACCTGTGCGCCGGCCGGCGGCGCCGCAACAAGAGCGAGCGCAGCGATCACGAGCCACGCTCCGACACCCCACGAGCACACTGACATTCGACGCGGTCGCATAGCGAACACTCCTCGGTTCGGGAAAAAGACGGGGAGCGATTATCTCTGCTTGCACAGCTTGTGTGTTGTCAAAATTTGTCGAAGGCGGATCGCTGCGCAAATTTCCCTGCAGCCCGCACGTATAATGCGCGCCTCGGATCACATGCGTTTCTCTCTCTATAGCTGAGGTGTTTCATGGCCTTCACTCGCAGCCGCAGGTCCATCGTGTCGATCGGCATCAGGTCGATCGCGGTGGCCGCAATCGGGTGCGTCCTCGCTCTTCTCACCACCGCGTCGCCGCAGGCGCAGGCGCCGAAGAAGCTCGCGCTCGTTGGCGGCATGCTGCTCGACGGCTACGAAGTGCCGCCGATTCATCACGCCGCGGTCCTGATCGAAGGCGAACAAGATCGTCGCGGCCGGTCCCGCGGCGCGAGGTCAAGATCCCGCCGACGCGACCGTCATCGACACCAGCGGCCGGACGATGATGCCGGGCCTGATCGAGACGCACGGCCACCTGATCGTGCTCGGCCACGGCGACTTACGACACGCTGGTTCCCGTGGATCGACGAGACACGGCGGCGACACGATGCTGACGAAGGTGATGGAGATCGCGGCCAAGCAGCTGCTGATGGCCGGCGTCACGACCGCGGTGGATCTCGGCGCGCCGCTGGCGCCGAGCCTCAGCATCCGCGATCGCATCAACAAGGGCGAGATTGTCGGCACGCGCATGCTCGTCAGCGGCCCGTGGATCACGCGCGGCGTCGGCGGCGCGATGCAGGAAGGCTTCGGCGGCGTCAACGTCACCCGTCCGGCGGAGGCGGCGGCAGCAGATCGAGGAGCTGGCGCGGCCGGCGTCGACGTGATCAAGGCGCACTCCGGCCTGACGCGCGACGACTACAAGGCGATTGTCGACGCCGCGCACAAGAACCGCATCAGGGTGCACGCCCACGTCTATGCCGAGACCGACGTCCGCAACGCGCTCGAGACCGGCGTCGACGTGCTGCCAGCACGCCGGCTCGGCCGGCACCGCGCCGCCGTACAGCCAGGAGCTGATCACCGACATCGTCAACGCCGGGCGTCCGGTCGTGGTCACCGCCGCGCATCGCGCGTGGGTGTATCCAGACACGGCCGCGTTTCCCGAGCGGCTGCAGGATCCGCGAGCTGAAGAAGGACGTTCGGCCCCGAGATCTACGCCGAGGTGCAGAACTCGCTGAAGAACTGGTGGTCGCTCGGCTATTTCCAGCGCACCGACCGCGAGATGTTGTTCCGCGAGCGCGGCGTCAAGCAGTTCATCGAGTCGGGCGCGGTGATGGGCATGGGCACCGACTCGGGCACGCCGATGAACTTCCACACCGAGGCGCTCTGGCGCGAGATCAAGGTGCACGTCGACATGGGCATGTCGCCGCATGCGCGCGATCTGCCGCGGCGACGCGGGTCAACGCCAACGCGATCGGCAAGGGCACGCGAGCTCGGCACGATCGAGCCCGGCAAGCTCGCCGACATCATCGTCGTCAACGGCAACCCGCTGTTCGACATCATGGCGCTGTCGCACGTCGAGATCGTCGTCAAGGACGGCACCGTGTTCAAAGGCGGCCCGGCGGCGACACCGGCGTCGCGGACGTCGAGGTAGCGCAGCCCTTCGACGCGTATAGCGCAGCCGTAGTCAGTCATGTAGGGCAGCCATCAGAGCCGCACGCGATCCAGGTCATCGCGCTCTGCTCCTGCCTCGTCGCCTTCGGCGCCGTCGGCCTCCGCGGCCAGGACCCCGACGAAGGCGCCGGCCGCGGCCGTCCGCTGTCCGCCTATCGCCCGTCCGTGCCCGGCGTGCACGGGCTCGTCACCGCCGGGCATCCGCTCGCGGCGATCGCCGGCCTGCACGTCCTGATGAAGGGCGGCAACGCCTTCGACGCCGCGATGGCCGTCGGCGCGACGCTGAACATGATGGAGCCGCAGATGAACGGCATCGGCGGCAACGGCTTCATGACCCTCTACGACAAGAAGAGCGGCAAGGTGCTCTCGCTGGCGATGGCCGGCGCGTCGCCGAAGGCGCTGAAGGCCGAGGCGATGACGCCGGAGTCGCTCAACGCGGCATCAACGCCGGCATCGTGCCGGGCAATTTCGGCGGCTACCTGAAGGCGCTCGAGCGCTTCGGCACGATGAGCCTCGCCGACACGCTTGCTGCGGCGATCGACTACGCCGAGAACGGCTATCCGATCGATCCGTCGCTCGCGACCGCGATCGCGCGCGCGCAGCCGCAACCTCGCGAAGTATCCGACGACGGCGAAGGTGTTCCTGCCGGGCGGCAAGCCGCCGGCGGCCGGCGAGCTGTTCAAGAACGCCGACCTCGCGGCGACGCTGAGGAAGCTCGTGGAGGCGGAGCAGGCGGCGCTGAAGCAGAAGAAGTCGCGCGAGCAGGCGATTCAAGCCGGCGTTCGATCGCTTCTACAAGGGCGACATCGCGCAGGAGTTCGATCGCTTCTTCAAGGAGAACGGCGGCGTGATGACGGCGGCCGACCTCGCCGCCTACAGCCCGCAGTGGCAGGAGCCGGTGCACGTCAGCTATCGCGGCTACGACGTCTACAGCAACCCGGCGACGTCGCGCGGCGGCATCGAGCTGGTGATGCAGCTGAACCTGGTCGAAGGGCTTCGACCTGGCCGCGCTCGGTGCGAACAACCCCGAAGACGCTGCACCTGCTGATCGAAGCGATCAAGGTCGCGAAGGCCGACATCTACAAGTACGTCGCCGATCCGAAGTTCACGCAGATTCCGATGGCGGGCCTGCTGTCGAAGAGCTACGCCGAAGCGCGCCGCAAGCTGATCGAGCCGAAGCACGCGATGGCGTATCCGGAAGCGGGCGAGCCGTCGCGATTCTCCGCGACCACCGCCGGCCTCGCGGCATTGCTGCAGCAGCCGCCGAGCCGACGCGCGGGCCGCGCTTCGCCGACGACTACGAGATGGAGCGCGACACGACCAGCTTCTCGATCGTCGATCAGTTCGGCAACGCGGTCGCCTGCACGCCGACGCTCGGCGGCGGCTTCGGCAACGGCGTCGTCGTCGGCAACACCGGGCTGCTGTTGAACAACGGCAATCCGCCTCGGATCGACCTCGCCCTATCCCGAGCACATCAACTACGTGCGCGGCGGGCAGATGCCGCTGCTCAACAACTCGCCGACGATCGTGCTCAAGGACGGCAAGGTGGCGATGGTGTTCGGCACGCCGGGCGGCGAGACCATCGGCCAGACCGAGTTCCAGATGCTGGTCAACGTCGTCGACTTCAAGATGCCGGTGCAGCAGGCGGTCGAGCACCCGCGCTTCGTGCTCGATGCGAAGCCGAACTTCTACAAGCCGGGCTCGGAGATCACCGTCACGATCGAGAAGCGCGTGCCGGCGGCGGCGTTGAAGTCGCTCGAGGAGTGGGGGCACAAGCTCGCGCCGACCTCGGATTTCACCGCCGCAGCGGGCGGGATGCAGGCGATCGTCGTCGATCTCGCGAAAGGCACGATGCTGGCCGGCGCCGATCCGCGGCGCACCGGGTATGCGATCGGTTGGTAAATGGGTGGTCGGACGGTCTGAAGGCCGTCCGCTACGAGCCGTCCGCGACGGCCGTCCGCTGCACCGCGTAGGTAGGGGACGCCCTTCAGGGCCGCCTCGTCGAGCCGCCGCTAAAGCGGCGGCCTCAAGACTCGAGAGAGACAAAAATGCGATTGAGATCGATGGTGACGTTGGCCCTCGTGCTTGCGTTCGCCGTACCCGCCTGCGCGCAGCAGACCTCGATTGTCGGTACCGCCACCGACGAAACCAAAGCCGTGCTGCCGGGCGTCACCGTCACCGCCGTCGAACTGTCGACCGGCGCGCAGTTCGTATCGGTGACCGACGAGCGCGGCGAGTACCGGCTGCTGCAGATGGCGCCGGGCCGCTACAAGGTGCAGGCCGAGCTCTCCGGCTTCGGCACGGTCCTCGTCCCCGAGCTTCGAGCTGCTCGTCGGCCAGAGTGCCACCGTGCCGCTCGTGATGAGGCTCGCGTCGGTGACCGAGACGCTGACCGTCACCGGCGAGGCGCCGCTCGTCGACACCAACTCGTCGCAGGTGGCCGGCAACGTCAACCCGCGCCAGATGGAGGAGCTGCCGCTGCAGGGGCGCAACTGGATGGAGCTGTCGATGATGGTCAAGGGGATCACGGCCAACGTGATCGCCAACAACGCCCGGCGTCAGCGACGACATGTTCCAGCTCAACCTCGACGGCCAGCAGATGACGCAGCAGATCTCCGGCTCGGCTTCGGCCAGCCGCGCTTCAGCCGCGAGTCGATCGCCGAGTTCCAGATCGTCACCAACCTGTTCGACATCACCCAGGGCCGATCGGCGGGCATGCAGGTGCAGGCGATGTCGCGCTCGGGCACCAACAAAATGCAGGGCAGCGTCTACGGCTTCTTCCGCGACGACGCGCTGAACGCGCCCGATGCGGTGACCAGGACGGTGCTGCCGTATCAGAACCAACAGATCGGCGGATCGCTCGGCGGGCCGATCGTCCGCGACAAGGCGCATTTCTTCGCGTCGTACAAGAGTACGAGCGGGAGCCGGGCACCAACTTTTCCGCACCGTCGGCGCTGCCGGGGCAGAGCTTCACGACCCCGTACCGCAACTCGCAGAAGAGCCTGCTCGCGCGCTTCGATCAGCAGCTTTCGACCAAGAACCGTCTCACCGTGCGCGGCACGCGCTGGGACTGGGAGAACCCGTTCGTCCTCGTCGCCGGCGGGCACCCGTCGAACGCGTCGGCGCAGACCAAGTCGGCGACCAACATCGTCGGCACCTGGTCGAGCGTCCTCAGGTGCGGGGAGCTACTGTGAAAAGAGCACTAGCCATCGCCGTTTGCCTCGCGGCGCTCGCGCCGGTCACGTCGGCGCAGCGCGCGGCGAAGCCGGTCGAGTGGCCGTCTACGGCGGCGATCAGGGCGGCATGAAGTACTCGCCGCTCACGCAGATCACCAACGAGAATGTCGCGCGGCTCGAGATCGCCTGGGAATGGAAGACCGGCGAGCAGCCGCTGCCGCAGTTCCGGACGACCCCCGGGGCGTTCCAGAACACGCCGCTGATGATCGACAACGTGCTCTACCTGAGCACGCCGTACAACCGCGTCGTCGCGCTCGACGCGGAGACGGGGCGGAGCTGTGGGCCTACGATCCGAAGGCCTACGAGGAAGGGCCGGTCGCAACGGGCAGGGCTTCGTCCACCGCGGCGTCGCCGCGTGGCGCGACGGCGAGCAAGCTGCGCATCTTCCTCAACAGCCGCTACCGCCTGATCTGCCTCGACGCGAAGACCGGGCAGCCGGTCGACGTCGTTCGGCACGCGCGGCGTCGGTCGATCTCAGCGAGGGCCTGGTGTGGCCGATCGAACAAGAAGCACTACACGAACACGTCGCCGCCGGTCGTCTACAAGGACCTCGTCATCCTCGGCAACGGCGTCGGCGATCGGCTGATGTACCAGCAACGATCCGCCGGGCGACGTGCGCGCGTTCGACGCGCGCACCGGCAAGCTGGTGTGGAGCTTCCACACCATCCCGCAGCGCGGCGAGTTCGGCAACGAGACCTGGGGCAACGAGTCGTGGCAGTTCACCGGCCACACCAACGTGTGGGCGCCGATGACGCTCGACGACGCAGCGCGGGCTGCTCTACCTGCCGGTCGGCACGCCGAGCAACGACTACTACGGCGGCCGCCGGCTCGGGCGCGAACCTGTTCGCCGAGTCGCTCGTCTGCCTCGACGCCGCGACCGGCAAGCGCAAGTGGCACTTCCAGATCGTGCATCACGGGCTGTGGGACTACGACCCGGCGTCGCCGCCGAACCTGGTCACGATCACCGTCGACGGGCAAGCGCATCGACGCGGTCGTGCAGCTGACCAAGCAGGGCTTCGCGTTCGTCTTCGATCGCGTCACCGGCGAGCCGGTGTGGCCGATCGAGGAGCGGCCGGTGCCGCAGAGCGACGTGCCGGGCGAGGAGGCGTGGCCGACGCAGCCGTTTCCGACCAGGCCGCCGGCGTTCAGCGCCGCAGGGCGTGACGCTCGACGATGCGTTCGATCTGACGCCGGAGCTGAAGGCGGCGGCGCAGGCGGAGATGAAGAAGTTCCGGCTCGGTCCGCTCTACACGCCGCCGTCGATGCAGGGCACGGTCGTGCGGCCCGGCGTATGGGCGGCGCCAACTGGGGCGGCGGCGCGTTCGATCCGGAGACCGGGATGCTGTACGTGAAGACGCGTCGAGCTCGGCGGCGATGTTCCGCGATCCAGAAGCGTCGACCCGCGCGCGCCGGCGCGCGCGCGCGGGCGAAGTCGATGCCGACTACGTCGAACCGCGGCCTCGCCGGCGGCTTCAACGGAGCGCTGCCGCTCTTCAAGCCGCCGTACGCGCACCTGGTGGCGATCGATCTGAACGAGGGCGACGATCGCGTGGCGCGTGCCGTTCGGCGACATGCCCGCAGCTGCGCGAAGCAGCTCGACGCGCTCGGCGTCAAGGCTGCCGGAGAAGCTCGGCGCGCAGGGCCCGCCCGGGGCGATCGTGACCAAGGGCGGGCTGGTCTTCGTCGGCGGCGGCGACTTCGCGTTCCACGCGTTCGACAAGGCGACGGGCCGCGAGCTGTGGAGCGCGCCGCTGCGCGAGACGACCGGCACGCCGATGACCTACCAGGCGCGGTCGGGGCGCCAGTTCGTGCTCGTGGCGACCGGGCGCGCGGCGCGATGCGGCGCTGATGGCGTTCGCGATTGGCGGGCGGTCGGCGTCGGCGCCCGCGGCGGCGCGCTGAGTGACGGGTAGCCGCTGCGCCGCTGTTCGCGGCCTGGTCGTCTGCGTCGGCCGCCGTGTCTGCGCGTGCCGAGTCCGCTCGGAGTCGTGTCGCACCGGGTCACGGACGACGCCAGGAGCAAGGAAGGCGGCCTACACGAAGGCGCTGCGAGGCGTGCCACGGTCCGGAAGGCAAAGGGGGCACGGCGCCGGCGCTGGTGCCCTTTACGCTCGAGCTTCAGGAGCTGATCGCGATCGTCCGCCAGGGCATCGGTGTGATGCCCGGCATCCCGCGCGATCGGATCAGCGACGCGGAAATATCTGCGATCCGCGACTACCTGATTAATCTCGAAAAGTGAAACAGGGGTCGGAACCTGTCCGACCCCGGGGCAGGGTTACGCCGGTGAGCGAGAGCGCGGACGCCGCGGGTCGGGCGACTCGCGCGATCGGAGTTGCGGACACCGCCACCGACCGCGTCAGGCCGGTGAACCACGCGATCGCCGACTTTCGCCATGCGCGGCTTGAGGGTGGTGACAAACGACGTCTTCGCCGGCCTTCGGCTCGCCGGCGCGCCACAGGCACACGCCCGGCGTATTGCCGAGCAGCAGGATGCCACCGAGGTAGTAGCCGAGCATCGCGACACCGAAGCGGCAGCCAGAACTTGCCGGACGCGACGAACACGGCCGTCGCGATCGCGGTCACGACGCCGGCATCGCACGCCACCGCCGCGAAGCGATCGCGCATCGTGTGCAGCAGCCGGCCGGCGCTGAACGGCGAGCCGGGATCGGCGAGGGTCAGCCGCAGGACGGCCGGGGTGGCCGTGGCAGGAAACTTGGGGGTCTTCGCCGCCGCCGCCGGCCGCGCGACCTGGTCAGGATCGGGGAAGAGTTCGAGGAACTCTTGCGTCGTGGCGTCGGGATCGAGGCCGATCGCCTTCGCGTAGGCGCGGATGAACGAGCGGCGATAGATCCCTGTCGGGCCAGCGCGAGACGTCGCCTCGTTCGAGTCCTTCGAACAGGCCGACGCTGATTTTCGTGTTGGCCGCAATCGACGACAAGGGCGATCTGTCTCCGCTCCCGCTCGCGGCGCAGACGGCCGCAGAAGGAATCGTCAGGCACGGGCACCCGGGTTGCGGTTCATGGATGCCGCGCCCGTCTGCAAAGATGGTTCCGATGAGTGCGCGGTTGACGTCGCACGCGCATTCGCTCCAGATTGCGTAGAAGTACACGCACGCGCGAAGTGCCACGCGAACGACCGTTCGATTACACGTCGGTAAATTTTTCCCGGTGCACCATTGACAATCATTTTTTCCTACAATCGATCCATGCCGAACCCGTCCATCAACCTCCTGGCGCGTACCCGAATACTACTGCCGATTGCGACCGCAACACTCGCTGTTCTCGGCCTCGCGCTCGCCCTCGATGCGGTGCTCGACCGCCGCATTGTGAGCGCGGCGCAGCAGCCGGCCGCGCCCGCGCCTCGAGCGTCCCACCGCGTCGGTCAATCAGCAGCCGCGCGTCGACGTCCTCGACATGCCGCGGCCGATCGACATGCACGACAGCGTCTGGATCGAGGACCTGACGATGCTGGAGGTGCGCGACCTGATCAAGGGCGGGAAGACCACGGCGCTGATCCTGACCGGCGGCATCGAGGAGAACGGCCCGTACCTCACGACCGGCAAGCACAACAACGTGCTGAGGGTGACCGGCGAATCGATCGCGCGCGCCTCGGCAACGCGCTGGTCGCGCCGATCGTCACGCTCGAACCGGGCAACCCGAGCGCGTCCGAACTGTCGCCCGGCACGATCGTGCTGTCGCCCGACAACCTACCGCGCCGTGCTCACCGACATGGCCAACAGCCTCGATCGCAGGGCTTCACCGACATCGTCCTGCTCGGCGACAGCGGCGGCAACCTGAAGCCGATGCAGGAGGTGGCCGACCGCGCTCAACGCGAAGTGGAAGGGCAGCGGCTACGTCCGCTACTTCATCCCCGAGTACTACAACTACGCCGACGTCGAGAAGTTCGAGCAGGAGGAGCTCGGCATCCACGAGAAGCTCGAGGGCTATCACGACGACTACTACATCACCGCGATCATCCGACGGTGCACGACGCCAACGGCGATCCGCATGCCGGAGCGCATGAAGGCCGGCAAGTTCGTGATCAACGGCGTGCAGCTCGCGCCGATCGAGAAGACGATCGAGAACGGCAGGAAGATCGTGGCGTTCCGAACCGAGGCGACGGTCGCCGCGATCAAGAAGGCGATGGCCGCCGCGAAGTAACGGCAGAGCTGACAAACCAAGACATCCTCCGGGCGGTTTTCGCCTACCATGGAAGTTCACCGCCAGAGAATCTTTCAGGCCTATGAACTTCCGGACCCTCTTCGTCTGCCTGTGCCTTGCCGCATCAGCGGCCATTGGCGTCGTCGCGCAGCAGCCGCGCGCGGTGGACCACCCGTCGATCGCATACGCCACCAGCACACCCGCCGATCGCATCGCCAGGTTGCAATCGGCGATCGACTCGGGCGCCGTTGCGCTCGAATTCGACGAGCAGCGAGGCTACCTGCCGTCGCTGCTGCGCGCGCTCGAGATCCCCGTGTCGTCGCAGGGCCTGGTCTTCTCGCGCACCAGCCTGCAGGTCGACCGCATCGCGCCGTGGACGCCCCGCGCCGTCTACTTCAACGACGACGCTTACGTCGGCTGGGTGCAGGACGGCCCGATCATGGAGGTCGCGACTGTCGATCCGGCGCTCGGCGCCGTCTTCTACACGCTGAAGCAGGAGAAAGGCTCGCGCCCGGTATTCGAGCGCCAGGGCCGCACCTGCCTCCAGTGCCACGACTCGTCGTCGACGACCGGCGGCGTGCCCGGCCTGATCATGCGGTCGGTCTTCGCCGACCGGTACGGCTACGTCGTGCCGTCCGATCAAGGCGTGACGACGGATCGGACGCCGCTGGCGGACCGCTGGGGCGGGTGGTACGTCACCGGCACCCTCGGCAGCCAGCCGCACATGGGCAACGTCATCGCGCCGCTCGTCGGTCACGACATCGTCAACCCGGCGGCGTACCTGACGAAGCTGCGAGCGCAGCCGAATCCGGCGTTGACCGAGCTCAGCGCCCGCTTCGATCCGGCGCCTTACCTGGCGCCGCACAGCGATGCGGTCGCCCTGATGGTGCTCGCGCATCAGACGTCGATCCACAACCTGATCACGGCGGCGACCTACGAGGCACGGCGTGCCACGTACGACGACAAGATGACTGCGGCCTCGCGTGGCGGCGACTCGCCCGCGGCGCAGAGTGAGGGCGCGCGCGTTCGCATCGAGAGCGCCGGCGAACGGCTCGTGCGGGCGATGCTGTTCGTCAAGGAAGCGCCGCTGGCGCAGCCGGTGGCTGGCACGTCCGCGTTCGCGGCGGAGTTCAGCCAGCAGGGCAAACGCGATCCCAAGGGGCGGTCGTTGCGCGACCTCGATCTCACGTCAGCGTCTCTTCCGCTACCCGCTGAGCTTCCTGATTTACTCGGAGAGCTTCGACGCGATGCCGCCGGCGGTGAAGGGCTATGTCTACAAGCGGCTGCGCGAAGTACTGACGGCGAGGACAAGCGGCCGGAGTTCACCCACCTCTCGCCAGCCGACCGCGACGCGATCCGGCAGATCCTCGAGGAGACCAAGCCGGAGTTCACCTCGGCCGCATGCTGTCCAACAACTCGGGCAGCGTTCTGAGGAACTCCCGCACCTCCGGCATGTTGTTGTACGCGAACCAGACGATGAAGCCGGCGATGCCAAGCGAGAGCATGCCGTCGAGCGCCGCCACCGACGCGTGGTGCAGGCCGCCGAGCGCCTGATACGAAGCGCGCCGCGCGGCATGGAGCGGCCACGCCGCCGACTGGTAGACGAACCACACCACCAGAATCCCGACCCAGAGCGGCACGTCGTCGGGCATGAAGATGCCGAAGGCCTCGCGCATGGTCACGAGGCTGAAGACGACGTAGACGCAGAGCCAGAAGAACAGCGCGTTCGCGATGCTGAGCACCGGCACCATGACGCCGGCGAGCATGCGTGCCGCGTAGCCGCCCGCCGGTGGTGGCGGGACAGGCGGCGGAACCCAGTCGGACTCGCGCGCGGTGTGCCGCCACTGGCGTCGCCAGCGGCGCTGCTGCCGCCGCAAGGTACGGTTCCAGCCGCGGCTGCCGACCTTGAAGTTCTTCGCCGCGCGATCGATCAACTCGCGGGCATTGAATACCTCGCCGAACGCCGCCGCGCGCTCCTCCGAAGTGTTCGCGGATGGGATGACGATCGCGAGCACGACGTAAACGAAGACGAATGCGCCTTTGGTCCCGATCGCCAGCAGCGTGAAGACGATACGAATCACGGTGGGGTCGATGCTGAGATAAGCGGCGATCCCGTTGCAAACGCCGGCGAGGATCGCCCCCTCGCGAATCAGGTAGAGCCGCTTCGGCGCGCTGCTCTTTGCGTTGGCGCTGTGGTCGCCGGTCTCGCCGGCGCTCTCCCCGGCGGTGGCCGCCTCCACCGGACCCATCTCCTTGATGATCTGATCGACCTCGCTGCTGGTGACGACGGTCTTCTGCGGTTTGAGGAACCGGACGCACTTGTCAGCGATCGCCTGCTCGAGGTCGGCGATGATCTCCATGCGGTCCGGGTTTTCGCGCAGCTGACGCTGCGCGCCATCGAGGTATCCGACCAGCGCGCCGTAGCCGGCTTCCTCGATCTGGTACGCGTTGCCGTTCAGATTGATCGTGATCACCTTCTGCATCGTTCATCGCCCCAGCTGACCGATCGTGGCGTTGATGTATTTCCAGTACTCGTTCAGCTCCTCGAGCTGCGACGTCCCCTTCTCCGTGAGCTGGTAGTACTTGCGCGGCGGCCCGGCGCCGGACTCCTTCCACTCGTACTCGACCAACCCTTCGCGCCGCATCTTGCTCAGGAGTGGGTAAAGCGTGCCCTGCTGAGTGGCGAACTCGGTGGTACTCAGGCGGTTCAACATGTCGGCGACGTAGACCTTGTTGCTGGCGATGATGCGGAGGATCAGGAACTCGAGGAGGCCCTTGCGGATGGCGAGAAATTTCTCGGTGACGCTCATGTTGCCTGGAAAGCTACCTTTACAAGACAAGGTAGCAGTCCAAGCAAAGGGTGTCAACTCAGGGATGGTGCGGGGTCTTGGGACGTCAGTCAGGCGGTAGGGCGGCGGGCGAGGTGCGGCGCGGGCGGGCCTGGCAGCAGCCAACGAAGCGCAGCGCGTTCTTCAGCTCGTCGAGGTCGAGCGGCTTGCGCACCAGACGCCGCGCGCCGAGCTCGCGCGCGTGACGTGCAGCGTCGACGGATCCCGACATCACGACCAGCGGAATCCACGCGAGCGCGCGATCGCGCAGCTGCGCCCGGCGGAACTGCGCGCCGTCCATGATCGGCAGCGCCAAGTCGAGGAGGATGATGCAGGCGTCGGCGTGGGAGCGCAGGTAGTGACATCGCGTCGCGGCCGTTGTCGACCGTCGCGACCTCATAGCCGTCGGCTGCCAGCGCAACGCGCAGCAGCTCGCGTACGTCGGCGTCGTCCTCCACGACGAGCACCGTGCACCGATGCGTTGAGGGGAGGGCGCCAGAAGACACGCCTCAGTTACTCGCAAACCGGGTGCCGCCGCCTTCGCTGGCGAGCCGCACGACGGTGGAGACGAGCTCGGATGGATCCATCGGCTTCGCGAGGTGCATCTGATAGCCCGCGGTGAGCGCGCTGCGGCGATCGTCGGTGCGGGCGAGCGCGGTCAGCGCCGCCGCCGGCGTCGTCCGTCCCGCGGCGCGATCGAGCTGCCGGATGTCGCGAATCAACTCATAGCCGTCGCCGTCGGGCATCAGCGAGATCGCTGATCAGGACATCGGGCGGCTCGCGCGCGGAAGCGGTCCTTCGCTTCCTGCGCGGAGCTCGCGGTGACAACCACCGCGCCGTACTGCTCGAGCGACGAGCGGACGAAGTCAAGCTGCTGCGTATCGCCGTCCACCACCATCACCGAGATGCCGCGCAGCGACGGCGCCACGGGCGCCAGCTGCGGCGGCTCCTCGATCGGCGCGGCCCACGGCCGCAACGGCAGCCGCACGCGGAACACCGAGCCGGCGCCTTCGCCGCCGCTCGCTGCCGTCACCGTGCCGCCGTGCAGCTCGACGAGGTGGCGGACGATCGCCAGGCCGAGGCCGAGGCCGCCGTGCTGCGCGCGTCGTGCTGCTGTCGCCCTGCCGGAACCGCTCGAACAGATGCGCGGCAACGTCCGGCTCGAAGCCGATGCCGGTGTCGCGACACGATCACTGAATCTCGGTCGCCGTCCACGCCAGGCGCACCTCGACGCGCCGCCGGCCGGCGTGAACTTGATGGCGTTCGACAGCAGGTTCCAGACGACCTGCTGCAGCCGGTCGGGATCGCCGGCGACCGTCGCAGCGCCGGATCGAGCGACACCGTCGAGCGTCGATCCGCTTGGCCTCCGCCGCCGGCCGCAGCGAGTCGACCGCCGCCTGCGACGATCGGCTGCAGGTCGCGTCGGCCGCAGCGTCGACGTCGCAGCTTGCCGGCGACGATGCGCGAGACGTCGAGCAGGTCTTCGATGAGCTGCGACTGCGCCCAGCCGGCGCGCTCGATCGCGCGCGAGCGCCTGCGTCGCTCTGCGCCGCGTCGAGCTTGCCGGTGGCGCAGCATGCGCGCCCAGCCGAGCACGGCGTTGAGCGGCGTGCGCAGCTCGTGCGACAGCGTGGCGAGGAACTCGTCCTTCAGCCGGTTGGCCGCCTCGGCCTCGCGCGACTGCTCATCCGCCGTGCGCAGCAACGCTGTGTAATAGTCGGTCAGGGAGTCGATGTTTCGTCGCAGCTGCCGCGCGACGATGACGCCGATGACCACGCCGATGGCGGCGATCACCAGCGCCAGCGCGATCGAGCCGACGTGCTCGAACTCCCAGACCAGGACGCCGACAGCACGCCGATGGTGGCGAAGGGCGTGACGAAGAGGCGCCCGAGCTGCGCCGTGTCTGGACCGGCATGACGTGTTACCACTGCAAAGCGCGGCCCGCTCCCAGCTCAGCCGACTCGGCGCTGGTGGCTCAACTCTTGAAGTCCGGATGCCCCATGGACTGGGCCGTCGTGCGCGTCGCAGCCGTTGGCGACCTCCACTGTACGAAGACCTCTCAGGGCGCGTTCCAGGCGCTGTTCGCGCAGATCGCGGAAGCCGCGGAGTGTTGCTGCTGCCGGGCGACCTGACCGACTACGGCCTGCCCGAGGAGGCGGGCGTCCTGGCGAGGGAGCTTCACGCGCTGCGCATCCCGGTCGCCGCCGTGCTCGGCAACCACGACTTCGAATCGGACAAGGGCGACGAGGTGCGTCAGATTCTCGTCGACGCCGGCGTCACGATTCTCGACGGCGACGCGTGCGAGCTGCACGGCATCGGCATCGCCGGCGTGAAGGGGTTCGGCGGCGGCTTCGGCCAGCGCGCGCTCGGGCCGTGGGGCGAGACGATCATCAAGCAGTTCGTCCACGAGGCGGTCGACGAAGCGCTGAAGCTCGAAGCGGCGCTGGCGCGGCTGCGCACGCGAGCAGCTCGATCGCGCTGCTGCACTACTCGCCGATTCAGCAGACGGTCGAAGGCGAGCCGCTCGAGATCTATCCGTTCCTCGGATCGAGCCGCCTCGAGGAGCCGATCAGCCGCTATCCGGTGTCGCTCGTCCTGCACGGCCACGCGCACCGCGGCCAGCTCGAAGGCAAGACGCAGAGCGGCGTGCCCGTCTACAACGTCTCGATGCCGCTGCTGACGCGCATCGTTCTCCGGACCGGCCGCCGTTCCGCGTCTTCGAGGTGCCGGTCGCCGAGGCGGCCGCCGGCGACACGCCGCCCGCGCTCGCCGACCCAGCCGGTCCGTCGCCCACCCGAGCGGCGCGCCGAGCGACGCGATCGCCTCCTGAGGACCTGATGGAAACCTCCACCGCTCGCGCCATCCACGATCCGGCCGCCGAGTTCTACATCGACGCGCTGCAGAAGCTGCAGGACACCGGCATCCCGTTTCTCGTCGGCGGCGCGTTCGCGTTCTCGCACTACTCGCACGTGCCGCGCGACACCAAGGACATCGACGTCTTCGTCAAGCCGGACGACTGCCCGCGCGTCCTCGAGGCGTTCGCGCAGCTCGGCTACGAGACCGAGATGCCGTTTCCGCACTGGCTGGGCAAGATCCACAGCGGCGAGCACTTCATCGACGTGATCTTCAGCTCGGGCAACGGCGTCGCGCGGGTCGACGATCTGTGGTTCGATCACGCGCCGCGGACCAACGTGCTCGGCCTGATCGTCCGCCTGCTCGCCGGTCGGAGGAGATGATCTGGTCGAAGGCGTTCATCCAGGAGCGCGAGCGCTTCGACGGCGCCGACGTGCTGCACCTGCTGCGCGAAACCGGGCCGTCGCTCGACTGGCCGCGGCTGCTGATGCGGTTCGGCGACTACTGGCGCGTGCTGCTCAGCCACCTGATCCTGTTCGGGTTCGTCTATCCCGGACAAGCGGCAGAACGTGCCCGCGCTGGGTGATGGACGAGCTGATGCGGCGGCTGAGCGTCAGCCGGCCGAACCTGCAGAACGACGTCTGCTACGGCACGCTGCTCTCGCGCGAGCAGTACCTGCACGACCTCGAGCGCTGGAAGTACCGCGACGCGCGCGAGGAGCCCGACGGTCCGATGACGCGCGAGCAGATCGAGATCTGGACGGCGGCAATCAGACAAGACAGTAGCGCGCGACCAGGCGAGTCGGAGAATTGGCGACTTGACTCAGTTCGTCAATTCGCCGATCGCCAAGTCCGCAACTATTGCTGGCGCTCGAGAATCCACGCGACCGTGCCGATCAGCTTTTCCCACAGCGGCCGCCGCTTCCACTCCGTCGAGCGTGATCTCGTGGCTGTGCGCCAGGTCGGCTTCGAAATCGCGCGTCAGGCGCGCGTTCACCGTCGGCGTCGCGGAACGCGACGTTCACCTCGTCGTTGTGCTCGAACGATCGGTTGTCGAGGTTGGTCGTGCCGATCACCGCCCAGAGGTCGTCGACGAGCAGCATCTTCACGTGCGTCATGCCCGGCCGGTACTCGAAGATGCGCACGCCGGCCTCGAGCAGCTCGCCGTACATGCGCCGGCTGGCCAGCCGCACCCAGCGCTGATCGGTGCGCGGCCCCGGCACGATCACCGTGATCTCGACGCCGCGCGCGCGCGTGCGGCACGAACGCCTCGCGGAACGCCCGGTCGGGCAGGAAGTACGGCGTCGCGATGCAGCACCTTGCCGTTCGGCGCCTTCGATCAGCATCTGAAACAGCACGCGCGACGCGGTGGCGCGATCCGCCGGCGAGCTCTTGATCGCGAACGCGGCGACCTCGCCGGCCGGCTCGATGCGGCTTGTAGGTGTTCGGCGCCGGTCAGGATCTCGCCGCAGCACTCGAGCCAGTTCTCCGCGAACGACGCCCTGGATGTCCGACACGACCGGCCCTTCGATGCGCGCCATCATGTCGCGCCACATCGGCTTGCCGTCGATGCGGCTTCGCCCACCAGTCGGCGACGCCGGCGCCGCCGACGAACGCGACGTCGGCCGTCGACGACCAGCAGCTCGCGGTGCGTGCGGTTGTTCAGGCGCGCGAGGCGGTACCAGCGTGAAGCGCTGATAGGCGGCGACGCGGCAGCCGGCCTCGCGCAGCGCGTGCGCGCGATCGCGCGGAACGCGCCGAAGCTGCCGATCGCGTCGATGCACGATGCGTGACGCGCACGCCGGCGCGCGCCCGCTCGGCACAGCGCCTCGATGAACTGGTCGGCGACCTCGCCCTGCTTGAAGATGTAGCACTCGAGGTTGACGGTTTCGCGCGCGTGCCGGATCGCGTCGAGCATCGCCGGGTAGAACGCTGGCGCCGTTGGTGAAGATCTCGATCGCGGTTGCCGTGCTCGAGCGTGCGTCTGGCAGGTCGACTCGAGCACGTGGATGAAGTGATCGCTCGTCGGCGTCGATGTCGCGCTTCGATGTGGTAGGGGATGTGCGGCGTGAAGAGCGATGACGAGGATCAGCCAGGCGATGAACGCGCCGCCGATGATCGTCAGATAGACCATGGCAGGGTCAGGCCGACGGCACGAGCAGGGCGACCGGGAAGCGTTCGAACAGCGCGGCCACGCGCGAGGATCGGCGGCCGGCCGTCGGCGCTGCGCTCCGGCATCGATGCGTCGCCGGTGAACGCGTTGCGAAACGTCGGCCGGCCGAGCCGCGTCGGCAGGCAACTCGATGCGCGTGTCGCCCCAGACGGCCGGCCGAGCGGCGGCGCCGGCGCCGTCCGGCATCAGCGACGCCGACCAGCCGCGGCACGCAGGTGATCGCCGACTCCGGTCCGCGTGCCGGCGCGGCGAAGGCGAACACGCGACTCGCGCCGTGCGCCGGTCGTCTCGAGCGGCACGTAGTCGCCGCGGTCGTAGACGCTCGCGCAGCGCCGCGCGCGCGGCGAGCGCGCGGTGTCATGACGAACAGCTTGACGCGGCCGTCGGCGCCGGCTCGTCGAGCAGCGTCGGCCGCCGCGTCGCTGCCGTCGGCGCTCGGCCAGCGCCTCGCGGCGCCGATGCGCGTAGTCGACCGGCCGCCGGTTGTCGGGATCGACGAGGTGAGGTCCCAGAGCTCGGTGCCCTGGTAGAAATCGGGAACGCCCGGCGCGGTGATCTTGATCAGCAGCTGCGCGAGGCTGTTGTAGATGCCGAGCTCGGCGACGCGCGCCTGAAACGGCACGAACGCCTCCAGGAACGGTTCGCCCGGCGGCGATCGAGGATCGCGTCGACGAACCGCGCGACCGCCTGCTTCGTACGCCTCGTCCGGGCTCAGCCAGCTGGTGTGCACCTTCGCCTCGCGCAGCGCCTTCTCATGTAGGCGACGATCCGATCGGCGAACGCCGCCTCGGCGTCGGGCCCGCGCTCGAACGGCCAGGCGCCGACCAGCGTCTGGTAGAGCAGGTACTCTTCGTTGCCGCTCGGGCGCCAGCGCGGCCCTCGACGTCGGTCTTGAAGCCGCCGGTTCAGCGCGCGCCATCTTCGCGACGGCGTCTTTCCACGCGCCGGGAATCTCCGACAGCACGTTCAGCCGCGCGCGGACGTCTTCGCCGCGCTTGGTGTCGTGCGTCGACGTGCGCCGACAGCGCCGCCGGCCAGCGCTCGCTGCCGCTCGCGCCATCCAGGCGTGCACGTCGGCCGGATCGAGGCCGAAGCGGGTCGGGTCGGCGCCGACTTCGTTCAGCGACACCAGCCGGTTGTAGACGTAGAGCGCCGTGTCCTCGATGCCCTTTCGCGGCGACCGGGCTGGTGATCTGCTGGAACTTGCCGATGAACCGCGCGCGCTCCTCGCACTCGTCCGGCGCCGTGGCGCCGCGTCTGCTTGAGCAGCAGCCGCTCGATGAAATCGAAGACCAGCGCCGGCGACGCCGGGCGCGCGCCGCTTCGCGTCGCGCGACCGCCTCGCGTGATGTAGCGGCGATCGTGCTCGCTGACCGGCTCCGCCGTCGGTGACGTAGGTGCGGTAGACCGGGAAGCAGGCGATCACTTCCTTGATCGTCGAGATCAGGCTGTAGAGCGTGAAGTCGCGGAAGTGCCGGTTGCGCTCGGAGAAGCGGTTCAGCTGGTGGCCGAGCGAGTTGATGTCGCCCGACATCGTTTCGTGCATGCACCTGCTTCTTGCTGCGATAGGCGAGGTCGTCGAACGACAGCCATTCGCGACGCTCGCGGACGAAGCGCCGGTAGATGTCGTCGAGCGCCCGCTCGTTGCGGCGGTCCACGAACAGGTTGTTGACGACGGCGGCGAACTCGTAGCCGGTCGTGCCGTGCACCGGCCAGTCGGGCGGCAGCTGCTCGCCGGCGCCGAGAATCTTCTCGACGACGACGAAGAAACGGCTCGTCGGCCGTCCCGGCGTCCGCCGCAGCGCGCCTGCAGCCGCCGCAGGTAGTCGTCCGGCGCGTAGAGGCCGTCGACGTGATCGATGCGCAGGCCGGTGGCGCGCGCCGCGCGCGACCAGCTCGAACACGAAGCGGTGCACCTCCTCGAAGACCGCCGGATCTTCCATCCGCAGCGCCGCGAGCTGGTTGACGTCGAAGAACCGCCGGTAGTTGATCTCCTCGGAGGCGACGCGCCAGTGCGCGAGGCGATACGACTGCGCGTTGAGCAGCGCGTCGAGCTCGTCGAAGCTGCGCGGCTGGCCGGCGACGCCGTTGATCAGGCGGACGCTCGCGTCGATCGAGCGACGCGACGTCGGCGCTCTGCGCCGGCGAGCGCGGCGAGCCGCCGCTTGACGACTTCCTTTTCGCGCGCGCGCGTCGCGATCGCTTCCGGGTCGCGCGTCGCTGCGCGACGGCAGGTTGCGGCTCGCCGTCAGGATGCTCTGCAGCTCGTCGGCCGTCCGGCGCCCGGCTGATCGGCCAGCCACGCGTCGAGCCGTCCGGCGAAGGATCGCGGCATAGGTATCCGGCGCAATCGGCAGCACGTCGTCGTAGTAGCGCACGACGAACGCGCCGTCGCGGTAGGTCGAGCTGCAGCTCCTGCGCTCGAGCACCGCGCCGTACTGATCGCCGAGAATCGGAATCAGCACCTTGTCGGCCAGCTCGTCCTTGACCGGATGCCACTCGATGTCGAAGAAGTGCGCGAAGCGCGAGCTCGGGCCGTTCTCGAGCACGTCCTGCCACCACGGGTTCGCCGATTTCGCGATGCCCATGTGATTCGGCACGAGGTCGAGGACGTGTCCCATGCCGCGCGAGCGCAGCGCCTCGATCCAGTCCCAGTAGTCGGCGTCGGTGCCGAGATCGGGATTGAGCGCTGGTCGGGTCGGCGACGTCGTAGCCGTGCGGGCTGCCGGGAACGGCCTTCAGATACGACGAGGCGTAGCAGTCGCTGATGCCGAGCGCGTGGAGGTAGTCGACGATCGCGCGCGCGTCGCGGAAGGTGAAGCGCTCGTTGAACTGCAGGCGATAGGTTGAAAGCGGAATGCGAACGGCTGACACCAGGGCGAGGCAAGCAGCAAGGCTCCCGCCACCGCTACTGATGGGCTAATCTCCGACCTCATCTGGCAACGTCCTTGCTGGAATTCGGCAGCGTTGACCGACGATGCGACTGCGAAAGCGCCCAGATCATCATCGCCAGCACGCTATGGAAGGGCTGGTTCTCCGATGACCTGGCTGCGCGATGCTCTTCGTCGCGGCGCTCGTTGTCGCCGCATCGCTCACGCCGGCCGTCCGCGCGCAGACGCTGCCGGCGCAGAGCCACAGTCGACGAGCGCGTCGCACCAGGACGCCGAGACCGCCCGACATCCCGACGCAGCTGCGACCAGCTCGCGCGCATGCCGCTGTCCGGCTGCCGATCGCCGCCGGCCTGGCGTGTCGTGCTGGCGCTGCGGCCGCGCCGCCGCGGCACGCCGCAGCGTCAGCCGCCGGTCATCCAGACCCAGATCATCCTCGCCGTCGTCGGCGCCGTCGTCATGCTGGTCGTCGGCTCGAGCCTGGCGCGCGCGTTCGGCATCGTCGGCGCCGCCGGGCTGGTGCGCTACCGCGCCAAGATCGACGATCCCAAGGACGCCGGCGTCATGCTGTCGACGCTGGCGGTCGGCCTGGCGGCCGGCGTCGGCATCTGGATGCTGGCGCTGTTCGCGACCGTGTTCATCCTGGCGATGCTGTGGATCATCGAGTCGTTCGAGCCGAAGGCGACGCAGGCGTTCGAGCTGAAGATCAAGGCGAAGGATCCGGCGGCGCTCAAGCCGAAGCTCGAGCAGCTGCTCGCGCGCCATCGCTTCGAGTTCGAGCTGCGGACGACGTCGACCGAAGAGCTCGATCTACGAAGTGCAGCTGCCGCTCGAGCGGAAGACCGATCGTCTGTCGGACGCGATCCTGAAGCTCGATCCGGAGAACGCGACGGCGGTCGAGTGGGAAGAGAAGAAAGAGAAGAAGTAGCGATGAAGCGGTCAGGCTGCTACCGGTAGTTGCCGAACTGCAGCGCGACGCCGAAGTCGTGCTCGCGCAGCGCGCGCATCGCTTCCTGCAGGTCGTCCTTCGACGGCGAGCTGACGCGGACCTGGTCGGCCTGGATCGCCGCCTGCACCTTCTTCAGCTTCTTGTCCTTGATGAACTTGACGATCTCGCGGGCGGCCTCGATCGGGATGCCCTGCTGAATCGCGATCACCCGGCGGACCGTGCCGCCGGCCGCCGGCTCCGACTCGGCCGACCTTGAAGTTCTTGACCGGCGACGCCCGCGCCGCACCAGCCGCGTCTGCACGATTTCCCACAGCGCGTTCATCTTGAACTCGTCGTCGGAGATCAGCGTCAGCGTCTTCTCGGCGGCGTTCAGAGTCGATGTCGGCCTTGGCGCCCTTGAAGTCGTAGCGCTGGCCGACTTCCTTGCGCGCCTGGTTGAGCGCGTTGTCGACTTCCTGGAAATCGATGGTGGAGGTGATGTCGAACGACGAGGTTGCGGCCATGACCGTATTGTAACTACTCACCAGTCCCGGCTCCGCTAGCCCCCGCTCTTCCGCTTCGTTCCAAGCTTCGCCGAGTGCCGCTCGCGGGCCTCCTCGACCGAGTGCGATTCCGTGACGCTTCGCTTCCTCGCGCGCCAGCGTGCGCCAGCTCGGTATAGAAGCGGTGCAGCGTCGCCAGTTCCTTCTCGGACAGGCCTTCGACGTCGATCAGGCGGTTGCTGGCGCCCTGCATGGCGGCGACGAGCTCGTTCAGCTTGAGGTGGATGGCCAGCGCGTCCTTGTTCTGCGTCGCTGGATCAGGAACACCATCAGGAACGTGACGATCGTCGTGCCCGTGTTGATGACGAGCTGCCAGGTATCGGAAAAGCCGAACAGCGGTCCGACCAGCGCCCACACGACGACGACGCCGAGCGCGATGCCGAAGGCCGCGGTGCTGCCCGTGAACTGGGTGATTGCCTTGGAAAAGGCTTCGAATTTCGCGCCGATCGACTTCGATTCTTTTCGCTTGGCCATGGGCGGCAATGATACCGGTTAATATGTGGCCGCATGGCAACACGGTCGCCGCTGATCGTCCTTGCGTGCGTCGCGATGGCGTCGACTCTCCTGGTGTCGGCCGCGCCGCCGCCGGCCGTCGATGCCGCGTTCGAGAAGTTCTGGAGCGCGCACAATCCTCAGGATGCGGCGAAGGTGGCGCAGACCATCGTCGGCTCGGCGGTCGCGTTCGACGATGCGCTCGCGCGGCTCGAGCGAGGGCGCAGCTATTCAGCGGACGTGAAGCGGGGCAGCATCCGCCTCCAGCGGCGCACGTCGCTGGGCGAGTTCTACTACGACCTGGACGTGCCGCAGGCCTACGATCCGGCGCGGAGGTACCAGCTCCGCTTCCAGCTGCACGGCGGCGTGATGATGCGCGAGACCGGCGAGCCCCGCACCGGCGGCGGCCGCGGCGGACGCGGTTCGGTGCTCGAAGGCGCCGAGCAGAATCTACGTCCGGCCGACCGGGTGGCGCGACGCGCCGTGGTGGAGCAAGGCGCAGGTCGAGAACCTCGACGCGATCCTCGACAGCATCAAGCGGACCTACAACGTCGACGAGAACCTCGTCGCGCTCGCCGGCGTGTCGGACGGCGCCACCGGGCTGTACTGACGTCGCGATGCGCGATACCACGCCGTTCGCGAGCTTCCTGCCCTTGAATGGATCGCTGATGGTGCTGGCCAACGATCGCCTGGCCCTCGACAGCGAGCTGTTTCCGACCAACCTGCTCAACAAGCCGCTGTTCATCGTCAACGGCGGGCAGGATCCGCTGTATCCGATGCGGGCGGTCGAACCCTTCATCGATCACCTGAAAACGAGCGGCGTCGCGGTCGATTACCATCCGCAGCCCGACGCGGGACACAACACGGCGTGGTGGCCGCAGGTGAAGGACAGCTTCGAGACCTTCGTGCGCAGCCACCCTCGCGATCCGCTGCCGCAGACGCTCACCTGGGAAGCCACCGATCGCGACACCCCCAGCCGCGCGCATTGGATCGTCATCGACAAGGTGAGTGCGTCGGCGCCGGCCGGGCAACTCTCGCGTCCGGATCTGAACGTCTTCTCCGGGCCGGGCTTCAACCACGGGAAGGATCTCTTCGCGCGGTCTCGTCCGTCGGGCCGCGTCGAAGCGACCCGCCGCGGCAACGCCGTGCAGCTCGTCACGCGCGGCGTCAGCGAGCTGACGCTGCTCTTCTCGCCGGATGCGTTTGACTTCTCGCTGCCAATCACGGTGACGGCAAACGGCCGCGTGGTCGCCGAGAAGCGCGTCGACCCATCGGTTGCGACCCTGATGAAATGGGCCGCGCGCGACAATGACCGGACGATGCTCTTCGGCGCGGAGATGCAGGTCGCGGTGAAGTAAGGCAGGTGCCTTGACGCTCTCCACCGGTACGCGGCTCGGCGTCTACGAGGTGGTGGCACCGCTCGGCGCGGGCGGCATGGGCGAAGTCTACCGCGCGCGCGACACCAAGCTGGGCCGCGACGTGGCGATCAAGGTCCTGCCGGCGTCGCTCGCCGCCGATGCCGATCGGCTCGCGCGGTTCGAGCGCGAGGCGCGGCTGCTGGCGTCGCTGAATCATCCCAACATCGCCGCGATCTACGGCGTCGAGGACGGCGGCGGCATGACCGCGCTCGTCCTCGAACTCGTCGAAGGCGAGACACTCGCCGCGGCGCTCGCGCGGCAGTCGGGGATGCGGGCACCGGGCCTGGGCGTGCCGCAGGCGCTCGCCGATCGCGCGCCAAATGGTCGACGCGCTCGACGCGGCGCACGAACGGGGCATCGTTCACCGCGATCTGAAGCCGGCCAACATCGAGCATCACGCCGGACGGCATCGTCAAGGTGCTCGACTTCGGTCTGGCGAAGGCGCCGGCGGCGTCGACGCCGATCGACGATGCGCTCACGCACTCGCCGACGGCGATCGGGCCGACGATGCAGGGCATGCTGCTCGGCACCGCCGCCTACATGAGCCCCGAGCAGGCGCGCGGCAAGGTCGTCGACAAGCGAACCGATATCTGGGCGTTCGGCTGCGTGCTCTACGAGATGCTCGCCGGCCGCCGCGCGTTTGCCGGCGACACGATCGACCGACGCGCTGGCGAAGATCCTCGAGCGCGAGCCCGACTGGTCGGCGCTGCCGGCGGCGACGCCGCACGCGGTCCGGCGGCTGTCGCGCGCTGCCTCGAAAAGGATCCGAAGCGGCGGCTTCGTGACATCGCCGACGCGGCCGCCGCGCTCGACGACTTGGAGACCCCACCGGCGGTGGTGACGCCGGCGGCCGGATGGCTCAAACCACGAACCCTCGCGGCGGGGCTGGCGCTGGCCATGATCGTCTCGGCGGTCGGCGCAGCCTGGTGGACGCGCAGACCGCCGGTGCGTCCGCGCGCGGCGCAGTTCACGTTCGCGGCGCCGGAAGGCGAGCGGCTCGTACTGGGCGCCGATTCCAGTCGTCCCATCCCGTCACCGGACGGGTCGACGGATCGCGTTCATCGCAACCAGCGCCTCGGGCACATCGGCGGTGTGGATCCGCCGCGTCGATTCGGTCACCGCCCACCGACTCGCCGGGACCGAGGACGTCGTGGGGCCGACCTTCTGGTCGCCGGACAGCCGGTTCCTGGGGTTCTTCGCGCAAGGCAAGCTGAAGAGAATCGATCCGTCGGGCGGGCCTGCATTGAACATCGCGACGATTCAAGCCAATCTTGGCGCGACGTGGGGCGCGGACAACGTCATCGTCGTGGCGCCGGTCAACCGGACGGTGCTGCATCGCGTGCCGGCCGCCGGCGGAACGCCCGAACCGATCACCACCCTGAACGCGGAGCGCAAGGAGAACTCCCACCGCTGGCCGCACTTTCTCCCCGACGGCCGTCACTTTCTGTTTACCGCGCGCAGCGACGTCAAAGAGAACAATCTGATTTACGTCGGCTCGGTCGATTCGAAGGACATCAAAGCCCTTGTCGCCGCGCAATCGAATGCGGTCTACGTCTCGTCCGGTTACCTTGTCTATGCGCGCGACGCCACGTTGATGGCGCAACGCTTCGACGTGGCCACGCTTTCGCCGGTCGGTGAGGCGACGCCCGTGGCGGCCTCTGTGGGCCACAACACCGCCAGTTCGTCAGCGGCGTTTGGCGCTGCCGCCGACGGCTCCGTGCTGGCCTACCGTCCGGCCATCACTCGCGGCAGTCTGGTGGCCTGGTACGATCGATCAGGCAGACCAGGGTCGCCGCTCGGCCCTGAACGGGCCTACAGCGAAGTTCGACTCGCGCCGAACGAGAAGCTGGCGGCGGTCGTCATCGCCGATCCCGACAGCGGCAACCGCGATATCTGGCTGCTCGAGCTCACAAGCGGCAGTCTCACGCGCGTCACGACGAATCCCGCGAACGACTGGCAGGTGGCCTGGGCGCCGGACAGCCGTCAAATCGCGTTCGCCTCGGATCGCAACGGACTATCGAGCGTGTACCGGAAGGCGATCGACGCCGTCGACGAAGAACTGCTGCTGCGAATGCCGGGTCGCGGCGCGTTTCCAAAGGACTGGTCTGCGGATGGCCGATTGCTCACGCTCGGGATCGACAGCGGGACGGGACTCGCGGGCATCTGGGCGCTCTCGCTCGTCGGCGATCGCACGCCGTTTCCGCTGGGCCGATCAGGCGTCAGGGAATACGACCCCAGGTTGTCGCCCGACGACCGCCTGATCGCGTTCGAGTCGGATGAATCCGGGGCGTCGGAGATCTACGTGGCGCCGTTCGGCAAGACCGGCAGGCGCCGAGTCTCGACCGGTGGCGGAACGCAACCACGCTGGAAGGCCGATGGGCGGGAGGTCTTCTTCACGACCATGACCGGCGAAGTGATGGGCGCCGCCGTCAGGGGGCATGAGCCGATCGAGATCGCGCCGCCCGTCCGGCTTTTCCATGGGTGTGGCGGCTCCCCCGCGGCGGCACCGTCGAGCATCGGACAGAGCTGGTTCGAGGTCGCAGCCGACGGCAACCGCTTTCTGCTCGCCTGCGCCGCCGGCGGTGCGACTTCGCCAATCGTGGTGTCGGTGGACTGGACGGCATCCACTCAAGTAATCATGCGGAACACATGATCTCGTTCTCGCGCATCAGCAAGCAGTACGGCCGGCAGGTCCTCTTCGTCGACGCCTCCTTCCAGCTCAATCCCGGCGAGAAGGTCGGCCTGGTCGGGCCCGAACGGCGCCGGCAAGACCACGCTCTTCCGGATGATCGTCGGCGAGGAAGCGCCCGACGAAGGCGACGTGTCGGTGCCGAAGAAGCTGACGATCGGCTACTTCCGCCAGGACGTCGAGGAGATGTCGGGCCGCTCGGTGCTCGACGAGGCGATCGCCGGCAGCGGCCGCGTCGGCGACCTGCACCACGAGCTCGAGGCGCTGCAGCACGCGATGGCGGATCCCGGCGCAGGCCGACGACATGGACCGGATCCTCGCGCGCTTCGGCGAGGTGCAGGAGGAGTACGAGCACCTCGGCGGCTACGCGCTCGAGGCGCAGGCGCGCGAGGTGCTGCACGGCCTCGGCTTCGACGACGAGCGGATCGACGGCGACGTCGGCGCGCTGTCGGGCGGCTGGAAGATGCGCGTCGCGATGGCGCGCGTGCTGCTCGGCCGGCCCGACGTCCTGCTGATGGACGAGCCGACCAACCACCTCGACATCGAGTCGATCATCTGGCTCGAGAGCTTCCTGAAGTCGCTGCCCGGCGCGCTGCTGATGACCTCGCACGACCGCGAGTTCATGAACCGCATCGTCACGCAAGATCGCCGAGATCGACGGCGGCGAGATCACGACCTACTCCGGCAACTACGACTTCTACGAGCGCGAGCGCGCGATCCGCGAGACCAACCGCGAGGCCGCCTACGCGCGCCAGCAGGCGATGCTCGCCAAGGAGCAGCGCTTCATCGAGCGCTTCGCGGCGCACGCCGCCAAGGCGGCGCAGGTGCAGAGCCGCGTCAAGGCGCTCGAGAAGATCGAGAAGATCGAGCTGCCGAAGAAGCGGCGCGGTCGTGAAGTTCGACTTCCGGCACGCCGCCGCGCTCGGGCGACCAGGTCGCGGTGCTCGAG
Organism: uncultured Thermoleophilia bacterium; assembly: GCA_963754225.1. Lineage (GTDB taxonomy): Bacteria > Actinomycetota > Thermoleophilia > Solirubrobacterales > 70-9 > DASPWW01. The sequence continues at coordinate 708,855 of CAVWEV010000005.1, forward strand.
GGCGTGCACCAAGGCCTACGGCCGGCGCGTCGTCTACGACGGGCTCGAACCTGACGATCCGCCGCGGCGAGCGCTGGTGCGTGATGGGCAAGAACGGCGCCGGCAAGACGACGCTGCTGAAGATGGTCGCCGGCGCGCTGCACGCCGGACGCCGGCGACGGTCACGCTCGGCGCGAGCCTGAAGATGGGCTACTTCGCGCAGCAGTCGCTCGACCTGCTCGATCCCGACCTCACGATCGAGGAGCAGCTGCAGAAGGACTTCCCGCACGAGTCGATCGGCGCGCTGCGCAACCTGGCCGGCGCGTTCCAGTTCTCCGGCGACGACGTCGACAAGAAGATCCGCGCGCTGTCGGGCGGCGAGAAGACGCGGCTGGTGCATGGCGCGCATGCTGCTCAACCCGCCGAACTTCCTCGTGCTCGACGAGCCGACCAACCACCTCGATCTCGCGACCAAGGAGATGCTGCTCGACGCGCTGAAGGACTTCGAGGGCACGATGCTGTTCGTGTCGCACGACCGCGCGTTCCTGCGCGGCCTGAGCAACCGCGTGCTCGAGCTCGGCGGCGAGAGCGGCGTCGAGCGCGCAGCCGCATCTCTATCCCGGGTCGTACGTCGAGTACGTCGCGCGCACCGGCCACGAGGCGCCTGGCGTGCATCAGCTAGTGACTGGCCTGAAGGCCGTCCCGCTGCAGGGGCTGGTTGCTGGGGGCTGGGTATGGCTGGGAGATAGGGAGCCCGGCAGAGTCCGAGCCCCGACCGGCGCTAGTCGGAGCCCCGTGCCCCGAGTCCTACATCGTCAGCGCGGTCTCTCGCGTGTCGAGCGCCGGTATCGACGCCATCGGCAGCGTCAGCGCGAACCGCGCGCCGCGCGCGGAGGGAAGCAGCATCAGCGTGCCGCCGTGCGCCGCGGCAATTCCAAGGCTCACCGACAGGCCGAGCCCGGTGCCTTCGCCGCTCACCTTGGTGGTGAAGAACGGCTCGAAGATCCGGCTCGTGACTTCCGGCGGCACACCATTGCCGTCATCGGAGATTTCAAACATCACCGCGCCCGGATCCTCGGCCAGCGCCGTGCGCAGGCGCATCGTGCCTGGCCGCCGCACGGCGCGCAGCGCCTGCTCCGCGTTCAGCAGCAGGTTGAGCACCGCCTGCTGGATCTCCTCGCGGTTGACGATGATCAGCGGCAGCTCGTCGGCGTAGTCCTCGTCGACGGCGATGTTCGCCGCGCGCAGGTCGTTGGCGCGGAGCGCGAGCGTCGAGCGCACGATCTCGTTGAGGTCGGCGACCGAGCGCTCGAGCGCGGAGTGGCGCGCGAAAGTGAGGAGGTTGCGGACGATCTTCGCCGCGCGCTCGCCGCTGTGCCGAATCTGCTGCAGCTCGACGCGGGTCGCCGGACGATCCTCGGTGCCGATGAGCAGCTCGACCTGCCCCATCACACCCTGCAGCGGGTTGTTCAACTCGTGCGCGACGCCGGCCACCAGCTGCCCGACGGCGGAGAGCCGCTCGCTGTAAATGAGCTGCTCGCGCAGCCGCCGCTCCTCCGAGATGTCGCGCTCGATCGAGACGAAGTGCGTCGCCTCGCCGCGATCGCCGCGCAGGGCCGCCACGGTCGCAGACACCGGGAAGGTCGAGCCATCGGGCCGCGTGCGCGTCACGGTGCCGCGCCAGCTGCCGCCGGCGCGGACGACCGACTGGATGTCTTCGGCCGACACGGTGTCGTTCGCCATCAGCTCGCGCGGCCGCTTGCGCAGCAGCTCCTCGCGCGTGGACTGCATCGCGCGGCAGAAGGCGGCGTTGGCGTGGCGGCAGCGGCCGTCTGCGGTCATCACCAGCACGAGCTCGTCGGTCTGCTCGATCACCTGCGCCATCAAGCGCATTGTCGCGCCCGCCTGCTGGAGCTCGGCGCGCTCGGCGGCGATGCGGGCGACCAGCAGCGGCAGCACCGAGATGATCGTGATCGCGGTGGAGAGATCGCGGAAGCCCTTGAACATCTCTTCTGGCGCGATCTGCCTGAGGCCGAAGTCGAGGAACGGCAGCATCGCGACTGCCGTGAAGATCACCCAGGGGCGCGGCCGCGCCAGTTCTTCCTGCTCGGTGGCGTGCTGATCGGCTTCTTCTGATTTCGGCGACTGCGCCGCCGCCCATCGGGAAGAACGCGAACGGCAGAATCCAGGTGAAGTCGTAGACGAACGCGGTGCGGAACGTCCCCTGCCAGACCTCGACGTTGCTGAGCGTGAGCGTTGCGAGGCTGACGAACGCGCCGAGCGTGAGACGGCGATACGGTTGCGCGCCACGGAGAATTCCAGGCGGCGCACATCGCGGCCGCCATGCCGGTGACGACCAGCCCCTGCTGCAGCTCGGAGACCAGAATCAGCGAGGTGGCCGAGCGGCGCGGTGACGAAGAAAGAATAGAGAAAGCCGGTGACGACCGCGAGCCCGGCGATGTCGATGGCGGTGGTGGCGGCCAGCGGTTCGCGCGGGCCGCGGTGCGGCTGCGCGAGCAGCGCGAACAGCGGGGCGACGCCGCCGAAGAGCGCGAAAACAGCGGGCCACGCGAGCCAGGTGCCGTGGCCGAGCAGAATCTCCTCGGCTGCCCATCCGGTCAGCCCCATCGCCGACATCGTCAGGCCGAGCGCGATCGTCGACCAGAACAGCCACTGGCAGCCGCGCCAGGTGTGACGCCGCCTGAAGATGACCGTGGCGCCAGTCAGCGGCGGCGCGAGCAGGGCCGCGGCGCGAAACCAGCTCAGGACCTCCGGCTGCCCGCGCAGCAGCCACCCGGTCGCCGCATAGGCGCTCGAATAGAGGACGCCGAGGAACAGCCAGGCCATGCCGATCCCTTTGTCGGTCGATTCCCTGCAGGAGAACAGGGGCGCCGATAGCGCTAAGTACTGAGTGTGAAAGGTTTACGAAAGCTGGACTGACCCTACGTGACGGAGCCGGACAGCCTCTGGCAGTTGGGACACCAATAGGTGGGGCGGACGTCGATGCCGGTCTTCTTCGACTGGATGGCGGCGCCACAGCGCCGGCATGGCCTGCCCCCTCGGCTGTACACCCAAAGCCGCGGCGGAGGGGTCGAGGCTGCGCGTCGTTCGCCGTCCGATCGCCGGCGTCAGGGTGCGGGAGCGGTCGAGAACGTTTGCCGCCAGTTGATCGCGCGCGATGCCGACGATCCGCTCGAGATCCGCGTCGGTCAGGGAATCGACGGTCGCAAACGGGCTGACGCCGGCGGCGAAGAGGATCTCGGACTTGAAGACGTTGCCGATGCCGGCGAGAACCCGCTGATTGAGCAGCACTTCCGCGATTGCATCTCGACCGTGGGTGCGCATCCGCCTGACAATTTCCGCGACGTCGACCGCGTATGCGTACCGGGCACCCGCCCCAGCGAGCAGATCCGGCCCGAGCGCTCTGACCTGACGATGACGCTCGAGCTCCCGGCTCGTGAGCCATTCGGCCACGGGAACGTTGAACCCCACCGCGACCGCGTCGGCGGTCGCGACGAGCACGCGCATGTCGCTGGAGGGCCGCTGCCATTTCGCCCCGGTCCGATACAGATGCCAGCTGCCGTTCATCCGCATGTGGGTGCGAAGGATGAGATCGCCGGAAAACGACATCAGCAGATGCTTGCCTCGAGCCGTAACCGTCTCGATCGTCCGGCCGACGATTGGCCGGTCCTCTGCCACCCGCGTCAGCGCCGGGTAGACCGAGTCGAACCGTGTAACTGTCTGACCGGCAAGGACGCGGTGGAGAGCCTGGGCCGCCCGAAGAATTGTGTCGCCTTCAGGCATACATCGTTTAGGATGCCATTAAGTCTCTCTCCGGTCGGCATCTTTAAACGCTCAGGAGTCGCAAATGAAATCTGCATCGCTCGCGCTCGCGCTGGCGGTCGTGGCCCTCGTCGCCGTGCCCGCTTCGCTCGCCGCACAGGAAACGAAGATGGCTCGTGGAACCGTGTCGATCGTCGCCGAGGACTCGGTGACGGTGAAGACTCCCGAGAAGGAGATGAAATTCACCGCCGACTCGAAGACGACGGTCGAGGCGATCGGCGGCAGCACGAAGACGAAGCAGGCCAAGGCGGCGGGGCAGGCCGGACCGAAGCTGACCGAGGTCCTCAAGGTGGGTCAGCCGGTGACCGTCAGCTATACCGAGTCGGGCGGTGTGCTCAAGGCCGTCAGCATCCGCGCCATCTCGAGCTTTAGCAGCGCAGGAAGCACCGAGGCACCGAGGGTGATCGTCGGGAAGGTGACGTCAATCACGGCGACGTCGATGGTCATCACCGGCAGCAGGGGGATGAGCTCGCCCTTCACGTTCACGATCGACGGGAGCACCAAGGTCGTCGCCAAAGGCGCGGGTACCGCGGCTGACGCCGCGGGCGGCAAGACCGTCATCACCGATCTCGTGAGCGCTGGCGACACGGTCAACGTCAGCTACCACCAGATGGGGAATACGATGCACGCGGCAGAGATCCGCGTCACCACCAAAGCTCCCGCGAAATAGAGACCTCCGACCTCGCTCCGTTCCAGGGCTGGTGCCGGACACCGTGTCCGGCACCGTCTCTGTTCCCTCCCGCCCGCCTGCTCGTTTGGAACATTCAAAAACAGCCTGCCGTCCAATCCAACATCATCGGGCGCCTCGTCGTCACCACCCGAAGGAGGCAGACATGAGAACGATGTTTCTCGCCGTCACCCTCGCAGTCCTCTCGGTGATCTACTGGCCAGCCAACACTCGATCGCCCAGGAAACCCAGGTCGCTCGCGGTACCGTGTCGGACATGAGCGGCTCCTCGATCACCATCCAGGTTCGCGACGAGGCGATGAAGTTCGCCGTCGACGCGAACACGCAGGTCGAAGCACGCGGCGCCAGCACGAAAACCCGCCAGCTCGCCGCCACTGGTAAGCCCGGGCCCAAGCTCTGGACATCCTCACCGTCGGGCAACCGGTTGCCGTCACCTATGTGCAGGCATCGGGGGCCACGCCGCGCGCGTCGATGATTCGCGCCGTGCCGAGTGTGGCACCAGCGGATCGGTGGCCGCGGATGAACCTGCGATCGAACGGCACGGTGAAATCGCTCGGCGCCAACTCGATCACCATCGTCGGCGGCAGCGGCGGCGGCGCACGTTCGAGCAGACCTTCCAGATCAGCGCGGAACCAAGGTCGTCGGCAAGGGACTCGGTACCGCGACGGCGGCCAGCGGCGGCAAGGCGCTGTTCTCGGAGCTGATCGCGGCGGGCGATCGGTGAGCGTCGAGTATCACAAGGCCGGCGACCGACTGCAGGCCTCCGACGTGCGCGTGACGGGGAAGAAGTAGCACGAGCTCGAGGCAGCCGGGGCAGGACGGGCTGGATGGGGCAAGATTGGACGGCGAGAGGGTTCGGGGGAGCCTTATTCGTCGTCCGGGTCCCTCCTGCCCGTCGTTCGCGCTGAACGCTCGCGCTTCGACGAGAAGCTGCGAGCGACAGGGCAAAGGCTGAAGGTCGGAAGGCGCCTTCAGACCTTTCGGTTTCGGTTTCCGTCTTCACCCTCCGGAACGTCGCCTGAAATCCCATCGCGCCGGCGACGAATCCCGCTTCGGCGAGATACGGCGCCAGCGGATGCAGCGACGGCGGCGTGCCGTCGATCTCCTCGATCAGCATGCCGCGCGGCGCGTCGCCGCCGGTGCGCGCGCGATCGATCAGCACGCGCGCAACGGCGCGCGCCGCCTTCGATCGATCCGGCTCCGCCTCGGGCAGGAACGTCGATGCAGCTGCCGGTCGCCGCGCGCGAGGTACGCGGCGAGCGCGCCGTTGACGAGAATCACCGTCGCGCCGACCGTTCGCGTCGGCCCTCGCCGCTCGCGACGGTCACGCGCCCGCGGCGCCGAACTTCGCCGCGCCTCCGCGGCCTCGGCTGGTCCGGGCCACTTCGAGCGTCGCGCCGTACGGGTTCGCCGGATCGGTTGCCGCGAGCACCGCGACTTCGGCCTCGTCAGGCGCGTCGCGCAGCGAGCGCAGCAGATCGAGCGCGCCCGGCATGCGCGAACTGCGTGGCGCCGAGGCCGGCGACGAAATAGCCGCGCCGGATCCGGCCGTTTCCTCCATCGCCTTGAGCACCGGGTAGACAGCTGCCGAAGCCGCCGGGGACGCTTCGGCGGCGACCGCCTCGCGCGTGAGGACGCCGTGGCGCGCCAGCAGCTGCTGCGTCAGCGCCGCGGCCCATTTCGTCGGGTCGGGCGTCGCTCCCGATTTCTGCGATCGGCCGGACGCGCTCGTTGCCGACTCTCGCGTCTCGGCACCAGCGCCCATCGTCCTTCCGCCGACGGCGGCGCGAGCCGCCGCGAGCGGAACGCCGACGACGTCGTCGCGCCGTGACCTTCGCCGCCGCCGCGGCGCGCGCGCGCGCGTGAACGCCCGCAGCGCATGGAAGTGTCGTTGGTGATCGAGGCCGTGCCAGACGAGATTCCACAGCGCGTCGACGGTTTCGCCGGGATAGCCGCCGCCGACCGCTTCGTGCAGCGGTCCGAAGAACGACGCGCCGCTCGAGTCGGAGCGCCTTCGAGGATCGCGGTCTCGCGGTCGCGACACGGTCCGGCTGAGCCGGACACTGTAGCTGTCCTGTCGGGCGTCCGGCCTTCGCGCGGACGTCAGTGTCCGCCTTCAGGCGGACCGTGGCACGCGCGAGCAATCGCGGCAGATGATCGGCGAGGTACAGCGCGACGCGGCCGTCGCGCTCGCCGAGCGGCTCGACGCCGACCCAGACCACTTCGCCCGCCGCGGTCGACCGCGTCGAGATCGGCCGGATCGTAGACGTCGATCCGCGCCGGCAGGATTTCGGTTTCGAGGATCGACGCCGGCGAGCGGCGCGCCCTGCAGCTGCTCGATCGCGTCGAGCAGCGCATCGGCGCCGTGCCGCCGCTTGACGATCCCCTGCCAGGTCGTGCTCGAAGCCGGCCGAGCACCGCCTGATCGACCGGCTCGATCTCGTGCCGCAGCTTGGCGAGCGAGCGGCGGCGGAGCATGCGCAGCACGCCGGGATCGGTCCATTCGCGCCGCGTGCCGCCAGGACGGAACTCGCCCTCGAGCAGGCGCCCTTCGCCGGTCAGCCGCAGCAGCATCGATTCGGCGGCGCCGGCGTGCAGGCCGTAGCGCGCGGCGAAGTCGGGCGCCGTGAACGGCGCGTGCGTGCGCGCGTAGCGCAGCGCAAGATCGCCGAGCGGATCGCGGACCGGCTGCAGCAGCGATTCGGGAACGCCGGGCGGCAGCGGCACGCCGAGCGCGTCGCGATAGCGCGCCGCATCCTCGACCGCGATGTAGCGCGGATCGCCGGCGATCCGGACGGCCAGCACCCGCCGCGCCGCGACGAGGCGCCGACGCTGGCGGCGACGTCGGCGCTGATCGCGCGCGCGCCAATCTCCACTTCGGTCAGATCGCCGAGCGACAGCAGCATGTCGTGCACCGCGTCGGCGCTCTTCGCGCTGATACTGCGGATCGAGCCGCTGCAGCTGGCGCTCGATCGCGTCCATCGCGTCGGCGTCGAGCAGCTCGCGCAGCTCCGCGTCGCCGAGCAGCTCGCGCAGCTGCGCCTGGTCGACGGCCAGCGCCTGGGCGCGCCGCTCCGCCAGCGGCGCGTCGCCGTCGTAGAGGAAGCTGGCGACGTAGCTGAAGAGCAGCGACGCCGCAAACGG
>CAVWEV010000006.1:0-205349 GCA_963754225.1 uncultured Thermoleophilia bacterium
TCGGGGGACGCGGGGGCACACCCAGCCCGTCGGCAGCCGCAGGGGCGCGCCGGGAGCTTGACCGGGGCCAGGCCGATGCTCTCGCGCAGATCGTCGTAGAAGCCCGCCTCGCCCTCGAGCAGGCGGTCGATCTCGGCGAGGAAGGCCCCGCTCTCCGCGCCCTGGATGACCCGATGGTCGTATGTCGAGGTCATCGTCATGACCTTCTCGACCCCGAGGGCCGAGCGCCTCGGGGCGGGCGTGCCCAGCCCTGCGGGTACCCGATGGCGCCGGTCGCGACGATCGTGCCCTGCCCCTCCATCAGCCGCGGCACCGACGCAACCGTGCCCAGGCCGCCCGGGTTCGTCAGGCTGATCGTGGCGCCGCGCAGCTCGTCGGGCTTCACCTGGCCGGCGCGCGCGCCGCGCCCACGAGGTCGTCGTAGGCCTCCCGGAAGCCCTTGAAGCCGAGCGAGGCCGCGTCGCGGATCACCGGGACGAGCAGCGAGCGGCTGCCGTCCTTGCGCTGGACGTCGACGGCGAGGCTCCGAGGTTGACGGCGCTGCGGACCAGCTTCCGAGGCGTGCCGTCGGCCAGCTCGTAGCCGGTGCCCATCCCCTCGTAGGCCACGGCCGCGCTCACCATCGCCCACGCGATGAGATGGGTGAACGATAGCTTTCGCGGCGACCGGCGGCGGCCAGGTCGGGTTGATCTGCCGGCGCTGCGCCTCGAGCGTGCCGACGTCGACGGTCCGGAAGCTGGTGGCCGTCGGGATCGACAGGCTCGCGTCCATGTACCCGGCCAGCGCGGCGGCGGGGCCGCGCAGCGCCACGGCCTCCTCGCCCGCGGCTGGCGCGGCGGGCGGCCTTCGCGGGGGCCTGGCGGGGGCCTCGGCGGCGGGGGCCGCGGCGCCGGACGCGGCGGCGACGACGTCCTCCTTGCGGATCATCCCGCCCGCGCCGGTGCCTGTGAGCGTGCCGGGGTCGATCCCGTGCTCCAGCGCCAGGCGGCGCGCGACGGGGGAGATCTTCGGCCACTCCAGCTCGGCGCCCGCGGGCGCCTCGGCCGTTGCCGGCCGGGGCGGCGGGCTCGGGGCGGGCCTGCTCGGGCGGCGCGGCGGCGGGCGGCGGGGCGGACGCCGCGCCGGCGGCGCCGGCCTCGACGTGCCCAGCGGCTGGCCGACGGTGAAGGTCGCGCCCGCCTCGACCTCGATCGAGGCCATGCGGCCCGCGGCGGGCGCGGGGACCTCGAGGTCGACCTTGTCGGTCGAGACCTCCAGCAGGATCTGCTCCGCCGCGACGGCGTCGCCGACGGCGACGCGCCACTCGACGACGGTGCCCTCGGTCACCGACTCCATGTCGGGGAGGACGATCGGCAGCAGCTGGCCCGGCTCCGCGTCCTCGGCGGGCTGCGCCGGCGCGGCCCGGCCTCCGCCGCGGTCCTGCGGCTCCGCCGGCGCCTCGGCCGGCGGCTCCGCGGCGGGCGCCTCGGGCTCGGCGGTGGCGGCGGGCGCGCCGCCGTTGCCGCCGGCGCGGCCGGCGCGGCGCCGTTGCCGGTGCTCAGCTCGGCGAGGAGCGCGCCCACCTCGACGGTCTCGCCCGCGGCGGCGACGATCCTGGCGACGGTGCCCGCGGCGGGGGCCGGCACCTCGACGTCCACCTTGTCGGTGGTGACGTCCAGCAGCGTGTCGCCCGCGGCGACCGCGTCGCCCTCCTTGACCCTCCATTCGACCACGACGCCCTCGGTGACCGATTCACCGAGCTCGGGGAGGAGGACCTTGACTGTCTGGGAGGAGGTGGTTGCCACGCCGACGACCTAATCTATCGCGATCCGTCCGTACGCACAGCACCGCTGCGAGGCATGCAACAGCGATCCCCCTTATGGGGATCATCACGAAGTGCCGCCCCCGCGGGCGCGAGCCCGGGGCTACTCGCCGAGCTCCAGGATGCGCTCCATCGCCTCGGCGACGGCATCGCGCTGGCTCTGGGTCAGGCGGCCGAGCCGGGAGATGACGGCGTCCGAGTCCTCGCGCTCGAGATCCCGGGCGACCCGGGTGAGCTCGCGGAGGGCGCCCTGGCGCTCCCAGTCGTCCACCGGCGGGTCAGCGACCTCCGTGACCGCCTGAAACGGTCCTCCGGCACGGAGGCAACCTTACCGTCGCCCGCGCCGTGCACAGCCCCCCGAACGTCCAGTCCTCCCCGATCGTGGTCAGGCTCTGCTATGCTTGAGCGCGCAAAGATATGAGCCGACGAGATGCAACATCTCCCCGCCGACACCACCCTCGGATAGCACGCGCGGGCGCCACGGCGCAAATATCGCGTCCCTCAGGGCCCAGCGCCGCCGCCGGCCGCCTTCACGGCCACGTGCGTCGCTCAGCTCGCTCAGCGTGCCTGGCCGAGATGCTTGGCCAGGAACGCTTCGACCCGCCGCCGGGCATCCGCCGCGGCCGCCGCCTGGTAGGAGACGGTGGCGCCGAATCCACCCGGCTTGAGCTCGTTCTCCACCTCCGCGAGGACGGTCAGATCCCGCCCCTCGACGTCGAAGTAGTGATAGGCGCCGGGGTAGACGACGATCGACGCGTCGGCCCCCCGCGTCGCCATCGCGTCGACCATCCGCTGACACGTCGCCGCCGGAGTCCAGTCGTCGGCCCCGCCGATAAGACGAGCAGCGGCCGGATCACCTGCTCATCGATGAGCGACTTGCAGCCTCCGGATAGAACGGCGATGGCCGCGGCAAATCCGACGGCGGGCAGCTCGACGCCCCGCTGCTTCGGCGCGCTCGAGGCTCGGGCCGTTGATGACGGCCATCGCATAGACGCCGCCCTGGGACCAGCCGATGGCGGCGACGCGGTCGGCGCGAACGAACGGCTGAGCCTGGAGATAGCGGAGCGCTCCGATCGCGTCGTCGAAGCGCGCGGTGATCGGCGGCTCATCCGGTCCCGACCGGCAGTCGCCCTTCACTCCCCGCGGCCCGTAGCTGTCGACGACGAGGGAGACATAGCCCCGCTCGGCGAGCCAGTGCGCCCAGCGGTAGGACTGCGGCTCGAGCCCCGCGCACCCGTGTAGCTGGACCACCGCGGGAAAGGGCCCGTCGCCGGCCGGACGCACGAGCGTGGCATCGATGGCAACCGGCGCGCCCGGCGTGAGATTCGTGAAGCGCACCGTGCTGATGCGCGCCGCGCGCGGCGCACCCGGATGACAGCAGGACGACAACGATCGCGAGGCCGAGGCTGGGGCGCATGATAAGAGGATACGCCGCGTCACCGGCCGGTGAGGTAGAATCCGGACACGTCATGGACTTTCCCCCCGACACGCCCGACGACGCCCTGCAGGCCTTCCGAGAAGGCTACGAGGCGCAGATGGGCGGCCGCCTCGAGGAGGCGGTCGAGCACTATCGCCGGTCCATCGCCATCCACCCGACGGCGGAGGCCCACACGTTTCTCGGCTGGGCGCTCAGCTTTCACGGGCGCCCGGACGAGGCCATCGCCGAGTGCCGGACGGCCATCGCACGTCGACCCCGCCTTCGGCAACCCCTACAACGACATCGGCGCCTACCTGATCGAGCTCGGCCGCGAGGCCGAGGCGATCACGTGGCTCGAGCGCGCAAAGCACGCGGCCCGCTACGAGCCGCGCCACTACCCGTACTTCAACCTCGCCCGCGTCTACGTCAGGCAGCACAAGGTGCACGAGGCCATCCGCGAGCTCCAGCAGGCCATCGCCATCGAGCCGCGCTATACCGTCGCCCGTCGCGAGCTGCACCGGTTGCTCGGCCTGCTCAATTGACGCGCTGCCCGCTGCCGTTCTACGACAATCCCATCCTCTTCGGCCGATCCGGTAGCCGCGGCCTCATCGCCTTCGAGTCGGCGGGCGATGCGGTGCGGGTCTGGTCGCGCGGCCGAGGCGGGTCTGACCGTCGCCCCGGAGCCCTTCCGGCCATTTCTCCTTCTGTCGGATCCCGGACCTCCTGAGCGGGTTCAAGGGCGACGTCGAGGTGATCCCGCTCGACGGCGAGGGCGTCTACCGCTGGCTCGCGGAATGCCCCGACTGGAATCGCGGCGCTCCAGGCGCGCGACCATTGCCAGCGAGGCTTCGGGCCGAGGGCCGGGGGCGCCCGATGCGCCCTATCGCTTCTTCGCCGACCCCGTCCACCAGTTCCTGCTCGCGCAGCGGCAAGACCTCGTTCCTCGGCATGACGCTTCGGCGACCTGCGCCGCATGGCGCTGGACATCGAGGTGATCGACCGGCGCCCGGCTTCGAGTTCCCCAACGCGGCCCGCGAGGCCGACCGCATCGTCGCCATCGCGCTGGCCGACTCCACCGGCTTCACGCACGTGCTGTCCGGGGCGGAGATGTCGACGAGGCGGCGCTGCTCGCGCGAGTGCACGCGGCTCATCCGCGAGCGCGATCCCGACGTGATCGAGGGCCACAACATCTTCCGCTTCGACCTCGAGTACCTCGAGGCGCGCGCCCGGCGCCACCGGGTCGCCGCTGGCCTGGGGCCGCGACGGCGCCGCGCTGCGCGGCTACCCCGTCCCGCATGCAGGTGGCCGAGCGGAGCATCGCGCTACCGGCGCTACGGGGTGGCCGGCCGCCACATCGTCGACACGTGGATGCTGGCCCAGCTCTACGACGTGGGCGCGCGCGACCTGCCCTCCTTCGGGCTCAAGGACATGGCCCGTCACTTCGGCGTGGCGGCGCCGGAGCGCACCTACCTCGCCGCCCGGAGGACATCCCGCGCGATCTTCCCGAGGAGCCCGACCGGCTCATGGCCTATGCCCGCGACGACGTGCTGGAGACGCTGGCGCTGTCGGCGCATCCTGTCGCCGCCCTACTTCGTCCAGGCCCAGGCCCTGCCGTTCGACTACCAGTCGGTGGTGCTGCGGGGCAACGCGACCAAGATCGACGCGCTGCTGCTGCGCGAGTACCTGCACCGCGGCCACGCCGTGCCCGCGCCCGGGCGGGCCGTCGGGGTCGGCGGGCGGCTATACGGCGGTGTACCGTCAGGGCGTGGCGCGGGACGTCCTGCACGTCGACGTCACCTCGCTCTATCCCTCGCTGATGCTGGCCAGGGCTCGCTCCCGGCCTCGGACGCGCTGGGCGTCTTCGGCATCGCTGCTCGCCGACCTGCGCGAGTTCCGGGTCACGGCCAAGCGGCTGGCCCGCGAGGCGGCCGAGCCCGCGGAGCGGCGCGCTCCTCGGACGCGCTGCAGCAGACCTTCAAGATCCTCATCAACTCCTTCTACGGCTACCTCGGCCTTCTCGCAGGGGCACTGGAACGACTTCGACGCGGCCAACCGGGTGACCGCCGAGGGCCGCCGGCTCGTCACTGCGCTGCGTCGACCGGCTCGACGCGCTGGGCGCCACCGTGATCGAGGTGGACACCGACGGCGTGTACTTCGTGCCCGCCGCCCGGCGGCCGGCCCGCGACGAGGACGCGCTGCTCGCGACGCTCTGCGGCGGCCGCTGCCCGAGGGCATCCAGCTCGAGCTGGACGGCCGCTACCCGCGATGTTCAGCTACAAGATGAAGAACTACGTGCTGCTCGACGGCCGCGGCAAGCTGCTGGTCAAGGGCTCCGGGCTCCGCTCGCGCGGCATCGAGCTGTTCCAGCGCCGTGGATGGAGGAGATGTTCCGCCTGCTCGCTCACCGGGCGCCGCGAGGAGATTCCCGCCCTGGTGCGCCGCTGGGAGGAGGACTTCCCGGCCCACCGCGTGCCGGTGAAGCACTTCATGAAGACGGAGACGCTGCAGGAGTCGCTCGGCCGCTTATCGCGAAAAGCTCAGGCGCGGCAGCGCGAATGCGGGCGCCGCCTACGAGCTGGCGCTCAGCGCGGAGCGGCCGTATCAGGCCGGAGACCAGGTTTCGTACTACGTGACGGGCGAGACCGACCGCGTCAAGGTCAACGAGGCGGCCAAGCTCGCGGCGGCGTGGGACCCGTCCGCGCCCGACGAGAACACCGCGCTACTACTGACCAAGCTCCGCGAGCTCGTCCGAGAAGTTCCGGCCGCTATCGAGCGGAGAGTGACGGCCTCATCGCCTGGTCGAGCGAGGCGATGCCCGACGGGGCGCCTGACTTGCCCGTACCAGGCCTCGCTGGACCTGGGCGACTAGCTGGACCACGCCTACCAGCTGCGAGCTGGCTCGGGCGAGCGGGCGCCTCGCGGCGGACACGGTCCTCGCGGGTGCAGGCCGGGAGGCCGCCTCCCGGGCGAGCCGCTCGACCAGGCGCTCGACGGCTTCGCGGTAGTCTCCCTCCGCGCGCGTGCCCCGCGCGTACAGGGCCTCGTAGCGCGCGGAGCAGCCAGGGGAACTCGCGCTTCACGAAGCCGAGGAAGAAGCCGCGCGCGCTGCCGCGGAGGAAGAGCACGTTCCACGATCGCCTCGCGCGCACCGGCCTCGCGCGCCGCGTGCGAGAAGGCTCGCGCAGCCCGCGCTCGCCGTCCGTGATGAAGGGCAGGACGGGCATGAGGAAGAGGCGCGTGGCGATCCCCGCCGCGGCCAGCGTACGGATGGCGCCGAGCCGCAGATCCGGCCGCGGCGCCCGGGGCTCGATAAGGCGCAGGAGCTCGGCGTCGAGCAGATCAGGGAGACGTTCACGGTCAGCTCCGAGCCGGCCGCGATCTCCTGGAGGAGCTCGAGGTCGCGGGTGACGGCGGTGCACTTGGTGGTGAGCCCGACGCGGAGTCCGGGTACTTGCGCCATCGCCGCGAAGCACGATCGCGGGTCACCGCGAAAGCGCGCCTCGGCCGGCTGATAGGGATCGGTGGCGGTGCCGATGGCGACTTCCTGGCCGCTGTCGCGCGGCGCGGCGAAGGGCTCGAGCAGCCGGCCGGGTCGGCGCGCTTGACGTAGATCCGCTCCTCGAACTCCTCGGGATCGCGCGTGGCCGAGGTACTCGTGGGTGGGCCGCGCGTAGCAGTACGGCAGCCGAGCTCGCACCCGCGGAAGGGATTCACCGTCCAGCCGAACGGCATGCCGCTCCCGTCCGGCCGGCTTGAGGCGATTCAGCGGGCTCTCACGCTCTCGAGCTCCTGGAATACCGTCTCTCGCCGGGATCCACGATTGGCCCGATGCGCTTGACGAAGCCCGGCGCCGGCACGCCTGGCCGATCCATACAGTCTCCACATGTTGAGTATACCACCACGAAGAAAAGGCCCCGGGGAATCCTGCCCCGGGGCCTCGTGCGTGCCTTGGTCCGCCTAGCGGCGCCAGCCGCCCCGCCGCCCCCGCCGCCGCCCCCCGCCGCCGCCGCCCCGGCGGGCCGCCGCCCGCCCGCGCCGCGCTGGGGCTGGGGCCGCGCCTCGTCGACGACCAGGTTCCGGTCGCGGAATAGCCGCCCATTGAGCATCTCGATGGCCTTGGAGGCTCCTCCTTGGTCGCCATCTCCACGAATCCGAACCCGCGGGGCCGACCGGTGAACTGGTCGGTCACGATACGGACCGATTCGACCATCCCGGCCTGCTGGAACAGCTCGCGCAGGTCTTCTTCGGTCGCCTGGAAGGAGAGATTGCCGACGAAGAGCTTTGCGGGCATCGACGAACCTCCTGCCGCGATCAGGACCGAGTTGACTCCCCCCCGGCTCGCCAGCGGCGTCAAGGAAAGCCATCCGCTCCGTGGGCCTCTGCCAGGCGGACCCGCAGCGTGGGCCGCATACCCTACTGATGGTCCGACCACGGGTGTCAAGCGAATCTTGCGGCAGAATGTTCTTTATTTCACTACGTTATGCCCTTACATGCGAGTACCCGGGATCGCCCCTGCCCCGGCGCCTCGGGTCGCCTGGCCCGGAGCGAGGAAAGCGGGGCACCGAGACCACGGGAAAGCGCGCCGGCGCGTCCACGCCGAGCCGGCGCACGTCGTCCAATACCGAGACCACCGCTCGCGCGAAGGCGTCGACGGCAATCCCGCCGATCTCGCGCGCGAGCAGCTTGGCCGCTCCGTCGTGCAGAAGGGCGCGCGCGCCCCCGGCGTTGCCATATCCGACTCAGATGATGGAATCCCACCGCGACCTGGATCAGTCCCTGTAGCGTCTCCCGCTCGGCGGCCCGCCGCGCGCAGCCAGTACGGCTCCAGCAATTCATGCACTTCGAAGTAGAGGCGACCGTCGAACAGGAGCGCGGCCTGGCCGAGGGCGTCTCGAGCGGCGCGTCGGGCGGGTCCAGCGGGCGCCCCGCGAAGAGTCGACGCGCTCGCTCCGCCCGCTCCGCGAGCTCCGCGGCGTGCGGCTCTCCGGAAGCCGCCGGCGGCGAGCGCCTCGAGCGCGCGCCGCGCGGCGTCGGTCGTGAAAGGCCTCGAGGACGAGCTCGGCGAGCCGGTTTCGCAGCGGCAGAGGCAGCGTCACGGGAGGCGCTCGACGCGGGTGCCGGCGATGAGATCGTGCAAGGCCCGCTTGTCGCGCCGAAGCCCGGCCATCAGGTAGCCGACAGCCAAGGATGGCCGACGACAGCAGGCTCGCGAGCTGGCGAAGCGCGGCGCAGCCGAGCGTGGAGCGGACCGCTGTCCGTGGCCAGCCCGGTGACGTCGGCGTGGGCCGACAGGTCACCACGCGAATGTCCACGGCCATCTTGCCGAGCGTCTGGCCCCAGCGCCAGTGAAAGAGCACGGATACACGGCGATGAGCATGGCGCCGAACATCTGCGCGGCCCCCCGGATCGCGATCGACGACCGACCGCCGAACACCATCGACGCGACCGCGTAGAGAACGGCCTGCGCGACCAGAATCACGGCGCGTGTCGATGATCACGGCCACGACCCGGATCCAGAAGCCCGCCGGGCGGAGGTCCGGCGCGCCACCGAGACGGGCGGGATCGCCCGAGCGCCGCTCGAGCGCCGCGGGTACCGACACCGGCGCACCCGCGGCCAGCTCGGCGAGATATCCCGCGACGTCGACCCCGCAGCGCGGACACGCCGAGCCATCGACGGGCTGCCAGCCGCATTTCGGACATGCCCCCGCCATCGCGATTGCCGCATCCTAGCACTCGCGCGACGCGGCGAATGCGCACGGTATAATGCCGCCATGATTTCCGTGACGCGGCGCAGGCGCACATCCTCGCGCAGGTCCCATCCGCGCCGCCCGAGGTGGCCGCGGTCGCGGGCGCGCTCGGCCGCGTGCTCGCCGAGGACGTGCGCGCCGACCATCGACGTGCCGCCCACCGACAACTCCGCCGTGGACGGCTACGCGGTCGGCTCGGCGGATATCCCGCTCCGGGGCAGCCGCGAACCTCGACGTGGTGGCCGAGCTGGCCGCGGGCGCGGTCTTCGCGGGACGCTCGGCCCGGGCAGGCGCTGCGCATCATGACGGGCGCGCCGATGCCCGCGGGCGCCGACACGGTGTATCCGCAGGAGGTGGTCGAGCGGAGCGGGCGCCGCGTAGCGGGTGCCCGCCGATCGACGCCGGGCGTCAACGTGCCGCGCACCGCGGCGAGGACGTGCGCGCGGGCGCGGTCGTCCTGGCCGCGGGCTCCGTGCTGCGACCGCAGGAGCTGGGCGTCGCGGCCTCGCTCGGGCTCGCCGCAGCTCCTCGTGCGCCAGCGGCCGCGCGTGGCGATCCTCTCCACCGGCGACGAGGTGGCGGAGCCGGGCGACCCGCGCAAGCCCGGCCAGATCTTCGACTCCAACCGCTTCTCCCTCCACGGCCTGGTCGAGGCCGCGGGCGGGCGCGTCACCGATTACGGCATCGTCCCCGACCTCTACGACGTGCTGCACGGCGCGGCTGCGCACCGCCGCCGCGCACCGCGGACGTCGTGCTCACCTCGGGCGGGGTGTCGGTGGGCGACTACGATCTGGTGAAGGCGGTGCTCCAGGACGCGGGCGGGATCGATTTCTGGCAGGTGGCGATGCAGCCCGGCCGCCCGCTGGCGGTGGGGCGGATCGGGGCGGCCCACTTCTTCGGCCTGCCCGGCAATCCGGTGGCCTCGATGCTGACGTTTCACCTCTTCGTGCGTCCCGCCCTCTGGAAGCTCGCGGGGCGCCGCGAGCTGTTCCCGCCCCGGTTCCACGCGGTGGCGATGGAGCCGATGCGCAAGAAGCGCGGGCCGGCGGGAGTTCAAGCGCGGCATCCTCACTTATCGACGGCGAGCGCTGGGAGGTGCGCACCACCGGGCCCCAGGGCTCCGGCATCCTCACCTCGATGACGCTAGGCCAACTGCTTCATCGTGATCGAGGAGGACGCGGGCGATGCGCGAGCGCCCGATGCCCCGCGGTGTACGCGGCGCCGAGGCCGGCGAGCAAGCCCGCGTCAAACTCGAGCGTCGAGTGGTGCGTGTACAGCACGCGGGGTTTGCCGTGGCGCCGGATGGCCCGCAGGAACGCGAGCGAGATATCGGAGATGGTCGGAACCGGCCCGTGAATGTTCACCACGTCATAGATGCCGGGCGATCTCGTGGGCGAGCGCAAGCAGCCTGCCTCCGAGCCCGGATAAACGCATCTCCCCGAGGACCAGGTAGGGGCCGTCGGCGCTCGAGAGCGTGTTGACCTCGTGCCCGCGCTCGCGAAGCCCGCGGGCGAGACGATCGACGGAGTGCGCGACTCCGGAGGCGACCGGAGGGGCCTCGGACGCAATGATCAGGATCGCATCGCGGCCCTCGAGCTCACTCGACTGAGGCGTGCCGAGGAGTCCTCGACCGGCGACACCCCACCGCGAAGGAGCTCCACATGCACCGGTGCAACCGCGGCGACCCCGGAGCTGATCTGTGCGGCGGAATCGGCTCCATCTACTTGCGGCGGGTTGAGTGGGGCGGGCCCTCCACAGCGAGAGCAGTTCTCGCGCGAGCGCGACCGCATCGGCGGTCCCGAGGCGCGGGGAGCCGTCATCCGTGACCGCGAATCGGTAGGGGACGTCGCATACGGTTCGCCATCTCGCCCCGCACCAGGATCTCCGCCAGGACCCGCGAGCCCTGGGGGCGGAGGGCAACCGAATCGAGCACTTCGCGCCGCATCGCAAACAGGCCGCTTCCCGGGTCGCTCGTCAGCCGGGTCGCCGGCAACAGCCAGCGCGCGGCGACGCCCGAGCCGCGCGCCGCGATGCGGCGCCAGCGGCTTTCCAGTCCGGCGGCCGATCCCCCACGGCGGTAACGGCTGCCCACGCAGATGTCGGCCCGGCCCAGGACGATCGGAGCCAATAGCTCCGGCAGGATCTCCGGAGGATGCTGGAGGTCGGCATCGATCACGCAGACGATTTCCCCATGCGCCCGACCCAAGCCCGGTGCGGATGGCGCCGCCGAGCACCCCGCCGCGGCTCAGCCTCGTCGCGGTGGGTCACCTCGAGCGGCGCGCCTCGGCTGGCGAGCTCGCGCAGGATGCGAGGCCGTGTCGTCGTCGGAGTCGTCGATCATCTCGGCGTGCCAGTCGATCGGGAACGGCGCGGAGCGCAGCCTCGACCCGTTCCACGAACGTCTCGACATGCCCGGCCTCGTTGCGCGTCGGTACCACGAGCGCGAACTCCGTCCGCGACGACGCCGCGGCGGCGCTACGGGGCGCTGATATCCGCCCCGGTTGCTCGACCGCGGAGGCGAAGCCATGTAGACCACCGACGCGGTGATCCGGGGACCTGCTCCTACCCTGTCCTGCGCCGTCCATCCCGTGGCTCCGGGGGATCGTATACCTGGAGCTCGCAAGAGGCCGACGGCTGCCTCTTATCCGTCGCCGAGTGACAGATTGATCAGCCGAGGTCCGAGCGGCTGAGGGGCGAATGCCGGGAGATGGGCTCGGGGTAAGCTGGGAAAGTGAGGCTGACGGGGAAGACGGCGCTGTTCACAGGCGCCACGGGGGAGTTTGGGCGAGCGATTGCTCGCGTGTTTGCGGGGCGGCGAAGCTGGAGCATCCACGACGTCCAGGCATTGGAAATGCTCGCCCCTCTGACTGGGAGCTACGTGCCTTGGAGCTGGTCGGCGATGCGGCCCAGCGGCCTCGTCGCGGTCCTCAGCGACGTCTGCGTCAACGACCGGCAGCACATACTCGAGTGTGGGGGAGGGGTCAGCACCGTGTATCTGGCCCGACTTCTTCGGGAGCGTGGAGGGAGCCTGGTCACGCTGGAGCATGACGAGGATTGGGCGAGGTACGTGTCGCAGGAGCTCGAACGTGACGAGTTGCCGAGCGCGCCGCCGTTCACCTTGCCCCGCTCGAGCGCAATCCGGTGTCGCCGGACGGAAGCGACTGGTACGCCCAGGGCGCGGTCGAGGAGGCCGTCTCGGCGCTGGGACAGGTCGACTTGCTTCTGGTCGATGGCCCGCCGGCGTTCGAACGCGAGGACACGCTGGCGCGTTATCCGGCCCTGCCGTCGTTCGCCGAGGCCCTCACCGAGGACTGCACCGTCGTCCTCGACGATATCGAGCGGAAGGGCGAACGACGCGTGGTCGAGCGGTGGGAGGACGAGAGCTCGTTCGAGTTTCAGCGCCGGATCGATCCGGGTGGAATCGCGATCGGGCGCCCCCGCGGCTATTCGGTGCTTGGGATATAGCCGGCTACGCCGTCTGCCCGCGTGCTCCCGGTTGAGCCAGCTTCGAGTCGGCGCCGCGTCTTGAACAGCATGAACTGGCCCGCGTAAACGGTCCGAGGGGAATCGCCCGTCACCGCCGTGACCCGGTGCTGGAGGGACGGAGCGAGCCGAACGAGCACCGCGTCCCCGGGCTCGGTGTCGAGCATCCCTGTGCAGGACTTCCTGCGAGTAGCGATCGCGAATCTCGAGCACTGCCGCCCGAGTAGGGTCGCGCGCTCAGGTCGACGCTCATCTCCACCATGTGGTGTCCAAAGATCTCGCCATGCCAGGGCTCCTCGTGCTCGGGGCCGGGCATCATCCGATAGACGTCGCCGTCGAAGCGGCCAATCCGCTTGCAGCCGGTGATCCTGCGCACGTGCTCGAACAGATGGGGATCGTTGATGAGAAGCATCAAGAGCTGGGCGGCCTTGCCCTCCTCCATGCGAGAGCTCGGTCCGGCATTCCCGTCGTACTCGCGCAGCGAGAACTCACCTTCATCGACGTAGCCCCGGACTCGATCGAGGAGCGGGCCCTCCAGGAGACGTGGAAGCCGGACGCAGTGGTGATGCTCGAACGCCGCGCGCAAGGAGTCCAGGTCTTGCGCCGATCCGGCGGAGACGACCTTCGAGCCGTGGGAAGGGGCCGCTCGACGTGATCTGAATCGTCGCTTCGCGAGCCTCATCGCGGCCACTCGCGCCAGGCGAGCTCGCTACCGTCGGACGGAGCGGTCCGGGAGCAGGCGCCTGAAAAGCCCGCGTGAGAGCGCGGGTGAGGCCGGCGCACTCGATCCCGCGCTATCGCCTGCCGGCTCGATCTCGTACATGGCGAGGTCGGGCGCCGTGGTCCAGGGGCGATTCCTCCGGCGACCGTAGCGCACCAGATGTGCCCGGCCGGTGCGTTCCAGGCGTCCCGCTTCGACGGGGTTGTTGTAGATGATCCGCAGCCGCCGAGGATTGCGATCGACGGAGGCGATCAGCTTCGCGATGACAGCATCGAAGATGTGCGCCCGGAAGGGGTCGGCCATGTAGGCGACTGTCACGTCGTCGGGCATCTCGTACTCGATCACGTCCCCGGTGACTGATCTCGATCTCCTGGCAGCGCAGTCGCTGCCGGCCCCGGGCGATCGTGTCTCTCGCCACCTCGGTGAACTGCGGGACGACGTCGATCCCGATCACCCGCCGGAAGTCATAGCGCGCGGCCGCCTCCACGAGCACCGGTCCCATCCCGCAGCCAATGTCGATGAAGACGTCCTCGCGCGTGACCTCGCCCCTGCGCAGGATGCGTCGCAGCACGCCCCACGGCGAAGGAATGTGGTCCCATACACGATCGGGCGCGTCGAACCCGATGTCCCGCAGATCAACGTAGCGGAGCGCACCCCGGGGCATCCCGTAACGGCGCTCGAGGATGAGCCTCTGCAGCCAGCGTCCCGTCTTGCCCGGGAATCGACCTCCCTTCACGTAATCGCTCGGCGCCACGGATCGAAAGCATACGCGCGGTCGACCGCGTCCGGCCCACCGTAACCACTCGGCGGTGTGGGGGGCAACGCTGGCGTAGGATCCGACGCCATGGACGGGATCAGGGTTCGTGAGATCCGCAAGCGCTTCCGCAAGGTCCAGGCGCTCGACGGCGTGAGCCTCGACGTCGAGCCCGGCGAGGTGGTGGCGCTGCTCGGCCCGAACGGAGCCGGGAAGAGCACCCTGATCAGGATCCTCGGCACCACCGTCCTCCCGGACTCGGGGAGCGCGACGGTCGGCGGGCCACGACGTGGTCCGGGACGCAATGGCCGCTCGGCGCTCGCTGGGCGTGATGATCGGCGATGAGCGGTCCCACTACTGGCGGATCAGCGGGCGGCGCAACCTCGCCTTCTTCGCCGCCCTGGTCGGACTGTCCCGCCGCGAGGCCGCGGCCCGCGCCGAGCGGCTCCTCGACGCGGTCGGCCTCACCGATGCCGCCGACCGCCCCGTGCTCGGGTACTCCTCGGGGATGCGGGCCCGCCTCTCCCTCGCTCGCGCGCTTGCTGGCGGATCCGCCCCTCCTTCTCCTCGATGAGCCGACCCGGAACCTCGATCCGCTTGCGGCAGCCGCGTTTCCGCGAGAGCGCGTCGCGGCTCGTCGCGCGAGAGGCGGACCGGGATCCTCTTCGCTACCCATGACCTCCACGAGGCGGTGGCGATCTCGACCCGCATCCTCGTTCTCGCGGCGGGCCGGATCGTGCTCGAGGAGCCGGCACGCGGCCTCGATGCCGTGAGGCTAGAGTCGGCCTTCCTCGATGCGGTCCAGTCCCGCGGCGATGGCGAGATCCCGTCGGATGAGGTGGTGGTGAGGGCTTGAGCACGCTGAGCGTCGTCGCCGCCTTCCTGCGCCGCGACTTTCGGATCAACATCTCCTACCGGGTGAGCTTCGCGTTCCAGTCGGTCGCGATCGTGTTCGAACTCGCCCTCTTCTACTTCCTCAGCCGGGTGGTGGACGACGCGGAGTTTGCGGCTCACCAGAATCTCAGCGAGGGTTACTTCGGCTACGCCGCCGTGGGGTTGGCGCTGCTCACGATCGTGCAGGTGAGCCTGTCCTCATTCTCTTACAAGCTCCGCGAGGAGCAGACGACGGGGACGTTGGAGGCCCTGATGGCCACCCCCACGAGTCCCTCGCTGATCGTCCTGTCCAGCGCCGTCTACGACCTGATCCGGGCAACCGTCACGGGGTTGGTGCTGATCGTGGCAGCGGTCGTGGTCTTCGGGCTGCGTCTCGAACTGGACCCGGCGTCGATCGGGATGGCGGTCGTGGCTCTCGTCGGCTGCCTGGGGCTCTTCGCCTCCCTGGGGGTCGCCGTGGCGGCGGTCACGGTCGTCTTCAAGCGCGGGCACTGCGCTGCTGGCGTATGGTAATCACGGGCCTCGCCCTGCTGGGCGGCGTCTACTTTCCGATCGAGGTGTTACCGGACCCGCTCGAGTGGGTGGCGAGCGCGCTTCCGTTCACCTGGGGTCTCGACGTGTTCCGGGCATCACTGCTGGGGGGAGACGTGGATGCCGCGCAGCTGGGGGGGCTATTCGCCTCCGCGATGGTCCTGCTGCCCTGTCCCTGCTGGGATTCACGGCCGCGGTGAGACGAGCCCGCCGGACCGGGACGCTGGCCGAGTACTGAGTCGGGCGCTCGAGGCTGCCCCGTGGACCCTGCAAAGCTAGCCTGCAGTCGCTGACCGCCTAAGACTAAACTGCCGCCGGTGCGCCGCTTCCATCCCGCAAACTTGCGCGCCGCCTGGTGGGCGGTCGGACGGCACGACGCACGCGCCGCGTCCTGGCCGCGAGGGGGCTCGATGCGGCGCTCGGCCCCCCGCCCCCGCCTCCCCTCCCGATGGAGGCCGAGCGGGGCGTGCGGGGCGCACTCCGGCGCTGGCACGAAAGCTGCCTGGTCAATGCGATCGTGCTGCAGGCTTGGGAGGCGGCGACACGGCCGGAGGCGGGATCTCGTGGTCGGAATCACCGGACCCGACGGCTTCCGTGCCCACGCCTGGCTCGAGGGAGACCCTGTACCGGCGGCGGATGATGCGCCGAGTCGGCGCGTCGGTGCTGCAGACGCGAGCCGCGGCAAGGGCTCGACGACAGCCGCCGGAGGGAGCGAACCGGGCGGGCGGCTCCAGCGGCGATGGCAGCGCCTCCCTCACGTCCTTCAACGAGCTCCTGCGGCGCGCAGCCCCCGACTATTTGCAGGACCGATCCAGGCAAGTCTCTTGAGCGGCGGCCCACCGAACCTGTACCGAATCCACGGTCTCCTCGTGGAGTCGGAGATCCCCCTGCACGCGCAGAGGGTTAACGGGGACGGCGATGGTCGCGAGGCGAATCCGGAGTCCGGGAGCGCTACCCGATCCGGTCCCCGACTACCGCGTGGTGGAGGGCGAGCCTCGGGACTGCCCGCACTCGCCGCCCCGGGGGCGAATCCTCGCCGAGTTCCGCGAGGAGGGCTTCGGATACTGGGCGGCCGAGACTCGGCGCGAGCCCGCCCGCTGGACTCTTCGCTACGCGGGCATCTGCGACGTCACGCTCGATCGCGAACGGAAGACGATCACCGTCCACCGCTCTCCCGAAGCCGATCCGGGGCTGATCCCGATCTTCGTCGAGGGAAGCGTGCTCGCCCACGCGCTGGCCGCCGAGGGGCTGCTCGTTCTGCACTGCCAGCGCGGTCGAGGTCGAGGATGGGGCGCTCGCCATCGTTGGACCCCCGGGGGCCGGCAAGTCGACGCTCGCCGCGCTTCTCTGCGCGGCGGGGGCCCGTCTGGTGGCCGATGACGCGCTCCGCGTCGACGCCACCGACTCGGGGACGGTGTGCTTCCCCGGCACCCAGGGCCTCCGCCTGAGGCCGGCGGCCGCGAGCCTCGGAGGCGGGATCGAGGGAGCGGCGATGGGGGAGACCGCGGACGGGCGGACCGCCGTGCTCCCCGCGCGTCCAGCCGACGCGCCGCTGAGGCTCGGAGCCGTGCTCGTCCCGGAGCCCTCCCGCGAGGCGAGGAGGCTCGAGGTGCGGCGGCTCGGCGCGATGGAGGGGCTGCAGGAGCTCCTTCGCCATCCGCGGCTCACGATGTGGCGAGCCTCCGAGCCGATCGGGCGGCTGTTTGAGCTGACCGCCGAGATCGCGCAGGGGCTCCCGGTCTACCGGGCGAGGGTGCCCTGGGGCCCGCCGTTCCCGCCGGGACTCGCCGAAGAGCTCCTGGCGAGCGTTGGCCTCGGCGCCGCATCCGAGCGCGCGGGCGCGGATCGGGCCGCCGTCTCGGCACGCGACCGGCGAGGGACGCTTGATGCTCCGCCCGATGGCGAACCTCTTCGCGGTGGCCGATCCCGACCCCGGGTTCCTCGATCGCATGGAGGAGCGCCTCGCCGCGACCGGGGAGTTCGACTTCGTCTGGCGACCCGCGCCCGGATGGCTCGCCGCGCCAGGCCCCCCTTCCCGAGTCGGAGCCCGATGGAGACGCCGTTCGCTCCCGGGGCTTCGCCTTCGTGGAGGGCCGGGACCGCCTCGAGCGCGGTCGCGATCTCGACTGGCTCGACCGCGTGGCCGAGCTCGCGGACCGCTCCCCGCACCGCCTCGCCGAGCTGCCCGGCGACTTCGGGTTCGTCCGCTTCCGCCCCGATGGGACGGCGCTGGCCGTCCGCTCCTGCGGCGGGCTCGTCCCGCTCTACCTGCATCGCAGGGACGGCGGGGGCCTCGCGCTCGGCACCCTGCTCAACTACTTTCCGCGGCTGCTTCCCGCCCGCTTCCTCCCCGACCCACTGGTCAATGCGAGCTGGGATCGAACACCGCTGATCTTTCATCGACGGGCGCACCTTCGTGGACGGGGTCTCGATCCTTCCCCGGGCCAGCCACACCGAGCTTGCGCCCGGCCGAGCGCCGCGAACCGGCATCTACTGGGATCCCCGCCCCGATGTCGGCGCCGAGCCCGAGTCGAGCCCCGAGCATCCCCGCGAGCTGCGCAGGATCCTGATCGAAACGCTGTCGCGCGACCTCGACCCCGAGGGGCGCAACCTGCTGATGCTGAGCGGCGGGGTCGACTCGTCCTCCTTGGGGGCGCTCGCGGCGGGCACGGTCGGCCGTCGCCTCTCGTCCTGGTCGATGATCCCGGCATCGGAGCCGGCGCGGTCTCATGAGCTCTCCTACATCGATCCCCTCGTCTCTCGCTTCGGTATCGAGCCCGCCCGCAAGCGCGAGCTGAGTGAGGAGAACCACCGCCGCTGGATCGCGGGGGCTCCGGGGCTCCCGTTCCAGATCCTCCACCCGGCGCTATGCGACCTGCCGAATGTCTGCGCCGAGCAGGAGGTGCGCGTGCTGATGTCGGGCACGTTCGCCGACGAGGTCTGCGGCGACGTGCAGCGAATCAACGACTGGGTGCTTCACACTTCCTGCGGTCGCTCCTCTCCGATGAGCCCCTGCCGTTCGGGCGGCCGCGACTACCTGCGATGGGTGCGGCGAAGGCTTCACGAGGCGATCGGTCGCCCCCGCATCCCGGCTTCGCGACTTGCCCGGGTGGGCGCGCCCCGAGGTCGAGGCGGAGTATCGCGACTGGGTCCGGCGCCATCGCGCCGCCCTGGCGCGTGACCACCGCCCGCTCAGGGAGCTCGCCGGCGCGCGCCGCCGGAGACGCCTGGGTGGCGATGTACTGGGAGGGCGCCTCTCCCTTCGGGGTGCGGCCCTTGCTGCCGTTCTTCAACCGGGAGGTGCTGGAGCTCGCGTTCCAATGCCATCCCCGCGAGCTCCTCGGCCCCGGTCCCAAGCGGCTCCTGCGGGAGGCCCTGCGCGACGACGTGCCTGCGAGGAACCTGCTCCGCCCGGATGGCGGAGCGTGGACCGGACACCACACCGACGGTCGCTGGATGAGTGACGGAGCGCTCCCTCCCGCCGCGCGACGGATCGTGCGGTCCGACTGGGTACCGTTCCCGCCCCCCAATCTCCCCTGGCACGATGGAAAGCTGCTCGCCTACGCGACCCGGGTTGCCGAGTACTTGGAAGCGCCAGGCGTCGCCTGAGTTAGCACGCCGAAACGGAGCGACCCAACTTGACAATTGTCCGACCAGCGGTATAGGCTCTCAATTGCCGATACTGAAAGGGTCCATAACAGGAGGTTCTGATCGGAATGGCTGTTGATTACGAGTCGCCGAGCATCGTTGATCTCGGTGCGTTCGAGGATTTGACGCAGAAGGGCACAGGAAAGGCCAAGGACAGCTCGGAGGGATCCGGTAGCAAGCTCTAGGCTGACGCACTCGCAACAGAGTTAAACGGAAGCAGGAGGGATGCGGGCGTCATTGGGCGCTCGCGTTCTCTTGCATGGGACCTGAGATTCGTGCGACTGCGGGACGCTGACCTAGACTGGCGCGAGGTCGAGGGAGAGCTCGTGGCGCTCGATCTGCGCGAGTCCCGCTACCTGGCGGTCAACCGCACCGGCCAGGTCCTGTGGGCGGCCCTCGCTGACGGCGCAACGCGTGATCAGCTGGTCGAACGGCTGGTCGAGGCCTTCGGCATCGAGCATGCGCGCGCCTCCGCCGACGTCGATGCTTTCACGGCGGAGCTGGAGTCTCGCGACCTGCTCGTGCGGGAGCGATCGGATTCGTAAGCATCTTTGAGCGACGTATCGCCGCGGCTCTCCGGTAGCTAACCCGACTTGCCTGGGTGGACGACCGGAAGATCAATCTGGAGCGTGCACGTCGCTGGGCGTCGATCGGGCGCAGAGCAATCACAGCGACCCGATTCACCGCCGTCGCGCCGCTGGAGTGGAGGCTCCCGTTCAGTTCGCGGTCGGCGATCGAGCGCGCCCAGCGCCGCCAGCTTCGCGCGACGGTCGCGCACGCCCACGAGCACGTCCCCTACTACCGGGAGACGATGCGTAGGCTCGGGCTCGGGCCTGCTGATTTCGAGACCGCGAACGACCTCGCCAAGCTGCCGCTGATCGAGCGCGAGCAGCTCCAGCGCGACCCCGAGTACTTCGTCTCGCGCGCCGAGCCCCTCGCTAAATACAGCGAGCTTCACACGAGCGGAAGCACCGGCGAGCCGATCGCATTCTTCCTGCATGTCCCGGGCATTTTTCAGCGGGCCCTCGGCTTCGAGCGCATGGAGCCCCTGCACGCGCGACTCACAGGCAGGCGCTGGACGCCGTCGCGACGCGGTGATCGTCCCGCCGAGCGAGCCGGGGGCCAGCGTGGATGATGCCCCCGACGTCCAGTGGCTTGGTCTTCACGTGCGGGCGATCTGCCGCGTGTTTTCGCTGTTCGACTCGCCGGCGGAGATCGCCCCGCGCCTCGACGAGTTCCGCCCCCATCTCCTCAAGAGCTACGGCTCCTTCGTCGAGGAGCTCTACACTCACCTCGTCTCGGAAGGCCGCTCGTTCCATCGCCCGAACGTCGTCGCTCTATGTCGGCGATCCGATCTCGGATCCGGTTCGTCGGTTGATGCGGGAGGAGCTGGGCATGGCGGTCCTGAGCGTCTACCAGGCGGTGGAGATCGGAATCATCGGCTGGGAGTGCGAGCGCCAATGCGGTCATCACCTGAACGTTGACCTGTGCCCAATCCGCATTCTGGACTCCGACCGACGCGAGCTGCCGATCGGCGAGAGCGGGCAAGTGGTGGCCTCGAACCTGGTCAACCGGGGCACCGTGCTGCTGAACTACATGCTCGGGGACCTCGCCACGCGGCTACCGGAGCCGTGCGGATGCGGTCGCTCCTTGCCGCTGCTCTCGCACGTCCAGGGCCGCACCACCGACTGGCTGCGGTCGGCCTCTGGTCGCCCGATCCACCCGCAGACGCTCCGAGGGATCTTGCGCGACGTGGACGGGAGTTCGCCGTTTCCAGCTCGTCCAGGAACGCCCCGGCCACGTCCGGGTCGTTACCGTGACCTCTCCCGAGGCGGATCGCGAGGAGATCCGCTCACGCATCGTCGTCGAAGCCCGGCGGCTCAAGGATCCGATCGACATCGAGGTCGAGTTCTCTGAGATCCTGCCGAGGACCGAGGGCGGCAAGGTCCGCACGTTTTTCCGGCACGAGGTGCCTGGAGCGAGCAAACACTCGGCTCTTTCGGATGGGCATGCGTCGAACAGCCCCCACGGGTAGCCGGGTGGAGATCTCGGTTGATCCCCATCCGCTGCGCCCGACGGCGCTCGAAATCGCCTCGGGGAGGATGTACGGCGAACACCACGAGTCAGGGCTCGCCGACCTGGACGATCGGGGGCTGACGCCGCTCGCCGCGCTCGAGGAAGCCATTCTGCCCGCCCTACAGCGACCTCCGTGCCTGGTCAGCTTCTCGGGCGGACGCGACTCCTCGAGCGTGCTGGCGGCGGCGACTTCGGCCGCCCGGCGTGCGGGGCTCGTCCCGCCGGTGCCGATCACGCTGCGGGTCTCGAATGCGCCGTTGGCCGAGGAGGCGGGATGGCAGGAGCGCGTCGTCCGCCACCTCGGCCTGAGTGAGTGGGAGGTGCGAGAGGTCGGCGATGACCAGATGGACCGCCTGGGACCGCTCTCAACCGCCGTGCTTCGGCGCCACGGCGTGCTCTATCCGCCCAACCCGTTCCTCCAGCTCCCGCTGTTCGAGGCGGCGCGCGCGGGCCCGCTGGTCACCGGCCTCGGCGGCGACGAGCTCCTCGCGGGCTGGGGCTGGTGGTACCAGGCCGACCTGCTCGCCCGGCGCAGGCGTCCGACGCCTCGCGACGCCCTCAGTCTCGCGTACGGGGCGTCACCAGTTCGGGTGCGACGGCGCCGGCAGGCTCGGCTCAACCGGTCCTGGGACCTTCCGTGGCTGCGCCCCGAGCCAGCGCGAATAGCCGCGGAGTTGGCGGCCGGCGCACATGTGGAGCAGCCCCGCTCCTGGCGGCGCTGGGTCGACTGGTTCATGCGTCGGCGCGCACTGTGTGCGGCGCAATGGAGCCTTTCGCTGCTCGCCGCAGACGCGGGCGCGGTCCTGCTCCATCCGCTGCTCGACCCCACCTTCCTCGCGGCTCTGGCCAGCGCCGGCGGGCGCTTCGGCTTCGGCGAACGCACCGCGGTCATGCGCGCGATCTTCGCCGGGGCGCTACCGGACGCCGTACTCTCCCGGCCGACGAAGGCCCGCTACAGCGAGGCCTTCTGGGGGCCGCGCACCCGCGAGTTCGCCGAGCGCTGGGACGGGGGCGGCGTCGATGCCGAGCTCGTGGATTCCGCGGCGCTCAGGGCGGAGTGGTTGAAGCCCAACCCGCATGAGGACAGCGCAATGCTTCTGCACGTGGCCTGGTTGAGCGAGCAGATCGAGCGAAAGGCGGAGCGCCTGCCCCGGCCGGTGGCTCAATCCTCGGCCGAAGACTGAGCTCGGCGAAATACGAGTGCGGACGCGCCGGGACGCTCGCGCTTCGGCCAAGCCGCGGGGCGGTCTCCACGGAGATAGCGCGCGGTACCGCCGAGCCCGGTGGCTTGCAGGAACAGGACGCGAGCCGCAAAGCGCTCCGGGAGGGTGGGCGCCGCTCGCGCGAGCGCGCAAGCGGCGACGACGTGGCCGATCACGAAGGCCGCCGCTATACGGCTCCGGTGGAGAGAGGCGAACGCCTGGGCAACGAGTGCTGCATGGGCCAGAGGTCCGAGCACTGCCCGCATCAGCTTGTGCCCCCAGAGCTCCACCGCTACGGGGCTCCGCCACGGAACCAGCAGACCCCGGCGTCGCCACAGCAGGTCGATGAGTCCGGCGACCGTGCGAGTCCGGCGCTCCCAGCTGGCCCATAGCCCGGGACTCAGCCGCTCGATGGCGATCGCCTGCGGCTCGTACCGGATCGCGCCGCCCTGCTCAATCACGTCGAGCCCGATCCAGAGGTCGTCCACGATCACATCCGCTGGTATCTGCTGGAAGGCGGAGCGGCGGACAGCGGCAAGCTCGCCCACGAGCCCGATCGTGCTACCGCGCAGCGACTCCCTGCGCTTCACCCAGGATTCGAAGCGCCAGTAGATTTGCTCCGCTGTCCCCTCGACGCGCTTCTCGCCGGCAACGGCACTCACCTTTGGGTCCCCGAACCAGCGTGCCAAAGCCGCAAGCGAACCAGGCGCGAGGCGAGTGTCCGCGTCCGTGATCACCACAATTGGATGGCGTGCGGCGGTTACTCCTCGGTTCACCGCCTCTGCCTTGCCGAGGCGTTCGCCGGCGTTTAGCACTTGTGCGTTCGCTTGTCGCGCCGCCTCGGCAGTCGGAGTGTCCTCCGTGACGACCAGCACCTCCAACTCACCCGGGTAGCCGTTTCGGCCCACGTCCTCCACCTTGGCGGCGATCACCTCACATTCCCTGTAGGCGGGCACGATCACGCTCAAACCTTGCGACTCGACGGGCTCGGGCGGCTTGCGATCGGGCCGTCGGTGCGACCTCAGGGCGAGCCAGAGTGGGTAGACGAAGGGCGCGACGCTTGCGATCGCGATCAGCGCCCATGTCGATCGCCTGGGCCAGCGCGGCTGTCGCTCAGAGGCCGGTTTCAAGCCGCTCCTTTCCGATACCTTCCGCCAGTGGTAGACGACCGAACCGGCCTGGTTCACGCATCCAAGAGGCTTGCGAAGCGGTTCGGAGGAGCGCGAGCGTATCGCTCCTTGCGGGCGAGGTGGGTGAGTCGAAGGGAGCCGACGCGTGTGTGGAGAGAAGGGCTACCCGAGGAGATCGGCTTCTGGGAGCGCGTGCTTCCGGATCGGGTCGCCACGGACCCCGGCTACACGCTCAGGGCCGACCCCACGGCGCCGATGCGCGACCCGCTGGTGAAGTTCTTGATCGCGCAAATCCCCGAGGAGACCCTCTCCGATCATCGACGTCGGCGCGGGTCCCCTGACGGCATTGGGAAAGACGTATCCGGGAAAGACGTTGAGGATCACGGCGACCGACCCGCTGGCGGCCGAGTACGTCGGGATCATGCAGGAGGCCGGAATCGAGCCGCCGGTTCGCCCGATCGCCTGCCGAGGCGAGGACCTCCTGGACCGCTTCCGGCCGGGATCGTTCGACATCGCGTTCGCCAGGAACGCGCTCGATCACTCCATCGACCCCGTCCGCGTGATCACAAACATGGTTCAGCTCGTGAAGGAAGGGCGCTTCGTGGTCCTCAGGCACCTGAGGAGCGTCGCGCAGCTGAACCTCTACCGGGGCCTCCACCAGTGGAACTTCGACATCGAGCGAGGGCGAGTTCGTCATCTCGCGACCCGGAAGGGAGAAGGTCCGAATGGATCGAGTGCTGGACGCCGCTGCTGCGATCGAATGCTTCGAGGAAGGCGCCTGGGTCGTTTGTCTACTGACCAGGAAGTCGGGTGAAGAGCTCCGCCACGCGTCCCGCTTCGCGGGAGAGAGTTCTCGAGCGGACATACTCGTGTCCGGCCCCGATCAGCCTCGCCCTTAGCTTCGGGTCCCGTGCGACGGCGGTCAGCTCGCGGGCCGCAGCGTCCGCGTCGTTCGGCGGGATCAGCCTCACGCGGCCGTTGAGCGCGTCGCGTACTCCACCGACGTCGGTCGCGATCGTCGGCAGGCCCAGCGCAAATGCCTCGAAGAGGACCTGCGGAAGTCCCTCCGTCCAAGAGGCATGGAGGAACGCGTGGCTCGTCCCGTAGAGAGCAAGGAGGTCCGGCCCAAACGGGACATAGCCGCGCAGCTCGCTGAATTGGGCGACCCCGAGGGCGTCGAGGCGTCTTTGGAGCTGACCTTCCAGCGGCCCCTCCCCGCACACGATGAGACGCCACCGAGGATCGATCTCATGGAGCCGAGCGAGGACGTCGGCGAGCAGAAGCGGATTCTTTTCCTCCTCGATGCGGCCCACGGAGAGCACACGCAATTCTCGGTCGTACCTTCGTCTCATCGCATCCTCGGGCGGGACGATGTCTCCCTCGCTGACGAGCGAGACGGCCACCTCGAGCAGCGGCCTCGCGTGCCGATAGCGGCGGGCGAGGTCGGGACCGACCGCGACAACCGGGCAGAGGAGGGCAAGTGCACGAAAGGCTGCCTCCATCAGGCCTGCTGCAACCCAGAGGTCCGGACGCCGGGGATGGCGCTTGCGTATGTACATTCGCCAGTTCTGCCGTACTCCGAGGATCACCCGCTTGCGGCGAAGCGCCGCGATCGCGGCGAACACGATCGCGAGCGGGTGCGGTCCAAATAGCCAGATGCAATCGACCTCGTCCAGCGTTCGCCAGCACTGTCGGAGCGACCCGGCCAGTGCCCGAAAGACGGCCGACGGTCGAGCGAGCGACTCGTAGTAGGGCAGAGCGACGAGGCGCGAATGCGGCGCGACGGGATGTCGCATGGCGGACGCGCTCGGATCGAGCCGACCCATTAGAACGACGCCGCCGAGGTGGTTGCCTACCTCGTTGATGAACAGAGCAAACGAGAGGCTGGCGCTGAGCCCTTCCGGCAGCCTCTGGTACGGGTAGTCCGAATAGACGCACAGACGCACGGCACTACGCCTGACCTCGGCGGGCGCGACGCACGGCGTTGATCGCCTTCGGCAACCGCAGGAGGATCCAGATCGGCCGCCACAGATATGCGAGTCCCAGGCCGAGAGGTCCTCGCCGGAGCGCCGCGGGCCAACCGCTCATGCGGGTCGTTGACCAGTGGCGGATGTAGCGGGGCGAGGGCGCGAGCGCGCGGAACACGAGGCGCGCGCGGGTGCGAAGCGGCTGCTCGCTCGTGAGGTTCTCGAGTGTGAGCACGGCGGGCATGTCGGGTCCGGCGCGTACCGCGACAGCAGGGGGGCGCTCCACCGGAAGGTGGAGGCGCTCGGCAAGTCGCACACCGGCCGGGTTGAAGCGAAGCCCGGCGGCGAAGGCAGGCCGAGCATTGATCCGCCGCGCCACATCGGCCGCGTCACGCCAAACAGCCTCATCCGCGACTCGGAGCGCTCGCGCGAGATCTTCGAGGGGGTGCGACAGGTCGACTCCGTGCTCGGCGGCATGAAGCGCGACGTGGAGCGCGCGCGCCGGGACACGAAGAACCTCGACGTCGATCCCCCCTACACGCAGCGTGTCCGTCTTTGCGGCCAACTCCTCCCAGACGGTGTCGGGCGGAGCGGAGATCCCGATCAGCGAGCGATGGAGGTCAACGATGCTGGCGTCGCGGCGACGCTGCCATGTCTCTGAATGGCGATGCCACGAATACCCCAAAGGTCGAAATCCGAGCGCCCGAAGAACGTCGCCGGTCTGCCGGTAGGACCCGGCGGCCACGAACAGATCGGTGTCAACGTAGGCGCGAGCGGCGCCGTCACGGTATAGCCAGGCGACGATCGAGGGTCCCTTTAGGAGCAGCGCTCGAATTCCGACTTCGCGCATCGCCGTGACCACCTCGGCCGTGACGTTGTCGACCCGCAGGGTGAGTGCGGCGGTCCGGACGGCGACGGGAGGTGGCGCGGCATCGGCCGTGCCGCTTTGATCGTCCATGACAGCGGAAGGTATCGGAGCGCCGCTTGCTCAGGGCGAGGATCTCGACGCACTCCGACGTGACGGGGATCGGAATAATCCGCAACACTGGGCCGAAGCCTGGGAGGAACAGATGTCCCGTGATGATCAGTCAACGACTGGGCGGGCGACCGTCCCCGACACGAAGCTGGGCGAATCGGGCGCCGTGACAGCGCCGATTTCTGTGACGGCGGACCGAAAAGCGATCCGCCCGAGGGCCCAGCACCCGCTTCGAAGGGAAATCACGCCGCAGGGGTGGCATCTGCTGGTGGACATCTTTATGCTCGGCGCCGCGGTCGGGGCGGTGGTGCTCACAGCCCCGGCAGCCGACGACCCTGTAGAGAACCCGGTGTGGCTGGTCATTCTTCCGCTCGGCGTTCTCACGCTTCTGACGCTCCACGGGATGTATGCGCCACGCATCGGCCCGCGGTTCCTCGATGACGCCGCGTACATCCTGGCCGCCACCGCGTTCACGGTGATGGCGATCACGTTCACTCGCGTCCTCTTCACTGGCGAGGAGGTTCCAGGATCGCAAAGCCTTCGGGAATGGTTCTTCGTGGCCGCCTTCCTTACGGCCGGGCACGCCGCCGTGACCCTGGCGGAGACGAGGGCCCGGCGAAAGCGCGGGGGAGGTCGCCCCACATTGATCATCGGGGCAGGACGCGTTGGTCACCTGCTCGCCAAACGCTTGTTGGCCAGTCCTGAGATCGGGCTGCACCCGGTCGGGTTCCTGGACCCGGCAGAACGCGCGACCAGCGAGCACTTGGGGGTCCCGATCCTGGGAGATATTTCGACCATCGAGCAGGCGGTCCTCGAGCACCGAGTCGAGCACGCGATCATCGGCTTCTCCCGCTCCTCGCCAGAGGTCGAGCTGGAGTCGCTCCAGCGCCTGCAGGAGCTCGGGGTCTCGGTGTCGATCGTGCCCCGGCTGTTCGAGGGGCTGCCTGATCGCATTGCCGTCGAGCGGGTGGGGGCCCTTCCGCT
Organism: uncultured Thermoleophilia bacterium; assembly: GCA_963754225.1. Taxonomy (GTDB): domain Bacteria; phylum Actinomycetota; class Thermoleophilia; order Solirubrobacterales; family 70-9; genus DASPWW01. The sequence goes on from CAVWEV010000006.1 coordinate 27,332, forward strand.
GGTTAGCATCCACCCCCCCGTCTCGCGGTCCTGGCAGGTCGCGGCCAAGTACGTGTTCGATCGGGCCATTGCCGGCGTTGCCATCCTGGTTCTCTCGCCCCTGCTGATCCTCGCCGCGGTGGGCGTGCTGGTGTCCGTCGGCCGGCCATTGCTTTTCCGCCAACGCAGGGTCGGACTCGATCGACGCGAGTTCGACATGCTCAAGTTCAGGACCATGCGTGGCCAACCCGACTATGCGGGTTCGTTCGAGGCGGGATGGGAAGCGTTCGCCCAGGGCCTCGCACCGGGTGGCGTGGAGGGCGCAGATCGCCGCACCCGTTTCGGCAGGGTCCTGCGTCGAACGTCACTCGATGAGCTGCCGCAGCTCTTTAACGTGCTGCGCGGCGAGATGTCGATCGTGGGTCCCCGCCCGGAGCGGCCCGAGTACGTACAAGCGTTTGAGTCGCAAGTACGCCGCTATGACCTCCGCCACCGGGTGAAGGCCGGGATCACCGGCTGGGCCCAGGTGCACGGGCTGAGGGGCAGAACACCGCTGGCGGATAGGGTCGAGTACGACAACTACTACATCGAGAACTGGTCGCTGTGGCTCGACGTCAAGATCCTGCTTCTCACCTTGCTCGCCGTCGTCCGTGGCCGGAGCGAGTAGCGACCCCGAATCGAGGTGATCATGCTGTCGAAGAACATCGGCGCGGGGGAGCTGACGCAGCGCATTGGAGAACCACGGCAGGGTCGTTAGTATGCGGCGTCCCCAGGGGGCGAGGCGCAGGGAAAGGCACTAGATGGCGACCGATGGCCGACAAGGCTCGACCGTGAAGAACGTCCACGACTTGGGTCTCGTCGAGGCGCTCCGGGCGCTCCGACCGCAGCTTTGGCTCGTGCTCGGGATTGCGGTGGCAGTCGCCGCCGCCGCCGTCGTCCTGTCGCTCCTGCAGGACGACGAATACACTGCCTCGGCCACCGTTTATGCGCGCAACTCAGCATCGGTGGTTGTGGTGAGCGGCCCGCCGCGTTTCAGGACCTCATTGATCGCCCCGCGGCCCGACGCTGGACGGGAAGTCATCAGCACCACGCGGCTCGCTTCCCTCGACGTTGTGGCCGATCGCACCGCGGAGCGAGTCGGCCGCGGGATGAGCGGGGAGGAGCTCAGCGGCATGCTCGACGTCAAACCCATACTGGAGTCGGATCTGGTCGAGTTCCAGGCCACCGCCGCGAGACCCAGGCTCGCGGCGGAGTTCGCAAACGCGTTCGCGCGTGAGTACATCGACTATCGCGACGCGAAGGACGACTCCAAGGTCAAGCGCGCGACTCGGCTGGTCACTCGGCAGATGCGTGGACTCCCGGCAAGCCGAATCAACCCACACATCCTCCGTTCGCGACGCCAACAACTCCACACCCTTGACATCGTCGCGGCGCTCCAGTCGGGCAACCTCGACCTGATCGAGAAGGCGAAGCCTCCATCGAGTCCCTCGTCTCCGAAGCCCGCCCGCAATGGCCTGTTTGGCCTGGTGCTCGGGCTTCTGCTCGGAGTCGCCGTCGGGTTGATTCGCGCCCGCGTCGGCGCGCGGTCGAGGAGCGAGCGCACCGTCCCGGGGCGGATGGCTGATCGTGTCGCGTCCGGTGGACACCGCTAGGGCGGGTCCCCGGGGCTTCCCGGTCGGGAGCGGTCGACACGCGATGGCCGCCCTGACTCGTGATGCGGCGCTCCTGGGTGTGGCCGTGCTGGCTGCGGGAGCGCTGGTCACGGTCGGCCCCCGTGCGTGGCTGATGGGGAGCGTCGCCATCGCGGGCCTCGCGCTCGCCCTCGTTCCGGCTCGCGCCGGTGAGCGGAGCGCGCTGGGCGAGGCGCTGTTCCTCTCGGTCGCCGTTGCCGTGCTGTTCGCGGGGCTCAACGCGATCCGCCCAGCGGGGAGCCTGACCGCCTCCGATCTCGCGTTCCTGGTGGCGCTCGGGCTTGCTGCACTCGCGCTGGTGTTCGATCTTTCGGCGAGCCGGAAGCTGATGCCGCCGTGGTGGCTCATCGCAGCGACCGTCGGGCTTCTGATCGCAGGGCTGCTTGTCGAGCTCTTCCCCCCGGACCAGCTTCCCCAGCTGACTTTTTACAACGATCCCCTCTACGCGGGAAGCATCGGCAGTGGTGCCGCCTCGAACCTGGCAGGGGCCACCAGGCTGGCGGCGACCCTGCTTCTCGTCCCCGTGCTGATCGCGGCAGCTGCGGACTCCCGGCGTCGAGTCCATCTCCTCACCGAGCTCTGGATCGCGGGTGTGCTGATCAGCGGGCTCGTCGCGGTCCTCGGTGACCAGGGGATATCGATCGCCCCCCTGAGCGGGATCGAGCGCGACTTCTGGCTGGAGCAAGCCGGGCTCACGGTGCACCCGAACATGCTTGGGTTGACCAGCGCAATGACCCTGCCGATCGTCATTGCACGGCTCGGCACCGCCGACTGGCGACGACGGGTCTACTACGTCGCCGTGATCGCGATCCTTGTCGGGGCGATCGGCGCGAGCGGCTCACGGATCGCCCTGGTCAGCGGGGCCCTCGGCGTGGCGCTCGTCGTGTTCCTCGGCAGAGGCACGTGGAAGCTGGCGGCTCTGCTGGCCGCAGCGGCGGTGCTGGCGATCGGCGCCAGCTTCGTCGTCGACCTCGGATCGGTTCCGGTCGTCGAGCGGATTAGGAGCGAGGGCATCGTTGACGAGCGGCGTGTGCTCCTGATCGAGGAGACCTGGGGGGCGGTCGAGGAACGACCGATCCTCGGGTATGGGTTCGAGAACCTTCGGGGCACCCACGACGTCTACCTTCAGCTGCTGCAGGCGGGAGGCTTGCTCGCTCTGCTGTCCTTCCTGCTCTTCGCCGCCGGAACGCTCACCGTGGGCGTTCGGTGCGGTCGGAGTGCACACCTTCCGCGCGACCTGCGCGCCCTCGCCCGCGGGTTGACGGCCTCGATCGCCGTGTGGCTTCTCGCCGTGCTCGTGCTGAACATCTTTCTCGACCGGTTCCTTTACGTGCCGATCGGTCTGCTGCTGGGCGTCGCGGCGCTCGTTCCGCGCGCTCAGGCATCCCAGCCTTCGAGCTCCACTCCAGTCAGCCTGCGAAGCTCGTGAACCTCGCCGCGTAGCCTTTCGCGCATCCGCTCGCGAAGCTGTCCGTCGTAGACGGGGCGCTCGATCTTGCGACCGCCCACGCGGACGCGCAGCACCCGCTGGGCGGGCCAGCGCAGGAACCGGGGCAGGAAGATCCCGCGCCTCTGCGTGCGCTGCGCGACCGGCCACGCGAGCGAGTAGAGGCCGGCCTTTCCCTCCGTCCGTTCCCACATCCGCTCGAACTCCGGCGACGTGAACGAGCTGTCGACCCCGGCGAACTCGAAGATCCGCTCCAGCGTCGCCTGACGCTCTCGGAGCAGCCGCTCGCAGGTCTCGATCAGGATCTGTTCGCGGGGGAAGAGCTCGAGAAACGGCTTCAGCTGGGTGGCGTAGCAGCTCTGCGTGACGTACGGGACGCGCGAATCCGACAGAGCCTCGGCGAGCGAGCGCCGCTCCGCCCCCGTGGCCCTCCGGTGCACGTAGCTCGAGGCCATGCGGTCCAGTGGGTCGCGGACCAGGTAGATGAGCTTGGCGCCGGGCACCACGCCGCGCATGCGATCCGCGGTGCCTGCCGATGCGGGAAGGTTCGTGTAGCCGGTCGAGGTCTCCCCGCGCACCGGGGCGGCGGGATCGAAGTGGCTCGCGTACCAGTCGAGTCCGCGATCCCAGTTTCCGTCCTCGAGGAAGAAGTTGGTCTCCTTGCGCCGGGACATGGAGATCTCCGGGTGAGCCTCGAGGTAGTTGTGAAGGCTCGTGGTCCCGCACTTCTGCGCGCCGATCACGATCAGATTGGGGAGCGCGTTTTCGCGAGCCGATCTACGCCCCGGCCTCAGCGCTCGGCGCACACGAGGTAGTGGGTTGCGAGATTTCGGTGCTGGCCGCGGAGAGCCCATTCCTCGTATCCGAGATACACGGCTTGCGCGAGACGAGAGAAGCGAAAGTACGAGGCGTCACGGTAATGGGTCGTGATCGTGTGCGTGCTGAACGTAGCCAGGAGATCGTCGAGCGCCGAGTAGCGACAGCGGTTGTAGTGGGCGTCGAAGACCGTGTCTCGCGGCCGGTTCAGGAGTCGTTCCATCGCTTCAGCGGCAAGCGCCCGTGGGATCACGCGGCTGAGCAGCGCGTGGGCCGCGAAGGTGCCCGCGAACTGCGCGACAAGCCGACCTCCCGGTCGCAGGTAGGAGCGGAGGTTCGAGAGCGCGGTCTCGAGATCCGGCACGTGCTCGAGGACGTTCCAGCTCAAGATCAGGCCGAATCGATCTTCAAGGCCCGGTAGGTGGTCCACCAGATCCGCGACGACGGTTTCGTCGTAGACCCCTGCAGGCGCCAGCTCGAGCTGCGCTTCGGAGGCGTCGAGCGCCACGTAGCGGCTTCCGGGTGGTCGATCGGAGACCGGGATCGTCGGGCGGCGGCCCGCACCGACGTCCAGGATCTCGACGCCATCCCGGAGAGCGCGGCGCGCGCGAGCGTCGAAGGGCGCGCGGAATCCCTGGGCGTATCGGGGCGGCAGCTCCCCGCGCAGCGCGTTGCGAAACGCGCGCCACGACCCGCGACCACGGTGCTCATGACTTCGCCGCAATTGCTCCCTGGAATTACGCGGGTCGCCCGGGTAAACGCTCTATCCTGCCGCTCGCACGTGCGCGGGGATGCTCATGGATATTAAGGCTGCGCGCCGTTTCAAGCATCGAGCGTACGTCCGGCTGCCCGCGGTTGCGCTCCGCCACACGGCGATTTCTCCCCGCGACGTTTTCGTGCTCTCCTACCCTCGGTCCGGGAACACGTGGGTGAGGTTCATGCTTGCCCATCTGGTTATCGGGCGCGAACCGAGCTTCGACGACGTCTTCTCACACATCCCTCCCGTCGGCAGGCATCGGGGCGCCCCCGGAGTCCTTCCCGACGGCGGCCGCTTGATAAAGAGCCACGAACGACCCGCCCCGCCTCACGGTTCCTCCTACCGGAAGGCGGTGTATCTCGTACGCGACGGACGCGACGTCTCGGTTTCCTACTACTACTGGTACTTGCAGAACGGCCTCTACGAGGGACCCTTTGATGGCTTTCTGAGGCTCTTCCTTGCCGGTCGCCTCGACGGCTTCGGCGCCTGGCACGAGCACGTCCGGTCCTGGCTCACCAGTGCGCCGGCCCGGGCGAACGCGCTCCTCGTCGTCCGCTACGAGGATCTGTTGGCGCGGCCGACCGAGAACCTGGGGCGGATCGCGGAGTTCGTCGGCCTCGACGCCACTCGTGAGCAACTCGAGGATGCCCTCGTGTCTCGCGAGCAAGTCGAGGCAGCGTTGCTGTCGCGCGGCGGCCGGCGGACGCCCGGCCGACGGCAGCCCGTCGGTCGCCTTTTCACGGCACAGGAGCGCGAGCTCTTTCAGTCCGTGGCCGGCGATGTCCTCGCGGAGCTGGGGTACGAACGGATAGAGCCTCCCGTGGCATCCGAACCGCGCCCGTCCGACCGAGGTGCGCACGCTTGATTCGTGGGCTTCCCGGGATCCGCACCCTGCGCCGGGAGCTCCGCTCCCGCCGCGCGATCCTCCGGACGCTGGCCGGGACGGTGTCGGCGGGCGTCGCGATCCAGCTCACCCTGGTGGTGACGGGGATCATCCTCGCGAGAGCGCTCGGCCCCGAGAACCGCGGCCACCTCGCGCTCCTGATTCTGATAACGGCGCTCCTATCGGCGTTGGGCCCACTCGGCCTGCCGTACGCCTTGAGCTACAGCCTCGCCCGGGTTCCTCACCAGGCGGCCGACGTCATGCGCCAGCTGAAGAAGGCGATCGTGATCCAGCTCGGCGCGGCGATTGCCTGCGCCGGCGTCCTGCTCGCCGTGCTCACCGCGACTCGCCCGGGATACGTGCAAGCGAGCGCGTTCATGGTCCTGGTCGCGGTCCCGTCGGGGATGGTTCAGCAGTACGGCCTGGGCGCCCTTCAGGGACTGCGGCGGTTCACGGCGTTCAACGTGCTTCGCGTCGCCCCCAACGCGGCCTTCGCCGTCTGCGCGACCGGCTTGTTGGTGATCGACGCGGGCGGGTTCATCGAGCTCGCGTATGCGTACGGCGTGAGCCGCGCCATTTTCGCCCCGGTGACGCTGGCCACCGCATGGCGCAACGCGGTGGCCGAGCAGAGGGAGGGCGGGGCGGAGCCGCCCTCGACCTCCTGGATCCTGCGGTTCGGCAGACGCTCGCTGTTCGGCGGCGCCCCTGCCGTGGAGGCCTACCGGGTCGACCAGGCGGTCGTTGCGCTCTTCCTCCCTCCGGTTGCGCTCGGGATCTACGTCGTCGCGCTTGCGCTCACAAATTTGCCCCGTTTCGTCGCCCGAAGCGTCGGGATGGTGGCTACCCCGACCGTGGCCGGCGGAGCAACGCAAGCGCACGCGCGGCGCACGATGTGGCGCTTCTGCTGGCTTGCCGTGCCGCTCTACCTGCCGCTGATCGTGGCGCTGTGGCTTGGCGCGCCGACACTCGTCGAGTTCTTCTTCGGTGCGGAGTTCTCCCGCGCGACGCTCATCACCCGCCTGCTTCTCGTTGCCACGGCCCTCTACTGCGCTCGGCGAGTGCTGACCGATGCGGCGCGCGGAGCGGGCTATCCGGGCCTCGGCAGCGTCGCCGAGATCGTGTCGCTGGTCGCGGTCGTCCCCCTGTTCGCGGCGTTCGTGCCCCCGTGGGGGACCAGGGGCGTCGCCTACGCGCTGATTGGCTCCTCGGCGATCGCACTCGGTGTCCTGCTGGTGGGCCTGCTGCGCCCCGGCGCTCGACGTGCTGCGCCGAGTGCGGGGTGGTTTGAAGCCGCGACCCAGCCCGACGCCCGCACGGAGGAGAATGTCAGCGAGACGCGGCACCCCGGTGGCGAGCCGGTGTCCCACTCCGCGTAGTCGCGGGATCGCCGTCTTGAGGGCCTCGGACATGCAGAGATTGCGGCGGCCGCCGCTCGTGTTCGTCTATCACGGCCTGGGCGAGCTTTCCCCGGCTCGACCCTCGGCAGATGATGCTCTCGCCGAAGCGATTCCGCCACCAGCTTCGCAGCCTCGCCAAGCGCGGATACGAGTTCGTGACCGTTTCGGAGTTTGCCGACCGGCTGTCCGACGGCGTCGCCCCCACGGCGCTGTGTGCGCTGACGTTCGACGATGGTCTGCGCGACAGCCTCGAGATTCTCCCGAGCGTGCTCGCCGAATTCGAGGCAGCCGCCACCGTCTTCGTCTGCTCCGGGATGCTCGGTGAGCCGCATCCGAGCTTTCACCGCGATGCCGGGGTGCGACTGATGACGGCTGAGGAGCTGCGACGATTGGCCGACTTCGACTCGATCGAGATCGGCTCGCACACCCGGCGCCACACCAACCTCGGCAAGGCCGACGCCGGGGAGGCGTACGAGGAGATGGTCGCGTCGAAGCACGACCTGGAGGAGCTGAGCGGGCGCACGGTGTCGAGCTTCGCCTACCCATACTGCAGCTACTCGCGCGCCTGCCCCGAGGCGGCGAGACGGGCCGGCTACAAGGTGGCGGTCACGTGCGCTCCGCACGGAGGCTGGCGCCCGTACGAGCTCTACCGCGAGAATGTCAAGTCGCGCGAGAGCAGGCTCGTCTTCGCGCTCAAGTCCAGCGGGCTGTTGCAACCACTTCGCGCCTCCGCGCCGGGGCGCCTCGCCCACACGCTCGCCCGACGCCCCCCCTAGCTCGTTGACGGTCGATCCACGACCTCGGCGTAGATCGCCTCGATCCGCTCGATGTAGCGTTCGGGCGAGTGCCGCCCGCGGACGCCCTCGAACCCGCGAGACGACAGGGCGGCCCACAGGTCTCGATCATTGGATACACGGAGGGAGGCGTCCGCGAGCGATCTCGGCTCCTGTGAGACCAGGACTCCGCCGCCCGTATCGCCGACGTACTCCGCGAGCCCGCCGCTGGGATAGGCCACGACCGGCGTTCCCGCCGCCATCGCCTCCAGGGCCACCCTCCCGCCTGCCTCGGCGACATGTGAGGGCACCACCACGACGCGCGCGCCGCTCACGAGCCGGTGCGCGGTGACACCATCCACGAAGCCCTCGTAGTGCAGGTTCGGGAGCGAGCTCGCGGCGGTCTCGGCGAACTGCCGCAGCGGCCCCGTGCCTGCGACGGTGATCTCGAGCTCAGGCGTGTGCTTTGCCAGCTCGACGACGTCCCGCACCCCCTTCGCCTCGGTCAGCCGGCCGCTGAAGACCACGCCGCGGCGGGATTCATAATCGCGCGGCGGTTCGTCGGTTCGGGGTTGGAAGAGCTCGACGACATCGCAATCGATCCCGTGCCGGGCATAGACGGACCGCGCGAAGCGAGATGCGACGAGCCAGTGGCTCACTCGGGGCACGTGAACGAGCCGCCGGACCACGAAGGTCGCGGTGTTGAGCGCACGGTAGGTGCCCGTCGACTCGAGCCTGTCGAGGCGGCTCCCCCGGTCGTCCTCGGGGTGGGCGGCGACGAATTCGTAATCGTGCGCCCATTGGACCACCGGAACGCCGGCCGCGTGGGCAACCACCACCGGAGCCACGGAGAGCTGCGGGTAGAGCTTGTGCGCCTGCACGACGTCGGGCCGGAAGTCCGAGATCAGGCGCCGCGTGGCGGCCGCGGCGGACCGATTCCACACCGCATGTGTCGCCACGGCCATCCGCTCCGCGGTCGAAAGGCGATCGCGTGTCTCGTGCATGACCGTCGGCGTCACGAAGGCTCCGCCCAACTCGTCGCTGCGGCCGCCCTTGAAGGAGAGAAACCGGACGGAGTGGCCCCGGGCGCTGAGCATGCCCGCGAGGTCGAGGCAGTGCCGGTCGGCTCCTCCGGTGACCCTCGTGTACTTGTTGACAAGCAGGATCCTCACGAGCGGACCGCCCGCACGCTGAGCTTGTTGCCGACCCGGCCCAACAGCCGGTCTCCGGCGCCAAGCGCGGCCAGTGCGAAGCCCGACAGGGCGGGGCGCGAAAGCAGCCTGTAGATCGGGCCCGCCTCATGCCGGTAGAGCACCGCGTAGCGCTCTGCCGCGAGCGGCTCGAAGCCCCGCGATCGCACCACCTCCGCCACCCGATCGGGCTGGAGGCGCCGCACGACGTTGCCGGCCTCCTCCTCGTTCTCGGCGAGCCCGATCCGGACCGCCAACCGCGTCAGCGCCGCCTCCGCGGGCTCGTTGACGGAGACCCCGCGCGACGCGACACGCGCCATCTCGGAAATGGCTCCAAGCGGATCCTCGAGGTGGTGGAGCCCGTCGTGGACGTAGACGAGATCGAACGATCGGTCGCGACACGGAAGCCGTTGGGCATCCGCCACCATGGCCACCAGCTCGAGCCCGAATCGGCGCGCCCTCTGGTCGGCTCGCCGCGCAGCGCCGAGCGAGAGGTCCGCGCACGCCACGCGGGCCCCGCAACGGGCAAGGTACTCGGCATCCATTCCCGAGCCGCCGCACACCGTGAGCGCGGTGCCTCCCGGAAGGCATGTCTCCAGCCCCGCGATTCCCCGCCGCAGCTTCGCGACCAGCAAGGCGCCGAACACGACCGGGACGCCGTGCGGGCGCGTCACCTCATACTCGGGGTTGGCCTCGTGATCGAAGTAGGCGGCCTGCCGGGCCCTCCGCGTCTCCGCAGCCTCCGGGTATCCTCCCGGGCGCTCGTGCGGTGTGAGCACCGGGATCCGACCGTCGACCAGGGGGTACTGACCGCCGCACGCGCTGCACTCGAGGCACCCGCTGGCCAGCGTGAGTGCCGGATCCGAGCAGTCCGGGCAAGCGAGCCGCTCGAGCAGCCAAGCGGGCACCTCCCCCCGTCGGTTCATGCCGATTCCACACTAGCGGACGGTGATCCAGCAGTCACGGCACGTGGATCAGGACCATTATCCTGCGCAGGGCCCGGGGCGCACGTGTCGCACGTGTCCGGAGTGAGTGCATCAGGCCACCGCAGGGACCACAGAGAAGAAGGAGTGCGGCACCGTTTTTGGGGCTCCAAGTAACCGCAAAGGGACCGAGGACTCCCAGATGATCGCTGATCCCGATACTCGGCGGGACCGAAAGCGGGGATCCCGAGGCGAGGACGACGTTTCCCTTCGAGAGGCGGGCGAGAGCGGGCCCGAGAGCCGCGAGGACAGGGATCGTCGGGGCTGGGATCGCCGCGGATACGTCCTTCGCCGGCTGCTCGTCGTCAGCGACGTCGCGGCGCTTGGCGCCGCCTATGCCGTGGTGGCCGGAGTCAACGCCGCCGCGGGCCCGAACCGCCCGGTTTTCGATGCCGGCGACTTCTTGCTCTTCCTCCTGCTCGTTCCGCTCTGGCTGCTGCTCGCGAATCTGCTCGGCCTCTACCATCTCTCGGAGCGCCGCATCGATCTCTCGTTCGCGGATGAGATCGGCCCCAGCTTCCTGGTCATGACGCTGTGGAGCTGGTTCTGGCTCGTCGGTAGGGCGGCGATCCACGTGGGCCCGATTGCGGTCCTCCCTTCGCTCGTGCTGTGGGCAGCGGGCATCCTGCTGGTGCCAACCTTCCGGTCCCTTCTTCACTGGCTCGCGCGAAATCGCAGCTGGTACCGACAGCCGGTCGCGCTGATCGGTTCCCCGAGCGCGGTCGAGCGGGTCAGGCGTCGGATCGAGCGCCATCCGGAGTACGGGCTCGACGTGGTGGCGACCCTGAACGTCGGCGCGGAGGCAAGCGGCAACGGCCAGAAGGAGATCTCCGCGGACCAGATAGTCGCCCAGGTGCAGGCAGCCGGCGCCCGCCGTGCGATCGTCACGGGATGGCCCGAGGAGCCGAGCGGGCGGGTGGAGCTGATCCAGGCGATGATCAACTCGCGGGTTCAGATCGACCTCGTCTCGGGCGAGCCCGAGGCTCTGTGGTCGGCGGCTGTCCTTCATCACCTCGAGGGACTGCCGATGCTGACCCTTTCGCCCCCGAGGATCGGGCGCGCCAAGAGCCTCGTCAAGCACGCTACGGACCTGACGATAGCCGGCTCTCTGCTCGTCGTTCTCTCTCCCCTCCTGGCCTACATCGCAATCCGAATCAAGCTCGACTCCGACGGACCGATCCTGTTTCGGCAGGAGCGCGTCGGGCGTGAAGGCGCGAGGTTCGAGGTGCTCAAGTTCCGGACCATGGTCGTGGGTGCGGAGACGCGGAAGCACGAGCTCAGCGAGCTGAACATTCACGCCGCGCAGCCCGAGGCGATGTTCAAGATTCCCGAGGATCCTCGGATCACCGGGTTCGGCGCCTGGCTTCGGCGCTGGTCGCTCGACGAGCTGCCGCAACTCTGGAACGTGGTGAAGGGCGATATGAGCGTGGTCGGCCCGCGCCCCTTGATCCCCGAGGAGGCGGCTCTGGTCAAGGGTCGGTACACCGAGAGGATGCGGGTCAGGCCGGGGATCACGGGTCCGTGGCAGATCCTCGGCAGAAGCGACATCCCGTTCGATGAGATGGTGAAGCTGGATTACATGTATGTGGCCACCTGGTCGTCGCGCCAGGATCTGACGCTTCTGCTGCGCACGGTGGGCGCCGTCAGTCGGGCCCGGGGCGCATACTGACGGCGATGAGCAAGGGGAGGGCCGAAGCGTTCGCCGCCTTCTATGAGGAGCACGTGTGGCACGTCTACGGCTTCTTTGGCTACCGGCTGGGCGCCCGCGAGGAGGCCGAGGACCTGACCCAGATGACCTTCGAGCGGGCGCTGAAGGCCTGGAATCGCTTCGACGAGCGCCGGGCGAGCGGGAGCACGTGGTTGATGGCGATCGCACGCAACCTCCTGGTCGACCACTACCGGCGCGGGGCCTCCGAACGCGCCGAGCCGATCGACCTCGAGGAGGCAGGGGAGCATGCGGATGCGATCGAATCTCACCAGGAGATGACGCTTGGGATCTCCCCCGAGCTCGAGGAGGCGCTGAGTTGTCTCGACCACCGACAGCACGAGCTCCTTGCGCTCCGGTTCGGCGCCGACCTGACCGGGCCCGAGATCGCCGAGCTGACCGGGCTGAGCCTCGCCAACGTCCAGCAGATTCTCTCCCGTTCACTCCGGCGTCTCCGCGCGGAGCTCGACTCGAAGCAGCCGGCGGAGAAGTCCCAACCGGCCGCGAAGCAACAGCCCAGACCGGCTTAGGGGGCCAGCGGCCCCGCCCCGGCTACCCCGATCGCCGCCGCCGCGAGCAGGGCGAGCCCCGAGACTGCGTAGGCGCCGATCAGGAGTCGGAGCCGGGGCGGCGCCGCTCGATGCGGCTCGAGCTGTCGGGCCAGCTTCCGGCCGAGCGAGCCTCGAAAGGCAGGTCGTGGGACCGGGCGCTCCCTCTCGAGTCTGCGGGCGATCCGCGCGAGCTTGTCGCGTTCCTTGGCGTCAAGCGCGGGGTCCAGCGGAGGGTCTGTGCCGCGTGGACGCCTCATCGGGTGGGATCCACAGCTCGTGCGTTGCGACGCAGCACGCGCTCGTCGATCGAGCTGAGCAGCGGGGAGCGAGGATTCAGGGAACGCGCCTCGTGGGCGGCGTGAACGGCCGCGCCTGGGTGGCCCAGTTGGGCCTCGATCCGCGACAGCACGATCCAGTTGCGCCAGTTGCCCGGCTCCTTCGAGGTCGCTTGCCGGGCGGCGCCCACTGCGCCATCGAGATGCCCGCCGGCCTCGAGCACCAGCGCCTCCTGCAACAGGGGGCGCGCGGCAAATGGCTCGAATCTGTGGGCGTCCCGCGCGCTCTCGAGGGCCGAACCGAGCTCGCCCGCCCTGACGTCGTCCTGACTCTGGCGCACGAACATCGCACCGGCCATCGGGCTCGCGATCGCGATCAGGCAAGCGGCCGCGAGCGCCACCGGTGCGGCGCGGGCAGCGATCGACCGAGCTCTCGACGATCCCGCCCCGCTCGCACCGCTGGGGCGGCGTCGCCGGGGGCCGGCGGTTCCAAGGATCGCGGCCGCGAGCAGCAGGAACGCGACCGGGAGCACGGGGAGCTCCCAGACCCAGTCGATCGTGGCCGCGAGGGCGAGGACGGCGCAGGCGGCGGTCGCCGCGGCGAGCATCGCCCGCCGCTCCTCGCTGCCCTTGAACGCGCCCCGCGACCCCACGGCGAGCACGGTCCCGATCAGGCCGAGGAGCAGCGCGAGCCCCACGATCCCAACCTCTGCAAGCGTCTCCAGGTACAGGGAATGACCGTCGCGAACGAATGTCTCGACCTCCCTGTTTTGCGCCCACCAGTATTCGAAGGTTCCGGGACCGATCCCGATGATCGGATCGGTGGCGTTCGCGTCGAGGGCGGACTGCCAGACCTGGTAGCGGAAGTTGCCTTGCGCGCTCTCGAGCCGCTGCAACCCCGCGGCTGATCCGCCGGGCTCCTTGAATTCCTCCCAGCGATCGGAGAGCTCCCCGGACACGCCGGCGCCGAGGCCGACCACGAGGGCCGCGGCCGCCGTCACGCCGAGAAGAGCCGTCGTGGCGCGCCGGGAGAGGGTGGGCCGCGGCCCGACCCCATACCTGGCGGCGAGGCCAATCGCCACCTGCGCGAGGGCCACGCCCGCGCACACGACGAGGGTCACGGCAAGCATCTCGTCGCCCTGGGCGCTGGCGGTCGGGGTGTGCATGCCGTCCACGAGTGCCTCGCGCTGGATCGCGCCTGCGATCAGGATCGCTGATCCTGCACCGACCAGGAGGAGCGTCGGGAGGATCGCGAGCCGACGCGGGTAGAGGGCGAGGAAGGCGATCAAGCCCAGGGCCGCGGCCACGATGCCACCGCGAGAGAGGGTGAAGACGGCCGCGAGCGCAAGCGCCGGGACGGCGGCAGCCGCGAGCGCACGGGCGGCGAGCGTGCGGGCCTGCGCCGCAACGACCAGCGTCAGCGGGATGCCCATCCCGATCAGCGCGGCGAGCCCGTTCCAGTAGTTGAGCGGGTAGTTCAGGCGCTGGATGCCGACTTGGACGATACGGGCCGTCCGATCAACGGGGAACCAATCAGGATGAAGCCGGGAGAGCAGGGCAAGCGCTCCCACGAGCGCGATCGCCGCCGCGACCGCGTTGACGGTGCGGCGAAGGCCGTCCCGGCCCTGGACGGCGAGTGCGAGCGCAAACACGCCCAGATATGCGGCCAGGCGCCCGACCTCCGCAGCGCTTCGCTCGGCGCTTTCCGACCACCCGATTCCGAGCGCCGTCCAGGCGCCGAACGCGGCCAGGAACCCGAGCGCGACCCACCCCGCTGGATGGATCCGGGCGAGGGGAAGAACGCCCACCAGCGCGCCCAGGAGGATCAGCCACCAGGCGGCCAGCCCGACCTGGCTGTACACGACGATGTCGTAGCCGCCCCCCTTGAGGGCGAGATAGAGGACGAGGGCGAACGGCAGCACCCAGCCCGCGAGCACGGGGCCAAGCGCGCGCGCGCCCTCGCCCAGCCGCCCGAGATCGGCCACCCCCGAAGCGAGCTGAGCACGCCCCGAAGCGCTGTCCGCACCCGAACCCGTTTCCATGTGTTGATCTAATACGGACTCGCGCGTGCGAGGCTGACGTGTCAGTCTGTAGTCGGCAGATCGGTATAAGAGAAAACATGCAAAAGCTTCCCTCCACCCTCGTCATCCTCGCGCTCGGCGCGCTGATCGCGTTTCCCCAGTACGCGTCCGCCCAGGCAAACTCGGGCATCGATCAGTACGAGGAGAACATTCCGGGCGCCGGTGGCAATATCCCGCCGGTGGCGGTGGGACGGGTTCCGGCGGCGGTGGGGGTGGATCGGGCTCCGAAAGCGCCGACCCCGGGTCGGCCGGCTCCGGCAGCCGCCGGCAGCGCCCGCGCCCGCCGAGACCGCCGACGCGGGCAAGGCTCCAGAGTCCGGGGCCGGACGCGTCGATGTCGCCAAGAGCGATGCCTCCGGATCGCGGCAGGACGGATCGCGGAGGACAAGGACAAGGGCAAGGGCAAGGGCGAGAATGTGGCCAGCGTCGCGGCGGAAGGATCCGGTCCGGCGGATCCCGTCAGCACGGTCCAGGACACCGCGGGCGACGGTGGAATGGGAGTCGTCCTCCCGATCATCCTGGGCGCGAGCGCGCTTGCAGCGCTCGCTCGTGCTCATGGCGCGACGCCGGAGGGGGAGCGCGCACGCTCCACCCGCGTGACGCGGACTTCGATGGCGGGGGCCACAATCTCCATCGCGGGATGGCGGCGGTTCGCGCTTGCGGCGCTGGCGCTCGCATTCGCCGTCCAGCTCGCGGGCGCTCCCGGCGCTCGCGCAGAGTCGGGACTGATCACCGGGCTGGTGGATCCCGGGTACAGGTCCTCCGCGAGCCAGGACGGCCTGCTCGACATGACCACGGAGGCCCAGGCCGACATGGTCCGCATCGGGGTCAGCTGGCGCAGCACCGCCCCGAGCCCTCCCGCGAACCCACGCGATCCCTCCGACCCGGCATACCGGTTCTCCGCCACTGACGCGGCCGTCCGGGCTGCGGCCGCGCGGGGCTTCCCGATCCTCCTCACCATCCAGGGCGCCCCGGGCTGGGCCGAGGGGCCGAACCGGCCCAGCAACGCCGCCCCGGGCAGCTGGGACCCGGACCCCGCCGCCTTTGGCGACTTCGGAACTGCGCTGGCAAAGCGCTATTCCGGCGGCTTTTCGGCGGGCGGCGGTCCGCTTCCGCGTGTGCGCCACTTCGAGGTGTGGAACGAGCCGAACCTCCCCAGCTTCCTCGGACCCCAGTGGGTCGGTAACGACCCGCGGAGCCCCGAGATCTACCGGGGGCTGCTGAACTCCTTCTACGACGGGGTGAAGGCGGTGGACCCGAGCAACGTCGTGGTCGGCGGCGCCACGTCTGCATATGGAGATCCGCCGGGAGGATCGCGCATGCGTCCGCTCGTTTTCCTTCGGGAGCTGTTCTGCCTCAAGGGTCGGCGCAAGCTGAAGCCCCAGTCGTGCCCGCCCGTGAAGCTGGACGTGCTTTCGGACCATCCGATCAACACCTCGGGCGGGCCCCACCGCAGCGCGCTGCACCCGGATGACGCCGCCACGGCGGACGTCGGCAATGTGGGGCGGGTGCTGCGCGCGGCGGAGAAGGGCGGCAACGTGCAGCCGGGGGGGCGGCGGCCGTTGTGGGTAACGGAGTTCTGGTGGCTGAGCAACCCTCCCGGGAGCCCAAATCAGCGGATCGCGGTGCCGTTGGGCAAGCACGCCCGCTGGATCGAGGAGTCGCTGTACCTGTTCTGGCAGGAGAAGGTCAAGGCCGCCTTCTACTTCCGGGTCCAAGACCCCGAGACCACGGACGTTCCGGCTGGGCTGTTCTTCGCGGACGGGACCCCGAAGCCCGCCCTGACGGCCTTCCGGTTCCCCTTCGTCACCGAGCGGCAGTCCCGCAAGCGCGTGCAGGCGTGGGGGAAGTCACCGGCGACGGGGAAGCTTCGGATCGAGCGCCGCAAGGGTGGCAAGTGGCGAGCGGAGGAGAGCCTGAGCGCGCGCGAAGGCAAGGTGTTCGCCACCAACCTCAAGCTCCGCAAGGGGGCGCGCCTGCGCGCCCGCGTAGGCGGGGACACGAGCCTGACCTGGCGCCAGCGCGGCTGACTTAGGCAGGGACGCGCAGGCGCGGCCAGTCGTCCCGGCGAGGGGAGGGATTATCCTCCGGGCTCGGCGTAGGTGACGCGACTCACACGGCTTGGCAGCAGGTGTCGACAACACGGGCAGGGCGTTCGGGTCCTCCTCGAGGCGAGCCCTGATCACGGGCATCACCGGCCAGGACGGCTCCTACATGGCCGAGCGTCTCCTCGACCGAGGCTACGAGGTCCACGGGATCATCCGACGCTCCTCGACCTTCAATACCGGGAGGATCGATCACCTCTACCGTGACCCGCACGAGGAGGGCGTGCGGCTGTTCACCCATTACGGCGACCTCTCGGACCCCGTCGGCCTCACCAAGCTGATCTACGAGGTGCAGCCGGACGAGATCTACCACATGGGTGCGCAGAGCCACGTCCGGGTCTCCTTCGACATCCCCGAGTACACGTTCGACATCACCGGTGCAGGGACGCTGCGGATGCTGGAGGCGATCCACGAATCCGGGGTGAAGACGCGGTTCTGTCAGGCCTCGTCCTCGGAGATGTTCGGCTCGGCCCCGCCGCCCCAGTCGGAGGCGACGCCGCTCCAGCCGCGCAGCCCGTATGCGGTGGCGAAGGTGGCCGCGTACTGGACCGCCGTCAACTACCGCGATGCCTACGGCATGTTCGTGAGCAACGGGATCATGTTCAACCACGAATCGCCGCGTCGCGGGGAGACGTTCGTGACCCGGAAGATCAGCCGCGCGGTTGCCCGGATCAAGGCGGGCCTGCAGGACAAGCTCTATCTCGGAAACCTCGACGCCCGGCGCGACTGGGGCTTCGCGCCCGACTATGTCGAGGCGCTGTGGCAGATGATGCAGCTCGACGAGCCGGCGGACCTGGTCCTAGCGACGGGCGAGAATCATTCCGTGCGGGAGTTCCTCGAGCTCGCCTTCTCGCATGCCGGCCTGGACTGGGGACCGTACGTGGAGATCGATCCGCGCTACTTCCGTCCCACAGAGGTCAAGGAGCTGCTCGGTGACGCGAGCAAGGCCGGCCGAGTGCTCGGGTGGCAACCGAAGGTCGGCTTCGAGGAGCTGGTGCGGATCATGGTCGACGCTGACGTCGCGGCCCTCGAGGACCAGCTCGCAGGGAAGATCGGCGGCAGGCGCGAGGCCATCGGATGAGCTCCGCGCGCCCCGATCCGGCCTTCTGGTCCGGCAGGAACGTCGTGGTCACGGGCGGCGCCGGCTTCCTCGGCCGTCCCGCGGTCCAGATGCTCGAGCAGGCCGGCGCCAGAGTGCGGGTGCCCCGTTCCCGGGACAGCGACCTTCGCGATCCCGTCGTCTGCCGCGATGCGCTCGCGGGCGCCGAGGTGGTGATTCACCTCGCGGCCAGGGTGGGTGGAATCGGCTACAACCGCCGCAATCCCGGCCCCCTCGCCGCGGACAACATGAGCATGGCGACGAACGTCTTCAATGCGTGCCGCGATCTCGAGGTCGGGAAGCTCGTCGCGGCTTGCTCGGTCTGCGCTTACCCCAACGTGACCCCGGTGCCGTTCAGCGAAGACGACATCTGGAGCGGGTATCCGGAGCCCTCGAACGCTCCTTACGGGCTGGCGAAGCGAATGCTGCTAGTGCTGTCCGATGCCTATCGGCGGCAATACGACCTCGACTCCTGCGTTCCGGTGATAGCGAATCTCTACGGTCCGGGGGACAACTTCGACCTCGAGGACTCGCACGTGATCGCGGCGATGATCCGCCGGTACACGGAGGCACTCGACGCGAGCGCAGATCAGGTGGTCCTGTGGGGCACCGGCGAGCCGACGCGAGAGTTCCTCTACGTCGACGACGCGGCGCGGGCCCTTCTGCTCGCCGCCGAGCGCTACGACTCCTCCGAGCCGGTCAACATCGGCACGGGCACCGAAACGCGAATCCGCGACCTCGCCGCGATGATCGCGGAGCTGTCCGGATTCAACGGGGAGACGGTGTGGGACACATCGCGCCCCGATGGCCAGCCTCGGCGCTATCTCGACGTCAGCCGCGCCCGTGAGCGGTTCGGTTTCGAGGCCGGGATCTCGCTCGAGGCCGGCCTGCGGCGCACGATCGAGGCCTTCAGGGTCAGCGAGCCGGCTCCCACGACGTGACGCGGATATCGGGCTGTGGCCTTGCGCATCCAGGTGTGGAGCTACAACTACGAGCCTGAGCCCACCGGGATCGGGCCGGTGAGTGCGACGATCGTGCGCGCGCTCGCCGACCGCGGCCATCAGCTCGAGGTGGTGGCGGCGCACCCACACTACCCGGCGCCCAGATGGGGCAATCGCCTGCGTCCTCGTCGGGAGGAGCGGGACGGCGTCCCGACCCTTCGCCTTCCGATCTGGCCCGGCCGCACCACCGCCGGCGAGAGGATCCGGCAGGAGGCCAGCTTCGCCCTCGCGCTTTCGCTCGCGGCGCCCGTCCTGGGCACCCCCGATGTCATCGTGGCGGTGTCGCCGTCGTTTCCCGCCCTTGCGCCGGCAATGGTGAACGCCCGGGCACGAGCGATTCCGTGGGTCCTGTGGCTGCAGGACGTGCTGCCCGACGGCGCCGCTCAGGTGGGGATCCTGAAGGACGGCCGGCTGATCCGGCTGGCGCGCAGGTTCGAGCTCGCGACCTATCGCTCCGCGGCACGAATCGTGGTGGTCTCTGACGGCTTCGCCGAGAACCTGCAGCGAAAGGCCGTCCCGGAGTCGAAGCTGACGCGGATCTACAACCCCGCGACCCGGGGAGTTAGTCGCGTCCCGCGGCCCGAGGCAGCCGACGATGGCGTCACCGCCATCACGATGGGGAACATCGGCCACACCCAGAACCTCGTAGAGGTGACCCGCGGATTCGAGGAATCGGAGGAGCTTGCGGGGCTGGGCGCGCGCTTCGTGATCACGGGGGAGGGCGTCGGGCGGGATGAGGTTCGCGCGGCCGTGAAGACCGAGCGAGTGCGGCTCACCGGACTGCTGGGCGATCAGGAGCTCGAGCGCGAGCTCGACCGTGCCGCCGTGGCGGTCGTCAGTCAGCGTCATGACGGGATCAACTTCAACGTCCCCTCGAAGCTGATGAGCTTCATGGGCCACGGGCTGCCCGTCGTCGCTGCGGTTCCTCCGGACTCGGAGGTCGCCCGGATCGTTCGCGCCTCAGGAGGAGGCTGGGTGACGGAGAGCGGAGACCGACGGGAGTTCGCCGCCCTCGTCGCGGCGGCCCTGCGGAGCCCGCGAGACCGCCACCAGCGTGGGCAGGCCGCGCTCCGCTTCGCCCGGGAGAACTTCACCCCTGCGAGGCTGGCGTCGCAGTTCGAGGAAGTGCTCCTATCGGTCGTCGCCGGCGAACCTGCTGGCGATTGAAGAACCCACTGCGTGGACGCTATTCTTCGCCTCGCCTCGTGCCCTGCCCGAGGTCTTTTTTCTGCGGACTCTGCCCGAGCCGGGGCGGTCCAGTAACACTAGCGAGGAGCGGATGGCCCGCGGAGACGTACGCATCGGAGTGACCCTTGCTTGCGAGGAGTGCAAGCGACGGAACTACGAGACCAACAAGTCGCGGCGCAACACGCCGGATCGGGTCGAGCTGCGCAAGTACTGCCGCTGGTGCGGGCGCCACACTCCGCACAAGGAGACGCGCTAGCCTCGGGCCGCGGACGCCGGTGCGAGCAGTGGGAGTGAACTAGTGGCGAAGACCCGAGCACAGCGCAAGGCCGAGCGGCGTGCCCGTCAGGCGCGCGAGTCGCGCGAGGGCGGGCCCTCCGACGGCGCCCAGGCGCGCGCGCAGCACGACACCCAGGTGCCCGAGTCCGGCGAGGTCGCGGAGGTGGAGGCGGTGCTGGAGACCGGCGCCCCGCCCGAGGAGCTCGGCGAGTCGGTCCGCAACGGCACCGACTCAGCCGAGGCGATCCCCGCAGAACCGGAGCCGGCGCCCGACGATTCTGCGGAGACTGCCTCCGAGCCGGAGGCGCCCGCGCCCTCCCGAGCGGACGTCGGCGCGCCGACGCGGGAAACCCGCGAGCAGCGCAGGCAGCGGCGCGACCGCGAGAAGGAGCAACGTCGCAAGGCACGGGCCAAGCAGCTCCGCAAGGAGCCGGCCGAGCGCGAGGAGCGGCGCCGCGGCGTCGTCCTCTCGTTCCTGATCTCGTGCTGGGCGGAGCTGAAGCGGGTCCAGTGGCCGGATCGCGAGACCCTCGTCCAGGCCTCCGCCGTCACACTCTTGTTCATCGCCGTCGCGGCCGCCTACCTCGGGGCTCTCGACGCCGCCTTCAACTGGCTCGTCAAGCTGGTCCTCTAGGCCCTGGTCCCGACCGCAGCGCAATCGAGGAGATCAACCGCACAGATGTTCCGCTGGTACGTCATAAACACCTACTCGGGTCACGAGAACAAGGTCAAGCAGAACCTCGAGCACCGGGTCCAGACGATGAGTCAGGAGGGCCGCGTGCGCCAGGTCATCGTCCCCACCGAGCAGGTCTCGGAGCTGAAGGACGGCCAGAAGGTCCAGGTCGAGAAGCGGACCATGCCCGGCTACGTGCTCGTCAACATGGAGATGACCGACGACGCCTGGAACCTGGTCAAGAACACCCCCGGCGTCACCGGCTTCGTCGGCTCCCGCAACAAGCCCGTCCCGCTGTCCTCCCCGAAGTCGATCGACTGATGCACCGCGAGACGGCGGAGCGCCCCCGCGCCCACGCGCAGTTCGAGATCGGTGAGTCCGTGAAGGTGATCTCCGGCCCGCTGTCCGACTTCTCCGGCGAGATCGCCGAGATCAACGAGGACGCCGCCAAGCTCAAGGTCCTGGTGTCGATCTTCGGCCGCGAGACCCCGGTCGAGGTGGGCTACGACCAGGTGAAGAAGCTGCTAGGCGAATGCGATGGCGAAGAAGGTCCTGACCATGATCAAGCTGCAGATCCCCGCCGGGGCTGCCAACCCGGCGCCGCCGGTCGGGCCCGCGCTGGGGCAGCACGGGGTCAACATCATGGAGTTCTGCAAGGCGTTCAACGCCCAGACGCAGCAGGACACCGGCACGATCATCCCGGTCGAGATCACGGTCTACGAGGACCGCTCGTTCGAGTTCATCACCAAGACGCCGCCCGCGGCGGTGCTGATCAAGGAGGCGGCCGGGATCGACAAGGGCTCGGGCGAGCCGAACCGTGAGAAGGTGGGCCGGATCACCGCCGACCAGGTGCGCCAGATCGCGGAGCGCAAGATGCCCGACCTGAACGCCAACGACCTCGACGCCGCCTCACGAATCGTCGCCGGGACGGCGCGCTCGATGGGCGTCGAGGTCGAGGGCATGGAGGTCGAGCCATGATGGCCGCACGGCAAGCGCTATCGCGCACGCGCTACGAGAAGGTGGACCGCGACCGCCGCTATCCGCCGGCCGAGGCGGTCGCGCTGCTGAAGGAGACCGCGGGCACCAAGTTCGACGAGACGGTCGAGCTGCACGTCCGGCTCGGTCTCAACGTGCGCCACGCCGAGCAGCAGCTCCGCGGCACGCTCGCCGCTGCCACACGGGCTCGGCAAGGACGTCAGCGGTGGCGGTGTTCGCGAAGGGCGACGCCGCCCGGGCCGCCGAGGAGGCCGGGGCCGACTTCGTCGGCGCGCGACGACCTGGCGGAGCGGGTCGAAGAGGGATGGACCGACTTCGACGTCGCGATCGCGACCCCGGACATGATGTCCGACGGTCGGGAAGCTCGGCCGCATCCTGGGCCCGCAGGGCAAGATGCCGAACCCCAAGGTCGGCACCGTCACCGACGACGTCGCGAAGGCCGTCGACGAGTCGAAGGCGGGCAAGGTCGAGTACCGGACGGACCGCCAGGGCGTCGTCCACCTGACGATCGGCAAGGCGAGCTTCGACGAGCGCGAGCTGCTCGAGAACTACTCCGCCGTGATCGAGGAGATCATGCGCGCCCGCCCGGCCGCCGCCAAGGGCCGCTACATGCTCTCGATCACGCTGACGACGACGATGGGCCCGGGGATCCGCGTCGATCCGTCCCGAACACAGGCGCGCGAGATCGTTGCTGCCGACGGGAGGCCCGAGGGGACCGCGGAGGCCGGGACCGAGCCACCGGAGAGACAGCCGGCGGCGTAGGTTCGCTACTCTCGCGGCTCACGGGGGACGCGGTAGAGGCCGTCAAGCGGACGGGCGGGAAATCTCGACACCTGGGAGCGTGGTGCAAGTGGATCCGACAATTCGAACGCGAGCAGGGTGGTGCACGGCAGTGCTTCTCGCCCTCGCGGCAATCGCCGCGACGACGGGGCTGCTCTCCGCGACCGCACAGGCCAAGGCGACGCCGCGGACCTTCTACGGGATGGTTCCGAACTACGATCTCACGGCCGCCGACTATCAGCTGATGCGCCAGGCACACGTAGGAGTTGCTCGCATCGGGCTCTTCTGGCACGCGATCGAGAGTGAGGAGGACCGACTCGACTGGAGCGTCCCGGACGCTCAGATCGGAGCGTTCGCCGCGTCCGGCATCCAAACGCTGCCGGACCTGTTCGGGTCCCCCAGGTGGCTCGCCGAAAACGACGTCACGCCGCCCGTGAACTCCCCCAAGCAGCAGGCAGAGTGGAGCGAGTTCGTCGCCGAGGCGGTGAGGCGCTATGGCGCCGGAGGCACCTATTGGAACACCGGCTTTCGCACCCAGTATCCGGGCGCTACGCCGCTGCCGATCGGGACCTGGCAGGTGTGGAACGAGGTGAACGGGCCGAAGCACTTCTTCCCCCAGCCCAACGTGGCCAAGTACGCGACCCTGCTGCAGATCACCCACAACGCGATCGCGGGGGAGGACCCCAGCGCCGACGTTCTCACCGCGGGGCTGGTCAGCAAGCCAACGGGCGCCGGCGGCATGCCGGCGTGGGTCTACCTGAAGAAGCTGTTGAAGAACAAGGCGGGCAAGCGGAGCTTCGATCACGTTGGGCTTCACCCGTATGCGCCTGACGAGCGTCAGATCGCGAAGGACGTGAAGAAGGTGCGGAAGGCCCTGAACAAGGGCCGCAAGAAGAAGGCGCAGACGTGGATCACGGAGGTCGGATGGAGCTCTGACCCGTCGGGTACGAGCCCCAAGCTGTCGACGACCCCCAAGGGCCAGGCGAAGCGACTGAAGAAGACCTATACCCTCCTGAGGAAGAAGCGCAAGGCGTGGAAGATCGGGGGCGTCTACTGGTACACGTTGCGCGACTTCGGAACCGGGGTGTGCGACTGGTGCCCGACCGCCGGTCTGGTGACGCAAGATCGGGCCCCCAAACCGGCATTCAACCAGTACCAGCGGGTGGCGGGAGGCTAGACCTCGTAGAATCGACGCCACAGGATCGCTTGCCCAAGATCACCGGCGGGGCTTAGCCCGGAAGACCGGTGCAGGCGGAGCGTGGAGTCCGTGCCGAGCCCGCCCGCGTGCGGGCTCTTCACGTCGATAGGGACCATGGACAAAGAGCAGAAAGCACAAGTCGTCGAGGAGATCGCCGCGCAACTGACGGACGCGGGGGCGATCTTCGCTGTCGACTACCGCGGCATCGGGGTCCCCGAGGCCGCCGAGCTGCGCGCAAGGCTCGCCGAGTCGGAGGCGAGCTTCCGGGTCGTCAAGAACCGGCTCGCCAAGCGGGCGGCCGAGAGCGCCGGCACGGAGGAGCTGAGCGGATTGTTCGAGGGCCCGACCGCCCTCACCCTGGTGAAGGGAGATCCGGTCACCGCCGCGAAGGCGATCGCCGATTTCGCGCGCGAGCATCAGGTGCCGACCTACAAGGGGGGGATCATGGACGGCGCCGCGCTCGAGCCGGACCAGTTCAGGCGGATCGCGCGGCTCCCCGGCCTCGAGGTGCTGCACGCGCCAGCTGCTCGGCGCGGTCGCGAGCCCGGTCACCGGCGTCACGCGGGGTCTGAATCAGTTGCTCGCCGGTCTCGCCAGCCAGCTCGGCCAGATCCAGGACCAGTCAGGTGAGGCCGAGCGAGCGGAAGCGGAGGATTCGGCCCGAAATGATGAGTCTTCGGAACAGGAAAGCGAGGAGTAATGGCGACCAAGAGTGAGATGACCACCGAGGAGTGGATCGAGGAGCTGAAGGGCATCTCGGTGCTGGAGCTCTCCGAGCGCATCAAGGCGCTCGAGGAGGAGTTCGGCGTCTCGGCGACCGCCGTCGCGGCCGCTGCTCCGGCGGGTGCCGCTGGCGGCGGCGAGGACGGAGCCGGAGCCGAGGAGTCGACGACGGTCGACGTCGTGCTGACCGCTCCCGGTGAGAAGAAGATCCAGGTGATCAAGGCCGTTCGCGCGGCGACCGGCCTTGGCCTGAAGGAGGCGAAGGCGCTGGTCGACGAGGCGCCGAAGGCGGTCAAGGAGGGTCTCGAGCGCGAGGAGGCGGACAAGCTCAAGGCCGAGCTCGAGGAGGCCGGCGGCGAGGTCGAGCTGAAATAGCGCACAGGTGGTACCTTGCGGGCTCGGGTCTGGCCGCCTGACGGCCGCCGGCTCAGCCGCCCCTTGCGCGGCTAAACTTGCGTGTGATACTTTTTACGGTCGCGCGCCATTTGAGCACTGCCGTCGGAATCTCTCGCGCATCTACCCCCTTTCGACCAACTGAGGAGTCGCCGAGTTGGCACGAGTCAACGCTGTCCCCGTAACCAGAAGGAGCTTTTCACGCCTAGAGAACCCGCTTGAAGTCCCCCACCTGATCGACATCCAACGCCGCTCCTTCGAGGAGCTCACGGAACCGAAGGCGGGACTTCTCCGGGAGACGATCGACGACATCTCGCCGATCGAGGACTACACCGGCAACCTCGCGATCGTCTTCGGGGACTTCAAGTTCGAGGAGCCGCCGCACTCGGTTGCCGAGTGCCGTGAAAAGGACATGACGTATTCGCGACCGCTGACGGTCAAGGTCGCGTTCCAGAACCGCGAGACCGGTGAGATCCGGGAGCAGTCCGTGTTCATGGGCGACTTCCCGTGGATGACCGACCGCGGCACGTTCGTGATCAACGGGACCGAGCGCGTGGTCGTCACCCAGCTCGTGCGCTCCCCCGGCGCCTACGTGATGGAGCCGAAGGACCGCGAGAAGCAGGTCTTCATCGCCAACCTGATGCCCGCACGCGGGTCGTGGCTCGAGCTCGAGATCGACAAGAAGGGCCGCGTGTACGCGCGCATCGACCGCAAGCGCAAGCTGCCGGTCACGGTGCTGCTGCGAGCGATGGGGTACGTCGATGACAAGCAGCTCGCGGAGATGTTCGACGAGTCCGTCTACATGCGCAACACGATCGAGGCCGATACCGAGCAGACGAAGTCCGAGGAGGGGGCGCTGATCGAGCTGTTCAAGAAGCAGCGGCCCGGCGAGCCGCCCTCGGTCGACGCCGCCCGCCAGCTGCTCGAGCAGCTCTTCTTCGACACCAAGCGCTACGACCTGACCAGGGTGGGGCGCTACAAGCTCAACGCGCGGCTCGATCTTGACATCGACCTCGATACCCGGGTCCTGACGCACGACGACATCATCGCCCTGATCAAGGAGCTGGTCGGGATTCCCAAGCTGCTCGGAATCCCCGAGGAGATCGACGAGGAGAACCCGATCAAGGACTACGCAGCCGAGGCTCAGTCCTACCCCTGGGACCCGGTGCGGGACCACCTAGACGAGTACGAGCACTTCGGCAACCGCCGCCTGCGCACGGTGGGAGAGCTGATCCAGGAGGCATTCCGGATCGGCCTGTACCGCATGGAGCGCGTGGTGCGCGAGCGCCTCACGACCGAGGACGCGGACGCGATCACCCCGCAGACGATCATCAACATCAGGCCGGTGGTCGCGGCGCTGAAGGAGTTCTTCGGCTCCTCGCAGCTGTCCCAGTTCATGGATCAGACCAACTCGCTGGCCGGGCTCACCCACCGCCGCCGGCTGTCGGCGCTGGGCGCCGGGGGCCTGACGCGGGAGCGCGCGCCGATCGAGGTGCGCGATGTCCATCCGACCCACTACGGGCGGATGTGCCCGATCGAGACCCCTGAGGGCCCGAACATCGGCCTGATCGGCTCGCTGTCCTCCTACGCCCAGGTGTCGGAGCACGGGTTCGTGACGACCCCCTACCGCGTGGTCAAGGACGGCGTCGTCACCTCGAAGATCGTCCACCTGGACGCGACCCAGGAGGAGGAGCAGGTGATCGCGCAGGCGAACGCCGAGATCGACCCCAAGTCCCAGCGTCTCAAGGGCCCGCGCGTGCTGTGCCGCGCACGGGACGGCGAGGTCGTCGCCGTGTCGCCGAAGCAGGTGGACCTGATGGACGTCTCGCCCACCCAGATCTGGTCGGTGGCGACGTCGCTGATCCCCTTCCTCGAGCACGACGACGCGAACCGCGCGCTGATGGGCTCGAACATGCAGCGTCAGGCCGTGCCGCTGCTGAAGCCCGAACCGCCGCTGATCGGCACGGGAATGGAGCACCGCGCCGCGATCGACAGCGGCGACGTGGTCCTGGCGACCGCGGACGGCGAGGTCAGCTACGTGGACGCCGACCGGGTCGTGGTCACGCGCAGCTCGCGCAAGGACGAGTACGAGCTCAACAAGTACATGCGCTCCAACCAGGGCACGATCATTCACCAGAGCCCGATCGTGTCGGTCGACGACAAGGTCAAGGAGGGCGATGTGCTCGCGGACGGCTCCTCGACGGCCGGCGGCGAGATCGCGCTGGGCAAGAACGTGCTCGTCGCCTTCATGTCCTGGGAGGGCTACAACTTCGAGGACGCGATCATCATCTCCGGCCGGCTGGTCAAGGACGACGAGCTGACCTCGGTCCACATCGAGGAATACGAGATCGACGCGCGGACGACCAAGCTCGGCGACGAGGAGATCACGCGCGACATCCCCAACCGCTCCGAGGAGAGCCTGCGCAACCTCGACGAGCGCGGCATCGTCCGGGTCGGCGCCGAGGTCGTGTCCGGCGACCTGCTGGTCGGCAAGGTGACCCCGAAGGGCGAGACCGAGCTGACCGCGGAGGAGAAGCTGATCCGCGCGATCTTCAAGGAGAAGGCGCGCGAGGTCCGCGACACCTCGCTCAAGGTCCCCCACGGCGAGGGCGGGGTCGTGATCGACGTGCTGACCTTCAACCGCGACGACGGCGACGACCTGCCGCCCGGCGTCAACGAGCTGGTGCGGGTGTACGTGGCCACGAAGCGCAAGATCGCCGAGGGCGACAAGCTCGCGGGGCGCCACGGGAACAAGGGCGTGATCGCGAAGATCGTCCCCGAGGAGGACATGCCGTTCCTGGAGGACGGAAGGCCTGTCGACGTGATCCTCAACCCGCTCGGCGTCCCGAGCCGGATGAACATCGGCCAGATCCTCGAGACCCACCTCGGGTGGGCGGCGGCCAACGGCTGGTACGACGACGGAAGCAAGGCCCACAAGGAGTCGCAGAGCAACGGCGGTCGCGTGTACGTGGCGTCGCCCGTGTTCGACGGCGCCCGGGTCGAGGACGTCGACGATGCGCTGGTCCAGTGGCAGGACGAGAACGCCGCACGCGGGATCGACCTCAACGTGGACAAGCGGGAGCGCGAGGGCAATCGCTCCAGGGGCGCCGCGCAGCTGTACAACGGCCGCACCGGCGAGCCCTACGAGGCGCCCGTGAGCATCGGCTACATGTACATCCTCAAGCTGCTGCACCTCGTGGACGACAAGATCCACGCGCGCTCGACGGGGCCCTACTCGCTGGTCACCCAGCAGCCGCTCGGCGGAAAGGCCCAGTTCGGCGGCCAGCGGTTCGGCGAGATGGAGGTGTGGGCGCTCGAGGCGTACGGCGCCGCGTTCACGCTGCAGGAGATGCTGACCGTGAAGTCCGACGACACGGTAGGCCGGGTGAAGGCCTACGAGTCGATCGTCAAGGGCGAGAACATCCCAGAGCCCTCGATCCCCGAGTCGTTCAAGGTCCTGCTGAAGGAGATCCAGAGCCTGTCGCTGGACGCGAACCTGATCTCCGAGGAGGGCGAGGTGCCGCTCGAGGAGGAGGAGGACGACCTCCTGCGGGCGGCCGAGGAGCTCGGGATCGACCTCTCCGGCGTGCGCGCCGGCGGGGAGGCAACGGATGGCGAGGGAGCTGCAGACGAGCGCGAGGAGCAGGTCGTCTCCGAGGGCAACGGCGGAAGCACGGATGGAGCCGAGGCCGAGAAGGCCGCGGAAGAGAAGTAACTGAGAACTGCGAACTGAGAACTAGGAGCCGATCGAAATAAACAACTTCGACGCAATAGAGATCGGGCTCGCCTCGAGCAAGAAGATCCGAAGCTGGAGCTCGGGCGAGGTCACGAAGCCGGAGACGATCAACTACCGGACCCTGAAGCCGGAGAAGGACGGCCTGTTCTGCGAGCGCATCTTCGGTCCTACCAAGGACTGGGAGTGCTACTGCGGCAAGTACAAGCGCGTCCGCTACAAGGGGATCGTCTGCGAGCGCTGCGGCGTCGAGGTGACCCGCTCGAAGGTGCGCCGCGAGCGCATGGGACACATCGACCTGGCGGCCCCCGTCTCCCACATCTGGTTCTTCAAGGGCGTGCCGAGCCGGATCGGCTACCTGATCGACATGGCGCCGAAGGAGCTCGAGAAGGTCCTGTACTTCGCCGCGTCGATCATCACGTGGATCGACGAGGAGGCCCGGACCAAGGACCTCAAGAAGCTCGAGAAGGAGGTCAACAAGATCCTCGACGGCTACGACAGCGAGCGCGAGCAGCGGACGAAGCAGCTGCGCGAGTCGCTGGAGCGCCGCGTCGCCTATGTGGAGAGCGGCGAGCAGTCCGACTTCGACGACGAGGATCACCTGTGGGCAGACGCCACCGGCAGCGTCAAGAAGCTGTCCAAGGCCGACAAGGAGAAGCTGCAGAAGGAGATCCGCAAGTCGCTCGAGTCCGAGATCGCCGACACCGAGGCCTACCTCGAGGACGCCGCGGAGCGGATGCGCGAGGTGTGGAAGACCTTCCAGGAGATGAAGGTCAAGGACGTGATCAACGACGAGGCCACCTTCCGGGAGCTGAAGGATCGCTTCGGCTCGCCGTTCGGCTGGGGCGAGTACTTCCGCGGCGGGATGGGCGCCGAGTCGGTGCGCGAGCTGCTCGAGCAGGTCGACCTGGAGAGCGAGTGCGAGGAGCTCGAGGAGGTCATCAACACCTCCAAGGGCCAGAAGCAGGCGCGCGCCGTGAAACGGCTCAAGGTCGCCTCGGCGTTCCGCAACTCGCAGAACCGGCCCGAGTGGATGGTGCTCGACGCGGTCCCCGTGATCCCGCCCGAGCTGCGCCCGATGGTGCAGCTCGATGGTGGGCGCTTCGCGACCTCCGACCTCAACGACCTCTACCGCCGGGTGATCAACCGCAACAACCGGCTCAAGCGCCTGCTCGACCTCGGCGCGCCCGAGATCATCGTCAACAACGAGAAGCGGATGCTCCAGGAGGCCGTCGACGCGCTGTTCGACAACGGCCGCCGCGGGCGCCCCGTGACGGGGCCCGGCAACCGGCCGCTGAAGTCGCTGTCCGACATGCTGAAGGGCAAGCAGGGGCGGTTCCGCCAGAACCTGCTCGGGAAGCGGGTCGACTACTCCGGCCGCTCGGTGATCGTCTCGGGCCCGAACCTGAAGATCCAGCAGTGCGGGCTCCCGAAGCTGATGGCGCTGGAGCTGTTCAAGCCGTTCATCATGGCCCGGCTGGTCGAGCGCAAGGCGGTGCAGAACATCAAGGCCGCCAAGAAGATGGTCGACTCGATGATCCCCGAGGTGTGGGACGTGCTCGAGGAGGTCATCCACGAGCATCCCGTGCTGCTGAACCGGGCGCCCACCCTGCACCGGCTCGGGATCCAGGCCTTCGAGCCAGTGCTCGTCGAGGGCAAGGCGATCCAGATCCACCCGCTCGTCTGCCACGCCTTCAACGCCGACTTCGACGGAGACCAGATGGCCGTCCACCTGCCGTTGTCCGCGGAGGCGCAGGCCGAGGCGCGCATCCTGATGCTGTCGGCGAACAACATCCTCTCGCCGGCCCACGGCGCGCCGCTCGCCACCCCGACCCAGGACATGGTGCTGGGCCTGTACTTCCTCACCTATTCCGGACAGGACGTCGAGGCGATCGATGCCGCGGACCTCGATCCCAAGCCGCATCCGTTCCGCACCTCGCAGGAGGCCGAGATCGCCTACGAGCGCGGGCTGGTCGGCGTGCACGACTACGCCGAGTACCGGCGCGAGGGGCACGAGCACTTCCTGACGACGGTGGGGCGGATCATCTTCAACGATCGCGTCGAGCGCGCGCTCGCCACCGCGCTGGGCGACGAGTTCGACCCCAACGCCTACGAGTTCGTCAACCGCTCGCTGCGCAAGCGCGGCGTGAACGAGATGGTCTCCGACCTGGTCGAGCAGTACGGCGCCGCCACGGTGTCACTCGTCCTCGACGCCTTCAAGGAGCTCGGCTTCCACTTCGCGAGCCAGGCCGGGATCACGATCTCCAAGAACGACATCGTCTCGCCGCCGAACAAGGAGGAGATCCTGGAGCGCTACGAGGGCCAGGCGCAGGAGATCCAGAACCAGTACGACGAGGGCTACATCACCGCCGAGGAACGCAAGGAGGCGGTGACCGAGCTCTGGGACAAGGCGACGGATGAGGTCGCGCAGGCGATGGAGGACAACCTCGACGAGCTGAACCCGATCTTCGCGATGGCCAACTCCGGAGCGCGCGGCTCGTTCAAGCAGATCCGCCAGCTCGCCGGGATGCGCGGCCTGATGGCCAACCCGAAGGGCGAGATCATCGAGCGCCCGATCAAGGCGAACTTCATGGAGGGCCTGTCGGTGCTCGAGTACTTCATCTCGACGCACGGCGCCCGCAAGGGGCTCGCGGACACCGCGCTGCGGACCGCGGACTCGGGCTATCTGACCCGTCGCCTCGTCGACGTGGCGCAGGACGTGATCGTGCGCAGCGAGGACTGCAAGACGAAGGACTTCATCGAGATGCCGCTGCGGAACTCCGACGGCGAGCTGAACATGAACCTGGCGGGCCGGCTGGCCGGGAAGAAGTTCGCCACCAAGCGGGGCCGCGAGCTGCTGAAGCGAAACCAGGCGATCGACGTCCCCGAGATCGAGGAGATGGCCGAGGCGTTCGGCGACGAGGAGGTCACGGTCCCGGTTCGCTCGGTGCTCAAGTGCGAGGCCGAGACGGGCGTGTGCCGCCACTGCTACGGGCGCGCGATGGCGACCGGGACGACGGTTGAGCTCGGCGACGCGGTCGGGATCATCGCCGCGCAGTCGATCGGCGAGCCGGGCACGCAGCTGACCATGCGTACCTTCCACACCGGCGGGGTCGCGGGCCAGGACATCACCCAGGGCCTGCCGCGCGTGGTGGAGCTGTTCGAGGCGCGCAAGCCGAAGGGGCTGGCGAAGATGGCCGAGGTCGAGGGCAAGGTCTCGGTCGAGGAGTCGGAGAAGACGCTGCGAGTGATCCTCACGGACGCGAAGGGCGAGGACCACGCCTACAGCTTCCCGCCGCGGACCCAGCTCAACGTCTCCGACGGCGACAGGGTCGAGGCCGGAACGCAGCTCAGCGAGGGCTCGCTCTACCCGACCGAGCTGCTCGAGGTGCGCGGGCGGACGGACACGGAGCTGTATCTCGTCAACGAGGTGCAGCAGGTGTACCGGTCGCAGGGCGTCGACATCAACGACAAGCACATCGAGCTGATCGTGCGCCAGATGATGAAGAAGGTGCGGATCGACTCGAAGGGCTCGACCACGCTGCTGCCCGGCCAGCTCGAGGATCGCCACAAGCTGAAGCGGATCAACAAGCAGGTCAAGGAGGACAGCGGCACCCCCGCGAAGGCGGAGGAGGTGATCCTCGGGATCACCAAGGCGTCGCTCGCGACGGAGTCGTTCCTGTCCGCCGCCTCGTTCCAGGAGACGACCAAGGTGCTGACGGACGCGGCCCTGGAGGGCAAGCGGGACCGCCTCCAAGGCCTGAAGGAGAACGTGATCATCGGCAAGCTGATCCCGGCGGCCACCGGGCTGCGCCACTACCGCGGCATCGAGATCGAGCCCGTGGAGCCGGCTCAGCCGCCCGAGGAGGCGCTGATGGACGAGGAGGAGCTCGCCGCTGAGCTCGGCCTCAGCGAGGAGGGCGAGGTGGCCGAGCTCGAGGGCTTCGGCCCCTCGTTCGCCGAGGAGCTCGAGGAGCTTGCGACGGAGATCGAGACTCCGGAGGGCTCCGGCTCGGGTTCAGACTCGACCTCGGGCGACGGCGCGCCGTCGGGCGATGGCGCGGCGAGCAGCAGCGAGTAGCCGCCACTAACTAACCTCAGCATCGTGCCCGCCGATAGTGGATCGGAGATCCACGAGTCCGCGCTCGAGCTGATCGGCGATACGCCGCTGGTCCGGCTCTCGCGCCTCGAGCGCGATCTGCGCACCCCGCTCGTCGCCAAGGTCGAGTTCCTCAACCCCGGCGGCTCGGTCAAGGACCGCCCGGCGGTCGCGATGATCGACGCGGCGGAGCGCGACGGTGCGCTTCGCCCCGGGGGAACGCTCGTCGAGCCGACCTCCGGCAACACCGGGCTCGGGCTGGCGATGGTCGGCGCGCTGCGCGGGTACAACGTGATCGCGGTGATGCCGGACAAGATGAGCCGCGAGAAGATCGACACGCTGCGCGCCTTCGGGGCCGAGGTGGTCGTCTGCCCCACGGCGGTGGCGCCAGACTCGCCGCGGTCCTACTACAAGGTCGCCGACCGGCTGACCGAGGAGATCGAGGGGGCGTTTCAACCCAACCAGTACTTCAATCCCGCCAACCCGGAGGCCCACTACCGCTCCACCGGGCCGGAGCTGTGGCGCCAGAGCGGCGGGCGTCTCACGCACCTGGTGGCAGGGGTCGGCACCGGGGGCACGATCAGCGGGGTGGGCGAGTACCTCAAGGAGCAGAACCCATCGATCGAGGTGGTCGGGGCGGATCCCGAGGGATCGATCTACTCGGGCGGTGAGGCGCATCCCTACCGAGTCGAGGGGATCGGCGAGGACTTCTGGCCCGACAGCCTTCATCGCGACGTGATCGATCGCTACGTCACGGTGTCGGACCGCGACTCCTTCCTGATGGCCCGGCGGCTGGTCGCCACCGAGGGGCTGTTCGCGGGTGGCTCGACTGGGACCGCCCTCTGCGCCGCCGTCCAGGTGGCGCGCGAGCTCGACGACCCCGAGGCGATGGTGGCGACCATCCTCCCCGACGGTGGGCGTCCGTACGTCTCCAAGGTGTTCAACGACTCGTGGATGCGCGAGCACGGGTACCTGGCTCCGGGCGGGCGGCGCACGGTCGGTGATCTCCATCGCGGCAAGGCCGATGGAGCGCCGATCCTGACCGTCGGGAGCCACGACCAGGTCGGGCGAGCGCTCGAGCTGATGCGCGAGCACGGCGTCTCGCAGGTTCCCGTGGTCTCGTCCGAGGACGAACGAGCATTCATCGGCACGGTCAGCGAGAGGGGACTTCTGTGGGCGTCGGCCGAGCATCCCGGGATCCTCGGCGAGCCGGTGACGGAGGTGCTCGAGTCCCCTCTCCCCGAGCTGTCCGTCGACGATCCCGCCGACGACGCCGTGCGGCTGCTTCGCGAAGAGGCCCCTGCGCTGATCGTCGTCGAGCACGGCCGGCCGCTCGGCGTCCTGACAGCTGTCGACCTCGTCGAGGCGCTCAACCAGTGAGCGCGAGGCTCTACAAGGGTGGGGGTGGGCGGGGAATTTGATTTTGGGCCGAGCGCGAACCCCAGTGATATGAGCAGGCGGATCGAGACGCGCGTCGTCCACGCGGGGCTCGAGCCCGACCCCTCCTACGGCTCGGTGGTCCCGCCGATCCACCAGACCTCGACCTACGTGCAGCGCGCGCCGGGCGAGGTGGTCGAGGACTACGACTACGCTCGATCGGCGAACCCGACGCGAGCGGCCCTGGAGCGTGCCCTGGGCGAGCTGGAGGGCGGTCGAGCGGCCGCGTTCGCAAGCGGAATGGCCGCGACGCACGCCGCTCTCACCGCGACCCTGAGCGCCGGCGATCACCTGATCCTCCCGCAGGATCTCTACGGGGGCACCTACCGTCTCGTCGACAAGGTGATGACTCGCTTCGGGCTCGCGTACGACCTCGTCGATCAGCGCGACCTCGACCAGCTGCGCCGCCTGATTCGGCCCGAGACGCGCATGGTGTGGGTCGAGACGCCGACAAATCCGCTGCTCAACGTGGTCGACATCCCGGAGGTCGTCGAGGCAGCCGCCCCGATCAGCGTCGTCGTCGACAACACCTTCGCCACGCCGGTGGTCCAGCGGCCGCTCGAGCTGGGGGCGACGGCCGTCGTCCACTCGACGACGAAGTACCTCGGCGGTCACTCCGATGCCGTCGGAGGCGCCGTGATCACGGGCGACGAGCAGCTGTACGAACGGATCCGCTTCGTCCAGAACTCGGTCGGCGCGGTGCCGGCGCCCTTCGACTGCTTCCTGGTCCACCGCGGGCTTCGCACCCTGGCGCTTCGGGTGGCCCAGCACACTGCGAACGGCCGCGCGGTGAGCGAGTACCTCGCGGGCGCACCGGGAGCGCGGGATGTGCGCTGGCCCGGGTTCGGCGGCATGGTCTGCTTCCGGCACGCGGACGCCGCGGGGATCGTCACCCGCACGCGGCTGTTCTCGCTCGCCGAATCGCTTGGAGGCGTGGAGTCCCTGATCGAGCTGCCGCAGGCGATGACCCATCAGTCGGTCGAGGGCTCCGAGGCGGCGGTCCCGCCGGACCTGATCCGCCTGTCCTGCGGTATCGAAGCCCCCGAGGACCTGGTCGCAGATCTCGAGCACGCGATCGCCGGCTGAGGATCGTTCGAGGCCGCGGCCCGGCGCGCCGCTACTGCCGCGCAGGCTCGGCCGAGCCGCGCTCCCCCGCGTGCGCCGCCGCGCGGGCTGGAGCCGGCGGAGTGACCACCCGGAACCGACCACCCGGCGGGCAGTCGGGCAGCGCGAGCGCTCCGCCCTCGTGCGGCCCGCGCCGCGGCCCGCGCGGACGGCTCGGCGCCCGACGCCAGCGGCGGAATCCGTGCTCCCCGTCGTCGGGCAGCTCCTCGACCTCGGGCTCCGCGCGGACGGCGTACCAGACCAGGAACAGCGCAGCCGCGATCGGGATCTTCAGGACCACCCCAAGGAAGAAGATCGGCCAGAACCCCTCCACGGTCAGGGAGTGTACCCCGCCCTCGCCCACGAGATCATGGCCTCGGTCTGAGCCTCCTCGAGCCCGCGCTGCGGCTCCACCGGGACCAGCAGGGTCGGCCCGTGGCGCATGTGCGCCCAGGAGCGGCAGCTCTCGTCGATGCAGTCGTCGATCCACGCCAACGGCCGCTCGCCTGCGTACTCACCGATCGCGTCCAGCTTCCAGTGCGCGGAGCCGAACCTCGCGCGCCCGTCGAAGCTGAGGTACGGCAGCTCCTCGGGGAGGCCGAGCAGCGTGGGAAGGTACTCGTTGGCGCGCTCCTCCCAACCCGTCGCCCACACGAGGTCGTACCACTCGGCGAGTCGGCGCAGCCGTTCGCCGGACGCGAGCGAGATGCAGTGAGCGACACCGTCGATGAGATGAAACTCCCCCGGTGCATCGGTCGGATCGTCGAACCCGAACAGGCTGATGACGCCGTCGACGTCGACCGCGAGCAGGGGGCGGTCTGATTGCTCGGGCATCGGTTCCAGAGTAGACCGCTACCATTCGCCGCCGTGCCGAGCACCAACCAGCTGGTCAGAAAAGGGCGCCGGCGCCCGAAGAAGAAGGTCGCCACCCCCGGCCTGAAGTCGGGGCAGGGGCGCAAGCGCCGGCTCGCCGCGCCGCAACGGCGCGGCGTCTGCACGCGCGTCTACACGGCGACGCCGAAGAAGCCCAACTCGGCGCTGCGCAAGGTGGCACGGGTGCGGCTCACCAACGGGATGGAGGTCACCTGCTACATCCCCGGCGAGGGCCACAACCTCCAGGAGCACTCGGTCGTGCTCGTGCGCGGCGGTCGGGTCAAGGACCTTCCGGGCGTCCGCTACAAGGTCGTCCGCGGCACGCTCGACGCCGCCGGCGTCTCCGATCGCAGGCAGTCCCGCTCGCATACGGAGTCAAGCGGTAGTGCCCCGCCGCGCCCGAGCCGCGATCCGTCCGGTCGAGCCGGACTCCCAGCACCGAAGCCGCCTCGTCCAGCAGGTGGTCAACAAGGTGATGCGAGGGGGCAAGAAGTCGCTCGCGGAGCGGATCACCTACGACGCCCTCGCGATCGTCGGGGAGCGCACCAGCCGACCGCCGGTGGAGGTGCTGGAGGAGGCGATCAAGGAGCTGACCCCGGTGCTCGAGGTTCGCTCGCGCAGGGTCGGCGGCGCCACCTATCAGGTGCCGGTCGAGGTGGCGCCGCGGCGGGCGCGGACCCTGGCCGTGCGGTGGCTCGTCGAGTTCGCGAGCCAGCGGCGCGAGAAGTCGATGCAGGAGCGCCTGGCGAACGAGATCCTCGACGCGGGGCGACAGCAGGGCGGGGCGTGGAAGCGCAAGGACGACATCTACCGCATGGCGCAGGCCAACAAGGCCTTCGCCCACTACCGCTGGTAGCCGCCTAGCCGTCCGCGCCGCGCCGGCGGCGCGTTCGCCGCGACGCTCCGGTCGCGGCACGCTGATCGGATCCAAGCTTCCTCCGCGCAACCGGCCGGGTGCCGGCCTCGTCCTGCTCGCGGGCAATCCGCCGCGCGTGCTCGGCACGCTCCGCCATCGCGGTCGGGGGCCTCCGGGCTTCCCCGCAGCAGCATGCGGAGCTGCTCCGGGCGCAGCGTCGCGAGCGCCCCGCCGGAGACCGCCAGCGCGACCGTGCCGACCAGCTCCAGCCAGAACCCGCTCTCCGGGCTCCGCCTCGCTGGAGGTGAACACGCGCGAGGGATCGTCGACCGTGCCCTGCTGCCCGACGTCGGGGAGGTCGACAAGCAGGAAGAAGAGCAGCGCAGATCCGCCGGCGACGGCAACCGCGGCCGCGGCCGGCCTCGAGCCCGAGATCAGGGCGACGACGAGCGCGAACGAGCGCGAAGATCGCGAGCAGCAGGAGGGCGTAGGAGTGGCGGTCCGACGCCGCGATCGTCTGCTGCGGCTCGCCGCTGGTCCCGAGATCGAACTCGAACGTGGTCATGAACTCGGAGGCGCCGACGCAGATCGCCGCCGCCACGCAGGCGAACGGCAGCAGGTACTCGGCCCTGACCTTCGAGACGATCCGGCTCACGCCCGTGCCCCTGCCGCCGGGGCCGCGCGCCGCGAGCGGCGCCGCGTGCGCGGCGTGCGTCGCCCGGCGGGCTCGCGCCCTGCAGCCGCGACGTAGCGGCGCAGCAGGGCGCCGGCGACCACGAGCACGGCCGCCGCGGAGAGCTGGACCCAGAAGCCCTCGATCAGCGTCGCTCGAGCGCCCTCGAAGGCGCGCGCGGTCAGACCCTCGTCGAGCCCTTTCGGCATGTCGACCAGCAGGCTGACCGCGACCGCGATCAACCCCAGCAGAGACACGGCCCGGCCGAGCCGCCAGCGCCCGCGCAGCGCGAAGGCGAGCGCGCCGATCGCCAGCACCGCGACGGGCAGCAGCAGATAGGCATGGGCCGCCCCCGTCGGGGTCTCGATCCGTCTGCGGCGGCCGGCGCGACCGCCTCCACCCCCTCGTACTGGGGCGACCCCGATCTCGACGCCGCGGTAGTCGACGAACTGCGAGGCGGCAAGCATGATCGCGGCGGCCAGGATCACCGCCGCCGACCGCCCGGTGCGGGCGATCACCCCGCTCGCCGAGCCTGATCGCCGCCCGCGCCCCCTCGCAGTAGCCCGAGCAGCGGGATCGCGACCACGCGAGCGAGCTTCAGCTCCAGGCGGCCGACCGCCTCGCCCACCACGACGATCGCGCGCCCGATCTCCCCCACGGCGCCCGCGAGCAGGCGCGCCAGGCTGAGCCCGGCGGTCCGCACCTCGCCGGCACGGCCACGCAGGGTGCTCGCGGGAGCGACGCTGCGGCGCCGGGATTCCGCGGCGCGAGCCGAGCCCGAGGCGGCGCTCGCCGCCGCTTCCTGCCTCGCCTGAGGGCCCTCATCCCTCTGCTAACATCGCCAATCGCTCATGCCTGAGCACGCACGGTGCTCCGGCCGGAGTCGATTCCTTGGAGAGCCGCAGCACATAGCAGTCGGTTCGGGCCAGAAACGGCGGTTGACGCTGGGGCCCGCGAGGGCCTTTTTCATGCGCCGATACCGCTGCGGGCCCGATCTCTCCTCCTCGTCTCGTCGGCTGCCGGCGCGGGACCGCCGCCATCGACCAACCCAAAACGACACTTTACGCACAAATGGCACGCAACTTCCCACTAGAGAAGACCCGGAACATCGGGATCATGGCGCACATCGACGCCGGTAAGACGACGACCACCGAGCGCATCCTCTACTACACCGGGCGCACCCACAAGATGGGCGAGGTCCACGAGGGCGCCGCCGTCATGGACTGGATGGAGCAGGAGCAGGAGCGGGGGATCACGATCACCTCCGCCGCGACGGCCTGCGAGTGGGAGGACCACCGGATCAACATCATCGACACGCCCGGCCACGTCGACTTCACGGTCGAGGTCGAGCGCTCGCTGCGCGATCCTCGACGGCGCGATCGCGATCTTCGACTCGGTGGCGGGGGTCGAGCCGCAGTCCGAGACGGTGTGGCGGCAGGCCGACAAGTACCGCGTCCCGCGGATCGCCTACGTCAACAAGATGGACCGGACCGGGCGCGGACTTCTTCGCGCGCCGTGGAGTCGATGCGCGAGCGGCTCGGCGCCCATCCGCTCCCGATCCAGCTCCCGATCGGCGCAGGAGGACGAGTTCGACGGGCGTCGTCGACCTGATCGAGAACAAGGCGCTGTACTGGACCGACGAGCTGGGCACCGAGATCGAGCGGCGGGAGATCCCCGAGGAGCTCGCCGAGCAGGCGCACGAGCACCGCACGCACCTGATCGAGGCCTGCGCCGAGTACGACGACGAGCTGATGGAGGCCTACCTCAACGAGGAGCAGATCCCCCACGAGCGGATCGCCCAGTCGCTTCACCGCGCCACGCTCGACATCAAGGTCACCCCCGTCCTTTGCGGCTCCAGCTTCAAGAACAAGGGCGTGCAGCCGCTGCTCGACGCGATCGTCGAGCTGCTTCCCTCGCCGCTCGAGGTCCCGCCGGTGGAGGGGATCGAGCCCCCGGCGAAGGGCGCCAACGGCGCCGGCCGGACGGCCGAGCGCCCCCCGGAGGACGATGCCCCGTTCGCGGCGCTCGCCTTCAAGGTGATGGTCGACCCCTACGTCGGGAAGCTGACCTACTTCCGCGTCTACTCCGGAAAGCTGAAGGCGGGCACCAGGGTGCTGAACGTGTCCAACGGCCGCACCGAGCGCGTCGGCCGCCTGCTGATGATGCACGCAAACCACCGCGAGGAGATCGAGGAGTGCTACGCGGGCGACATCTGCGCCGGCGTGGGCCTCAAGCAGACCTCCACCGGCGACACGCTGTCGGCGCCCGACGCACCGATCGAGCTCGAGCAGATCGAGTTCCCCGAGCCCGTGATCGCGGTCGCGATCGAGCCGAAGACGAAGGCCGACCAGGAGAAGCTTTCCACCAGCCTCGGCGCGTCTCTCCGAGGAGGACCCGACGTTCAGGTCGAGACCGACGATGAGACGGGACAGACCCTGATCCACGGGATGGGCGAGCTGCACCTCGAGGTGATCGTCGACCGGATGCTGCGCGAGTTCAACGTCGACGCCAACGTCGGGCGCCCCCAGGTCGCCTACCGCGAGACGATCCGCGACCGCGTGGAGAAGGTGCGAGGGTCGCTTCGTGCGCCAGACCGGCGGCCGGGGCCAGTACGGGCACGTGGTGATCAACCTCGAGCCGGCGCCGGGCGAGGGCTTCGACTTCGTGAACGAGATCAAGGGCGGGGCGATCCCGACCGAGTTCCTCCCCGCCGTCGAGGCGGGAATCGAGGAGGCGCTGCAATCGGGCGTCAAGGCCGGCTATCCGATGGTCGACGTGCGGGTGGAGCTGGTGGATGGCTCCAGCCACGACGTCGACTCTTCCGAGATGGCGTTCAAGGTTGCCGGGTCGATGGCCGTCCAGGAGGCCGCTCGGAGGGCGAAGCCGGTCCTGCTCGAGCCGGTGATGGCGGTCGAGGTCGTTACGCCAGAGGACTTCCTCGGCGACGTGATCGGCGATCTGTCGAGGCGCCGCGGCCGTGTCGAGGGCCAGGAGAAGCGCG
This sequence comes from uncultured Thermoleophilia bacterium, assembly GCA_963754225.1. Classification (GTDB taxonomy): domain Bacteria; phylum Actinomycetota; class Thermoleophilia; order Solirubrobacterales; family 70-9; genus DASPWW01. The sequence goes on from CAVWEV010000006.1 coordinate 68,068, forward strand.
GTAACGCCGTGGCGATTCAGGCCAAGGTGCCGCTAGGGGAGATGTTCGGGTACGCCACTGACCTGCGCTCCTCGACGCAGGGCCGGGCTACCTTCACGATGCAGTTCGAGCGCTACGACGAGGTGCCGGCGAACGTCGCCGAGCAGATCACCGAGGGCGGCGCCGCCGAGCCGGTGGCCGCGGTGTCATGACGGCTATATTTCTTCGGTTCTCCGGGGGGCCGCCGCGTACGGTCGCCCGCGCGTAAGCTGGATAAACACGCAAACAACGAAAAGACGACCGAAAGAGTCAAAAGGAGCGAGATGTCGAAGGAGAAGTTCGAGCGGGATAAGCCGCACGTGAACGTCGGCACGATCGGTCACATCGACCACGGCAAGACGACGCTCACCGCGGCGATCACCAAGGTGCTGTCCGAGAAGGGTGGCGCCGAGGAGAAGTCGTTCGAGGAGATCGACAACGCTCCCGAGGAGAAGGAACGCGGGATCACGATCGCGACCTCGCACGTCGAGTACGAGACCGACAAGCGCCACTACGCGCACGTCGACTGCCCCGGCCACCAGGACTACATCAAGAACATGATCACCGGGGCCGCGCAGATGGACGGGGCGATCCTCGTCGTCTCCGCCGCCGACGGCCCGATGCCGCAGACGCGGGAGCACGTGCTGCTCGCGCGCCAGGTCAACGTCCCATCGATGATCGTCTTCCTGAACAAGACCGACATGGTGGACGATCCGGACCTGATCGAGCTGGTCGAGGAGGAGGTCCGCGACCTGCTGAAGGAGTACGAGTTCCCGGGCGACGAGACGCCGGTGATCAAGGGCTCGGCGCTGAAGGCGCTGGAGGGCGACGAGGAGGCCAAGCAGGCCGTGCTCGAGCTCGCCGATGCGCTCGACAGCTACATCCCGGAGCCGGAGCGGCCGCTCGACAAGCCGTTCCTGATGCCGATCGAGGACATCTTCTCGATCACGGGTCGCGGCACGGTGGCCACCGGGCGAATCGAGCAGGGCATCGTCAACACCGGTGACGAGGTCGAGATCGTCGGCATCAAGCCGACCGAGAAGACCGTCGTGACCGGCGTCGAGATGTTCCGCAAGATCCTCGACGAGGGCCAGGCCGGCGACAACGTCGGCTGCCTGCTGCGCGGCACCAAGCGCGAGGACATCGAGCGCGGGCAGGTGCTGTGCAAGCCCGGCTCGATCACGCCGCACACGAAGTTCGACGCCGAGGTCTACTGCCTCAAGAAGGAGGAGGGCGGTCGCCACACCCCGTTCTTCTCCGGATACCGACCCCAGTTCTACTTCCGGACGACCGACGTGACCGGGGTCGCACAGCTGCCCGAGGGCACGGAGATGGTGATGCCCGGGGACAACGTGACGATGTCGATCGAGCTGATTCAGCCGATCGCGATGGACGAGGGACTCCGCTTCGCGATCCGAGAGGGCGGGCGCACCGTCGGCTCGGGGATCGTGACGAAGATCAACGAGTAGCAAGGAGGGCCGGCCCGGAGCCGGCCCTTCTGCGGCGGCTCCGACGCCGTCGCGACCAGAAGACGTCAAGTACATACGACCCGGGGCGGCGCACCACACGGGCGGCGCCCCAACTGCGCGAAGAGGGCGCACACAAATCACGCACCGAGGACCAAGCGAAGAGGGCAAGATGGCAACGATAGGAGCAACAAAGATCCGCATCCGCCTCAAGGCGTACGACCACGAGGCGATCGATCGCGCCGCCCGCGAGATAGTGGAGACGGCGCAGCGCACCGGTGCCCGCGTGTCGGGCCCGATCCCGCTGCCGACCTCGAAGAACGTCTACTGCGTGATCCGCTCGCCGTTCAAGGACAAGGACTCGCGCGAGCACTTCGAGATCCGCACCCACAAGCGCCTGATCGACATCCACGAGCCGACGCCGAAGACGGTCGACGAGCTGCAGCGCATGGAGACGCTTCCGGCCGGCGTCGACGTCGAGATCAGGCTGTAGGTGCACGCGATGGCGGGGATCATCGGGAAGAAGGTCGGAATGACCCAGGTGTTCACTCGAGGACGGCAGCGCCGTGCCCGTGACCGTGATCGAGGCGGGCCCGTGTCCGCGTGACCGCGATCCGCGACGCCGAGCGCGACGGGTACGCGGCGGTCCAGCTCGCCGGTGGCGAGACCGAAGAGCGACGGCTCACGAAGGCCGAGCTCGGGCATCTGAAGAAGGCCGACGCCGCCCCGATGCGGACGCTGGTCGAGTTCCGGACCGACGAGGAGCATCAGATCGGCGACGTGATCACCGTCGAGAGCTTCGAGCCGGGGCAGAAGCGTGAAGGTGTCCGGGACCTCGATCGGCAAGGGCTTCCAGGGCACGATCCAGCGCCACAACTTCAGCCGCGGGCCGATGAGCCACGGCTCGCACAACGTCGCGCGCCGGGGTCGATCGGAGCCAGCGCCGACCCGTCCCGCGTGTTCAAGGGCACCCGGATCCCGGGCCGGATGGGCGGGCGGCGCGTGACCCAGCGCGCTGCGAGGTCGTCGAGGTCGACGCCGAGCGCAACCTGCTGCTGGTCAAGGGGCCGTGCCCGGCCCCCGCAACGCGACCGTCGAGGTGCGGAGCGATGGCTAGGCCGCGAAGGCGCCCGTCCTCGGCGGCACCGCGAAGGCCGACCTGCCGGCGGCCGTGTTCTCGGAGCCGTTCCACGAGTCGCTCGTGCACGAGACGGCGCGCGCCGATCTCGCCGCGCGCCGCCGTGGCACCGCCTCGGCCCAGACGCGCGCCGAGGTCTCGATGACGACCGCGAAGGCGTGGCGGCAGAAGGGCCTCGGTCGGGCTCGCGCCGGCGCGCTCAGCGTCCCTCACCGCCGCGGCGGCGGCGCCGCGTTCGGTCCGAAGCCGCGGCGGCACACCGTGAAGGTGAACCGCAAGGCGCGCCGGCGTGCGTTGCGCGCCGCGCTCTCGGTCCACGCGGCGCGCGACACCGTGGCGCTGCTCGACGGCGCGAGGCTTCGAGGAGCCCTCGACCAAGCGCGCCGCCGAGGCACTCGACAAGTGGGGGGCGGACCGCCCTGTGCTCGTCGTCCTCGACGCCGAGGAGGTCGGCGCGCTGAAGAGCTTTCGCAACATGCAGCGGGTGACGGTCCTGCCCGCCGACGCGATCGGCGTCGCGGACGTCGTCGGCGCGAGATCGCTGGTGATCTCGAAAGCGGCCCTCGAAACGCTGTCGCGGCGCGCGCCGAGGAGCGTTCCTGATGGAGCCGCGGCACGTGATCATCGAGCCCGTGATCTCGGAGAAGAGCTACGCGCTGATGGCCGAGGGCAAGTACACGTTCCGGGTCCACGAGCGCGCCCACAAGACGCAGATCGCGCACGCGGTCGAGGAGATCTTCGGCGTCGGCGTCGCGGAGGTGCGGACCTCCCGGGTGCGGGCGAAGCCGAAGCGGCGCGGGCTGCATCAGGGCACGACGCCGTGCCTGGAAGAAGGCGGTGGTGCAGCTCGCGCCGGGAGATCGCATCGAGCTGTTCGAGGGCGCGGCGGTAGAGGGGTAGCGGCTGATGGCCAACCGCAAGACAAGGCCGACGAGCCCCGGGCGCAGATTCGGCACCTTTCAGGACCGCTCCGAGCTGACCGCGAAGCGGCCCCACAAGCCGCTCACCGACGGCAAGTCCAGCAGCGGGGGTCGCAACTCGGGCGGGCGGATCACGAGCCGACACCGCGGCGGCGGCGCCAAGCGCCGCTACCGGCGAATCGACTTCAAGCGTCGCAAGGACGGGATCCCGGCGACGGTGGCGACGATCGAGTACGACCCCAACCGCACCTGCTTCATCGCCCTGCTCCACTACGCCGACGGCGACAAGCGCTACATCCTGGCGCCCCAGGGGCTGACGCCCGGGCGACAGCGTGGAGTCGGGCGAGCGGGCGGACATCCGCCCGGGCAACTCGCTTCCGCTCGCGGCGATTCCAACCGGGACCGTGGTCCACAACGTGGAGCTGGTGCCCGGGCAGGGCGCCAGGCTCGGGCGCGCCGCCGGCGGAGCGATCCAGGTGGTCGCGAAGGAGGGCGACATGGTCACCCTGCGCCTGCCCTCCTCCGAGGTGCGCATGGTGCGGGCGGAGTGCCGCGCGACCGTCGGGGCGCTGTCGAACGCGGAGCACCAGAACGTGAAGCTCGGCAAGGCGGGGCGCAAGCGCCATATGGGCCAGCGTCCGCAGACCCGGGGAGTGGCGATGAACCCCGTCGACCACCCGCACGGCGGCGGCGAGGCCCACCACACGCCCGGAGGGCACCCGGTGACCCCGTGGGGCAGGCCCGACGCTCGGCTACCGGACCCGCAAGAAGCGCAAGCGCTCGGATGCCGTGATCGTGCGAGGACGCCGCCGAGGCCGCAAGAAGGGCGGCAGCCGCTGATGGGACGCTCGACGAAGAAGGGACCGCACGCGGAGGAGCGCCTCATGCGGCGCATCGAGCGGATGAACGAGAGCGGTCAGAAGGAGATGATCAAGACCTGGTCTCGCGGCTCGACGATCTTCCCCGAGATGGTCGGGCACACGATCGCCGTCCACGACGGTCGCAAGCACGTGCCGGTGTTCGTCTCCGAGTCGATGGTCGGCCACAAGCTCGGCGAGTTCGCCCCCACGCGAACGTTCCGCGCCCACTCGGGCACGGACAGCAGGCGAGAGGAACGGTAGCGATGGCCGAAGCCGGAGAGGCACCGGTCGTGCGCGCCAAGGCGCGCTACCTGCGCACGTCGCCGCGCAAGGTCCGGCTGGTCGCCGACCAGGTGCGGGGCCTGCCGATCGAGGACGCGCGCGCCCTGCTGCGCTTCTCGCCCAAGGGCGCGGCGCGCGACGTCGGGAAGCTGCTCGACTCGGCCGCCGCGAACGCCGAGAACAACCACGAGCTGGTCGCCGAGGACCTGCGGGTAGCCGAGATCCACGTCGACGCCGGGCCGACGCTGCGGCGGTGGCGAGCGCGCGCCCGGGGGCGGGCGACCAGGATCGACCGCCGAACCAGCCACCTCAGCGTCGCGCTGACCCCGATCGAGGAGGACGAGAGCTAGCCATGGGCCAGAAGATCCACCCCGAGGGGTTCCGAGTCGGCTACATCAAGGGATGGAAGTCGAACTGGTTCAACGAGCGCGAGTTCTCCGACTACCTGCTCGAGGACCTTGCGATCCGCGACCACATTCAGCAACGCCTCGCCCACGCCGGCCTGTCGGACATCACGATTCGAAAGCAGCGCGGCGAGATCACGGTCGACATCCACACCGCTCGCCCTGGCATCGTGATCGGCAAGTCCGGCGCCGAGGTGGACGCGCTGCGGCGCGACCTGCACAAGCTGACCCAGAAGCCGGTAAGGGTCAACATCCGCGAGATCAAGCGCCCCGAGCTCGACGCGAAGCTCGTCGCGCAGTCGATCGGCGAGCAGCTCGAGAACCGGGTCGCCTTCCGGCGGGCGATGAAGCGGGCGCTGACCTCGGCCATGCGCTCCGGGGCGCAGGGAGTCAAGGTGCAGGTATCGGGGCGGCTGGGCGGCGCCGAGATGGCGCGCACCGAGGGCTACTCGGACGGGCGCGTCCCGCTGCACACGCTGCGCGCCGACATCGACTACGGATTTCACGAGGCCCGCACGACGACGGGGCGGATCGGCGTCAAGTGCTGGATCAACAACGGCGAGGTGATGCCGGAGGGCTACCGGACCGGCGAGGGCGACGGCACGGGCAGGCCCCGAGCCCCCTGCGCGGGCGAGCGGCCGGCGGCGGCCGATGGCGGCGGAGGTCACCGCTGATGCTGATGCCGAAGCGGGTCAAGTACCGCAAGCAGCAGCGCGGCCGGATGCGCGGCAACGCCAAGGGCGGGACCACGGTGGCGTTCGGCGAGTACGGGCTCAAGGCGCTCGAGCGCGGCTGGATCACGAGCCGCCAGATCGAGGCTGCGCGGGTGGCGATGACCCGCAAGATCAAGCGCGGCGGAAAGGTGTGGATCACCGTCTTTCCCGACAAGCCGTACACGAAGAAGCCAGCCGAGACGCGGATGGGCTCCGGCAAGGGCAACCCGGAGGGATGGGTTGCGGTGGTCAAGCCGGGGAGGGTCATGTTCGAGCTCGCAGGCGTGGAGGAGGAGCTGGCCCACGACGCGATGCGCCTGGCCGGCCACAAGCTGCCCATCAAGACGAAGGTCGTGCGGCGCGAGGGGGCGGCCGAGTGAAGGCCACCGAGGTCCATGCGCTCGACGACCACGAGGTCGTCGTGAGGCTGAAGCAGGCTCGCGAGGAGGAGTTCAGCCTGCGCTTTCGCCACGCGACGGGCGAGCTCGAGAACACGGCCCGACTCGCCGAGACGCGCCGCGACGTCGCCAGGCTGCTGACCGTCGCCGCCGAGCGCGGCATCGATCTCGACGCGGAGCTGAGACGCTGATGGCAGAAGAAGAGCGCAACAACGAGCAGCAGGAGCAGCAGGACGCCCCCGCCGACGCGGAGGCTCCCGCCGAGGACGAGACTCCGGCCGAGGAGGACGCTGCGGCCGAGGACGAGGCCTCCGGCGATCAGGAGCCTGCGGCCGAAGAGGCTCCCGCCGACGAGGAGCCCGCCGCCGAGGAGGAGCCCCCGGCCGCCGAGGCGGCCGCGCCCGAGCCCGCCCCCGAGGCGGAGGAGCAGCCGACGCCGAAGCAGCGGCGCAAGCTGGAGCGCTCCCGCGCGAGCGGTCCTCCCGGGCCGCAGCTAAGCCCCGAGGAGCGCGCCTCGCAGCGCCGCCGAGCGCCGGCGCGGCGCGGCCGAGGAGCGGGGGCGGCACCGGCGGCGGCTTCGGGAGCGCCGCGGAGAGCCGCGCGCCCGGCACACCGGCGGCGGAGCGGGTGCCCGGGAAGCGCAAGGTGCGGCTCGGGACGGTGGTCTCCAGCGGCGCCTCGAAGACGATCACGGTTCGCATCGAGCGGGCGCGGCGCGACCCCACGTACGAGAAGGTGGTGCGCCGCTCGAGCACCGTGCACGCGCACGACGAGCGCAACGAGGCGAGCGACGGCGACGTCGTCAGGCTGGTCGAGACACGTCCGCTGTCGCGCACGAAGCGCTGGCGCCTGCTGGAGATAGTCGAGAGGGCAAGATGACCCGATGATCCAGCAGGAGACCAAGCTCAGGGTGGCCGACAACTCGGGGGCGCGCGAGATCCTCTGTATCCGGGTGAAGGGCGGCGGGCATCGCCGCTACGCCGGGATCGGTGACGTCATAACCGCCACCGTGAAGCAGGCCACTCCCCACAGCGCGGTTCGAAAGGGCGAGGTCGTGCAGGCGGTTGTCGTGCGCACGCGCAAGCAGCTGGGCCGCTCCGATGGCACCTACATCGCGTTCGACGAGAACGCGGCGGTGCTGATCGACAACATGAGCAACCCGCGCGGGACGCGTATCTTCGGTCCCGTGGCGCGCGAGCTTCGCGACCGCAACTTCATGAAGATCGTCTCGCTCGCGCCGGAGGTTCTGTGATGAAGGCGATGAAGATCCGCAAGGACGACCACGTCGTCCTGATCGGCGGCAAGGACCGCGGAAAGACGGGCCGGGTGCTGCGCACCGACCCGAAGCGGCGCCGTGTCTACGTCGAGGGCCTCAACATGGTCAAGCGACACCAGCGGCCGCGGTCGATCAAGGACACGCAGCGAGGCGGCGAGGCCGGCGGGATCATCGACAAGGAGGGTCCGATCGACATCTCCAACGTGATGCTGCTCGACCCCAGCGACAACAAGCCGACCCGCGTCGGCGTCGTGCGCGACGGCGACCGGCGCAAGCGGGTCGCGAAGCGAACCGGAACGGAGCTCGAGAGCTGAGGATGGAGAGCGCCACCGTACAGGCACAGGCCGCTCCGCCCCCGAGGCTGCGGGACCGCTACCAGCAGGAGGTGGTGCCCGAGCTGATGCGCCGCTTCGGGTACGGCACCGTGATGGAGGCGCCGCGGCTCGAGAAGATCACTCTCAACATCGGGATCGGAGAGGCCACCCGGTCGGACTCGCCGCTGGAGGCCGCCACGGAGCAGCTCGCGACGATCACCGGCCAGCAGCCCAGCGTGCGCCGGGCGCGGAAGTCGATCGCCGCGTTCAAGATCCGGGAGGGAATGCCGATCGGGGTCGCGGTGACCCTGCGCCGCGCGCGGATGTGGGAGTTCCTCGATCGCCTGATCTCGATCGCGATCCCGCGGATCCGCGACTTCCGGGGCCTCAGCGCCCGCTCGTTCGACGGGCGCGGAAACTACTCGCTCGGGATCCGCGAGCAGCTGATCTTCCCGGAGATCGACTACGACTCGATCGACGAGGTGCGGGGGCTCGACGTCGCGATCACGACCAGCGCGAGAACGGACGAGGAGGCGTTCGAGCTGCTCCGCGGGCTCGGGATGCCGTTCTCGGCCGAGGGCCGGCCCGGCGAGGAGGATGCCGCCGCCGCCGAGGAGGAGGAGCGGCGCAAGGAGGAGGCGCGCCAGCGCGCCGAGGCCGAGCAGGCGGCGCTCGAGCAGCTCAAGGAGGAGAACCCCGAGGCCTACGAGCGCAAGTCGCGCGAGGAAGAGGAAGAGGAGGCCGGCGAGGGCGAGGCCGGGGAGGCAGCGGAGGGCGAGCAGCCGAAGTCCGAGGCTGGCGGCGACGAGAAGAAGGACGAGGAGTAGATGGCGAAGACGTCACAGAGGGTCAGACAGAGGCGAAAGCCCAAGTACAAGAGCCGTGGGTACAACCGCTGCAAGCGCTGCGGGCGCTCGCGCGCCTATTACCGCAAGTTCGGGCTCTGCCGGTTGTGCCTGCGCGACGCGGCGCACCAGGGCTACGTCCCCGGGATGACGAAGTCGAGTTGGTGACGGCGGGCTGATGCTTACCGATCCGGTTTCCGATTACCTGACCAGGATTCGCAACGGGTTGATCTCCGACCACCGCGAGGTCGAGATCCCCGCCTCGCGGCTGAAGAAGGAGATGACCCGCATCCTCAAGGAGCAGGGATACATAGTCGACTTCTCGGTCGAGCCGAAGCCTGTGGGCGAGACGCTCCGGATCCGGCTCAAGTACACCGAGGACCGCCAGCCGGCGATCACCGGGATACAGCGTGTCTCGCGTCCCGGCAGGCGCCGCTACGTGAACGGCACCGAGGTCCCGCGCGTGCTGGGGGGAATGGGGACGGCGATCGTCTCCACCTCGCGCGGCGTGATGAGCGGGCACGAGGCGAAGGCCGCAGGCGTCGGCGGCGAGGTCATCGCCTACATCTGGTGAGTGAGGCATGAGTCGAATCGGCAAGAAGCCAATCGAGATCCCCGAGGGCGTGACGATCGACGTCGGCGACGGCGTGGTAAGCGTCAAGGGCCCGAGGGGCGAGCTCAGCCAGGCCGTCAGCCCGGCGATGCGGATCGAGCAGAGCAACGGGACGTTGACGGTCGAGCGCCCCAGCGATCGCGGCCAGCATCGCTCCCTGCACGGCCTGACGCGCAGCCTGATCGCGAACATGGTCGAGGGAGTCACCAACGGCTACGAAAAGCGGCTCCAGATCCAGGGCGTGGGCTACCGCGCCCGGCTCCAGGGGAAGGCTCTCGAGCTGGCCGTCGGCTACTCGCATCCCATCTCGATCCCGCCGCCCGACGGGATCGAGTTCGACGTCCCCCAGCCGACCGAGGTCGTGGTGCGGGGGATCGACAAGCAGCTCGTCGGTGAGATCGCGGCGCAGGTCCGCAAGCAACGGCCACCCGAGCCGTACAAGGGCAAGGGCATCCGCTACGTCGGCGAGCACGTGCGACGCAAGGTGGGCAAGCGCGCGTGACCGTTCTCACCAAGCAGCAGCGGCGGGGACGGAGGCGCCGCCGCGTGCGGACAAAGATCCGCGGTACGGCCGCGCGCCCGCGGCTCTCCGTGTATCGCTCGAACCGGGGCATCTCGGCCCAGTTGATCGACGACGACGCCGGCGGCACGCTGGCCGCCGTCAACTGGACCGAGCAGGAGCTGCGCGGCCTCGAGGCGATGGAGCAGGCCAAGCGCGTTGGGTCGGTGCTCGCCGAACGCGCCAAGGCCGCGGGAGTCGAGGTGTGCGTGTTCGACCGCTCCGGCTACCGCTACCACGGCCGCGTTCGGGCGCTCGCGGAGGGCGCCCGCGAAGGCGGACTGACGCTGTGAGGCCGCAAATCACCGTCCGCTACCTTGCAGGGTTCGATGCGCACGCAAGCTGAAACCGTAAGTCCCCAGGGACTCGACCTCCAGGAGCGGGTGATCGAGATCAACCGTGTCGCCAAGGTCGTGAAGGGCGGCCGGCGCTTCTCGTTCACCGCCCTGGTCGCCGTCGGCGACGAGGATTCCGTGGTCGGGATCGGCTACGGGAAGGCGAGGGAGGTCCCGCTGGCGATCCAGAAGGGCGTCGAGGACGCGCGCAAGAGCCTAATCAGGGTGCCCAAGTACGGGCAGACGCTGCCGCACAAGATCATCGGCCGGTTCGGCGCCGGCCACGTGGTGCTGCGCCCGGCAAGCCCCGGGACCGGCGTGATCGCGGGCGGCGGGGTGCGTGCCGTGCTCGAGCTCGGCGGGGTCCGCGACGTGCTCAGCAAGAGCATCGGCACCCAGAACCCGGTCAATCTCGTCAAGGCGACGATGGACGGGTTGGAGAACCTGCGCCGCCCCCAGGACGTCGCCAAGCTGCGCGGCCTCTCGGTCCGCCAGGTCCTCGGCATCAAGGAGCCGGCGACGAACGGCGACAAGCTCGAGGGAGAGGAGAAGCCTCCGGGCGAACCCGCCGAGGAGCCCGCCGGTGGCTGACGTGACCGTGACCCAGGTGCGGTCCTCGAACGGGATCAGCCCTCGCCAGCGACACACCCTGCGCTCCTTGAAGCTCGGTCGGATCGGGCGCACGTCGGTGCGATCGGACAGCCCGGAGCTTCGCGGCATGCTGCGCACCGTGGGGCACCTGGTCGAGGTCAAGGAGGGTGACGGGTGAGCCGGCTTTCCCCCGAGGAGATCGGCCTGCACAGCCTGCGCCCCAAGCCGGGCTCGCGACGCCCGCGCAAGCGCGTCGGTCGCGGCGGCGGATCCGGGACGGGGAAGACATCGGGCCGCGGCCACAAGGGGGCCGGGGCGCGCTCGGGGACGAGGCGCAAGCCCGGCTACGAGGGCGGCCAGAACCCGATCCACATGCGGATGCGCAAGCTGCGCGGGCCGAACCGCAAGATGTCGATGCCCTTCGAGCCCTTCCGCACCCGGACCCAGCCGGTCAACGTCGCCGACCTCGAGCAGCGCTTCGACGCGGGCTCGGAGGTGACCCCCGACTCGCTGCGCACCGCCGGCCTGGCGAAACGACGCTACCCCGTCAAGCTGCTTGGACGTGGCGAGCTGACCAAGAAGCTCACGGTGCGGGTGCACGGCTTCAGCGCCACCGCGCGCGAGAAGATCGAGAAGGCCGGCGGAACGTGTGAGGTGGTCGAGTAGTGATACGGACGATCGGGAACGCATTCAGCATCCCGGAGATCCGGCGCAAGCTCGCCTTCACCGCGGCGATGCTCCTGCTGTACCGCCTCGGGGCCTACATTCCGGCGCCCGGCGTCGACATCGACACCGTCGAGCAGATCGAGCAGAACTTCCAGGGGTCGAACATCCTCGGCTTCCTCAACCTGTTCTCGGGCGGAAGCCTCTCCCGTCTGTCCCTGTTCGCGCTCGGGATCATGCCCTACATCACGGCCTCGATCATCCTGCAGCTGCTGACGGTCGTGGTCCCCTCGCTCGAGAAGCTCCAGAAGGAAGGGGAGGTCGGCCAGCAGAAGATCACCCAGTACACGCGCTACCTGACGGTCGCGCTCGCCTTCGGGCAGTCGCTCGGCTACGTGTTCCTGTTCCGCTCCTTCCAGAACCAGGCGGGCACGAGCGTGGTCGGAGAGCTGACCGCCGCGAAGGTGTTCCTGATCGTGACCTGCCTGACAGCAGGCTGCACGCTGCTGATGTGGCTCGGCGAGCTGATCACCCAGCGCGGGATCGGCAACGGGATCTCGCTGATGATCTTCGCCTCGATCGCGGCGAGCATTCCCGGCGGCATCCAGGCGTGGTGGACCAACCCCGATCAGGTCTTCGTCGTGATGATGCCCTTCGTCGCCCTGGCGGTGATCGTCGGGATCGTGTTCGTCCAGGAGGGGCAGCGGCGGATCCCGGTGCAGTACGCGAAACGCGTCGTGGGACGGCGGATGACGACGGGTGGCTCCACGTACCTGCCGTTGCGGGTGAACATGGCCGGCGTCATCCCGGTGATCTTCGCCGCCTCGATCATGGCCTTCCCACCGACGATCGGCCAGCTGCTGAACACCCCCGCGGCGCTCGACTTCGCGGCCTTCTTCAGCCCCAACGGCTGGGCTTACGTCGCCGGCGAGGTCTTCTTCATCATCATCTTCACCTACTTCTACACGGCGGTCACGTTCAATCCGGTCGACCAGGCCGACAACCTGAAGAAGTACGGAGGCTTCATTCCCGGGGTGCGCCCCGGGCGACCGACCGCCGAGTACCTGGACCGGATCCTCTCCCGCCTCACCTTCCCCGGCGCCCTCTACCTGGGCGCGGTTGCCGCCCTGCCGACGATCCTGATCAACCAGACGTCGGCCAACTTCTTCTTCGGCGGCACGTCGATCCTGATCGTCGTCGGGGTAGCCCTCGACACCGTGAAGCAGCTGGAGGCCCAGCTGATGATGCGCAACTACGAGGGCTTCCTGAAGTGACGCTCGCCTGCCCGGGATCGATGGGGCCGTGTCCGAGCTCAACCTGATCCTGCTGGGCCCGCCGGGTTCGGGGAAGGGCACCCAGGGCGAGCGGCTGCAGACCGACTTCCGGCTTCCCTACTACGCGACCGGCGACATCCTGCGCGCGGCGGTCCGCGACGGGACCAAGCTGGGGCGCGAGGCCAAGGAGTACATGGACAGGGGCGACCTCGTGCCCGACGAGGTGATCATCGCGATGATCTCGGACCGGATCGAGAGCCCCGAGGCCGCCGACGGGTTCATCCTCGACGGCTTTCCCAGGACCAGCGCGCAGGCAGAGGCGCTCGACGCCGAGGGTGGAGCAGCTCGGCAAGCGCCTCACCGCCGCGATCCTGATCGAGGTCTCCGACGAGGAGGTGGTGCGGCGGCTCTCGGGACGGCGTACGTGCGCGAAGGAAGGCCACATCTTTCACGTCGAGTTCGATCCGCCGCGCAAGGAAGGGGTGTGCGACGTGTGCGGCGGCAAGCTCACCGTCCGCGACGACGACAAGCCTGAGGTTGTCAGGCACCGGCTGGGCCAGTACCACGACAAGACCGAGCCCCTGATCGCCTACTACCAGGACAAGGGGATCCTGCGCCGGGTCGACGGCCAACTCTCCCCCGACGATGTGGCCGATCGGATCCGGGCGCTGCTGGCTACGCTTCAGATGGAGGAACAGCTCTGATGTATCGCGGCATCGTCATCAAGACCCCGGAGCAGCTCGAGAGCATGGCCGCAGCGGGGTCGATCCAGGCCCGTTGCCTGCGGATGCTGCGCTCGAAATGCCGCCCGGGCGTGACGACTGCCGAGCTCGACAGGGCGGCGGCGCGGTTCATCGACTCGCAGGGCGCGGAGGCGTCGTTCCTCGGCTATCGCGGCTTCCCGGCCTCGATCTGCACGTCGCCCAACTCGATGGTCGTGCACGGGATCCCGGGTCCGTACGAGCTTCGCCAGGGGGACATCCTGTCGATCGACGTCGGCGTCACCTACGAGGGCTGGGTGGCCGACGCGGCGATCACGGTCCCGGTCGGGCCGGTGAGCCCGGCGGTGCGCGGGCTCTTGGCCGCGACGCGAGAGGCGCTGCTCGCGGGCACCGAGCAGGCCCGGTCCGGCAACCACCTCAGCGACATCTCGCACGCCGTCCAGCGACGGGTCGAGTCCGACGGGCTGTCCGTGATCCGCACCCTGGTCGGTCATGGCATCGGGCGCGACATGCACGAGGACCCCCAGATCCCCAACTACGGCGAGCCCGGCCGGGGGCCGGAGCTGGAGCCGGGGATGGTGCTGGCGATCGAGCCTATGGTCAACGCCGGCACGCACCGGGTCAGGGTCGGTGACGACGGCTGGGCCGTTTACTCGGAGGACGGCTCGCTCGCCGCCCACTTCGAGTTCACGGTCGCCGTGACCGAGGACGGCCCCCGCGTGCTGACGCCGTGGGACGAGGAGTAGGGCACGCTGGTTTGCCTTGGCGTGGTGGGAATCGTGCTCGGCCAGGCGTGAGGCTGCCTGCTAACCTTCGCTGTCGGCCTTAGGGCCGTTTTTTGTGTGCCCCGAACCCGTCTCCTGGGGTCCGCGGGCCTCCTCGATCACCAGATACGACCGCGATAGGACGCGATGAAGGTACGAGCGAGCGTAAAACCGATGTGTGAGCGGTGCCGGGTGATCCGGCGCCACGGCGTCGTGCTCGTGATCTGCTCGAATCCGCGTCACAAGCAGAGGCAGGGCTAGAGACATGGCTCGAATCGCCGGGGTCAACATCCCCGTCAACAAGCGCGTCGAGGTTGGGCTCACCTACGTCTTCGGGGTGGGGCGCTCGACCGCATCTCAGATCGTCAAGGACACCGGCGTCAGCCCGGACACCAAGGTCAAGGACCTGACCGAGGACGAGGTCGTGAAGCTGCGCGAGGCCATCGAGTCGCGCCAGGTGGAGGGGGAGCTGCGCCGCGACCGCTCCCAAAACGTCAAGCGACTGTCCGAGATCGGCTCGTATCGCGGCCTGCGCCACCGCCGCGGGCTGCCGACTCGGGGCCAGCGAACTCACACCAACGCGCGCACCCGCAAGGGCCCGCGCCGCGCGAGCATCGCCGCGAGGCGCAAGGCGCCGACCCCGAAGTAGGAGCGGGCCGAGCCGATGCCTCAACCGAAGAAGGGCCGCACCCGCCGCCGGGTGAAGAAGAACGTCTCCTACGGGCAGGCGCACATCAAGACCTCGTTCAACAACACGATCGTGACGCTCACCGACACCGAGGGAAACGTGCTCGCGTGGGAGTCGGCCGGGAGCGCCGGCTTCAAGGGCTCGCGCAAGAGCACCCCGTTCGCTGCCCAGGTGACCGCGGACTCCGCGGCGCGCAAGGGAATGGAGCACGGGCTCGAGCGCGTCGAGGTGCTGGCGAAGGGCGCCGGCTCCGGTCGCGAGACCGCGATCCGCTCGCTGCAGGCCGCCGGGCTTCAGATCACGACGGTCAAGGACGTCACCCCGCAGGCCCACAACGGGTGCCGCCCCCGTAAGCGGAGGCGGGTCTGATGGCACGCGATACGGGACCCCAGTGCAAGCAGTGCCGCCGGGAGGGACAGAAGCTGTTCCTCAAGGGCGCGCGCTGCCTGACCGACAAGTGCGGCGTGGAGCGGCGCTCGTACCCACCGGGCGAGCACGGGCGCGGGCGTGTGCGCCAGTCCGAGTACCGCCAGCAGCTGCGCGAGAAGCAGAAGGCGCGGCGCTACTACCAGCTGCTCGAGAAGCAGTTCCGCAACTACTACGAGCGTGCGACCCGCCAGCCGGGGGTCACCGGCGAGAACCTCTTGCGCCTGCTCGAGACCCGGCTCGACAATGTGCTCGTGCGGCTCGGATTCGCCGCCTCGCGGCGCCAGGCGCGCCAGCTCGTCGGCCACGGACACTGGCAGGTAAACGGCCGCCGCGTGGACATCCCCTCGTATCAGGTGAAGCCGGATGACGTGATCTCGATCAGGTCGGGCACCAGTGCGGCCGACGTCGTCCGCGCGGCGACGGAGCTGACCGCCGCGGTCCCACCGTGGCTGCAGGCCGACCACGACTCTCTGACGGCCAAGGTGCTCCGCCTCCCGGACCGCACCGAGATCTCGACTCCCGTGCAAGAGCAGCTCATCGTCGAGCTGTACTCGAAGTAACCCGAAGCAACCCAACAAGGCAAGGAACCCAAGACCCCCGCGGGGCGGCGGACGCGAAGCGGACCACGTCACGCGAATGATTCAGAAAAGGAAGTAATGGCAACCACCACCACAAGCACCCCCCTGACCGAATTCCAGCTGCCCAGGATCTCGAGCGAGGACGCCGACGACACCGGCGGCACGTTCGTGATCGAGCCCCTCGACAAGGGGTTCGGGTACACGTTCGGCAACAGCCTGCGGCGCGTCCTGCTCTCGTCGCTGGGCGGCGCCGCGATCAAGAGCGTCAGGATCGAGGGCGTAGCGCACGAGTTCTCGACGATCCCCGGGGTAAAGGAGGACGTCACCGACCTTGTGCTCAACCTCAAGGACATCGTCATCCGCATGCACACGGACGCCGACGAGGTCGAGGTACCCCTGGTCGTCACCGGCCCGGGCAAGGTGAGCGCCAAGGACATCGATCTGCCCGCGGGCGTCGAGGTGCTGAACCAGAACGCCCCGATCGCGACGCTCGAGAAGCGCACCAAGCTCGAGATGTACCTGACGGTCGGGCGCGGGCGCGGCTACTCGCCCGCCGAGGAGAACAAGACCGAGGAGCAGGCGATCGGCGTGATCCCCATCGACTCGATCTTCTCCCCGATTCGTCGCGCGGCGTACTCGGTGGACTCGGCGCGGGTCGGGCAGCGGACCGACTTCGACAAGCTGTCGATGGAGATCGAGACCGACGGATCGATCGAGCCCGGCGCGGCGCTGCGCGAGGCCGCGGAGATCCTGATCAAGAGCCTCGCGATCTTCACCGAGGCCGATCGGGTCGAGGAGTTGACGAGCCGCGACGGCACCGGTGCGGCGGAGGCGCTGCCTCCCGCCGCCACGGAGGGCGACGACCGCCTGATCGAGGAGCTCGAGATCGGCGTCCGCGCCTACAACTGCCTCAAGCGCGCCGGGATCCAGACGATCGGCGACCTGGTCCAGAAGTCCGAGAGCGAGCTGAAGGCGATTCCGAACTTCGGCGAGCGGTCAATAGAAGAAGTAAAGGAGTCGCTGGCGGCTCTGGGACTGTCCCTACGGGATGATTAACGGGTAGCTAGTTGCTCGTTGCTGGAATAGTCCGAGCAACGAGCAACGGGCAGCGAATCATGCGGCACGGCAAAACCCGTCACAAGCTCAGTCGCGATGCGTCACATCGCCGTTCCCTGCTGCGCAACCTCAGCAGGGAGCTGATCCAGCACGAGCGGATCCAGACCAGCCAGGCAAAGGCGAAGGCCGTCAAGCCCCAGGTCGAGCGGCTGATCACGCTGGCGAAGCGAGGCGACCTGCACGCGCGGCGCCAGGCGCTTTCCACGCTCGGTCAAGACAAGTTCGTCGTCCACAAGCTGTTCGAAGAGGTCGCGCCGCGGTACTCGGAGCGCCCGGGTGGCTACACGCGGATCGTCAAGCTCGGTCCGCGTCGCTCGGATTCGACCGAGATGGTCTACCTCGAGCTCGTCTGACCCTGGCGGTCCGGCTCACGCTCGCGTACCACGGAGGCGCGTTCAGCGGCTGGGCCGCGCAGCCCGGCCGGCGCACCGTCGAGGGTGAGCTCCGCACGACCGTGGAGCGGATCCTCCAGTCACCCGTCGTCGCTGGCCGTCGCGGGGCGCACCGACGCCGGGGTCCACGCGTGGGGGCAGGTGGCGAGCTTCGAGCACGGCGGCAAGCTCCCCGACCGCCTCGCTCAGCGTCTCAACGCCGTCGCACCCGACGATCTCGCGGTGCTCGCCGCGGAGCCGGCGCCCGACGGCTTCGACGCGCGCCGCGACGCTCTATCGCGCACGTACTGCTACCGGGTCCTCGCGTCCCCGATCCGGAGCCCGTTCGAGGAGGGACGGGCGCTGCACTGGCCGCACCCGATCGCCGTCGAGAAGCTGGAGCGGTGCGCCGCCTTGCTCGTTGGGATGCACGACTTCACTGCCTTCACCCCGACCGATACCGAGCACGTGCGCTTCGAGCGCGACATCCTGCGTGCCGAGTGGCACCAGCACGGAGAGGTGCTCGAGCTGTGGATCGAGGCCGATGCGTTCATGCGCCACATGGTCCGGGTGCTGGTCGGGACGATGCTCGAGGTTGCGGGAGGGAGGCGCGGCGCCGATGACTTCGAGGCCCTGCTGGGCGGGGCGCCCCGCACGGCGGCGGGCGAGACCGCGCCCCCGCACGGGCTCTACCTCGCGTCGGTCAGCTACTGAGGCTCGTCCGGCTCCTCGGCCTCGACCGCCAGCTCGACCTCGCCGAGGCGCGCCGGTCGCCCGGGCAGGTACATCGCCGAGCCGGTTGCGAGAGCGACGGGCTTGCCCTCGGCGTTGTCGATCTCGGCACGCGTGATGACGATCGTGCGGCCCGCGTGGACCACGGCGGCGCGGGCGGTCAGGTCGCGACCGTCGGGCGGCACCGGACGCAGGTAGTTGACCTTCAGGTCCAGGCCGGCAAAGGCCGTCCCGGCCGGCGCCGTGGTCTCGACCGCGATCAGCATCGTCATGTCGGCCAGCATCGCGATCACACCGCCCTGGACTGTTCGCGCGGGGCTCGTCAGCCACTCCGTGGCCGGGAGCCGCATCGTCGCGGTGCCGTCCCCGAACTCGTCCAGCCGGATCCCGGTGAGATCGTGGATCGGCGGCGGAGGCAGCTCGCCCTTCTGCTGGCGGGCGATGATCTCCTTGCCGCTGAGGCGGTCCCAGGTCTGCTGCGGGACGACCTTGTCGGTGGGCCATGGGCGGCGGTACGGGTCGGAGTCCTCGTTGCCGTCCGGCGGCACGGGCGGCAGGTCTCCCGGTGGCTCGGGCAGCGGCTCGATCGGCGGCAGGACGGCGCAACGCGAGGTGCCATGGGCGATCAGCCGCTCGCTTCCCTCCTCGATCACGAACGCCTCGGAGAGCGCGACCGAGCGTCCCACGTGGATCGCCTGGCCACCGGCCGACAGCGTGCACCCGAGCTTGGCAGGGCGCAGGAAGGTCATCGACAGCTCCGCCGTCGTATAGGGAATCCCCGGCCCCAGCTCGGTTTGGATAGAGCACCCGAACGCGATGTCGGCGACGATCGCAAGCGTGCCGCCGCCGATCGCGCCGGCGGAGTTGAGCAGCCACCCGGAGGCAGGCATGTCGGCGCCCGCGGTCCCGGAGCCGACCTCGGTGATCTTCGCACCCGTGAGCCTGGTCAGGGGAGGAGCGGGCGTCCGCCCAATCCCCCACGTTTCGAGCCGCTCGCGGCCCGGGAGTCCGAGCAGACGCGGGTCCGGGTACCCACCCCGGACTTCCTCCCGCCACACCTCGAGTGCCTGCTCGGTCGCCACCGCTCTCGACGCTAACGAAAACCGAGAGGCGCGGCGACCCTGCGATCGCGGACGATCACGTGCCCTGAGAATTAGGCCCCCCTAAGTATTGGTAGTCTGCGTCACCTGTCCTTCGCGGAAACAGTTCTGCTCGGCGGCCTCGCCGGGCTCACGATCTACCTGGGGCTACCGTTCGCGCGCTTGAACGCCGTCTCGGGTCGCGCCCGCGTGGCGCTGGCGATGTTCGCGGTAGGCGTGCTCGCGTTCTTGTTCGCCGAGGTCCTCGTGCACGGGTTCGAGTTGGTCGAGGAGGCCGTCGAGGGTTACGAGGAGGGCGAGCAGGGCATCGGCGAGGGGCTCGGCCTGCTCGCTCTGTTCGCCGCCGGGTTCTCGGCGGGCAGTGCTGGACTGGCCATGGTCGAGCGATGGATGCGCCCGCGTCGACGGCGTCCCGCGCCGATCGGGGGAGGCTCGACCGACGCGATGACCGTCGAGCAGGCGGAGGCGCTCGCGGACGGACAGCGCTCGGCGCGCGATATCGCGCTGAGGACGGGAATGACGATCGCGGCGGCGATCGGGCTCCACAATTTCGCCGAGGGGCTGGCGATCGGGGTCTCCGCGAGCACCGGCGAGATCAGCCTCGCGACGGTGCTGATCGTCGGCTTCGCGCTGCACAACGCCACCGAGGGCTTCGGAATCATCGGTCCGCTCGGAGACGTGCGGCCGAGCTGGAGCTGGCTTGCGCTCGCGGGCCTGGTCGGGGGAGGTCCGGTGTTCCTCGGCTCGATCGTCGGGTACAACGTCACCTCGGACCCGCTCGAGCTGGCGTTCTACGCGCTGTCCGCCGGCGCGATCCTGTATGTGATCGGCGAGGTGTGGACCGCGGTCCGCCGGCTCGGCCACCGCGAGCTCGGACTGTGGATGCTGGCCCTGGGACTCCTGGTCGGAGCGGTCACCGACCTCGTCGTCGTGTACGGCGGTGCCGGCTGATCCAGCAAACCCGTCCCTAGAATCGGACGGGTGAGGGTTCTGATCACGAACGACGACGGGATTCAGGCCGAGGGCCTGCACGCGCTGCGGCACGCGCTTGCCGCGCTCTCCGGGCTCGAGGTGCATGTGATCGCCCCGGACTCCAACCGCAGCGCCACCGCCCGCAGCATCACCACCCGCTCGCCGCTGTGGGTCGAGGAGGTTTCCTTCGACGACGGGTCGAGCGGCTTCGCCACCGACGGCACCCCGGTCGACTGCGTGCGGTTCGCCGACCTGGGGCTGCTCGGCGAGCCCCCCGAGCTGATCGTCTCCGGGATCAACCACGGCTCCAACCTCGGAGACGACATCACCTACTCGGGGACGGTTGCCGCCGCCCTCGAGGGGATCGTGCTCGGCGTTCCGGCGATCGCGATCTCGCAGCAGTCCGCGGCGCGGGAGATGGACTTCCGGCTCGGTCGCTCCTTCGACTTCTCCATCGCGGCGTCGCTCGCGGCCGAGATCGTTGGTCGTCTCGCCGATGAGCCGCTGCCCGCCGGCACGCTTGATCAATGTCAACTGCCCCTCCGGCGAGCCCTCGGGGATCGAGGTGACGCGGCTCGGCAAGCGGCTCTACAACGACGAGCTGCGCCTGGTCGAGGAGGGCGAGGAGGGCAGGCGGCGTTACGAGATCTACGGCTTCGAGCCCTCGTTCGAGGACGAACAGGGCACCGACCTGGCGGCCGTCGCGCGAGGGAGGATCTCGATCACCCCGGTCCACTTCGACCTCACCGACCGGGCCGGGCTCGAGCGCCTCGGCTCCTGGGACACGGAGGCGATGCTGCGGGCGTCGCTGGCTGGCGACGCGCCGGCCAAGCGGTGATGGCGAAGACGAAGACGGCCGAGGACCGCGTCGCCGAGCTGCGCCGCGTGATCTCGCATCACGACCACCGCTACTACGTCCTCGACGACCCGGAGCTGTCCGACGACCAGTACGACGAGCTGATCGACGAGCTGCGCCGGCTCGAGGAAGAGAACCCGGAGCTGCGAACGCCCGACTCCCCCACGCAGCGGGTCGGGGGACGGCCGCTGGACAAGTTCGACCAGGTGCGTCATCGCGAGCCGATGCTGTCGCTGGGCACCGTCCGCAGCCCGGAGGAGTTCCGCGCCTGGGAGACCCGGCTCCACAACCGGCTGCGCCAGCTCGACATCGAGCCCGGTGAGCTGAGGTTCGTCTCCGAGCCGAAGATCGACGGGCTGGCGATCTCGCTCACGTACGAGGACGGCGCGTTCACCCGCGGCGCGACGCGCGGCAACGGGGTGGTGGGCGAGGAGGTGACCCAGAATCTGCGGACGATCAAGGCGATCCCGCTGCACATCGACGACGCGCCCGAGCTGGTCGAGGTGCGCGGCGAGGTCTACCTGCCGCGCTCGGCCTTCGAGGAGCTCAACGAGACGCGCGCCGCGGCCGGGGAGCCCGCGTTCGCGAACCCCCGCAACGCCGCCGCAGGAGCGATCCGCCAGCTCGACCCCGAGATCACCGCCTCGCGCCCGCTTTCGATCTGGTGCTACGGGACGGGGGCGCAGCGGGGGCTCGATCTGCGTACCCACGCGGACGAGCTCGAGTGGCTGCGCGACCACGGCTTCAAGGTCAACGGCGACTCCGCGGTGCACGAGACGGCGGACGACGTGGCGGAGCGCTGCGGGTGGTGGGAGCAGCGTCGCGAGGGACTCGACTTCGAGATCGACGGCGTGGTGATCAAGGTCGACCAGCGCACCCTGTGGCGCGAGCTGGGCGTCGCGGGCCGCGAGCCGCGGTGGGCGGTCGCGTGGAAGTTCCCGCCGATCACCGCGACGACGAAGCTCAACCGGATCGTGTGGAACGTCGGTCGGACCGGCCGCCTGCTTCCCTTCGCGATGCTGGAGCCCGTCCACGTCGGCGGCGTCACGGTCTCTACGGCGACACTCCACAACGAGGAGGATCTGGCGCGCAAGGACGTTCGCGAGGGCGACGAGGTCGTCGTGACGCGGGCCGGCGACGTGATCCCCCAGGTGATCTCCCCGCTTGTGCAGCGTCGCAAGGGCAAGCGGCTGCGCAAGGCCAGGCCGCCGAAGAAGTGCCCCATGTGCGGGACCCCGACCGTCAAGCCCGAGGACTCGGTGTGGACGATCTGCCCCAACCGGCGCGGCTGCCCGGGGCAGACGTTCCAGCTCGTCAAGCATTTCCGCGGCGCGATGGACATCGAGGGGCTCGGAGAGAAGAACGCCGAGCGGTTCCTCGCCGAGGGGCTGATCGGCGACCCGGCCGACATCTACGATCTCACCGCCGAGCGGATCGCCGAGCTCGATGGGTTCGCCGAGATCTCGGCCGAGAACCTGATCTCGGAGATCGAGCGCTCCAAGGAGCGGCCGTTCGGGATCGTGCTCTACGCGCTCGGCCTGCCGGGGATCGGGTATGTGAACGCGAACGCCCTCGCCGAGCACTTCGGCTCGATCGACGCGCTGCTCGCCGCCGACGCCGAGCAGATCACCGAGGTCGAGGGGATCGGGCCCGTGCTCGCCGAGCAGCTCACCGAGGAGCTCTCCGAGGAGGCGGTGCTCGACCTGATCGGTCGCCTGCGCGAGCGCGGCCTGCGATTCGAGCTGTCTGCCGCCGAGCGCCGATCCGATGGGGGACCGCTGGAGGGCAAGACGTTCGTTCTCACGGGCACGCTCCCCGACCTCACCCGCGAGGAGGCGACCGCGCTGATCAAGCGCGCGGGGGGCAAGGTCACCGGGTCGGTGTCGAAGAAGACCGACTACGTGGTCGCCGGCGACGACCCCGGTACCAAGCTCGCGAAGGCGCAGGAGCTCGGCACCGAGATCCTCGACGAGGACGGCCTGCGGGAGCTGCTGCACTAGCCGAAGCGCGCGATCGCCGCGACCAAGCTGTCCTGAGCTGCGCCGCTCCCGCCCGGCCCCTGGCGCCCATCGCGGCCAGGGTAGCCGACCTCCCCCCTGGCTGGCCGCCCAGCCTGCTATACCGTTCGCCGCCCATGGGCAAGGTCGTCCAGCTCGACACGTCCGAGCACGAGCACGCCACTCGGGCCAGGCGCCGCGGGCGCCGCACGTCGAAGACCGCCCTCGTGCTGGGCGGCGGCGGCTTCACGGGCGGCGTGTACGAGATCGGGGCCCTGCGCGCCCTCGACCTGCTCGCCGTCAACCGCACCGTGAACGAGTTCGACGTCTACGTCGGGACGAGCGCCGGCTCGTTCATCGCCAGCATGCTCGCCAACGGGGTCACCCCCGAGGAGATGATGCGGGTGCTGAACCGGCGCTGCCGTCGCGATCAGGGAGATGGACCAGGGGACGCTGTTGCGACCCAACTTCCGCGGCTTCGCGTCGAGCGCGTTGCTGTTCCCGCTTCGCTTCGCGGGTGTCGCGCGAGAGCTCGCGGGCCGACATCGGCGACGTCTCGGTAATGGACGTCCTCGCGGGCCTGTCCGCCGCCCTGCCCACCGGGCTGTACGACCGGGCGCGGATCGAGCGCTACGTCGAGGAGGTGCTCTCCGACCCCGACCGCAGCAACGACTTCCGGCTGCTCGAGCACGAGCTGTACCTCACCGGCCACCGACCTCGACACCACCGAGCGCGTTGTCCTCGGGGAGGGCGAGTGGGCGGACGTTCCGATCTCCAGCGCGGTCGCGGCGTCGGCCGCGCTGCCGATGGTCTACACGCCGGTCGAGCTGCGGGGCCGCCAGTTCATCGACGGCGGGATCCGCTCGACCACGAACGTCGACGTCGCGGTCGAGCGCGGCGCGAAGTTCATCGTCGTCGTCAACCCGCTGGTCCCGTTCGTAAACGATTCAGCCAGCCAGATCCCGACCGCGTTCGGGACCCGTGTCCGCCGCGTCTCCGACATGGGCTTCGCCGCGATCGGCAACCAGGCCTTCCGGATCCTGTCCCACGACCGCCTCCAGCGCGCAGTGGAGCGACTGGGAGCAGACGCTATCCCGGCGTCGACATCATCCTGATCGAGCCCGAGCTCGACGACGAGCTGATGTTCGGCACCTCGATCCTCGACTACTCGGCGCGGCTCGAGATCGCCAAGCACGGCTTCGAGTCGGTCACCCTGCGTCTGGCGCGCGACTACGACCGCTACAAGTCGATCGCCGAGCGGCACGGGATCGAGATCTCCGCGCGCCGCGTCCGCCACGTGCTCGACGAGGTCGAGCGCGAGGAGCCGGAGGAGACGTCGGCGTGGCGCCGGGTGCTGGAGCAGACGACGGCGGCGCTGCTGCGCCAGACCGGCTCCGATGGCTAGCCCGCGTACAGCGCCTCGATCTGCGGCTCGTACTTCTCGGCGACGACGTTGCGCTTGACCTTCATCGTCGGCGTCAGCTCGCCCGTCCTCCTGGGAGAGGTCGTGGGGCAGGATCTCGAACTTCTTCACCTGCTCGACGCGGGCGAACTTCTGGTTCACCTTGTCGATGTGCGTCGTCGATCAGCTTGCGGACCTGCGGTCGTTCTGGGGCCAGGCCTCGGGATCGCTCGGCAGCCGTCGTCGGCGGCGCAGCTTCTGCGACCTCCTCGGGGTCGAGCGTCACCAGGGCGACCAGGTACGGACGGCGGTCGCCGATCACGACGCACTGCGAGACCAGCGGGTGCTGCTTGATCTCGGCCTCGAGGTTGGCGGGCGTGATGTTCTTGCCGCCCGCGGTGATGATGATGTCCTTCTTGCGGCCGGTGATCTTGATGTAGCCGTCGGCGTCGATCTCGCCGATGTCGCCGGTGTGCAGCCAGCCGTCGACGAGCGTCTCCCGGGTCGCCTCCTCGTTCTTGTAGTAGCCCTGGAAGACGTTCGGGCCCTTGACCAGGATCTCGCCGTCGTCGGCGATCTTCACCTCGCAGCCCGGGAACGGCTTGCCGATCGTCCCGAACTTGAACTCGTCGGGGCGGCGAGATCGTCGCCGCGGTCGAGGTCTCGGTCATCCCCCAGCCCTCGAGCACGAGCACGCCGGCGGCGTCGAAGAAGCGCAGGATCTCGGGGTTGATCGGGGCGGCGCCGGTGACCGCCTCGACGATTCGCCCGCCGAACAGGTTGCGGATGTTGACGAGCACCAGCCGGTCGGCGATCTCGTGCTGGACGCGCAGCGGGAGGCCCGGGCTCGCTGCCCTGGCGCTCGAGCTCGCGGACCTTCGGCTCCCGACGCCGATCGCCCAGTCTGAAGATCCGCTTCTGGACGCCGCCCGCCTTCTCCGCCTTCGAGGTCGCGGCCGTGTAGATCTTCTCGAAGATCCGCGGCACCGAGGGGAAGTAGTGCGGCTTGACCTCGGCGAGGTTGGGGAGGATCTTCAGCGGGTCGCGCTCCCAGTAGGCGAGCATCGCCGCCGACGTCGAAGCTGAGCAGCTGGATCAGGAGCGCGAACGAGTGGGCGAGGGGCAGGTAGAGGTAGGTGATCCGGCCCGGCTCGAGCACGCTCTGCTCTAGCGCCATGTCGAGCATCGCGCGGTAGTTGCCGTGCGAGATCACGCAGCCCTTGGGCGGGCCGGTGGTGCCCGACGTGTAGATGAAGGTGCAGATGTCCGCCGGGGTCACCGAGCGCCAGCGCTCCTCCCACTCGGAGTCCGCGCGGCCCGCGCCGCGCTCGATCAGCTCGTCGATCGAGATCGCGTCGTCGCTGGAGCCGGTCATCCGGATCACGTGCTCGAGCTTCGGGCAGCGGTCGCGGACCTGGCGGATCTTCTCGAGCTGCTCGTCGTCCTCGACGATCACCGCCTTGGCGTCGGAGTTCTCGAGCACGTACTGGCACTCCTCGGGCGAGTTGGTCTGGTAGATCGGCACCACGGTCGCGCCGGCGGTCAGCGCGGCGAAGTCGAAGTAGGTCCACTCCGGCGCGGGTGTTGGCGAGGATCGAGACCTTGTCGCCCTTCTGAGATCCCGAGCGTCGATCAGGCCGAGCGAGAGGCGCTTGACGGTGTCGCCGACCTCGTCGAAGCTCTTGCTCGACCCACTGGCCCGGAGTCGTCCTTGTAGCATGATCGCCGGCTCGGCGCCGTACTGCTCGACGGCGAGCGGCAGGAGGTCGGCGATCGTCGTGCTGCCGGTCGCCGGCTCGGCCGTGGTGACCGTGGCTGTCTCCATCTCCTCTCCTCCTCTGGCCGTCACCCGCGCGGAGCGGGGTCCGCGCCCTCGCGGCGACGAGCCGCTATTCGAGAGGAAGTCTATCTCAGCGAGGATCGGCGTCGCCACGGGCTGCCGCGGCGGAGGAGCGCTACGCGGTCGCTTCCTGCTTGTCCTGCCGCTGACTGGCGGAGCGAGGAGACGAAGAGGGTCTTGTCGATCCGGCCGTTGAAGATCGGGCACGCCCATCTCCATGCACTTGGAGATCACCTCCCGCCGCTTCATGTTGACTTCCTCGGCGAGCTCGGTGGGCGTCAGGTGAATGGCCACGACTATCTCCTCCTCGTCTCTCTGACGGTGCACAGCATGTATACGCGCCTGGCCCGGACGTGTCAACCGGTTCCTCGCAAATTGCGAACCTCCGGCGGGCCGCCCGTTGCCGCCCGATCTAGGATCGTGGCGGTGACGCCGAGCGGAGCGCGCTCTTCCTCGAGTCGCTGATGGACACCGAGCTGTACTCGATCGGCGCCTTCTTCTGCGACGAGCACCCGGACCTGGTCGACGAGGTCGTCGCGCGCAGCGAGGCGATCGAGCGACCGCGGCCTCGAGGCGTACGCGAGCGAGCGGCGGGCCGGTCGAGGAGAGCTTCGAGACGCTGCTCACCGGCCTCGCGGTTCGCTACTACAAGGCGGTAGCCGGATAGATGCGCGAGACCGCTGGGTCCCGCTGCTCGTGCTCGGGCTGATCGGCGCTGCGATCCTCGCTGCGATCGTCTCGATCTCGGTCGGCCAGAAGAGCCCGGCGCGCCCCGTCGAGGGCTCGGACGCCGTTCAGCGCCTGAACGGTGGGATCGAGCAGGAGGGCAGCTCGCTGGGCTCACCCGATGCCCCGGTCACGATCACGATCTTCAACGACCTCCAGTGCACCGATTGCGCCGAGTACCAGCTCGAGACGGTGCCCCGCTGATCGAGGATGGTGCGCGCAGGGGCGATGCCCGGCTCGAGCTCCGCCATCGCCCCGTTGGGCAGAGCCCGACCACCCTCGCCGCGTTGGCCGCCGCCGCCGCGGGGGAGCAGGATGCGAGTGGCAGTACATCCATCTCTTCTTCCGCAACCAGGACCAGGTCCGAACGAGCGGCGTCACCGACGAGTTCCTCGAGCGGGTCGCCGGCCGTGCCGGAACCCGAGTTCGACGTCGAGCATGGCAACGCGACCGGGAGGATCCGGAGATCGAAGCCCGCGTCGAGTCGGACGACGAGCTCGGGGCCGAGCTGCGGGATCGCCGCCCCGTCGGTCGTCGTGGATGGCCCGGGCGGGACGGAGCGAGCTCGAGGACTCGCCCTCGCTGGCCGAGATCGAGGCAGCCGTCGCGGAGGTTGGCGAAGGCTAGACTGGGGCCTCTCGGGGCGTGGCGCAGCCTGGTAGCGCGCACCGTTCGGGTCGGTGAGGTCCCCGGTTCAAATCCGGGCGCCCCGATTGCTTGCCGACCGACCGAGAACGATAAGGAGAGCAGATGGCCTACGAGGTCCCACCGCTTCCATACGACTACAACGCGCTCGAGCCGCACATCGACGAGCAGACGATGAAGCTCCACCACGACAAGCACCACCAGGCGTACGTCGACAAGGCGAACGCCGCCCTCGAGGGAACGGACTGGGCGGACAAGGACGTCGAGGAGGTCCTGCAAGGACCTCTCCAGCCTCCCGGACGACATCCGCACGGCGGTGCGCAACAACGCCGGCGGCCACGCGAACCACAGCTTCTTCTGGCAGATCATGGGCCCGGACGGCGGCGGCGCCCCGGACGGCGACCTCGCGTCGGCGATCGACGACGCGTTCGGGAGCTTCGACTCGTTCAAGGACGAGCTCAAGGCGGCCGGCGTGAACCGCTTCGGCAGCGGCTGGTCGTGGCTCGTCCACGACGGCTCCGGGCTCGCGGTCCTCAGCACGGCGAACCAGGACTCCCCGGTCAGCGACGGACAGACGCCGCTGCTCGGCGTCGACGTCTGGGAGCACGCCTACTACCTCAAGTACCAGAACAGCCGACCCGACTACATCGACGCGTGGTGGAACGTGGTCAACTGGGCTGAGGTCGCCAACCGCTTCACCAACACGTAGCCGGCCGCGTACTCCCCCCGGACGCTGGACGTCTGGTAGATTGCCGCGCGAGCCGGGGTCGGCCCGCAGGTGAAAGCACAGGGATGATGCGAAAGGGACAGGGAGACCGCTTGACTTCGAGCCACGGGACACTGAGCCGCCGAGTCGTCGTCGTGGGCGTGGCCACTGCGGTTGCGCTGCTGGCGCTCTGCGGCACCGTGCTCGCGCACGTCGAGCGCAGCACGTTCTGGCCCAATCCCGCGCCCGACAAGAGCGTCAAGCCGGCCGCCGGCGGCGAGGTGCCCGAGTACCGCGGCCTCGGCTCGGCGCTGAAGGCCAAGCCCCCCGGCGACACCCGGATCGTCTGCCAGGACGATTCGCTGAAGCTCGCCAAGCAGGCGATCCGCGACGGGCGCAAGGGCTTCAAGCTGCGGCCGAGCGAGGACAGGCGGCACCTGAGCAAGCGCAAGGCGGCGCAAGCTGAAGCGGCTCAACAAGCGCTTCGCGAAGCAGTGCGAGTACGACTCGATCCAGGACGCGGTCAACGACTCCGGCAACAACGACCGCGTCGTGATCATGCCCGGCGTCTACACCGAGCCGGAGTCCCGCGCCAAGCCGACGAACGACCCGGCGTGTGCCGGGCTCACGGCGTCCTCGGACCACGGCACCGGCGCCGTCTCGTACGGCTACCAGGCGACGTGCCCCAACGACCAGAACCTGATCGCGGTGATCGGGCGTGAGGCGCTGGACGCGCCCGAGCCGGTCGTAGCCCGCCGCGCGAGACCGCCACGGGATCCCGCAACGCGGGCAAGTGCATCCGCTGCAACCTCCAGATCGAGGGCTCGGGCGTGAAGCCCGACGACGTCGACGATCGACGCCGGCAACGGGCCGAGCGCGCAACGGCGGCCCGAGGCGGGACACGGGCAAGGACGTCGCGCTCCGCGCCGACCGCGCCGACGGGTTCGTCCTCCGCAACGTCACCGTGCGGCACGCCGAGGAGCACGGCGATCTACGTGCTCGAGGCCGACGGCTACCGGCTCGACCGCTTCAAGATGTCCTTCAACCAGCGAGTACGGCGCGCTCACGCTTCACCTCCGACCACGGCCTGATCAAGGACTGCGACGCGGTCGGCAGCGGCGACGCGGGCCTCTACCCGGGCGCGGCGCCGCAGACACGGCGAGCAGACCGTCGGAGAACGAAGCGGCGCTACAACCAGGAGATCCGCAGCTGCGACATGCACCACAACACGCTCGGGCTACTCCGGGACGATGGGCAACGCGATCCACATCCACCACAACAACTTCTACGACAACGCCGTCGGGCTCTCCGCCGACTCGATCACCGCCGCCGGGCACCCGGGCTACCCGCAGGACTCGACGCTGGTCGAGCACAACAGGATCTACTCGAACAACTTCAATCCGCTTCGAGCGGCGACCCGGACTGTCGACCCCGACCGTGCCGGTAGCCGGTCGGCACGGGGCTGTGGATCGCCGGCGGCAACGCCAACATGTTCCGCGACAACCGCTTCTACGACAACTGGCGCCGCGGGGTCGATGCTGTTCCAGGTGCCGGACAACATCGCCTGCGACCTCGACACGCCTCACCAGACCTGCTCGCCGACGCAGTTCCCCGAGCAGACGAACTCCTACCGCAACCGGTTCTTCGACAACACCATGGGGGTCGCTCCGGGCGGCAAGACGATGCCCAACGGCGTCGACTTCTGGTGGGGCAACCAGACGCCCGACAAGAACAACTGCTGGTTCGACAACACGGGGGTCGACGGGACCAGGGCGAGCGTCACCATGGAGCCCGACCCGCTGCCGTCGGACTGCCAGAGCAGCGCCGCCGACGGGCCCCAGATCCACCCGGAGCTGATCGCGTGCTTCCTCGAGGAGCCGAGCTGCACATGGACCGAGACGCCCCCGCGGCCCGGCGGCAGGGCAGCAGACACCGGCAAGTAGCGGTCGTCCTAGCCTGCCTCGCTGCGGCGCTCGCCGCGGGGTGCGGCGACTCCGAGGACTCGGGCGACCAGGGGTCCTCGGCCCTGGGATCGCCGCAGGTCCAGACCACCGCGCGCGAGACCGACTGCACCGACTGGAACGCCGCCAGCGTGGAGGAGCAGCAGGTGATCGTCGAGTCGATCGCGGAATTCGAGGGGGGAGCCCCCACGGGCACCCCGGGTCGCACCCTCCCGGACGACGAGGCCTACGCGCTGTTCCAGCGCTTCTGCGACCACGAGTACGCAAGCGCGTTCAAGCTCTACAAGCTGTACGTGCGCGGGGCCGCGTTTCAGGCCGGAGCAGTAGACCGTTGTGACCTGACGGTTGTGCTTTTGACAGCGGCTGAGTGCCGTTGGTAGGTTCGCGCCGCCCGTACGTGCTTTCTTGCCACCGAGGGCGGCGAGCTCGACCCGCCCGGTCGCCCGTGGTGCGACACGCCCCGGCGCCGTAGCAGGAGGCGCTTAACAGCAGCTCAACTTTGCATCCCGGCGCGCCCGGCATCCGTGCCTGAAAGCGTCGGTTCCATGCGCGGGTTGTCCTTTGACACCCCGGAAAACCCCTTGATACGTTCGTCCGGTCGCTTGCCCATTGGGGGACCTCCTATCTCGAGGATCGGGCGCAATTGGCAACCTCTTCTGCTGTAGGGCGGATCGCCGCCGTCGTTGCGTTGCTCGGCGCCGCCGTCGCGGCCGCGATTGTTGATGGGCGAGCGGCGCCGACTCGTACGAGGTGACCGCGAAGTTCGAGAACGCGAGCCAGCTCGTCGGCGGAGAGCAGGTCGTCGTCGCGGGCGTCCCGGCGGGGAAGGTCAACGACATCGAGCTCGGGTCGAACGGCGAGGCGCTGGTCACCTTCACGGTCGACGAGGCCTACGCGCCGCTCGAGCGCGGGACGACCGCGACGGTCCGCTCGTTCTCGCTGTCGGGGATCGCCAACCGCCAGGTCCAGCTGACGCTGCCGCCCGGACCGGGGAGGCGGGCGGCGAGATCCCCGACGGCGGCGACGATGGACCAGTCGGAGACCGTCTCCGAGGTCGACCTCGACCAGATCTTCAACACGCTCGAACGAGCGCACGGTCGACGAACCTGAAGAAGGTGATCACGGGCTTCGAGGCGTCCTACGACGGCGTCGGCAAGCAGGCGAACCGGGGCTTCCAGTACCTGAACCCGTTCCTGTCCACGTCGCGCCGCGTCTTCGGCGAGCTGACGCGCGACGAGCGCACATTCGAGCGCCTGCTCGTCGACACCTCGCGGCTGTCCGGCGCGCTCGCCGCGCGCGCCGCGACGACGTCTCGCAGCTGGTCGGCAACCTGAACGGGATGATGGGCGCGCTCGGGCGCCAGAAGGAGGCGCTGGCGCGGCCGGTCGGCGAGCTGCCCGACTTCATGCGCAGCTTCAACACCACGGCGGTCAACCTGCGGGCGGCGCTCGACGATCTCGACCCGCTCGTCGACGCGTCGAAGCCCGTCGCGGTGAAGCTGCGGCCGTTCTTCCGCGAGTTTCGCGGCGCGGCGACGACGCCGGTGCCGCCGTCCGCGACCTCGACGCGATCGTCAAGCGCAAGGGCGCCGACAACGACCTCGTCGAGCTGACCCGCCTCGCGGTACCGCTCGCGAGCAAGGCGGTCGGCCAGGGAAGCCCTGACTGCGGCGACGATCCGAGCGCCGGGTCGGGTGGCGCCGCGGACGACGACTTCGAGCAGGGGGCGTTCGGGGAGTCGACGTGCGCGCTTCGCAACTCGCTCCCCAACCTTCGCTTTTCCGGCCTACACGCCCGAGCTGGTCGGCTGGTTCGACGACTTCGGCCACTCGGGCGTCACCGACGCCAACGGCGGCATCGGCCGCATCTCGACGACCCTCAACACCTTCAGCCTCAGCCGCCGTCCCGACCTGCCGCGATCCTCGATCCCACCGAGCTCCATCGACCCCGCTCTCAGCAGGCCGGGCTGCTCGACACCGGCAACCTGCGCCGCTGCCCGGGCGCCCTGAGCGCGACCCGGGTGACGGCTCGACCCCGTTCACCGAGCGACGGGACGCTCGACTGCGACCCGAGCAGGTTCCGACGGGACCATGAGACGCCTCGCGCCTCATCGCAACCGTGCTCGCGCCGCCGCCGCGTGGTCGCGACGTCGCCGGGGCCGACGACACCCACACCTACACGGATCGAGCTCGACAACGCGTTCGGGATCGTCGAGGGCTCCGAGGTCCGGGTCGCCGGGGTCGACCCGGGCACGGTCACCGACCTCGACGTCAACGACGGACAAGCGCGCCGTCGTCACGGTCGAGGTCTCGGGCCCGCTGTCGCAGCTCGGCGAGGACACGACCTGCTCGTCGGAGCCGCAGTCGCTGATCGCCGAGTACTTCATCGACTGCCAGCCGAAGGGCGACCCGCTCGCCCGACGGCGGGACGATCCCGGTCGAGCAGACGACCCAGACCGTCCAGCCCGACCTCGTCCAGAACACCCTGCGCGAGCCCTTCAAGCGGCGCCTCCAGCTGCTGATCAACGAGTTCGGCACCGCGCTCGCCGGCAACCCGGAGAACCTGAACGCCGCGATCCGCCGCGGCGCCCCGGCGCTGCGCGAGCTCCAGAAGGCGCTCGACATGCTCGGCGACCAGAACCGGATCATCCGCGACCTGAACGCGGACTCCGACCGGATCATCGGCGCGGCTCGCCGAGCGCCGCGAGGACGTCGTCCGCTTCGTCCAGGAGGCGCGCGACACGGCGGCCGCCTCGGCCGACCGCCGCGCCGACCTCGGCCGCGACTTCGAGCTCCTCGACGACTTCCTCGCCGAGCTGCGGCCGACGATGGCGGAGCTCGGCGAGCTCGCCGGCGAGCAGACGCCGCTGCTCGCCGACCTGCGCGCCGCGGCGCCGCAGCTCAACCGCCTCGCCGTCAACCTGCCCGCCTTCAACGACGCGACGCGAGGTCTCGCTCGACAGCCTCGGCGACGCGGCGGTGGTCGGCGCAGCGCGCGCTGCGCAAGGGCACGCGACGAGATCGCGCAGCTGAAGCGAGCCGGGCGCAAGGCGCCGGCCGTCGCCGAGCTGCTGGCCGACTTCCTCGCCGACCTCGACGACCCGGGCCGCGCGGTCGAGGTCGACGCCCGCGCGGCCGAAGGACACGGGCCGCGACGCGCCCGACCGGTTACACGGGCCTCGAGGGCCTGCTCAACTACGCCTACTACCAGGCGGGCGCGCTCAACCAGTTCGACCCGTCGGGCCACCTGCTCCACTTCAGCCTCTTCGCGTCATGACCGGGCCGTGCGGCGAACTTCGACACCGGCGGCGACCCGGCGAGCTCGGCGTTCCCGACCGATTCGGACGGCTCGACGAACGACATCCTCGCGGCCGCGAACGTGCGTCTCCTGGCTGGGGCCCAACCAGCCGCGGCTCGCGGCACCAACCAGGACTTCGAGCCTGCCGCCCTACGACCCGTCGGTCTGCCCCAGGGCAGCAACGCCACCCGAGCTGTGCGACCCGGCCGGCGCCTCGACCGGCGGCCGCACGACGAGGCGGCGGGGCGGCGGCTCGGTCGCGACCGGGCGGGGGCGGCGGCGGCGCCGGCGCCGGGACCGCGCCGGGCGCGCCGCCGTCGAGCGCGCTGCCCCCGGGCGTCCGGACCCCGGACGACGGTGCCCGAGGGCGAGCCGGACGACATCCTCGATCCGCCCAACCAGCCCGCAGCTGCCCGGACTCGACGGGCTGCGGCGGGATCGGACGGCGACGGCGGCGGCGCGGGTCGGCAGCCGCGCAGGACCTCCTCGACTTCCTGTTCGGGAACTGATGCGCGGCCGCGGCCCACTTCAGTCGCTCGCCGCGCTCGCCGACGATGGTCGGCGCGGTCACGACCCTGATCGTGATCGTCGCCGTCTTCCTCGCCTACAACGCGAACCAGGGCCTGCCCTTCGTGCCCACCTACCGCGTCTCGGTCGAGATCCCGAACGCCTCGCGCCTGACCAACAACAACGAGGTCCGGATCGGCGGCACACCGCGTCGGCGTCGTCGAGTCGATCGAGGCGATCCACCCGAGGCGAGAGCCAGGCGGCGACGAGCGCAGACCGCGTCGACCGACGAGGTCGGCGCGAGCGACGAGCCGGACGAGGTCGGTCGCCCGCCTCAACCTGAAGCTCGACGAGACCGCGAACCCGCTGCCCGCAGGACTCGGTGTTCCGCGTCCGCTACCGCTCCTCGTTCGGCCTCAAGTACCTCGAGATCGACGCGCGGGAACGGCGAGCCGCGCGCCCGAGGGCTACGTCTTCCCAGTCCGCGCAGACGCGTCGAGCAGACCGAGTTCGACGACATCAACAACACCTTCGACGCCGCCGACGCGGGAGAACGCTCGCACGAACCTCGAGGGCTTCGGCAACGCGTTCGCCGGCCGCGGCACCTCGCTCAACCAGGCGATCGAGTCCCTCAATCCGCTGCTCGCGAACCTGAAGCCGGTCGCCCGCACGCTGGCCGACGCCGCGACACCGACTCCGCCGCTTCTTCCCCGAGCTCGCGCGACGCGGCGCGGATCGTCGCCCCGGTCGCCGACGAGCAGGCGGAGCTGTTCACGAACACGGCGATCACCTTCGCCGCGATCTCGTCGGACCCGGAGGCGCTGCAGGAGACGATCTCCGAGGGCCCGCCGACGCTCGAGACCGGGATCGACGACGCTGCCGCGCCAGCGGCCCTTCCTGCGCGACTTCGCCGACGCTCTCGCGGCGTGCTGCGCCCGGGCGTCCGACGAGCTGCGGGTCGGCGCTGCCGACCCTGAACGAGGCGATCGAGGTCGGGACCCCGGTGCTGCGCCGCACGCCGCCGATGAACCGGACCTGCGCCGGCGTCTTCGTCGAGCTCGAGCAGCTGGTCGAGCAGCCGACGACCAAGCTCAGCCTGCAGCGCCTGCAGCGAGACGTTCGACGAGGCGGAGCCGCTCGCCGGTGGGTCGTCCCGGCGCAGACGGTCTGCAACTACTGGAACTACTGGTTCACCTTCCTCCCGGAGGCGCTCACCGACCGCGACCAGGTCGGGCTACAACGCTGCGCCAGTCGATCAGCTCGGCCGGCTCCCGCGGCGACTCCGCCGGCGAGGTCCAGACCCCGATCGCCGGCTACTCGGGCTCCAGGCGAACGGCCAAGGCGGGGCCGGCGCTGGACCCGCCCGCCGGACGGCGAGTTCCGAGCCGTACGAGCTGCCGATCCTCCACGCCAACGCCTACGCGCCGACAGGGCAGCCGGGACCGGCGTCCCGGACTGCCAGCCGGGCCAGACCGGCTACCCGCTCGGCGAGCTCAGCGGTCCCGGGCCAGCCGACGAGCAACCCGGCATTCGGCGTCTCCGACATGCCGGGCTCGCGCGGGCCGACGACGCTGTTCTCACCAGAACGGGACCAGCGCAGCTGCGCGACACCCGGGTCGGCGGGAGGTACCCGAACCCATGAGGCGCGCTCGACGCAAGCGGCTGCCGAACTGGCCGTCGGGCTGATCGTGGTCGATCGTCGTCGCGATCGGCTCGCTGTCTGGCCTTCACCAAGCAGCTGCCGTGGACCGACGGCTACGAGGTCCAGGCGGTGTTCACGACGGCTCAGAACATCCGGCCCTCGTCGCCGGTGCGGATCGCGGGCGTCGAACGTCGGCAAGGTCACGGAGGTCGAGCCCGCTCGAGTCCGGCGACGAGGAACTGGCCGCGGCACCGGCGAGGACGACGGCGCAGGCGGCGGCGGTGGAGGACAACACGGGGCAACAGGCCGCGGTGGTGACGATGGAGATCGAGGACGCGGGCCGGCCGATCAAGACGGACGCGACCTTCCAGCTCCGCCCGCGGCTGTTCCTCGAGGGCAACCTGTTCGTCGACGTCAAGCCGGGCAGCCCGGAGCGCCCGAGGCCGACGACGGCCACATCTTCCCGCTCGAGCAGACGCTCGGTCTCGGTCCAGCTCGACCAGGTGCTGACCACGCTCCAGGCGGACGTCCGCGACGGACCTGCAGATCTTCCTCGACGAGTTCGGCAACGCGCTCGACGAGCACGGCGGCGCCGAGGGCTTCCAGGAGCTCTACCGCTCCTCGCCGCGGCGCCTTCAAGTACACCGTCGCAGGTGAACGAGGCGCTGCTCGGCACCGAGCCGCACGACCTCTCGGGCCTGATCCGCAACCTCGACCGGGTCGTCGGCGGGCTCTCGGCCGCAACGAGGAGCAGCTCAAGGACCTCGTGACCAACTTCCGCATCGTCGCGGGCTCGTTCGCGGCCGAGGAGCGCCGCGCTCGAGCGGGCGATCGCGAGCTGCCCGGCGGTGCTCGAGGCGTCGCGGCCCGGCGTTCCGCAACCTCAACGCCGCCTTCCCGCCGCTGCGCGCCTTCGCCCGCGAGGCGCTGCCGGGCGTGCGCTCGACCGGCCCGACCGCTCGACGCCGCGACGCCGTTCATCCACCAGGTGCGGCGGCTGGTCTCCAAGCACGAGCTGCGCGGCCTGTCGCACGACCTGCGGCCGACGATCCCGCGACCTCGCGAAGCTCGCGCAGCGGACGATCCCGTTCCTCGACCAGGCCCGCGTCGCTGTCGAGCTGCTTCAACGAGGTGGTGATCCCGTGGTCGAACGACACGGTCGCCGTGCCCCGACCGCCGACGCTACCCGCACGACGCCGTCGGCACGGTCTACGAGGAGCCGCCTACGGGCTCGACGGGATCGCCGGCGAGAGCCGCTCCGGCGACGCGAACGGCCAGTACATCCGCGTCGCGGCGGGCGGCGGCGGGCAACACCGTCGTCACACCGCCGACCGCCGCGGCGAGGACGACGACTTCGTGGGCGTCGTGCCCTTCGCCGATCCTCGGCTCGGTCCCGAGCCTCGCCGCCTCGGTCAAGACGCCGTTCCGGCCGGGCCGCCGTGCGAGCGCAGGAGCCGCCGGACCTCCGCTCCGAGATCGGGCCCGCGCCGCAGCAGACTCGGGAACGCCGCAGCCCGGCGCAGTCGACGCCGATCGGGAGCTGACGCCAGGTCCAGGGGCTGCTCGATCCGCTCGCCGAGTCGGCCGCGCGCTCGGCTCCTGCAGGGCGACGCCGACGGTGAGGTCATGAAGCCGTCGGCGCGCTCATGCGCCAGGCCTGCCGCCGAACCAGCACCAGATCGCGCCCTCGAGGGGACAAGCGATGCTGGCGCGAGCCCGAGCCACAGCCGCGACAGGTCAATCGAGGGCGTACACGTCGGCGACGCGACTGGCTGGTGGCAGTGATCATGGGACGGCGATCCGCAAGCACCTGCGCGACTTCATCGCCGTCGCCGTCCTGCTCGTGGTCGCCGCTGGCGACGACCTCTACATCCTCCAGAAGCAGCGGCTGCGGATCCCGGTGCTCGAGGAGAAGCCGTTCGAGCTCAAGGCCGAGTTCGAGACCGCTCAGGCGGTCGTCCCCGGCCAGGGCCAGACGCTCCGCGTCGCCGGCGTGCGGGTCGGCGACGTCGAGGACGTCGAGCTCGAGGACGGCCACGGCGTCGTCACGTTCGACGTCGACCGCGAGTTCCTGCCGATCTACCAGGACGCGACGATCCTGATGCGGCCGACGACCGGCCTCAAGGACATGTTCTTCGAGCTCGACCCGGGGACGCGAGAAGGCCGGCGAGGTACGAGGAGGGCGACACGCTGCCGGTCGCCAACACGGCGCCCGACGTCAACCTCGACGAGGTCCTCGCGGCGCTCGACGCCGACACGCAGGCGTACCTGCGGCTGCTGCTCGTCGGCGCGGGCAAGGGCCTCGAGGGCCGCGGTCAGCGACCTCGGGCAGGCTGCTCGGCAGCCTGGGCCCGATCAACCGCGACCTCGACGCAGCCTCAACCGAGGTCGCGACGCGCACGGCAGAACCTCGCGCGGCTGATCCACAACCTCAACCTGCTCACCGAGCGCGGTCGGCCGCGCACGACGACGACCTCACCCAGCTCGTCGACGCGTCGAACGCGGCGCTCGGCGCGATCGCCGAGCAGGACCCGGACGTGCAGCGGGCCGTCCGCCTGCTCGGCCCGACGCTCGCCGAGGCGCGCGCGCACGCTCGGCGACGTGAGCGACTTCGCCGCCGTGCTCGGGCCCGGCGTTCAACGACCTGCGGCCGTTCGCCCGCAACCTCGACGAGATGAACGCCTCGGTGCGCGAGCTTGCCGGACACCGCGACGCCGGTGCATCCGCGAACGAGATCCGCCCGTTCGTGCGCGCGGCGCGCAAGCCGGTCGGCGACCTGCGAGGTGGCCGCGAAGCGCTACTCGAAGGCGACGCCCGAGCCTGACCGTGATCGGCGAGAAGCTCAACAGGCTCGGCAACATGGCCGCGTACAACCCGCGCGGCGCCGAGGATCCCGGCACCGCGGACCGCGACGAGGGCTACCTGTACTGGGCCGCGCTGGCTCGGCCACAACGGCGAACAGCGTCTTCTCGGCCGCAGGACGCGCAACGGGCTCTACCGCCGCATCTACTTCACGGCGAGCTGCGCCAACATCGGCGAACCTCCTCGCCGAGTGCGCCGCTCAGCCCGACCTTGTCGGACCAACCGTCGCCGCGCTGTTCGCCGCGGGGGGCCGTGCACGCGAGCCGTGATCGGAGGTGAGCGGCTGATGCAGAAGCAGGCTCCATCGCATCGGGACGCATCCTCGTCGCGTCGGGTTCGCGCTGTCGTGCTTCGGGCTGCTGCTCTTCCTCTGGATCGCCTTCGGCGGCCCGATCCCGCTCGAAGCCGCAGAGCTATCGGATCACCGCCGACTTCCCCGAGGCCACGACGCTCGCGCAGTCGAGTCCGACGTGCGGATCGGCGGCGTGTCGGTCGGCAAGGTCAAGGAGCTCGAGCTGGCGCCGCCGGACGCGGCAACGGCAGACCGACGCGGCGAGATCGAGATCGAGCCCGAGTTCGCGCCGATCTCCGAGGACGCGCGGGCGATCCTGCGCCAGAAGACGCTGCTCGGCGAGACCTACGTCGAGCTGACGGCCGGCACCGAGCCGGGATGCGGGCGGCGCCCGGTCTCGCTCGGGGCGCACGGCGAGGCGTCACCGACGCCGAGGCGGAGCGCGGTCGAGCCGATCCCCGAGGGCGGGCACCTCGCCGTCGCGCGGGTCCAGGACGCGACCCAGATCGACGAGATCTTCAACGCGCTCGACGAGGAGACCCGCGAGTCGTTCCAGCGCTGGCAGGCGAACGCCGCCGTCGCGATCCAGGATCGCGGGCTCGACCTCAACGACGCGTTCGGCAACCTCGGCCCGTTCATCACCGACGCCTCCGACGTCCTCGACGATCCTCAACCGCCAGAAGGTCGCGCTCAAGGGCCTCGTCCGCGACACCGGCGACGGTCTTCGAGGCGCTGACCGAGCGCGACCAGGAGCTCGCCGGCGTGATCACGGGCTCGAACGAGCACCTTCGAGGCGCTCGCCTCCGAGGACGGGCGCTGGCCGAGACGTTCCAGATCCTGCCGACCTTCCAGCGCGAGACGCGCGCTGACCCTGGAGCGCCTCGACCAGCTTCCAGGCCAACACCCAGCCGCTCGTCCAGGACCTGATCCCGGTCGCGCGCGACCTCAGCCCGACGCTGCGCAGCGTGCGCGCAGCTCTCGCCGAACCTGCGGAACCTGTTCATCGACCTCGACGCCGCTGCTCGACGGCGTCGAAGACGCGGCCTGCCGGCGCTGCGCGACTTCCTCGACGGGCTGCGGCCGGTGCTCGACGCGCTCGACCCGTTCCTCGCCAACCTAACCCGGTCGTCCGCTACCTGAGCTCCTACCGCCACAAGGTCACCGACTTCCTGTCCAATCCGCCGGCGGGCTCGGCGGACACGCTGCCGCACACGTGCCGGGCCAGCCGTCGGCGCGCCACGACCTGCGCCAGGCGCATCTACCTGAGCCGGAGAGCCTCGCGGTCCATCCCCAGCGGCTCGACACGAACCGCGGCAACGGCTATCTGCAGCCGCTCGCGCTCAACAGCTAGCAGTCCGCGAGTCGGCGGGATCTTCCCGAACTTCGACTGCAAGCCGAGCGGCGGCGAGCGTCTGGCGGGGGACGGCGGCTCGCCGGCGGTCGGCCCTGGGTTCGCCCCCTGCATTGTCGCGGACGACTTCCCGGCCGTCTTCGGCGGCAAGCGCGCCCCCGACCTGTTCGCGGATCCGTAGGGGTCCAGCCCTCCGGCCGCACGGGTGGCCGGAAATGGTGCCGCCTAATGTCCGGTTCGATCGACCCAAGCAACGAGTGGTCAGTTGAGCACGCTATAGGGGGGTCAAATGACCACTCGCCTGCGGACGAGCGTCGTAGGCGGGTTCGGCGTGCATCCGGGCCGGCCGCCCTCATTGCCGCCGTTGACCCGTAGGGTTCGCCCATGAAGATCGGGGTGGCGCTTCCGACGGTCGGGCTGGACCATGGCCCGGAGCTCCTGCTGCCCGTCGCCGAGGCGGCCGAGCGGCTCGGGTTCGACTCGGTTTGGGCCACCGATCACGCGCTGATGTGCTACCAGCGCGAGAGCGAGTATCCGTACGGGCGCTCCGGGACCGAGATCGCGATGACCCCCGGAATCGGGTGGCTCGAGCCGCTCGCGGCGCTGTCGTTCGTGGCCGCGAGGACCAAGCGGGTGGGACTGGGGACGAGCGTGCTGGTGCTCCCGTACCGCAACCCCGTGCTCGTCGCCTCGCAGGCCGCCACCCTTCACCTGCTCTCGAGGGACCGCCTGATCCTCGGCGTCGGGACCGGCTGGATGCGCGAGGAGTTCGAGGCGCTCGGCCTCGACCCCGCGGAGCGCGGAGCGCGGACCGACGAGCACATAGAGGTCCTGCGGACGCTGTGGAGAGACGATCCGGCCTCCTTCGAGGGCAGGTTCACCAGCTTTGATGACGTCGTGCTCGGGTTACCGCCGCGCGGCTCCACGCCGCCGGTCTGGGTGGGCGGCAACACGCGCCCGGCGCTGCGCCGCGCTCTGCGCCACGGCGACGGCTGGCACGGATTCGAGGTCTACGCCGAGGACATGGGCGCGATCCGCGCACAGCTCGAGGAGCTGGGCGACGAGCTGGGGCGCGACCCCGCCGCACTCGAGCTGTCTGTCGTCCGGGGCATGGTCCCCCCGGAGCGCGAGGACGAGAGCTTCATCGAGGGGCGGCGAAACCTCGGCGCCTCGGGGCCGGAGATGGTCGAGGAGCTGGGCCGATACGCGGAGGCCGGCGTGGGGCTGGTGCTGGTCCAGGTCAGCCTGCTGGCGCCGCTGATGCCGGAGGGCCTGGAGTGGTTCGCCGCCGAGGTCATGCCCCAATTGGAGTAGCGGTCTGAAAGGATCTGGTCATGGCCTACTTCAAGGACGCGCAGGAGGTCTACGACACGCTCGGCAAGCTGTTCGTGGACCTCGCCGACGACGAGGAGCTGGCGCCCAAGTTCCGCAAGGCGAACACGATCGTGCGCTACGAGTACCGCGATCCCGATCGCGATCACCGTGCGCCTGCAGGAGGACCAGCCCGGCGACGTCGACTTCGGCGAGTCGGAGATGGAGCCCGAGGTGGTGATGACGATGGAGGCGGACACCGCCCACCGGTTCTGGCTCGGCCAGGTGAACGTCACCGTCGCGATGGCGCGGGGCCAGATCAAGGCCAAGGGGCCGGTGGCCAAGATCCTCAAGCTGGTGCCGCTGACCAAGCCGGTCTTCCCGCGCTACAAGGCGCAGCTCGAGGAGCAGGGCCGCACGACCTGGTCGACGTCGTGGACCCGCTAGGCCCCGCGATGGAGGCGTTCGGGGCCACCCAGTGGTCCGGCTTCAAGGACTTCTACCAGTTCGCCAACCCGACCCGGGTGGTCGCCGGCCGGGGCCTGCTCGAGGGCGCGGGGTTCGAGTTCGCCAAGGAGGGCGCCTAGCGAGCGGTTCTCGTCACCGACGAGGTGATCCGCGCCACCGGCCTGCCGGACCGCGTCGCCGCGGCGCTCGAGGACGGCGGCGTCGAGGTGAGCGGCGTCTTCGACGACGTGCCCCAGGACTCGGACGCCGGCGTGGTCGCCGAGTGCGCGGCGCTGGCGAAGGACGGGGCCGCCGACAGCTTCCTCGCCGTCGGCGGCGGCTCGGTGATCGACACGGCGAAGGCGGCCAACGTGCTCTTCACCCACGGCGGGACGATCGCGGACTACGAGGGCGTCTACGGGTTGCCGCGCGAGCGGCGACGGGATCGGTCCGCCGCTTCCGCTGGCGCCGCTGGCGGCCATCCCGACGACCGCCGGCACCGGCTCGGAGGTGAGCCCGGTGGCGGTGGTCAAGGACCCCGAGCGTGGCATCAAGGTCGATCGTGCTCGACTTCCCGCTCGCCCCGCGCCTGGCGATCCTCGATCCGGAGTCGACCGCGACGCTGCCCGCGCCGATCGCCGCGGCGACCGGCATGGACGCGCTCACGCACGCGATCGAGGGCGTGACCTCGACCGAGTGGAGCCCGTTCGGGGACGCGTACGCGCTGCACGCGATCCGGATGATCCGCGACAACCTCGAGCGCGCGGTCGGCGACACCTCCGACGAGGAGGCGCGCGGGAACATGCTGATCGCCGCGAACCTCGCGATCGTCCCGACGGGCCTCGGGGCGACCGGCATCACCCACTCGCTGTCGCACCCGTGTGGCGCGCGACACGGCGTCCCACACGGCGTGGCGAACGCGATCAACCTTCCGATCGTGATCGAGTTCAACGCCGCCGCCGGCGAGGGGATCGCGGACCGCTACCGCGACGTCGCGGAGCTGGTCGGGGCGGACGCGCGGGGGGACGGGCGGCGACGTCGGAGCGGCGCTGGCCGACTGGGTGCGCGAGCTGACCGCGCAGGCTCGGGCTGCCGCGCCGGCTGTCGGAGGTCGGCG
Source organism: uncultured Thermoleophilia bacterium (assembly GCA_963754225.1). Taxonomy (GTDB): domain Bacteria; phylum Actinomycetota; class Thermoleophilia; order Solirubrobacterales; family 70-9; genus DASPWW01. The sequence goes on from CAVWEV010000006.1 coordinate 111,167, forward strand.
TCCCCGAGGAGTCGATCCCCCAGCTCGCCTCGGACGCGATGGGGGAGGGCTCGACGCTCGTCAACCCGCGCGAGCCGACAGAGGAGGACTTCGCGGAGCTCTACCGCCGGGCGCTGTAGGGCGTAGCTAGCCGACCGCCCGCTTCCGCCGCTTGAGCTGATCTCGCGCGGTCCGCCAGAAGCGGATCGACTTGGAGAGGTTCCGGCGGTAGCGGGCGGCCATGCTCTCGTCCGGGAGCTCGAAGCCGCCGATCAGCCTGCGCGGCGTCAGCGCCCAGCCGTCCTCGGTGCGGGCGAGGTCGCCGCGGACCTGGAAGTTCTCCTGCCACGAGAAGTCGGGGGAGTGGGCGTGCGCAGTGAGGCACGCGCGCCCCTCCGTCAGGGGCAGCCCGCCCGGCTCGGCGTCGACCAACACGCGCTTGCGCTCCGGGTCCGGCCGCGCGGGCACCCGCAGCGCGAGCGGGAAGCCGTCGGGAGCCTTCCACGCAAGGACCGCCGTCGGGTGACGTTGACCGAGCTCGTCGATTCGCCGATCCCAGGCGACCGAGCCTCCTTCCGCGGGTGCCTGCGCCTGTTGCGGCTCCTCGATGTGCCCCGACCGCACCTCCTCGACGTGTGAGTCGAGCACGGTCGGCTCCTCGCGCGGATCGCCCTGCGGCCAGATGAACACCCGCTCGGGCCGCACCTTGATGTATAGCCGGGTGTAGTACCAGCTGAACAGCCCCCGCACCGCCCGAGGCGGGTGCGTGTCTCTCATCCCGGGGAGCTTCTCCCAGGTCTCGCGCCAGTAGCGCTCGCGGTTGGCGGCCAGGTCGTGGTCGTCGACTTTCGCCGATCCCTGAACCAGAACCTGGATCCCGGTGTCGATCCCGGAGCCGGTCGGATCAGAGAAAAGCATCGCCACCCTCGGGTTGCGCCGCGCGTCCTCGGCCTTCTTGGGATACCCGAGGCCGGTGGTGGCGTCGATCGTCGGCTCGCCCGAGCGGTAGTAAGGGGTGACGGGCCATGCGATCGGTTGCTGGCGCGAGTCCAGGGTCGTGTACTCGCAGGTTACGAACCGCTCGAAGACCTCGCGGACGTCTTGCGGGAGGCTGCTCGTCACAGCACGCTGATCTTAGATCGCCTGGGCGCTCCCGTAGTCCGGGTCGCCGGGGAGAACGATGCGCTGCTCCTCGCCCTCGCCGATCACCTTGGGGAGGACCGGTTCGACCCGATCTCCCACCGCGTCGAGGACCTCCTGCGAGGTGGCGTAGGGAAGCAGCGACTCGAGGTGCTTGATGGTTGGAAACACCAGCTCCATCTCGTCCGCGGAGTGTGCGTCGAGCGCCCGACGCGGGGCGAACCACCCCGCGTCCACCGTCTCCTCCCCGTCCGGTCGCGGAGGCGAGTGGGGAGGCGCGAGCGCGACGTAGAAGCGCGTATCGAAGCGGATCGGGACGACCTCGGGGGTGATCCAGCGCGACCACGGATGGAGGCGTGCATCCTCTGGCAGCGCGATCCCGGCCTCCTCCTCGAGCTCGCGCACGGCGCAGGCGCGATGCGCGCGCTCGTCGTCCTCGGGCGACGGCGCACCGCCGCCGGCGTCCGCTCGCTCGCTGTCCTCGACGACGCCGCCCGGGAACACCCACACCCCCGGCATGAAGCGAGCGGTCGGATTGCGCTGCACGAGCAGGACCTCGACTCCCCGTTCCGCGTGCTTGCCGCCGCGCCGCAGGAGGATGATCGTCGCAGCCGGTCGTGGCGTCGTCGGTTCGGACACGAACCGGAATCTACCCCCCGGCCCTCCGGTAACCTGCGCGCCGGTGCAGACCGAGACCGAGACCGGGCAGCTGTGGGTGTGCACGTCATGCGGTTTCATCTACGACCCGGACGACGGCGATCCGGACGGTGGAATCCCACCCGGAACGCCGTTCGACCAGATCCCCGACACCTGGTTCTGCCCCGTGTGCGGCGCCCGCAAGGCGGACTTCGAGCCGTACGAGGACTAGCCGCCCGTTCCCGAACGCCGCCCAGTGATCGTCGTCACCGGGGCGAGCTCCGGCATCGGGGCGGCCGCCGCGGTGCGACTTGCGAGGGAGGGGGCGACGGTCGTCCCAGTGGGCCGCGACGCGCGAAGGCTGGGCGCGGTTGCGAGGCGAATCGAGTCCGCGGGCGGCGATTCGGCGGAGCCGCACCGGGCTGATTTCGGATCGCTGAGCGAGGTCCGCCGGCTCGCCCTGGAGCTGCTCGATCGCCACGAGCGGATCGACGTGCTCGTCAACAACGCCGGCACCTACACGCCCCGCCGCGAGCTGACCGAGGACGGTCACGAGCGGACCTTCGAGGTCAACCACCTGGCCCCATTCCTGCTCACCAACCTGCTGCTCGAGCGGCTGCGGGCCGCCGCGCCGGCACGGATCGTCGCGACAAGCTCGGATGCGCACCGGGGCGGGCTGCTCGACTTCGACGACCTCGAGCTGGAGCGGCGTTGGTCGGCGATGCGCGCCTACGCCAACTCGAAGCTCGCCAACGTGCTGTTCACGCACGCGCTGGCGCGGCGGCTCGCGGGTCAGGGCGTCGTCGCCAATTGCTTTCACCCCGGGGTCGTCGCTACCCGGCTCGTGCGCGGCGGCCTGAGCTCGCTTGCGTGGATGGGCGTGCGCCTGGTCGGGCGCCGCGCCCGGTCGGGCGCCGACACGCTGGTCTACCTCGCCACCTCGCCGGACGCCGCGGACGTTTCCGGCCAGTACTTCGTCGACCGCCACCCGACTGCGCTCCTTGGCCAGGCCGCGGACGACGACGCCGCGGAGCTTCTGTGGGAGATCAGCGAGACGCTGGTGGGGCTGCGGCGGGCCTAGGCCGCTTCGCGGATCTCGGCCTCCGGGATCTCGACCGTGTCGACCTGCGCCGGATCGGTCGCGAGCGATCCGGCCGCCGCACGCCCATCGGCCGACTCGACCGCCGCCCCGATCGCCTCGGCGGTGATCGTGACCAAGCGTCGCAAGTCGCGCTTCGAGATCGCGAGCGGCGGCATCAGCACGATCACGTCGCCGAGCGGGCGGATGATCGCGCCGCGCCGCCGCGCCTCGATCGTCACCCGGTGCCCGAGGCGCAGAGCCGGGTCATGATCGCCGAGGTCGATCCCGATCATCAGACCCCGGCCGCGCACCTCTGCGACCTGGGGCATCGCGGCGACGGGCTCGAGCAGGTCGCGCAGCAGTCGGATCTTGGGTTGCAGGCGGAGCAGGGTGTGCTCGCGTTCGAACGCCTCCAGGCTGGCCAGCGCCGCCGCGCACGCGAGTGGGTTGCCGGTGAAGGTGTGTCCGTGGAAGAACGTCCGGAACTCCTCGTGCTCGCCGAGGAAGCCGTCGTGCACGCGCTCGGTCGTCAGCGTCGCCGCCAGCGGCAGGTAGCCGCCGGTGAGGCCCTTGCCGACGCACAGGAAGTCCGGGACGACCCGCTCCTGCTCGCAGGCGAACATCGTCCCGGTGCGGCCGAAGCCCGTCGCCACCTCGTCGCAGATCAGCAGCACGTCGTGGCGGTCGCACAGCTCACGGACCCGGCGCAGGTAGCCGGGTGGCTGAACCCGCATTCCCGCCGCCCCCTGCACGAGCGGTTCGACGATCATCGCCGCCACCTGCTCGCCGTGCATGTCGAGGACGCGCTCGAGCTCCGCGGTGTCCCCGGGCTCTACCCGGTGCGTACCGAAGAGCAACGGTCCGTAGACGCCGTGGAAGAGCTCGATCCCGCCGACCGAGACCGCTCCGAGGGTGTCCCCGTGGTAGCCGTCTCGCAGGCAGACGAAGGAGGTGCGGCGCACGTGCTGTCCCCGCGCTGCTGCCAGTACTGGAACGCCATCTTCAGCGCGATCTCGGTCGCCGCCGAGCCGGAGTCCGAGAAGAAGGCTCGGGTCAGCCCGGGCGGCGCGATGTCGGCGAGCCGACCGGCGAGCTCCGCCGCCGGGCCGTGCGTCAGCCCGAGCAGCGTGGAGTGGGCCATGCGGTCCAGCTGAGCGTGGACGGCGCGGTCGATCTGCGGATGGCGGTGGCCGTGCACATTGCACCACAGCGACGAGACGCCGTCGATGTAGCGTCGCCCCTCGGAGTCGATCAGGTCGGTGCCCTCGGCGCTCTCGATCACCAGAGGCTCCTCCCGGCTCCACTCGCGCATCTGTGTGAACGGATGCCACAGGTGGCGGTGATCGAGCTCGCTGTTGGATGCCGACATCGCCGCGCCCGACGATAGATCGCGGCGCGGCGGCAAACAGCAGACTCGCAGCCCCAGAACGGGTCATCCATCGGTGGACGGGGCACTAGCCTGAGCGACATGCCGGAAGGTGATGGAGATGCGCGCGTCAGCGTCCGGGTCGCCGGCGGCGAGGACGCCGCCGAGGTGACGCGGCTGATGGTTGCGTTTCGCGACTGGTGGGAGCGCGAGCAGCCGAGCGACGAGAGCTTCGCGGCCGGCGTGGCGCGGCTGCTCGAGGACCCGCTGACGGAGTTCCTGCTCGCCGTGCCCGACGACGGGGCCGCTGTCGGCGTGTGCCAGCTCCGCTATCGCTACGGCCTGTGGTACGACGCCGCCGACTGCTGGCTCGAGGACATCTACGTCGACGAGCGAGCACAACGGCTGGGCGTCGGGCGGGCGCTGGCCGACGCCGCGCTCGAGCAGGCGCGAAAGCGGGGCTGCCGGCGCATGGAGCTCGACGTCACGGAGACGAACGAGCCCGCGGTCGCTTTCTACCGCAGGCTCGGCTTCGACTCGTGCAGCGGCCCGGCGGGAGGGCGGCTGCTGGTCATGACCCGGTGGCTCGACTGAATCATTTGCGCGACGTGCTCGGCGAGTGAGGCATGGACGCCGAACGGTAATCCGGGCTCTAAGAGCCCGGATGCGCCGTCGCGCGCTGTCGGTAGGCCCGCACCTTCGAGCGGTTCCCGCACACGGCCATCGTGCACCACGTGCCCGAGCGATTCCGGGAATGGTCGTAGAACGCCCACTGGCAGTCGTCGGCGGGGCACGCCTTCAGCCGCGTCCACGTCCCGTTCACCGTCGCCTCGAAGACGATCGCCGCGAGGCGTCCCACCGCCGCATCGAGCCCCGTCCCGCGCGGCTCGAGCTCGGTCGCGCCCTCGCCACGGAGGCGCACGGCCAGCTCCGCGGACGCGGTCTCGCGGTCCACAATCTCCACATCTGTGTCGCGAAGCGGGACGCCGTTGTTCGCGAGCAGCAGCCCGCGCAGCGCCTCGCGAAGCTCCACCGCGCGCCGCAGATCGGCGCCGCTCAGCCTCGTCCCCGCGGGGACGAGCTCGCGCTCGGCGAGCCACTCGCCCAGCTGCACGGCGCCCGACAGCTCGTCGACACCGGTCTCGCGGTCGAGCGAGTTGACGAACTCGCGAACGAGCTCGAGCTCGCCGGGTGCTGTCTCGTTCGTCGCCATCGCTCCTAAGTGTAACTCTCTTTTTCACTTGACAGGTTAGCCTAACCCGTGTAATGTCCTTGTTGGTTACGGGGAAGGAACGCAAGCGAAGCGGCGTCGAGGAGGTCGATGATGCACCCGGTTCTGAGCGCACAGTTGGCAAACGCGGTCGACGCGGATCGCAGGCGTCAGGCGGTCGAGGCAAGGAGGGCGGCCGCTCGTAGGCGACGACGCCCCGCCGGCATGAGGGCGCCCGTTCAGCCCGGATTGTCGCGGTCGCTGACCTCGTTGCGGCGCCTCGTCTCGGCCGAGCGGGGCTGAACCTCCCCGCATGGCTCCGTCCGGGGGCCGAGCCATGCGTCGAGCGGGAGCGTCGCTCCCGCCTCGAGGAGGGCGTCGCGACGGCTGCGCGGAAGCCCGCTGACCCTGACTGCGGCGAGGCGCTCGAGCGTCTCACGGTTGGAGTGCTCGATCTTCTCGGGGTGTGCCGGCCACGGCGTCATCACGACGCCCGCGACCCGCAGGCCAGCGGCCCGAGCCGCCTCGATCGTGAGCAGCGTGTGGTTGATCGTCCCGAGCCCGGCGCGGGCGGCGATCACGACCGGCAGCCGGATGTCGACGGCGAGGTCACGGATCAGGTACCCGGGGGTGAGCGGGACCAGCAACCCGCCCACGCCCTCGACGACCAGCGCGTCGGCTGCGCTCGCGGCGCCGCGGGCGGCAGCGAGCAGCCTCGGGGGCTCGACTCGCTCGCCCGCCAGCTCCGCCGCCAGGTGGGGCGAGACCGGCGGCCCGAAGCGGTACGGAGCGACATCGCGCGGGGCCTGACCCGCGCTGGCCGCCTCTGCGAGCAGCTCGTGGTCGGCGGGCCACTCGCCGGACGGCTCGTCGAGTCCGGTGACGGCAGGCTTCAGCGCCGCCACGCGCTCCCCGCGGCCGGCCAGCGCCGCGCAGATCGCCGCCGCGAGGATCGACTTCCCGACGCCGGTGTCCGTGCCGGTGACGAACACCCCGCGGGGAGCGTCCCCGGCCCCCATCGACTACGCAGCCTCGTGGAGGACCCTGGCCTCGCCCGCCGGCAGAGCGAGCTCCCGGGCCGCGGCGGCGAGCGTCCTCGCAGCGCGGCGCAGCTCCTGGCGTCGGTGGGTCGCCATCACGGTGAGGCGCAGGCGCGACGTCCCCTGGGGCACCGTCGGGGGGCGAATCGCCTGCGCGAAGACGCCGTACTCGAGAGCGCGCTCGCACAGCGCGGTCGCCCGATCCGCCTCGCCGACGACGACCGGAAGGATCTGGGTGCGGGAGGTCCCTGGGTCGAGGCCCGCAGCCCGCAGCTCGGAGCGCATCGCCTCGGCGTTGCCCCTCAGGCGCTCGACACGTTCGGGCTCCGACCCCAGCAGCTCGAGCGCGGCCGACGCAGCGCCGACAGACGGCGGCGGGAGGCCGGTTGAGAAGATGAACGAGCGCGCTGTGTTGACGAGCAGCTCGGTGACCTGCGGCGATGCGCACACGTAGGCGCCGTAACTCCCAAGCGCCTTGCCGAGCGTCCCCACGACGACGTCTACCTCCGAGGCGAGGCCGGCGTCCGCGACGCTGCCTCGTCCACCGGGGCCCACGGCACCCGTCGCGTGGGCCTCGTCGACGAGCAGCCGGCACCGGTACCGGCGGGCCAGCCCGAGCAGCTCCGTGAGCGGGGCCACGTCACCGTCCATCGAGAACACGCCGTCGGTGACGATCAGCGCGGCGCGGTCCCGGGCCCGGCGCAGGCCCCACGCAAGGTGATCTGTGTCGCGGTGGCGGTAGACGAACCTCTCCGCCCGCGACAGCCGGCACCCGTCGATGATGCTCGCGTGGTTGAGCTCGTCCGAGAACACGACCTCGCCGCGCCCCGCCAGCGCCGCGATCGTTCCGGTGTTGGCTAGATAACCCGACCCGAAGAGGAGGGCCGATCCGGTTCCCTTGAAATCGGCAAGCCGCTGCTCGAGGCGGCGATGCGGGCTCATGTTCCCCGATACCAGTCGGGAAGAACCGGCGCCCGCCCCCCAACGCATGGACGCCTCGGCGGCGGCCTCCCGGACCTTTGGGTGCTCCGCGAGCCCGAGGTAGTTGTTCGAGCACAGCAGCAGCACCTCGGTGCCATCGAGCAGCACGCGCGGCCCCTGCGGTCCCTCGACCAGTCGCAGTCGGCGGTGAAGCCCCAACCGGCTGAGCTCCTCGAGCCGCTCGGAGACGTCCTGCACGAAAAGCTAGTCGCCCCAGCCGGCAGGCTGGTTGCTGTCGCCGCTTCGCCCCGCGCTCGGATAGGGCGGCGGCTTGTGTTTCTTGCGAACCACCCGGAGGTGCTTGGCGGGATCCCAGAAGTTCGCGTCCGCCTGGCTGTCGATCAGCTCGTCGATCGGCGTCTCCGGTGCGTCGCCGCTGAGCCACCCCGAGCGGTTGTCGGGCCGCGGATTGGCGCCGTTGTCCTCCTGGCGCGCCACGTTGAGCCCCAGGTTCTCGAACATCGCCCGATCGTCGGCGGGCTCGGCGCCGAGGGTGGTGAGGAAGTTTCCCATCATGACGCCGTTCAGCCCCGCCTTGACGGCGAGCGGCTGCAGCTCGCCGAGGTTCTCGACCCGCCCGCCGCACAGCCGGAACAGGGCATCGGGGAGGATGAGGCGGAAGATCGCGACCCACTTGACGACCTCCCACGGGTCCATAAGCGGCCGGTGGCCGAACTTCGTCCCGGAGCGCGGGTTGAGCAGGTTGATCGGGACCGAGGTCGGGTTCACGTCCGACAGCTCGAACGCCATCTCGACCCGCTGGCGCTCCGACTCGCCGAGGTTCAGGATCCCTCCCACGCACGTCTCCAGCCCGGCCTCCTTGACGGCGTCGATCGTCCGCGTGCGGCCCTCGTAGCGCACGGTCGTCGTCACCTCGTCGTAGTAGGAGCGGGCGGTCTCGACGTTGTGGTGCACGCGCTGCACTCCGGCGTCGGCAAGCTCGCCCGCGCGATCGGCGGACAGGTGCCCCACCGACACGCAGCGCTTCAGGTTCGTGTGCTCGGAGACGAGCTTCGCGCCCTCAACGATCTTCGCGAAGTCGCGCTTGGATAGCCCCTGCCCCTGCGTCACCATGCAAAAGCGGTGTGCCCCCGCGGCCTCGGCCGCCCGGGCGTGCTCGAGGATCTGCTCCGGCTCCATCATCGCGTGCATCGGCGTGTCGGCCTCCGCGTAGCGGGATTGGGCGCAGAAGCCGCAGTCCTCGGCGCACCCGCCCGACTTCGCGTTGACCAGGGAGCACATGTCGGTCGAGTCGTCGAAGCGCTCGCGGCGCACCTCCCATGCGCGCTCGACGAGCCGCATGATCTCCTCGTGATCCGTGATCTCACCGAGGGCGAGAGCCTCCTCGAAGCTGATCAGGGACGCCATGCGGGCCTGAGGCTAGGCGTCGTCCCGGACGCCGCCGCGACTCCGTGGAGCCTCGCGTGTTGTAGGCCGGCAGAGGGGGATGACGAAGCGGCTGAAATCAAGATCAGCAGCTGACCCGACGGCCGCCGGCAGGGGCCGGTCGTCGGGCTCCCCCGAACGGGGGCGGCCGTCGGCGGGCACGGCTAGGCGGGCCGTCCCGCCGGCCGCCGTCCTCGCCATCGCCGCGGCGGTGGGCCTCCTCGGAGTGGCGGCTGCGGCGCTGATTCCGCTCACCGGGCCCGATCCCGCGCACGCGAAGAAGAAAGAGCAGCGGCCGAACGTGGTCGTCGTGATGAGCGACGACCAGACGGTCGAGTCGATGCGCGCGATGGGCAATGTCAATAGTCGGCTGGCCCAGTTCGGCACCACATTCGCGAACAGCTTCGTCAACTTCCCGCTCTGCTGCCCGTCGCGGGCGACCTTTCTCACCGGCCAGTACGCGCACAACCACGGCACGCTGGGAAACGGGCCACCCCAGGGCGGCTTCGAGAAATTCAACGCCGAGCACGGCGGCAACACGTTGCCGGGATGGCTCCAGGCCGACGGTTACTACACGGTGGAGATCGGCAAGTACCTGAACGGGTACGGAAACGAGGCCACCGAGACCGTCGTCCCGGAGGGGTGGACGGAGTGGTACGGGGCCGTCGAGGGCGTCCAGAACGTCTACGACTACGCCCTGAACGAGAACGGGACGCTGGTGCAGTACGGCGATGCCATAGAGGACTTCAAGCAGGACGTGATCACGCGCCGGGCCGTCGAGGTGATCAACCGGCGCGCTCCCGCAGCCCAGCCGTTCTTCCTCAATGTCAACTACACCGCGCCGCACAGCGGCGGCCCCAATCCGAACCCGAACCCGCCGGGGAACTGCCAGGGGACCGCAAAGCCGGCACCCCGTCACGCGACCGCCTTCAACGGGGAGCCTCTGCCCCAACCGCCCAACTTCAATGAGCAGGACGTCTCGGACAAGCCGCCGGACATCCAGAACCTCGATCCGATCAACGCGAATCAAAGCGCCGACATCGCCAGGCACTATCGGTGCCGGATGGAGTCGGTGCTGTCGGTGGACGAGGGCGTCAGCTCGATAATCGATTCGCTCAAGGCGCAGCACGAGCTCGGCGACACGCTGTTCGTCTACACCTCGGACAACGGCTTCTTCCACGGCGAGCACCGGGTCAAGAACGGCAAGATGCGCCACTACGAGTCGTCGAGCCGGGTTCCGCTGGTAATCCGCGGCCCCGGGGTGCCGGAGGGCAAGACGGTGCGCGAGCTGGCCGTCAACGCCGATCTCGCCAAGACCGTCCTCAATGCCACCGGGACCTCGCCGGGCCTCAATCTGGACGGACGCTCGCTGATCGGGCTGGCCGAGGAGCCGAAGAGCGAGATCGGCCGCGAGATCCTGATCGAGACGAGCTCCTACTCGGCGATCAGGAACGCCCGCTTCAAATACGTCGAGCACACCGCGGGTGTGGACGCGGGCGCGACCGAGCTGTACGACCTCGAGGCCGATCCGTTCGAGCTTCAGAGCCAGCACGCCAACCCCGCCTTCGCACCGCTGAAGGCGCAGCTCGCCGCCCGGCTGGCGGCGCTCCGCGACTGCGCGGGCGATTCCTGCCGCACGAAGCCGAAGCTGAAGCTCGAGATCGAGAAGAAGGGCGGTTGCGTGCCCCGTCCGGCCCGGGCTCGAGTCAAGGGCCGCGACGCGAAGCTGCTCGGAAACGTCAGCTTCACCGTCGACGGCCGCGGCGCGGGCAGCGACGGAAGCAAGCCGTTCAAGGAGAAGCTCGGCAAGCTGAAGCGTGGAAGGAAGTCCGAGGTGCGCGCGACCGCCGAGCTGACCGACGGGCGCCGGATCACGCTCGACAAGAGGGTCAGCAGCTGCGAGTAGTGCCGGGCCGCCGGCCGGGTGCGGGCTAGCGTCCCTTCCAGCGCGGTTTGCGCTTCTCGGCAAAGGCGCGGATGCCCTCGCGGAGGTCCTCCGAGGCGAAGCACGAGCGCCGCAGCTCGACGAGCTCGCGCTCCTGCTCGGGGGTGAGGCGGGGAAACGCCGCGAGCGTCTCGATCGCGCGCTTGTTGCCGCGCGCGGCGAGTGGGGCGTTGGCGGCTATCTCCGACGCCAGCTCGATCGCCGCGGCTGCGAGATCGCCGTCGGCAACCACCGCGTTGACGAGCCCGATCGCCTCGGCCCGGCGTGCGGAGAGATTGCGGCCGGTGAGGAAGAGCTCCTTGGTCCGCGCGACACCGATCACGTCGATGAACCTGACCAGCCCGGTGTGCCCGTAGATCAACCCGAGCTTCGCCGGTGGCATCCCCAGTTTGGCGCCCTCGGTGGCGACCCGCAGGTCGCAGCGCACCGCGAGCTCGAGGCCGCCGCCGAGGCAGGGGCCGTTGATCGCGGCCACGACCGGATACGGGTGGGCGCTGACCGCCTCCATCGCGGCCTGGAATGGATGCGCCACCAGGGCCTCGGCGTCGCGCTCGAACGACCCCTGCGGTATGTCCGCGATGTCGTACCCGGCCGAGAACGTGCTGCCCGCGCCGGTAATGATCACGCAGCGAACCTCGATACCACGATCGAGCTCTCGAAGCGCCGCGGCGATCGCGTCCAGGACGTCGTGATCGAGCGCGTTTCGCCGCTCGGGGTTGGACAGCGTGAGACGGGCGACGGCCTCGGCGGGATGGTCGAGGAGGAGCTTGCCGCCCGCCAGCTGATCGGTCACTCGAGGACGACCAGCACGTCCCCCTCGGAGACCGACTGGCCCTCCTCGCAGCGGATCTCGGCCACCTTGCCCGGATCCTCCGCCTCGACCGGCATCTCCATCTTCATCGACTCGAGGATGACCACGGTGTCTCCCTCGTCGACCTGGTCGCCGACGGCGACCTCGACCTTCCAAACCGTGCCGGTGATGTGAGCCTCGATGTCCGCCATGCCGGGTGGCGGCACAATACCCGCCGGTGTCACCGGATCCCTCAGCGGGCGTGCCGCTCGGCACGGCGCAGCCGATCGTGATCGTCGCGGCGCGCAACGAGGCGGAGCGGATCGCCGATACGCTCGGCGCGCTGAGCCGTGCGTTCCCCGGAGCGACCGTCTGGGTGGCTGACGATGCCTCCACCGACGACACAGCCGAGCTCGCCGTGCGTGGAGGCGCGCGCGTCGTGAGCCGGGGGCGCCCGCGCGGCAAGGGTGCCAACGTCACCGCGGCCGCGGAGGCGATGCTGAGCGAGGCCGGAGAGGACGCGGCCGTCGTGCTGCTGTGCGACGCTGACCTCGGCGATTCGGCCGCCCGGCTGGGCCCCCTGATCGAGGCGGTGGAGGGCGACGAGTGCGACCTCGCGATCGCCGCGTTCGCTCGCAGGGTGGGCGGCGGGCTCGGGATCGCCCTGTCTGGCGGCCGATGGACCGTCCACCGGCTCGGCGGCATCCGACTCGAGGCGCCGCTGTCGGGCCAACGTGCGCTGCGCGCCACCGTCCTGCGCGAGTTGCTGCCCTTCGCGGCCGGCTTCGGGCTGGAGACGGGAATGGACGTCGACGCGGCGCGGGCCGGCTATCGCGTGCGCGAGATCGAGCTCGACCTCGAGCATCGGGCGACGGGCCGCTCGCTCGGCGGCTTCCTTCATCGCGGCCGCCAGCTTCGCGACATCCTGCGCGTCTACGGTTCGCGGCGATGATCGTCCTGATTGGCGTCGCCTCCGGCTTCCTCGCCGGGCTGCTCGGAATCGGCGGCGGCGGCCTCATGGTGCCGATGCTGGTCTCGGTGGGCGGTCTGCGCCAGCGTCAGGCGCATGCCGTCTCGCTCGGGGCGGTCGTCGTGCTGGCGCTCGCGGCCGCGATTACCTATGGGGCCTCCGATGAGGTCAGGCTCGGCACCGCAGCCGCGCTGTTCATCGGCGGGGCCGCCGGCGCCCCGCTGGGTGCGCTTCTGCTCTCCAGGGTGAACGACAGGGTCGCCAGGCAGGCGTTCGGAGTCCTGCTCGTCTGCACCGCCGCCTACCTGCTGGTGACGTGATCGAGGCGCTCGCTTTCGTGGCGCTCGGCGTCGTCGTGGGCGCGGTCTCCTCGTTCCTCGGGATCGGCGGCGGGGTGATCCTCGTCGCGGTGCTGGTCGCGATCTCGGACTTCGGCCAGCAGGAGGCGCAGGCGACGGCGCTCGCCTTCATGGTCCCGACCGCGACGATCGGCGTGCTGTCGACGCGCAGGCACGGCCTCGGTGACCTGCGCGTCTCGGCAGTGCTCGGGATCAGCGGCGCCGCCGCCGCGGTGGGAGGCGCGATGGTGGCGCTCGCGCTCCCCGCTGACACGCTGCGAGACCTGTTCGCCCTGTTCATCGGGGCCCTCGGGCTGACCATGCTGCTGCGGCCCGTGCCTCGCGAGCAGCCGGAAGAGGGGGCGCCGTGACCCCGGGGGCCGAGCCACCGCTCGCCGACCTCCTGGTCCTCGACCTGTCCCGCGTCGTGACCGGTCCCTACGCGGCGATGATGCTCGGCGACCTCGGCGCCCGGGTGATCAAGGTCGAGCGCCCCGAGGGCGACGACACGCGGCAGTGGGGGCCACCGTTCGTGGGCCCCGAGGGGCGGCGCGAGTCGACCTACTTCCTGAGCGTGAACCGCAACAAGGAGTCGATCGTGCTCGACCTGAAGCGCGCCGAGGACGTCGGCGTCGTGGAGCGACTCGTCGAGCGGGCCGACGTGGTGGTCGAGAACTTCCGCCCCGGGGTGCTGGACCGTCTGGGGCTCGGCCACGAGCGGCTGCTGGAGCTGAACCGACGTCTTGTCGTGCTCTCGATCACGGGGTTCGGCCACGACGGGCCCGAGGCGCAGCGCCCCGGCTACGACCAGATCCTCCAGGGGGAGGCGGGCCTGATGGGCTTCACGGGGCCGCCCGGCGAGCCGACGAAGGTGGGCGTGCCGATCGCCGACCTGCTGGCCGGGATGTTCGGCGCCTACGGGGTGCTCGCGGCCCTGCGCGAGCGCGACCGCGGTGGAGGCGGTCAGGTCGTCCGCACCTCGCTGCTGGCCGGCGTCGTGGCGACCCACTCCTACCAGGGCGGTCGCTACCTGATCGGCGGGGAGGTGCCCGAGCCCGGGGGAAACCGCCATCCGAGCATCGCCCCGTACCGGACCTACGAGTGCAGCGACGGCGTGATCCAGGTCGGGGTCGCGAACGAGCCGATCTGGAGGCGCTTCGCGGCGCTGCTCGAGCTGGACGCCGATGATCCGCGCTTCGCCACCAACAGCGCCCGGATGGAGCACTCGGACGCCCTCGACCCGTTGATCGGCGCGCGACTGGCGAGCGACACCGCGGCGGTCTGGCTGGAGCGGTTCCGGGAGCACGGGATCCCGGCGGGGGAGGTCCGTTCCCTCGATCAGGTCTACGCGAGCCCGCAGGTCCGCTCGCAGGGGCTGATCGTCGAGACCGAGCACCCGACTCTCGGCAGCATCAGGACGCCCGGCCCGCCGCTGCGCTTCGATCGCAGCGACGCTCGCGACCACACCGCCCCGCCGACGCTGGGCGAGCACTCCGACGCGATCCGGGCGTGGCTCGACGAGTAGGGAATCCGTTAGCGTCACTCCGCGCGTGATCCTCGCCATCGACCAGGGAACGACCGGGACGGCCTGTCTGGTCTTCGACCGCGAGGGTGCGATCCTCGGCCGGGCGTACAGCGAGTTCGAGCAGCACTTCCCGCGGCCCGGCTGGGTCGAGCACGATGCCGCCGAGATCTGGGACGTCACGCGACGCGTCGCCGTCGAGGCGATCGACAGCGCCGGGGTCGGCGCCGACGAGCTGCTCGGGATCGGGATCACGAACCAGCGCGAGACGGTCGTCGCCTGGGATCCGGGCGACGGGCGAGCCCGTCCACCGCGCGCTCGTGTGGCAGGATCGGCGCACGGCCTCGCGGTGCGACGAGCTGAAGGCCGCCGGCCACGAGGAGCTGGTTCGCGAGCGCACCGGTCTCGTCATCGACCCGTACTTCTCGGGGACCAAGATCGAGTGGCTGCTGCGCAACGCGGAGGGGATCGACGGCGCGGTGTTCGGGACGATCGACTCGTGGCTCCTGTTCAAGCTCACGGGGCGCCACGTCACCGACTACTCGAATGCGTCGCGGACGATGCTGTTCGATATCCACAACCTGCGCTGGGACCCCGGTCTGTGCGAGCTCCTCGGCGTCGACGCCGCCCGGCTCCCCGAGCCGCTGCCCTCGGCGCAGGTGTACGGGCGCACCGCCGAGTTCGGCGGCGATGTCGCGGTGGCCGGGATCGCGGGAGACCAGCAGGCGGCGCTGTTCGGCCAGGCGTGCCACCACGCGGGCCAGGCGAAGAACACGTACGGCACCGGCAGCTTCGTGCTGCTGAACACCGGCGCCGAGGCGCCGGATCCCGGCGAGGGACTTCTCGCCACCGTCGCCTGGGGCCTGGAGGATGAGACCGACTACGCGCTCGAGGCGTCCGTGTTCGTCACCGGCGCGGCGGTGCAGTGGCTTCGCGACGGGCTCGGGATCATCTCGGTCGCGGACGAGACCGAGGCCATGGCGGGGTCGCTCGACGGGAACGACGGCATCTACTTCGTCCCCGCGTTGACCGGGCTCGGCTCACCGCACTGGGACCCCTACGCTCGGGGCACGATCGTCGGGCTGACGCGGGGCGCCGGCCGCGCGCACCTCGCGCGCGCCGCCCTGGAGGCGATCGCGTACCAGACGGTGGATGCCGTGCGCGCGCAGGAGTCGGCGTCCGGGGAGCGCCTCGACGAGCTCAAGGCCGACGGCGGCGCGACGGTGAACGGCTGGCTGATGCAGTTTCAGGCCGATGTCCTGGGCGTGCCGGTGGTCGTTCCCGAGATCTCGGAGACGACCGCCCTGGGCGCCGCGTACCTCGCCGGGATCGCGACGGGCGTGTGGGAGCTCGAGCAGGTCGGCGCGATGTGGCGCCAGGGCGCCCGCTACGAGCCGACGCATGGGCGTGGACGAGCGCGAGACCCTGCTCGCCGAGTGGCGGCGCGCCGTTGGGCGCGCGAGGGGCTGGGCGCAGGCCTAGCCCGAGGTCTCCGAAACGGGGCGGGCGCCGAGCGCCGTCGGCTTCCGACGTCCCGGGATCGAGAACGTGAACAGGAACGCGGCGCCGACGCCGATCGCCGACATCGCGAATGCGGCGGTGAACCCCGCCTCCTCGGGGAGCCCGGTCGACGCGACGACGTGACCGGCGACGATGCTCGCCGCAACCTGGCCGCCGATCGAGCCGCCGATCGTCCGCATGATCGTGTTGATCCCGGTCGCGACGCCCGTCTGACTCTGGTCGACCGCGTCGACGATCAGGTTGGCCATCGAGGCGAACGAGAACCCGATCCCCAGCCCCAGCAGCGAGGTCCCGACGTATATCGACCACGGCTCGTCGTGCAGGAGCGCCAGGAAGACGAAGCTAGTCGCGGCGATCCCGGTTCCGAGCTGAAGCGGCAGCTTCGAACCGACGCGCCCGCCGAGCCACCCTGCGAACGGGCCCGCGACGAGCATCACGGCGGCGGACGGGAGCAGGTACAGGCCCGCCTCGGTGACCGAGGCCCCGAAGCCGAATCCCGCCGCCGCCGGAACCTGCACGAACTGGGGGATGAGGATGAACGAGCCGAACATGCCGAAGCCCACCAGGAGCGCGGTCAGGTTGGTCGTGAGCACGGCGCGGTCGCGCATCATCCGCATGTCGACAAGGGGCTGCGGAGCGCGTTTCTCATAGCCGATCCACACGAGCAGCACGGCCGCAGCGAGGGCGAACAGCGAGATAACGGCCGCCGAGCCCCAACCCCATGTGTTGCCTTCGCTGACCGCGACCAGGAGCGCCACCAGGCCCGCCGAGAGCAGGCCGGCCCCCACCCAGTCGATCCGAGCCGGGCTCTTGACGGGCGACTCGGGCACCCAGCGGCGGGCGGCGACGATCGCCACCGCGACCACGATCACCCCTAACCAGAAGATCCACTCGTAGTCGAGGTGATCGACGATCACGCCGCTGAGCACTAGCCCGGCGCCGCCGCCGATCCCGAACGTGGCGCTGATCAGGCCGATTCCGGTCGCGACCCGCTCGCGAGGGAACTCGTCGCGGATGATCCCGAAGGAGAGCGGGAAGACCGCGCCGCCGACGCCCTGGATCGCCCGTCCGGCGATCAGCACCTCGATCGACTGCGACAGCGCGGCGACAAGCGAGCCGAGCCCGAACACGCCCAGCGTCACCACAAGCATCCGGTTCTTGCCGAACATGTCGCCGAGCCGTCCCATGATCGGGGTCGCGACCGACGCCGTGAGCAGGTAGCCCGTGAGCACGAAGGTCACCGCGGTGGTCGAGGTGTGCAGTTGCTTCTGGATCTCGGGCAGGGCGGGGACGACGAGGGTCTGGGAGAGCGCGTAGGCCAGCGCCCCCACGAGCAGCACGGCGAGCGTGAGCCCGTAGTGCTGGCGCTCCGCGGTCGGCCCGCCGTTCAGAGTCCGGGCGGCGCTCACAGCTCGTCCATCAGGGCGGCCAGCCTGTGGAGCAGGCGCTCTGCCTGCTCGCGCTCGGCCGCCGACAGCGAGTCGTACAGCGCACGGCGCCTCTCCTCGACGCGCTTGCGCTTTCGTTTCAGAAGCCTGCCACCTTTGGGGGTCAGCTGCACGGTGACGACGCGGCGATCCTCGGTCGAGGGCGTGCGCCGCACGATCCCGGCTCGCTCCAGCCCGTCGAGCATCCGCGTCGCTGTCGGCGCCGCGATTCCGGCCGCCTCGGCGAGCTCGCCGACCGGGCGCTGAGCCATATCGCTCAGGGCGGTCAAGAGCTGGTACTGGGGGAGGGTGAGCTCGCCGGCGCCCGCCTCGCGCGCGAAGCGCCCCCTGGCTCGGCGAATGGAGCCGAAGAAGGCGTCCCAGGCGACGGAAAAGCTCTCCATCTCGGTGCTCGTTGCGGTCGCGATGTATAAAAGATTAGCTAGCTACGGAATACGCGACCCGCGGCTTCGAGCAGCGCTGCGAGGGTCTCGCCCGCCGTATGCTCCACCCGCGGATGAGGTTCAGCCTCTTCTACGAGCACCAGCTTCCGCGGCCCTGGGCGGAGGACTCCGAGCGGCGCCTGCTCGAGGACGCGCTGGAGCAGATCGTGATCGCCGAGCGGTCGGGCTTCGACTGCGTGTGGGAGGTCGAGCACCACTTCCTCGAGGAGTACTCGCACTCCTCCGCCCCCGAGGTCTTCCTGGCCGCCGCCAGCCAGCGCACCGAGCGCATCCGGCTCGGCCACGGGATCATCCAGCTCCCGCCGGGGGTGAACCATCCGGCGCGCGTGGCGGAGCGCGTCGCCACGCTCGACCTCGTGTCAGGCGGGCGGGTCGAGTTCGGGAGCGGGGAGGGGAGCTCCGCCGGCGAGCTGGGCGGCTTCCTCGTCGACCGCACGCGCAAGCACGAGCAGTGGGAGGACGCGCTCGATGCGATCACGCGGATGTTCGTCGAGGAGCCGTTCGCGGGCTGGGAGAGCGAGTTCTTCCGCATGCCGCCCCGCAACGTCGTCCCCAAGCCGCTGCAGCGGCCCCACCCGCCGCTGTGGGTCGCGTGCAGCCGCCGCGAGACGATCCAGCTCGCCGCACGCAAGGGGATCGGCGCGCTCGCCTTCTCCTTCGTCGAGCCGGAGGACGCCGGCAGGTGGGTGGACGAGTACTACGAGCTGATCGCCTCGGAGGAGTGCGTGCCCGCCGGCTTCGCCGTCAACCCCAAGGTCGCGGTGGTCCTGCCGATGATGGCCCATCCCGACGAGGCCGAGGCGATCGAGCGCGGGATCGACGGTGCGCACTTCTTCGGCTACTCGCTCGCCCACTACTACGGCGGCACCCCTCACGCGATCGCGCGGACCGACGTCTACCAGGAGTTCCTCGAGCGCCGCGGCGAGACCGGCTTCGCGCGCGACATCGTCACCCCGGACAAGGCGCCGCTCGGAGTGAGGCTTCTGCAGGAGGGCCTCGGCTCGCTTCGCGGGGCGATCGGCACGCCGGAGCAGATCGTCGCGCTGCTGCGCCGCTACGAGGCGGTCGGAGTCGACGAGGTAGGGATGGTGCTGCAGGCCGGACGCAACACCCACGAGCACATCTGCGAGAGCCTGGAGCTGTTCGGCGAGCAGGTGGTCCCGCAGTTCGCCGAGGGGCGCGAGGAGCGCGAGGCGGAGAAGGCCGAGCGGCTGGCACCGGCGATCGAGGCCGCGTTGGCGCGGCGCGAGCCGCCGCGGGAGCGGCGCGGCGAGTACGTGATCGACGAGCCCGCCGAGCTCGAGCGCGCTCGCAAGGCCCGCCGGCGGGCGGCTCTCTCGCCCCGGGACCTGGCGGTCCGGCTGCGAGACGAGCTGCGGGACGGAGTGCGCAGGCAGGCGCAGCGCGGGCTGGCCCGATTCGTGGACGGCGCCTCCGACCGCGAGATCGAGCGCCGCTTCGGATCGCACGCCGCGCAGCGCGCGCTGCTGCTCGGCATGGCGCGCTCCTTCGATCCCAAGATGGCGTTCGGGTTCGAGGGCGACATCGAGTACACGTTCGCCCGCCACGCCGACGGTGACGGTGCGGGGCCGACCGAGCGCGACCGCTGGAGGATCCGGATCGCCGACGGCAAGGCGCGCGTGCTGAGCGGTCCCGGTACCGATCCCGAGGTCAGCGTGCGGATCGCTCTCGTCGACTTCGTGCGGATCGCCGCGGGAGAGTCGGCGATGCCCGCTTTCCTCGAGGGCCGCGTGGAGCTCGAGGGTGACCTGTCGGTCGCCCGCCGAATGGGCGAGATGTTCGGCGGCCCCTCGCCGTACTGAGGTCCCGAGCGGGCCGTAACCCCGCAACGAAAGGGGGGTAGACAGGCTGGTCTCCGTTACTGATTCATGTCCGAGCTCAAGCCGCAGGTCTACACGGATCCGCGCCCCGCGGAGCATTTCGCGCGCTTTCACGAGCGCGCCCGCACGCGCGAGCCCGGGTGGATCTACGACGTGGCGCGGATCGTGCTCACGCCCCCGTGCCTGGTCTTCTACCGCGAGGCGGCGATCGGGACCGCCAACGTCCCGGTCACGGGGCCCGTGATCCTGGCGCCCAACCACTTCAGCCAGTGGGACCATTTCTTCGCCGGCATGTACCTGCGGCGCAAGGTGCGGTTCATGGCCAAGTCGCAGCTGTTCACGAATCCGGTGATCACCTGGATCCTCCACCACGGTGGGGCGTTCCCGGTGCGCCGCGGCAAGCACGACGAGGAGGCCTTCATCACCGCGCACGCGATCCTGGAGCGCGGCGGCTGCCTGCTGATGTATCCCGGAGGGTGGCCGCTCGCGCAGCGGCGGGCTCGGCGAGCCGCGCCGCGGCGTGGGCCGCCTCGCGCTCGAGTCGGGCGTTCCCGTCGTGCCGGTCGCGATCCACGGCTCGAAGGGCGTGCGCCGATGGAGGAAGCTTCGCTTCCCGAAGGTGACCGTGCAGTACGGCGAGCCGATGAGCTTCGGCGTCGTCGAGCAGCCGAGCCGCGAGCAGCAGATGGAGGTCGCGAAGCAGATCTTCGACCGCGTGCGCGAGATGTACACGGCGCTCGAGGAGAAGGGCCGCCGCGGCGTGATCAAGGCCCTTCGCGAGGGGATCTCGCCGAACTCCGCGGCGGACGCCTCGGCGCGCCCGCACACGCGCTAGCGGCTACTCGTAGCGCTCTTCGAGCTTCGGCCACAGCTCGTGGTCGTGGCTCGGGACGACCACGGCGTGAGGGAACTGGGTCCGGTAGAGCTGCAGCTCGCGCCTCGAGCGCCGCCAGTTGTGGCGATCGACGGGGCGGGGCGGCTCGGGCGCGCCCTGGAGCTGGCGCAGGTTGTAGACGGCGTCGCCCGCGATCACGAAGTCGCGGTCGCGGAGCCGCGCTATCACGCACTGGTGGCCGGCCGAGTGACCCGGGGTGAAGGCGAGCCGGATGCTCCCGTCGCCGAAGAGGTCGAAGGTGCGCCCGAAGGTCGAGTACGAGGAGATTCGGTCGCCCCCGTAGTTGAGCGTGCGGTAGTCGAACGTGTAGTCGAAGTGAGCGGGACGGTAGCCGCGCAGCGCGGGTCTGCGGTCCGTGGTCGCCGCCACCCACTCGGGCTCGGCGATGACGAACGTGGCGCCCGGGAACTCCGAGATCGCCGAGGTGTGATCGAAATGCAGGTGGGTCATGACCACCACCGGGATCGACTTCGGATCGAGCCCGCGGGCGCGCAGCCGAGCCGGCACGTCCCCGCCCGCTTCGAGCCGCGGGTGCCCGATGCGCGAGACGATGCGGCCCAGGTTCTCGCGCGGCTTCGCCGTCACCGACGGATGCAGGCCGGTGTCGACGAGGACGGGCCCGGCGGATGGGTGGCGAATCAGGAAGGCGGGGCAGGGAAGCCACCACCACGAGGAGCGCGGCGTGCCCACGCCCAGCATCCGCAGGTTCTCGAAGCGGCCGCCCGTTCCCTCGACGAACGCGGGCGGCGCCTGGAGCTCGCCGCCGGCCAGGGGCTCGACGCTGACGGTCGCGCCGCTGGTCCCGCCCCTCAGGGGCTCGGTCAGCGGCTTGGACTCGGCGTGGATCTTCATCGGCGGGTCAGGATGTCAGACGCCGCCTGCTCCGCCTGCGTTCGGGAGCGGCTTGCGGACATAAACTGCCCCGCGCGGATGGCCGAGCGCCGATCACGGATCTTCGCCCCGGGCCTCCTCGACGGCCAGGTGTGCCTGGTCTCCGGCGCGGGGAGCGGTCTGGGCCGCGCCACGGCGCTCGAGCTCGCCTCGCTGGGGGCGGTCGTCGTCGGCTGCGGGCGGCGTCCCGAGCCGCTCGAGGAGACCGCCGCCGCGATCGCCGACGCCGGCGGGAGGGGGGAGGCCGCCGCGGCCGACATCCGCGACCAGGACGCGGTCGAGGAGCTGGTCACGGGAGTGGTGGAGCGCCACGGCCGGCTCGACGTGCTGGTCAACAACGCCGGCGGACAGTTCCTCAGCCCCGCCGAGGCGATCTCCCCGAAGGGGTTTCGCACCGTGATCGAGCTCAACGTGCAGGGCACGTGGCAGATGACCCACGCCGCGGCGACGAAGGCATTCATCCCGCAGCGCTCCGGGAAGGTGGTCAGCGTCACCGTCTCGCCGCATCACGGGATGCCGGGGATGGTCCACACCGGCGCGGCCCGGGCCGCGGTCGAGAACATGATGCGGACGCTGTCGATCGAGTGGGCGCGCTTCAACATCAGGCTGTGCGCGGTCGCGGCGGGGCAGTTCGACACCGAGGTGCTGCGCACCAAGTACCCCAAGGAGGTGAGCGAGAACGTCGCCCGAACGGTCCCGCTCGGCCGGCTCGGGAAGCCGGAGGAGATGGCGTGGCTGGTCACCTTTCTCGCCTCGCCCGCCGGTGACTTCTTCTCCGGCGCGGTGCTGACGCTCGACGGCGCCCGGGACAACTGGTTCGGGTCCTGGCCGCCGTCCGGCGCCGCGGACGACACGGGAGCCCCGCTCGCCGAGGAGCGCAGGCCGCCCGAGTGATCGCTCCCGCTAGTCAGGCGAGCGCGGTGCCAAGCGAGCCGACGAGGGCGCGACCGCACGCGCGGCCGGGGTCCTTGTCGGGGTTGTAGCAGCCGAGCGAGGCGCCGACGAGGGACGGCGCGGACAGCAGCGGCGTGATGACCGGGAGCAACTCCTCCCACGTCATCCCGCCCGGCATCAGGTAGTCGGTGGCGGGGAATACCTCCTGGTCGAGCACGTCGACGTCGAAGTGGAGCCACAGCGGAAGCTCCGGGCCGAGGGCGGCGGTCACCCTGTCGACGACCGCCGCCGGTCCCTCGGCGCGGACCTCGTCCACCGACACGTGCGTCAGCCCGGGCGAGCTCCTCGGGCTGCAGCATTCCGTAGCTCTGCGACTCCTCCTCGTCGCGGTAGCCGACCAGCGCGGCGTCCCGCGGCGCGAGCGAAGCGCCGCCCGCCTCCTCGACCCACGCCGCGGGGCCGTGGCCGAGCGCGACCGAGATCGGCATATCGGCCGCCTCGCCGGTTGGGGAGGTCGTGCCGTCGTACAGGTCCAGGTGTCCGTCGAGGTAGGCGAGGCCGACGCGGCCGAGCGCGTCGCGCGCCCCCGCGAGCGCCCCGGGAACCTCCGAGCAGCAGCCACCGGAGAGGAACGGCCGGGCGCCGTCCGAGATCGCGCCGGCGACCGCCTCCCTCAGGGTCGCGGTTGTGGCGAGCACGTCGGGGCTCGCCACGATCCCGGTCACGGGGTCGCGCTCCTCGCCGCGGATGCGGACGTCGAGGTCGCCGCGATCGGGCCCACCGAGCACCTCGACAAGGCCCAGCTCGCGCAGCGCCTCGGGGGCGTGCTCGGTGCCGCCGGAGCGGCCCACGGAGTCGACCGGCACCCCGACGAACGTCATCGCGCTCACGACGCGGCTCGGTAGGGCTCGATCTCGGCGATCACGCGCACGCCGTCGAGATCGCGGTGCGGCAGGTGCTGCAGCATCACCCGCTCCACCCCCGCGTTCTCGAGCTCGGCGAGCCGCTCCCGGACCGCTTCCAGGGTGCCCACGATCCAGTGGTCCGGCAGGCCGGCGAGATAAGCGGCGGGGTCGCGGGCGTCCTCGCCCTGCAGCTCCGCCAGGCGGCGCGCCCGGTCCGCGAGGTCAGCCTCGTCGGCTCCGATCAGCGATCCCGTCATCAGCGAGACCGTGAGCGGCTCGCGGCCGGCGCGCTCACAGGCCTCGACCAGCTCGCGCCGGCGCTCGCGACACTCCTCGAGGCCCATCGACAGCAGGTTGTACTCGTCGGCCCACCGCACCGCCAGGGCGGCGCTTCGCGCTCGCGCCCGGCCCCCGACGATCAGATTCGGCGGCCGTGATGGCTTCGGCAGCGCGTCGAGCCCAGCCAGGCGGTAGTGCTCGCCCTCGAAGCTGAGGTCGCTTTCGCTCCACTCCCGGCGGACGATCTCGATCTGCTGCTCGAGCATTCGCATCCGCTCGCCGGTCGCCGGGAACGGGAAGCCGTATGCGGCGTGCTCGTCCTCGAGCCAGCCGGTGCCCATGCCGAGCTCGATCCGCCCACCGCCCGAGATCGCATCGGCGGTCACCGCGGCCTTGGCGAGCACCGACGGATGCCGGAAGGTGACCGGGGAGACCAGCGTCCCGAGGCGCAGTCTCGGCATGACGGCCGCCAGGGCGCTGATCGTCCCCCAGGCGTCGAGCGACCGGCGCTCGTGCCGGCCCACGACCGACAGGTAATGATCGGACCGGAACATGGTCTCGATCCGGCCACGCTCGCACGTCTCTGCGAGGGCGAGCCAGTCCTCCCAGGTGACGTCCTCCTGCCCCTCGATCAGGATGGAGACGCGCATCGTTCCAGCCGGGCCCGAGCCGTTCGGCTACGTCGTCATGCCGGCGAACTGGCCACCGGTGACGTTGACGACCTGGCCGTGGACGAAGTTGGACAGCGCGGAGCACAGGAACAGCACCGGCCCGGCCGCCTCCTCGGGCCGCGCGCCGCCGGCCGAGCGGGATCGTCATCGAGGCCATCGCCCGCATCTGCTCCGGGATGCCGATCTCGACCTCGTCGCCCGATGGCGCGGTGAACGTCTCGCCCTTCTCCTTCGCCTGGGTGAGGCGGGTCTCGACGAACCCGAACGCGACTGCGTTGCAGTTGACCTTGAACTGGCCCCACTCCTTGGCGATCGTCTTCGTCAGCCCCGTCACGCCGGCCTTCGCCGCCGAGTAGTTCGCCTGCCCGGCGTTGCCCATCGTGCCCGAGATCGAGGTCACGTTGACGATCTTCCGGAACACCTCCTGGCCTTCGTCGCGCTCCTTCTTGGCGGCCTCGCGCCACATCGGCGCGAGCGCGCGGATCACCCGGAAGGGGACGATCGTGTGGATGTCGAGCATCGCCTGAAACTGCTCGTCCGACATCTTGTGGACGACGCCGTCCCACGTGTAGCCGGCGTTGTTGACGACCAAGTCCACGTGGCCGAAGTCGTCGCTCGCTTTCTTGACCAGGTCATCCGGCGCCCCCGGCTTGGTGAGGTCGCCGGCGAACACCGCGGTGTCTCCGTCGATCTCGCCGGCCGCCTGCTCGGCGATGTCGCCGTCGATGTCGTTGATCAGCACCCGGGCACCCTCGCTAACGAACAGCTCCGCGGTCGCACGGCCGATCCCGCGCGCCGAGCCGGTGATGATCGCGGCCTTGCCGTCGAGCAGTCCCATCCTTCGAGTCTCTCCTTTGGGTCGTGACGCTTGCGTTCGGGGCCGGGACTCTACATTTCAGGCATCGCCCGGCATCCGCGGCTCCTTTGAGCGGCTACCCCATGAGCTGGCGGCCGAGGATCTCCTTCATGATCTCGTCGGTGCCGCCGCCGATCGGGCCGAGGCGGGCGTCGCGGAGCGCGCGCTCGATCCCGTACTCGCGCATGTAGCCGTAGCCGCCGTGGATCTGCAGGCACTCGTCGGCGATCTCGACCATCGCCCGCTGGGTGAACAGCTTCGCCATCGTCACCTCGCGGATCGGGTCCTCGCCGTCGGCGAACAGGCGCAGGGCGTGGTAGGTGAGCGCGCGCGAGGCCTCCGATCTTGGTCGCCATCTCGGCGAACTTGTGGCGGATCGCCTGGAAGCGGCCGATCGGTCGCCCGAACGCCTCGCGCTCCTTCGCGTAGGCGAGCGTCACCTCGAACACCCGCTGCATCGCCGCCGACGGCGCCGAGCGCCATCAGCAGCCGCTCCCAGGCGAAGTTGGCCATGATCAGGTAGAAGCCGCCGTTCTCCTCGCCGAGCAGGTTCTCCTCGGGCACCTCGACGTCGGTGAAGGACAGCTCGCCCGTGTCGGAGGAGTGCCAGCCCATCTTCTCGAGCTTGCGGGTCACCTCGTAGCCGGGCATCTCGCGCTCGAGGACGAGGAACGAGAGCCCGTGGTGCCCGCCGCTCCTCGGTCGTCTTCACCGCGCAGACGAGGAAGTCGGCGCGCACGCCGTTGGTGATGAACGTCTTCGAGCCGTTGACGACGTAGCCGCCCTCGACCCGGCGGGCGAAGGTCCGGATCGAGGCGACGTCGGAGCCGGCGCCCGGCTCGGTGATCCCCAGCGCGCCGATCTTCTCGCCCGCGGATCGCGGGGCGAAGCCAGCGCTCGTGCTGCTCGGGGGTGCCGAAGTTGAAGATCGGCGGCGTCGCGATCCCGGTGTGGCGCGCCGAGCCCGGCGCCGACCCCGCCGGAGGCGCCGGAGCGCGACAGCTCCTCGATCCACACCGCGTCGTGGACGTAGTCGCCGCCCTGGCCGCCGTAGCTCCTCCGGGTACTTGAGGCCGAGGAAGCCGAGCTCGCCGCAGCGCTCGAACAGCTCGCGCGGGAACTCGCGCGCCTGCTCCCACTCGTCCACGTGGGGCGCGATCTCGCTGCGCGACGAAGCGGCCGCACGGTCTCCCGCAGCTGCTCGTGCTCGTCCGTGAACGGCGGCAGGACCGCGCGCTCCCCCGTGTCCTTGATGACACTCACAGTGTGGTGTAACCGCGCCCTTCGACGTCGAACCCGAGCAGGTCACCGCGCGGATTGCGGCGGTCGCCGTGGTGGTAGGCGCGCACCTCGGCGATCTGCCCGTCGCGCAGGCGGAACCACTCCGTGCCGCGGTTGATTCGCCGCTCGCCCGACTCGGGCTCACGCCACGTCATCGCCCACTCGATCACCGCCTCGTCGCCCTGCTCGATCCCGTGCTCGAGGTGCCACTGACCGTCCAGGTTGTCGACCGCCCACCGCGTGTTCTCGCCGATCGCCCGCGCGCCCTCGTGGGGGCCGAGGCGGGTGTAGTAGTGGATGGCGTCGTCTGTGAAGTGCTCGGCGACCCGATCCGGGTCCCCGGTGTTCAGCGCCTCGTAGTAGGAGCGGATGTGGTCGAGGTTGGACACCGCCGGGCGAGCCTAGCGGCCGCGGCGCCGCGCGTGGGCACTGGGGCTCAGCGAGCCTTGGCGCGCGGCTTGAGCTTCGTCTGCTTGCCGCCGGTGTCCGTGACGGTGATCGGGAAGCGCGGCCGCTTGCCCTTCTTGATCGGCTGCACGCGGTCGAGGCCGTGCTTCGCGACCCTGACCTTGAACTTCACGACCCCCTCGTCGGACTTCAGCTTCAGCTTTCGCCTCCCCGCGCGGAGGCTGGCGTCGGGCGCCTTCGCGCCACGCTTGAAGTCTCGCCCCTTGGCGAACCGGAGCTGCTTCGGCAGCTTGAGCTTCATCTTCTTTAGGCCGGACACGCCGGCCTTCACCTTCGCCTTCATCTGAGGGTGCTCGGACTTGGAGCGCTTCAGCTTCACCTTCGCGGTCGGCTCGCCGGCGCTCCTCCCACACCCCTCCACTTCGCCGGCCACGTCGCTCGATCGCTTGCGCTCGTTGTGCCCCTCGAAGTCGGCGTGGAAGACCGGCGGCGGGGGCTGGCAGAGGTCGCGGGTGGTGGCAATCAGCTTGTCCGCGTCGAAGTTGAGCTCGAACCGCGTGATTGGAGTGTCGGGTAGCCCCTCGAAGACGTTCCCGGGCCCGGGGACGAGAATGAAGTTGCCCCGGAGCTGGAGCGGCAGGGGGCCCTTGAGGTCGACGCCGAGGTTGGGAAGCCCCCCTGGAGTCAGTGGCTCCACGATCGAGACCTGGCCGGCGAGCGGCTGGGTGAGCAGCGGAGTAATGGCTGTGGCCGATCCGATGATCGAGTTGGCCGGGCACCGGCTGGCCTGGAACTGCGGCGTCGGGCAGAGGTTTCCGAGCGCCGCGGCGTCCGCGGCGACGCCCGGCGGCAGGATCACCTGGGCGCGCTTCAGCCCCGCCTCCGTCTCGGTTTGCCTGATCACCGTGGTCAGGGGCGGCTTCGTCGCCGGGCTCGTGTGGCCCGGTGACCCGATCGTCGCGCTGAGCTTTGGATCGAACGCAAGCTTGTCGCAACCGGTAGTGGTGAACGACGCCTGTCCGGTCGCGGTGTCGTCGGTGTGATCCGTCGCGTCGAAGCGGACGACCTGCTCCTTGCAGGAGGTCGGGTTGCGCATGAACGTCTTGTCCCCGACCTCGCCGAACAGGGTCAGGGTCTGGGAGGTGATCTGGATTGGGACGGTGAGTCCGCCGATCAGCGTCGCCGTGTTGGGTATGTCGTTGAGCACGGTGTCGAGGCCGAGGTCGTCACGCAGCTCGACGCCCGACTGCTGCTTGATCGGCGGCAGCACAACGTCTCCAAGGATCGGCAGATCGACCGGCAAAGACTTGAGGACGATCCCGAACCGCGCCGGCTCGCCCGGCTGCGGCTGCATGTTGTAGATCGTGCCGGTGATCGGGGTGATAAGCGGGACGAGGACCGCAGGAAGCACTTGGACGCTCGCGCCGACCGTCACGGTGCCCACCTGACTCGCGGCCGGACAGGACCCCGCGGCGCCGGTCTGGAACTGGGCCAGGGTGCACAGCGGTGTGGCGGTGGGGTTGCCGATCAGACCGGGGGGCAGGTGAACGGTCAGGTCCCGGACGCTGTCGTTTGGCCCCGAGCCGGTGAACGGCATGTTGATCGTGAAGTCGCTGTTCGCGCCGGCCTGGGTGTCGGCCGGCTGGGCCGACAGGCCGCCCCCGAACCCGATCGCAGCCTGCGCGCCCGGCGCGGCGAAGAGACACCCCAGCGCCACCGCCGCGGACGCGATCCATGCTTTTCGTGCCGAACCCGACTTCATCTATCGCGATGCGGGACGGGGCCCCCCTGTGGAGCCGCGGAACGGTATCACGCTCCTGGCTGTCTGGCCAGCCGTGAGTAGGTGAGCCATCCAGCTACTTCGCGGTCGCGGTTGGTTCGAGCTTCGTCTTGAAGCCGCCGGCGTCCTCGACGGCGATCGGGAAGCGCAGCGCCTTGCCCTGCTTGACCTTCTTCACCCGCTTCACGGCATGCTTGCGGGCGCTCACCGTCAGCGTCGTGGAGCCGTTCGTAGCACTCACCTTCACGCTTCGCGCGCCGCGCTTCAGCGCTGACTTCCCGAGCTTCCCGTCGTCGCCGGTCGCCTTCGTGCCGCGCTTGAAGGCGCGCTTGCTCGCGAACTTGAGCTGGCGCGGCAGCTTGATCTTCGCTTTGCGAAGCGTCGAACCGCCGCCTTTTATGTCCGCCTTCAGGCGCGGATGCTTCGACCTCGACTTGCTCAGCGTGACCTTGGCGGTCGGGGTGCAGCCCGCGACCTCCGCCTCGGCGGACCCCGTCCGCCGGACGCCGTTGTAGCCGAGGAAGTCGGTGCTGAACAGGGGCACAGGCGGCTCGCACAGATCCCGGGTCGTCGAGATCAGCTTGTCCTGCTTGAACTTCAGCTCGAAGCGCGAGATCGGGATGTCCGGCAACCCCTCGAACACGTTTCCGGGGCCGGGGGCGAGGAGGAAGTTCCCGCGAATCTGGATCGCCAGCGGTCCCTTCAAGTCGACCCCGAGCTGGGGCAGCTCGCCCGGAACGGCATTGACGATCGACACGTCACCGGCCAGCGGGACGTCGAGCAGGGGCGACTCGGACTCGGCCGAGCCGATTATCGAGTTGGCCGGGCACTTGCTCGCCTGGAAGCTGGCCAGCGGGCAGCCGTTGCCGAGCTCGGCGGCGACCGCGCCGACCCCCGCCGGAAGGACCACCTGCGCCCGCTGCAGGCCGGCCTCGCCGTCCTTCTGCTCGATCACCGTCGTCATCGGGGGCTTGGTTGCGGGCTCGGTCCTACCGGGCGCGCCGACCACGCCGGTGAGCTTGGGGTTGAACGGGAGGCTCTGGCAGCCGCTCAGGTTGAAGGTCGCCTCCGCGCTCGCGCTATCGCCGCCGTGCGAGGTCGCCTCGAAACCCGTGGTCTGACTTCCGCACGACGTCGGGTTGCGCAGGAACGCGTTGCCGGTCGCGGCCTTGCCGAACAGGGTGAGAGTCTGTGAGTTGATGTGGATCGGAACGCTGCCCAGCCCCAGGTTCGCGGTGTTCGGGATCCCCGTGACCACGGAGTCGAGCCCGAAGTCGTCCTTGCGAAGCCGCGCGCCGGACTGGAGAACGATGTTGTTACCGACGTCCGGGCGCAGCACGATTCCGAACCGCGCCGGCTCTCCGGATTGCGGGACGAGGTTGTAGAGCGCGCCATTGACGGTTATCGGGGCGGGGAGTCCAAGCGGATCGACCACCGAGCTCACGGATCCCACCTGGGTGTTGCCGGGACAGTTGTCGGCGTTGAGCTGGGCGACGGTGCAAAGCGGGGTGGCGCCTGGGTTGCCGACCAGCCCCGGCGGGAGGTGGACGGTCAGGTCCTCGACGCTCTCGGCCTGGCTCGTCCCGCCGCCGAAGTTGATGTTGATGTTGAAGTTGCTGTTCGCGCCCGATGTCGGATCGGTCGGCGCGGCGCTGCCTCCCACCGTGAACGCGGCCTGTGCGCTCGGTGCGGCGATCAGGCAGCCCAGCGCGACCGCGGCGCACGCGGTCCATCCCCTTCTCAGTGGCGTCATGCCTTTCCCTTTCCTGATTCCCCCTAAGGTGGGGATGACGCTACCACCCGCGGCGCCGGCTGCCAACCGACAACCGTCGCCGCTCAGCTGCGGAATCCCGTCGGGGAGCGCGCCAGCTCGTGACGCTCGATCACGCGGTCGATCAGGCCGTACTCGACGGCCTCCTCGGCGGTGAAGAAGCGATCGCGCTCCATGTCGCGGTGCAGCTCCTCGGCGCTGCGGCCGGTGTGGCGGGCGTAGATCTCGTCGATTCGCTTGCGCTGCTCGAGCACCTCGCGCGCGTGGATGTCGATGTCGGTCGACTTGCCCTGGAAGCCGGCGCTCGGCTGGTGGATGAGGATCTTCGAGTTGGGGAGCGCCAGGCGCTTGCCCTTGGCGCCGCCGGTGAGCAGCAGCGCACCCATCGACATCCCGACCCCGAAGCAGATCGTCTGTACGTCGGGGCGCACGTACTGGACCGCATCGTAGATCCCGAGCCCGGCATACACCGAGCCGCCGGGGGAGTTGATGTAGAGCGAGATCTCCTTGTCGGGATCGTCGGCCTCGAGATGGATCAGCTGGGCCACGACCAGGTTGGCGATCTCGTCGTCGATCTCCTGGCCGATGAAGATGATCCGCTCGCCCAGCAGGCGGGAGTAGATGTCGAACGAGCGCTCGCCGCGTCCGGTTTGCTCGATCACCATCGGGATCAGGGGCATCGGGGCTCCTCTCCTTGCTAAGGTGCAACTTGTCGGTTGCGCATTTGGTGGAGCGTAGCAAGCGCAACCATTCGGTTGCACATCGAGCTGCGAGGAGGTCGCGATGGAAGGCGAGGACCGGCGTAGGGTGGAGCGCGAGGCGGTCCTTGAGGCCAGTCCGGAGGAGGTCTGGGAGGCGCTGACCGACGAGCGCATGCTTTCGGAGTGGCTCGCCGAGGACGCCGAGCTCGACCCCGTGGTGGGCGGCGACGCCAGCTTCCGGTTCGCGGACGGAGAGGAGCGCCGCGGCACCGTGGTGAGCGTGGAGGAGGAGCGCTCGCTCGCCTTCACGTGGGCGCGTCCCGACGAGCCCGAGACCTACGTCGAGCTGACCCTCGAGCCCGCGGTGAGCGGCACCCGGCTCGTCGTCGTCGAGCGCGCGGCCCCCGTGGGCCCCGGCGCGCTCTCCGGCTCGTTCTGGGACGCGCGGCTTGTGGCGCTGGGACACGTGACCTCCTTGGTCCTCGCCTGAGCGTGGCCGCCCGGGTCGACGCGGTGTTCACGGCGCTCGCGGACCCGACCCGCAGGCGCGTGATCGAGACGCTCGCGGCCGGATCCACCGTGACCTCCAGCGGCCTCGCGGCCCAGCTCCCGATCACCCGTCAGGCGGTCGCCAAGCACCTTGCGGCGCTGTCGCGTGCACACCTCGTGCGATCCGCGCGCGTCGGCCGCGAAACGCGATACAGCCTCGAGGCGGAGCCGCTCGAGGACGCGGCGCGCTGGATCGCCAGGGTGGGAGCGGAGTGGGACGACCGGCTCGGCGACCTGCAGCGGCTGCTCGGCTCGCGCCGCCGCTAGCTGCGCCTCGGCGCCCGGCTACAGCCCGTACGAGCGGCCGATCACCTCGAGCATGATCTCGTCGGTGCCGGCGCCGATCCGGTTCAGCCGCACGTCGCGGTAGGCGCGCTCGATCTCGTACTCCTTCATGTAGCCGTAGCCGCCGAGGATCTGGACGCACTCGTCGGCGACCTCGCAGGCGACCCGCGAGGTGAACAGCTTCACCTCGGAGATCTCGCGCACCGGGTACTCGCCGTTGGCGTAGCGCCACGCGGTCGCGTAGTTGAACTGCTTCGCGGCCTCGATCTTCGTCGCCATCTCGGCGAACTTGTGGCGGATCGCCTGGAAGCGGCCGATCGGCCGCCCGAACGCCTCGCGCTCCTTCGCGTACTCGAGCGTCGCGCTCGAACATCCGCTCGCACGCCGGCGACGCAGCCGGCGGCGGCGACCATGCGCTCGCCCTGGAGCTCCCAGGAGATGTGGTAGAAGCCCTTGCCGACCTCGCCGAGCACGTTCTCGGCCGGGACGCGGACGTCCTCGAACGCCAGCTCGCCGGTGTCGGAGGAGTGCATGCCCATCTTCTCGAGCTTGCGCGAGACGCAGAAGCCGGGCGTCGGTTGCCG
The DNA here is from genome assembly GCA_963754225.1 of uncultured Thermoleophilia bacterium. Taxonomy (GTDB): domain Bacteria; phylum Actinomycetota; class Thermoleophilia; order Solirubrobacterales; family 70-9; genus DASPWW01. The sequence continues at coordinate 143,554 of CAVWEV010000006.1, forward strand.
TCCTCGTCGCGAGGTCGACGAGGAACAGGGTGATCCCGTCGTGGCCGTCGCTCGGGGTCGGTCTTCGTGACCAGCACGATGAAGTCGGCCCGCGCGCCGTTGGTGATGAACGTCTTCGACGCCGTTGATCACGTACTCGTCGCCGTCGCGGATCGCCGTGGTGCGGATCCCGGCGACGTCGGAGCCGGCCCCCGGCTCGGTGATCCCGAGGCAGCCGATCTTCTCGCCCTTGATCCCGGGCGCCAGGTAGCGCTGCTTCTGCTCCTCGGTGCCGAGCAGGTGGATCGGGGGGAGGACCATGTCGGTCTGGACGGCGAAGCCCATGTTGAGGCCGCCGTAGCCCGAGTAGCTCATGCACTCGGCGCGGACCAGCGAGTAGAAGTAGTCGCCGCCCTGCCCGCCGTACTCCTCCGGGAAGCAGAGGCCGAGGAAGCCGAGCTCGCCGGCGCGGCGCATGACCTCGCTGGGCCACAGGGTCTCCTCCCACTCGTTGCGGTGCGGGGTCAGCTCCTTCTGCACCCAGGCCTGCATCGACTCGCGCAGGTCCTCGTGCTCGTCGGTGAAGATCAGGTGGCGGCGTGCGCCCTCGTGGTCGGGCTTGATCACGGACTCGGTCGCTGTCGCCAACGGGGCCTCCTCGGTCGGGATGCGGGTGGCACGCGGTGTCGCGCGCGGCCGCCAAGCCTAGCGAAAAGTACGCAGTCCTACTTCATACTCTCGGGTGCCTGCCGCCGGACTTGGCCGCCGTGGGGCACGCGCGGGTTGCAAAGTGCGAAGTAGGACTTCCCACTTCGTAGATCATGGGAGAATGTCGTAAGGTGGCGCCGCCGCCGGGATCGATCGCGATAGCAGTGACCGACTACGAACAGCTCCTCTACGACGTCTCGGACGGCGTGGCGACGGTGACGCTCAACCGCCCCGAGCAGCGCAACGCGCTCTCGCGGCCAGCTGCTCGCCGAGCTGGTCGACGCGATCGCTGCGGGTCCGCGACGACGACGAGGTCCGCGCGGTCGTGCTCACGGGGCGGGCGACAAGGTGTTCTGCGCCGGCGCCGACCTCGGCGGGTTCGCCGCCGACGCGCCGCTCGTCCAGAAGCACTACGGCTCCGATCTCTTCCTCGACTTCTTCCGGCTGATGCCGCGGCTGGGCAAGCCATCGCTGTGCGCCGCGAACGGCCACGTGCTCGCCGGCGGGCTGGGGCTGGCGCTGTCCTGCGACCTCGTGATCGCCAAGCAGGGGGCGACGTTCGGCACGCCCGAGATCAACGTCGGCGCCTTCCCCTACATGATCATGTCGATGATCTACCGCAACGTGCCGCGCAAGAGGTCAACGAGATGATGCTGCTCGGCGAGCGGCTCAGCGCGGAGGAGGCGGTCAGCTACGGGCTCGCCAACAAGGTCGTGCCGGCCGACGAGTTCGACGCCGCGGTCGCCGAGTGGGCTGGCAAGCTCGCCTCGAAGAGCCCGGTGCTGATGCGGCTCGGGCATGACGCGATGTACCGCCAGCAGGACATGGCGCTCGACGACGCGCTCGAGTACCTGCGCTCGCAGCTCTCGCTGACTTTCACGACCGAGGACATCCAGGAGGGCGTGCAGGCGTTCTTCGAGAAGCGCGAGCCGAACTGGAAGGGGCGATGAGACGGCAGACAGCAGACAGCGGACAGCAGCCCGCCGCCACGGAGCACAGCGGGGACGCCAAGGAGGCGCCCGCGGAGACCGAGCACGGCGAAGAGACGGGGATGCGCCACATGGTCGAGGATCTCCATGGCCGGCGCGAGAAGGCGAAGCTCGGCGGCGGCGAGGAGAAGATCGCCGTCCAGCACGAGCGCGGCAAGCTGACCGCGCGCGAGCGGATCGACCTGCTCGTCGACGCGGGAACGTTCGTCGAGATCGGGATTCAGGCCGGGCCGCACTTCTCGCAGCGCGCGATGGAGGGCCGCGAGGCGCCCGGCCGACGGCGTGATCACCGGGTGGGGGAACGTCGACGGTCGTCCCTGCTGCATCGCCGCCTACGACTTCACCGTGATGGCCGGCTCCATGGGGGTCACCGGGCGAGCAGAAGGTCGGCCGGCTGCGCGAGATGGCGCTGCAGAAGCGGATGCCGCTGATCTGGCTGCTCGACTCCGCCGGCGCCCGGATCCAGGAGGCCTCCGGCTCGATCTTCGCCGGCTCGGGCCACCTGTTCCGCGAGGAGGTGACGATGTCGGGCGTCGTCCCGCTGGTCGCGGCGATGATGGGCCCGTGCGCCGCGGGGACCGCGTATGTCCCGGGCCTCTCCGACTTCGTCCCGATGGTCGTCGGACAGGGCGCGATGGCCCTCGCCGGCCCGCATCTGACGAAGGCCGTTACCGGCGAGGACATCTCGATGGAGGAGCTCGGCGGCGCCAAGGTCCACTGCCGCAAGTCGGGAGTCGGCGACCTCGAGGTCGCCGACGACGCCGAGTGCATCGCGGTCGTCAAGCAGTACCTGTCGTTCTTCCCGTCCAACTGCGAGCAGCGCCCGCCGCTCCGCGAGGCTTCCGATCCCGCCGACCGGATGTCGGAGAGGCTCCTCGACCTCGTGCCCGAGTCATCGCGCCAGCCGTACGACATGTACGAGGTGATCCGCGAGATCGTCGACGACGGCGAGATCCTCGACATCAAGCCGAAGTTCGCGAAGTACGATCATCACCTGCCTGGCGCGATTCGGCGGCCGTCCCGCGGGGATCGTCGCCAACCAGCCGAAGCAGCTCGGCGGGATCCTCGAGAACGACTCGGCCGACAAGGCGGCGCGGTTCATCAACCTCTGCGACGCCTTCAACATCCCGCTCGTCTTCCTCCAGGACGTGCCCGGGTTCATGGTCGGCTCGAAGGTCGAGCACGCGGGGATCATTCGCCACGGCGCGAAGATGCTGTACGCGGTGTCGCGGGCGACGGTGCCGAAGGTGACCGTGATCGTGCGCAAGGCCTACGGCGCCGGCTACTACGTGATGTGCGGCAAGGCCTACGAGCCCGACCTGATCGTCGCCTGGCCGACCGCCGAGATCTCGGTCATGGGCCCCGAGGGCGCCGTCAACATCATCGGCCGCTCCGCGATCGAGGCCTCCGACGACCCCGACGCGACGCGGGAGCAGATGCTGGCCGAGGTCAAGAAGTCGATCGACCCCTACGTCGCCGCGAAGAACGACCTCGTCGACGACATCATCGACCCCCGCGAGACCCGGCCCACGATCGTCCGTGGCCTGGAGATGGCGAAGGACAAGCGGATCCAGAGGCCGTGGCGCAAGCACGGGGTGATGCCGGTTTGACTCGTAGCTCGTTGCTAGTTGCTCGTTGCTCGAGCTCGGCGACGGTGCGCTCGGTGGAGCCCGTTGACCAGCTTTCCGACTCGCGCAGCGCGAGTCCGAAACGCCTCCTCCGCAAGCAGCGACCGCGCAAAGGCGCGCTCGATCCAATGCTGGGTCTCGTAGGCGGAACCGCGCGCGAAGAGCAGGAACCGTCGCTGATCACGTTGGCTGACGCGCCCGAAGGCCTCCGCGATGTTGGCACCCACCGAATCCGCCGAGCGGATCAGCTGAACACCAATTGTCCATCGATCAATTGGTCCCCATCTCACCACGACCTCACGCAGATCATCGGCCAACGCAACGGCCTGCTGATACGCCACGAGGTCTTCAAAGCTGGCCATGCCCGGTCAAGCCCGGCGGTCCGCCGGCTCGCCCCCCCAGCAACGAGCAATGAGCAACGAGCAACGAGCAACCGTGGAGGCACTGCGTGAGCCCCTTCAACGACCCGGTGATCATCAGCTGCTCGATCTCGGGCGCGATCGCGAACCGCGACCAGTGCCCGGCGATCCCCTACACGCCCGAGGAGTACGGGGCGGAGGCGCGGCGGATCGTCGAGAGCCGGCGGCTCCCAGATCCACATCCATGCCCGAACCCCGGAGGGGGTGCCGAGCTACGAGATCGAGGACTTCCGCGCGATCACCGAGGCGATCAAGGGCGAGGTCGACGACGTGATCATCAACTACTCGACCGGTGCGATCGGCGTCCCGATCGAGAAGCGGATCGCGTACCTGCGCGAGCTGGTCCCCGACGCCGCGGCTCTGAACATGAGCTCGATGAACTACGCCAAGTACTCGCGTCGTCGCAAGGAGTTCGTGTTCAAGGCGGTGTTCGAGAACAGCTTCGACACGATCATCGAGTTCCTGACCGCGATGAAGGAGCTCGGGATCCGTCCCGAGCACGAGTGCTTCGACGCCGGGCACATCGCCAACCTCGACCCGCTGATCGACATGGGGCTGCTGGAGGAGCCGCTTCAGATCTCGCTCGTCATGGGCGTAAACGGCGGCGTCCGCCCCAACGCCCGCAACGTGTCGCTTCATGGCCGACCAGATCCCGGGTGGGCCGGAGGGGCCGAACAACTGGCAGGTGATCGGGATATCGCGCGACCAGTGGCGGCTGGTCGGCGCGGCGCTGGCCCTGGGCGGGAACATCCGTGTCGGGCTCGAGGACAACTTTTATCTCCCCAACGGCGAGATGGCGAGCTCGAACGGCGACCTGATCGACAAGGCGCGCCAGATGACCGAGGACATCGGACGCCGCCCCGCCACCGTGGCGGAGGCGCGCGAGATGATTGGGGCGCCGAGGCGGGTCGAGGCGTGAGCGGCGCGCTGTCGGACATCCGCGTCCTCGACCTGACGCGGCTGCTCCCCGGCGGCTTCTGCTCGCTGCTGCTCGCCGACTTCGGCGCCGAGGTGCTCAAGGTCGAGGACACGGGCGGCGGCGACTACGTGCGCTGGGCGCCGCCCTACTACGGCGACGACGAGCAGCAGGCGCTCGGCACGCGCTCGGCCTACTACCTGGCGCTCAACCGGGGCAAGCGCTCGATCCGGATCGACCTCAAGTCCGAGGCCGGGCGGGACGCCTTCCTGCGCCTCGTGCGCGAGTACGACGTCGTCCTGGAGAGCTTCCGCCCCGGCGTGCTCGACCGGCTCGGCGTCGGCTACGAGCGCCTGCGCGAGGTCAACCCGGGGATCGTCTACTGCGCGATCACCGGCTACGGCCAGAGCGGGCCGAACACTGAGCGCGCCGGCCACGACACGAACTACCTCGCCCTCAACGGCCTGCTCGGCCTCACCGGGGCGCCGGGCGGCCCGCCGGTGCAGGCCGGCGGCCAGATCGCCGACCTCGGCGGCGGGGCGCTGATGGCGGCCTTCGGCGTGATGGCCGCGCTTCACGAGCGAAGCGCCTCGGGGGAGGGCCAGCTCGTCGACGTGTCGATGACCGACGGCTCGCTCGCCTGGCTGGCGATGGTCGCCGCCAAGTACCTCTGCGACGGCGTGGTGCCGAAGCGCGGCGAAAACGAGCTTGCCGGGCGGATCCTCTGCTACTTCCCCTACGAGGCGGCCGACGGTTGGGTCTCCTGCGGGGCGCTGGAGCCGAAGTTCTGGCAGGCCTTCTGCCGCGGCGTGGAGCGCGAGGACCTGATCGAGAAGCAGTTCGAGCGCCCCGGCTCCGACGCGTGGCGCGAGGTCGCGGAGGTCTTCCGCGCCCGCACCCGCGAGGAGTGGCGCGCGTTCAACGACGAGCACGACTGCTGCATCGAGCCGGTGCTCGACCTCGACGAGGCGCTCGACTCCGATCTGGTCCGGGAGCGCGAGATGGTCGTCGAGCTCGACCAGCCTCAGCTCGGGCCGGTTCGCCAGCTCGGCGTCCCGGTGAAGATGAGCCGCACGCCGGGAGCGGTGGACGCCCCCGCGCCGGCGCTCGGCGAGCACACGCGCGAGGTCCTGGGCGAGGCCGGCTTCGATGACGAGGAGATCGAGGCGATGATCGAGAGCGGCGCGGTGGCCGGGCCGACCGCGGGCTCGGAGGCGAGCTTCCTGGCATGAGCACCGAAGCCAAGGAGCGGCTGAAGATCTCCGAGCTGGCTGCCGCCGCGGACGTTCCCGTCGCGACGGTCCGCCACTACCTGCGCGAGGGCCTGCTGCCCGAGCCTGTGAAGACGAGCCGCAACATGGCCTACTACTCGCCCGAGCTCGTGGAGCGGATCCGGCTGATCAAGCAGCTCCAGGAGGAGCGCTTCCTGCCGCTAAGGGTGATCCGCGAGCTGCTCGAAAGCGGCGACGGCGACCCCGAGCGCCTGCGGGCGCTGATCGACCTCGAGGACCGCATCCTGGAGAGCGCGCTCGCCGGGGAGCGCAAGCGCGTCTCGGCGCGGGAGGTGAAGCGACGCTACGACGTCCCGAAGGAGGTGCTCGACCGGCTCGCCGAGCTCGAGGTCCTGAGCCCCGACGGCCGCGGATACTCGCCCTCCGACGCCCGCATCGTCGAGGCGATCAGCCGCTTCCGCGCCGGGGGATACGACGAGCGCATCGGGTTCACCGTCTACGACACGCTGCGCTACAAGCGCGCGCTCGAGGGGCTGGTCAAGGAGGAGGTCGAGGTGCTGATGGAGCGCCTCGCCGGCGAGATGGATCCCGACCGCGCCGTCGAGCTGATCGAGGCCGGCGCCCAGCCCCTCCAGGACCTGATCGCCGCGCTCCACACCAAGCTCCTGGTGGCGGAGCTGGAGCGTCACCGGGTGGCGCGGGGATAGTGTGCACCCCGTGGCCTATCGTCCATCGCAATGAGCGACGACTCCGCGCCCGACCAGCAGCCAGACTCCTACCAGCGCGACATCGCCAAGGGTCTGAGCGAGGCGTTTGACGACGAGCGGACCGAAGAGGTCGAGCTCGATCTGGGCTCGGCGCGGCTCGTCATCTTCTCCGACCATCACAAGGGAGCGCGCGACGGCGCCGACGACTTCCTGCGCTGCGAGCGCGCGTATCACGCGGCGCTCGGCTACTACCTGGAGGCGGGGCACGAGCTGTTCGTGCTCGGCGACGTCGAGGAGCTGTGGGAGTGCCACCCCGAGGAGGTGCTCGCCGCCTACCCGGACACGCTCGCGCTCGAGGCCGAGTTCCACAAGCAGGGCCGCTACCGGCGCTTCTGGGGCAACCACGACGACCAGTGGTGCCGCGAGGGCGAGGTCGCCAAGCACCTGCATCCGATCTTCCCCCGGCTGTCCGTTCGAGAGGCGCTGAAGCTCAACGTGACCGACGCGGGCGAGCGGATCGGGCTGATCTTCCTCGCCCACGGCCATCAGGGCACGGCCGACAGCGAGCGCTACGCGTGGATCTCGAAGCTCGTCGTGCGCTACATCTGGCGACCGATTCAGCGGCGGGTGAACTTCGCGTCGACGACGCCGGCCAACGATTACGAGCTGCGCCAGCGCCACGACGGGGCGATGTTCGCGTGGGCCCGCGGCCATCCCGACAAGCCTCTGCTGATCGCCGGTCACACGCATCGGCCCGTGTTCGGTACCAGCCGGCCGCCGCCGATCACGAAGCGGACCGAGGAGCAGGTCGTCCGGGAGCTGGAGGAGCTACGAGCTTCGAGCGATCCCGACACGGCGGCGATCGCAGCCCTGCGGGCCGAGCTCGAGTTCGTCAGGGCCGCCAAGCGTCGCGGCGGACCGCCGCCGCTGCCGATCGACCCGCCGTGCTACTTCAACACCGGCTGCTGCTCGTTCGGCGACGGAGACGTCACCGCGCTCGAGATCGTCGACGGGCAGATCCGTCTCGTCCGGTGGCCGAACGACGACGACGAGCCGCTTCCGAAGCTGCTCGTGAGCGAGGACCTGACGGTGATCCTCGGGGCGGTCAACTCCTGAGGCTCGGGTGATGCGACCGGTGCTCGACTCGAGCGACCTGCCCCTGATCGGCGCCGAGCAGGCCCGGATGCTGCGCCGGCTCGCGGCGGGCTGACGCGGACACCGTCCCTATACTGGGGACCGTTGGATTGACTGGTCAGTCAACCAGCGGAGGAGGTCCGGCGCAAGCAATGCGCGCCGCCGCCGTACAGCTCAACTCGACGGACGACAAGGCAGCGGAACCTCGAGGCCGCCGAGCGCCTCGTGCGCGACGCCGCCGCCGACGGCGCCGAGCTCGATCGCCCTGCCCGAGAAGTGGAACCTGCTCGGCGGCGGCGAGGCGCTGCGCGCGGGCGCCGAGCCGCTCGACGGCCCGACGATCACCGCCGCGCGCTCGTGGGCGCGCGAGCTGGGCGTCCACCTCGTGGCCGGCAGCATCGCCGAGCGCCGCGCCGACCACGAGCAGGCTCTTCAACACCTCGGTCCTGATCGGCCCCGACGGCGACGATCGAGGCCGGTCTACCGCAAGATCCACATGTTCGACGTCGACGTCGGCGGCGTCGCCTACCGCGAGTCCGAGCACGAGGAGCCGGGCGAGCGAGATCGTCGCTCGCGCACGCCGGCGACGTCGCCCGTCGGGATGACCGTCTGCTACGACCTCCGCTTCCCGGAGCTCTACCGGATCCTCGCCGTGCGCGGCGCGCGAGTGATCGCCGTCCCCTCGGCGTTCACGCTCGCACACCGGCAAGGACCACTGGGAGGTGCTGCTGCGGGCCCGGGCGATCGAGAACCAGGCCTTCGTCGCTCGCCCCGAACCAGATCGGCGAGGCGCCGCCGCACTACCGCTCCTACGGGCGCTCGATGATCGTCGACCCCTGGGGCGTGGTCCTCGCCACCGCGCCCGACGAGGAGTGCTTCGTCGCCGCCGACCTCGACTTCGCGCTCCAGGACCGGGTCCGCGAGACGCTGCCCTCGCTCGCCAACCGCCGTCCCGAGTGCCTACGCGTGGCCCGAGGAGGTGCGAGGCGCGGCTGATGGCGCAAGGCGCCGCCGCTCGACAAGCGCCGCCAGATCCTCGACGCGGCGATCCGCGTGTTCGCCCGCCAGGGCTTCCACGCACTGCCGCGTCTCGGACATCGCCGACGAGGCCGGGGTCGCCTACGGGCTCGTCTACCACTACTTCAAGTCCAAGGACGAGGTGCTGAACGAGCTCTTCACCGAGCGCTGGTCGCTGCTGCTGGCCGCGATCGAGGAGGTCGACGCGCAGGACGATCGGCGCCGCGCGAGAAGCTCGACGCGGTCGCCGCGCTTCATCATCGACTCCTACCGCCACGAGCCCGGAGCTGATGAAGGTGATCATCGTCGAGGTGACGCGGGCCGCGAACTCGTTCGGGCGCACCCACCTGCCCGAGATCCGCCGCGCCTACGACATGATCGCCAAGATCGTCGCCGACGGCCAGGAGCGGGCGACGTTCCGCGCGACGTCGACCCGAAGTTCGCCTCGATGTGGTTCTACGGCGCGATCGAGCAGCTGCTCTCGGGCTGGGTGTTCGAGCTGATCCCCGGCCGGCGACGGCGACTTCGAGCGCGCCAAGGAGCATGGTCGTCGAGACGATCTGCGGCGGGCTCGAGGCGCCGGCGCTCGACCGCGCGGCGCGCCTGACGCGATGTGGGAGTCGCTCGCCACCTCGCGGCGCCAGGACCGCGTGCTGCACGGGGCGGCGAAGCTGCTCAACGTCGCTGGTCGGCGTGCTGGTCGCTCCCGGTGTGGCTGATCGGGCAGCGGCTCGGCGGGCCCGTTGCGGCGCCTGCTCGGCCGCCTCGAGCCGGAGCCGCGCCCGCTCCCGGTGCCGCCGCCGCGCGAGCGCTCGATGGACGCGCTGATGGCGCGATCTCGAGGCGATCCCGCAGCCACCTGCACCGCTCCCAGACCGCGCGAGCTGCGCAAGGGGCTGCTCGACTGGTCGCCGTTCGTCCTCGCCCAGCACCGCGAGGCCGCGGGATCTGGGCTACTCCTACCCGAGCCAGTTCCGCGACCACTACTTCGAGGGCGCCGACGGCGAGCGGATCGCGGCAATCGTCGGCGCTCCACGACGCAGGACCGGCCCGGGCTGATCGTCGTCCACGGCCTGTTCTCGATCCGCCGCTTCGACTACGTGCGCGAGATCGCCGTGCGCGCCTACTTCGACTGGGGCTTCAACGTCGCGGCGATCGACCTGCGCAGCTTCGGCGCTCACCGAGCTGACTCAGCCACGCGCCGTCGACGGCGGGCTGGAAGGAGGGCGAGGACATCGTCGCGCGCCGGGCGCTACCTGAAGGAGCTCGGCGCGACGTCGGTCGGCGCGCTCGGGATCTCGCTCGGCGCCTCCTCCGTGCTGGGCGCCGCCCACCTCCCGGGCGCCGAGGAGGCGCTCGACGGCGGCATCCTCGCGATCTCCGCGTCCCGCCGACACGCGCCGCGCCGGCCGAGCGGCTGTCGCGCCAGGTCCCGCGTACCCACCCCGCCTACGCGATCAACCGCGTGTTCGCGGCGATGCTCGCGCTCCCGGGTGCGCGCGGGGCGCTGGCCGGAGGAGATCGACACCCTCGTCGAGCCGATCGAGGCGCTCGCGGCGCCCTACTACGGCGTCAGCGCCGATGAGATCTGGGGGCGCTCCTCGGCCCGCAACCACATCGCCGGCGCCCGCGTCCCGGTGCTCGTGCTGCACCCCGAGGACGACCAGATCATCCCGGTCGAGCACGCGCGGATGCTCGACGAGGCGCAAGGGCGACAACGACCTGGTGCGCGTCTGGATCGTGCCCGGGGGCGGCGCACGGTGCGTTCGACGTCGCTGGACCGCGCTGGACCTACGCCGTGTACCGCGAGCTTCTTCGAGCGCTGGGCCGGCTACGGCGAGGCGGCGCCGCTCCTCCCGGGCGGCATTCCCCGGCGCCGAGGTGGTTTACTCCCCCGGGCGGCGGCGGAAGGTCAAGACCGCCGGCGCTGGTTAACCAAACGTGGACAACGACATCCTCAGACGGCTGCTGTGGAGCGGGATGCTCGCCGCCACCGGGGCGCTGGCCAGCCTCGCGGCGCACCGTGTCTCGGCGGTGCTCTGGCACCGGCTGTTCCGTGAGGACCCGCCGGAGTGAGGCATGACGCGGCCAAGGGAGCGTGAGAATGGCTGAGCGCGTGCCACCGCCCGTGCCTCCGCGTCCGCCGGAGACCAACTCCGACTCCGACGATCGCACGGTCGGCGAGCTGGTCTTCGACATCTCCGAGCAGACCTCGGGCCTGATCCGCGAGGAGATCGAGCTCGCCAAGGCGGAGGTCTCCGAGAAGGTCAACAAGCTCCTCCGGGGCTCGGTCGCCGGGATCGTCGCCGGCGTCTTCGTGCTGATGGCGCTGGCGATGTTCATGCACGGCATCGCCTGGCTGCTCAACGACCTCTTCTTCGAGGACAACGTCTGGCTCGGCTTCCTGGTCGAGGCCCTGTTCTGGTTGCTGGTCGGGATCGCCGCGGGGCTGTTCGCCTACCGCTCGTTCAAGGCCGGCGCCCCGCCGACGCCTGACATGGCGATCGAGGAGGCCCGCAAGGCGAAGGAGACGTTCGAGGCCGAGGCCCAGGAGACGTTCGGAGGCACGCGGTCGTGAGCGCGTCCCGCCGAGGGCGTCGCCGGCGAGACCGTCGCCGGCCCCGTCACCGCCCGCCGGGGCGCCCGGGCGCTCACCGGACCAGATCCGACGCGACATCGAGGCGCGGCGCGGCGAGCTAGCGGGCTCCGTGGAGGCGCTGCGCGGCGGTTCGGCGAGCTCACGGACTGGCGTCGCCAGGTCCGCGAGCACCGCAGCGAGCTGATCGCCGGCGCCGCGATAGCCGGCTTCGTGGTCGGCGGCTTCCTCGCGCTGCGCCGCCGCCGCGGCTAGGGCCGCGGGAGCTACTGCGGCAGCGGCGAGCCGGCGAAGAACGCGAACCAGGCGAGCAGCACCAGCCCCGCAGCGATCGCCGTCGCCACGAGGATGATGTCGAGCGCCGAGGTGGGGGCGTGCATGTTGCGCTCGTCGCGCATGCTGCGCCGCCACGGCGGGGGGACGGGCTTCGCATCGCTCAGGGTGCCCGTCAGCGCCTGATGAGCGGCGTCGACCCGCCGCAGCAGCGTGAACAGCACGAGCATCGTGGCTGGGATGCCGATCGCAATCGTGGCGTAGGCGCCGAAGCTCGGGTCGAGCGACTGATTCATCTTTGACCCCACCCACAGCCAGGCCAGCGGGACGGCAAGCCACAGGACGAAGCTGCCCGCGACCATGATCACGAGCAGCCCAAATGCTGCGATATCTCTTCCGCGCACTATCGGCATCCGCTCTCCCAAGGGACAGGTTAGCGGCGGAGCAGGGCTACTCGAGGACGCTCGGCGGCACGCCGCCGACCCCGATCAGCCCGGGGCCGACGTGGGCGCCGAGCACCGGGCCGATCTCCGAGACGAACAGCGGATCGCAGCCGAAGACGCGGCGGCACTCCTCGACCATCTGCTCCGCGGTCTCGGGATCCTGGACGTGCTGGACCACCCACGCATCGGCGCCGTCCGCGTGGCGCTCGCGCATGTAGTCCAGCAGCCGCTCGTTGGCCCGCTTGCGGGTGCGAACGCGCTCGACCGGCTTGATCTCCTCGTCGAGGGTCAGGATCGGCTTGATCTTCAGCGTCGAGCCGAGCAGTGCCCGAGCGGCCCCGATTCGCCCCCCGCGGCGCAGGTATTCGAGCGTGTCGACGGCGAACCACATCATGAAGCTCTCCCGGGCCGCCCGGGCGCGCTCCACTACCGACTCCGCGTCACCGCCCGCGGCGGCGGCACGCGCGGCCGCTATCGCGACGAGGCCCATTCCCCCCGCCCCCGTGCGGCTGTCGTAAACGTGGATCCGCTCCCCGCCCCGGTCCTCGTCGATCAGGCGCTGGCGGGCCTGGACCGCCGCCTCGTAGGTGCCGGAGATTCCCGCCGAGATGTGGATCGACACGACCTCGCCTCCCGCGGCGAGCAGCGGCTCGTAGGTGGCCACGAAGTCGCCGACCGACGGCTGCGATGTCGTGACGCCCTCCGCGCTCGCACGCAGGCGCTCGTAGAACTCGGCGTAGTCGGTGATCTCCAGCTCCGCCTGCTGGCGTCCCTCCAGCGACACGTACAGGCTGACGAGGTGGATGTCGAGCTCGCGCAACAACGCGCCGGGCAGGTAGGTCGTCGTGTCGCAGACGATCGACGTGTTCGCTGCGCCCGCTTCCACCGGCGCGGTTGTATCAGCTTGCCGTCCCGGGCAGGGGATGGCCCCGCGCGCCGCGACTACCATCCGGCGCTGATGCGCAAGACGCTGGTAACCGGGGGCACGGGGTTCGTGGGCTCGCACGTCGTGCGAGCGCTGGCTGAGCGCGGCGACGAGCTGCGGCTGCTCGTGCGCCCGACCTCGCGGCTCGACGGCGTCTCGGGGATCGAGTTCGAGCGCGCGAGCGGAGACGTCGTGGACCGCGAGTCGGTGCGCCGGGCGATGGAAGGAGTGCAGCGGGTCTTCCACGTCGCCGGAATCACGTCGATGCGCGTCCGTGACCGCGAGCGCGTATTCGAGGTCAACGTCACCGGCGCGCGCCACGTGTTCGAGGAGGCGCAGCGGGCCGGCGTCGGGCGGGTGGTCCACACGTCGTCGGTCGGGGCGATCGGCCCCGCGCGGCGCGGGGGGACTGCTGACGAGAGCCAGCCGTTCACCGGTGGGAGGCTGGGGAACACGTACATCAACTCGAAGCACGAGGCGGAACTGGAGGCGTTGCGCCACGCGGCCCGGGGCCTGCCGGTCGTGTGCGTCAACCCCAGTTTCGTGCTCGGCCCCGACGATCCGGGGGGTGGCGGCACCTCGAACCAGCTGGTGCGGCGCTTCCTGCTGCGGCAGATCCCGGTCTACGTCGACGGCGCGCTCAACATCGTCGACGTGCGAGACGTCGCGGCCGGCCACCTGCTCGCCGACGAGATGGGCAAGGTGGGGGAGCGATACATCCTCGGGGGACGGAACTTCACCCTCGATCGGCTGTTCGCGGACCTGTCGCGGATATCCGGCGTTCCGCGACCCGAGCTGCGGCTGCCCGGCGCCGTCGCGATCGCCGGCGTCGAGCTGGCGTCGCACACCCCGCTCCCGATCCCGACCTCCGTCGACGAGGTCCGCTCGGGGATGCAGTGGTGGACCTATCGCAGCGACAAGGCGCAGCGGGAGCTCGGCTTCCGCGCGCGCCCCCACGAGGAGACGCTCGAGGAGACGGTGCGGTGGCAGATGGACAGGCTCGGCGACCGGGTGGGGCCGACGCAGCTCTACGCGCTGCCCCTCGACGTCGCGGGCCGCGCGCTGCGGATCTCCGGGAGGCTGCTCGGCCGGTGAGCTCGGAGGCGGGATCCGCGCCGCGCCCGGTGGTGCTGTACCGATGCCGGACGCCGACCAACGTGCTGTGCCCGTGCGGAGCGGTCGAGAGGCGCCTGCGCAAGCTGGGGATCGAGCACCGAGACCGAGCGCGTGCCATATCGGCGCTCCGACCGCCCCGAGATCGCCGAGCTGACGGGGCAGAAGCGCGTGCCGGTGCTCGTCGACGGCGACGAGGTGATCCACGACTCGAAGCGAATCCTCCAGTACCTCGATCACGAGCACGGCGACGGGGCGCAGCACGAGTCCCTGATGCCGTCTACAATTCGAGCGATGGAAACGACCCAGGACGCAATCACCCTCACCGACAAGGCGGCCGAGAAGATCAACGAGCTGCTGTCGGCTCAGCAGGACGCTGCGGAGCAGGCGCTGCGCGTCGCCGTCCGCGGCGGCGGCTGTTCCGGCTTCCAGTACGCGCTCGCGTTCGACAAGCCGCGCGAGGACGACCACGTCTTCGAGCACAACGGCGTCTCGGTGATCGTCGACAAGGTCAGCATGCAGTTCGTCTTCGGCTCCGAGGTCGACTACGTCGACGGCCTCCAGGGCGCCGGGTTCGCGGTCAACAACCCGAACGTCGTCGCCGCCTGCGGCTGCGGCTCCTCGTTCCAGGTCCGCGAGGACGCCGCCGAGCAGGCGACAAGCGTCTAGGCCGACCCCTACTCGATCTGCAGCGGCGGGCTCTGGCCTACGGGTCCGCTCGCCGTTGGGGCTGGGGGCCGCACCCTTGGCCTCGGCCGGCTGCTCGACGCCGAGCAGCTCGGCCAGCTCGCCGGACTCGAACATCTCCTCGACGATGTCGGCCGCCGCCGACCAGCTCGCCGTTGACGTAGAGCTGCGGGAAGGTGCGCCAGTCGGAGATCTCGCCCGTCGACCTCGCGCAGCGGCTCCAGCGCGGGCAGGACGTCGATCGCGCCGTACTCGACGCCGAGCTGCGTCGAGCATCCCGACGACCCGCATCGAGAAGCCGCAGCGCGGCGCCTCGGGGGTGCCCTTCATGAACAGCAGCACCGGGTTGTCGCGGATCAGCTCCTCGACCTTGTCGCGCAGCGCTGCGTCTGCCATCGGGTCGAACCTCCTACTCGGGCGGGGTCTCGGCGTCCATCTCTGAGGTTACGGACTCGCCCTCCCCGGCACCGGCCTCGCCCGAGGCACGCCCCGGAGCAGCCGGCGTCGTCTTCACCGACAGCGCGTGGATCGAGCCGTCGTCCATGCGCTCCTGGACCGCCGCCTTGACCAGCCGGTGCTGGTCGATGCGGCTGAGGCCGTCGAACTGCGGCGCCCGGACGATCGCCCGCAGGTGGTCCCCGTCGCCGGTCTCGTCGATGACCTCGACCTCGGCGCCGGGCAGCGCCTCCCGATCAGCTCGCTTGACCTCGGCCAGGTCGATCGCCACGAGCCGGATTCTATGAACCGACTCAACCCGCGACCGGGTCCGGTCGCGGGAAGCGACCTCGAGCATCTCGTCGATGCGGCAGAACTTGACCCGCGGGCGGCCGTGGGGCTTGCCGCGCTCGACTCTCGGCGCGGTCGATCGCCTCCCAGCCCTGGTAGGTGACGTGGTCGGGCCTGCGCTCGCGCAGCAGGGCCTCGATCGCGGCGGGCTCGGGGTCGGCGCGGGCTCGGGAACCCGCCCCGCCTCCAGGTCCTCGACGAGCTTGTCGACCGTCTCCTGGGCGTCCTTCTTGTTCGTGCCGATCACGCCCGCTCGGGCCGCGCTTGATCCAGCCGACCGCGTACTGGCCCGGGACCTGCCCGCCGCCCTCGGGGTCGGTCACCCGGCCGCCCTCGTTGGGGATCACGCCGCGGCGCTCGTCGAACGGGATCCCCTCGATCGCGATGCCCTTGTAGCCGATCGAGCGCAGCACGAGGCCGCCCTCGATCGTCTCGCGCTCGCCGGTGTCGCGGGGGCGGATGGCGCCCGAGTCGTCGCGGTGCAGCTCGTTGCGCCCGACGACGACGCGCTCGACGCGCCCGTCGCCCTGGATCTCGATCGGGGAGCCGAGGAAGCGCAGCACGATCCGCTTGCGGCTTGCCCTCGGGCTGCTTGCTCGGCGAACCCGGTCGAGGATCTCGACGTTCTTGCGCGCCGTGATGTCGGCCTCGTTCTCGAGGTAGGCGCGGCTGAGCTCGTCGAGCTCGAGCTCGGCCGGGTCGACGACGATGTCGGCGTCCGCCATCTCGCCGAGCTCGCGCAGCTCGGGGTTGGTGAACGCGGCCTGGGCGGGGCCGCGGCGGCCGAGCACGACGATCTCGCGGACCGCGCTCTCGGCGAGCGGCTCGATCGCGTGGTCGGCGGTGTCGGTGGTGTCGAGCTCGTCGCGCGTCAGGGCGAGCATCCGCGCCACGTCGGCGGCGACGTTGCCGTTGCCGATCACGACGGCGCGCTCGCACGAGAGGTCGAACTCCATGGTCGGCGTAGTCGGGGTGGGCGTTGTACCAGCCGACGAACGCGGTCGCGGGCTCGCTGCCGGGCAGGTCCTCGCCGGGGATCCCGAGGTGGCGGTCGGTCTCGGAGCCGTACGCGTAGATCACCGCGTGGTAGCGCTCCGCCAGCTCGGCGGCGGAGACGTCGCGACCGAGCTCGACGTTGCCGAAGAAGCGGAAGCCCTCGCGCGCCGCGGTCTTCTCGTAGACGCGGATCACCGACTTGATCTTCGGGTGGTCCGGGGCGACCCCGCCGCGGACGAGCCCGAACGGCGTCGGCAGCCGGTCGAACATGTCGACCTCGACCGCCACCTCCTCACGGCTGCAGCAGGTGCTCGGCGGCGTAGAAGCCGGCCGGGCCGGAGCCGACGATCGCGACGCGAAGGGGGCTGTCGGCGTTCCTGGCGCTGGCGAGTCGGGAACTCTAGGCGATCGCCGGTTCGCCTGCGCGCCGTCGCGGTGCCGTCGAGCGCGTCGAGCGCCTTGCCCACCGACATCGCCACGCAGGTGAAGATCGGCGTGTCGCGCAGCGTGTAGGCGCTCGACTCCGAGCCGCGCAGCTCCTGGACCAGGTCGAGGAAGTCGCCCGGGTCGTCGGCCTCGAACGAGACCACGAACTCCTGGTCGTCGAGGCCGAACGAGTAGGCGGTGTTGATCGTGATCTCGCGGGTAGCGGCGGCCGACCTCGATGTGGTCGCTCATGATCCGCTGGCGCTCGTCGGCGGGCAGCCGGTACCACTCGCGCTTCTTCCAGAACGGGTAGACGAACAGGTACTTGCGCTCCGACGTGCAGATCTCGCGGCCGCGCCTCGGTCTCGGAGTAGGGCGAGCGCTTCGTCATCGCCAGGTAGGAGTGCGGGATCGACGCCCACCTGCGCCAGCCCGCTCTGCGCGAGCACCACGTGGAAGGTGTGGATGTCCTCGAGGGTCGGGCTCTGGGCGAGCAGCAGCAGGTCGGTGTCGCCGCGGGTGCCGACGGTCGAGTAGGCGCGCAGCGAGCGCTCGAGCGCGAAGTCCTCGCAGGCGGCGAGGAACTCCCGTTTATCCTGCGCGCGCTGCTCGGCGTCCCGGCGCTGCCACGCGGGGTCGATCTTGAAGAAGGTGAACTTGGCGAACGTGCGGTCGGTCACGAGGACGATCCCCTCAAGGACGGAGATGGTGAAAAAGCCGCCTCATGGCGGCGGCGGGAAGCCGATTATAGGCGGGTCCCACCCGGTGGATGGATGGTGGAATCGCGTTCGTGCTGCTCGCAACCGCGCTCGCGATCGGCATCGCGCCCGCGAGCGCGCCCGCAGCCACTGGCGCGAGGTCGAGCGCCGCGACCACCGTCACGGTGCGCCTTCCTGCCCTCGGGCACGAGCCCGGCACGCTGGCGGCGAGTCGACGGGATCTCGCCTGGGCTGCTGAGCGCCGGGCTCGGCGAAGGTGCCCGCCGAGCAGACCTACCTCGACATCGGTCAGGGGAACCGGGTCTTCGACTCGCTGTACGACGAGGCGCTGCCGCGCCTGTTCACGCTCGACGGCAGGGTCCCGCCGGTGCTGTGGCGGGCGGTGCGTCGAGCGCGCCGGACAGCGCGCCCGCCGACATCGTGCCCGGGCTCCTGGCGACGAGCCTCGAGCGGGCCGGGCGGTCCGTGCGCGCCAGCGCCGACGCGGGGCAAGCGGCGCTCGTCGCGGCCGATGGCGAGGGTCGCGTCCCGAGCGCCGCGCCCGGCGCGAACCCCGCCGCGCGCTCGCGCGCGGCGGGCATGACGATTACCTCGGTGGAGCCCGGGCGGCTTCCCTCCCTGGTCGCGCGGCCTCCGGGGCGAGGACCTGCTGATCGCGATCGAGCGGCCGCCGCCCGAGGAGGATGGCCGTCAGCTCGCGATCGGGATCGCGGGACGCGGGTTCGAGGGCCAGCTGACCTCCGACAGCACGCGCCTCGACGGCCTCGTGCTGTCCACCGACCTCGCGCCGACGATCCTCGAGCGGCTCGGACGTCGAGGTCCCCGACGAGATGTCGCGGAAGCACGATCCGGGCCGACGGGGCGGCTGACCCCGCGCGGCTCCTCTCCGCTCGAGGACCGCATCGCGGTGATCGGCCCTCGACGCGGGTCCGGTGATCGGAATCAGCCTGCTGATCTGGGCCGCCCTGGCGCGACTCGCGGCGGCGCTGTTCGGCGCCCGGGGCGCGCGTGTGGCGCTGCCGCTGGTCGCGGTGTCGGGGATCTACGTCCCGGCCGTGCTGTTCGTGGGCGGTGCGCTCGAGCCGAGCGAGGCGGCGGAGCGGCTGATCGTGGGCCTGGGTTGCCCCGTGCTCGCCGCGATGACGCTCGCGGTCGCGCGAGGCTACGCGGCGGTGGCGATCGCGTGCGGCCGTCAGCGTCCTCGTGTACGCCGTCGACGTGGTCGCCGGCTCGGCGCTCACGATCGCTGTCGCTGATCGGCCCGAACCCAGCGCTCGGGCGTGCGCTTCTTCGGGATCGGCAACGAGCTCGAGGCGACGGTCGCGGCGCTGATCCCGATCGGGGTCGGGGCCGGCCTCACCGTCCTCGGCGTCCGCTCGCCGCGTGCCGCTGCCGCTTCGTTCGCCGCTCGCGGCCGTCGTCGCGGCGTCCTCGTGTTCGCGCCGGGGCGGTTCGGCGCCGACGTCGGCGCGGCGATCGTGCTCCCGATCGGGGCGGCGGTCGCGGCGTGGCTCGTGCTCGGAGGCGGACGGCGGCGACTGCTCGGCCTGCTCGCAGTGCCGCTGGTCGCGCTGGCGGCGCTGGTCGCGGATCGAGCTCGCTGCTCGGCGGCGACGCGCATCTGAGCAGCTCGGTGCTGGAGGCCGGGGGCCTCGACGAGGTCGCCGACGTGCTGGAGCGCCGCCTGCGGCTCTCCGCGGACAGCTTCGCCCGCAACGTCGGACTCTCCCGCGATGCTCGTGTCCGTGGCGCTGATCGTCGCCGGGTTGGTGCATGCGCCGCCGGATCGCGGCGTGGTTCGAGGGACGGCGCGCGGCCCTGCGCGGGGCTGCTGGGAGCCGCTCGCCGCAACGGTCGTCGGCACGCTCGCGAACGACTCCGGCGCGCTGGTGCTGATGATCGGCACCGGCTACACGAGCCTCTTCGTCGCCTACGCATGGGCGATGCGTTGAAACGGGGGTTGGCCGTACTTCAGCGGCGGGGCGCATTGTTACGATCGTTAGATGCGCATCGCCCTCGTTACGCCGTATTCCTGGACCTATGAGGGAGGCGTCAACCGTCACGTCGAGGCGCTCGCGGAGCAGTACCTGGCCCGCGGGCACGACGCGCGGGTGCTGGCTCCCTGGGATCCTCCCGACCGGCTCAGCCGGGCGCTCCATCGCGCGCCGGCATCGGCGCACGAGCCGTCCCGACTACCTGATCCCGCTCGGCCGCACGATCGGGATCGGCGCCAACGGCGCGGTCTCCAACCTGTCCGCCGTCGCCCGACGCCGTGATCGCGATGCGCCGCGAGCTTCGCGCCGGCCGCTTCGACGTCGTCCACGTGCACGAGCCGGTCGGCCCGCTGATCGGCTGGGACGCCGTCTCCTTCCCGCGACGCGCCGGTGGTCGGAACCTTCCACGCCTACTCGACGAAGCTGGTCCCGAACAGGATCGCGCAACCTGCTCGGAGCGCGCCGCAAGTTCAACTCCCTGCAGGCGCGGATCGCCGTCTCCGAGGCGGCGGCGTGGACGGGCCGGCGCTGGTTCGGCGGCGAGTACCGGATCGATCCCCAACGGCGTCGACGTCGAGGCCCCGCCGGCCGGTCCGAAGCCGCCGGCCGACGAGCTCCGGCTCGCTCTTCGTCGGTCGCCCCGAGGAGCGCAAGGGCCTGCCCGGTCCTGTTGACCGCCTTCGAGGAGCTGGTTCGCCACCTCCCCTCCCGGCTGACCGTGATCGGCGCCGACGATCGAGGACGTGCTCCCGCTACCTCGCCGATCCGGATGTCGCGCAGCACATCGAGCCGCTCGGCCGCATCTCGGGCGACGAGCTGTGGCGCCGCCTGCACGAGGCGGACGTGCTCTGCGCGCCGTCGCTCGAAGGGGAGAGCTTCGGCATGGTCCTGATCGAGGCCTTCGCCGCGGGCACGCCGGTGATCGCGTCCGCGATCGCCGGATACGCCGACGTCGTCACCGACGGCGTCGACGGCGTGCTGGTGCCCCCGGCCGATCCGCAGCGCCTCGCGGAGGAGCTGCAGAGCGCTTCACCTCGAGCCCGAGCGCCGGGCGGCGATGGGCGAGGCCGCACGCGCCTCGGCGCAGCGCTACGCGTGGCCGCGCGTCGCCGACGAGGTCGACGAGGTCTACGAGGCCGCGCAGGCAGTGCCCGAGCCCACCGGGGCGACCGAGCGCCTCGCTCGCCGCGCCGGGCTGGCGCCGGTCGACGGCGGGCCGCGCCGACCGCCGCGGCGGCTCCCGTCGCTCGATCCGGCGCCCGCGCAGCAGGCGGTCGTCGCCACCGCGTCGCGCGGCGCATCGGCCTCGGCCTGGCCGGGCGTCCTCGGGGTCGGGCTGACGGCGCTCGCCGCGCAACAGGATCGGGTTCGACAGCGTGGTCGCCAGCGTCGTCCGCTCCAACGCGGCCTGGGTGCTGGTCGCGACCGCCCTGATGATGGCCTCGATGTTCCTGCGCGCGGCGTCGTGGTTCGCGATCGCCCGCGCCGCGCTGCCGCGCCGCCCGCTCCGCCGCCGCGACGTGACCTCGGCGACGATGATCGGGGTGCTGATGTCGGCGACGCTTCCGGCGCGGCTCGGAGAGCCGGCGCGGGCGATGGTGCTCGCGCGCCGCACCGGGCGGATGCGCGAGACGTTCCCGGTGCTGCTCGGGACGCTGGTCTCGCAGACGGCGCTCAATATCGTCGCCCTGGCCCTGCTGGGGATCGATCATCGTCCCCTCGACGGACCTCTTCCACTCGAGCCAGAAGACGCTGTTCGCCGTCAGCCTCGCGCCGCTGGCGCTGCTGGTCGCGCGTGATCCTCGCGCCCACCGTGATGCGCGGAGGCGGGTCGGGTCGGGTCGCGCGGGTGCTCGAGGTCGGTCAGGGGCGCGCTGCGTTCAGGTGCGGAGCGGTCTGCAGGTCTTCCGCGACCCGCGCCGCGGGCCGATCGCCGCGAGCACGCAGCTCGGCGGCGTGGGGCATCCAGCTGCTCGTCCTGCTCTGCGCTGTTCGTGGCGATGGGCCTCGAGGCCGAGGCCGGGATCGGCGCCTGCGCGGCGGTCCTGTTCGCGGTCAACGTCACCGCGGTCGTGCCCGCGACCCCGTCCAACATCGGCGTCTTCCAGCTCGCGGTGATCAGCGTGCTGAGCGGCGGGTTCGGCGTCGGCGCCGCCGACGCGCTCGCCTACGGCGTCATCCTGCAGGCGGATCGAGATCGCCACGGCGGTGGCGCTCGGCCTCCCGGCGCTGGTCCGCGAGGGCGTCACCTGGTCCGACATGCGGCTGCGCGCGCTGAACGCCGCGCCGGTGCGGCTGTCTCCGCGCAGGCGCCCCGAGGCGGGCGAGGGTGCGGCCTCGTACGGCGACGCGATACCCGGCTGAGCTGCGCCGACCCTCTCAGGCTCTCTTGTAGTCTCAGCTCCCGATGGCACTTTCGAACATCTCCGGCTTTCCCCGCATCGGCCCGGCGCGCGAGCTCAAGTTCGCGACCGAGGGCTACTGGCGGGGCGAGGTCTCGGCCGACGAGCTGCTCGGCCACCGGCCGCGAGCATCCGGCTCGACAACTGGCGCTTCATGCAGGACGCCGGGATCGACCTGATCCCCTCCAACGACTTCTCGCTCTACGACCACGTCCTCGACGCGATCGCCTCGTCGGCGCCGTCCCCGACCGCTACGGGCACGAGCGGCGGCCCGGTCGACCTCGACACCTACTTCGCGATGGCCCGCGGCCGCCAGGACGGCGGCGTGGACGTGACCGCGATGGAGATGACGAAGTGGTTCGACACCAACTACCACTACATCGTCCCCGAGCTCGGCCCGCGACACCGAGTTCTCGCTGTCGTCCGAGAAGCCCTTCGACGAGCACGCCGAGGCGATGGAGGAGCTCGGCATCGACACCGTGCCGGTGCTGGTCGGCCCGGTCTCGCTTCCTGCTGCTCGGCAAGTCCGCCGACGGCGTGCCCGAGGACTTCGACCGCCTCAGCCTGCTCGAGCCGCTGCTCGAGGTCTACGGCGAGGTGCTCGAGCGCCTCGCGGAGCAGGGGGCGACCTGGGTGCAGCTCGACGAGCCGTGCTTCGTCGAGGACCGCTCCGAGCGCGAGCTCGACGCGCTGCGGCTCGCCTACGAGGAGCTCGCCAAGGTCCACGAGCGCACCCGGATCGTGCGTCAAGACCTACTTCGACCACGTCGGCGACGCCTACGGCGTGCTCCGCGACCTGCCCGTCGAGGGCGTCGGGCTGGACTTCCATCGCGGGCCGCAAGAACGTCGAGCTGATCGCCAAGCAGGGCGGCCTCGACGACCAGTACGCTGTTCGCCGGGATCGTCGACGGCCGCAACGTGTGGATCAACGACCTCGAGCACAGCCTCGACCTGCTCGAGGGCCTGCGCGACCCGCTGCCGGCGAGCTCGTCGTCTCGACCTCGTGCTCGCTGCTGCACACGCCGATCGACCTCGACGCCGAGACCCGGCCTCGACGACGAGCTGCGCTCGTGGATGGCGTTCGCGAAGCAGAAGGTCGGCGAGGTCGCGACGCTGGCGCGCGGCCTCGGCGAGGGCGCGCGAGGCGATCGCCGCCGAGCTCGACGCCAACGACCGCGCGCTCGAGGACCGGCGCAACTCCCACCGCACCCGCAACCCGCTGGTCCGCGAGCGGGTCGAGGCGCTCGACCGAGGCCGACGCCCGCCGCGAGAGCCCCTTCGACGTCGCGCCGCGAGGCCCAGCGCGCGCGGCTCGACCTGCCGCTGTTCCCGACCACGACGATCGGCTCCTACCCGCAGACCGCGGAGATCCGCCAGGCGCGCGCCGAGCTGCGCGAGGGCGAGATCGACGAGGCCGAGTACGAGGCGCGGATGCGCTCCGAGATCGAGCGCGTGATCGGCTTCCAGGAGGAGGTCGGCCTCGACGTGCTCGTCCACGGCGAGCCCGAGCGCAACGACATGGTCCAGTACTTCGCCGAGCAGATGGAGGGCTACGTCTTCACCCAGAACGCCTGGGTGCAGTCGTACGGCTCGCGCTACGTGCGCCCGCCGATCATCTTCGGCGACGTCAGCCGGCCCGACGCCGATGACCGTCGACTGGATCGCTCTACGCGCAGTCGCTCACCGAGCAAGCCGGTCAAGGGGATGCTCACCGGCCCGGTGACGATGCTCCAGTGGTCGTTCGTCCGCGACGACCAGCCGCGCTCGGAGACCTGCGAGCAGCTCGCGCTCGCGATCCGCGACGAGGTCGCCGACCTCGAGGAGGCCGGGATCAAGGTGATCCAGGTCGACGAGCCGGCGATCCGCGAGGGGCTGCCGCTGCGCCGCGACCGCTGGGACGAGTACCTGGAGTGGGCCGTCTACTGCTTCCGGGTCGCGACCTCGGCGGTGCGCGACGAGACCCAGATCCACACCCACATGTGCTACTCGGACTTCGGCGACATCATGGAGCAGATCCAGCAGATGGACGCCGACGTGCTGCTGATCGAGGCGGCGCGCTCGCGCATGGAGCTGCTGCACGACTGGGAGCGCACCGGCTACGCACAGGAGATCGGCCCGGGCGTCTACGACATCCACTCGCCGCGCGTCCCGCCGGCCGAGGAGATGGCCGAGCTGCTGCGCGGCCGCCGCCAAGGTGCTCCGCGCCGAGCAGCTCTGGGTCAACCCCGACTGCGGGCTGAAGACCCGCGCGCTGGCCGGAGGTCGAGGCCAGCCTGCGCAACATGGTGCAGGCGGCGAGGCAGCTGCGCGAGGAGCTCGTCCCCGCCAGCTAGCAGCTACCGGCGCTCCGCGCTCCAGGTGGCGCTGCTGTGGCACTCCCAGCCGCCTGGCAGCGTGCCCGCCGTCTCGATCGTGCCGGAGCCGCTGCGGCGCTTCAGCTTGCCGCTGACCACCGAGGTGATGGTGGCGTCCTCATCGTCAGTCACAAATTCGGCCTTGAACCGCCCCTTGTCGCCGATCGGCGCCTTCGCACCCTCCCACGTGCTCGGGTGAGTTCCGTCGTCGCACTCGATGTCGACGCTGTAGGAGAACTTCTTCACGCTGACCTTCGTCGCCTTGAAGCTGATCTCGGTTCCCTGCGACGTCGTCCCCGCGTACCTGCCGCTCTTGAAGCCGGCGGCTGCGCTCGTAACCACGAGCAGGAAGAGCAACCCGACGCACGCGACCGCCGCTGCCCGCGTCGAAGCCCTGCGCCTCATCATGTCCCACCCCGCTTCCCTCACTGCGCTACGAAGTATGTCAGCGCCGCAGAAGTGCGCGCAGCCGGCCGCGTAAGCCGCGCGCGTTGACGACGCGCCCGATCGCGGCGAACACTCGGCTCTTGCGGGGGAGTAGGGGAACCACAGCGGCTCGGCCTTCGCGCGAGCGAAGCGCGTGATCACGAGCGACTCGGTGCGGCAGAACTTGCGGATCCCGTCCGGCCCCCAGCGCGAGCCGATCCCGGATTCCTTCCAGCCGCCCATCGGGACGTCGTAGGCGAGGTAGTTGACGAGCACGTCGTTGACGTTGGCGGCGCCGCTCTCGAGGCGGCGCGCCACCGCCTCCGCGTGCTCGCGCTCGCCGAACACAGAGGCCGACAGGCCGTAGCGGGAGTCGTTGGCGAGCCGCACCGCCTCGTCCTCGTCGCGCACCTTCATCACCGGGATCACGGGGCCGAACGTCTCGTCGCGCATGATCTTCATCGAGTGGTCGACGTCGACCAGGATCGTCGGCTCGAAGTAGTCCCCGGCGCCGTCGCGCCGCTTGCCGCCGGCGAGGACCCGGGCGCCCCTCTCGACCGCGTCGCTCACGTGGTCCTCGACGATCTCGACCTGCGCCGGAGAGGTCATTGCTCCGACGTCATGTGTGAAGGCGGGCCGGTCGGCGCCCTGGCGAAGGCCTGACACGCGGTCGGTGAGCGCGGCGAGGAAGCGGTCGTACACCGGCTCGTTGACGTAGACGCGCTCGACGGACATGCAGATCTGGCCCGAGTTCGCCAGCCCGCCCCACGCGGCGCCGTTGGCCGCCCGCTCGGGGTCGGCGTCGTCGAGCACGATCAGCGGGTCCTTGCCACCCAGCTCGAGGCTGACCGGGGTCAGGGTCTCGGCGGCGCGCGCCATCACCTTCTTGCCGGTCGCGACCGAACCCGTGAAGTGGACGCAGTCCACCTCGTCGACGACCGCCGACCCGCACTCTCCGAAGCCCGTGACGAGCTGGACCACGTCGGGCCCGCCGACCTCCTCGCGCCACCCCCTGACCAGCTCGAGCGGCGAGAGCGGCGTGAGCTCGGAGGGCTTGATCACGACCGCGCAACCGGCGGCCAGCGCGGGGACCGCATCGCCGATCGTGAGCAGCAGCGGGAAGTTCCACGGCGCGATCACGCCGACCACCGGGTAGGGGCGGTAGACGACCTTCAGCGCCTTCGCCTTCATCAGCGGGTTGTGCGCGCTGACCTGCTCGTCGGCCAGGAAGCGGGCGGAGTTGCCGCCGTAGAAGTTGAGCGCGTCCGCCACCGCGGGGACCTCGAGGCCGGCGTCCTGGCGCACCTTCCCCGTCTCCGCCTCCATGACGTCGGCGATCCGCTCCCCGTTCGACAGCATCCAGTCGCGCCACCGCCCCAGCCACTCGTAGCGGCCCGCGTGGCCGAGCGCCTCCCAGGCGGGCTGCGCCGCGCGGGCGCGGGTGACCACGTCGCGCACCTCGTCGGGCCCGTGGACCGGAAGCGATGAGATCAGCGAGCCGTCGGCGGGGTTGTGGACCTCGAAGGTCTCTGCGGACGGGGTCGCGGTCGACCGGCCGCCGTCACCATCGGCGGCGTCGGGTGCTTCGGTCTCGGTGCGCTTCGTCCCGCTCTCCATCGCTTCGGGATCCACTCTACCCGGCTCACTTCAGCTTCCAGACCCCGCCTTCTCCGGAGACCACGTAGATGCGTCCCTTGATGCCCTCCCCGAACGAGGTGGGGGAGGGGACCGAGGGGCCAAGCGCGCGGTCCTTCCTCGCGGCGGCGAGACCGGGGACGAAGCTGCGCAGCTCCCCGGCGCACAGGTCGGCGTACAGATAGCGTCCGTACAGGGACTTCAGCCTGCGATCGCGAACGACGTAGCCGCCCATCACGGCGCAGTTGGCGCCACCGTTCGGGTACTCGAAGATCGGCGGTTGGTGGTCGGGTGGCGCGGGTGTCTCCTGATCGAAGCGGTGGGTGCCCTCGAAGGCGTTCCAGCCGAAGTTCGCGCCGTTGGCGTCGGAGGGCTTCACGTAGTCGACCTCCTCCCACGCGCCCTGGCCGACGTCGCCGATCGTCAGCCGGTCGGTCTTGCGGTCGAACGAGAATCGCCACGGGTTGCGCAGGCCGAGCGCGTAGATCTCGTCGAGGCCGGTCGCCGGTCCCGACGAACGGGTTGTCGGGCGGGACCCCGTGCGCGCCGGCGTTGCCGGGAAGCGGGTCGATCCGCAGCAGCTTGCCGAGCAGGCTGTTCAGGTTCTGGCCGTTCTCGAGCGTGTCGCCGCCCCCGCCGCCGTCGCCGGTGCCGATGTAGAGGTAGCCGTCGGGCCCGAACTGGAGCTGGCCGCCGTTGTGGTTGGCGAATTGGTCGTGCGTGAACTCGATCACCGTGCGGCGGGTGGCGGGATCCGCGGTCGTCGCTGAGGTGGCGCGGAACTCGTCGACCCGGTTGATGTCCCCGCCCCTGACGGTGTAGTAGACGTAGAAGCGCCGCGATTGCTCGTAGTCGGGCGCAAATGCGACCGAGAGCAGTCCCTGCTCGCCGCCGAACTCGACCAGGTCGCGGATGTCGAGGAACGGATGGCCGACGGTCTTGCCGCCCGCGCAGCACGCTGATCGTCCCCGGCTGCTCGACGACGAACAGCAGCTTGTCGACCCCGGCGCGTTGTCGATGTGGACCGGCTGCTCGAACTCGCCGAGCTTGCGAAGCTCGACGCCGCCGGTGCCGTCGCCGAGCCTCTGCTTCGCGGCCGCCGGGGAAGGCAGCGTCGGCCGCAGGGCGAGCACGATTGCGACGACCAGGACGAGCACGATCCCTCTAACACGCCGTTGCCCGCGAAGCTGCGTTCACCGCTCTGCCGCCAGCCTGTACACCGGCCCGTCGAGCGAGATCGCGTAGATGCGGCCACGGTTGTCCTCGCCGAACGAGCTCAGCTGGGGCACCGTGAGCTCCGAGCGCACGGTCGTCGGTGGCCTGCTCCCCCGGCCGGGCGGGGAAGCTGCGCAGCTCCCCGACGCAGAAGTCGCCGTACAGGTAGCGGCCGTAGAGCGGGCGCAAGCCAGGGTCGCGGACCACGTAGCCGCCGGTGACGGCGCAGGCCTCGCGTCGAGCGGATAGGTCAGCACCGGCGCGATCGCGCCCTCGCG
This sequence comes from uncultured Thermoleophilia bacterium, assembly GCA_963754225.1. GTDB lineage: Bacteria > Actinomycetota > Thermoleophilia > Solirubrobacterales > 70-9 > DASPWW01. Next base: position 171,551 of record CAVWEV010000006.1, read on the forward strand.
CATCCTGGTCCTCGTTGAAGCGCTCGTTCCCCTCGAACGCGGACCAGCCGAAGTTTGCGCCTCGGCCCTGTCCTGCGCCGACGAGGTCGATCTCCTCGACCGAGTCCTGGCCCACGTCGCCGATCGACAGCGCCTCGTCGAGGCGATCGAACGAGAAGCGCCACGGGTTGCGCAGGCCGTAGGAGTAGATCTCGCCGCGCGCTCCGGGCTCGTCGACGAACGGATTTGAGGGCGGGATCGGTACGGCCGCCTCAGCGGCGGGCGCCGGGTCGATCCGGAGGATCTTGCCGAGCAGGGTGGAGAGGTCCTGGCCGTTGCGCATCGGGTCGCCAGCCGAGCCGCCGTCTCCGGTCCCGACGTAGAGCAGGTCGTCGGGGCCGAACAGCAGCAGGCCGCCGTTGTGGTTCTCGAACGGCTGGTCGATCTGCAGCAGCTCGCGCCGGCTGCCCGGGTCGGCCGTGCGCGGGTCGATCCGTGTCGCGGCGTGAACTCCTGCGATCCGGGTGTCGTCCGCCGGTGTCGGTGAAGTCGACGTAGAAGCGTCCCGACCGCTGATAGTCGGGAGCGAAGGCCATCGACAGCAGCCCCTGCTCGCCGCCCGTCGAGACCTCGCCGCTGAGGTCCAGGAAGGGCTCCTCGGCGGGCGTGCCGTCGTCGACGAGCACGATCCTGCCGCCCTTCTCGACCACGTAGAGGTCCTCGTCCTCGCCGGGTGGCTGGGTGACGTACAGCGGCTGCTCGAACTCGCCGATCTCGACCAGGCGGACGCCGTCCGCGCCCGTCGCCCACCGGGAGCCGACCCCGCTGGGGGCGAGCGGACGTCGTCGTGGCGACCTCTTCCGTGGTCGCGGCCTCCTCGTCATCGCCACATCCCGAGGCGATCGCGGGTGCCAGGAGCAGCAGCGTCAGCGGGACCGCCAGGGACGCTCCCCGCCTATTGCTCGATCTCGACCTTGCCTTCGTCGTTGACCCTGGCCTGGGGTGGCTTCGTGGAGATGGTGACGACGAACTTCCCGCCCGGCTCGCTCCCGTCCGCGGTCACCGCCTGGGCTTTGCCCGTGGAGCCCGGCGGCGATCTCGTAGTTGACGGTGTAGGTGCCGCCGCGGACCGGGGTCACCTTCCAGATCATCTCACGCCGGTCGCCGGGGTCGAGGGCGCCGAACGCGAACGTGTTCGCCGCCGCGATGTCACCGGGGGCCGTGCCGAGCGGCCGGCTCTCGCCCGCCAGCCGCGGGTACTTGTCCTCGAGCACCCAGACGGGGCGATTGGGGTTCGCCAGCCCCGGCTGATCGAGGCGGATGTTGAAGGAGCCCTGCGTTCCGTCGTCGATGAAGATCGTCACCGCGAGGTCGGGAATCGTCTCCTTGCCGGCGTTCTCGACCCCGAGCCGAAGGTCGGTGGTCTCGGCGAGCCGCTGGCGGTTCGGGAACTTCGCCGTGGACACGTCCACCGGGAACTCCCCCTCCGGTTCGTCCGCGTCCTGGCGCTCGCCCCCTCCGCCGCAGGCCGCGAGAGTGAGGACGCCGAGCCCCGTCGCGAACCTCGCTCCGATCCTCCTCCGGTGCCGCCTTCGGGTGGTTTTGCCTTTGGCCCCCAAGGCGCGCGCAACATACCACGGGTCACCGGGGCCCCTTGCAGGGTCGACGGTTGGGGGTGGCGGGCGATCGGGGCGATCAAATACTCTTCCCGATGCCGGCCCGGGGACGACCGGGCGCGGAGGAGAGAATGGTCAGAGGCTTCGCCGACAGGGCATTCCTGCCCGCCAAGTCGCTGTTCGAGCAGGTCGGGAACATGATGATCCTGACCGGCAAGACCGTGGCGTCCACGGTCCGACCACCGTTCCCCTACGGGGGCGAGTTCATCAGCCAGTTCCTGTTCGCGCTGCAGCTGACCTGGTTCCCGATGCTGATCTCCACCGTCGCCTTCGGCTTCGGCGCGCCGGGACTCCAGGCCGCCAACTTCCTGTCGCTGTTCGGTGCCCTGGACCGATCGGGCGGCTTCTTCGTCCTCGCCTCGATCCGCGAGTTCGCCCCCTTCGTCACCGCGGTGGTCGTCGCCGGGGTCGCGGGGACCGCGATCACCGCCGATCTGGGCGCGCGCAAGATCCGCGAGGAGCTGGACGCGCTGCAGGTGCTGGGCGTCGATCCGATCAAGAACCTCGTCGTCCCGCGCTTTCTGGCGCTGATGCTGATCACCGGCCTGCTCGACATCTACGCGCTGATGTTCGGGATCGCGGGCGGGATCTTCGCCGAGCTGCTCTACGGCCAGCCACTCGGCGGGTTCTTCGCCACGCTTTCGACCAACGCCTCGACGACCGACCTCTGGGGCTCGGTCGTCAAGACCACGCTGTTCGGGGCGATCATCGCGATCGTCTGCTGCTACAAGGGGATGAACGCCTCCGGGGGCGCCGAGGGGGTCGGAAGGGCGGTCAACGAGGCGGTCGTGATCAGCTTCATCGGCGTGTTCGCGTTCAACTACGTGTTCACGCAGACGCTGCTGGCGACGCATCCGGACCTGTTGGTGATCAAGTAGATGCCCGGCTGGCTCGCGATACCGCGTGACTGGCTGGCCTCCCTGGGCGATATCGCGCGCTTCTGCGCTCGCGTCGTCGGGCTCGTCTACTCCGGGCAGGGTGTTCCAGTTCTTCGGCGAGGCGCTGCGCCAGGCCGGGATCCTGATCCTCGGCTCGACGATCGTGATCTGGGGGCTCGTGTTCATCCTCGGGCTGCAGTGCGGGATCGAGGGCGCCTACTTCAACCGCGCGGTCGGCGCGCCGGCGTACGCCGGCACGTTCGCCGCATGGTGCGACCTGCGCGAGGTGATCCCCTACGCCTTCGGCTACATGATGTCGGCCAAGGTCGGGACCGGGATCGTCGCCGAGCTCGGCGCGATGCGGATCTCCGACGAGATCGACGCGCTCGAGGTGATGGGGGTACCCCCGATCACCTTCCTCGCCGCCACCAGACTCCTCGCGGCATGGCTGACGCTGCCGTTCATGTACCTGGCCGCGATCGGCGTCGGCTACTTCGCCTCGTGGCTGGCGGTGGTGGAGCAGATCGGCGAGGTCTCCGAGGGCGGCTACTTCCTGATCTTCTGGATGTTCCAGAACCCGCCCGACCTCTTATTCAGCCTCACCAAGGCGATGGCGATGGCGACCGCCATCGTCCTGGTCGGCTGTTACTACGGCTACACGGCATCGGGCGGACCGGTGGGGGTGGGTACGGCAACCGCGAAGTCGATGGTCCTTAACATTGTGCTCGTACACATCATCGGGATGATGGGGACACTGATCTTCTGGGGCGCCAACCCGAGAGCCCCGATAGGCGGATAGAAAGAGAGAGCGTTGGACGCCGACGAGCGCACAGAGAGCACCCCCGGGCGCGAGCCGACGGCCCCCGAACGGGAGGATCGTCCGGCCGCAGCCGAGGTCGGCGTCCGGGGACGCGATTACATGATCCCCGGGGTCGACCCGGACGATCCGAATCCCTACAAGTGGCACACCGGCCAGAAGCGCGACCACGGCGGCCATGACGCGATCGAGATCATAGACCTCGTGAAGCAGTTCGGCCGCATGCGGATCCTCAACCAGTGCAATCTCGGCCTCCCCGACAACCAGATCTCGATGGTGCTCGGACCGTCGGGGACCGGCAAGAGCGTGCTGATCAAGCACATCGTCGGCCTCCTGTATCCGGATTCGGGCGATGTCCTCGTGCACGGGGAGTCGATTCCGAACATGACCGACGACGAGCTGTTCGAGGTGCGCAAGAAGTTCGGCCTGCTGTTCCAGGACGGCGCCCTGTTCGGGTCGATGAACGTGTACGACAACACCGCCTTCCCGCTTCGCCAGCACACGGACAAGAGCGAGGAGGAGATCGGCGAGATCTGCAACCGCCGCCTCAAGGAGGTCGGCCTCGCCGACGCCATCTACAAGATGCCGAACGAGCTCTCGGGCGGGATGCGCAAGCGCGCGGGTTTCGCACGGGCCCTCGTCCTCGATCCGGCGATCGTGATGTTCGACGAGCCCGACTCCGGCCTCGATCCGGTTCGCACCGCGCTGCTGTGCGAGCTGATCCGCGAGGTCCACGAGGAGAACGGCGGCTGCTACCTGGTGATCAGCCACGACCTCGGCACCGCCCGGCGCGTCGCCGACTTCCTCGCGGTGCTGTGGAAGGGCAAGATCGTGGAGAGCGGGCCGCAGGAGGAGCTGTTCAACTCCGAGAACGAGTTCGTGCGCCAGTTCCTCAACGCGGAGACCCGCGGCCCGCTTGCCATGGACTAGCCGTCGCGATCTGACACAAACCCGGCAATGGCGAGGCGGGAGCGAGTGAGCAGGGCCGCCGGTTATGCGAGTGCGAGCGAGCGGGAGCTGAGCACATTGCCGGAAGTTGATTCATGCGGGCGGAAGTGATGTTCGGCAGGCTCGTCGCCTGGGCGGTGAGGCGCCCGCGGCCGGTGGTCGCCGGAACCGTCTTCCTGTGCCTGCTCGGGGCCGCCGGCGCGCTGCGGCTCGAGGCCGACGCGAGCACGGACACGCTCGTCGACCGTGACTCCGAGAGCTTCGCGGCCACCGAGGAGTTCAAGCAGCAGTTCGGCGACGACCCCGTCGTCGTCCTCGTCCGCGGGGACCTGCGAGAGCTCGTGCTGACCGACAACCTCGGGCGGCTGCTGAACCTCGAGGGCTGTCTCTCGGGCCGTGTGCCCGAGGGCCAGCAGGCCGTCACGGAGACCTGCGGGCAGATCGCGGAGCTCGATCCGAGCCAGGTGGTCTTCGGGCCGGCGACGTTCCTCAACCAGTCGGCGATCCAGGCCGAGGAGTTCCTCAACACCCAGACGCGGGCGGCGCTCGAGCAGGCGCGTGCCGCCGGCTCGAAGGCGGCACGCGACGCGGCGCGACGCGGGGCGCCGGAGGCGGTGCAGCGAAGGGAGTCCGAGGCCGCGTCGCAGGGGGTGCTCGGTCAGTTCCAATCCGGGCTCCTCGACCTCGCCGTGCGCTCGGGCCTGACCGGCCCGCCCCGGATCGACGATCCCCGATTTGTCTCCCAGGTGGTGTGCGACAGCCGCCTGCCGGAGTGCACGCCGAAGGAGAAGTTCTCCTACCTCTTCCCGAGCTCGGATGCGGCGCTGATCTCCGTCCGGCTGCGGCCGGACCTGACCGAGGCGGAGCGCGAGCGCGCGATCGGCCTCTTCCGCGAGGCGGTGGGCGAGGACGAGTTCCGGCTCGACGGCGGCACCTACGTCGTCAGCGGCGTGCCCGGTCGTGGTCGAGGGGCTCGCCGAGGAGCTCCGCGGCGAGATCCTCATCCTTCTCGCGGTGGCGCTGGCCGTCATGGCGCTGACGCTGACGCTCGTCTTCGGCCCGCCGCTGCGGCTGCTGCCGCTCGGCGTCGCCCTGGTCGCGGTGGCGGTGGCGTTCGGCGGACTGGCGCTGTTCGGCGGCTCGCTGACGATGGCTTCGCTGGCGGTGCTGCCCGTCCTGATCGGACTCGGGGTCGACTATGCGATCCAGTTCCAGGCCCGCTTCCGCGAGGCCGAGGCGGAGGGGTTCGCCCCGGCGGTCGCGGCGCGGCGCGCGGCGGCGAGCGGCGGCCCGGTGATCGCCACCGCGGGGCTCGCCACCGGAGCCGGGTTCCTGGTCCTGCTTCTGTCACCGGTCCCGATGGTGCGGGCGTTCGGGCTCCTGCTCGTCCTCGGGATCGCGATCGCCTTCCTGATCGCGCTGACCGCCGGCTTCTCCGCCCTGACGCTGGCACGCGAGCGGCCCGGCGGAGCGCGCTTCTCCGCTCGATTCGCGCGCCTGCCGCGGCCCGCGGTCGGGCTAGGCCGGCCGGGTCGCAGGCTCGGGGCGGGGGTCGACGCCGCGGGAACGCGGGTCTTGGCGATGGCGATCGCGGTGCCCGGGCGGGTGCTCGCGGTCGCGCTGGCGCTCGCCGTCCTCGGCTGGGCGGCGGGCACCCGGACCGAGGTGATCTCCGACATCACGGAGCTCGTTCCCGACGACCTCCCGGCGCTCCAGGGCGTGGACGAGCTGCAGGAGGCGACAGGGGTCTCCGGGGAGCTGAATGTGGTCGTCCGAGGGCGCGACGTCACCGACCCGGAGGTGATCGAGTGGATGCGCGACTTCCAGCAGCGGGTGCTCACGAGCCACGGGTTCACCGGCACCTCTCCAAGCTGCGAGGAGGCGGAGATCTGCCCGGCGGTGGCGCTCCCGGACCTGTTCGAGGACGGCGATCTGACGAAGCGTCAGGTTGACACGGTCCTCCAGGCGGTGCCGCCGTACTTCGCTCAGGCGGTGCTCGCGCGCAGCTCGAGCGGCGGGCCGCCCGACACCGCGCATCTCGCCTTCGGGATCCCGGTGATGCCGCTCGACGAGCAGAAGGACCTGATCGACGACATCCGGGCCGGGATCGATCCGCCCGGGTCCGGGCAGGACCCGCCGGCCGGAGTCGAGGCGGAGGTCGCAGGGCTTCCGGTCCTGGCGGCCGAGGCCAACGAGGATCTCTCCGGGAGCCGCTACTGGCTGACCGCGGCGGGGCTGCTGGCGGTGGCCGCGGTGTTGATCGCCGTCTACCGCTCGCCGCGACGCGCACTCGTCCCGCTGATCCCGATCGTGCTGGCGACCGGATGGTCGGCGCTGGTGCTCGTCACGATCGGGATCCCGCTGAACCCGATGTCGGCGACGCTGGGGGTCCTGGTGATCGCGATCGCGACGGAGTTCAGCGTCATCCTCTCGGCCCGCTACGGCCAGGAGCGGGAGGTGGGGCACTCCGTCGGGGAGGCGCTGAGGCGCACTTACGCTCGCACGGGTGCCGCAGTCCTGGCATCGGGGCTGACGGCGATCGCCGGCTTCGCCGCCCTGATCGCCTCCGAGATCAGGATGCTGCGTGACTTCGGGTTCGTCACCGTCGTCGACCTCGGCGTCGCCTTGCTTGGGGTGATGATCGTCCTCCCGGCGACGCTGGTCTGGGCGGAGGGTGGATTCCAGCCCTTCTCGCGCTGGGTGGGGCGAGCTCGCCGCCGGGTCGGCGACCTGTGGCCGGCACGCGCGGCCCGACGCTGAGGCGAGGCGCATGTCGTCCCGACCCGATCCGCAGGAGCCGCCAGACGGCGAGCAGCGGCGGGCCGGTGGCCGGGGGCGGCCCGGCAGGGCGTACTCGCTGTTCGTCGGCGCCGCCTTCGTCGCCCTGATCGCGATCGCGCTCCTGAACACGCTTCGCACCAACGAGGGTGGCCTGCTCGGTACCGGGGAGGACCGAGGCATGGCGCTGCCCCAGTTCGCCGTCCCGGAGGCCCTCGGGTCGCAAGAGGGGGACGCCAACATCTACCAGGACGACTGCGGCAGCTCGGAGATCCCTTGCCCTTCGGATCAGCGGCGCACCGCTGCCTGCGAGGTGGACCTCCCCGAGGTGATCCGGGTGTGCGACTTCTTCGATCGGCCGCTTGTGCTCTCGTTCTGGTTCAGCCGCGGCGGGGATTGTCTGCCGGCCCAGGATCTGGTCGATCGCGTGGCAGCCCGGTACCGTGAGCGGGTCAACTTCCTCAGCGTCAACATCCGCGACGATCGGGAGGACGTCCGGGATGTGATCCGCGAGCGCGGGTGGCGGATTCCGGTCGGCTACGACGCCGACGGGGCGGTCAGCAACATCTACCGCGTGGGCGTGTGTCCGACGGTGGCGTACGCGTATCCGGGCGGGATCCTCAGGGGGGCGAGCGTGGGCACCGAGGAGCTCGACGAGGGGGCGCTTGCGCAGCAGGTCGATCGGCTGCTTCGCGAGTCCCGCCGCCGCGCCCGCACCGACCGCTGATGGTTGGATGGATCGCGCCGCAGCTGCGCGAGGAGTTTCCCGGCCTTGCCCTCCACTACCTGGTTCTGGACCGCGGCTCGGGTCGAAGCCCGAGGGAGGTGAAGCAGCGGCTGCGATTGCTGAGCGACCGGTTCACCGGCGGCGAGGCGATCAACCTCCGCCATCGTCCGATCCCGTGGGCGTACCGGGTCTTCTATCGCCACATCGGTCTCGACCCCGATCACACGCGGACACCCGTGGAGCAGCTTGCGCTCGAGCGCATGAAGCACGGGACGTTTCGCAGCCAGAGCCTCCTCGACGACGCGCTCACGATCGCGGTGATCGAATCCGGCGTTGCGCTTCGCGCCTTCGACGCCGACAGGGTGGCCGGGGGACTTGGCCTGCGCGGCTCGGCGCCCGGCGAGGGACTCGAGGGGCGACCGGGGGAGCTGCCCGGCGGCACGCTCGTAGTGGCGGACGAGGCCCGCCCGATCGCGCTCCTGTTCGGGGCGACGGGGAGCGGGAGGGGTGTCCGCCCGAGGACCCGCCGCACGATCCTGACGGCCACGCAGGTCAAGGGTGTCCCCGACATCGCCGTCGACGAGGCGCTGTGGCTGGCGGCGGACGTAATGGGTACCGGGGGGTAGAATCACGGTCTCCACGTCGAAGGGAGTCATGCCCGAGCTGCTTCAGCAGAGCGAGCCGACCGGATCCCGATCAACGGCACCGCCGGGAGCCGGCATCCCGCCCGCGACCGCCGGACGGGCCCGGGTCAGCGATGACACCGAGCGGCTCGCGCGCGATGACCTGCGCCGTCAGATCGGCGCGCTCGAGCGCGAGCTCGGGGAGCTGTTCGCGACCGCCTTCCCCCGGCGCGGGATCGAGTTCGGGGTTCCGGCGGCCGGTGGCCCGCGCGTCCTCGGCATCGCCGATCTCGAGTCTGTGCGCGACGCGCTGGCGACCCGGCTCCGGAAGGCCCGAATGGAGCTCTCGCGCCGCGCCGACGTCGAGCTCGGCAACCGCGAGCTGCTCGAGTCGATGATCGCCCAGCCCGGCCGTTACCGGTGGGTCCGAATCTCGAACGAGGACATCGGGGAGCCGGGTTGCCGCCACTGGCACTCGCGCCCACGCTGGGGCCTGCTGGGGATGATCATGCGCTGGTGGAGGGTCAAGCTCTCCTCGGGTTGCCCGTGAGGCGGGGGGCGCGGCCGGTCCGCGTCCCGCACCAACAAGATCCAGGCTGAATGGCCCCCAAGTCCCGCAAGCGCCGGCGCCGAGCCGCGCCGCGCTCGCGACCGGCGGCGGGTGGGGCTCCGCCGGCGCAGGCCACCGCGCCCTCGGCTGCGGCGGCTCCGCGCCGCACACGCCGCCACGGCCCCGACGACCCGCCGCGCGCACCCTGGGGATCGTTCCCCCTCGTCGAGCTCGTCGTGCTGGTGGCGATCCTGATGCTGATCGGCGGGTTCATCGTCTCGGGGACCCAGGGATCGGTGATGATCGCGACCGGCCTCGTGCTCGGGGCGCTGGGGGGCCTGGAGCTGTCGGTGCGCGAGCACTTCGCCGGCTATCGCTCGCACACGCTCCTGCTCGCCGCTTCCGCAGCGGTCGCGGTGCTGGCCATCCTCTTCTTCCTCGCCCCCGCGGGACTTGCGCCACCGCTTCGGCTCGGCGTGGCTGCCGCCGTCTTCGGGCTCGCCGCATGGTTGCTGACCGCCGCGTTCAGACGCCGCTCCGGCGGCTACAGCTTCCGGGTCAAGGGGTTCCGGGACTAGACATCGCCCCGGAACGCCTGAGCCCGGGGTTCTGCCCCGGGCTCGTTACGGCGCTGGGTTGTCCAGAGGGCTTCGGCTCTAGCGCGTGGCCTTCGCCTCCAACCTCCGAGCCAACTCTCCCCGCTGACGGACGGTCAGCCTGCCGAGCTCGCGGTTCTCGTTCACCGCGAGTGGGATGAGGAACTTCCTGACGCGTGTCCGGCCCCAGCGGCGTTGACTCCGCAGGAGCTCGCTCACGGTCATCGTCTCAACCTCCGAGGGGCAGTGCCGGACAACGTCCGCCGCGTTCTCAGAGCCTGCCTTGATCTCCCGCTTGAGCGCGGCGCGCGCGAGGCGAACCTGGTTCGCATGTGCGAGCGCCCGCATATGCTGGGGCGGTCGTGCAGTGACAGCTGTTGCTGTCGTCGCAGCTTCCATCATCACTCCTCCTCGAGTGGTCGCGAGGTTCCCAGGGGGACTATCTGGCCGTACACCCCGGTGGCTCCGAGCCGTGGAGGGCGAGGGGGAGGCAATCCCGTTCTCCCCGACCGCTCCCTGCCCCGGGTGCGTCCGGCGCGTCGAAAAGCTATGCATCGTGAGGGTCGCCGTCAACCACGATGCTCGGCGCGATCGCAGTGGAGAGTCGCTACGAGCATGCTTTTCTTGACCGCACGGTCTTGTGCGCGGATGGACAAGACGAAACTCCCCTCGCTGGGGGATGGGAGGAATCCGTCTGGGCGATCTGCCTTCAGCTTCGGGGCAGGTCGGGGAACTGCTCGATGACTCGCTGAGAAGATCTCGAGCGCCCGGTCGAGGTGCTCGCGCTCGTGAGTCGCCATCAGGCTCGTCCTGAGCAGCGCCCCGCTCGGCGGGACGGCGGGGTGCAGCGCCACGTTCGTGTACAGGCCGGCGTCGAACAGCGCCTTCCATAGCGTCACCGCCTGCCAGTCCTCGCCGACGACCACCGGGACCACCGGCGTTATCACCCTGCGGCCGTCCGGGAGCGTGGTCGGCTCGACGACGCGCAGCCCGAGCTCGCTCAGGCCCGCATGCAGATAAGCGGCGTTTTGCAGCAGTTTCGCGTACAGGGGACCGCCCTCGCGGCGGCAGATCCGAACCGCTTCGAGCGCAGCGCCGACCGCGGCGGGGACCGCGGCGGCGGTGAACAGGAAGGCGCGAGCCGCGACGCGCAGGTACTCGATCACGTCGGCCGGACCGGCGATGAAGCCGCCACACGAGGCGAGGCTCTTCGAGAAGGTGCCCATCCGGAGGTCGACCTGGTCCTCGAGGCCGAAGAGCTCGCAGGCGCCCGTCCCGCGCTCGCCGAGGACGCCGACGCCGTGCGCCTCGTCCACCATCAGCCGGGCGGCGAAGCGGCCCGACAGCTCAACGATCTCCGGCAGCGGCGCGATGTCGCCCTCCATCGAGAACACCCCGTCGACGACAACCAGCGCTCCCCCGCCGTCCTGCGCCGCGCGTTCGAGCATCTTCTCCAGCTTGTCCATGCGGTTGTGGCGGAACGGCCGCAGCCGAGCACCGGAGAGCCGGCACCCGTCGAGGATCGATGCGTGGTCGCCCGAGTCGCAGATCACGGTGTCGCCGGGCTCGAGGATCGTCCCGATCGCGCCCAGGTTGGCCTGATAGCCGGTCGTGAACACGATCGCGTCGTCTGTGCCCATCCATTCTGCGATCTCGCGCTCGAGCTCCATGTGCAGGGGAATCGTGCCGTTGAGGAGCCGCGAGCCGGTGAGCGCGGTTCCGTAGCGCTCCAGCGCCTCGCGGGCCGCGGCCTTGACACGCTCGTCGCCGGTCAGGCCGAGGTAGTTGTTGGACCCCAGCATGATCGTCTCGCGGCCCTCCATCTCGACCACCGGCCCCGCCGCCGACTCCAGGATCCGGAAGTACGGCAGCACGTCGGCCTCCTTGGCGGCCGCCAGCTGCTCGGAGCGGTCGTGCGTGCGGGCCTTCTCAAAGACGTCGGTGGGGGTGGGCGTGTGGGTCGCGTCGGCCACGGGGGAAGTCTCCCATGCGATCCGATAGCTTGCGGGCCGTGGAGCCCAGCCTCCCCGCGGCCGGCAAGCTCACAGTGCGGCCCGTGCGCGGGCGTCGTGATCTAAAGCGGTTCGTCAAGCTCCCGTTCCGCCTCCATCAGGACCACGACCAGTGGGTCCCGCCGCTGATCTATGAGCGTCGGCGCTTCCTGGATCGCGAGCGCAACCCGTATTTCGAGCACGCCGAGGCCGAGTTATTCGTGTGCGAGCGCGAAGGGCGCCCGGTGGGGCGGATCACGGCCCAGATCGACCATCGGTGGGACGAGTACCAGGGCGGGAACGACGGGATGTTCGGGTTCTTCGAGTGCGAGAACGACGTCGCCGCAGCCCGTGCCCTGGTCGGCACTGCCGCCGAGTGGGTGCGGCAGCGGGGGCGCGAGCGGTTGCTTGGCCCAATGGACTTCACCACCAATGACGAGTGCGGAATCCTGATCGAGGGCTACGACCGCCGGCCGATGATCCTCGAGCCGTGGCACCCGCCCTACTACCGGGAGCTGCTCGAGTCCCAGGGTCTGGCAAAGAGGATCGACCTGCTGATGTGGTGGCTCGAGATGGGGGAGCTGCACGAGGGGACGGAGTTCCATCCGATGATCCACGCCGCCGCGAAGCAGGCGACGCAGGAGCACGGGGTCGTGCTGCGGAGCATGAAGAAGAACGACCTCGAGGCAGAGGTCCACCGCTTCATGGACATCTACAACGAGGCGTGGGGCGAAAACTGGGGCTTCGTCCCGATCACCGATGCCGAGGTCCGCTTCCAGGCAGGGGCCCTGAAGCCGATCCTGAGCGAGGACTGGGCGATGATCGCCCAGCGCGACGGCGAGGTGCTCGGCGCGGCGCTGACGCTGCCCGACGTCAACCAGGTGTTGGCGCGGATGGGCGGGCGACTGCTTCCGCTCGGATGGCTGAAGTTCCTGCTCGGTCGACGCAAGATCGACCTGATCCGCGTCTTCGCGCTCGGCGTCAGACCCGAGCACCAGCACCTGGGTGTCGCCGCCGCCCTGTTCGTGCGCCATCTGGAGGCCTCCGCCAAGACCGGGATCATGGCCGGCGAGATGGGCTGGATCCTGGAGACGAACGAGCCGATGAACCGCGCCATGGAGGGGATGGGCGGCGAGGTGGTCAAGAAGTACCGGCTTTACGAACTCGCGCTGTGAGTAGGTCTTGACCCGGCGATACACTCGCGCGGTGAGTGAGGAGTTGCTGGAGGCCGAGGCGATCGAAGTGCCCGCGCCGGAGGATGAGTTCGCGACCGGCGGGGAGACGCGGCGTCTGCCCGCCCGCCCCGAACAGCGCCAGGAGCTGGATGCGTGGCGGGGCGAGATGCGGACAGCGGCGATCGCCGCCGCCGGCGGTCTCGTTGCCGGTGTCGCGACGGTGGCCGTGGTGAACGCCGCCCGCGCCGCCAGGCCGCGGCGCCAGCGCTCGGGTCTGCTGCGACGCGGATCGAAGCGCGAGCGCGCCGTCGAGGTCGTCGCCAGCCGCTCGTTCCTGATCGACGTCCACGTCCTCGGCCGCTAGTGGGCGCGACCCTCGAGGTCGATGTGCGGCCCGCGTGGCCGCACCGGCTGCCGCTTGCGGCGGCAGTCGCGGACGGCATCGATGCGCGTCCGGCGCGGGCGTGCTCGCTCGCCTGCTCCACGTGGACGGGGCGCCGGTCGTCGTCCACGCCTGGCAGCTGTCGGGATCAGACGGTCATGCTCCGTGCGACCTCCTCGGCGCGATCCACGCCGCGCGAGACCCTCGAGGTCGCGATCGAGCGCATGCGCTTCGCGCTCGGGCGTCGACGACGACTGAGCGACTTCTACGCCGCCTTCCGGGGCGACCGCTGCTCGGCCCGGCGATCCGCCGCCGGCCCTGGCTCCGCCCGCGGCGCCGGCCGTGGCCGTGGGAGGCGCTCGCGTGGGCGGTGACCAGCAGCTGATCGAGATCGGCGCGCGCGGCCGCGATCCAGCGCCGCATCGTGGGGCGCTGGGGCCCGACGCTGGGCGACCCGGGCGAGCCCGGCCACGTCGGGCGCGTCGAGCACGCGGCCGAATGACGCCTGCGGGACGTGCCCGACGCCGCCACGATCGCCGGCGCCGCCCCCGCCGAGCTCGCCGCGATGGACCTCGCGCCGTCGCGGGCGCTGGCGCTGATCAAGGTCGCGCGCGAGGTCGCCGCCGGGCAGGCGCCGACCTGCGACGATCCCGACGCCGACCGGCGCCTGCTCGCGATTCCGGGGATCGGCACGTGGACGGTCCGCTGCCTCGGGCTGTACGGGCGCGGCGACCCCGACGCGCTGCCCGTCGGGCGACCTCGGCTTCGTGAAGCTGGTCGGGCGGCTGGCGAGCCTCGGGCCGCCGCGCGTGCCGCGAGGAGGTCGAGGAGTTCTTCGCCCCCTACGCGCCCTTCCGCGGTCTCGCCGGGACCTTCGTTCTCAGGGCGCACCACGGCCAGGTCGCCAAGGGCCCGCCGCTGCGCCGGCCGCGTAGCGATAGGCCCGCCGGATACCGCGCGATATGCTCGCACCCGCGAGCGTCGACTGCTCACATCGCGCGCGATCTCGTCTGCCCGGCAGCAGGTCGTTGGTCAGCACGTCGTCGGTCGGCGGGCAGCGGCGTCGATCAGGTCCTCGTCGACCATGAAGCCGGCGAACTCCCGCCACCGCTCGGGGTCCATGAAGCCGTACGGCTCGCTGGCCTCGCGGCGGGAGCAGACGGGCAGCGTCGCGGCGACCTGGGCGCGGGTCAGCTTCGGGTCGAGGTCCTGGTTCGCGTCGAGCATCGCCTGCGTGGCCGCGCCGGGGTCGTCGGCCGCGTCGTGCGTGCCGCGCTCCAGCGCGGCGAGGAAGAGGCGGATCGCCTCCGGGTCGTCCGCGACGCGCTCGCGCGTTGGCGACCAGGACGAGCTCGTCGTAGGTCGGGATCCCGAGCTCGTCGACGGGGACCACCGTCGGGTCCTCGCCGCGCTGCTGCGAGGTCGACGCCCTCGACGTTGCGGAAAGCCGCCGAGCATCGCGTCGGCCCTGCCCCGCGATCAGCGGGGCAGCAGGTTGAGGCCGACGTCGACCTGCTCGACGTCGTCCGGTCGTTCAGCCCGCGCCTCGCGCGAGGATCGCGTCGCAGGAAGGCGGCCTGGTAGGGGATGCCGGCGGTCGCGACGTCTTGCCGCGAGGTCGCGCGGCGTCTTCGATCGCCTGCCTCGCCGAGCGAGATCAGCGAGGTCAGCGGCTCGGTGGACGAGCGCGCCGACCGCGACCACGTCGAGCCCCTGCGTCGCGGGCGAGCAGCACCTCGGGCTCGTAGGAGATCGCCAGGTCGGCCCGGCCCGCCGCGACCTGCTTGATCGGCGCCGACGGGTCGGAGGGGACCTGCGGGTCGACGTCGAGCCCGGCGTCCTCGAAGTAGCCGCGCTCGAGCGCCGTGTAGATCCCGGCGTGGTCGGGGTTGACGTAGAAGTCGAGCGCCAGGTCGAACGGCTCCGTGGGCCGCCGCCGCCGCGTCGCGCTCCTCGCTTCTCGCCGCAGCCGGCGCGAGCACGCGCGAGCGCGCCGCGACGCGAGGCAGCGCGACGCCGCGGCGCAGGCGCTCACCGGCTCCCACCACGCGACGCGGCGCTCGAGCAGCGAGAGCAGCGCGAACAGCGCCGATCGCGAACACCGAGAGGACGACGACGGCGGCGAACAGCCGCGCGGTCTCGAGCTGCGCCGAGGCCTGCAGCATCAGGTGCCCGAGCCCGGCGTCGGAGCCGGCCCACTCGCCGAACACGGCGCCGATCACGGCGACCGCGACGGCGATCTTGGCGCCGCTGAACAAGTACGGCAGCGCCGACGGCGCCTCGGCGCCGGCGAAGATCCGCAGCCAGCGGTCGCGTCGAGCGTGCGCATCAGCTTGATCAGGTCCGGGATCGACCGAGCGCAGCCCGTCGAGCGTGTTGACGGTGATCGGGAAGAAGCAGATCAGGGCGATGATCGCCAGCTTGGGCGCCGATCCCGAAGCCGAACCAGACGACGAGGATCGGCGCGACGACGATGATCGGCACCGTCTGCGAGGCGACGAGCAGCGGGTAGAAGGCGCGGCGCAGCGTCTCCGAGAGGTGGAGCACGGACCGCGAAGCCGAGACCCGCGACGAGCGGCGAGCGCGAAGCCGAGCAGCACCTCCTGCAGCGTCACCCAGCCGTTCTCGGCGAGCAGCTCGCGGTCCTCCCACAGCGCCTCGGCGATGTCGCTCGGCGCGGGGACCAGGAACGGCTCGATGCTGAGCGCGTCGGCGAGCAGCTTCCACTCGGCGGCGAGCTGCCAGGCGCCGACGCGGCCGCGACCAGCGCCAGCGGCAGCAGCACGCGGCGGAGACGCCCAGCGGCCTCATCGCGACCCCTCCGTGAGCGCCCGCAGCGCCCGCTCGCGCGCGGCGGCGAACTGCGGGGAGGTGACGGCGGCGAGCGCGGGGCCGGCCCGCGGGCCGGCGGGGCCGGAGCTCGGCGACGGAGCGAGCCGGGCGCGCCGAGAGCACGACCACGCGGTCGGAGAGGTAGAGCGCCTCCTCGACGTCGTGGGTGACGAGGACGACGGTGCGGGGCTCGGCTCGCCAGCGCGCCCGCGAGCCACTCCTGCATCTCGCCGCGGGTGATCGCGTCGAGGCCGGCGAACGGCTCGTCGAGCAGCAGCACCGGCTTGCCGGCCAGCAGCGTGCGCAGGAAGGCGACCCGCTGGCGCATCCCGCCCGAGAGCTCGCTCGGGCCGCGCGCGCTCGAAGCCGGCGAGGCCGAAGCGCTCGAACAGCGGGGCGGCGGCGCGCCGCGCGGCCTCGCGGCGCTCGCCCGCGGTTGCGCAGCGCCAGCGCCGCGTTGTCGATCGCCGACAGCCAGGGCAGCAGCAGGTCGCGCTGCGGCATGTAGGCGCAGCGCGCGAGCCGCTCGCCCGCGGCGGCCTCGCCGCCGACCGCGATCCGGCCCTCGGTCGGCTCGCGCAGGCCCGCGATCAGCTCCAGCAGCGTCGACTTGCCGCAGCCCGAGGGGCCGACGATCCCGAGCACCTCGCGCCGGGCGACGTCGATCTCGAGGCCGTCCGAGCACCCGCAGTTCGCCGAAGGAGTGGGCGAGCCCGTCGAATCGCGACCGCGGCGCCGCCGTTCTGGCGGGCGTCGGGCTCCGAAATCGACTGAGGCTCCGCTATGGGAGCCTCTCGCGTGGTCTGCATGCTCCCTCCGCGCGCATTACCGCACAGGTTCCAAGGGTCAGCGCCGGGTGGCGGGGGCCAAGGCGCTATCTCAGCCCGCTTTCCTGCGAGCCCCCCTGTTTCATCTCAACAGCAGGATACCCAGGCGGCGAAAACGCGCGTCAGTCGACCGCCGGCGTGCCGCCGGCGACCACGTTGACGAAGTTCTCCAGGTGCTTCGTCGTCCAGCACTCGAAGGCGCCGTCGCAGTAGCGCTCGTAGGCGGCCATCACCGAGTCGCCGTAGTTCCAGTACAGGCGCGGCTCGGGGTTGAGCCAGAAGGTGCGCCCGGCGCGCTCGGCGACGCGGGCGAAGGTCTCCGCGTGCGGCTCGCGCCCGTTCGTGCGGGCATCGCCGAGCACGATCACGGTCGAGCGCGGGTCGAGGTCCTCGGAGATCTCGGCCTCGAACTCGAGCCACACGCGGCCGTAGTCCGTGTATCCGGAGACGTCGGCGACGCCGCCCTCGCGGCTGATCCGGTCCGAGATCTCGCGGAAGTCGCGCTCGCGCTCGAACACGTCGGTCACCTCCGAGATCCGCTCGATGAACACGAAGCTGCGCAGCTTGCGGAACGAGTCGTGGAGCGCGTGCAGCACAGAGAGGAAGAAGACGCTCGCGGAGGTCACAGACGTCGAGACGTCGCACAGCACGTAGATCTCGGGCCGGCGCGGGCGGCGGGGCCGGTGCTTGAGCCGCAGCGGCACGCCGCCGGTCTCCAGCGAGGCGCGCATCGTGCGGCGCACGTCCACCACGGTGCTCTTGCGCCGCCCGCGCTGCTCGTGGCCGAGCGTCGCCAGCCGGCGTTTCAGCTGCGCCACCGCCCGATGGACGGCGGCCAGGTCCTGAGCCGGGCTGGTGGGTAGCGCGCGGTCGAGCTCGGCGAGCGGGCGCGAGGGGGGGAGGCGGTCGGTGCGCTCGATCAGCGCCCGCTCGAGCTCGCGGCGCAGATGGCGCTCGAACTGGTTCAGGCTCTCCCTGTCGAGGGTCAGAGGTGTCGCCGTCGGCGTCCGCCCGCCCCTGGGTCTGGAGGCCGAGCGTGCGCCGGATCCGCTGGACGTCGACGCCGACCACCCCCGACCCCTCGCCGGCGCGCCCGAAGGCCGCGATCGCGAGTCGCGCCAGGTCGCGCATCTCGCCGTCCCGTCCCTCCGTGATCGCCTGGCGGATCGCCTCGCGGAGCTCTTCGAGGTCGAGCTCCCCCTCGGCGCCGTAGCGCTGCCGCTGCTGCTCGCCGATCCCCTGGTGCAGCGCCTCCGCCTCCGCGGCGCGGAAGAAGAAGCGGTCGAAGAGCAGCTCGAATACCCGGCGATCCTCCTGCGACTTGGCCAGCGTCGCCGCCATCGCCTCGCGGAAGTCGGCGGGCTCGGTCCACGGCACGCTCTGGAGCGCCTCGAAGGCATCGAGGATCTCCGAGGTGCCGACGTTCAACCCCTCGCTGCGAAGCTCCTCGCAGAACGCCACCACCCGGGGGCCGAAGCCGTCCGGGAGCTGCGTGGGGTCTGCTGTCTTCATCCCGCCGCTTCGGCGCGGCGTCTCCGAGAGCTTCACGCCTACCCGCTCCGCTACAAGGTCCAGGTCCGTGCGGTGCTTGACGATGATGCTCATCGTGCGCTCGAACACGGAGCGGTCGATGTCGTCGGCGCCGAGAAGCAGCACGGCGCGCGCCCAGTCGATCGACTCGGCGATCGAGGGAGGCTTCTTGAGGTCGAGCGAGCGGACCATGTGCACGACCTCGACCAGGCGGCGCGCGAGCTGCTCGTCGAGATCGGGGGCGTGCAGGCGCACGATCTCGACCTCGCGCTCTACGCTCGGGTAGTCGAGCCACAGGTACAGGCAGCGGCGCTTCAGCGCCTCGGTCAGCTCGCGCGAGTTGTTCGACGTGAGGACGACGATCGGGTGGGTGCGGGCGACGATCGCGCCCAGCTCGGGAATCGAGATCTGGAAGTCCGACAGCACCTCGAGCAGCATCGCCTCGAACTCCTGGTCGGTCTTGTCGATCTCGTCGATCAGCAGGACGACCGGCTCCTCGGAGGAGATCGCGGCGAGCAGCGGGCGCGTGAGGATGAACTCGTCGCTGAAGATGTCCTCGTGGACCGCCTGCCACGGCTGACCGCGCTCGGTGCCCTCGCCGGCCTCCGCCTGGATGCGAAGCAGCTGCTTGCGGTAGTTCCACTCGTACAGCGCCTTCGCCTCGTCGAGGCCCTCGTAGCACTGCAGGCGGATCATCTCGCGCCCCGTGGCACGCGACAGGGCCTTCGCGAGCTCGGTCTTCCCCACCCCTGCCGGTCCCTCGACCAGCACGGGCTTGCCGAGCCGCTGCGCGAGGTAGGAGACGAGCGCGGCGGACTCGTCGGCCAGGTAGCCGACCTCGCCCAGCGCGCTCTTCACGGCGCCGACCGAGGCCGGTGCGTCAGTCGTTGCCATCGTGCCGATGATAATGAGCGCCTTGACTGCGTTCGTCCCACTCGTTCTAGCCGGCGCCACAGCGGTGCGCGCGGGCGCGATCCTGCCCGATGACGAAACGCCCTACTTGCTGCTCATGGTCGCCGGATTCGTCGTCGGCATCGCCGGTCACATCTTCCGCTTCCGCTGGATGGTGGCCGTGGGGATCCTGATGATCTTCCTCGCGACGTTCCTGCTCCCGATCGCGCTCATCCTGCTGAACGAGCAGCCGAATCAACCGGGGCCGAACGTGCCGATCGATCCGTCCGGAGGTGGTTAGCGGCCGTGGCGCTCGACCGGGAACAGGGCGGCGGGCCCTCCAGCCCGCGCAAACGGCACGCGCTGGGCCTGTTCGCGGGTCTGCCGGGGCGATACGACATGCTCGCCGCCCTGCTCAGCTTCGGGCAGGACCCGCGGTGGCGCCGAGCGATGGTCGCGGCGGTGGCGGCATCGTCCGACGACCGCGTGCTCGACGTGGCGACCGGGACGGGAATGGTCGCCGCCGAGCTGGTGCACCGCTACGGCTGCCGCGTCGTGGGGCTCGACCAGAGCGAGGAGATGCTCGCCGGCGCGCGGGCCAAGCTGGCGCGAGAGCCGCGACTCGCCAGCCGCATCGAGCTGGTCCGCGGTGAGGCGGAGCGGCTCCCGTTCGCGGACGGCGAGTTCGACGCGCTCACGTTCACCTACCTGCTGCGCTACGTCGACGATCCCGCGGCCACCCTGCGCGAGCTGGCCAGGGTCGTGAGGCCCGGCGGCCGGGTGGCTTCGCTCGAATTCGGCGTCCCGCGCTTCGCGCCGGTACGGGCGCTGTGGGTGGCCTGGACCCGGGTCGGCCTCCCCGCGGCGGGGAGGCTCGCGTCGGGCAGCTGGTACGAGGTGGGGCGCTTCCTCGGGCCGAGCATCTCGGAGCTCGACGCCGAGCTTCCCCCCGAGCGCCAGGCGGGGCTGTGGCGCGAGGCCGGGATCGGCTCGGTGACGATCCGTCGCATGAGTCTTGGTGGAGGGGTCGTGATGTGGGGAGTCAGGATGTCTGGGCGCCGAGCATCGGGGGCGAAGCCCCCGACTGCGAGGCGACTGGCAGGTGGGTTTCCTGATGAATGAACTGCGGCGGCCGGCTTTCTACGCGCTGCGGCCGGGAGGGTGGCGGGACCTCGTCACGATCCTCCACCCGCCGTACACGGCCTGGCATCTGAGCTACGTCGCGATCGGATGCGCGGTGGCTCCCGAGCTCCACGTCGACCGCCTCCTCGCCGCCCTCGCGGCGTTCTTCCTTGCCGTCGGGGTCTCCGCCCACGCGCTCGACGAGCTCGACGGGCGGCCTCTCGGGACTGCGCTCTCGGACCGCACGCTGATCGCACTCGCCGCGGTCGGCCTCGCCGGCGCGGTCGGGATCGGGATCGCGGGGCTCGCGATCGTCTCGCTCAGCCTGGCGCCGTTCGTCGTTGCCGGCGCGTTCATCGTGGTCGCCTACAACCTGGAGCTGTTCGGGGGGCGCTTCCATGACGACTTCTGGTTCGCCGCCGCGTGGGGCGCGTTTCCGGCAGCCACCGGCTACTGGGCGAACGCGCTCGAGGTGGAGCCGGCCGGGGTGCTGGTCGTGGTGGCCTGCTTCGCCCTCAGCGTCGCGCAGCGGCGCCTCAGCACCCCCGTGCGCGAGCTTCGCAGGCGCACCGCCTCGGTCAGCGGCGAGCAGCGGCTGGCCGGCGGGGAGGTCGTCGAGCTGACGCCGGAGCGGCTCGCCGCGCCGCTCGACGGCGCGCTGCGCGCCCTGTCGCTGGCGCTCGTCGCGCTCGCCGCCGGGTTGGTGGTACTTCGTCTCTAGCCGCCGGTACGCACGTCCAGCTGCTGCGGTAATCTCGCTCGCAGCGAGAAAAGGCGCCCCCGACGGTCGCCGAATGGGGCGCGGAGGTCAAGGGGCCGACATGCCCGATGGACGAGGTGACGAGCAGGGTGGAGGGGTTGGTCCGGCGCGAGCCGAGCCGCGCCTGCGCGCGGTAGAGGAGCCGGCGCAGGATCCGGACGCCTCGAGCGCGCGAGAGACCGCCGCAGAGGCCCGGCGCGAGGCAGAAGCGGTGGGCGCCGCCGCCGAGGTAGCGCGGCGCGAAGGTGTGGGCGAGCTGGCCGCCGAGATTCGGCGGCTCGGCTCCGAGCTCGCGGAGGCGAGGCGAGCGGCGTCGGAGGCGCAGGGTGGAATCTCTCGCGCCGAGCGCCATACGGCCGACGCGGAGGCGAAGCTCGCCGACGCGGAACAGGCCCGCGCCGCCGCCCAGCGCGCTACCGAAACGGCCCAGCAGCGACTGCGCGAGGTCGAGCGCGAGCGCGAGGAGGCGCTGCGCGAGATAGAGCAGACGCGAGCTCAGGGCGCTCGCGAGCTCGCGGGACTGCGCCGCGACGTGGAGCGCGAGGCCGCCCAGATGCGGGAGGCCGCCGCCCGCAAGGCGGCGGCGGAGGCGCAGGAACGGCTGCATGCTGCGCGCGAGCGGCTCCGGGCACAGGCTCAGGCCAAGCTCCGCGCGCTGGCCGAGAAGCTCCGCGCGCAGACGGAGCAGCGCGCCCAGGCGCTGGCGGCTGAGGCCACCCGCAAGGCGACCGCGGACGCGGACGAGCAGGCGAGGCGACGGGTCGCGGACGAGCTCGAGGAGGCGGAGACGCGGGCGCGCACGGACGCCGAACGCCGCACCGAGATGGAGCGCGAGCTGCGGCGTACCAAGAGTCGGCTCGATGCGCTCGTCGAGCGGGTCGCGCGGGAGGCGGAGAAGCGGGCGCGCGAGGAGGCCGAGGCCCGGGCCCGGACGCAGATCGAGGCGCTGGAGCGGGAGGTCGACGCGGAGGCCGAGCGGGCGGGCGCCGAGGCGAGCGCGCGGTCGCGGGCCACCCTGGAGCTCAGGCTGCGGGAGGAGCAGGCCCGGTTGCGCCAGCAGGCCGAGGACCGCGCCCGCGAGGAGGCCGAGCAGCGGATCGGCGCGCTGGAGGCGCGCCTCAAGCGCGAGGTCGAGCACGAGGCCAAGGCGGCCGCCGAGGCGGCTCGCCGGGCCGCCGAGCAGCGCCGCGGAGCTCTCGCCGACAAGGCGCAGCGAGAGGTCGAGGAGCAGGTGCGGGCCGCCACCGATCAGGCGCGCCGCGAGGCGCTCGCGGCCGCCCGCGACACCGAGTAGCGCTGCCCGGACTTCGAGCCGCGTTGCCTAGCCGGCGGCCAGCTGGCGCGCCGGCGCGAGCTCGAGCTCGCGGCGCTCGGCGGCGAGCTCGAGCTGCTCCGCGCCGAGGCCCGCCGCCTCCCAGTGAGCGACCGCGGTTCCGAGGAAGGAATCCAGGAAGTCGTCGTTGTGTAGCGGGTCATGGTGGAAGAGCAGCACGCGCTCGGCCTCGGTGCGCTGGGCGAAGGTCAGCGCGTCGCCGAGCGGGGAATGGCCCCAGCCGACGTGCTCGGGGTACTCCTCGTCCGTGTACTGGCAGTCGTGGATCAGCAGCTGCGCGCCGCGGGCCAGCTCGTAGCCCGAGATCCACTCCGGCTCGACGCTGTCGAGCGGCGTGCCCAGGCCCGGCTCGTGGTCGGGGATGTAGGTCAGGGTGGTGTCGCCCTCGGTGATCCGGTAGCCGAGCGTCGGCCCGCGGTGCGTGACCGACTCGGCCCTGATCCGCGCCGAGCCGATCTCCCACTCGCTCGCCGGCGTGTCGCGGAAGGAGACGTCGCAGGGAAGCTCACGGACCTCGACCGGGGACAGCGGCGCGGAGATGTAGCGCGCGACACGGTGCTCGAGCGAGGCCTCGGGCGAGGACGGCCCCCAGATCGTGATCCGCGAGTCGGTCTTGAAGCAAGGCGGGAAGAACATCAGCCCCTGGATGTGGTCGAGGTGGAGGTGGGTGAGCAGGATGTTGATGTTCGGCATCCCCGACGGAGAGGGCGAAGCCCAGCGCGCGAATCCCGGTCCCGGCGTCGAGGATCAGGGTCTCGCCGTCGGACAGCGTCAGCTGGACGCAGGAGGTGTTGCCGCCGTAGCGGTTCATCTCGGGCCCGGGGGCGGGAACCGAGCCGCGCGCGCCCCAGATCTTGACCTTCACCGCGTGGCCTTCCCGTCTTCCGCGCGCACGTCGGCCGGCCAGAAGATCGCGATCGCGCCCGAGGTCTCGGCGGCCGCGATCGGGAACGCGCTGACCTCGATGTCGTGCTCGTCCCCGGCTGCCGAACGGATACGGAATGCGGAATGAGCGGGCCTTCCCTCACGCAGCGCGATCGTCAGCGGGAGCTCCTCCAGCGGGATCGGCTGCCGTTGCTCGTCGAACGGACCGAACCGGCTGCCCCACTCCTCGGGCCCCATCTTCCCCGCCTCTTCGAACGGGATCCCCAGCAGCGCCCCGGCGGCCTCGTTGTAGAACAGCAGCACCCCCTTCGCGTCGACCAGGAACGCGGGGGTCGAGATGCTGGTCAGCAGGTTGCGAGCCAGGATCAGCTCCAGCGGTTTTTGCGCGCTTTGCCATCGAGTGGCCCATTCTCCCATCGAATCGACGCGCCCGGGGTCGATGCTCATTAGGCTGGCGGCGATGATGCGCGCACGCGCGCTCGAGCTGGTGGTGCCGTGGCGGCAGCGCTTGCCCTTCCGGCCACCGCCTCTGCCCAGCTGCCGGGCGTCCCGGTGGTGCCGATTCCGGGCGATCCGCTTGCGCACCGACGTCGAGCAGTTCAGCGGCCACGCCGCCACGCCTCGCCGGGCCGGCGCGCCCCGGGTGCCCCGCCACCCGTTCATGGCGCCGAACGGCCGCAGCAACCTGCACAACGACCCGTACATGACCGATGTCTACCGCGATCTCGAGGGGCCGCTGGGACGCGGGACGACGACCGACTCGGCGTTGTTCGGCCGCGAGTGCGGGTCGGTGACCTTCGACCGCCGGGATCGCATCGAGACGATCTGCGTCGGGCTCGATCGCCCCGTCCTCACGCTGCTCGACCCGCGCACGTTCCAGGTCCTGGCGACGCTCGACCTCCCGCTGCGCAACGTCGGCGGAGACCCGTTCAGCGACTTCTCCGGCGGCGGGTACTTCTACCTCGACGATCGCGATCGTGCGGTGGTGCCTACGACCACCAGGCACATCTTCGTCGTGGCCCAGACCTCCGGGCCGGGCTTCGGGGTGCAGCGCGACTACGACCTCACCGGCGCGGTTCCGCAGGGCGACGCGATCATCTCCGTGCTGCCCGACTGGGAGGGGCGGATCTGGTTCGCAACCCGCGCCGGGCAGGGTCGGCTGGATCGCGCCCGACAGCGGAGAGGTCGTGTCGCGCTCGCTCGGCGAGCCGATGGGCAACTCCTTCGCGGTCGACGAGAAGGGCGGCGTGTACATCGTCACGGACGCGGCGCTGTATCGCTTCGAGGCGCGAGGAGGCGAGCCGCGAACGATGTGGCGGCAACCGTACGAGAACATCGGCGTCGAGGAAGCCGGGCCAGACCCAGGCGGGATCGGGGACGACGCCGACCTTGATGGGCCGCCGCTACGTCGCGATCACCGACAACGCGGACCCGATGCACGTGCTCGTCCTCAAGCGCCGGCGGCGCGTCGAGCACAAGCGGGTCGTGTGCCGCCAGCCCGTGTTCGAGCGCGGCGCGAGCGCGACCGACCAGTCGCTGATCGGCACGCGGCGCTCGGTCGTGGTCGAGAACAACTTCGGCTACTCGGGCATCACCTCGACCACCAACGGCGGCACCACCTCGCCCGGACTGGAGCGAGTCACGGTCGATCGCGACGGCAGCGGCTGTCACACCGTGTGGCACAGCGAGGAGCGGGCCCCGTCGGTGGTGCCCAAGCTCGCGGCCGGGAGCGGACTCGTGTTCACCTACACGAAGCCGGCGCTCGCCTCGGGCGACGACGCGTGGTACTTGACGGCGATCGATTACCGCAGCGGCGAGACCGTTTACCGGCGGCTCGCCGGATCCGGGCTCGGCTTCAACAACAACTTCGCACCGGTCACGATCGGCCCCGACGAGACCGCGTACGTCGGGGTGCTCGGCGGGGCCACGCAGTATCAGGATCGGTAGCGGAGGATCGGTAGCGGCTCGGCGACATACCCGTCCGGTAGGTTCTGAGCGCCCGTCCCGATCCGGAGGTAGCCGATGGCGACTCGCAAGACCGATCTGCCCGCCCTGGAGCCCGACCCGCTCGAGCCGAGCCCCGAGGAGGTGGAGGAATTCGTTCGCGCTCTCCAGGGGCTCAGGAAGACCGAGCTGGAGCTGGCGCAGCGCGCGGCGTGGACGCAGATCCGACTTGCCGGGATGCGGGCGCGACGCAGACCCGACGAGGCGCTGACGACGCTGAACCTGATGTTCCGGCTCGGCAAACCCCCGAAGGAGCCGCTGAGCGGCCCCTACGACGGGATCCTCGTCACGCCGTCGCTGTGGCGTCCGGCGGATCGTGCGCTCGCTGCCCTCACCTCCGCCTGGATGCCGTGGGTGGGCAAGCGATTCGACGCCGAGGCCGAGCGCGGCGACAACCTGCTCCGTCCCAGCGCTCGTCGGGTCTCACGGGTGCTGTGGCCCGGCTACCGGCTGCAGGAGGGGCCGGACGGGCTGCTTGCGGCCTTCGAGTTCCGCACCTACACCGCCCCCGGCAAGGTCGACCCCGACCGCGAGACGCTGAAGATCGACTACGACTCGGAGGAGAATCCGGGGTTGCTGATCCGGGACATCCTCGACGAGCTGGTCGAGCTCGTCCCGGGCGCCTACCTGGGCAAGGTGCTGCTGCGCCGCGGCGACGCAGATGCGCCGCGCTGGGTGCTCGCCGCTTACTTTGCGCTGCGGCCGGCGGTGCGTGTCGAGGAGCGCGAGCAGGCGGCCGTCACCGAGGCCGAGCCCGCGGTCGCGCCGGCGCCCGCGACCGGCTAGAAGCGGGCCCGAAACGCTCGCAGCCCGCCTCCAGAGCGAGCTTCGCGAGCGCGTGAATCCGCCGGCCCGCACGGGCGGGTCGGCACGGAGATGTTCCCGGGGACTAGAGCTTGCCGATCTTGAAGATCTGCTCCGCGTGGCTTCATCAAGCGAAGTTTCGCTTTTCCATGCGGTTTCTCTACCGCTCGGGACCGCTGAAAACCGCCTGAGCGGGGTGCTGACTGGCGCACCACTGGCGCACCAGTCCGACCATTCCGCTGCGTAAGATTGACGCACCGGCTCGCCCCGCGAACGCTCCGCGAGGCATACCCATCGGGCCCGAGCGAATCAGCAGGAGGACGCCCGATGGGAACAGCGACCAGGCCGACCGGCGCCCGGATCCAGACCTGGGTGCCTGCCGATCTCGCCCACCAGCCTGAAGCAACACGCCGAACGCGAACGGCGCTCGGTCTCCTCGGTGGTCCGCAACGCGGTCGAGGACGCGATCGTCGGTGTCCCGCGCCGGCGAGCCGAGCTCGACGACGACGGCGAGGCGCCCGTGAGTGCTGAGCTTCACATCCCGAACCGGGGACCGGGCCGAGCCGATCCTCGAGGCGCTCGACGACGTGCGGCACACGCTCGATGGGGAGGATCGCGCCGTCACCCACCAGCTGCTGAAGGAGCAGCTCCTCGCAGAGGATCGGGAGACGATCGGCGAGGTGATCGCCGATCTGGAGTCGATGGACGCTCCGAGCGGCGCGAACTTGTCGAGCGCGCGCGCGAGCGCGCCGGGCTGCTCGATCCCTCTCCGCGATCGAGTTCGCCGAGGCCCAGCACCGGCGCTGACGATGCAGTTGGCACGACCCGTCTCGGAACTGTGTCGCGTTTCTCCTCACCGCTGTTTGTCCGCCTTCGTTTCAGGGCATGCGCACAACTCGAGGCCCGCAAACGAGACGTCAAGGAGTAGGCGCCATGGAGAACACCCGAGCCGACGTGGCGAAGTCACGAGACGAGCGATCGCTCGCCGAGCTGACGAAGCAGCTTTCCGATCAGACCACGGCGCTTGCCCGCAAGGAGGTCGAGCTGGCCAAGGCCGAGATGTCGCTCAAGGCAAAGCGCCTCGGCATCGGGGCCGGCGCTTTTGGGGCAGCCGGCCTGGTCGGCGTTCTCGCCCTCGGGGCCGTGACCGCCGCGGCGATCCTCGCCCTGGCCGAGGCCGTCGACCCGTGGCTCGCGGCGCTGATCGTCGCACTCGTTTACGCGGCGGTCGCCGGGATCCTGGCGCTCATCGGGCGAAGTCGTGTCCAGGCCGGAACGCCGCCGGTACCGGAGCGGGCGATCGAAAGCTCGAAGGAAGACGTCGAGGCTGCCAAGCGCAGCGCGAAGGAGGCGAGGGCCTGATGGCAGACGAAGACCACGGAGGAGTCGGGAGGCACGCGCGACCCCGAGGAGATCGAGCAGGAGATCGAGCAGACCCGGGAAGAGCTCGGCGACACGGTTGCGGCGGTGACCGACAAAGCCGACGTCAAGAAGCAGGCGAAGGCCAAGGTGTCGGGGGCAAAGGAGAAGGCGGCCGAAAAGAAAGACGCGGCGAAGCAGAAGGCAGCCGACACGACCCAGCAGGCCAGGACCAAGGCGAAGGAGGTGACGCCCGAGTCCGCGGGCGCCGGAATGCAGCAGGCACAGCAGATCGTGCGCGACAACCCCGTACCCGTGATGGTGGCTCTCGCGGCGTTCGGCGGTTTCCTCGTGGGCTGGGTGGCGGGCAGGCGCCGATAAGTGCCAGCTGCAAAAGGAGGAGAAATGGCGATCAGAAGCGACGAGCGCAAGGGCAGGGCCAACGGGGGCCGCGCCCGGCGCGACTACCGTCCCCACGGCGCCGACGACCGGCCGTCGCTGTTCGCGACCCTGAAGCGCACGGCGACCGAGTTCAGCGAGGACAACCTGACCGACTGGGCGGCGGCGCTGACCTACTACGGGCTGCTGGCCCTGTTCCCGGCGCTGATCGCCCTGGTCTCGATCATCGGCCTGTTCGCCGATCCGCAGTCCACGACCCAGAAGGTGACCGACATCGTCACCCAGATCGGCCCGGAGTCCGCGGCGCAGACGTTCTCGGGTCCGATCGAGTCGATCACCTCCAACCGCAGCGCTGCGGGCATCCTGTTCGTGGTCGGCCTGGCGGTCGCGCTGTGGTCGGCGTCGGGCTACGTCGGCGCGTTCATGCGCGCCTCGAACGTCATCTTCGAGACGCCCGAGGGGCGTCCGTTCTGGAAGCTCCGCCCGCTGCAGATGCTCGTCACACTGGTCATGGTCATCCTGCTCGCTTTGCTGGCGCTTGCCCTGGTTCTGACCGGTCCGATCGTCGAAGCGGTGGCGGAGCCGCTCGGGATCGGCGACGCCGCGGTGACCGCGTGGGACATCGCCAAGTGGCCGGTGATGCTGGTGGTCGTCGTGGCGATGATCGGCGTCCTCTACTACGCGTCGCCCGAACGTGAAGCTGCGCGGCTTCAAATGGGTGACGCCGGGAAGCATCGTCGCGGTGGTCGTGTGGTTGATCGCCTCCGCGGGTTTCGCGTTCTACGTCGGAAACTTCGGCTCCTACGACAAGACCTACGGCACGCTCGGCGGGGTCGTCGTGATGCTGATCTGGCTCTGGATCACCAACCTCGCCCTCCTGTTCGGTCATGAGCTGAACGCCGAGCGCGAACGCAGCCACGAGCTCGCCGAGGGGGAGCCGCGGGCCGAGAAGGAGATCCAGCTCGAGCCGCGCTCCGAGCCGAAGGAGCAGCGGACGACCTGAGTCAACGAGGGAGGACCAATGCTTCGCAGTGACACAGCCGCACGCGTGACGCCGTTCCTGGCGCGTGCGCTCGACAACCGCTACGCGCAGGAAAATCTCAGCGACGCGGCCGAGAAGCTGCGCGCAGCCTACCGGCGGGCCTCGAAGCGCCGAGTGGAGCCCACGCGCGACAAGAAGCTACGCGAGCAGCTACGCGAGGCGGGGCTCTCCCTCACCGAGGCCGGGAGGGCGATCAAGACAGGACGCCAGAAGCCAAGGAAGCGCTGGGGCCGGCGCGTTCTTGTGGTCATCGGGGTCGGCACGGTCGGCGCGGCGGCGGGCCTTGCGGCGAGCGAGGAGCTTCGAAGTACGGTCTTCGGTGATGGGACCGAGCCTCAGGAGCAAGGCGATGCGGCCCGGGCGGCGGCGGAGAAGGTCACGCCTGAGAGATGAGGTTCTTCGTCACGACGATGTTCGGCCTACGAGCTCAACGCCGCGTGGTGGATTCGTGAACGCCGAGCTGGTGGCAAAGGAAGTAGTGGCGATGCTCGTGGGCTCGATCGGCTTGATCTGTGCAGTCCCGATCACCACCGCGCTGGCGACGCTGTTGGCTCGTGCGCTACCTGCAAGGGAAGCGCCGTCTGTTGCCCACCAGCACTGAAAGGCGACCCTCTGCACGATCTCGGGGCGTAGTAGCGCACGCTCCCGTCAGGACCTTCATGCTCGAACGCCTCAACGGCAGGGCGCACGACCTCGACGTTCTCCCGCGTATCGCCTACTCCCGCAGCCCGGCGGCTTCGAGGGCTTGTGCGCAGTTGGGGTAAACGAAGATGCACCGGAAATTTCGCAATTTGCGAGTGATCATCTTGGAAGATGGGTAGCGAAGAATTAACTTCACACGAGAAAGATTTCCACATGGCTCAGCAGACCAAAAGCAAGTCGAGTGCAAGTTCGGGAAGTCGGTCAAACAGGCGCAACTCCCCGGCAAAGGGCCGCACGGCCGCGAAGTCGCGCTCTAGCGCGAGCCGTTCGAAGAACGCAAGAACATCACAGCGCAAGGCGCGCCCGAGGGCGTCCTCGGGGCGAACCAAGGCGAGTTCGTCAAACAACAAGGGCGCCGTCGAAGCAGCGAAGGATGCAACGGCCAAGGGCGCAAACACCGCCGGTAACGCCGTCGTGTCGACCGCCAAAAAGCTCAAGACTCCGGCGATCGCCGCCGTAACGGGGCTCGCGGGAGTCGCTGCGGGTATTGCCCTCACTCGCAACAAGAACAAGAGGGTCTTCGGCATCCGGATGCCAAGTCGGCGCGGTACTGGGCGGGCAACGACGAAGAGCCTCGGCGACGCGGCGAAGAACATTGGCGCGCTCGCCGAGCGGACCGGGAAGGTCGCCGAACAGGTGCGCGTCGCAAGCGAGGCGATCGGCGAGGACACTGGGCCCCGCAAGTCCAAGTCCGCGATCGAGGTCGTCCTGGAGGGCCTTACGAGTCGCTCGCAATCAAGGGCAGGCTGATCGGCGTGCGCGGTCTCAAGGGCAGTCACGAGCGGCGACCTTCCAGGTCGACTTCCAGCGCTGAGTGGTCGCTGAGCCCCTGGTCCCTCCATGCATGGTGGTAGGTGGCTGCAGTGGGGCGAAGCTCCGTTGATGCGAAAAGATGATCCAGCCGCCAACCGCCCGCGTGGCCGGCGATACGCTGCCAG
This sequence comes from uncultured Thermoleophilia bacterium, assembly GCA_963754225.1. Taxonomy (GTDB): domain Bacteria; phylum Actinomycetota; class Thermoleophilia; order Solirubrobacterales; family 70-9; genus DASPWW01. Next base: position 202,099 of record CAVWEV010000006.1, read on the forward strand.
GTCCAGCTCGGCTCGCGCTTCGCGTAACCGTACAGCGCTCGGAACGTGTCGCGGTAGCCGAGTTCTCGCAACCGTGGGACGACGCCCAGTTCGGCGTTGTCCCACTCGAGGCCGCGCTCGGGCCGCAGGCGCCGCCGGGAATCACGCGCGAACGAGATCACCTCGCCGTTGGGAAGCTCGCGTCGCGGGGTGTTGAGGTCGCCGCAGAGCACACGCGGACCCGGCGGGGCGGCCGCCAGCCCACCGCGGATCGCCTCCAGCGTTCGAACCTTGACCCAGCCGTTGGCGGCGTTGGGGACATGGACGCAGTGGAGCTCCACAGGGCCCGAGGCCTCGGCCGATGCGACGGCTGCGATCGCGGTCTCCGGCCAGGGCACCGGCAAGGCCGCCGCGGCGTCGGCCAGCGGTGCGCGGGAGCTCAGGAGCACTCCCGTGCGGCGGCGGGCCGCTGGCGCCCGCTCCGGGTCGGCACCGTCCAGGGACGCCCGCACATGAGGTAACCCGATCCTCGGTAGCGCCGCCCTCCACAACGGCAAGGTGCGGTCGGTGATCTCCTGGAGCGCGATCACGTCGGGCTCGCGCCGGGAAAGCGCGGCGACTTGCTCGGGCAGCCGCGAGCTGCGCCGAGCCACGTTCCAGCTCACGATTCGCACTTGTCGAGCGTTCTCTACTCTCGTCTGAGGGATCCCCTCGTCCTCGGGGATGATGAGGGCAAGGTTCCTGAGCTGCACGCACGCTATCCCGAACCTTTGTTTGGGTGTTGTCCCAGCGGGTAACTAGGTAATAACGAGGCAGTCATTGCTTCGCCGAACGCGATGCAACCTGCCATCCGGCTGGGAGCAAAGGGGCGAGGGTGACGAGGTTCAACCTTGCACGGCCCAGGCGGGTATCCCACAAGACAGGAGCAGTAACCATGGCCCCACAGACCCGGACCCAACGTCACGCAGCCGCTAAGAAGGCCGCCGCCACGCGGAAGCGAAACTCCGCGAAGCAGAGCCGCGGAACCGCCAAGGCGTCCGCTCGCCGGACGACAACCTCTGCCAAGAACACCGGTCGCGCCGCGCGCACGACCGCCAAGCAGGCAGCTCGGGCCACCGCTCGTCGGGCCTCGGCCGAGACGTCCCGCCTCGAGGCCGCCGCCCACCAGGCTGAGCGCGCCATCCTGATCCCGGTTGGCGCAGCGCTCGAGGCGCGTGACCGCGTAACCGCGACCGTCCGCACCTACAGCGACAGCCGGCTCACCCGCCAGCAGCTCAACCGTTTCGAGCGCCGCGGCGCGACCGCCCTGCGGCGGAACCGCCGTGCGGTCGAGCGCCAGGCCAAAGACGTTCGAGACAGTGTCGAGAGCCGCGCGAACGACGTTCAGTCGAGCGCCAATGACGTCGTCGAGCGGGTTCTGAGCCTCGGGTAGGTCCGCGCCCTCGGCGTCACAGTGAACGAGAGGCCCCGGGAGACCGGGGCCTCTCTTGCATGCGAGACTCGGATGCGAGACTCGGCCCCCTGCCCTGGTCTCCGGGCCACCAGCGTCATGGTTCCCACGAATACCGTCCCTTTAACGTCAGGGCTGGCGCTGCATGCTCCTTGGGCCCCGGAGCGTGCGAGCGCTGCCGGGGCGATTTCGGGCGGACCATCCCTGGCTCCCCATCTGCGTGTCAGCCGGGATCAGGCCGGGCGGTAGCGACCTCTGCTCACGCGGGCCGCCAGTCCGGCCTCGACCAACTCGCGAAAGCGGCGCTTCTACGCCATCCGGCGACGAGGCGGGTCGGGTGCTCGTCAGACCACTTCCGACTCGCGGACACGCTCCCGAAGCCTCTCCCGGGTGGATCGCAGGATTCGCGACACCTGCATCTGCGAGACCCCGACCTCGTCCGCGATCTCCGTCTGGGTGCTGTCCTCGACTAACCGCATGTGGACGATCACCCGGTCGCGGCCCGACAGCCCGGCGAGGACCGGGGCGATCGCCTGTCCGTACTCGATCGCCTCGTAGCCCGGCTCGGCGTCGCCGAGCGACTCCACGATCGGTGGCCGGTCCTCGTCGTCGCCCTCGGGGGCGGCGTCGATCGACAGGGCGTGGTGGGCGTTGCCGACGTCGAGCGCCTCCAGCACGTCCTCCTCGGAGCGCCCCACCCGGTGCGAGATCTCCGCCACCGAGGGCGAGCGCCCGAGGCGCTTGGAAAGCTCGCCGATCGCGCCCTCCACCGCGGCGTGGCGCTCCTTCAGCCCCCGGTCGACGTGGACCGACCACCCGCGGTCGCGGAAGTGACGCTGCAGCTCGCCGCGGATCGTGGGGACGGCGAAGCTGGCAAACGAGAACCCGCGCTCGGGGTCGAAGCGGCTGATCGCGTTGACCAGCCCCACGCTCGCGATCTGCACCAGGTCCTCCATCGGCTCGCCCCTGCCGCGGTAGCGGGACGCCAGGGAACGTGCCAGCGGGAGGAAGCGCTCCACGAGATGCTCCTTGAGCCGCTTGTCGCGGGTGCGGGCGAACTCTCGCAACAGCATGGTCTCGTGCGGCCCGGCGCCGTCGGGAACGCCGACCGCGCTGCGGGGCTTGCCCGCGCCTTGCGCGATCCTCGCCGCGGCCCTCGTGCCCGTCCGCTTCGCGTTCCGGCGGCGAGTGCGGCGGTCTGGGTGGATCCTCCGTAGTCCATTAGCGGACGCCAGTTCCGACATGGCCCGCAGAATAGCGCAATAGCGGTTGCGGCAATAGGTATTGCGGCAATAGGTATTGCTGTAATGGGTATTGCGGCAATGGCTATTGCGGTAACGGGTATTGCCAAAACGATGTAATTTCAATCATGGTGGCTAGAACGACAGACACGTCCGACGACGAATTCCTTGTAGCCCTAGTCGGCGCTCGAGGAAGCCCTCGCTGACAACGGAAAGCGTGCAGGCCTGATCAAGAAGCGGATCGCTCAGCTCCGGCGCTTGCGGGCGAAGGACATGCCCTATACCGAGCTCGTCGCCAGCGGGAACGGGCCACTCATCGTGCAGCTCCTCACCGAGAGCTCGACGGCGCTTGACAGCTGTGGAGCGAGCGTCCGTCGAGCCGAGGCGAAGGCTCTCTACGCCGAGGGCCTGACGATGGAACAGATTGCTAAGAGCTTCGGTGTCACACGGCAACGCGTGTCTGCGCTCCTGCGCAAGGGCTAATGACCGACGCCCTGGCATGCAGCGGTGGCAGCTTCCATTTCGGCCGTCCGCGTCAAGCACGACGAGGTGGTACCCGCCAGCTGGAGCCTGGGGCCTCT
>CAVWEV010000007.1:0-157296 GCA_963754225.1 uncultured Thermoleophilia bacterium
GAGACCACGTCGGTGGATACGACGCATGGCAACCGAGGACGACGACAGGCGCTTCTAGGCACGCGCTACGGGAGGTTGTCGAGCTGGCCTCGCCTGCGGCGGCGGGGCGTCTGGGCCACAACTGGGCCACGCCCTTGTCCTCCCTCGCCGTGGGCCCCGGACTAGCCAGGGACGCTTTGACTAAATGTGGTGACTGGTTCTGCCGGGCAGTACTATATAATGTGAAGTAACTTCATAAGTTGAAGTCCGGCCTCGTAGCGTAGCTCCCTGCAGGCCTGTGCCACCGGATGCGAGCAGCGAGGCCGATGAAGCTGCCGGGGAGGGGAGGCTCTTGTCGGCACTTCTGTCGTTCGGCGCGACCGCGAGGTGGATCTACGCGAAGAAGAGGCTCAATTTTGCACCCCGAAAATGAAAAGAACGCCAAACCCCCCAACCCCCGAGGTCGCCCATGAAGGCAGACAAAGTCCGCGAGGAACTGGAGCGTGTGGCCGAGAGCGAACCGCGGCGCAATTGCAAAAGTCACGGCGCCACGCACCCTGGAGCGGCTGAACCGCCCATCCGACGAGGCAATGGCCGATCCGCAGATCAAGCGCCTCTTCGACGAGACCCGCGATCCCGCTGAGACCGCGCGAGAGGACGATTGGCACGCGTCTTCAGATCCCAAGGTTAGGGAACTTGACGCATGCGACACGCTGGCCACGCGGCGACGGTGGTACCTGAATCTTGTGGAGGATGGTTCCCTGTGACGTGGCTCCGGGCGCGCGCCGATGTTGTGCGGGGCGCGAATGCCCGCTGATCGCCTGGAGCTGAATCATCGGCGATAAGCGGCCCGGCGGCTCGCTCAGGACGAGGCTCTACTCCCGCAGCCCGGCGGCTTCGAGGGCGGCGTGTCTAGTGTCTCGCCGCCCCTACGGGCAGACGACGGTGTATCCCGACGCGTTGCCTCTGCGGTGCAGCCGGTCGGGGCTTCGCGGTGGCGGTGCTGCCGTTGCCGGTCGACGGTGGCGGTGTTGTCGTTGCCGTAGCCCGCGGCGGCGCGCTGCCGTCGCCGGTGACGGTGGCGGTGTTGTTGTCGCCGCCGGCGCGTGGCGCTGCTGTCCTCGCCGATGACGGTGGCGGTGTTGTTGTCGCCGAAGCCTCGCGCGTCGGCGCTGCTGTTGTCGCCGGTGACGGTGGCGGTGTTGTTGTCGCCGTCGCTCGCGGTGGCGCTGCTGCAGTCGCCGGGACGGTGGCGGTGTTGTCGTTCGCCGATGCCCGCGGTGGCGAGGCTGCCGTCGCCGTTGGCGATCGCAGTGTTGTGGTCGCCGAGTCGCGGTGGCGGTGCTGCCGTCGCCGACCGCCCTCCGATACGCTCCCTCGCCGGTCGCCGTGGCGTTGGCTTGGCGCCCTTCGCCTTCGCCAACGATCCCTCGCCGGTCGCCTCACAGGTCGCGGTTCCGCTCTGCTCGCGTACGACGCCGTTCTCGGCTATGCAGATGTTCGGGGCCGCCGTCGCGCTCTGCGCCCCGAGCGCCATCACGCCAGCCGCAGCCACGCCGACCACAATCGCGAATCGCTTACCCATGTCGTCCTTCCCTTCCTTAGGGCTTGCGATGCGCGCCCACCCCATCTCCCGTACCAGTAGGCGCGAGGGTACACCTGGCGGGGCGTGATCGCAATAGGCCTGAAGCGGTACCCGGGACGTTCTCCCGCGACATCGCCTACTCCTCAGCCCGACGGCTTCGAGCGATCGGCCTCGACGTGCCCGTTGACGCCTCTACGGGGCGGGTGGAATTGTCCGGGTGCTGGGCGAGAAAAGCCCCATCGACACCCCCGGCGCCGATCAGGAGGGTCCCGCCGGCGAGCAGCACAGCCTGCTTCCAGCCCCATCCTGGGTCCGAGATCCCGAGCGGATTAGCGAACGCGGCGATTAGCGCAACTACAACCCCCACGAGGGCGACCACCATTCCGATCTGTCTTCTCGACATGGCGGCGGGAAGACTATCTCGCGGAGGGAAGGGGAGGGTCCGTCCGCGTGATCACGCAGTCCGCACACCGCCGGGTAAGTCGCCGCATGAAAAAGCCTGAAAAAAGGATGAGCCGTCAGGAGATGCGCGGGATCCTCGAAGAGATCGCCCGCGACCCGGATAGCTATCCGTCAAGTCGCGTGAGTGCGATCAGGCTCCTGAACGAGCTTGGCGCGCGCCGGAGACGGATGCGGGGTTCGACCCCTCCACGCGGGCCCTCTGCGCCGCAGCGGGAACCGCTCACGCCGAGTGCCGACCCGTGTCCGCGGGCGCCGCAGGCGTTAGTCTGAGCGGCGATTGCAGCGCCAGCGACCCCGAAACCCGGCGGAAGCCCTACGGGAGTGCGACGAGAGTATCGAGCACGTTCGTCAGGCTCTCGATGCTCGCGACTGGGTCAACGATCCCGACCGCGTCAACTCCGTCATGGCCGAGCTTGCCGCGTTCAGCGCCCAGCTTCATCACCTAGCAGCTGATCACGGCGGGGAAGCTCGCCGCGGCGGCGGCGTACCGGCGGCTCGACCTCTGAGCCCGGACGTGCGCCGAGTGTGGCTGCCTCTTGCGGATGACGAATGAGCCGCCCGTCCCGCGGGCACCAAGTGACACCTCGCACAAGCTCAGACGCGCTGTAAGCTGCTCTCGCGGCCTGCGGCGAGGTCCCGCGTGTCCCTGGGACCGCCCGTTCCGGGCGCGCACCGTCGGGAAGTCGTTGCCCGGCGTGCAGGATCCCCGGATCTGAGCGATGTGACGGTGGACGTCGATTGTCGTTCGCCGCCTACTCCCGCAGCCCGGCGGCTACGAGGGCCCTCGGCGTGGCGGCCGGAAGAGTCACCACCCTGCTTCATCTCGGAACGTCCAGACTTGAAAGAGGTGGATTTCAGAGTCGCGACGCTCGATCCAGCCATCGCAAGCCGATGCGTCCCAAGACGGTTGTTAGCGGTGCCGCACTTGCGCTCCGCAGTTGGTGGTCGCTGCCGTAATCTCATGGGCGTGAGGGCACGGCGAGGTCTTCGCATCCGCTGGAGAGTGCTCACGACCGCGATGGTCGCGATTGTGGCGAGCGCGGCGTTGGTCGCACCAGCCGACGGGCTGGCGCAAGCCGACCAGTTTGAGCTCGTCGGGACCCACCCTCAAGCGTCGCAGCAGCCGACGGTCCGCGGGAGAACGCTCAACTTCCTCAAGCACTGGAACGGCGCGATCTACGCGGGTTATGGCGACTACGGCGCCAACACCGGACCGATCGCGATCACTCCATTCGCGCTGTCCACGGGTCAGTTCGCTGCGCAGCCTGCTTTTTCGGCGAACACCGAAGAGCTACAGGTCTTCCGTGCCCTGAACGGCAATCTCTATGCCCCCTCGATCGACCCCAGGCCGGGCTTCGGCGACGATTATTTCGAGACGCCGCTGACAGGTCCGTGGACGGGCCGTGACGTCGTCGGAATCGCTTCATGTCTACGACATGGCCGCGCGAACGGGAAGCGAACGCTGGATAGTCGGGTCCGCCGGCGACAACGCGGTCGCATGGCGCAGCCTGGACGGTGGCGTCACGTGGAGCACTGCCCTGACCGTGCCGCCCAGGAACAGCGGCGTTGGCGACTTTGCCCGCTTCTACTTTGCCGGCGCCTATCAGAACGCGCTCTACGTGCAGGCTGCCGACTTCAACGGCGGCAAGCATCCGACATCCAAGGTCTTTGACGGCGACGGGGTGGTCCGATGGACCGGATCTCCTTCCGCAAGGGGGCTATGGCTACGACACCGAGCTGTTCGCTGGCCAGCTGGTCTATCTCTCCTCGCAGTCATCTCCGAGCAGCCTGCTGTCCTTCGATGGAACCAAGGTGACGTCCACCGGGCGGGTCTTCTACAACTACAGCGTCGACGGCGGGAAACTGTACGGGCTCGGGGCGAACGGACAGATAAGCAGGACGACCGACCTCAGGAGCTGGACCGACATCAACACTCCTCGCGCCTGAGTCTGCACGCAGCATCGTCGTCATCGACGGCGCGATCTACGTCGGCACGACGGATTCACGCATCTACAAGTTCGTGTCCCCCCGCTAAAGCCACCAGGCTGAACGGGAAGAGCAGTAAGGCAACGGCGTGAACGCGCCGAACGGTGACGCCGCCGCCGCTTCACCGCATGGTTACGCGCGTACGGCCTCATCGCAGGTGCAATGAGCGCCTACTCCGACAGCCCGGCGGCTTCGAGGGCGTCGCGGGCTCACGCCACTTCATGCCGAAAGGCGGACGCCCCGGTCATTCCGGCCGGGGCGCCCGCAAGCTCGGCACGGCAAGTCCGCCGCGAAGGCCGACGATCCGTACTCGTCGAAGCAGGCAGAGCTGAACTAGGAGTATGCCGGACGCGGCTCCTAAGATCGCGTCGGCGGGGAGGACGTCAGACGCCAAAGCTGTACGTGATCTTCTGGTTCTTGCCCTTATGGTGGCGGCGACAAGTCGTGTCGCCGCCTTCAAACTGCATGTCGTCGTCGCACTTCCAGCCGTTGAAGCGGCGGTCTCCAGTGTGGAAGTGGTGGTTAGCGACACGGTGAGCGTAGTCGCAGCTCACCTGGCGCGCACGTAGATCGAAGTAGTTGTACTTCGGCAGACCGTCGCCGCAGTTTTTGGCGCCGCGCGCTTCTGCGGCTTGCGGCGGCGCCGCGAGCCAAGCAGCGCCGAGAACCATCACGACGAGCGCGATGGAACCAATCCATGTCGCCGACCTGCCCCGAGTCGCCGACGCCGTCATGGTTTCCGGATCGTAATCGAGCTGGGGACGCGGTGCGGCACGCGGCGCGCCGCGCGCGGAACGTGAGGGTCGTCTCTCTCGGGCTGCTGGCACAGTGCGCCAGGATCGGCCTCCAAAAGAGTCGCGACCCGGAGCGACGAGAGAGGCCCGCTTGCGCGGGCCTCTCACAGCCCTGCTGACCCTGGCCTACTTGACCTTCTTCACGGAACTCGTCCGCGTGCCCGACCCGGCATGGTTGGTGGCGGTCACCCGGCAGGTGTAGGAGCCGCGCGAGCTCGCCGGGGTCATGGGCACCTCCGTCGCGATGATCGAGCGGCACTATGGCGCGCTGCTGGACGGCGCGGGCGCCGACATCGCGCGGCGGCTGAGCGCATTCGAGGCCCGCCGGGACGCCGGGGACGAGCGCGCTGGGGACGTCTAGGCCACTATCGGGCCACGCGTCCCCGGCGCGGCGGCGGCCCGTACCCCCGGAACCCGCGCGGTAGCAGGGGATTCGCCAAGCGCCCCGAGCAGGATTCGAACCTGCGGCCTACTCCTTAGGAGGGAGTTGCTCTATCCAGGCTGAGCTATCGGGGCTGGCTCAATCGGGCTCATCGTAGAGGCTCTCCGCGGCCAGCTTGGCCATGCGCCGGTCCCACAGCTGGACCTCGAGGTACATCTCGTCGCCGAACCCCTTCACCGCGTCGACGGCGACCAGCGTGAAGCGTCCGTCGTGCACCGGCGCCTGGTCGAGCACCTCGCCGTCGAGCTCCGCGGTCGCCGCGACCGCGCCGCGGACCATCGGCACCCCCCACACCAGGGTCACGTCGCCGCCGCGGTCGCCGTCGGTGCGCCACGCCCCGATCACGTCGTCGTTGAGGTCGATCCGCCACTCGGGGTTGTCCTCGGCGACGACGTCGGTGAACTCGGCGCGCGCCTCGAGGTCCCCGGGCTCCCCGTCCTGCGGCTGCACGAAGGAGACGTGGCCGAAGTACTCGACCAGGGCGTCGCCCTCCGCGGCCGCCCCACGGCCGGTGACAGGCACGTACACCCTGCCGCCCCAGGCGCGCTCGGGAAACCACTCCAGCGAGGTCGCGTCCAGCGCGGCGCCGGCCTCCTCGGCGAGCGGCTCGCAGGCGCGCTCGAACTCGCCCTGAAGGCGCTCCGCCCAGCGCCCGTACGGGCTGCCCTCCTGCGCGGAGTTGGCGATGAAGCGAGGGAAGGGGCGGCCGACCGGCGGGCTCATTCGAGCACCGTACGCAGATCCGCCGCCGCGCGCTCGGGCGGGTAGACGTTGACCTCGACCCCGGTGCCCATCTCGAAGCCCGCGCGCACGGTCAGCCGCGGAAGGATGTCCACGTGCCAGTGGAAGTCCTCGGCGCCGCGCGGGGCGGTGCGCACCCATAGGTTGAGCTGCGGGGCGCCGAGCAGCGTCGGCGAGGGCCGTCAGCGCGGTCCGGATCATCGCCCGTGCCGGCGCCATCGTCCTCGAAGCCGCGCCGCGGGCCGGCGCGGAATCACCCGCAGCTCGAACGGAGAGCGTGACGCCCATGGGGCGACCAGCAGCGCCTCGTCGTCGATCGCGACCAGCCGCTCGTTGCGGCGCACCTCCTCCGCGGCGATGTCCTCGAGCAGGTGGCCGCCGGCGGTGCGCTCGTGGTAGGCGGCGAAGCGCTCGCGCTCGCGGGCGACCGCGGTGGGGACGAAGTCGAGCGCGTAGAGCTGGGCGTGGGTGTGCTCGAGCGAGCCGCCGGCAGCGGGCCCCTCGTTGAGGATCAGATGGCAGTACGAGGCGTTGCCCGCGTGCGCCCGCATGCGCTCCCGCCACGCCTCGATCGTTCCGGCGAAGCGGTCGGGTTCGAGCTCGGCGAGCGACGCGACGTGCTCGGGCGCGTTGACGATCACCTCATGCGCTCCGCCGGCCGGCGAGGAGGCGAACAGGTCGGGCTCGCCCGCGCGGGTCGGGGCGCCGAGCGGATCGGCCGGGCTCGCGAATCCCGAGTCGGGGACCCCGGAGGGCTCCGCCGTCGCCCTCCCGGGAGAGGACCGGATACAGGTTCGGGACGACGCGCGCCGTCCAGCCCGGGGAGTCGGGCTCGCCGCCGCCTGGGCGCACCGCGTAGACCTCGGGCGGGGTGCGCTGCTCGTGTCCCTCGCAGAACGGGCAATCGGCCGGTGAGGTGCGCGGCGCCGCGGTCTCGCGCGCGAACGCATCCGGGCGCTCGGCACGGCCCGGCGCGAGCACCGCGCGCTGGCCGGTGAGCTGGTCGATCCGAATCTCGGGGCTCAGGTCGTCGGGACGCTGGCCGCGCTCGCGGTACGCCCGCGCCGCTCCAGTGAACGCGTCGAGCATGTCGATCGGCAGCGGGAAGACGACGGTCGAGTTCTGGTTGACGCCGATCTCGAGCAGCGTCTGGAGGTAGCGGAGCTGCAGGGTCGCCGGGTTGCGGCTGATGATCTCGGCGGCGTCGGAGAGCTTCTCCGCCGCCTGGAACTCGCCGTCGGCGTTGATGATCTTGGCGCGCCGCTCGCGCTCGGCCTCCGCCTGACGCGCGATCGCGCGCTGCATCTCGGCCGGCAGCTCGACGTCCTTGACCTCGACGGTGGTCACCTTGATCCCCCAGGGCTCGGTCTGCTCGTCGATGATCTGCTGCAGCTCGGAGTTGAGGCGCTCGCGCTCGGACAGCAACGAGTCGAGCTCCGCCTTGCCGAGCACCGAGCGCAGCGTGGTCTGCGACGATCTGGGAGGTGGCGAGGAGGAAGTTCTCGACCTCGGTGATCGCGCGGTTGGGATCGACGACGCGGAAGTAGGCGACGGCGTTGACCCGCACGGTGACGTTGTCGCGGGTGATCAGCTCCTGCGGCGGCACGTTCAGGGTCACGGTCCGCAGGTCCACCCTGACCATCCGGTCGATGATCGGGATCAGCAGGATCAGCCCCGGTCCCTTCTGGGCGATCAGGCGCCCGAGCCGGAAGATCACCCCGCGCTCGTACTCGCGCAGGACTCGTACCGACGACGCGAGCAGGATCAGCACGAAGAGGGCGATTACGGCGATGACTCCGATCAGGACTCCCACTATGCGGCTCCTTCCTCTGCCTTCTGCTCGGTGCCCGGCGCCCGCCCCGTGTCGGCGGCCTTCTCCGCGTCTGTAGAAAGCGGGCGAACGACCAGGGTGAGACCGTCGACGGACTCGACCCGGACTCTATACCCGCGATCCACGCTGCCGCCGCCCTCCGCGGCCTGCGCGCGCCACAGGGCACCCTCGACGAACACCTGCCCGACGGGATCGAGCGGCTGGCGAACCTCGCCGGTCGGCGCCCACAAGCTCCTCGGACCCGGTCATCACCGGTCGGCCGCGCGCGAGCACCGCCCGCTGCACCGCGAAGGCGATGAACCCGCCGAGCAGCAATCCGACCACGATCACCGCCGGCACCGACACCTCGAAGGAGTCCGAGTCGGTGTTGTAGAGCACGAGGCCCGAGACGACGAGCGCCGCGACCCCGGCGCCGCCGAGGATCCCGTGGGTTGGAAGGTGAGCCTCGGCGATGATCAACGCGACGCCGAGGACGAGCAGGACGATCCCGACCAGCGTCACGGGGAGCTGCGCCGTTCCGTACAGCCCCAGCAGCAGCGAGATCGCGCCAAAGACACCCGGGACGATCGTGCTCCCGCCGCTGAACAGCTCCACGGCGAGACCGACGAGGCCGGCGAGCAGCAGCAGGTAGGCGATCGTCGGGTTGACGATGATCTGCAGCAGCTGGTACTGGAGCGGCATGTCGTGGCTCTCGATCGTCAGGCCGCTCGTCGCCAGCCGCTGCTCCTTCGGGCCCTGGACGCGAAAGCCGTCGAGCTCGTCGAGCAGCTCACGCTCGCTCGACGCGATGACGTCGATCAGGCCGGCCCGCTCGGCCTCCTCCGCGGTGCGGTTGACGGCGTCGGTGACCATCTCGGTCGCGAGGTCCCCGTTGCGGCCGTGCGCCTCCGCGAGCGCCCGCACGTAGGCGGCCGCGTCGTTCTCGATCTTGCGGCCGAGGACCTCGTTTGTCTCGCCGGGCCCGATCGAGATCGGCGTCGCGGAACCGATGTTCGTCTGCGGCGCCATCGCCGCGACGTCGGCCGCCTCGGTGATGAACAGCCCCGCGGAGGCGGCCCGCGCGCCGTCGGGGGAGACATACGACGATCACCGGCATCGGCGCGTCGATGATGTCCTGCACCATCTCGCGGGTCGAGCTGTCGAGCCCGCCCGGCGTGTCGAGGCGGATGATCGCCACCTCGGCGCCCTCGTCCGCCGCGTCGTCGAGCGCGTGGCCGAGCCACTGCTGCGTCGCCGGGTCGATCGTCCCCGTGAGCTCGATCGAGTAGGCGACGCCGGCGTCGTCCTGACCGGCGCCCGGAGCGACGAGCATCAGCGAGCCGGCGATGGCGGCCACCGCCGAGAGCAACAGGCGAATCGCCCGCGCGGTCATAGGTTCAATTATCCGCTACCGGCGTACCGCTCTATGTCGGCGGCGAGCTCGTCGTCGCTCGTGTAGGGGCCGTTGCGAACGTAGGCGAGCTCGCCGTCGCGGTCGTAGAACGCGGTCGCGGGGAACGCGAGGGCGCCCTCGAGCTGGTCGGCGATCTCCTGATCGGGATCGAGGTAGCTCGGATAGGGGACAGGGAAGCTCGGCCAGGAAGTCGCGCGCCGAGTCCTCGCCGTCGTTCGAGTCCACGCCCAGGAAGGCCACCTTCTTCCCGTGCTCCGCGGCCTGCGATTGGAAGTAGGCGAACTCCGCCCGGCAAGGCCCGCACCACGACGCCCACTTGTTGACCACGACCGGGTATCCCCGCAGCTTCCGCAGGCGGGCATCGAACGCCTCGGTGCCGCCCGGCAGCAGCTCGTTCCCCTGCTCGTGGAGCGCGGCGAGCTTCGGGGGCGCTCCCTTCAACGCGGCCGCGAAGTCGGCCGGCGTCGCACCCGAGCCGTTCTCCTCGTCGCTGCCGCACGCGGCGAGCGTCACGGCGACCACCAGGAGCAGCGACCACCGCCAAGTTCGCTCGCGAACTTGGCGCATGGTTTGTTTGCGCTTGCTCATGTCCTCATTCAACCGTACGGCCATTCCGGTGACCCGGATGCTTTAATAGATCCAGGTCCACTGGGAATCTGGACCGCGAGGGAGGGCGTCCGGGCCGACAACAGGTATTCGGGTCCCGACGACCTCCACCATTTCACCGCGCTCTCCCCTGCCAATCGCGCATTGCGTGAGGGCGCGAGAGCAATGGCCCCTCATGGCTGACAGCTCTCAAGCCTGCTGGAGCCCGAGCAAGGCTCGATCGAGCGCGACCGTCAAGCGCGCCGATCTCGAGCGCGTGGAGAAGTTCGTGCGCGAGCCGATCCTGCTCGACGGCGAGAAGCTGGCCGACCTCGTGCCGGGAAGCGCCCGTCGGCTCGCGGTCGACGCCGCGCTGGAGGAGATCGGAGAGGGGCGCGAGGAGCCGTCGATCGAGTGGCGTCGGCAGTACTCGCTGCTGCTCGGGCTGGAGCGCCTGCTATCGGAGGACACGCCGCATCTGGCCGACGGCGCGCAGCTCTCCGCCCACCAGGTGGACGCCCTGGCTGGCACGCTCGCCGCGCTGACGACCGAGGTCGAGGACCCAGCGGTCGAACGGCCGCTCCAACGGGCGCGCCGCGACCCGCGGCACGGCCGAGTCGACGAACGGCGAGGGCTCGAACGGTCCGGCGGCGACCGAGGAGGAGGACGAGGTCCTCGCTCCGGACGAGGAGCCCCGGGACTGGGACGAGCCCGGCGCCGAGGCCGAGGTGATCGAGGAGGCGCCCGAGGACCCGGCGAGAGCCGGCGGTTCTGGTTCGAGCACGCGACCGGAGCCGGGAAGACGGTCGCCGCCGTCGGCTTCATCGAGGCGTCGCGGACCGGCGGCATCCTGATCCTCACCCACCGCCGCAACCTCGTCAACCAGTTCATCGGCGAGATCAAGGACCGCGGCTACGGCGAGCGGCTGTCCCCGCCGCTGATGGACGGCTCGGACCACCCCTACGGCCCCGTCACCGTCGAGACCTATCAGTGGTTCGTCCGCAACTCCGAGCGGATCTCGGACGCGTACGCGATCGTGATCTGCGACGAGGCGCACACCGCGCTCGGCGAGAAGACGAGCGCCTGCATCCGTGCCTGGCAGGGCCCCGTGTACATCGGGATGACGGCGACCGGCGCCCTGATCGCCCGCCACGTCGCCGACCTGTTCCCCACCCAGACCTCCCGCTTCGACCTCGCCCAGGCGGCTCGGCGAGGCGTCATCTCGCCGCTTCGCTGCATCAGGATTCCGCCGGGACCGGGCGTGCGCACGATCGCCAAGGTCCCGCTGCGCAAGGGGGAGGTCGACCAGGACTTCGACCAGGAGGAGCTGGCCAAGCTGCTGGACCAGCAGCCGTTCAACGTCGCGGTCGCCGACCTCTACCGGTCGCGCTTCCGGCGCGTGCCGGGCGTGATCTACACCGCCGGCGTGCGGCACGCCCATCACGTCGCCGAGGCGATGCAGGAGGCGGGCCTCAATGCCCGCGCCGTCTCCGGCGAGACGCCGAAGCGCGAGCTGGCGGAGATCCTCGCCGCGTTCGAGCGCGGGGAGGTCGACGTGCTGTGCAACGCGATGCTGCTGGCCGAGGGATGGAACTCACCCCGCGCGACGATCTGCATGCACCTTGCGCCGACGGCATCGCGGCGCGTGTACCAGCAGCGAGTCGGCCGCGTCACCCGCCGTGCGCCCGGCAAGGAGGCCGGGATCGTGATCGATTTCGTCCACCCCGCGACGACGCACGACGAGACGATCATCACCCTGCACAGCCTGCTGGACCGCGACGTGTACCGCGGCGGCGCGATCGTCGTCGGCCCGGTGCGCCGCGGCCGCGGACGGCGGGTGCGGGTGGAGCGCCGCGTCGTCCCGGTGTCGGCGGACGCCGAGCGCCGGCTGGCGGTGCTCGAGCGCGAGCTGTGGAGGATCGCCGTCGAGAACCTCAACTACTCCGAGCAGCACGCCTGGGCGGCGCTCGCGGGCGCCCGCGTGACGCCGAACAACTGGCGCCGGGCGAAGGCGATGATGCAGCACGACGCCTCGAAGGATTTGCGCAAGCGCTTCCTGCTCACGTGCGTGCAGCGAAACCGCAACAACCAGCTCCGCCTCAAGGCGCTGGGCGAGATCGCCGCGCTGCGCGATCCCGACTCCTTCGACGAGGCGATAGACATGGTCGGGGGCTGGTCGCGCGAGGACAAGCGCGCGGGCACCAAGGTGCTGCTGCAGGCGCTCGCCGAGCGCAGGATCGGCCGCCGCGACCAGGCTCAGGCGTGGGTGTGGCGGCTCGCCTCCTTCACCCGCGAGCTGCACGAGGAGTACGCGGTCCAGCGCTGGCCCGAGACGAAGCGGTTGCTGGGCCTGTTCGTCAACTCCTCGGGCCGCGCCCACGGGCGCAACGCGCGGCGGATCGTCCACGCTGCGCGACAGCACGACCGGCGCCTTGTCCGTCGCACTGCTCGCCGCGGCGGTCGCCCACACGCCCGAGGCCGAGGAGGCGCTGCGCGGCGCGCGCATGCGAACCTCCCGCAAGCCCTCCGCCGTCGCCCGCGAGCTGCTGCGCAACTTCCCCCGTGCGGGCGGCAAGCGCAGACGGCGACGGTCGCAAGGCCGGGAACCAGAACGGCAGGCGCAACGCGGGGTCTCGGGGCAACGGCAAGCCGGCCAAGTCGGGCAAGCCCGAGGCCGCCGAGATCACCGAGTAGCGCCGGCTCCGGGCTCCGGCCCTACGGGACGGACAGGTGAACCTCGCCGGCGCCGAGGACGAGATGCTCGCCGGCCTCCGTCTCGACGAGCAGGTTTCCGACCTCATCGACGCCGCTGGCGGTTCCGCGGCCGCTGTCCGAGCCCGGCGGTCCCCCCTCCCAAGCGACGGTGCGGCCCCTAAGCGCGTCGCGCTCGCGGTACGCCTCCAGCACCCGCTCCGGGGACGCCGGCACCCACTCGCCCAGCCGGCGATTCAGGGCGCTCAGCATGGCCTCGACCGTCACGTCGTGCCCAACCGAGGTCGCCGGCCAGCGCAGGTCGTCCGCGAACTCGCCGGGCTCGATCGCGACGTTTAGCCCGACCCCGATCACCGCCCAATCCGGGGGACGGGCCTCGATCAGCGCTCCCGCGACCTTGCGCTCCTCGATCCACACGTCGTTCGGCCACTTGACCCGGCAGCTCACCGGCGCCACCGACTCGACCGATTCGCATACCGCGAGCGGGACGGCGAGCGGGAGCAGGCCGTGTCGCTCGTCCAGCGGGCGCAGGATCGCCGAGTACAGAAGCGCCTTGCCCGGCGGCGCGGCCCACGCCCGCCCCTGACGACCCCGCCCCGCGGTCTGCTCACCGGCCGTCACGATCGTCCCGGACGGAGCGCCGCGCTCGGCGAGCTCGCGCGCGCGCTCGTTGGTGGAGTCGGTCCGGCGGTGGTGACGACGCGGGCGTCCGAAAGTCACATCAAACACCCACCTGCTAGTCGCCTCGCACCCGCGGGCTTCGCCCGCTCTGCTCGACGCCAGCATCTCTGGGCCTCAGGACGACCTCGTCACCGGCCCGAAGTCCCAGCGCCTCCGCGGCGCTGCCCGCGTTGACGGCGAGCGCCAGCCTGCGCGACGAGTCCTCGTACACCAAGGCAGCGCCCTCGGGCACCTCCGCGAACGTGCGGACGAACGTCGCCGCGCTCGGCGAGCCCGCGATCTCAATCGCGAGCGCTTGGCCGAGCCGCAGCGGCCCGCCCTCCAGCTGCTCGGAGCGGACGTTCAGCGTCGCGTTCCCGAACCGGTCCAGGTGGAGGACCTCGGCCACCACCCGGTCCGCCTCGACCCGCGCGAGGGGCAGCTCCAAGCGCGCCAGCGAGTCGGGGGCGAGCGACTCCCCGGCCTCCGCGAGCGTCGCGCCGCCGGCGAGCCTGGCCGCGACGGGGGCGAACAGGTCGCGGCCGTGGAAGGTCGCGGAGACGGGCTCGAGCCGAAACGGAGACGCGGCCAGATCAACGGCCTCGACCGCTCCTCCGAGCGCTTCGAGCGCCGGCCACAGCAGCCCGTTGTCGGGGCCGACCAGGACTCGGTCCTCGTCGGCGACCCGGACCGCGATCGCGCGGCGCTCGCTCCCGACGCCGGGATCGACGACCGCGAGATGCACGCCGGCGGGCGCGTGGGGCAGCGCGTCGGCCAGCATCAGCGCACCGCCGAGGACGTCCCGCGGCGCCACGCCGTGGGTGAGGTCGATCACCGGCGACTCGGGCGCGATCCGGGCGATCACGGCGCGGCAGACGCCCGCGAACTCGTCCGCGTAGCCGTAGTCGGACAGAAACGTGATCGGGCGCCCCATCACCCGTTGCCCGAGGCGTCGGCGAGCAGGGCCTCGACCAGGCCGTCGACGTCGTGGCGCTCGGCCTCGGCGTGGACCTCGAGCCCCGCGTCGCGCGCAGCGGCGCTGGTGATCGGGCCGATCGACACGACGCGCGCGCGGGGCGGGAAGCGGTCGCCGACCGCGGCGAGGAAGTATCGGACCGTCGAGGAAGATGTGAAGGTGACGTAGTCCGCCTCCTGCGCAGCCTCGATCGCGTCGGCGTCGGGGCGCTCGGCGATGGTCTCGTACAGCGCCACCACGTCCACCTCCGCGCCGCGCTCGCGCAGCGCGTCGGGGAGCACCTCTCGCGCCTCGGCGGCGCGGGCGACCAGCACCGGGCGCCCCTCGACCTCGGTCTCGCCGAGCGCCTCGACGAGGGCCTCCGCGACCGACTCCTCGGGGACCACGTCGGCGATCACGCCGTGCTCGCGCAGCGCCGCCGCCGTGCCCGGGCCGATCGCCGCCACGGTGGCGTTCGAGAGCGCGCGCGCGTCGCGGCCGACCGCCGCCATCGCCTCGAACAGGAGCCGGACGCCGTTGGCGCTGGTCAGGCAGACGAGGGCATAGGAGTAGATGTCGTCGACGGCGCGGCGAACCTCGTCCGCGTCGATCCGCGGCTCGACCCGGATCGCGGGAAGCTCGACGACCTCGGCGCCGAGCGCGGCGAGCGTCCGCGCCAGGCCGCTCGCCTGGGCCCGCGCGCGGGTCACGACCACGCGGCGTCCGTGCAGCGGCCGGCGCTGAAGCCATCCAATCGCATCCCTTCGCGCGGCGACCGGACCGACGACGACGATTGCCGGCGGTCGCAACCCCGCTTCGTCCGCGGCGGCTGCGAGCTCGCCGAGCGGCGCGCTGACGGTCCGCTGATCGCTCATCGTCCCGCGCTCCACCGCGGCGGCGGGCTCGTCCGGGCTGCGTCCCGCCGCGACGAGACCTTCGGCGATCTCAGGCAGCCGCTTCACTGCCATGTAGACGACGAGCGTGCCCGGAAACGCGGCGAGCGCCTTCCAGTCGATCGCGGAATCCTCCTTCTCGGGGTCCTCGTGGCCGGTGACGAACGCGACCGCGGAGGCATCGTCGCGATGCGTCACCGGAATCCCGGCGTAGGCCGGCGCCGCGACGCCCGCGGTGACGCCGGGAACGACCTCGAACGGGACCTCCGCGCCGGCGAGCGCCTCCGCCTCCTCCCCGCCGCGCCCGAACGTGAACGGATCTCCGCCCTTCAGCCGCACCACGCTGCGCCCCTCCGTCGCTCGCTCGATCATCACCCGCTCGATCTCGCGCTGGGCCCCCGCCCGTTCGCCGGGGCGCTTTCCGACGTCGATCAGCTCGGCATCGGATCGGGCGGCGTCGAGCACCCCGGGCGGGATCAGCCGGTCGTGGACCACCACGTCGGCGGCCTCGATCAGCTCCAGCCCGCGGACCGTGATCAGGCCGGGGTCGCCGGGCCCGGCCCCGACCAGATACACGACCCCGGGGCGGGCGCTCATGCCGTCACGTCGCCACGCTGCAGGATCTCTCCGGCCCCGGCGGCGAGCAGCCGCTCGGCCAGCGCGCGGCCCAGCGACACGGAGTCGTCGGCGCCGCCCTCGACCGTGTCGCGGACCCACTCGCTTCCGTCCGGCAGGCCGACGAACGCGTCGACCCGCACGCCCGCGTCCGACAGCTCCGCGCGAACCCCGACCGGCGTCCGGCAGGTGGCGTCGAGCGCCGCCACGGCGGCGCGTTCCGCCGTCAGCTCGACCAAGGCGGCCGCGTCGCTGATCCCGGCGGCGGCCCCTGCGGCCGCCTCGTCGCCGCGCCTCGCCTCCAGCGCCAGCGCCCCCTGTCCGGCGGCCGGGGTCATCTGCTCGGCGTCGAAGCGAAATGCGACCTCGCCCTCGCGGTCGAGACGCCGCAGGCCGGCGACGGCGAGCACGACCCCGTCGACCTCGCCGTCGGCGCGGCGGCGCAGCCTCGTGTCCACGTTGCCCCGCAGCTCCTCGACCGACAGATCCGGGCGAAGGGCGAGCAGCTGGGCGCGGCGGCGCAGGCTCGAGGTGCCGATCCGGGCGCCCTCGGGGAGCTCGGAGAGCGACGCCGCGCCACCGACGTAGGCGTCGGCCGGATCCTCGCGCGGCGGGACGCCGGCCAGCCTCAGCTCGTCCGGCAGCTCCGAGGGAAGGTCCTTGGCCGAGTGCACGCCGAGGTCGACCTCCCCGGCGAGCAACGCGAGCTCGATCTCGCGCACGAAGCGCGCCTTGTCGCCGCCCGCCGCGGGTGCGGTTCGCCGCTCGGTCTCATCGCCCGCGGTCTTGATCGCCACGACCTCGGCTCCGCCCAGGGCGTCGGCGACGATCCTCGCCTGGGCGAGCGCCAGCGCGCTGCCCCGTGTGCCGAGACGCAGCCGGGACACCGATCTCAGGTCGCGTAGCTCTCGGCGCCCAGGAAGTGCAGCGAGACGTACGGCTCGTCCCCGACGACCCAGCTGTCGTGCCCCGGCGGGACGTGGAAGAGGTCGCCCGGCTTCATCACCAGCTCGGTTCCATCGTCCATCAGCACGGCGGCCCGTCCCGATACGACGAGGCCCACGTGCTCGACCTGGCAGCGATCGTCGGGCCCGTCGCCGACGTGCTCCGACCACCGCCACCCCGGCTCGTAGGTCGCGCGACCTACGGTCATCCCGCCGATCGAGACCAGCTCGAAGGCGCCGCGCTCGAAACGGCGCACGTCGCCGGCCTCCTCGAAGCGCGTCAGCACCGCCTCGGTCATCGCTTTTGGTTCTGCTCGCGCAACCGCCTCGGATCGCGGATCGGCGTCACGTCCGCGTCCTGGTCGGCAAGCGGCGCGGTCTCGGCATCGAGGCCGAACAGCTCGCGCAATGCATGAACGTAGGGGTAGGCCGCCTCGTCGTCGGCCGAGCGCTTGAGCCGCACGGTTGGCTCGTGCAGCAGCCGGTTTGCGATCGCGCGAGCCATCACTCGCAGGCGGTCGCGATCGGCCGCCGACAGCGTCTCCCAGCGAGGCTCGTTCTCCGCCAGCACGCGCTCGACGATCTCTTCGGCCCGCTGTCGCAGCGCGGCGACGGTCGGCAGCACCTCGAGCGAGCCGAGCCAACGCTCGAAGCGAGCCACCTCGGCCTGCAGAAGGCGCTCCGCCCGGCGCGCCTCCGCCTCGCGCCCGGAGGCGTTGCGCTCGGCGATCGACTGCACGTGATCGACGTCGTGCAGGCTCGCGCCCGCCACGTCGCGACACGCCGGCTGGATGTCCCGCGGCACCGCGAGGTCCACGAGCAGCAGCGGGCGCCCGTCGCGGCGCTCCATGACCAGCTCGAGCTCCTCGCGCTCGACGATGTGATGCGGCGAGTTGGTCGACGAGACGACGATGTCGGCGTCCTCCATCTGGGCGGGCAGCTCGTCGATCCGCACCGCGCGGCCGCCGAAGCGCTGCGCGAGACCGATCGCACGGTCGTAGTGGCGGTTGGCGACAAAGATCGTCTTCACGCCGCGCGCGGCGAGCGCCCGGGCGGTCAGCTCGGCGGTCTCCCCGGCTCCGACGAGGAGCACGGTGCGCGAGGCGAGATCGCCGAGCGTGTGCTGGGCGAGCTCGACCGCGGCGGAGGGAATCGAGACGCCCTTCTCGCTGATCCCCGTCTCGTGCCGGGCGCGCTTGCCGGCCGCGAGCGCGCCGCGGAAGAGTCGGTTCAGCACCGGCCCGGTCGCTCCCTCGACGAGCGCGAGCTCGTAGGCGCGCTTGACCTGGCCCTGGATCTCCGCCTCGCCGAGGATCATCGAGTCGAGCCCGGCGGTGACCGAGAACAGGTGGCCCGCGGCGTCGACCCCGCGCAGCGCGTAGAGGCGGCCCAGCAGCTCGGTCGGCCTGATCCCGGCCTCGCGTGACAACGCCCCGAGAGCGAGCCCCTCGGCCTCGACCGGGTCGGAGACCACCAGGTAGAGCTCGGTCCGGTTGCAGGTCGACAGCGCGGCGGCCTCGTGGACCTGCTCGGAGCCGACCAGCTCCCCGAGCACCCCGACCGCGCGCCCCTCCGGGAGCGCGAGCTGCTCGCGGAGGTCGAGCGGGGCGGTCTTGTGCGAGACACCGAGCGCCAGCAGCTCGCTCATCGCTCTGCCCCCTCGCGCTCCTCGGCCAGGGTCACCAGCGAGCGCAGCTCGCGCTGGATCCGCTGCAGCTTGGCGGCCATGATCGCCACGTAGATCAGCACCAGGGCGAGGAAGACCAGGTACGCGCCCGCGACGTACTTCCCGGCCTCGTCGAGCGGCAGCGCCGGCATCAGGGGCCCACGGTCGGTTGAGCGGGGACGGTGGCGGAAGGACGCGACTCGGGCCCTGCAGGGGCCGCCGGCCGCGGGCGCGCCTCGAGGGCCCTGCGAAGCCGCGAGAGCTGCGCCGACGCCGCCTTGGCGGTGAGCTCGAAGCGCACCAGCATCACCCACAGCAAACCGATCCCGAGCAGCGATACGAGGAAGGTGAGCCACATCGACCCGGGCATCCCGCCCTCGGCCGTGGCGAACACGCGCGGGTGCAGGAGGCTCTCCGCGAGGCGCACGGCGAGGAAGTTGAGCGGAACGAAGGCGCCGGCCGTGATCGCGAAGACCGACGCGTAGCGGGCCTGGCGGTCGCGGTCCTCGATCGCGTAGCGCAGCGGGTAGTAGGTCGCGTACAGCAGGAAGACGATCAGGAAGCTGACCAGGGTCGGCTCGTCCCACACCCACCACTTGCCCCACGAGGCGCGGGCCCAGATCGAGCCCGTGACCAGCACCGCGACGCCGAAGATCACCGAGATGTGGATCGAGACGTACGAGCGGGCGTCGTGGATCGGATCGTCGGTACGGAGGTGGCGGATCGCATGCACCGCGGCGACCATGAACCCGACCAGCGCGGCGATCGCCAGCGGCACGTGCAGGTAGAAGATCTTCTGGATGAACCCCTGGTCGGCGTCCAGCGGCGCGTAGAAGAACACCAGCGAGAACGCCGCGACGACTGCCGCGACCGTGGCGATCGAGAGTGTGAGGAGGCCTCGCATTCAGTCCTCGAGGACGAAGTCGAACACTCCGTATCCGACCAGCAGGAAGATCACATCGTAGAGGCCGAGCACGGCCAGCCAGGTTCCAACCTCGTCGTACTCGGGGCCACCCGCGGCGAGCAGGGGCTCGGCGGCGCCCGCCGCGGCGATCATCAATGGGACGAGCAGGGGGAGGAGGAGCAGCGGCACGAGCATGTCGCGCGCGCTCGAGCCGGTGGCGAGCGACGAGACCAGCGCCCCGGTCGCCGCGAGGCCGACGTCGGCGAGCACCAGGACGAGCGCCAGCGGCGGCAACGCGGTCCAGGCGTCGAGGAAGAAGATCGCGAACACGGGAACGGTGACCACCTCGAGCACGAGCAGGTAGACGAGGAGCCCGGTCGCCTTGGCCGCGAACAGGGCGGTCCCATCCACCGGCGCGAGGCGGATGGCGTCGAACCCGCCCTGGTCGCGCTCGGCGACGAACAGGCGGTTGACGGCGAGGATCGCCGCGAACAGCAGGGTGGCCAGCAGCACGCCGGCGGCGAGGCTGCCGTCGAGCGAGGTGCGATCGAGACCGAACCTGAACAGGACGAATGTCGTGACCGCGAACAGGACCATCCCCGGGATCGACTGCAGCGTGCGCAGCTCGACTCGGAGGTCCTTGGCGAGGATGGCGCCGAACGCCCTCAAGACACCTGTTCGCGCTTCGCTCCCTCGCGAGGAGTCAGACATAGACGCTCGTTCGCTCCGCACTCACTGCGGGGAGCCCCGGTAGATCGCCTCTGCCTCGGACGCCTCGAGGCCGGCCGCAGGGCCCCGGTAGGCGACCGTGCCCCCGTGCCCGAGTGCCAGCGCGTGACCCCCGCCGGCCAGCCCGGTGCGGAAATCGTGCGTGACGCTGACGCGGGTGCGTCCCGCGGCCGGCCCGATCAGCGGCTCGACGAGCGCGCTTGCCTCGGGGTCGAGGTGGGCGTGCGGCTCGTCGAGCAACATCAGCTCCGGGTCGTGCAGCACGGCGCGGCACACCGCGACCCGCTGCGCCATGCCCGCGGAGAGGTTGCGCGCCAGCTCGTCCTCGCGGCGGGCCATCCCGACCCGCTCCAGCAGCTCGGCGATCCGGCGCCCGGGTGCCTCGATGCCATGCAGGCGAGCGTGGAAGCGCAGGTTCTCGGACACGGTGAGATCGCGGTACAGAAGCGGCTCGTGGCCGACGTAGCCGATCCGGCCCCGGGCCCGCCACGCCTCGCGCGGCAAGTTGCAGCCGAGCACCGCGACCTCGCCGCCGGTCGGCCGCAGCAGGGTCGCGAGGATGCGCAGCAGCGTCGTCTTTCCGGCCCCGTTCGGGCCCAGCACTACGAGGCTCTCCCCACCCGGCAGCTGCAGGCTCACGTCCTGGAGTGCGATCCGCTCCCCGAACTCGCGCCACAGCCCGGCGAGCCGGATCGCCGGAGGTGCGTGGGTGGGTTGAGCGGCGCGTGCCTCGGCTTCGCCGCGGTCGCGCCTCGTGCGAGTGGCCACTGCTTGCCGAATCTACCGTCCCGGGGACCGCGGTTCGGGTATCACGCGTATCAAGGGGATGGGCCATGCGTGGCAGCCGGGATGAGCCGGGCCGCGCTCACGGATAAGCTGCGCGCCGGGACATGGGCAGGTGAGATCGAAGCATTGCGTGAGCGTCGGGATGCTGGCCGTCGCGGCCGTGCTGCTCGCCGTGCCGGCCGCCGCGGCGGCATCGGTGCCGATCACGCTGCTTGACGACAACACCTACAACCCGACCCAGCGCGACCCTCGACCTCGGCGACGGGAGCTTCGACTGGCTCTGGGGTCCGGGCGGAGCAGGCACGATGGAGCTGCACAACGTGGTCCAGGACGACGCCCTGTTCAGCTCGGGCGAGGCCCAGCGCGTCAGGACGGGCGGGTTCAGCGTCACCGCCTCGGCCGGCACCTATCCGTATTTCTGCCAGCTTCATTTCGGCATGGAGGGCGCCGTGAGCGTGCGGCCGGTGCTCGCGGCGACCGACGCCGGCCACGGCCCGATTCGGGTCAGCTGGGCGGCGCCGGACACGACGACCGGGAGCAAGTACGACGTGCGCTACCGCAGCGCCAAGAAGTGGAAGCCGTGGCTCGAGAGCACCAAGAAGCTCTCGGGTAGCTTCGGAAAGCGCAAGCCCAAGGTCAAGGCGGGTCGCTCGTACCGGTTCGCGGTGCGCTCCCGCTCCGGCAAGAAGCACCGCAGCGGGTGGTCGCCGGAGCTGGTCGTCGCTCGCTGAGGCCGCTCAGCGACCCTTGCGCAGCGTTCGCGACCGTCGCCCTGAGCAGCGGCACGGCGCCCTCGCGCAGCGCGCGCAGCCGATCGCCGTTGCGCCCGTAGACGAGCCGCGCCGAGGCGCGCACCGCGGTGCCGAGCGTGCGGTCGTAGGGCTGCCACCAGAAGTCGCGCGTCAGCCCCGGCTCCCAGGCGACGAGCTTGATGTTCACGCACTCGTAGAAGCCGAACTTCGAGTGCGTGCGACCGAGCCCGGACTCCTTCACCCCGCCCCACGAGCACTGGCAGGCGCCGTGCGAGTAGGAGTGGTCGTTGACCCACACCATCCCGGACTCGATCCGCCGCGCCATCCGCTCGCCCTTGGCGCGGTCCTTGGTCCAGATCGATGCGCCGAGGCCGAACCGGGAGTCGTTGGCCATCTCCAGCGCCTGCTCCTCGCTGTCGACGGTGACGATCGGGAGCACCGGGCCGAAGATCTCCTCGCGCATGATCCGCATCTCGTGGGTCACACCGGTGAGGACGGTCGGGGCGATGAAGCTGCCCGAGAACGCCGGCAGCTCGCGCGGTCCGCCGGTGAGGCGCTCGGCGCCGTTCGCGATCGCGTCGTCGACCAGCTCGGTGACGAGCTCTGCCTGCTCGGCCGAGACCATCGGCCCGATCTCGGTGTCCCACTGCGTCGGGTCGCCCACCGTCAGCCGCTCGGTCTCCCGCACGACGCCCTCGATGAAGCGGTCCGCGACCTCGCGGACGACGTAGGTGCGCTCGATCCCCGAGCACGTCTGGCCCGCGTTCGCGAACCCGCCCCACACGGCGCCCGAGACCGCGTTCGCGAGGTCGGCGTCGGCGCACACGATCTGCGGGTCCTTGCCGCCGAGCTCGAGCACCGAGCCCTTGAGCAGCTTCGCGCACGCCTCGCCGACGCGGCGGCCGACCTCAACCGAGCCGGTGAAGAAGATCTTCCCCGCCGAGGACTCGGCGAGCGCCCCTCCGACCTGCCCGCCGCCGTGGACGGTGCGCACTAGGCCCTCGGGGATCCCCCCCTTCTCGAACGTCTCCCGGATCCGCTCGCCGAGCAGCGGCGTCAGGCTCGCCGGCTTCAGCACGACGCCGTTGCCGGCCATCAACGCGATCGCGACCTCTCCGAAGGGGATCGACCACGGGTAGTTCCATGGCGCGATCACGCCAACCACGCCGATCGGCTCGTAGCTGAAGAAGCTCTTCTTCGACTTCAGGAACAGCTGCGGGTAGGGGATGCGCTCGTTGGCGAGGATCTTCGGCCCGTTCTCGGCACACCAGTGCAGGAGGTCGACGGTGGGCAGCAGCTCCATCGTGTAGCTCTCCAGGCGCGGCTTGCCCTGCTCGCGGGTCAGCAGCTCCGCGATCTCGTCGAGGTCGGCGAGCAGCGCGTCGCCCGCCGCGCGCAGGTAGCGCGCACGGTCCTCGAGCGACAGCTCGGCCCAGAACGGCTGCACCCCGGCGACCTCGTCGACCACGGCCTGCACCTGCTCCGGAGTGATCGTCCCCACCGAGCCGACCAGCTCGCCGGTCGCGGGATTGAACGACTCGAGCTCGCCGGTGGCCTTCGTCTCGTCGCGGGTGGCGGTTGCTGCCTCCATCGTCCTCTCCTTTGCTGGCTATCCAGCCAATTGCTATGCGCGGCTCAGTCCCGGTCGGCCCGCAGCCGCCGGCGCACCTCCTCCAGCCGCCGGCCGAGCTCGGCCTCGAAGCCGCGGTCGGTCGGCTCGTAGAAGCGCTCGGATTCGAGTCCCTCGGGCGCCAGCGGCTGGTCGCCGATCCCGCCGGGCTGGTCGTGCGCGTACTCGTAGCCCACCCCCCGACCGAGCTCGCGCGCGCCGGGGTAATGGGCGTCCTGGAGGTAGGGGGGCGGCGGCATGGCGCCGTGCTCGCGCACGTGGCCGATCGCCCGCGAGATCCCGCGGTAGGACGCGTTCGACTTCGGCGCGAGCGCCAGATAGGCGGCAGCCTGGCCGAGGTTGAGCGTCGCCTCCGGCAGGCCGACGCGGTCCACCGCGTCGGCAGCGGCATTGGCGACGACCAGCGCCATCGGGTCGGCGTTGCCGATGTCCTCGGAGGCGAGGATGACCATGCGGCGGGCGATGAAGCGCGGGTCCTCTCCGCCCTCGAGCATCACCGCGAGGTAGTACAGCGAGGCGTCGGGGTCCGAGCCGCGGGTGGCCTTGATCCAGGCGGAGATGTAGTCGTAGTGGCGATCGCCCTGGCGGTCGTACAGCAGCGCCTTGCGCTGCAGCGCGTCCTCGATCGCCGCGACATCGACGGCGCCCCCGGCCTCGCGGGCCGCCTCGGCCGCGCGCTCCAGTCCCCCGAGCGCGATCCTCGCGTCGCCGCCCGAGCGGGCGACCAGGACGCCGATGGCCTCCTCGCTCACCTCGGGCGGATCGGCGATCCCGCGCTCGTCGCTGAGCGCGCGGCGGACGAGTCCCTCGACCTGCTCGTCCCCGAGCGGCCGAAACTCGTAGATCTGGCAGCGCGACAGCAGCGCGGAGATGACCTCGAAGTACGGGTTCTCGGTCGTGGCGCCGATCAGCGTGATCAGCCCCTCCTCGACCGCCGGCAGCAGAGCGTCCTGCTGTGCCTTGTTGAAGCGGTGGATCTCGTCGAGGAAGAAGATCGTCGGCTCGTCGGCCACGCGGCGCCGCTCGTCGGCGCGGTCGATCACCGCGCGCACCTCGGCCCGCCCGGCGTTGACGGCCGAGGCCTCCTCGTAGGCGCCGCGCGCGCGGGCGGCCACGATCCTGGCCAGCGTCGTCTTCCCCGAACCCGGCGGCCCGTAGAAGATCGCGCTGTGCGGCTCGCCCGACTCGATTGCAGCGCGCAGCGTCGAGCCGGGCGCGAGCAGGTGCTCCTGCCCGACCAGCTCGTCCAGATCGCGGGGGCGCAACCGAACCGGGAGCGGCGCCTCCCCCTGGGGAACGCTCGTGCGCTGCCGCGGCGCCTCGCCGGTGTCGAACAACCGTTCCATTCAGGCGCAGTATGACCCCGGCGCCCGCCGGCGAACCCGCGCCGGTACGGTGCGCGCCCCGTGGAGACCGTGGAGCTGATCGCCCTTGTCGCGTGGGCATTCGCAGTCGCGGCTCCTGGGCGGCATCGTCGGCCTCGTGCTCGGCAACCTGCGCCTGCCGCTCGTCGTCCTGCTCGCTTCCTCGCCGGCGGCCGGCGCGGGCGCGAACGTCGCGATCAGCGGCGCCGCCGCGGTCACCACCGCGAGCGGCCACGCGCGCGGCGGACGGATCAACTGGCGCCTGTTCGCGTGGATGGCGCCGCCCTCGTTCGCCGGCGCGATCGTCGGCGGCGTCGTCTCCGGCTGCTGCCGGACCGGCTGCTGCTCGCCGCGATCGGCGTCGTCGTTCTGTACGGCGCCGTCGAGGTGCTCCGTTACCGCCGCCCGACCGAGACCGAGCAGGCGGGGGCAACGCGGACACTTCTCATCAGCGCCGCGGTCGTGGGCTTCGCGGTCGGCGTGCTCGGCGGCTTCGTCGGCCTGATCCTCGGCTCGCTGCGGCTACCGGCGATGGTCAAGTGGGTGGGGGTCGGTCCCTACGCGGCCGTCGGCACGAACGCCGCGGTCGGGCGTCGTTGTCGGCATCGGCGGCCTGG
The DNA here is from genome assembly GCA_963754225.1 of uncultured Thermoleophilia bacterium. Classification (GTDB taxonomy): domain Bacteria; phylum Actinomycetota; class Thermoleophilia; order Solirubrobacterales; family 70-9; genus DASPWW01. The sequence goes on from CAVWEV010000007.1 coordinate 25,026, forward strand.
TCGGTCACCTGCCAAGCGGCATTGACTGGGACCTGTTCGCGGTCGGGTGCGCCGCGGCGATGCCGGGCGCCTATTTCGGCGCCCAGGCTCACCGGCCGTCTCGACGAGCGAGGCGCTGCTGCGGGCGATGGCGGCGGTCCTCGCGGTCACCGGCCTGGCGATGCTCGCCCAGGCGATCGTCGGGCTGACGGGTAACCTGACTCGAATGAGCGAGGAGGTTGCGGTCGCGCCGCAGGCTGAGCTCGGCACGGAGGCCGTCGGGCTCCTGCAGCGCCTGATCCGCATCGACACCTCGAACCCGCCCGGGAACGAGGGGGAGGCCCAGAGCGTGCTCCGCGACCTGCTCGCGGATGCCGGCTTCGAGTGCGAGCTCGCGGCGCGCGACCCGGCGCGGCCGAACCTGGTCGCGCGCCTGCGCGGCGGTGCGCCGGGGCCGGTGCTGTGCCTGCTCGGACACGTCGGACACGGTTCCCGCCGACCCGGCCGACTGGAGCGGCGATCCGTGGTCGCGGCGAGCTTCGCGACGGCGAGGTGTGGGGGCGCGGCGCGCTCGACATGAAGGGTCAGGTCGCGGCCGAGGTCGCGGCGGCGGCTTCCCTGGGGCGGTCCGGGTGGCGGCCCGGCAAGGGCGATCTGCTCGTCGTCATCACCGCCGACGAGGAGCGGGGCGCGGCGTACGGCGCCAAATGGCTGTGCGAGGAGCGTCCCGAGCTCGTGCGCTCCGACCTCGTCGTCAACGAGGGCGGCGGGGTGGCGATCGACTTCGGGGGCAGGCGCTTCTACACCGTCGCCCTCGGCGAGAAGGGGGTCTGCCGGCTGCGGCTCCGGACCGACGGGCGCGCCGGCCACGCGTCGATGCCGCGGATCGGTGACAACGCGGTCCTGAAGATGGCGCCGTTGCTCGAGCGGCTTCGGCACCGTGCCCCGCTCGAGCCCACCACCGAGGCCGTCCAGCTGCTCTCATCGCTGCTCGGCGAGGACCTCGGCGACGCGAGCGGGCCCGAGCTGGACGCGGCGGTCGAGCGGGTCCGCGCGCAGCAGCCCGCGCTCGCTGACTACCTCGTCGAGCCGCTGCTCGGAGTCACGCTCAGCCCGGTCGTGATCGCCGGCGGGGTGACCGACAACGTGATCCCGGCCCACTGCGAGGTGCTCGTGGACTGCCGGGTTCCGCCCGAGGCTGGCGAGGACCACGTCCGCGAGCGGCTCGCCGAGCTGCTGGGCGAGGGCGACTGGGAGGTCGAGATCCCGGAGTGCGTCGTCGGCAACCGCTCGCGACTCGAGGGGCCGCTCGCCGACGCGATCGCCGCATGGCTGTCCGAGGTCGATCCCGACCGCGGCGCCGGTGCGCGAGCGCGATGGCCGGCTTCAGCGACAGCCACTGGTTCCGCAAGGCGTTCGGGGCGACGGTCTACGGCTTCTGGCCTCGCAACGCGATGACGCTCGGCGAGCTGGAGCCGCTGATCCACGGCGCCGACGAGCGCGTCGCGGCCTCCGACCTCGAGCTGTCGGCGGGCTTCTACTTCGACCTGCCGCGCCGGGTGCTGTGAGCGCGAGGCTCTGCAAAGTGGGGGCGGGCGGGGAATTTGATGTTGGGCCGAGCGCGAAACGGGTGATGACATGAGCGCGAGCTCGGCGCCGCAGGCGACCGACCCGGCGGTGTCCGGAAACGGCGCGGGCCCGCGCCTGCGACTCGGAGGAATGGCGCTTCGCAACGGCCTGCTGATCCACGGGCCCGACCTCGTGGGCGATCGCGGCGCGGGCCCCCGACGGCGAGCTCAGCGTTGCCTCCGGGACCAAGCCGACGTTCGGCCCCGGCGTCGCGTCGATCCCGCTGGTTCGCGGCCCGTTGAAGCTGCTCGAGGGGTTCGCGGTGGTGCCGCTCGCCCGGCGAAGCCTCCCCGCCGCCCGCCTGCCGTTCGAGGATCCGCGGGTGCTGCTGGCCGCTGCCGTGGTCACCTTGCTCAGCGGCGCCCTGCGCCGCGGGCGGCCGGCGACACTGCTCCGCGAGAGCGTCGCCGCGGTGCTCGGGGCCGCTGCCCGCGTTCGTCGCCCTGCGCGACTCCGACCTCGCCGCGTACCACGGCGTCGAGCACAAGGCGATCGGCGGCGTACGAGCAGGGCCGCGCGGACCCGCGCGAGGTGCCAAAGGAGCACGAGCGCTGCGGATCGCACCTCGTCGTCCCGCTGCTGGTCCTGTCGGTCGCCGGTCAGCTCGTCGTGGAGCGTGCGCTCGAGCGCCCGGGGCCCCTCGCGCGCGGGATCGCCGGCGTCGCCGGCGTCGGGATCGCGGCGGAGATGTTCGCGTGGAGCGAGCGCCATCCCGACACGGCGCTGGCGCATGCCCTGCGGCGCCCCGGCACCGAGATCCAGCGCCTCGTCGCCACGCGCGAGCCGACCGACGAGCAGCTGGAGGTCGGGACCGCCGCACTGGCGGAGATCCTCCGCGCCGAGAGCGCGGCGCCCGCCTGAGCCGAGCAATGCTGACCGCGTTCATCCTCGGCATCACCTACGACGACATCGAGCGGTGGGCGATCACGTGGCTGCCGATCCTCTTCCTCGGCCTGCTCGTCTTCCTCGTGTGGCGGACGCTGAAGCTGATGCCGCGGACCAAGCCGCAGCAGATAACTCCCAGCTCGGCGAGCTCGGTCACGTGGGACGACATCGCGGGTGTCGAGGAGACAAAGGACGAGCTGCGGGAGGTGGTCGAGTTCCTGAGCCGCCCGCGAGAGTTCAAGCAGCTCGGCGCCAAGGTCCCGAAGGGCGTTCTGCTGCACGGCCCGCCGGGGACCGGCAAGACCCTGCTCGCGAAGGCGGTCGCGCACGAGTCGGGCGCCGACTTCTTCGGGCAGTCCGCGTCGGCGTTCGTGGAGATGTTCGCGGGGCTAGGCGCGGCCCGGATCCGGCGCCTGTTCAAGCAGGCGCGCGAGAACGCCCCCGCGATCGTGTTCATCGACGAGCTCGACGCCGTCGGCGCGCAGCGCGGATCGGACATCTCCGGCGAGCGCGACCAGACCCTGAACCAGCTGCTCGTCGAGATGGACGGCTTCGAGTCCGGCGACGACGTCGTCGTGATGGCGGCCTCGAACCTGCTCGAGAAGCTCGATCCGGCGCTGCTTCGCCCCGGACGCTTCGACCGCCAGGTGTTCGTCCCACCCCCCGACATGCGCGGGCGCGCCGCGGTGCTGGCCGTGCACACGCGCGGCAAGCCTCTGGGCTCCGACGTCGACCTGGGCCTGGTGGCGCGACACACGTCCGGGCTGACCGGGGCCGACCTGGCCAACCTGTGCAACGAGGCGGCGATCATCGCGGGCCGCAACCGGCGCGACGCGATCGCGCAAGCCGACTTCGACAGCGCCTTCGAGCGGGTCGTCGCCGGGCTGGCCTCACGCAAGGTGATCACCGACCACGAGAAGCGGGTGATCGCGTGGCACGAGGCCGGGCACGCGCTGGTCTCCGAGCTGCTGCCGACCGTCGACGACGTCCAGAAGGTGTCGATCGTTCCGCGCGGGAGCTCGCTCGGCTACACGCTCAACCTGCCGCAGGAGGACCGCTACCTGAAGTCGCGCCAGGAGCTGCTCGACTACATGAAGGTCCTGCTCGCCGGGCGCGTCTCGGAGCAGATCACGTTCGGCCGGGTGACGACCGGCGCAGCAGACGACCTCCAGAAGCTCACCTCGATCGCGCGCTCGATGGTCTTCGACTACGGGATGGGCTCGCGGATCCGATCCCACCAGGTCCCCGCCGACGACCTCAACGTGTCCGAGGCGATGCGCGCGGTTCGCGACGAGGAGGTCGAGGCGATCGCCGAGGAGGCCTACCGCGGCGCCCACCGGCTGCTGACCGACCACCGCGACCTGCTCGACGGGATCGCGGAGCGCCTGCTCGCCGACGAGACGATCGAGCGCGACGAGATCCGCGCGATCATGGCCGGGCATCGACCTGACGACAGCGACCGCCGCGACGTCGCGGCCCCGGCCCCGGCACCGGCACCGGCTGAGACGCTGGCAAGCAAGCCGACCCAGCAGCCTTAGACTGGCCGCGATGTTCGATCGAATCGATCACGTCGGCGTCGCGGTCTCCGATCTGGACGCCGCCGCCGCGCTCTACGAGGGCGCCTTCGGGATGCCCCTGGCCCACCGCGAGACCGTCGAGTCGCAGGGGGTCGAGGCGGCGCTGCTCGACGTCGGGGAGGGTCACGTCGAGCTGCTGCAGCCACTCGACGCCGAGACCATGGTCGGCAGGTTCATCGAGCGGCGCGGGGAGGGTCTGCACCACGTCGCGTACGCGGTCAACGACATCGACGCGACGCTGGAGCAGCTGAAAGGGTCCGGGGTCGAGCTGATCGACGAGCAGGCGCGGGTCGGAATCCGGGGCAGCCGGGTCGCGTTCCTGGACCCGAAATCGACCGGCAGCGTGTTGATCGAGATTGTCGAGCCCGCGGAGGGAGAGTGATGGCAGAGGACGAGGCGAACAGCAGCGTCGAGGCGAACCGGGTCGAGATCGGGTTCGACGGAGGCCAGGTGATGGTGGCGAGGCTGGGCGCGGAGCAGCTCGATGCGCTCAAGAAGGCCGTGGCGTCGACGGACAAGCTGGCCAGCGAGGCGGGGGGCTGGTACGAGCTCGAGTCCACCGACGGGGCGATCTCGCTCGACCTGCGCAAGGTCGTGTTCGTGCGCCGCGCGGCGGCATCGCACACGATCGGGTTCTCCGGAGCTTGATCCGCCGCCTGGTTGCCCTCGCGGCGCTGGCCGTCGTCGCCGTCGCGTACTGGTGGCGCAAGAACCCGTCGGCGTGCCCGTACGGGCAGCGCTTCTGGGTCGAGGCGCCGCACCCGCTGATCACCCGCGAGCGCCTGCACGAGGCCCTCGGCCCCGAGCCGGGCGAGCGCGTGCTCGAGGTCGGCCCGGGCACCGGCTACTACACGCTCGATCTCGCGCAGTGGGTCGGACCCGCGGGCGAGGTCGAGATCTTCGACATCCAGCAGGAGATGCTCGACCACACGATGGAGGCCGCCCGCGAGCGCGGGATCTCGAACGTGCGGCCGACCCGCGGCGACGCGCGCTCGCTGCCCTACGAGGACGACTCCTTCGACGCGGCGATCCTGATCACGGTGCTCGGGGAGATCCCCGACCAGGACGCGGCGCTGCGCGAGCTCAACCGGATGCTGAAGCCCGGCGGACGGCTGATCGTCGGCGAGCTGTTCGGCGACCCCCACATGGTCACCCTGGGCGCGCTGCGTCGCCGAGCCGAGGCCGCGGGCCTCGTTTTCGAGCGCCACGTGGGTCCGAAGATCGGCTACTTCGCGCGGTTTAGGGCCTGAGCGCGCTCCACAGCCGCTCCTCGGCCTCGAGCGCGCGAGCCGCCTCGCCGCTCACATCCGACCACAGGCCGGGCTCGGGAGCGTCGGATTCGCTCGCCGCCGAGCAGCGCTCCGGCGAGCGCCGTCCAGCGCTCCGCCGCCTCGGCCGCCAGCACGGCCTCCCCGTAGCCGACCTCGTCGAGGAACCGCGCGTACATGCGGCGGAAGTTGCCGCCCCCCGTGCCGCGGCGCTCGATCACCTGGTAGGTGAACCGCGCGCACCATTGCCAGTCCTCCGCCGCCTGTGGCCAATCGCCGACCTCGGCGGCAAACCGGCGCAGCGCGGGGATGCCCTGGAACTCGCCGAGCTCGGGCTCGAGCATCGCGCGTGCGGCGCGCTCCACAGCCCGCGCGGCCGCCTGCGTGAGGTCGGCGAGCTCGGCGCCGTCGGGGACGTGGAACAGGTGACCGGCGAGCGGATAGGCCGGGTGCTTCCCGTGCCGGGCGAGGGCGAGGTTGTCGAGCCGGGTCGTCTGCAGCTCCTCGAACGCCGTGTCCGAGAGGTACGCGCGCTCGGCGTCGTAGCCCGCGAGCACGACGGCGTGACCGGGGAAGTGCGCCGAGCGCCCGTAATGGTCGAGGTGGTAGAGGTCGGTGAGCAGGATCGCCGGTCGGCCCGAGTCGACGACCGCGCGCGCCTCCGCCCACGAGGCCTCGGGGTCCTCGCTGGTCTCGAACTGCAGCGGGGCGCCGGTCAGCTCGACGAACTGCTCCTCGAGGCGGGCCACCCTGCCGTTGGTGAACCGCGACGGCGACTGGCCGTCGAGGACCACGTAGTAGAAGCAGGGCCCGGCGCCGAGCCCGAACGCGAGCTCCTCGGAGCACTCGAGACCGTGGAATGCCAACAGGTTCCGCAGCGCCGTCGAGCCGCAGTGCTTGCCGGGCTCGTGGCGGTAACCCGGAACCATCGTCGGCTGGGTGGCGGCCTCCATGGCGGCGCATTGTCGCCCGTATGCTGGCCCCGTGCTGCAACGCCTCGACAAGGGGCTGCTTACCTTGATGCGGACCCGTGGTCACGCGCCCGTGGTCGAGCGCGCGATGCAGACGCTCGGGTCAGCCGGTGAGTGGGGCGCGATCTGGGGCGCGGGCGGGCTAGCGGCAGCGGCGTTCGATCGCCCTCGTCGAGGACGCTGGCTCGTCGCGGCCGCCGTCGGGCCGCTCGCGGTGGGCGCCAACTTCGCCGTCAAGCTCGCGGTCCGCCGGCGAAGGCCGGACCTCGACGGCCTGGCGCCTCTGGCCGCGGCGCCGAGCCGGCTCTCATTCCCCTCCGCGCACGCGACATCCTCGTTCGCGGCGGCGACGGCGATGGCCCGGATCGCGCCGGGGGCGCGCGGCCCGCTGTACGCGCTGGCGGCGCTGCTGTGCCTCACCCGTCCCTATCTGGGGATGCACTACCCCTCCGACGTGCTGGCCGGCGCGGCGCTGGGCGCGGCGCTCGGACGCGCATGGCCGGGACTCGGCGACGGCAGCGCCCCGCCGACGACGGGCCCGGACCTCCCGTGAGGATCGCGGTGGTCGGACTGCCGAACGCCGGCAAGACGACCCTGTTCAACGCCCTCACCCGCGCCGGCGCTGAGACAGCGGTCTATCCGTTCACCACGGTGGATCCGAACGTGGCGGTGGTCGAGGTGCCCGACGAGCGGCTGGCTGTGGTGGCCGAGGTGGTTGGGGCCAGCCCCGTCGTGCCCGAGACGATCGAGTTCGACGACGTCGCCGGGCTGGTGCGCGGCGCCGCGGAGGGCGAGGGCCTCGGAAACCGGTTCCTGGCCGCGATCAGGGAAACGGATGCGATCTGCCACGTCGTCCGCGCCCACTCGGATGCGGGCGTGCCGCACCCCGAGGGCCGCATCGATCCCAGCGCCGACATCGAGACGGTCGAGGCCGAGCTGCTGCTCGCCGACCTCGAGCAGGCCGTGGGACGACTCGGCCGGGTGACCAAGCAGGCGGGGTCGGGCGACGCGGAGGCGATCGCCGAGCGGGAGTGGCTTCAGCAGGTGGTCGACGCGCTCGGCCGCGGCGAGCCGGCGCGCAGCGTGCCGGCGCCCGACGCCGCGCCCGGTGCGGTGCAGCGGCTCCAGGCGCTCACGTCAGCTCCGGTCCTGTACGTCGCCAACGTCGATGAGGGCGTCTCCGAGGTCCCGGAGGCCGTGAGCGCGCATGCGAGCGGCGCGGGCGCCGGCGCGATCGCGATCAGCGCCCGGATCGAGGCCGAGCTCGCGGAGCTCGAGCCCGACGAGGCGGCCCAGATGCGCTCCGCGCTCGGTCTCTCAGACCCGGGCCTCGAACGCTTGATCCGCGCGGCCTACGACCTGCTGGGCCTGGTCACGTTCATCACCGCCCACGAGGGATCCGAGGCGCGGGCGCGCAGCCTGCCGCGCGGCGGGACCGCGTGGGACGCCGCGGGCAGGGTGCACTCCGACATCCAGGTGGGCTTCGTGCGCGCCGAGGTGATCCCGTGGCGCGAGCTGGTCGAGGCGGGCGGCTACGCGGCCGCGCGGGAGCGCGGCGTGCTGCGAGCCGAGGGTCGCGACTACGTCGTCCGCGACGGGGACGTGATCACGATCCGCCACTGAGGGCGCTGCAGATCAGGACCCGAATCCCGCCTGGAGGACGTTTCCCCGTCCGGGGCCGATCAGGCGCACCTCGCTGACCTCGTGAAAATCGATCGGGATCGACTCCCCGCCGCTGCCGCCCCGGTCGCGCCACCCGCATCGGGTCGAGCCAACGGCGCTCGCCGTCCTCCGTGATCAGCTGGACGTCATAGCGGCCAGGCGGGGGCTGAGTCGACTCGTACACCGTGACCAGAACCCACGAGGGCGAGCCCTCGTAGCCGAACACCGTTCCCACCCGCTGCCCGCCCGGAGCCGCCAGGGCCTCTGCCGCGAGGTACTTTCCGTTCGCCTCGGCGAGCGTCTCCCGGTACCGGGACGCGAGGTCGCGGTCGTCCTGAGAGGAGAGCCACATCACGGTCGCGGTTACGAGCGCGGCGGCGACGGCGGCTACCGCGGGGACGAGCGGCCTGAGCCAGCGCCGCCTGCGGGTCGGACGGGGAAGCTCGCCGAGCACCCGCGTCTCGAAGCCGGCGGGTGGCTCCTCGTTCGGGGAGAGCAGCAGCAGCTCGTCGGCGATCCTCGACAGCTCCTCGAGGTGGTGCCGGCACGCGGGGCAGGACGCAAGGTGCTCGAGCGCCCGGGCTCGCTCGTCGCCGCTGGCGATTCCGAGCGCGAGCTCGGGTGCCAGGGCGCGGAGGTCGTCGCAGCTCGACCTAGCGCTCATCGGCCACCCCAAGCTCCCCCCGCAGCTTCAGCAGCGCGCTGCGAATTCGGGACTTCGTGGTCCCCAACGGCGCACCCTCGATCTGGCTGATCTCGTTCGCGGTGTAGCCCCACAGGGTTGCCATCAGAAGAGCGCGGCGCTGCTCGGCCGGCAGCGAGGCGAGCGCCTCGCGCAGCGACGCCAGCTCCTCCCGGGAGTCACCGCCCGGATCCTCGGGAGCCCGCATGAACATCGCCTCCTTGGAGCCGATGCTGTCCGGATCGATCGGCTCTCCCCTTCTGAGGCGGAGGTGGTCGATCGCGAGGTTCCTGGTGATCGACAGCAGCCAGGTCTCGACCCTGCCGCGGCGATGGTCGTAGGCGCCGGCGTGTCGCCACGCACGCAGCAGCGCCTCCTGTGCGATCTCCTCGGCCGACGCAGAATCACCCACGATCGTGCGCGCGAGGCCGAAGACGCGTGCCTGAAAGCGGCGGACGAAGGCAGCGGCCGCCTCAGAGTCGCCGGAGGCGAGCCCGGCAAGCAGCGCTTCGTCGGAAACGGACCACATGAGTGGAATACGGTCGAGCGTCGGCCCGAGATTGCCGCGGCGCGGCGGGGCAATCCCGATCACGGTCTGGGTCGTATAACCGGTAACGGTAGTCCCCCGAGAGGAGGAACCTTGGCCATGCTGAGATCCAGACGACCCGGACCTCACCGCCTGCTTGGGCGCTGGAGCGGCGTGGCCGTGCTCGCCGTCGCCGCTTCGCTCGGCGTCGCGGCGTGCGGTGGCGACGATGATGACGACGGCGACACCAGCGCCGCGACCACCGAGGCGACCGAGACGACCGCGGCGGGCGGGGGCGGAGGCGAGACCGTCGACCTGGCCGCGACCGACTTCAAGTTCGACCCGGACGACCCGTCGGTGAAGGCGGGGGAGGTCACATTCGACGTCACGAACGACGGCGAGACCGTCCACAACCTCGAGGTCGAGGGACCCGGCGAAGAGGCCGAGCTGCCCGAGGATCTGCAGCCCGGCGACAAGGGCTCGGTGAGCGTCGACCTCAGCGAGCCGGGGACGTACGAGTTCTACTGCCCCGTCGGCAACCACAAGGAGCTAGGCATGGTCGGGGAGGTCACGGTTCAGGGCTGACGACGCGTGCGGGCGGCGCGGAGCCCTGATGATCCGCGCCGCCCGCTCCCTCCACCCGCGCCGCGCTCACGCGTCCGCGACCGCGGCCTCGATCGCCGCCGGCGTCAGCTCCTCGAGCGATCCCAGCACCACGTCGGCCGCCTCGAGGGCGTGCTCGGCCGGGGGGAAGGCGCGATTCGGTATCGCGACGACGCCGAGGCCCGCCGCCCTGGCGGCCAGCAACCCGTTGGTCGAGTCCTCGATCGCGACGGCCTGGCTCGGGTCGACCCCCAGCCGCTTGGCCGCCTGCAGATAGACGTCGGGCGCCGGCTTGCCGCGGCCGACCTCCTCCGAGGAGATCGTGACCGCGAACCGGTCCGCGATCCCGGCCAGCTCGAGCACGAGATCGATGATCCGCCGGTTGGAGGACGACGCTAGACCCAGCGGCCAGCGCTCCGCCATCCGCCGCACCGACTCCACCGCGCCGGGAAGCAGCGGCAGCTCCCGCCGGTAGCGCTCCGCGACCCGCTCCGCCACCTCAGAGGAGATCCGCTCCGGCGCCAGCGGGACTCCGAGCTGGTCGCTCACGTAGCGCGACCACTCGATCGAGCTCATGCCCATCATCTGGCGCTGCGCGTCCTCGCGCCACTCCCCTCCGCGCTCGCGGACGAAGCGCTCGCGCACGTCGTCCCACACCTGCTCGGAGTCCACCAGGACTCCGTCGAGGTCGAAGATCACCGCTCCGACCCCCTCGGCCGAGGCGATCATCCGACCAGCAGCGTCGTGAAGCCGAGCTCGGTCGCGATCCGCCCGAGCCGGTCGGCCCACTCTCCCGGATCGCCGTGCCTGACGTCCATCGCGGGCCGACTACCCACCCGGGATGCCGGTCTCGCCCGACACCGTGACGTGGATCGCATCCGGCTCGACCGCGTAGTCGATCACCGACAGCGCCTGGAGCCGGTCGAGGACGAACTGGAACGACGCGGCCTGGGCGTCGCTCTCGTAGTGGCGCCAGATGTCGAACGACCACCCCGTCGTGTGCAGCGAGTAGGCGTCCGTGGCCTCGGGGTTCTGCTTTCCGAGCGCCCGCTGGTAGGCGCCGTCGCGGACGGCGCTGGTCACCGTGAGCGTCCCTGAGCCGCCGTTGAGGTCTCGAACCCAGCGGGTCATCAGCGTCAGGACCTGGAGCGCCTGCGGTCGCAGCCCGCGATACAGCGCCGGGTCGACATCGAGCTCCGAGGCCAGCTCGCCGAGCTGGTCGCCGACCACCAGGCCAAGATCCTCGCCGTCGGGGATCGGGACGATCTCGCCGTCGCGCCACGCGGCCGCCAGCTCATCGGGGTCGGCGAACACCGCGGTCTCCCCGCGCGGATGAAAGACCTCCTCCGCGGTCGCCTTCGCCTCGTTCAGACGCTCGAGCCGGTCCAGCTCGCCGCGGTCCTCGCGGTACAGGCGCATGATCTGCCGCGAGGCGAGCACCTTCCAGTAGTACTCGCTGGACTCGTCGCCGAAGCCCGACAGCAGATCCCACGTCTCCGGGTGGTTGCTCGGGGAGGCGTCGAAGAACAGCTGGGCGTAGGTGAGACCGTGCTCCGCGACAAGCCCGCCCACGGGCCCTCCCGAGTCGGTGTAGGTGCGGATCACGTCCTGCAGGTTGCCGATTCCCATGTGGTAGGACTCGACCGCCAGGTCGTCGGCCCCGAAGCGCTCGCGCGCGATCTCGAGATAGCGAACCGCGCCCTCGAGCGCCTTGTCGGGATCGAAGCGCTCGTCCACTTGCGCCCGCTGGCGCAGGAACCGGTTCACCTTGCCGGTCTTGCCCTGCCTAAATGCGCGCCTCGCCTGGACGGTCAGCTCGCGGCTGCGCTCGAGGTCGACCCGCATCCCCAACAGGCTGATCCCGGTCGAGGCGACGATCTGGGTGAGTCCGGCCGCGAGCTCGGGGTCCTTGCCGGCGATCACCTCGGGCCGACCGGCGCTCTCCAGGAAGACCATCGCCTCGAGCAGGTCGGGGTCGACCTCCGAGCCCGCGGTGGCCGCCTCGATCTGGCCGCGGAAGCGCTCCACCCGCTGCGCGGTCGCGAGCGCGCCCCCGGGGCTGTTCGCGAACACGACGTGGGACGACGCGGCGGCCGCCCGCGCCTCGAACTCCGCGCGCCGCGATGCCTCGTAGGGGAACGGCTCCTGATCCTCGGGGACGTCGTCGGCGAACAGGCCGAGCGAGCCTCCATCCCCAAGCCCGGTCGCGGACGCGAGCCCGATCAGCGCCACGATCGCGGCGGCGGCGATCGCGAGCACGCCGAGCGCAGTACTTCCCCGCCTCACGAGCCCCATGTTAGGTTCACCGCGTGAGGACAGAGGCGCGGTATCCGCAGCTCGGCAGGAAGGCCGGCCACTACGAGAGCTTCTACATCAAGGCCTGCAGGCCGGGCGGAGGACTCGGGGTGTGGATCCGCCACACGGTCCACAAGCGCCCCCGCGCCGAGCCAACCGCATCGCTGTGGTTCACGCTGTTCGACGCCGACGCGGCCGCGCCGGCGGCCGCCAAGGCCACCTACCCCTCCACGGAGCTGTCGGCCGGCGAGGGCGCCTACATCCGCATCGACGGCGCGGTGCTCGAGCCGGGGCGGGCGCGCGGCGAGGTGCACGTCGAGGGCCTCGACGCGAGCTGGGAGCTCTCGTTCACCGATGACGCCGAGCCGCTGCGCCACCTCCCGTACGGGTGGATGTACCGCGCGCCGCTGCCCCGGACCAAGTTCCTCAGTCCGTATCCGAACGCGCGCTACTCGGGCCGCCTCGAGGTAGCCGGCCGGGGGATCGAGCTCGACGAGTGGCCGGGGATGATCGGCCACAACTGGGGCGCCGAGCACGCCGAGCGCTGGACCTGGGTGCAGGGTGCGGGCTTCGCGGGAAGCGACGCCACCTATCTCGACGTCGCGGCCGGCAAGATCAGGCTCGGCCCGTGGACGACGCCGTGGGTCGCCAACGGCGTGCTCGCGCTGGACGGCGAGGAGCTTCGGCTCGGCGGGCTCGATCGCGTCCGCAGCACCGAGATCGTCGATCGGCCGACCGGGTGCGAGTTCACGTTGCCCGGCAGGGACCTGACGGTGAGCGGCCGGGTGAGCGCGGAGGCGAAGGACTTCGTCGCGTGGCGCTACGCGGACCCCGACGGGGGCGAGCACAACACCCTCAACTGCTCGATCGTCGATCTCGAGCTGACCGTCGAGCGGCAGGGCAGGGAGTCGCGGCGACTCGAGCTGCGGGGCGGGGGCGCATACGAGATCGGGATGAAGGAGACGGACCACGGGATCCCCGTGCAGCCGTACGCGGACGGCTAGCGGCAGTAGCTCAGGGCAGTAGCTCAGCTCGTCTTTCGGAAGTGGGCCCAGGTGCTGCGCAGCTCGAGCCGGCTCTGCAACGTCGCGCCGCTGACGTTCGCGCTGCCGCCCGACCCGACGACCCTCGCGCGCACGATCCGCGGCGAGCGACCGCGCTTCGTCACCTCGATGCCCTCCAGCCGGCCCTCGACCAGGCCGCCGAGGCGATCCTCCGCCTCGGCGAGCGTGTAGGTGACCTTCCAGCGGTGGTACGGCGCGGCGTCGTCATACGGGTCATTGACGCTGCGCAGATACGGGCGGGAATCACCGCCGGAGAATCCGTACTCGGAGTTCTCGGTCCGCCCTCCCGAGGTCGAGAAGAAGTAGGTGGCAGCGACGCTGTCGTTGTGCCTGACCACCTGGCGGCGGGTTGCCTCGACGGCGGCGTTCGTCGCCCGCGTCTCGGAGGAGCGCCCGCCGTAAACCTGGCTGCGCGTGTCGTCGTAGTGGTCGAACCCCTCGCCTTTCCCGGCCGTCGCCAGCGCGTAGGAGCGCGCCGCGACCGCCTGGGCGCGCAGCGCCTTGGCGGGCCAATCGGAGGGCATCTCGTTCGGCACCACCCCCTGGACGTAGGCCTCGAGGTCGACGGCGTTGATCGCGTCCAGACCCCCGCCGGAGCGGGCTCGGGCGACCAGATCGCCGCGGTACGTGCCCTCCCCCCCGATCCGGATCGACTTCCCGCCGCGCGCCCGGAGCTCGTTCCCGCAGCTCTCGAGCTGCTCGCCGCCCGCGGTCCGCAGGCGAACGCCTGATCCGGCCCGGTCGGCCTGGTAGGTACGCCCGTCGTCGAGGCCTCGCCCGCACGCGTCGCTCGCGCCGCTGAACCGGATCGCGCCGCCACCGGAGCGCAGCAGCACCCGGACCTCGCGGGACTTCGTCTTCCCGACGCGGGTGTGGCGGTAGTAGTGGCGCAGGATCTGCCTGTGGCTGCGGCCGTGCTTGGCGTACCCGCGAGCACCCCACTGGCTCATGCCCACGCCGTGACCCCAGCCGGCGCCCCTGATCTCGAGGCCGGCCGTCTGGGCGCTCGCCGGAGCGACCACGACGAGCGCCGCGAGGGCGATCGCGGGTGCGAGCGGAAACCACCTGCGTGCGGGCATGTCGGCTCGTTCCTTCTGCACCCAACCCAACACGTCCTGCGGACGGAAGCAGCGAATTCTCCCGAGCGGTTTCGTGCACTACGCTGGAGGTAGGCACGGATCGATTGGAGGTCGAGGTGGCAACGGAGACGATTCAGGCGGCGGACCACGAGCTCTTGATCGCCGGCGAGCGCGTCGAGACCGGGGAGTGGTCCGAGGTCCACAGTCCCTACGACGGCACGATCGTCGGCCGGGTCGCGAAGGCCGACGCCGACGTCATCGACCGCGCGATCTCGGTCGCCGGCGACGCGTTCGCGGCGGGAGGATTCCCCCAGCACGAGCGCGCGGCGGTGCTGGAGCGCGCGGCGGAGCTCGTCGCCGACCGCGAGGACGAGCTGGCGATCGCGATCGCCGCCGAGGCGGGCAAGCCGCTGAAGACCGCGCGTGTGGAGGCCCAGCGCTGCGTCGGCACCCTCGCCTACTCGGCGATAGAGGCGCGCACGCTGGCCGGTGAAGCGGTGCCGATGGAGGGCTCGGCAAGTGGGGCCGGCAAGCTCGGCGTCGTGATCCGCGTCCCGTACGGGATCGTCGCGGCGATCTCCCCGTTCAACTTCCCCCTCAACCTCGTCGCCCACAAGCTCGGGCCGGCGATCGCGGCGGGCAATGCGGTCGTCCTGAAGCCGGCCGGCCAGACGCCGATCTCGGCGATCAAGCTCGCCGAGGCGTTCGTCGACGCGGGCCTCCCGGCAGGATGGCTGAACGTCGTCTGCGGCTCCGGGGCCGAGATCGGCGGTGTCCTGACCGAGGACGAGCGCGTCGGGGCTATCAGCTTCACTGGGTCGGCCGCGGTCGGATGGGACATCCGTGCCCGCGCCGCGCGCAAGAAGGTCAACCTCGAGCTGGGCTCGACCGCGCCGCTGATCGTGCACGAGGACGGCGACTGGGAGACCGCCGCCGACAAGGCGAAGCTGCACGCGTATTCCCACGCCGGTCAGAGCTGCATCTCGGTTCAGCGGATCCTGGTCCACGAGGCGATCGCTTCGCCGTTCGTGGAGAGGTTCACCTCCAACGTCGAGGACCTCGTTGTCGGCGATCCGATGGATCCCGATACCGATGTCGGACCGCTGATCTCGCACGGCGACCGCGACCGGGTCAAGGAGTGGATAGACGCGGCCGCCGCTAGCGGCGGCGAGATCCTCACGGGCGGTGAGCTGACCGACGAGGACCGCTGCCTGGAGCCCACCGTGATCCGCGAGCCCTCGCGGGACACGCGGGTGTGGTGCGATGAGATCTTCGGCCCTGTGGCGACGTTGCACTCGTTCGCCTCCTTCGACGAAGCGATCGAGCTCGCCAACGACGCCCGCTTCGGCCTTCAGGCGGGGGTCTTCACGCGCGACATCGAGCGCGGGCTGGAGGCCGGGCGTCGACTCGAGTTCGGCGCCGTGCTGATCAACGAGGTGCCGACCTTCCGGGCGGACCAGATGCCCTACGGAGGCGTCAAGGAGTCGGGCAACACCCGCGAGGGCCCCGCCTACGCCGTCCGCGAGCTGACCGAGGAGCGGCTGATCACCCTTCAGGGGTAGGCGGGACCGAGAACCGATGGGCGCTCTACGCGCCGAAGCCGTGCTCGCCCACGAGGCGGACGAAATGAGCCCCCGTGATCGTGCGCCGGCGGACCAGCCCGGCCGGGCCCTTCTCGAACAGCGCCACGTCCTCGCGGCCGCCCGGGCCGACCGGATGGACGAGGCGCCCGCCCGAAGCGAGCTGTTCCACTAGCGGGTCGGGCACGTCGGGATGGGCGGCTGAGACGACGATCGCGTCGTACGGGGCGCTGTCGCGTGCCCCCAGCGTCCCGTCGCCGACGATCACCTCGACGTCGTGGACTCCGTGGCGCCGCAGGTTCGAGCGCGCCGCGTCGGCCAGGTCCGGCCAGCGCTCGATGCTCCACACTTCGCCGGCGATCTCGGCCAGCAGCGCCGTCTGGAAGCCGTGGCCGGTGCCCACCTCGAGCACCCGCTCGGCCCCACCCAGCCCGAGCGCCTCGACCATCCTCGCGATCAGGGAGGGCTGCGTGGTGACCTGGCCGTGGGGGATCGGGAGCGGCTCGTCGACGTACGCGCGGCCGACGAGCTCGTGCGGGACGAAGCCCGCCCGCGGCACGCGTCGGAACGCGTCGAGCACCCGCTCGCTCACCCCCGAGTCGGCGACGACCCGGACCAGGTCTTCCTGTGTGGGCGCCCGGGCTACGAGCCGAGCACCGAGTGCATCATCCCGGCGAGCCCGCCCTGCTGACCGCGCTTCTCGAGGTAGCACTGGTGGTACTCCTCGGCGCGCCAGAAGCCCGTCGCCGGCTCGACCGAGGTTGCGATCGGCTTGCGGAACCGTCCCTGCACGCGCTCCTTCGAGGCGTTCGCGGCCGCTTCCTGCTCGGGGCTGTGGAAGAAGATCACCGACCGGTACTGGTCGCCCACATCCGGTCCCTGGCGGTTCACCTGCGTCGGGTCGTGCATGTCCCAGAACCTCGCCAGCAGGTCCTCGTAGGAGATCTGCTCCGGGTCGAACTCGATCTGGGTCACCTCGGCGTGGCCGGTCGTCCCGCTGCACACCTGCTCGTAGGTCGGGTTGTCGACGTGGCCGCCCTCGTAGCCGACCTGCGTGTCGACCACTCCCGGCACCTCCTTGAGCTCCGCTTCCGGCTGCCAGAAGCACCCAGCTCCGAACGTCGCCTTCTCCGTCTCAGCCACCTTGCCTCCGTTCCTCGAATCTCTCTCCACAATGATGGTAGCCGTGAGAGTGGTGTCCATCAGAGTGGCGGCCGGCGCAGCCGTCGTCACCGCGCTGTTGCTGTGGGCGGCGAGTCCCGCCGTCGGCGCGGGTTGGCTGGCCTGGGTGGCGCTCGTGCCCGTCGCCTGGGCGGTCGCGTCGGCGCCCGGAGCCCGGGCCGCCCGCATCGCGGTTCCGCTCGCCTACGCGCTGTACCTCGAGCTGCTGCTCGTCCCCGCTCTGCCGTTCGGGCTGGCCGAGGGACAGTGGGGCGACGCGGCGATACCCATTCTGATCGGGGGCTCGCCCGTCGTGCCCGTCGCGCTGGTCGCGATCCCGCTGTTCGGCGCGCTGCTCTACCTGATCAGGTTCGGGGAGCCCTGGGGCGCGCAACTGCTCCCCCCGCGGTTCGCAGCGACGGCGACCGTGCTCGTGCCGGCCCTCGCGTGGACCGGGCTCGACCTCGTGCGCACGAAGCTCGACCCCGGCGGCCCCTGGGGAACGCTGTTCCCCTCGCAGGTGGACCTCCCGACGTCGCAGCTCGCCCCGCTCGGGGGTCCGTGGCTGCTCACGCTCGCGATCGTCGCGCTCAACTACGGGATCGCGCTCGCCCTCGTGCGCCGGCGGCCGGCGCCCGCCCTCGTCCCGGCGGCGCTGATCGCGGCGGTGGTGATCGTGGCCCCCTCGATCGACGGCGAGGAGCCGGAGGGCGGCGAGGTGACCGTCGCGGCCGTCCAGCCCGGCTATGACACCGCCGAGGACGAGAGCGAGCCGGGCCTGCTCCGCTACTGGGACGAGGGGACGTTCAACCTCGCCGCCCGGGACGTGATTCGCGACCTCCGTGGACTGACGCAGCGGGCGGCGAGGGAGGGGGCGCAAGTGGTCGTGTGGCCGGAGGCGGTGACGTTCGTCGACCTGCACGAGCGCCGCGGTGCGCGGGAGGCGCTCGCGGACGTGGCGCGCTCGAGCGGCGTCACGATCGTCGCGCCGTACTTCGACCACGCGTCGAAGGCCGGCGCGGCCATCGCGGTCTCACCCACCGGATCGGTGACCGCCCCGCGCCCCAAGCAGCGGCCGATGTGGTTCCTCGGCGAGCAAGGCCGCGGCGCGCCCGACCCGCGGCCCCTGGGCGCCGCCGGACTGCGGGTCGGGACCCTGCTCGGCGTCGACGTCCAGGACCCCAACCTCGCCGGTCGCCTCGTGGAGCGGGGCGCGGAGCTGCTCACATCGAGCACCCACGACTGGGGCCAGCTCGCCACCGCGCACCGCGCGCTCGCCTCGCTCGGCGCCGAGGCGGCCGGGGCGCCCCTGGTGCGGGCCGACTGGCGCTACGGGTCGGCGATCTACGACCGCGACGGGAACGCCCTCGCGGACACGGGCGCCGATCGGCGCCGCACCGTGATCACCGCCGCCGTGGAGCCGGGAGGCCCGACTCCCTACGCCCGGATCGGCGACGCGGTCGGATGGGTCTCGCTTGCGCTCGCCGTCGCGGCCTGGGTCGCGACGCGGGCCGCGGGATTCGCTATTCGTAGACGACGAATTCCGGTCGAAGCTAAAGCTTCCTGACGCCGGGGCTCAGCGACGCGAGCAGCGCCGCCGCAAGAACCGCACTACTCGTGGGGCCGCGCGAGCCTTCTGTGGTCGAGCGCCTGATCGAGAATCTCCTCGTCGACGCCCATCTCGCGCGCGACCTCGCGCAGGTGGCGACCGGTCTCCGCCGCCTCCTTGACGATCTCGGCCGCCTTGTCGTAGCCGATGTGGAGGTTGAGCGCCGTGGCCGTCGCCAGCGTCGCCTCGGCGTTTCGCTCGCACACCTCGACGTTCGCCTCAACGCCCTGGACGGCCTTCTCGTCCAGCAGGCGCGCAGCCGCGGCCAGCAGCTTGATCGAGTCGAGCAGGTTGCGGGCGATCAGCGGCACCCGCACGTTGAGCTCGAACTGCCCTTGGGAGCCCGCGATCGTAATCGCGGCGTCGTTCCCGATCACCTGATCGCCGACCTGGATCACGACCTCGGCGATGACGGGGTTCACCTTGCCGGGCATGATCGATGAGCCCTTCTGGAGCTCCGGCAGCCGCAGCTCCGCGAGCCCTGTGCGCGGGCCGGAGCCCATCAGCGCGAGGTCGTTGGCGATCTTGACCAGCGACACGGCCACGACCTTCAGGGCGCCGGATAGCTCCACCAGGGCGTCGCGGTTGCCCTGCGCCTCGAAGCGGTCGGCCGGCGCATCGATCTCCAGGCCGGTCGCCGCGGTCAGCTTCTGCCGCACACGCTGCGCGAACTCGGGATGCGTGTTCAGCCCCGTCCCGGTCGCGGTGCCGCCGAGCGGGATCTGGCCGACCCGCCCCAGCGTCGTCCGCACTCGATCGGCGCCGAGCCGCACCTGGGACGCGTAGCCCCCGAACTCCTGACCCAGCGTCACGGGCACGGCGTCCATCAGGTGGGTGCGGCCGGCCTTGACGACCTCGGCGAACTCGTCCTCCTTGCGCCCCAGCGATGACGCGAGGCCCTCGAGGGCGGGCAGCAGGGCACCGGTCACCCGGTCCAGCGCCGCGAGGTGGACCGCGGACGGGAAGACGTCGTTCGAGGACTGGCCCCGGTTGACGTGGTCGTTGGGGTGGGCGGGGTCGCCCGCGAGGTTGGCGATCACCTCGTTGGCGTTCGTGTTCGTGGATGTGCCGGAGCCGGTCTGGAAGACGTCGATCGGAAACTGGTCGTCGTGTGCGCCCTCCGCGACGGCATCGGCCGCGGTCGCGATCCGCTGCGCGAGCTCGGCGTCCAGCTCGCCCAGCTCCCCGTTCACCCTCGCCGCGGCTGCCTTGATCCTCCCCAGCCAGCGGATCACGGGAACCGGGACGGGCTGGCCGGAGACGGGGAAGTTCTCGACCGCCTTGCGCGTCTCCGCGCCCCACAGCTCGGTTTCCACCTCGCTCGTCGCCATCTCCATAACGCTACCGCTCCGATGCGCGCCGACAACCTACGCCGCTCACCCCTGGAGCTCGAGCGGGCTGATGTGGCGGGTCACCGCGCGCCACTCCCCTGCGCGGCGCGCGAATACGTCGGTCATCAGGAACTCCTGCGTGCGGTCCTGATCGTCCATCCGCCCGCGCTGACGGTACCGCGACCTGACCACCGCAGCCTCCCCGAGCGGCAGCACCTCGAGCTCGGAGAACGAGAACTCCTCGATCACATAGCGCTCGCGCGTGATGTCCAGCCACTCCCGGCGTCCTCGCACCTCGGCGCCCCGCCGGCCCGTGGTCAGCGTGAACTCCTCCGCGAGCAGCGCATCGAGGAACGCGAGGTCGCGGTCGCGTACGGCCCGCATCCACTCGTGCTCGAGGCGCTCGAGCTCCGCGACCACGCGATCGGCGTCCATCAGCCGCCCTCCTGCCCCGCGGCGTAGCCCTCCCCGAAGGCGCGCTCGAAGCTCGCCGGGAGCTGCTTGCCGCCCTCGCTGAAGCGCGCCGCCGAGTCGAGCCGGCGCAGAAGGTCGGTGTGGATGCCGCCGCTCTCGGTCCCTCCGCTCTCCGCCGCCCCCTGCTGCGCGGCGCCGACCAGGTAGCCGAGCTGGACGGTCGCGTCGCCGGACGGGTCGCGACGCGCGTCGGCGTTGAGCTGGGTCGCCGCCTTGATCAGCTCCTCCCCCACCTGTCCCTGCTCGGCGGGAGCCTGGTCGGCGACGAGGCACTCGCTGATCGGCGTCGAGCCGTCGAGGAGCACGGGTCGCGGCGCCGCCTCCAGCGCGTCCAGGTACGCGCTGGCCGGGCTCAGGCAGGCGGTCGGGGTCTCGGCCTCGTCCTCGCCGCATCCGCCGAGCAAACTCAGGGCAACGATGACCGGCACCGCGGCCCGGAGCGGCGCCCGCCGCAACCTGCCCGCACGGGAAAGCACCGGCCCAGGCTATCGGCGCGGGTGAGTCGGGCCGCCACGCTCCTAGAATCCGCTCCCCATGCCGAGATACCGCCCCGTCGACCCGAAGCAGAGCTTCCCCGAGCTCGAGGAGCGCGTCCTCGAGCGGTGGCGTGAGCGCGACGTGTTCCATCGCTCGCTCGCGCAGCGCGAGGGGGCGCCGACGTGGAGCTTCTATGAGGGGCCCCCGACTGCCAACGGCCGGCCGGGCGCTCACCACGTGCTGTCGCGCGTGTTCAAGGACATCTACCCGCGGTTCAGGACGATGCGCGGGTACCGCGTCCCGCGCAAGGCGGGCTGGGATACGCACGGGCTCCCGGTCGAGCTCGAGGTCGAGCGCGAGCTCGGCATCAAATCGAAGGCCGAGATCGAGGCCTACGGCATCGCCGAGTTCAACGCCCGCTGCCGCGAGTCGGTGTTCCGGTACGTCGAAGACTGGAACCGGCTCACGGAGCGGATCGGGTTCTGGATCGACCTCGACGACCCCTACGTCACGCTCACGAACACCTATATCGAGTCGGTGTGGTGGTCGCTGCGCCGAGTCTGGGACGACGGTCGCCTGTACGAGAGCAACAGGGTCGTCCCGTACTGCCCCCGGGACGAGACCGCCCTGTCCTCGCACGAGGTCGCGCTCGGGTACAAGGATGTCGAGGATCCGTCGGTGTATGTGAAGTTGCCTGTGAAGTCGCCGGTCGCCGGTCACCAGTCACCAGACTCGAACTCCGGTCCGGTTGAGGAGGGGGACCAGCTGCTGGTGTGGACGACGACGCCATGGACCTTGATCTCGAACGCGGCGGTGGCGGTGGGTCCCGATATCGATTACGTCCGCGCGCGGTTGGGGGACGAGGTGTTCGTGCTCGCCGCCGACCTCGTCGAGCGGGTCCTGGGCGAGGGCGCGGAGGTGCTCGCCCAATTCCCCGGGTCCGCGCTCGCGGACACCGCGTACGAGCCGCCGTTCTCGTTCATCGACGACTACGGGCCGCGCGGGCACACGGTGCTCGCGGCCGATTTCGTCACCACCGGCGACGGCACCGGCCTCGTCCACACCGCGATCGCGTTCGGCGAGGACGACTTCCGGCTCGGCGAGCAGTACGGGATCAAGCTCCAGAATCCCGTCCGCCGCGACGGCACCTTCGACGAGCGGATCACCGACGTACCAGGGTCGGTTCGTGAAGGACGCCGACGAGGACATCATCGAGTCGCTTCGCGACCGCGGCCGGCTGCTGCGCGCCGAGACCTACGAGCATGCGTATCCGCACTGCTGGCGCTGCGAGACGCCGCTGCTGTACTACGCGAAGTCGAGCTGGTACATCCGCACCACCGAGGTGCGGGATCGGATGCTGGCCGAGAACGAGCAGATCGACTGGCATCCCGAGCACATCAAGCACGGGCGGTTCGGGAAGTGGCTCGAGGGCAACGTCGACTGGGCGCTCTCGCGCGAGCGCTACTGGGGCACCCCGCTGCCGATCTGGGAGTGCGCCAGCGCCGAGTGCGAGCAGCGCTTCTGCGCCGGATCGATCGACGAGCTGCGCGGGCGCGCCGGCCAGGTCCCCGACGACCTCCACCGTCCCTACATCGACGAGGTCGTGCTGCCGTGCGAGTCCTGCGGAGGCGAGATGCGCCGCGTCGAGGAGGTGATCGACGCCTGGTACGACTCGGGCTCGATGCCGTTCGCGCAGTTCCACTACCCCTTCGAGGGGCAGGAGAGCTTCGAGGAACGGTTCCCGGCGGAGTTCATCTGCGAGGCGATCGACCAGACCCGGGGATGGTTCTACTCGCTGCTCGCGGTCTCGACGCTGCTCTTCGACACGACGAGCTACCGCCACTGCGTGTGCCTCGGCCTGATCCTCGACTCCGAGGGCCAGAAGATGTCGAAGAGCCGGGGCAACATGGTCGAGCCGGCGGAGGTGATCGACCGCCACGGCGCCGACGCGCTGCGCTGGTACTACCTCACCTCGCAGCATCCGTGGGCGGGCTACCGCTTCTCGGTCGAGACCGTTGCCGAGGCGGTGCGGCAGTTCACGCTGACGCTGTGGAATACGTACTCGTTCTGGGTGCTGTATGCGAATGCGGAGGAGCTCACTCCTGCGGACTTCGCCGAGCAACCAGCAACCAGCAACCAGCAACCAGAGGCACAGGCGCTCGATCGGTGGGCACTTTCCCGCCTACAGAGCACGACCCGCGAGGTCACCGAGCGGCTCGAGGCATTCGACTCCACCGCGGCAGGACAGGCGATCGCCGGGTACGTTGAGGAGCTGTCGAACTGGTATGTGCGGTTGTCGCGGCGGCGCTTCTGGGAGGGCGACCGGGCAGCGTTCGGCACCCTGCGCCGGTGCCTGCTCGACGTCGCCGCGCTGCTCGCCCCCTTCACCCCCTTCCTCGCCGACGAGATCTACGCCAACCTCGCCGGCGGCGCGGCGGAGGAGTTCGGCTCCGGACCGGACTCCGTTCACCTGCTCGACTTCCCCGAGCCTGACGAGGCGCTCGAGGACGGCGACCTGGAGCTCGGCATGGAGGCCGTGCGGCGCGCTGTCGAGCTGGGGCGGGCCGCCCGCGCCCAGGCCGGCGTCAAGGTCCGCCAGCCGCTGCGCAAGGCGGTGATCGTCGCCACGGATCGCGAGCGCGATCAGATCGAGCGGCTCTCGGACCTCGTCGCGCGCGAGCTGAACGTAAAGCAGCTCGAGTTCGTGGCCGAGGAGGCCGAGCTCGTCAGCTACGCGGTGAAGCCGAACTACCGCTCGCTCGGCCCCCGGTTCGGGAAGCTGATGCCCCAGGCGGCGGCTGCCGTGCAGTCACTCGACCCCGGCGCCGTCGCGGAGGCCGTGGCCGGAGAGCGCAAGGTCGGGATCCAGGTGAACGGCGCCGATCACGAGCTGGAGCCTGACGACGTCACGCTCGTGCTGAAGCCGCTGGACGGCTACCAGGTCGAGGCGGAGTCGGGTCGCGCGGTGGCGATGGCCCTGGAGCTCGACGACGAGCTTCGCCGCGAGGGGTTGGCCCGCGAGGTGGTGCACGCGGTCCAGAACGCGCGCAAGGAGGCGGGACTCGAGGTCACCGACCGGATCGAGCTGCGCCTCGGCGGCGATCCCGCGCTGCTGGATGCCGCCCGCACCCACGAGCAATACGTGGCGGGGGAGACGCTCGCCGCGTCCGTCGGCTACGACGGGGGCGAGGCGGGCGCCGGCGTGACGATCGAGGGCCGGGACCTCGCGATCGCGGTCTCGAAGGCCGCGTGAGCGCTACGCCAGCGCCGGCTCGAGCTCCGACTCGAGCCGCTTCTTGGGCAGCGCTCCGATCACCTTCTTGACCTCCTGGCCGCCCTTGAAGACGATCAGCGTCGGGATCGAGAGAACCTCGTACGTGGCGGCGGTCTGCTGGTTCTCGTCCACGTTCAGGCTGACTACCCGCAGGTCCTCGCGCTCGCCGTCGATCTCCTCCAGGATCGGATGGACGACGCGGCACGGACCGCACCACGGTGCCCAGAAGTCGACCAGCACCGGCGTCTCGGAATCGAGCACCTCGGCCTGGAAGTTCGCGTCGGTCACGTCTGGAAGCTGTCCGGGCAATGAATTCTCCTGTGGATCGTCGCTTGCGCTGCCGGTGGATCGTCTCACCGAGTCGCTATAGAAAACATAGTAGCTCGCGGCGCGTCGCCTCAGCCGCGGCGGCGGAGTCGCAGTAGTGGGATTCGCCACGCCGCCTCGAGCACGATCGAGCCTGTCATCTTCGAGTCGCCGACGCGTCGGTCGTGGAACGTGATCGGCACCTCGACGACCCGGAATCCCGCCGCGTGGGCCCGGTAGGTCATCTCGACCTGGAACGCGTAGCCATGCGAGCGCACGGAGTCGAGCCCGATCTCCTCCAGCGCCTCGCGACGCCAGCACTTGAAGCCGCTCGTCATGTCGTGGACATCGAGCCCCAGCATGGCGCGCGCGTAACGGCTCCCGCCGCGGCTGATTGCCAGCCGCCCGGATCCCCAGTCGGTCACCCGGCCGCCGGGGACGTAGCGAGACCCGATCACGAGATCGGCGTCGCGCGCCGCGTCGATCAGCCTCCCGAGCTCGGCCGGGTCGTGGGAGAAGTCGGCGTCCATCTGCACGATCAGCCGCGCCCTCCCGCGAAGCGCGGCGCCAAATCCGGCCACGTAGGCCGGACCGAGACCCAGCTTCGCGGGGCGATGCAGGACTGCGACGTCCTCGTGCTCGGCGGCGAGGCGGTCGGCGATCTCGCCGGTCCCGTCGGGCGATGAGTCGTCGACCACGAAAACCCGCCGCGGCTCGGGCACGTTCTCGCGCACGGCGTCCACGAGCGGCTCGATCGTCTCGGCCTCGTTGTACGTCGGCAGGATCACCCACGTGGGGGAAGCGTCACTCACGGCCGCAATAAGTTAGGGATATGCGGAACGCGGAGATCGCCGCCGCCCTGTCCGAGCTCGGGACGCTGTACGAGCTCGACGGCGCCGTCCGCTATCGGGTGATCGCCTACCACGAGGCGGCGCGGGTGATCCGCGACAGCCCCGTGTCGGTCGAGGAGCTGGCGCGAGCAGGGCGCGCGACCGAGCTGCCGGGGGTCGGAAAGACGCTCCAGGAGAAGATCCTCGCCCTTGTCGACACGGGCTCGATTCCCGCCGCGGAGAAGCTCAAGCAGCGCTTCCCAGCCTCGCTGGTCGAGGTGACATACGTGCCCGGGCTCGGCGCTCGGACGGCGCGGCGGCTGTACGACGAACTCGGGATCGCGAGCCTCGAGCAGCTCCGAGAGGCGGCCGAATCGGGGCAGCTGCGCGACGTCAAGGGACTCGGCCAGAAGGCGGAGGAGAACGTCCTCGCCGCGGTCGAGCGGCTCGAGAAGGAGGGCGTGGCGGAGCGCCGGCTGCTCTCCGACGTGCTGGAGGTGGCAGAGGAGATCGCGGCCAGCCTGCGCGAAAGCCCCGCAAGCGGTGAGGTCAAGGTGGCGGGCTCGGCGCGGCGGATGGCCGAGACCTGCAAGGACATCGACCTGATCGCGACCGCGACCGACCGCGAGGCGCTGGCCGCCGAGCTGGCCGCCCACTCGCTGGCCGCCGAGCCGCGCGCCGCGGGCGACGCCGGCGCCCGGATCGTCACCCACAACGGGATCGCGGTCGACCTGCGGATCGCGGCTCCGGAGGCATACGGGAACCTCCTTCAGCACTTCACCGGTTCCGCCGAGCACAACGTGAAGCTCCGCGAGCGGGCGGTGGGCCGCGGGCTGTCGGTGTCCGAGAACGGCATCAAGGACGCCGAGAGCGGGAAGGTCACCCTGTGCGCGACCGAGGCCGAGGTGTACGAGCGCCTCGGCCTGCCCTACATCGAGCCCGAGCTGCGCGAGGGCGGGAGCGAGATCAAGGCCGCCGCGGACGGCTCGCTTCCGAAGCTGGTCACCCGCGAGGACATCCGCGGCGACCTCCACTGCCACACGACCCTGTCCGACGGCCACAACAGCCTCGAGGAGATGGCCGATGCGGCGCGGACGCGCGGCTACTCCTACCTCGCGATCACCGACCACTCGGCGACGCATGGGTTCGGAAACGATGTCCAGCCAGACGCCCTGCTCGCGCGGGTCGAGGAAGTGCGCACGCTCAACCGGCGCATCCGCGGCCTCAAGCTGCTCGCAGGGACCGAGACCAACATCCTCCCCGACGGCTCGCTCGACTACGAGGATGAGGTGCTCTCCCAGCTCGACTGGGTGATCGCGAGCGTCCACACCTCGTTCCGGATCAGCGAGAAGGCGATGACCGAGCGCGTGCTGAGGGCGATCGAGCACCCGCTGGTCGACTGCATCGGCCACCTGACCGGCCGCATGATCCTCCGGCGCAGCCCCTACGACATCGACGTCGAGCGGATCGCCGAGGCCGCGGCCGAGAACGGGACGATGATCGAGATCAACGGTAACCCGAACCGCCGCGATCTCTCCGAGCAGCACGCTCGGCTGGCGGCCCAGATCGGCGCGACGATCGTCATCAACACCGATGCGCACCGCGTCAGCACGATGGAGAACATGCGCTACGGGGTCGCCACCGCGCGCCGCGCATGGCTGACCGCGAAGCAGATCGCGAACACGCGCGGGTGGCGGGAGTTCGCGAAGCTGCGCAAGCGGGCGCGGGATCGAACGCGAGGAGGGCGCTAGGCGGGCCGGCCCCCGCCCACGCCGGCCTCGCGCTCCGGTGGAGGCGGAGGCGGGTGACCGGGCGGTGTGCGGTCGCGGCTCAGGCCCGGGGTGCGCACCAGCCTGATCGGCTCCAGCGCGGACGATGGCTCGACATAGAAGCGGACGCCGTCACGGTCCTCGACTCCGGTCACGACCGCCTCACGACTGCGCCACATGAGCGCCACCAGCAGCGCATAGCCGGCCCCGATCGCCGCCACCTGCGGCCAGATCCATGCCAGCCCGCCGGCGATGAGCGCAAATGCGCCCAAGGGCCACAACCGGATCAACGCGACGCGCAGCGTGCTCTCGGGCGGAAGGCTTGGGGAGACGCGGGCACCGGCGAGCACCCGCGCCATCCCGTCGGACGCGCGTTCGGCGCGGCCCAGGATCAGCCCGGCGACCGCCGCCACCACCCACCACCCGCCGGCGACGATCAGGGTCAGGGTGTCGCCGTCCTGGTTCGCGGCCACCACGGACACCGCCCCGAGCACGGTCGCCTCGGCGGCGACCAGCAGCACCGTGATTCGAAGCAGGTCCGTGTACAGCATCAGGCGACCAGTTCCCGCAGCACGTCGAGGAAGCCCTCCGGTCCGTCGACCATCGCGTCCGCCTCCTCGGTCAGCTCCCCCGGCCCCTCATCGGACGCGATCCCCACGCACACCACGGCAGCGAGATCGCCCGCCGCCCGCAGGTCCCGCAGCCGGCGGAAGGCGTCGATGTCGGTGCGATCGTCGCCGCCGTAGAGCGCCTGTGCGATGCCCCGCTCGTCGAGCAGCTCCGCGAGCGCGGTGCCCTTGTCGAGCTGCACCGCCGGCCGTATCTCGAGCACCTTGCGCCCCCAATGCGGCAGCAGGTTGCGGCCGATCGCCTCGGACGCGATCTCGCGCGCCCCGGCCTCGGCGCCGGCTTCGTCCGCCGCCCCGCGCCAGTGGAGCGCGCAGATCGGCCCCTTGTCCTCGACCCTGAGGCCGAGCGACACGAGCTCGGCCGGATCGAGGCGCTCCAGGAACGCCGCGGCGTCATCCGCGTGGTCGCGAACGGCGGGATCGGGCTTGACCTCCCCCACGTCGGGCAGCAGTCGCTCGAACCCGTGGTTGCCGATGTAGACGAGCTCGTCGAGCCCGACGAGCGCGTGGGCCTCGCTCGCGCGGCGGCCCGAGATGCATCCGACCTGCGCGTAGGTGCCCGCGAGCGCGCGCAGCAGCTCCCTGGCGTCATCCGGCACTGCCGCATCGGCCGCCCGCTCGACGATCGGGGCAAGGGTGCCGTCGATGTCGCAGAAGATCGCCGACGAGTCAGGATGCTCACGCAGCGGGCGGAGCAGCTCCGACAGGCTCCCGGCTTGCGGGGTGGCGGCGTGCACGGGTCCTAGTATCGCGCTGAGTGGAGGACCCGATGGTCGTCACATCCGACGTCGCCGTGCCGCTGGCGGAGATCGAGCTGCGGGCAAGCCGATCGTCGGGGCCGGGCGGCCAGCACGCCAACGTGACGGCCTCGCGGGTGGAGGCGGTCTTCGACGTCGCAGCCTCGAGCACGCTCAGCGACGCGCAGAAGCGCCGCATCGTCGAGCGCGCCGGCCCCCGGGTCAGCGCGGTGTCCCAGGATGCTCGCGGGCAGGCGCGAAACCGCGAGCTCGCGCTCGCCCGGCTGCGGGACAAGCTCACCGCGGCGCTGGCGACCCCCAAGCGGCGCCGCCCGACCCGGCCGTCGCGCTCCGCGACGGAGCGGCGGCTGGCCGACAAGCGAGCCCGCTCGCGGCGCAAGCGCGAGCGGCAACCCCCGTCCGGCGACGAGTAGCTACGCGTGTTCCAGCGCGCCCTTGACCGAGGCGTCGAGGGCGTTGAGGCGATACAGGGCAAGCGCCTCCGGCGAGCCGCGGCCCCTCCCGCCCGAGCCGGATCCGCCCGCGCGCGCCGGATCGGTGCCGTGATGCGAGAGCACGCAGTGCAGCAGCGCCACGCGCCGCTCCTCGGGCAGACCACCCGATGCCGCTCCGACGATCTCCGCGCCGATCGCGAGGTGGCCGAGCAGCCGGCCCTCGGCGGTGAGCCCGAACTCGGCGCCGTAGGTGAACTCGCGCACCTTGCCGACGTCGTGCAGAAGCGCCGCCGCGATCAGCAGGTCGGAATCGAGCCGCGGGTGGAGCGGGCACAGCTCGCCCGCAAGCGTCGCCACCGAGACCGTGTGCTCGATCAGGCCCCCGAGGTAGGCGTGGTGCCCGGCGCTTGTGCACGGCGCGCGTCGGAACTCGCTCGCCACCGGCTCGCGGAACAGGACCGCGTCGACCACGGTCCGCAGCCCCGGGTCGTGCACCTCGCGGGTGAGATGCTCGAGAAAGCCCTCCAGCTCCTCCACCGAGCGGTACGCGGCGGGAAGGAACTCCGACGCCTCGTACTCGCCGGCGTCGAGCCGCTGCACGTCGTCGAGCTCGGCGGTCAGATCGCCACGGAATCGCTCCGCGCGACCCCGCACCCGGACGGCGTCGCCGGCGTCGAAGCGGGCCGAGACGCGATCGACCTCACGGAACACGCGCGCGGGAATCGCGCCGCTGCGGTCGCGCAGCTCGAGCGACAGGTACGGCGACCCGTTGCGGGCCGTGAGCCGGTCCTTTCGCACGCACGCGTAGCGACCCTCGAAGCTCTGGCCCGGGCGCAGCTCGGCGACGGCGGGACGCCCGTTTGCGGTGGCGGCTTCCATGCGCTCGATGTTGCATGCCGTCCCGGACGGGAACTGCGGTCCGTTAGGCTCGTTTGTGTGGACCCCCTGATCTGGGAAGGAGATCCTCCCGACCTCCGCTCCCCGACCCTGGTTGCCGCGTTCCTGGGCTGGAACGACGCCGCCAGCGCGGCGACCACGGCACTCGAGGCGGTTGCCGTGTCGCTCGACTCGGAGGTCGTCGCGAGGATCGATCCCGAGGAGTTCTTCGACTTCCAGGACCAACGGCCCACCGTGCGGCTGACGGCCGGCCAGACGCGCCGCATCGAGTGGCCGGCGAACACCCTGATCGCCGCCCCGGCGCCCACCGCCGAGCGCGACCTCGTGGTGCTGAGCGGCACCGAGCCGAGCCTAAGGTGGCGCGGCTTCAGCGATCTGGTCGTGGGCGCGGCGGAGCGGCTCGGCGTCGAGATGGTGATAACGCTGGGGGCGCTGATCGCGGACGTCCCCCACACGCGCCCCGTCCCGATCACCGGCCTCGCCACGGATCGCGACCTGGTCGAGCGCCTCGGCCTCAGCCGCTCCAAGTATGAGGGGCCGACGGGAATCGTCGGCGTGATCCACGACGCGTGCCGAAAGCGGGGCCTGACCTCGGCCAGCCTGTGGGCGGCGGTGCCCCACTACGTCGCCGCCGTGCCCAACCCGAAGGCCGCCCTGGCGCTGCTGAGGCGCCTCGAGGGCATGACCGGCGTGGCGATCGAGGCATCCGAGCTCGAGGAGGCCGCGGAGCGGTTCGACGAGCAGATCGACCGCGCGGTCGCCGCCAACCCCGAGATCGAGGAGCTCGTGCAGCGCCTCGAGCAGGAGCAGGCCGAGTCGGTCGACCTCTCCGACGACGTCCCCTCGGGAGAGGCGCTCGCGAGCGAGTTCCAGCGCTTCCTGCGCCAGCGCGGCAAGCAGGACAATGGCGGCTGAACCCGGCGCAACCCGGCCGAACCGGACGCGAAGCGGAGGATTCGGCCGGAATGATGAGCGTCAGAGTCAGGACAGAATCCGACGTCCCGACGCGAAGCGGCGGGACGTCGGAAAGCGATTAAGCCTCTGACGCCGGGCAGATCAGCCGGTAGTCGCACCAGCTGCAGATCTCGTAGGACGGCTTGGGCTCGAAGTCCTGTGCCTGGATGCCCTCCGCGACGTCGATGACGGTGCGCTCGACGCGCTCGCGATCATCCGGCGCGCTGGGCACCGACACCTTCTCATCCTCGAGCACGTACCAGTAGCTGCCCGCCTCGGCCTCGATCTGCCACGCCTCGCGCGCCCCCAGCCGGTACAACGCGAGCTGGAGGTCGCCCACGAGCGCGGGCGCTGCGCTGGGCTTGCCCGTCTTGTAGTCGATCAGCTCGTAGCCGCCGTCGGGAAGCCTGTCCACCCGGTCGATCCGCCCGCGAAGCTGGTGCGACCCGATCTCGAACGAGAACGCCCGCTCGAGCCAGATCGGCGTCGTGTCGGAGTGCACGTGCCGCTCCCAGTACCGCGTCAGGGCCGAGACCGCGCGGTCGCGGTACTGGAGCTCGTCGTCGCTGGCGCCGAACCCGGCGCGGCGCCACCCGGCCTCGAACAGCCACAGCAGCCGGTCGAGACCCTCGCGGCGCTCCACCTCCTCCCCGTCCTCCGCGGACGGGACCTCGTCCCGCAGCTCGTCGCCGTGGAAGCGCTGCAGAACCTGGT
Source organism: uncultured Thermoleophilia bacterium (assembly GCA_963754225.1). GTDB lineage: Bacteria > Actinomycetota > Thermoleophilia > Solirubrobacterales > 70-9 > DASPWW01. Next base: position 56,443 of record CAVWEV010000007.1, read on the forward strand.
GGATCAGGATCCCGAAGCGCTGGTTGATCGTCGGCTCCTCGGGGATCGCGAAGACGCGGGCGAACTTGTACTTCAACGGGCAGATCCGGTACAGGTCGAGGTCGGAGGCCGACAGGGCGAGCCCGCCTCCCCGCCTCGGGATGAACGCCTCGAGCGAGGGCTCCCGGCGCTCCGCGATCAACTCGCGGCGGCGTCGCTCCTCGCCCTCCTGATCGACGACGTAGTCGTCGAGCACCGAGGCCTCGAGGATCGCGCGCTGCTCCGGCGTGGCCGCCTGGGCGACGAGCTGGTTGAGCGCCTCGAGCGCCTCGGGGGCAGGCTCGGGCCCGTGGCGCTGGATCAGCGCCGCGAGCTTGACCAGCTCGAGGAAGCGGGCCACGGCGCGGTCGACGTCGGCCGCGGTGTCGAGCCGCATCTCGCCGAGCGCGCCACCTGCCCGCCACGAGGACTCCAGGACATCGTCCTGGAGCATCCGGTAGGTGGCGTGCAGGCCCTCCGCGGGCCCGAACAGCTCCTCCTCGTGGATCTCCTCCTCGCCGCCGACTGCCGCCCGCGCCGCCTCGTACAAAGGCGACACCTCGGCGGGGCCGCGCGCCGTCTCCTCCGGCCACCCGAGGACGAGCGAGCTCGCGGCGCGGGTCATGGCGACGTACGCGAGGTGCGCGCGGTGCGCGCCGTCGAGCTCGGCGGTCGGCGCCGACCCCGGATCGGCGAGAAGCTCGTCCGGGATCCAGCCGTCGCGCGCCGGTCGCTCGGAGAGCGCGTCGCGATTCAGGCCGAGCACGTACACGTGGTCGAACTCGAATCCCTTCACCTGCTCGGGCTCCGCCAGCAGGACGCCGGCCGGCGGGGGCCCGGCGAGCGGATCGTCGCCGAGCTCGCCGGCCTCGGCGACGGCGGTCAGGTATCGCACGAAGTCACGCGTCGACGCCCGCGGCTCCCGCCTCGTCCACGCGGCCGCGAGGTCGCCGAGCCGCGACAGGCTGAGCAGCCGGTACGCGGTCTCGGGCGAGGCAGCGAACAGCTGCTGCCGTCGCAGGCCGATGCGCTCGATCAGCCGGCGGACGAAGACGTCCGCCCGCATCTCCTCGAGGGCCGCCCCGGCGGCGCGATACAGCTTCAGGAACGCCTGGATCCTGTCCCGCGCCTCGGGCGGGAGCTGGGGGCTGTCGAGCGCAGCCTCGACCGCGGAGATCATGTCGAGCTTGCGCCGTCGGGCGATCAGGGTGCAGCGGGCGAGGTCGACGGAGCGAAGCTCGACCGGCGGCCTCGTCAGCGCCCGCACGGCCGCCGGGGAGTCGTTCGGGTCGGCGAGCACCCGCAACCACGCGATCGCGTCCCGCACCTCGGGCCGCTGGAAGAACGCCGTGCCGCCCGCCAGCCGCGAGGGGACGCTTCGCTCCTCCAGCGCCGCCGCGACCAGCCTTCCCTCGCGCTGCGCGGCGCCGACGATCACGCACACCTGCTCGGGCCGCACCTCCTCGATGGCGATCAGGTGCTCGATCTCGCGGGCGGCGGCCTGTGCCTCCGCACGGCGGTTGCGCGAGCGCCAGAACCTCACCACGGCGTCGCGGTCCGCCGCCGCGGGCTCCACGCCCGCTGCCGCCGCCGCGGCGCGCGCGATCCCGCGACCGTTGCGCAGCGATCCATCGAGTGATATCTGCTCGCACCCGGGATGGAGCCTGCGGAATGAGTCGGCCGCGCTCGATCCCGCCGCGCGGAAGCGCCGGATCGCCTGCTGGTCGTCGCACGCGACGAGCAGGTTCCCGTGACTCGCGAGGCGCTCCAGCAGCTCGCGGTGAGCGGCGCCGGCGTCCTCGTACTCGTCCGCCATCACCTCGGTGAAGCGCTCGCAGAGCCGCTCGCGCACATCTGCGTGGTCGCGCAGCAGGCGCGCCAGCTCGAGCACCAGGTCGCCGGTGTCCAGGCTTCCCGCCTCGCTGAGGATGCGGTCGTGACGCGCGTACAGCTCCGCGAACTCGAGCTCGCGGCGGGCGCTCTCGCGTTCGGCCTCGCCCCCGGCCTCGCGCGCGCGCTCCGCCGCCCAGGTGCGGAGCGCAGCGGCGGTCACCGCCTCCGCCTTGAGCGTGTCGATCCGCTCCAGCAGCCGCGCGAGAAGGCCGGCCGGATTGCCGCGGATCTCGTGCCGGCGGAGCGGCAGATCGGCCACCCGGTCGAGCAGCATCGCCAGCCGATCGGCCACCCCCACGGTCTCGAAGAAAGGATCGAGCCCCGCCTCGATCGCGTGATCGCGCAACAGCCGCTCGGCGAGCGCCGGATAGGGTTCGATCCACAGCTCCTCGAACGAGGTGGCCAGAAGCGCCTGCGCCCGATCGCGCAGACGCCCGGCGGCGGCCCGCGAGCGCGTCAGGACGAGCACCCGCTCCGGCGCCACGCCCGCCTCGGCGAGCGACGCGACCCGCCGCGCGATCGCCTCCGTCCGCCCCGATCCCGCGGCGCCGACGAGCAGCAGCGGGCCGCCCCGATGCTCGATCGCCCGCCGCTGCGCGGCGGTCGGCTCCGCCGTGGCCGGGTCGGCTGGCGTGGACATCGCTCAACACGCTAGCGCTCGGCTCGCCGGAAACCCCGCGGCGGCGGAGGCGAAGCCGAGGACGTCGCGGGAATGATTCTTCGTAGCATGGGCCGCCGTGCCTGAAGAGAGCAATCGCGGCGCCGACTGGCTCGGACTATGCCGACGCGTTGTCGACGCGCAGCGGGAGGTGTTCGACGCGGCACCCGGGATCCGCGAGCGAACGGTGTACGAGGGGGTCGGTGAGGGTGGCGACCGCGCGCTCGCGATCGACCGCCGCTGCGAGGACATCGTGTTCGCCGAGCTGGAGACGCTGGGCGCCGAGGGGCACGAGTTCACCGCGATCTCCGAGGAGCGCGGCGAGGTGCGGTTCGGGGGCGGGGGCTCCGGTGCGCGCGTAGTCATCGACCCGATCGACGGCTCGCTAAACGCCCGGCGCACGATCCCGGCACATTGCCTCAGCATCGCCGTTGCCTCGGCGGACTCGATGGCCGATGTGGAGTTCGCCTACGTGTACGACTTCGGAGCCTCGGAGGAGTTCGTCGCCGCGCGGGGTGAGGGCGCGAGGCTCAACGGCGCCGCGCTTAGCGCCGAGGGACCCGGACACGGGATCGAGGTCGTGGGGCTCGAGTCGGCGGAGCCCGGCTGGCTTGCGCCTGCGATCGAGGTCCTGCGGGGCAAGGCCTTCCGCGTTCGCTCGGTGGGCGCGATCGCGATCACGCTCGCCTATGTGGCGTCCGCCCGCTTCGACGGCATGCTCACCGCGCGCGCGTGCCGGTCGGTCGATGCCGCCGGCGGTCAGCTGATCGCGCGCGAGGCCGGCGCGCTGGTCGAATTCGAGGGCCTCGAGCTCGCCGAGGCGCCGCTGGGCCTCGATGCCCGGTACCGGGTCGCGGCGGGGCTCGACCGCGAGGGCCTCGAATTGATGCTCGCCGCCCAGGCGCCGGCCGGGTGAGCGGCGCGGGCGCAAACGGCCCGTCGCTGGTCGACTGGGGCCTCGCGGAGCGTGTCGCGCTCACCGTCGCCCGGCCGGGACCCCGGGAGCGGCCCGTGGGCCAGGAGGACGTGGCCCGAGCTGCGGAGCGGTCGGTCGCCGAGGTGCTCGAATACACGAGCCTCGAGCCCGCCGGGCAGCTTCCCTCCCCGGAGGCGATCGACCGGCCGCAATGGGTGCGCGCAAACGTGGTCACCTTCAATGCCATGAGCGGCACCCTCGATCGGCGCCTCGCCGAGTCGCTTCGCATGCCGGAGCCGCTTCGCGGCCTCGTCCGCAGGCTCACCGGAACCGTCGGAGGAGCCCAGGTCGGGCTGGCGCTGGGCTACGTCGCGCGCAAGGTGCTGGGCCAGTACGACGTCGCGCTGCTCGGGCCCGCTCGCCCTCCCCGACTCCTGTTCGTGGCGCCGAACCTCGTCGAGGCGCACGCACGGCTCGGTGGTGAGCGCGAGGTGTTCCTGCATTGGATCGCGCTGCACGAGACGACGCACGCGATCCAGTTCGCGTCGGTCCCGTGGCTGCGCGCGCACCTGGGCGGATTGGTCGAGGAGCTGCTGCGCGGGGCGGCACTCGGCGCGGACCTCTCGCAGCTGCGCGCCGGGCTGCGGCGGGTGCTGGAGAAGCCCGATCCACGCCGGCTCGCGGAGCAGATCCGCGAGGGGGGCCTCGTCAGGCTCGTGACCGGTCCCCGCGAGGCTCACCTGCTGCGCAGCATCCAGGCCGCGATGGCGGTGGTCGAGGGCTACTGCGAGCATGTGATGGACGCGGTCGGCGCCCGGCTGGACGGCGACTACGCGCGCCTGCGCGCGGCCGTAGAGGTCGAGCGGGATCGCCGTGGGTTACTGGACACCTTCATCGCCGGCCTGCTAGGCCTAGACGTCAAGCTGCGCCAGTACCGGCTCGGCAAGCGATTCGCGGACTCGGTCGTCGAGCGGGTCGGGATCGCGGGTCTGAACGAGGTATGGCGCGCGCCGGACGCGCTGCCCGCAACCGAGGAGCTCGAGCACCCGGAGAGGTGGCTGGCCCGCGCCGAGGCGGTCTGAGCGGGCCCCGCGCCCAGGTGGTCGTGTAACCGAGCCCTGCGGTCAGGGTACAAACACGCGTTCGGTGCTACTGTGCCGAACTTCCTTAGAGCTAAGTAGTGCAGGAGGTAGAACACGATGGCCACTCAGAGCCAGTCCACTCAGTCCACTCAGTCCACCCGGACCACGCCGGCCACGCCGGAGAGCCAGTCGGGCATCGGCGAGTACGCACGCAGGGCGAGCGACACCGCCGTCTCGGCGGTTGATCTCCAGTTCGGCGTCGCGCTGACCGCCGCGGATCGCGTCCGCGAGCTGGTCAAGCCGTGGCGTCAGCGTGAGACCGCGCAGCGCGAGCTCAAGAGCCTGCGCCACCAGCTCACCCGCGAGGTGAACAAGGTGGAGCGCCGCGGCGGAACCGCGCGTCGCAGGGCGACCCAGCGCGCGAAGCGGACGCGCAACCGCGTCGAGCGCCAGGTCACGCAACGTCGGCGCAGGGCCGAGCACCAGCTGAAGACCGCAAGGACCCAGGTCAGCGACAGGGTCACCGCGCTCGTCTAGTACCGCTCGCCACAACCTCTCCTCCTGATCGGCGGGCCAATCTGGCCCGCCGATCTCGTTTGGGACAATGCAGGGCATGCCACAACCAACCGCAGAGCAGATCACCGAGCGGCTGCGCGAGGTGATCGATCCGGAGTTGCGCCGCTCGATCGTCGAGCTGGGGATGGTGCGCTCGATCGAGATCAAGGACGGCGGGCGAGTCGAGGTCGTGGTCTCGCTGACCACGGCGGGCTGCCCGATCCGCAACCACTTCCAGCAGGCGGTCGCACAGCGCGTCTCCGAGCTGGAGGGGGTCAGCGCGGTCGAGGTCGGCTTCGACGTCCTGAGCAGCGAGGAGAAGCAGGGCCTGCAGGAGTCGCTCGGCAGGCGGCGCCTGCCCGAGGGCGCGCTGGCCCAGGTCAAGAACGTGATCTGCGTCGCCTCGGGGAAGGGCGGCGTCGGCAAGTCGACGATGACCGCCAACCTGTCGGCCTCGCTGCAGGCAGAAGGGCACACCGCGGGTGCCCTCGATGCGGACGTGTACGGCTACTCGATCCCGCGCATGCTCGGCGTCAACCGCAAGCCCGAGGTCTCGGCGGAGCGCAAGATCCTGCCGCTCGAGACGCCCTCCGGCGTCAGGGTAATGTCGATCGGCTTCTTCGTCGAGGAGAACGCCGCGGTCGTGTGGCGCGGGCCGATGCTCCACAAGGCGATCCAGCAGTTCCTCGAGGACGTCGACTGGGGCGAGCTCGACTACCTGCTGCTCGACCTGCCGCCCGGAACCGGCGACGTCTCGATGACGCTCGCCCAGCTCCTGCCGCAGGCCAAGATGCTGATCGTGACCACGCCGCAGCCGGCGGCGCAGTCGGTCGCCCGCCGAGCCGCCGAGATGGCGGCGAAGGTCGACCTCGAGCTGCTCGGCGTGATCGAGAACATGTCGGGCTTCACGACGCCCGACGGCGAGCGCTTCACGATCTTCGGCGAGGGCGGGGGCCAGCTGCTAGCCGACGAGCTGGACGTGCCGCTGCTCGGCAAGGTCCCGCTTCAGCAGGAGCTCCGCGAGCACGCCGACGCCGGCGTGCCGCTGGCGATCGAGCAGCCCGACTCCCCCGCCGCGCAGGCGATCCGCGACGCGGCCCGCGGGATCGTCGCGGCGACGCCGCAGGAGCTCCCGGTGATGCAGGCTCCGCCGGCGGCGGTCGCCGCCGCGGCCGCCGCCCCTGCGGGCGGGACCGAGCTACCGGTCGTCCAGCCGAGCTAGCTCTTCGCGAAGTAGTCGGCGTTGACCTGGGTGTACTTCGCCCACTCCTCGGGGAGCTGGTCCTCGGCGAAGCACGCATCGACCGGACACGCCTCGACGCAGGCATCGCAGTCGATGCACTCGTCGGGGTCGATGTAGAGCTGCTCCTGGTTGTCGTAGTCGGGCTCGTCCGGCGTCGGGTGGATGCAGTCGACCGGGCACACCTCGACGCACGAGTTGTCCTTCTCGCCTATGCAGGGTTCCGCGATGACGTAGGTCATTTGTTCGGGCTCCCTCTGGGTGGTTTGGCGGTGCGACCGATCCGCCTACCCGGACTTCCCGGTCGAGCGGAGGGCAAATTGTAGGCGAACAGGGGCACGAGACCGGCGGTGCGGGCCACCACTAGAGTGCCGGCGTGATCGCGATCACCGGCGCAACGGGCACCGTGGGCCAGGCCCTTCTGTCGGTCCTGGTCGAGGCGGGAGAGCCCGTCCGAGCCCTCGTCCGCGACCCCCGCAGGCTGGGGCCGTACCGGGTTCGGGTGCAGCTTGCGTTCAGCGACCTCGGCGATCCGCACGCGCTTCGCCACGCGCTGCGCGGCGCCGACACCGTGATCCACCTCGCCGCCACGATCCGGGATCAGCCCCCGCGTCGGGTCGAGGAGGTCAACGGCCTCGGCACGCTGCGGCTGCTGCGCGCGGCGGAGCGGGCCGGAGCGGAGCGCTTCGTCTTCTTCTCGGCGATCGGAGCGAGCCGATTCCAGCGAACGCGCTTCTTCCGCTCCAAGGCGCTCGCCGAGGAGGGGGTGCGCGGATCGCCCCTCAACACCACGATCTTCGCGCCGTCGATCGTCTACGACCGCGACGACCCCTGGGTGAAGATCATGCGGCGCCTCGCGCTGCTCCCCGTGCTCCCGATCTCGGGATCGGGTCAGGCGCTCTACCAGCCGATCTGGGCGCATGACGTGGCCCGCTGCGTGATCGCGGCGCTCGACGGCGAGGGCAACGCCCGCTACGAGCTAGCCGGCCCGGAGGTGCTGAGCTACAGCGAGATGGCCCGCCTGATTGCGGCGGCCTCCGGCCGTCACCGGCCGCTCGTCCATGTTCCCCTCCCAATCGTCCGCTCCGGGCTGCTGTGGCTGCGTCGCGTGTTCGGCGAGGCGGTGTTCGCCACCTGGGAGGAGGCCGAGCTGATGGAGATCCCGATGGTCACACCGCGCGGCCCGGCGGACCCGCGCGCGCTCGGCGTCGACCCGCGGCCCATGCGCGAGGTGCTGGAGGCGGGCTGAAGCTCGGCTCAGGGGTGTGAGCCGCGGCCACCCGGGTTCTCGAGCGGCGCCGCCACGCCGTCGCCCTTGACGCCGGGCTCCGACGGGTGCGGCTCGAGCAGCGGGTCGCCCGGAATCCCCTCGATCTCGGGGTTCTCGAGCGGTCCCCGCGGCAACTCGCCGGCGTCCTCCTCCGGTGCGGCTCCTCGCGGGGCCCCTGCGCCCTCTGCGATTGCTGGTTGCATGCTCTCCAATTGCCTTCCCGCTTGGAGAGATCTCAAACCCCCGCTACCGTCCGAACCGCTAACGCAGAAGGGCCCGGCTCGTGCCGGGCCCTTCTGACGACTGCGCTCGCGGCGCGAGCTACATCATTCCGCCCATGTCGGGCATGCCACCGCCGCCGCCGGGCATTCCGGCCGGCTCCTTCTCCGGCGGCTCCGCGACGATCGCCTCTGTGGTGAGGATGTTCTTCGCGATCGAGGCGGCATTCTGGAGCGCCGAGCGGGTGACCATCGTCGGGTCGATCACGCCGTCGGCGACCAGGTCGCCGTACTCGCCGGTCTCCGCGTTGAGGCCCTCGCCGGGCTTCAGGCCGCGGATCTTCTCGACGACAACCGAGCCCTCGAAGCCCGAGTTATCGGCGATCTGGCGAATCGGCTCCTCGAGCGCCCGGCGCACGATCTCCGTGCCGGTCGCCGCGTCGGGCTCGAGCCCGGCGGAGTCGACTGCGTCCTGGGCGTTGAGCAGCGCCACGCCGCCACCGGGAACGATGCCCTCCTCGAGCGCCGCCCGGGTGGCCTGGAGCGCGTCCTCGACCCGGTGCTTCTTCTCCTTCAGCTCCGTCTCGGTCGCCGCGCCGACCTTGACGACGGCGACGCCGCCGGCCAGCTTGGCGAGACGCTCCTGGAGCTTCTCGCGATCGAAGTCGGAGTCGGTGGTCTCGATCTCCTGGCGGATCTGGTTGATCCGCCCCTCGATGTCCTTCTTCTCGCCGGCGCCGTCGATGATCGTCGTATCGTCCTTGGTGACGACGACGCGGCGGGCCTTGCCGAGCTGTGAGAGCTGGGTGTTCTCCAGCTTCAAGCCCATCTCCTCGGTGATCACCTCGCCGCCGGTGAGGGTGGCGATGTCCTCGAGCATCCGCTTGCGGCGATCGCCGAACCCGGGCGCCTTGACCGCGACTCCGGTGAACGTGCCGCGGAGCTTGTTGACGACGAGCGTCGCGAGGCTCTCACCCTCGACGTCCTCGGCAACGATGACGAGCGGCTTGCCGCCCTGCATCACCTGCTCGAGCACCGGCAGCATGTCGCGCACGGAGCCGATCTTCTGATTCGCGATCAGGATGTAGGGCTCCTCGAGCACCGCCTCCATGCGGTCCTGGTCGGTGATCATGTAGGGGGAGATGTAGCCCTTGTCGAACTGCATCCCCTCCGTGAACTCGAGCTCCATGCCGAAGGTCTGGCCCTCCTCGACGTTCACGACGCCGTCCTTGCCGACCTTCTCGATCGCGTCCGCGATCACGTTGCCGATCTCGTCGTCGGCGGCCGAGATCGCGGCGACGCGGGCGATCTGGTCCTTGCCCGCGATCTCCTTCGACTGCTTTTCGCGCAGGTTGCTTACGACCTGGTCGACCGCTCGCTCGATCCCCCGCCGCAAACCGAGCGGGTTGGCGCCCGCGGCGACGTTCCTGAGTCCGCTGCGAACCATGATCTGGGCGAGCAAGGTGGCCGTGGTGGTGCCGTCGCCGGCGACATCGTTTGTCGCCGTGGCAACCTCGCGCACGAGCTGTGCGCCCTGATTGTCGAACACGTCCTCGATCTCGATCTCACGGGCGATCGTGACGCCGTCGTTCGTGATCGTGGGCGCGCCGAACTTCTTGTCGAGAACGACGTAGCGACCCTTGGGCCCGAGCGTCACCTTGACCGCATCGGCCACGGAATCGACACCCGTCTGAAGGGCAGCGCGCGCCTCCTCGTTGTACTTCAGCTCCTTGTGAGCCATATCTGTTCTTGCCTCCTGTCTCTAATTCCGGTGCGGTTGAGGGTCACTCGACCTTGGCCAGGACGTCGGACTCGCGCAGGACGAGGAGCTCCTCCCCGTCCACGGTGATCTCGGTCCCGCCGTACTTGCTGTACAGGATCTCGTCTCCCTCGCCGACGTCGAGCGGGATCCGCTTCTCGCCGTCCTCGTCCCACTTGCCCTCTCCCGCGGCTACGATCTTGCCCTTCTGGGGCTTCTCCTTCGCCGTGTCGGGGAGGACGATCCCGCTGGCGGTCGTCTCCTCCTCCTCGGTTGCCTGGACGATCACGCGATCGCCAAGGGGCTTCAGCTTCATGGATTACCTCCGTTGAAGAATCATTCCCGCCACGTGCTCGGCTTCGGCTCCGCCGCGGCGGGGTCAGTGCAGGGATGCACAACCGTCTGTCTTGAGTGACCTATCCCCTTGGCACTCTAACCCTGAGAGTGCCAGGCGACCTCTAGGAGTTTATTGGGGTCGCTCGGGGTGTCAAGCGCTCCCGGCCCGATCTAAGCCAAATGCGCTTAGATCCGGGGGGGACAACCGACGCGAAGGAGGAATGATGGGAAGGCTGACGTTCGAGATTTCGATGTCGCTCGACGGATTCGTCGCCGGGCCGAACCAGACGCTCGAGGAGCCGCTCGGGGCGGGCGGTGAACAGCTTCATCAGTGGATCTTCGGGTTGAAGAGCTGGCGCGAGTCCCACGGCGAGTCCGGAGGCGAGAGCAACGTCGACTCGGAGCTCGTCGAGCGATCGATTCGCAACGCCGGCGCCGAGCTGATGGGGAGGCGGATGTTCAGCGGTGGAGCGGGACCGTGGGAGGACGATCCCAACGCGGACGCCTGGTGGGGAGACGAGCCCCCGTTCGGTCACCCGGTGTTCGTGCTCACCCACCATCCCCGAGAGCCGGAGAGCAAGCAGGGAGGGACCACGTTCACGTTCATCACCGAGGGCATCGAGGCCGCGCTCGAGCAGGCTCGGGCGGCCGCCGGCGACAAGGACGTGAAGATCGCCGGCGGCGCCGACGTCGCGCAGCAGTACCTGAACGCCGGGCTGCTCGACGAGGTCCAGATCCACCTTGTGCCCGTGCTGCTGGGCGGTGGCGTGCGCCTGTTCGACAATCTCGATGCGTCGCGGGTCAAGCTCGAAACCGCCAGGGTGATCGAGTCCCCGGCCGGCGTCACCCACCTCGTCTACAGGGTGGTGAAGTAGCTCTCGGCTAGCGACTGACCGTGCCGCCGCTCGCCGTCACGAGGCGCGCGCCGAGAAGCCGTGCCAGGCCCTCGCCGCCGTTGCGCATCACGTGGTCGTGGTTCCAGGCGAAGATCGGTCGCGCGATCGGCGCCAGCAGGTTCATCCAGCGTCGCGTCGTACTGACGTCCCACTCGTACAGAACCGCGGTCGCGCCGTCGGCCTCGAACAGCCGCCAGCGGCCGGTCCCGGCGAGCTCGCCCGAGGCCTCGCCCTCGAGCAGGTGGGGTCGCTCCAACCGGGTCGAGCGCATGTCGAACGTCAGCTCGTAGGGCAGCCGGCTCCTCCACGTGTAGCGAGCGAGCTGGCCCGTACCGTCCTCGGCGCCCGGCTCGATCTCGACCACCCGCTCCACCCCGCGCCACCACTGAGGCCAGCGCTCGGAGTCGTGGAGCGCGTCCCAGATCGACTCGATCGGCGCCTCGAGGCACCACGTGGTGAGGAACCTGTACTCGCGGATCAATTCTGGGAGGGGGGCTCGCCGTTGCCGAGGCTGACCCCTCCGGGCTCGACGATCTGCGAGAAGCGGATCACCGTGACCGTGTCGTCCTCCTCGATCTTGCGGCCGTAGAGCTGCTCCAGGAAGCGCACCGTCTCGTCGATTCGCCGGAACTCGGGATTGTCGTGCTCGATGTCGCGCGGGGAGAGCTCCTTGACCCGCTTCACCTCGACGTCGTCGACGACGGCCGAGAAGATCTTCTGGCGTGGGCCGTGGCGGTATCCGACCGTCACCCAGATCATCTGCCCGCGAGTGTACTTCGCGGACTTGTTCCCAAGCCTGATCGTCGCCGTCTTGCGGCCGCGCTTGAGCTGGTCGATGAAGACCGGCGAGTAGAAGTTGAGCACGAAGATTCCGCCGCTCATGGCGGATACGAGCCTAACCGGATAGCGGCCGCCGGAACAGGCCGGATTCCCGCGTGCGTGCGTGCGGCGGCGTCACAGTCACCCGTGTTCGCGCTCGGCCCAACATCAAATTCCCCGCCCGCCCCCACCCTTGTAGAGCCTCGCGCTCACAACCACCCGCCGTCGTGACCCTCGCCGAACCCCTCGCGCCCGATCAGCGGAACGAAGCGGCACGGCCCGAGGCTGCGCCGCTCGAGCCCATCGCCGGTCTGCGGGTCGACCTCCTCGCCGGTGCGGGTGAACACCGTCAGCATGTCGGCGCCGTCGGTCGCGATCGGGACGACCAGCCGACCGCCCAGCGCGAGCTGGCCGAGCAGGCTCGGGGGCGCCGCCGGGGCGGTCGCATGCACCGCGATCCCGTCGTACGGGGCGCTCTCCGGGAATCCCCGGCTCCCGTCGCCGACGACCACCCGCACGTTCTCCGCGCCGAGCTCGACCAGGAGCTCCTGCGCCGCCCGCGCGAGCTCAGGGAGGCGCTCGACGGTGATCACCTCGCGTGCCAGGCGGGCCAGCACGGCACGCCGAGTAGCCGGACCCGGTCCCGATCTCGAGCACCCGCTCGTCCCCGGTCAGCGCCAGGGCCTGGCAGATCGCCGCGACGATCCACGGCTGCGAGATCGTCTGGCCGTGTCCGATCGGGAGCGCGGAGTCGTTGTAGGCGCGGCGCCGCTCGCGCTCCGGCACGAAGCGCTCCCGCGGGACCGCGGCCATCGCCTCCAGCACCCGCTCGTCGCCGATCCCGCGGCGCCGAAGCTGGCGCTCGACCATCGCCTCACGCTCTCGCGCGAGGTCCATCAGAAGATGTACGCGCGCAGGCGGCGTGGCTCGAGCACGGTCACTCGCCCCCGCCCGACGTGGACGACCCCGGCGCGCTCCAGCACCGCCAGGAACCTGCTCACGCTCTCGCGCGAGGTCCCGGCGAGCTGCGCGAGGTCGGCCTGCGTCATCCGGATCGTCACCCCCTCGCGGCCCTGCAGCGGCGCCTCCTCCGCGGTCAGCTGCGAGAGCACGCCCGCCACCCGGCTGGGCACTGTCTGGAACGACTGCCGTGCGATGCGCTCGTTCGCCTCCCGCAGCCGGCGGGTCAGCGCGAACACGAGCTTCACGGTGATCTCGGAGCTCCCCCGGAGCAGCCGTCGCACGTCGGCCGCCGGCAGCGCGAGGAGCTGGCACTCGGTGAGCGCCTCGACGTTCGCCGAGCGCGCCTCGCCGTCGAGCATCGCCAGCTCGCCGAAGATGTCGCCCGGCCCGAGCGTCGCGAGCGCGATCGCCCGACCATCGGGGTGCTCGCGGGTAACCCGAAGATCGCCGCTGCGAACGATGTAGCACGCGTCGCTGTGATCGCCTTCGTGGAACACCCGCACCCCCTTCGGGTAGGAGCGCGGCACCGCGACGCGTGAGATCTCCTCGAGGTCCTCGCCCGAAAGCTCGGAGAACAGCGGAACCCTCTGCAACAGGGCGACGGTCGAGTCCCGTTCCTCCTCCACGCGGCGATTATGGCGCTGGGAGCTAGGGCTTGAGGCGCCGGCCGGTGCTGAACAGGTACTGCGACCACGCGACCATGGCCGCGGCGATAGCGATCGTGACCGCGAAGGACAGCCACACGCTGACGTCGCTGGATCCGAGGAACCCGTAGCGGACCGAATTGACGACGTAGAAGAGCGGGTTGGCGTGCGACAGCTCCTCCCACGGGGACGGGAGGATGTCCACCGAGTAGAAGACGCCGCCGAGGAAGGTCAGCGGCAGGATGACGATGTTGTTGACGAAGGTGTGGTGATCGAACGTCTCGGCGTAGATCCCGACCACCACCCCGAGCGACCCGAACAGCGTTACCAGCAGCAGCGCCGCCGCGACCAGGGCCAGCGGGCGCTCCACCGGCGCGCCGGTGAGCGGGATCGCCAGCGCGCCCAGCGCGAGCCCGATCAGCACGGCACGGAAGGCGCCGCCGACGGTCAGCCCGAGGTTGATCTGCCACGGGCGCATCGGCGCCGCGAGCACGTCGTCGATGTAGCGGTCGCTTCGCGCCTGGAAGATCGAGCTCGAGTTGTTCGAGTAGGCGGCCTGGGCCATCGCCATCGCGATCAACCCCGGGACGATGAAGACGTCGTACTCGAACCCCGAAACCTCGCGGATCCTGCTTCCCAGCGAGAGCCCGAACACGAGGATGAACAGGATCGAGGAGATGACCGGGGCGAGCATCGTCTGCGTCCACAGCTTCGACACGCGCAGGCACTCGCGAGCCGCCAGCCACGCGAGCCCTCGCCACGGCTCTGGCCGCACGGATGGGGCGGCGGCGATCGCCGCGTCGCGGCGGTCCGCGCTCACGCCGCCGCCTCCCGCGGCTCGTGCACCGCCTTGAGGTAGACGTCCTCGAGCGTGCGGACGCCGAACTGCTGCTTCAGCCCCTCCGGTGTGCTCCGGGCGACGATCTCACCGCCGGCGATCAGCGCGATGTCCTCGCACAGGGCCTCCGCCTCCTCGAGGTAGTGCGTGGTGAGCAGGATCGTCGTCCCGCGGCTGTGCAGCATGCGGATGTATCGCCACAGCTCCCGGCGCAGCTCGATGTCCACACCGGCGGTCGGCTCGTCGAGGATCACCAGCCGGGGCTCGTGCAGCAGCGCCCGGGCGAGCAGCAGGCGGCGCCGCATTCCGCCGGACAGCTTCGGCGCCCTGACGTCGGCCTTCGCGCGCAGGTCGAAGACATCGATCATCTCCTCGGCGCGCTCCCCGGAGCGAGTCCTGGTGATCCCGTAGTAGCCGCCGTGGTACAGCAGCGCCTCGCGCACGCTCAGGAACCGATCGAGGTTCGGGTCCTGCTCGGCGAGGCCGACCATGCGCCGCGCCTCGAGGCTCGACGCCGGATGGCCGAAGACGGCGATCTCGCCGTCGGTGACCCGGATCAGGTTGCAGACGGCGTTGATCAGCGTCGTCTTGCCGGCGCCGTTCGGGCCCAGCAGCCCGAAGAACTCGCCCGACGGAACCTCGAGATCTAGACACTCCAGCGCGAGCGTGCCGTCGTCGTAGCGCTTCGTCAGTCCGTGGATCGAGAGAGCCGGCTCAGTGCTCACCTACCATAGGTAGCACGAGGCGAGGTGAGGGCGCCGGCGCCCGACGGTTGCGCTCCACCTCCAGCGGGTACACGATGGACAATGGAGCCGGACATCCTTAACCTAATTGGAGTCCCGGCGCCGATTTTGCGGATGAACGCCTGCATGAATGCGAAGAGCACACGGCGTGGAGATCTGGGGGAAGCGTGGCGTCTGTAGCGGCTACAGCCTCGCTGGCCTCGGGTGGAGCCGCCGCGGGAGAGGGAGCCGCGGCGCGAGCGCTCGATCTGGCCAACGCCGGCCTCTCGGGACGCAGAGGGCTGGTGCTCGCGTTCCCAACGGGGATCGACGCGCAGGGCGCCGCCGAGGAGCTGGCCTCCGGATCCGGGGCGTCGGTGGCGGGAATCACGGGCAACGGCGCGATCGCGGCGGCGGGCTCGATCGAGCAGGGTTGCGCGGTGATCGCCTTCGACCGATCGCTGGAGTTCGGCATCGGGGTCGCCACCCAAGCGGCGAGAGACCTGCGGGATGCGGGACGGGCGGCGACGGCGGATGCGCTGTCGGCCCTCAACGGATCGACCGAGCCCGGCGTGCTGCTCCTGTTCCTCGACACGCGCTCGGGCGACCAGTCCGAGGCGGTCGCGGGTGCGTACGAGCTCGCCGGCTCGGGCGTGCCGATCGCGGGCGGCGCCGCGGGCGGGCGTGACCCGGCCCAGATAGTCGGGGACAGGGCGGTCCGCGACGCGGTGGTCGCGATCGCGCTGCGCCCGCCGGGACCGGTGGGGATCGGCGCGGCCCACGGCTGCCGCCGGGAATCGGTCCCCTCGACGGTCACCCGCTCCGACGGACGGCTGCTTCTGGAGCTGGACGGAAGGCCGGCGGCGACCGTTTACCAGGAGCGGCTCGGATTTGAGGGACTCGACCTGCCCGACGAGGCCTTCGAGCGAGTAGCCGTCACCCACCCGCTCGCGCAGCCCGAGCTGCACGCCGAGGTGCGAATCCGCCACATCCTGCGTCGCGAGGGCGACGGGCTGCTGTGCGCGACCCACATCCCGCCAAACGCCGCGGTCGAGTTCACGCACGAGGCGCCGGACGACATCATCGAGGCCTCCGGCGCGGCCGTCCACCAGGCGCTCGGGCCGCTGCACGGGCGCCCAGCTCGGGCGGCGCTGCTGTTCGACTGCGCCGGGCGCAAGCGTGCTGTCGCCGCCTCGCTGCAGGAGGAGGTCTTCGGACTCACCGACTCGTTCGCGCCGTCGCGGCCGCCGCTCGCCGGCCTGTATACCCACGGCGAGATCGCGCGCGTCCGGGGCGCGAAGGGAGACCTCAACCATGCAGTCGTGGTCCTTGCGTTCGGCTGACACCGACACGGAGTCGAGCGAGCTCCGCACGATGCGGCGGCGCTTCATCGAGGCCTCGCGGCGAGCGGAGGTCATCGCCCTGGTCACCGCGGCGCAGGACGAAGGAGAGCTGGGTCGCTCGCTCACCGAGGAGCTGTGCGAGGCGTACGACGCCGAGGTCGCGTTCCTGCTCGACTGCGGGGCGGGCGATGAGCCGTGGCGGGTGATCGGCACCGTCGGCCTCCAGCACGAACAGGGAGTGGCGCTGCTGCGCTCACCGCTCTGCCTGCGTGCCCTGAAGGCCAACGCCCCGGTGGCCGATTACGGCAGGGGTCTCCTGGGCACCGGCGCCAAGGGCGCCCTGCTCGCATCGTTCACCGGCAAGCGGGGCAGGCACGTCGTGATTGGCGTCGCCAGGCTCGACGATATGCCATTCGACGAGGCGGAGACCGCGCTGCTCGCCGGGGTCACGACCAGCGTCGGCCAGGCGCTCGAGCGCCTGTGGGCGTACGCGGAGCGCGACCGGCTGGTCGACCAGCTCAGGCAGACGTTCATCGGCACCGCCGAGGCGCTCGCCAACGCGCTGGAGGCCAAGGACCACGACAGCGCGGATCACGCGCGTTCCATGGCCGAGCTGGCCGTCGCCGTCGGTCGGCGGCTGGGGCTCGCCGGGAAGGAGCTCGAGGACCTCCGCTACGGAGCGATCTTCCACGACGTCGGAAAGATCGCGATCCCGGACGCGATCCTGAACAAGCCCGTCCCGCTCGACGATGAGGAGCGGGCGCTGATCCAACAGCACACGGTCTTCGGCGAGCAGATCCTGGTGCCGGTCCCGTTTCTGTCGCAGGTTCGCGAGATCGTTCGCCACGCCCACGAGCGGTGGGACGGGACCGGATATCCGGACGGGTTGTCCGGGGAGCAGATCCCGCTAGGGTCGCGGATCGTGTTCGTCGTCAACGCCTACCACGCGATGGCCACCGACCGGCCGTATCGCGCGTCGATGTCGCGGGCCGACGCACTAAGCGAGCTGCGAGCAAACGCGGGCGCACAGTTCGACCCGCGCGTGGTCGAGATGTTCGTGGCGGCGCTCGAGGACGACCCCCTCCCGCCAGCGGCCGACTAGCGCACGGCGCTCAGGCCGACGCGACGAGGCGCCGTGGCTGGCGCGAGAAGCCGGCCTCGATCAGCGTCGGCTCGAGGCCCGAGCCGATCACCGGCTCTCCGTCCACGCGCTCGATCGCGAGCCTGGGCAGGCGTCCGTCCGCGGCAGCCTCGGCGAGCACCCGCAGCGCCTCGGCGAACGCCATCCTCACCCAGCTCGGCGAGCCGCAGGACGCCGCGTCCGCCGCGCTCGACGTAGAGCCGCGGCTCACCGTCCTGGAGCAGCACGTAGGCGCCGGGTGAGCGGCTCGGTCGCCGCCCCGCGGCGCGCTTCGGCCACGCCAGCGCGGCGCCGTACGGGTTGGCGGGATCGGTCGCCGCCAGCACCAGGTAGCGGTCTTCGGCCTGGGGCAGAGAGCGCAGCCGCTCGACGGCCCCGGGGAGCGCGAACTGGGCGCCGCCCAGCCCCTCGACGAAGTACCCGCGCCGCGCCGTGCCGAGCATCTCCAGGTTGGACAGCTCGCCGTACAGGGTGGTGAAGCCCCCGGGGACCCCCTCGGCGAGGACCATCTCCCGCGTCACGATCCCGTAGCGCTCCAGCATCAGCTCGGCCTGGGCACGAAGCCGCGGGCCCGCCTCGGGGGCGTCCTCGAACAGCGGGGTGGTGAGCGACCAGCGGCCCTGCACGGCCTGGCCCGTGCCCGCGCGTCGGGTGGAAAAGCGCCGTCCTCGGGCGCGCTGCGCGCGTTGAACCGCGCTCAGGCGTCGGGCGCGCAGCGGAGCAAAGGCGTCGTTGGTCACCTCGCCGGCCCACGTCAGATCCCACAGCGCGGCGTGCAGCTCCTCCGTCTCGAGCTCCAGATCGGCGACCAGGTCGACCCAGAAGCATGGCCGGCGCGCCAGCAGCTCGCGGATCGCGTCGTGGGCCTCCCCCTGGGGAGCGTCGAGCTTCGCGTTCGCGGGCGGCGGTCCCGCGAGGCGGACGTCCTCGCGGAAGTACAGCGCCACGCGGCCGCCGCTTCTGCCCAGGGCACCGGCTCCGATCCACACCACCTCCCCGCCGGTGCACAGCTCGTCGAGCCACGCGGCGGAGTAGGCGCCGAGGCGGCGAGGCAGGACGTCGCGCTCCCAGACCTCGGGGGTGAGCGCCACGCCCTGGAGCGGGACGAGCGCCTCGCGCAGCCGATCCGGCCCGGCGCCGCCGGGACGATGGGCATCGACGTTCTGCCAGCTCGGCAGGAAGCGCGCCAGCTCGCGCTGGTCCGCCGCCTCGACCTCCTTGCGCAGGTGGGCGAGGCTGGCCCGCCGCACCCGGCGCAGCACCTCCGGGTCGCACCACTCCCGCTCGGTGCCGCCGGGAAGCAGCTCGCCGCGCACGAGCTCCCCGGCCCGCTCGAGCTCTCGAAGCGCGGACGCCGGGTCGACCCCGTAGCGGGCGCCGAGCCGAGCCGTCGGGAACGGACCGTGCGTATGCGCGAATCGCCGCGCCAGGACGAGCATGGCGTCCGCGACCGGCTCGATGAAGGAATCGGGAAGCCCGGGCGGAGGCGGAACGCCGAGAGCGTCGCGATACAGGCCCGCGTCCTCGGCGCTGATCCAGCGTTCCTCGCCCGCCACGCGGATCCTGGCGGCGCGCCGCTCGCCCTCGAGCTTGTCGAGCATCGAGCTCGCCGAGTAGCCCTCCGCGACGCGCTGCTCGCACTCCTCCACGCTCAGGTCGCCGACGCGGCGGAGGATCTGCTGCAGGGCGTCGCGGTCGCGCGCTCGGGCCTGCTCGGCCAGGTGCTGGAGCGACTCCTCGACGTCGGCCAGCGCCTCGGGGTCGATCAGCTCCCGCAACTCGTCCTGCCCCAGCAACTCGCGAAGCAGGTCGCGGTCGAGCGCGAGCGCGGCGGCCCGCCGCTCGGCGTTCGGCGTGTCGCCCTCGTACATGTAGGTGGCGACGTAGTCGAACAGCAGCGACGAGGCGAACGGGGACGCGGTCGGGGTCTCGACCTCGACGAAGGAGATCCGACGCGAGGCGAGGTCGCGCAGCAGAGCGGTCAGGGCCGGCAGGTCGAACACGTCCCGAAGGCACTCGCGATACGTCTCGAGCACGAGCGGGAAGCGAGGGAAGTCGCGGGCGACCTCGAGCAGGCTCTGGGCCTTGAGCCGCTGCTGCCACAACGGGGTCCTCTTGCCCGGATACGCGCGCGGGATGAGCAGCGCACGGGCGGCGTTCTCGCGGAAGCGCGAGCCGAACAGCGCCGAGCCCGACAGCTCCCGGACCACCAGGTCCTCGAGCTCGTCGGGCTCGATCAGGATCAGGTCGGCCGGCGGCGGCTCGTCGGCGTCGGGCATGTGGACGATGATCCCGTCGTCGGACCAGATCGCGTCGGCCTCGAGCTCGCGCTCGTCGCGGATCCGGGCCGTGAGCGCGAGTCCCCACGCAGCGTGGACCCGCCCGCCCCACGGCGACAGGACGCACAGCCGCCAGTCGCCGATCTCGTCGCGGAACCGCTCCACCACGATCGTCTCGTCGGAGGGAACTACGCGCGTCGCCGCCTGCTGCTCGCGCAGGTAGGCGACCAGATTCGTCGCGGCGCGCCGGTCGAGGTCGTACTCGCTCGCCAGCTCGCCGGGCTTGCGCGTAACCGCCTCGCGCGCGAACTCGCCGATCGCCCTGCCGAGCTCGGCGGGCCGGCCGACGCCGTCGCCACGCCAGAACGGAACCGCGCCCGGCGTCCCGGGTGCCGGGGTGACGATCACACGGTCGCGGGTGATCTCCTCGATCCGCCACGTGGTCGCCCCGAGCAGGAACGTCTGCCCCGGCCGAGCTTCGTAGACCATCTCCTCGTCGAGCTCGCCGACGCGGCGCCCGTCGGGCAGGTGGACCCCGTAAAGGCCGCGATCGGGAATCGTGCCCGCGTTGGTGACCGCCAGCTGGCGCGCCCCCTTGCGGCCCCGCACACTCCCCTGAGCGCGATTCCAGGCGAGGCGGGGGCGCAGCTCGGCGAAGCGCTCCGACGGATAGCGGCCGTCGAGCATGTCGAGCACGTTCTCGAGCTGCTCCCGCGACAGCTCCGCGAACGGCTCCGCCGCGGTGACGACCCGCTCGATCTCGTCGACGTCCCACTCGTCCGTGGCCGCCATCGAGACGAGGTGCTGCGCGAGCACGTCGAGCGGGTTGCGCGGGATCACGGTCTCCTCGATCTCGCCGCTGCGCATCCGCTTCGTGACGACGGCGCACTCCAGCAGGTCGGCGCGGAACTTGGGGAAGATCCGTCCCACGGACACCTCGCCGAGCCCGTGGCCGGCGCGGCCGATGCGCTGCAACCCGCGGGTCACCGACTTCGGGGACTCGACCTGGATAACCAGGTCCACCGCGCCCATGTCGATCCCCAGCTCCAGCGAAGACGTGGCCACGAGGCACGGCAGCTGCCCGGACTTCAGAAGCTCCTCGACGACCGTGCGCTCCTCATGGGCCAGGGAGCCATGGTGGGCCCGGGCGATCTCTTCGATGCTGGTTGCTGGTTGCTCGCTGCTCGATGCTGGCTCCTCGTTGCTCGGGGTGTTGCCGGCGTGCTCGGTGGCGGGGAGCTCGGGCTCGACCCGGTCCTCGCTGTGGAGCTCGTTCAGCCGCTTCGCCAGGCGCTCGGCGCCGCGGCGGCTGTTGACGAAGATGATCGTCGAGGTGTGCTCGCGCACGAGCTTCAGCAGCTCGGGGTAGATCGCGGGCCAGATCGAGCGCGTGGTCACGGCGCCGTCGAGCGCCTCCTCGGTCGGCGCAGGGATGCCGGAGTCGCCGCCGTCGCGCCGCTTCTCGATCGAGGCGTCGGGCTCGGTCATGTCCTCGACGGGAACCCGGATCTCGAGGTCGAGCTCCTTGCTTCGGCCCGCGTCGACGATCTCGCACTCCCGACGCGGCCCGGTGAGGAAGCGGGCGATCGTCTCCAGCGGCCGCTGGGTCGCCGACAGCCCGATCCGCTGGACCGCTCCCCCCTCGTTTCGCTTCACGAGCTCCTCGAGTCTCTCGAGCGTCAGCGCCAGGTGAGCGCCTCGCTTCGACTGGGCGACGGCGTGGATCTCGTCCACGATCACGGCCTCCACGCCGGTGAGCATCTCCCGCGCCTGCGAGGTGAGGATCAGGTACAGCGATTCGGGGGTCGTGATGAGGACGTCCGGAGGCTTGCGCTGCATCGCCTGGCGCTCGCGCTGCGGCGTGTCTCCCGTCCGCAGCCCGACCTTGATCTCGGCCCCGATCCCTCGCAGTGGGGCGCGGAGGTTGCGCTCGATGTCGTACGAGAGCGCCTTCAGCGGCGAGATGTAGACGATCCTCACCCCTTGGCCGAGCCGCTCGGGCTCCGAGGCGAGGCGATCGATCCCCCACAGGAACGCCGCAAGGGTCTTACCGGACCCCGTCGGGGCGCAGATCAGGGTGTTGGCGCCCGACGCGATCGCCGGCCAGCCGCGCTGCTGAGCGGGCGTCGGCGCCTCGAAGGAGGCCTCGAACCACCTCCTGACCTCGTCGCTGAACGCAGCCAGAGGGATGGATTCGTCGGTCGTGGAATGCACGGTGGTCAACCGATTGATGTTACGGAGTGCCCGGACGCGATACCGGCCGGCGTGCCGTGGACGCCGGCGCCAAGAACAAACGGCGGCTGGGTAGGGGGAGGCGGCCGCGCCGCTAATCCGTCAATCGAGCTTCGCTGAGAAGCGAGATCCGAGTTGACGGCGATATACGCCGTTAATCCGGATCCCGTCTCTTAATGAGTTACGAGATCCGGGTTTCCGGCGTTCGCCCCGCTACCAGGGAAGCTCGGCCGCTATCTCCGACAGCCGCGGAGCGCTGCGGTCGCGCTCGGAGAGCTGCGGCTCCGTGTCCGGCCACTCGATCCCGACGTCCGGGTCGTCCCACGCGAACCCGGCCTCGGTCTCGGGGTCGTAGTAGCTGGACAGCTTGTAGGCGACGTCGGCCTCGTCGCTGAGCACGCAGAAGCCGTGTGCGAAGCCGACCGGGACGAACAGCTGTCGGTGGAGCTCGTCGTCGAGCTCGTGGCCCTCCCACTTGCGGTACGTCGGCGAGTCGCGGCGCAGGTCGACGGCGACGTCCCAGATCCGCCCCCGCAGGCAGCGGACGAGCTTCGCCTGGCCCGGCGCGGTCTGGAAGTGCAGGCCGCGGAGGATGTTGCGCGTCGAACGCGAGTGGTTCTCCTGCACGAAGTCGGCCTCGATCCCGAGCTCCCGCCACGCGTCGTCGCGGAACGTCTCGACCAGGAAGCCGCGCTCGTCCCCGTGCACGTCGGGCTCGACGAGGACGACGCCCTCGATCTCGGTGTCGAGGCGCCTTGCCACTACCCGAGCGCCTGGCCGTACTGGCGCTCGTAGTACTCCCGGTACTCGCCGGAGCGGATCGGCTCCCACCACGAGGAGTTGTCGCGGTACCACTGCACGGTCCGTGCGATGCCGGCGCCGAACTCGACCCTCGGCTTCCATCCCAGCGACTCCAGCTTCGGGGAAGCGAGGGAGTAGCGGCGATCGTGCCCGGGGCGGTCGCTCACGTACTCGATCTGGGACTCGTCGCGGTCGGTCAACTCGAGGATCGCCCGCACCACCTCGATGTTCGGGAGCTCGTCGGGGCCGCCGGCGTTGTACACCTCCCCTGCCTCGCCGCGCTCGAGCACGGTGTCGATCGCGGCGCAGTTGTCCTCCACGTACAGCCAGTTGCGGACCTGCATCCCGTCCCCGTACACGGGCAGCTGATCCCCGGCCAGCGCGTTGAGCACGCACAGCGGGATCAGCTTCTCCGGGTGCTGGTAGGGCCCGTAAGTGTTCGAGCCGCGGCAGATCACGGCGTCGGCGCCGTAGGTGTGGTGGAATGCCCGCACGATCAGGTCGCCGCCGGCCTTCGACGCCGAGTAGGGCGACGACGGCTCCACCGCCGAGGACTCGGTGAACGAGCCCTCGCCGATCGACCCGTACACCTCGTCGGTCGAGACCTGGAGCAGCCGGACACCCGCCTCGCGCGCCGCCTCGAGCAGCACGAAGGTCCCGAACACGTCGGTGGTGATGAACTCGCCGGGCGAGTGGATCGAGCGGTCGACGTGGGTCTCGGCGGCGAAGTTGACGACCGCGTCGCAGCCCTCGATCGCGGCGGCGACGGCGTCGCGGTCGGCGATGTCGCCCTCGACGAGCTCGGTCCGCTTCTCGGGGAGGTTCTCCCGCCGCCCCGCGTAGGTGAGCTTGTCGAGCACGACGACGGTGTCGTCGGGATGCGCGTCGAGGCGATGGCGAACGTAGTTCGAGCCGATGAAGCCCGCGCCGCCGGTGACCAGCAGCCTCACGCCGCCTCCTCGCGCGGCTCGGAGTCCCGCTCTCGCAAGTACTCGGTCAGCCCCTCGCGCCAAGTCGGGAGCTCGACCGCGTCCGCGCGCTCGCTGTGCAGCACGGAGTACGGCGGGCGCGGCGCCTCGCGGCCGAGCATCTCTGTGGTCGCGGCCATCACCCGGCACTCGACACCCGACTGATCGAAGATCTCCTGCGCGAACTCGTACCAGGAGCACGAGCCACTCGCGGCGAGATGATGAACGCCGTACGTCTCGCCCTCGACGAGGCGCGTGATCGCGTCCGCGAGATGCGCAGTGTAGGTGGGGCAGCCGACCTGGTCCGAGACGACGAGGACCTCGCTCTGCTGGCCGGCAAGGTGCAGCATGGTCTCGACGAAGTTGCGCCCGCCGACGCCGAACAGCCACGACGAGCGAACGACGAAGTGCCGAGGGTTGGCGACGGCCACCGACGTCTCGCCGGCGAGCTTGGAGCGGCCGTACGCCGACAACGGGTTCGTGCGGTCTGACTCCACGTAGGGGGAGCGCCTCGCGCCGTCGAACACGTAGTCGCTCGAGGGGTGGACGATCGCCGCCTCGACCTCCGCGGCGGCCGCGGACACGATCCCCGCCGCCTCGCTGTTCAGTCGCGCGGCCTCGGCCTCGTGGCTCTCCGCCCCGTCGACGTCCGTCCACGCGGCGCAGTTGACGACCACGTCGGGCCGGTGACCGGCGAGGGTCCGATCGACGGCGGGGCCGTCGACGATGTCGAGCTCGGCCCGTGACAGCGGCACGACCTCGTCACCGCGCCGGCGGCATGCCGACGACCAAGTCGCGACCCAGCATCCCGCCGGCTCCGGTCACCAGCACCTTCATCACGGAATCGCGATCTCGGAGTTGTCGCCGACGATCAGACGAAGCGTCTTCGGCAGCCCGTCGCCGCGCGTCAGCTCCGCGTTTCGGCCCAACATGCTCGCCTCCATGCGGGTGCCGAGATCCCTGACCTGCGATCCCGACAGCAGGATCGAGTGCTCCACCTCCGAGCCGCTGACGACCACGTTCGAGGCAATCGACGTGTACGGGCCGATGTAGGCATCGCTGATCCGGGCGTCGGCGCCGATCACCGCCGGGCCGCGCACCACGGAGCGCTCCAGCCGTGCCCCTCGCTCGATCACCACACGCCCCTCGACGCGGGAGTCGATCAGCTCCCCGTCGATCCGCCGCTCGATGTCCTCGAGCACGAGCCGGTTGGCCTCCAGCATGTCCTCGAGGTGGCCCGTGTCCTTCCACCATCCACGCACCTGGCGCGACTCCACCCGCTTGCCGGTGTCGATCAGGTTCTGGATCGCGTCCGTGATCTCGAGCTCGTCTCGCCACGAGGGCTCGACCGCGCGGGCCGACTCGAAGACGGCGGGGCCGAACATGTATACGCCGACCAGGGCTAGGTCGCTGGGAGGGTCCTTCGGCTTCTCGACGAGGCCGACCACGCGATCGCCCTCCAGCTCCGCGACCCCGAACTCCGACGGGTCGGGGACCTGGGTGAGCAGGATCAGCGCGTCGGGCTCGGACTCGCGGAAGGCATCGACCAGGTCGCTGATCCCGTTGCGGAGCAGGTTGTCGCCGAGGTACATCACAAACGGCACCTCGGAGATGAACGCCTCGGCCGTGAGGACCGCGTGCGCGAGCCCGCGCGGCTCCTCCTGGGTGATGTACTCGACGCGTGCCCCGAAGCCGGAGCCGTCGCCCACCGCCTCGCGGATCTCGTCCCCGGTCTGTGGCGCGATCACGATCCCGATCTCACTCACGCCAGCGTCGACGAGCGCCTCGATCCCGTAGAACAGCACGGGCTTGTTGGCGACAGGCACGAGCTGTTTCGCCGAGGTATGCGTGATCGGGCGCAGCCGCGTGCCCGCCCCGCCGGACAGGATCAGCCCCTTGAGCGTCTCCATCAGCGGCGCGAAGGCTAGCGCTCGGCGGATCGCTCAGTAGCGGCCACCGAGCTTGCGGTGGTCCCAGGTGGCCGTGCGCCGCGGGTGGAAGTGGATCGCGACACGCTTTGCCGCCTGGGCCTGCAGCGCCGCTGCGGCGTCGCCCTCGACCGACTCGATCCCCTCCGAGTATCGGACCGTGAGCTGCTTGCCGAACTCCGACACCGTCTCCAGGTCGCGATGGATCTCCGCGTCCGCCTCGATCATCACCCCGCGCAGCTCTGTGTACTCGTATCCGGTCTCGACAAGCAGCGTCGCGCGGGGGTCTCGCTCGAGGTTTCGCACCTTCTGGGACTTGGCGTAGGTCCAGATCCATAGCTCTCCATCGCGCGGCACGTACCACAGCGGCATCGAGTGCGGCCAGCCACGCGGCCCGACGCTGGAGACGATCACCACGCGCTCCGTCTCGACCAGCTCGCGCTGCTCGTCAGGGCTGAGCTTGATCTCTGCCCTACGGCTCAAGCGTCAGCTCCCGCCACGGGCCCTCTCCGACCATCCCTTGGGTGCGGCCCTCGAGCCAGTCCACCTGTAGGTCGTCGTAGTGGCGGCTCCCGGCCTGGCCCGACTGACCGGTGAACGCCTGCCAGCGCGAGCGGTCGGGATCGCCGGGATCCGCGAGCATCCGCCAGCACGGTGCCCACACGGCCCTGAAGGGGTGGTTGGGATCGTGGGCGATCTGGCTCACGGTCTCCTGCCCACCGCCCGCCTCGAGGCTGCGGTTGAAGACCTGGGCGAACACGGGATTCGCCTCGCCGAGCGCATGCGGGAACTCGAGCCGGTGCACCCGGCCCCACCGCCACGCGTCGGGATCCGGGCCGAAGCGATCCTCGAGATCGTCGAGGCCGCCTCGCAGAGCGTCGAGAGCAAGCCCCTCCCATGGACGCCCGATCAGCTCCTCGTCACCCTCCCCCCACAGCCTCAACAGGTGGGAGTGCCAGCGCCACGGAGAGGTGACGTGGTTGATGAAGCCGCTGTCGGAGCGGTCGAGCCAGCGCTCGGCGAGGTCGCGGTCGCGGATCGCCGCTCGCGCGACGTCGCGCGCGAGGCGCATCGTGAACGCCTGATAGATCGACGCGGCGATCGAATCGCGGGCCAGCCGGCGGTCCCAGCTCTTCAACCGCTCGATCGCGGCGACCTCTCGCTGGTCGCGTGGCCGCAGCCGCGCCAGCCGGTGGACCGTCTCCATCCCGGGGATCGAGTAGTGGTCGGACTGCATCGCCTCGAAGCTGTCGGCGTCGTGCTCGGGCTCGGCGAGGATCAGCTCCTCGATGCGGCGGGCACGGTAGCCGTCCAGGTAGTCGCTGGTGATGTGGTGCGGGAAGCCCTCGCCGGCGATCCGGTTGTTGGCCGTGATCAGGTAGCCGCACTCGGGGTCGCTCGCCTCCGGCATCTCCTCGTATGGGACGAGTCCCTCCCACTCGAACTCCCCCGTCCAGCCGGGCCTGGGGAGGTCTGGGCAGTCGCCGCGGCGGATCGGGATCCGCCCGACCGTCTTGTAGCCGATGCTCCCGTGGCGATCGGCCCACAGCAGGTTCGAGACCGGCGCGGTGTGAGCGGACAGCATCTCGACCAGCTCGGGCCCGCTGGTCGGCTCGAGCACCCTGACGTTCGCGTCGCTGATCGCCGCCATGTCGAGCGCGGTCCAGCGGAGCGAGAGCGGCTCGGCCGCGTCGGCTCCGAGCGCCTCGTTGACGATCGGCCCGTGGTGGGTGCTCCTGACCTCGAGCCGCTCGGGCTGCGGGCGGCCCCGGACCCCGATCTCCTCCTCGAGGATGTCGAGCGGGCGCGACTCGTCCTCGAACTCGTAGCGATCGCCGTCGATTCGCTCCACGAACAGGTCCATGACGTCGGCCATCGCGTTCGTGAACGCGAACGCGACGTCGTTCGTCTGGCCCATCGAGACCCCGGGCACCCCCGGCAGCGACGCGCCGCGGACGAAGCGACCGTCCAGCTCCAGGTCCACCTGGTAGAAGATCCCCGGCATGCTGGGCGGCAGATGGGGGTCGCCGGCAAGCAGCGGGCGGCCCGTCTTCGTGCGTGCGCCGGAGACCGCCCAGTTGTTCGATCCCCCCGCCTCGACGGCGAGCCCCAGGGTGTCGCGCACGCGGTCGATCTGCTCGGCCAGGCCGAGGGCGTCGCCCGAGAACGCGCCACCGGGGGTGACGATCACGGGGTGGCCTCGCGGATACGGGGGATCGAGGCGCGCCGCGAGCTCGGGGCCGAGCTCGCGAACCATCTCCGCCCGCAGCAGCTCCCGCTCCCAGTTCGTCGACAGCCCGAAGGCGAGCAGCTTCAGGGCGGCGAGCATGTCGACCGGCCGCCACGGCGCGAACTCGCAGCGCAGGAGCTGGAACTCGACTGGCCGGGCGCTGGCGGCCTCCGCCGCCGAGTTGACCCCGGCGCAGTAGGCGTCGAGCTCGCCCCGCAGCGCGGGCTCCAGCTCGGCCGCCTCACGCTCCGCGATCCGACGCAGGCCGAGCGTACGCATCAGGCGGTCGGTTCGAAGCGTCTCGCGGCCCGCGATCTCCGATAGCCGGCCCGAGGCCGTGCGCCGGTAGAGGTCGAGCTGCCACAGGCGATCCTGCCCGTGGCAGTACCCCTGGCCGAACCACAGGTCGTGCCTGGTGCGGGCGCGGATGTGCGGCACTCCCCAGCGATCGCGCCTGATATCCACCGGCGCCGAGAGCCCGGTCGCCCGCAGCCGGCCCCGCGTCGTGGGCAGGGGACGGCGGAAGAGCTGGTACCAGAGCCCGGCCGCAGTGGTCGCGGTGACGGCGCTGAACGCCGCGCCGCCGATCGCGACGCGCAACAGGACGGCCCTGCGCGCTCTGGCGGCGGCGCGCGAGGCGCCGATCCCCAACCGAGTCAACACGGCACTCATGTCAGCGATGTTGTCAGTCGCCGAGGTCCGGCGGCAGCCGTCCCTCCGCGCCCAGCTTCTCGAGGTGCGCCTGCATCGCCAGCGCAGCGGCGGCGCGCAGCTCCGGCGGGCACGTCGTCCCAGGCGGCGTCGAGCAGGTTGGCACGCGATCGCTCCCCGGCGTCGAGCGCCGCGAGGAGCTTGCGCTCGCGCTCCAGGCGGTGCTCGAGGTACTCGGCGATCTTCGCGGCGGGATCGGTGACGAACGGCCCGTGGCCGGGACACAGCAACTCCAGCTCGAGGCCCTCGAGGCGGCGCAGCGAGTCGAGATAGGCGGCGAGCGAGCCGCCGTCCGGGGGAACGATGCTCGACCCCGCGCCGAGGATCAGGTCGCCGGTGAAGCAGGCGCCGTCGAGCAGGAAGCAGACGTGGTCCCGGGCGTGGCCGGGTGTGGGAAGCGCCGTGAACGGGCCGGGATCGGCGTCGCCGTCGCCTCCCCACATCAGGGGGGCGTCGAGGCGGGTGGCCCCGGCGGAGTGATCGGCGTGCGAGTGGGTGAGCAGGACGCCGCCGAGCCCGCCGCGGCGCTCGGCCTCGGCGACCACCGCGTCGAGGTGGGCCCGGTCATCCGGGCCTGGGTCGATCACGAAGGCGGGCTCCCGCCCCACCACGTAGGTGTTCGTCCCCTCCAGAGTCATCGGGCCGGGATTCGGTGCCACGAGCCGCGCGATCTCCGGCCGGCCGGGGGCCTCCTCGACCGTCGCCACCGGAACCCGAGTCAGTCCTCGAGTACGCCGAGCACGGCCTCGCGGGCGTCCTCGGGCTCGAGCACGACGAGATCGCCCGCCCCCTTGAGAACCTCCCGGATCAGCCACGCCGCCCCGGCGTAGGGGAGCTCGACGGTCACCGCTCCGTCCGCGAGCTCCTCGATCACCGTTCTCTCCTCGCGGATCCACCGTGCGCGCTCCGGCGACACCCACACCCGCGCGACCTTCGCGTCGTCGACCTCGCCGTCGGTCAACCAGCTCTCCAGGCCCGGCATCTCCTCGACCTCGGGACGCGGCCTCGAAGCCGCGGCCGGTGAGCTTGGCCTCCTTGATCCGGTCGAGCCGGAAGTGGCGGACGTCGTCGCGCCCCAGGTCCCAGCAGCCCACGTACCACCCCTCGGGCCCGTTGGCCAGCCGGTAGGCCTCCACCTCGCGCTTCGTGAACTGGTCCTCGTTCTCCTTGTAGTAGTGGATCTCGAGCACGCGCCGTTCCGCGATCGCCTTGTTGACCGTTCGCACGATCTCCGAGTCGTCGCCGAGGCGGGCGATCTCGAGCCCCTCCTCGGAGGGGTCGTGGCCGAGCGCCGTGGTGATCTTGCGTCGCGCGCTCTGCAGGCCGGCCTGCGGAAGGTGATCGCCGAACAGGTCGATCGCGGCCACCAGCGCCTTCGCCTCGAGGGGCAGCAGGCGGGCGGGGCGTGCGAAGCTGTCGCCGTAGGCGTCCGCGTCGACCTCGATCTCGCCGCCGACGATCTCGGCGAACAGCACGTACGTGCCGCCGCCGAAGTTGACGACATTGAGCACGGAGATGTCCTCGCGAAGCTCCGCTTCGCTCACGTTGAGCTCCGTCACGGACCTCGGCGACCTCGAGCCGGCGCTCGTTGCGCGCCGCCTCGATCAGCCGCCCCGCGAGGGTGACCAGGCGCGCGAAGCGCTCCGGTCGGATCGGCGACTCCGCGTGGCCGTTGGAGCGGCTGGGGCGGGGCGCCGCCTCCGCGGCCGGCCGCTTCACGGCCCTCGCGGCCTCGAAGCCGCCGCTATGGCGCTCGCGCAGCAGCCCGAGCCGCTCTCCCGCCTCGTCCGCGAGCTGCACCGGCTCCAGCACCGTCGCGTTGTGTCGCCAGCTCAGCACCCAGGCGACGAGCTGGCGGCTCGACGCGTAGTCGCGTCTCGAAGATCATGCCTCGGCCGGGCGCGCGATCCCCCTTGCGCGCCGGGCGAAGCTCCCCGTAGCGGCCGTAGTCCCGCTCGACCAGCCACGCGATCCGATCTCGGATGAAGATCTTCGCCGTCCCGTCCATCTCGCCCATCTGCCAGTCGGCGCGGCTCCCGTAATCGCGACGGTCGAAGTCCTCCGGGGGACCGAAGTCGTGCTCCGCCTTGGTCGCGTAGGAGACCTTGCCGCGGATCCTCGACAGCCGGAACACCCGCACCGCCTCGCGCTCGTGCGAGTGGCCGATCAGGTAGAACTGCCCGCTGCGGTAGACGAGGTGGTAGGGGTCGACCTTGCGCTTCGAGACCTCGTCGCGCTCCATCGTGTAGTACTCGAACTCGATCGTCTTGCGGCGCGAGATCGCGGTCTCGATCTTGGCCAGGCGCTGCGAGAGCTCCCGCCCGCCGGCCGAGGCGGTGACCGCGACGTCGACCGGAGCGCGACTCCCCGTTCGACAGCGGGTTCGGCTGCCCCCACGAGACCTGCTGCAGGGCGAGCCGCAGCGGCTCGGCGTACGCGAAGCGCCCGTCGAGCAGGGTGAGCGCAGTGCGCAGCGCCGCGAGCTCGTCGTCGGTGAACTCGATCGAGGGCAGGTAGTAGTTGCCCGGCGGCAGCGCGTAAAGCTCCGCCTCGAAGAATCCCTCGCCCGGCTTCTCGACCTGGAGCGAGATCCCCAGCGACTCCAGCTCGGCGCGGTCGGCGTAGAAGCGACGCGCGAAGGCGTCGTCGTTCATCGAGCTGTAGCCCTCGACCTCCTGCTTGATCTCGAGCGCCGAGACCGGCCGGCGGTTGGCCATCAGGAACGAGATCAGCGAGAGCTGGCGGATCAGCTTCTCGGTGTCCTTGGCCACTGCTCTCAGAATAGAGGCGTGCTCCGGGCGCCTCGCGCACTCGGAACGCACTTTTCCCCGCAATTTGCGTGCCGACATGCAGGCGTTGCCGTTAGCGGCAGCGGGAGTAAACGGATGTCGTAGCTTCGAAACCCGCGGTCTTCAGGCGGCGCGGGAGCTGAAGTAGGCGGCGGACTCGATCCCGGGGTCGAAGCGCGACCAGCTCTCGCCCTCGCGCAGCGCGCGCTCGATGCGGTCGAAGCTCCCCAGCCTGCCGCCAAGGTTGTCGAGCATGTGGACGAGCGTCGCCTCGCTCGTGGCGGGGGCCACGGGCGAGCCGTTCTCCAGCGTCCCGTGATGTGAGAGGACGATGTGGAGGACCGCCTGCGCGAGCTCCGGGTCGAAGCCCTCGATCCGCTCGATCTCGCGGCGGACCATGTAGTAGCCGAGCGGGATCTCCCCCTGCAGCCGGCCGGCGTCCGTGAGCTCGATCGCCAGTGGATCGTCGTTGTAGGCCTCGGTCTTGCCGATGTCGTGGAGCAGCGCCCCCGTCACCGCGACGTCGCGGTCGATCCCGGGAACAGGGCCGCGGCGGCGCTGACCGCCTGGGCGACCGAGAGCGTGTGGTCGAGCAGCCCGTGGCGGTACGCCTGGTGGTAGTACTTCGCCGCCGGGCGCCTCGCGGAAGCGCGCCCAGATGCGGCGAGCGGTCGCCGAAGAAGCGATCGAGCAGCTGCCGCAGCTGCGGGCTCTGCACCGTCGCGATCAGCTCCCGGAGGTCGGACTCGAGCCGCTCGGCGGAGACGGGCGGGCCCTCGGCGATCTCGCCCGGGTCGTACTCGCCGTCGCGCGCCGGGCGCAGTCGCCTCGATCGTCACCTTGGGACCGTACTGCGGGTGGACTCCGAACCTCCCGCGCAGCTTGGACGACGGTCCCGGGCCTGGCCGACTCGAAGCACTCCCCGACCCCGTCCCACGCGACCGCCTCCATCGACCCGGTGCGGTCGGAGATCACGAGCCGTAGCCACTCGCCGCCATCGCGGCGCTGCCGCAGCTCGCGCTCGCGGACCGCGAACGTCCCGGAGACGGCGTCACCATCGCTGAGCTCGCGCACGCTGCGACGTCCGTTCGTGTGCGGGACGTCGAGCGCGGGCTGCTCGGGTTGGATTGCTTGCTGATTACTCACCGTTCAATCACGTTAGACGCGGAGGCGGACACATCACTCGACAAATTCCGCGCGCGGAATTGTCGGTCGCTGACGGGATAGGGTGGGTGCCGTATGAAGGAGGTCGGTCGATTGACTCTCCCCCCGGCGGCGCCTCGGTGAGCCGGCTCGAGGGAACCGTCCTCGTGACCGGGGGCACCGGCGCGCTCGGGACCGCCGTCGTCGGCGAGCTGCTCGGCACCGGCGCCAGGGTCGTCTCGACCTGGATCGTCCCCGAGCAACGCGATCGGGTCAACGAGGAGCTCGGCTCGCACGAGCTGCTGGAGCTCGTCGAGGCCGACGTGTCGACGGACGACGGCGCGGCCGCGGCCGTCGGGTCCGCCGCGGGCCAGGCGCCGCCCTCGCCGCGCTGGTCAACCTCGTCGGCGGCTACGCGGGCGGTGGCCGCGACGCACGAGGCGCCGCCCGACGAGATGGGCGCATGCTTGAGATGAACCTGATGACCGCGTACCGCACGACCCGCGCCGCCCTGCCGACGATGGTCGAGCAGGGGGGCGGCGCGATCGTGTGCGTCGGCGCGAAGGCCGCGCTGCAGCCGTTCAAAGGCTCTCCCGGCTATAACGTCGCCAAGGCCGCGGTGGTCACGTTCGTGCGCTCGCTCGCGGTCGACTACCGGGACGACGGGATCCGCGCCAACGCCGTGCTTCCGAGCGTGATCGATACGGCGGCGAACCGTGAGCAGATGCCGAAGGCCGACCACGCGAAGTGGGTCCCGCCGGTTCAGATCGCCCGCGTGATCCGCTTTCTGTGCTCGCCCGACTCCGCGCCCACGTCGGGCGCCGCGATCCCGGTCTACGGCCGCGCCGGGTAATTAAAAAACGGCATCGTCGACCCGCGCCGCAACGTCGTGGTCGGCAACGTCCCCACCCCCGTGCCGATCGAGCTCGATGGAAAGACGCACTCGCTCAACCTGCCGCTGGAGCCGATCGCGTCGCGAACGCCGGCGGGAGGCGGCTACAGGCTGCAACTCACCTCGTCGACGACCGTGTACGACATCCAGCGCTCGGTCGGTGCGGTCAACCTCAAACGGGTCGAGATCGCGCTCCCGGTCTCCCAGCCGACGGGCCGCTAGCTGCTAGCAGGTTCCTCTTCGGCTAGGGCTTGGCGGCGCGCACGATCGCCGAGCCGGCGTGCTCGTGTACGCGGTGCGTCTCGGTGATCTCGATCCGCTCGAACCCGGCCGCGGCGAGCTCACGGCGGAACTCCTCCTCGGTCAGCGCCCCCGCGATGCAGCCGATCCACTGCTGCATGTCGCGGCGCGTGGCCTCGTCCATCTCCGGGTCGGCGACGATGTCGGTGACGGCGAAGCGGCCGCCCGGACGTAGCACGCGGGCCGCCTCGCGGAGCACCCGCGACTTGTCGGCGGAGAGATTGATCACGCAGTTGCTGATGATCACGTCCGCGGAGGCGTCGGGCAGCGGGATGTCCTCGATCGTCCCCTTGAGCCACTCGACGTTCTCGACGCGGGCCTTGCGCTGGTTCTCGCGCGCCACCGCCAGCATCTCGTCGGTCATGTCGAGGCCGTAGGCCTTGCCGCTCGGGGCGACGCGCTGGGCCGACAGCAGTACGTCGAGCCCGCCGCCCGAGCCGAGATCGAGCACGACCTCGCCGTCTCTGCAGCTCCGCCACCGCTGTGGGGTTGCCGCACCCCAGCGGAGTGCTGCTCGGGCCGCATCCACACCCGTCGGCCTGGGGCAGGGCCGTCGCCGCCGCCGCGTATCGCTCCCGGACGGCCTCGCGGATCTCGTCCTTCTCTGTCAGCTGCTCAGCCATGTGCTCAATTCCTCCAGTGCCTTCGGCTCGACGTAGTAGTAGGCCCACAGGCCGCGGCGCTCGGAGCCCACGATCCCGGCTTCCCGCAGCACCTTGAGGTGATGCGAGACGGTGGGCTGCGAGAGCTCGAACAGCGGGACCAGCTCGCACACGCAGACCTTGCCGGCGTGCTTTCGCAGCACGTCGACGAGCTGCATGCGGATCGGGTCGCCGAGCGCCTTGGCCACGCGGCCGATTCGCTCGGCCGCCACCCGCTCGATGTCGGGGTAGACGACCGGCTCGCAGCACGGCTCGCCGACCGGGCGCTTGTGCTTCGGGGCCAGCTCCAGATCGACAGCCATCTATTTACGTATATCAATTGAAATCATTAATGTCAATGTAATACCCTCTGGGCGCATGACCAAGGAGGTCCCGGAGGTCCTGTTCGTGTGCGTCCAGAACGCCGGGCGGAGCCAGATGGCGGCCGGCCTGCTCGACGAGCTCGCCGCCGGAAGGGTCCACGTGCGCTCCGCGGGCAGCGAGCCGGCCGACCAGATCAACCCGGCCGTGCGCGAGGCGATGGCGGAGGTCGGCGTCGATCTGGACAACGAGTTCCCCAAGCCCCTCACCGATGAGGTCGTGCGGGCGGCGGACGCCGTGATCACGATGGGCTGCGGCGATGCCTGCCCGATCTACCCCGGCAAGCGCTACGAGGACTGGGAGCTGGACGACCCGGCAGAGCTGGATCTCGACGGCGTGCGCCGGGTCCGTGACCAGATCGAGGATCGCGTGCAGCGGCTACTCGCCGAGGTGGCACCGGACGAATCGCGTGGGTCGTCCTGACCTCGCGCGGCGGGCCCTAGCCGAAGGCCTCGCCGCGTTCGCGCTCGTCTTCGCCGGCTGCGGCGCGATCGTCGCCGACTCCGTCTACGACGGCAGCCTGGGGACGATCGGAGTCGCGCTCGTCTTCGGCCTCGTGATCATGGCGATGGTGTACGCAACCGGCCACCTGTCGGGCGCCCACATCAACCCGGCCGTGACCCTGGCGTTCACGCTGACGCGCCACTTCCCCGCCCGGGAGGCGCTGGCCTACATCGCCGCGCAGCTCGCCGGCGCGGCGCTCGCGGCGCTCCTGCTGCTCGCGGTGTGGACGAGCCAGCCCGCCCAGCTCGGGGCGACGGTGCCGCACGTCGGCGCGGGCAGCGCCGTCGTCTACGAACTCGTGATGACCGCGCTGCTGATGTTCGTGATCATGGCCGTGGCCACCGACACCCGGGCCGCGGGCGCCGCGGCAGCGATCGCGATCGGCGGCGCAATCGGGCTCGACGCGCTGTTCGGAGGCCCCGTCACGGGGGCGTCGATGAACCCGGCGCGCTCGTTCGGCCCCGCGCTCGTCTCGGGGGAGTGGCGCGATTTCTGGGTCTACGTCGCGGGACCGATCGCCGGCGCTGCGCTGGGCGCACTCACATACCAGGTGGTGCGCGGCGAGCATCCGCGGCCAGGCCCCCAATCAGCGGGCTGACCGCGATACTGATCCGGAGATGTCCGAGGAGAACGTCGAGGTCGTCCGCCGCGGCTTCGAGGCGTTCATTCAGAACGACTTCGAAGGCTGGTACGCGGTCACGAGCACGAACGTCAAGCTCTACCCGCGACGTGAAGAGCCGGGCGTGAAGAACAGCTACGAGGGCTGGGACGGGGTTCTCGACTACCTCGTCAACTGGTACGCGGGCTGGGACGAGTACACCGCCGAGCCTGTGCGCTTCATCGATGGTGGCGAGTACGTGATCGTGGACGTGCGCGAGGTGGGCGTCGCCGAGCAAAGCGGGATGCGAGTCGAGGAGAACTTCGCCCACGCGTTCAAGGTCGACGATCGCAAGATCGTGGAATGGCGCATGTTCGGGCCGGTTGAGGAGGCGTTGGAAGAGCTCGGGCTCTCGGAGTAGGGCGGACGCCTTCGTCAGCAGTCGCGGCTTCTACGACATGGCGTGACTCGCCTGGATGGCGAGGGCCAGAATCGAACTAGAGCGAGCCGGGAGGGCGAGCGGTGGTCGCCAGGGCGATCCTGGCCGAGCCTGGATGGCGAGGGCCAGAATCGAACTGGCGACACCACGATTTTCAGTCGTGTGCTCTACCAACTGAGCTACCTCGCCGGGGTCAGGAAGGCTAGTGCAGCGCGGTCGCGAGCTCCGACCGGCGAGCCGCGGCGGAGCTCGGACAGCGCCGTCGTGCGACAAGCGCTCGATCGCCGCCACGGCCGCCGCCGGGTCGGAGACCGCCTCGATTCCCGGCGCGTCCGCCATCGGACCGATCCCGCGCAGCGTCCAGCTCTGCAACGCCACCACCGGGCGGCCGAGCGCGACGCGCGAACGCGATCTCCGACAGCGTTCCCCACTCGCCGCCGATCGCGATCACGGCGTCGGCCGGAGGCGACCACGGCGAGGTTGCGCGCATGGCCGATCCCGGTGGCGACGACGTGGGTGCAGTACGGGTTGGCCTCGGCCGGGATCGGCGCCGGGCAGGATGCCGATCACCTCGCCGCCGGCGCCGGCGGCGCCGCGGGCGGCGGCCTCCATCACGCCGCCGAGCCCGCCGCACACGCATCCTGCGCCAGCCTCGGCGAGACCGCGCCCCACCTCCTCGGCGGCAGCGAGCGCCTCGTCCGCGGGATTCGCGCCGCCGCCGCAGACCGCGACCTGACGTGTTCGCGCCGCCAATCGACCCGCCGGTGCCACCGGCTACATTCCGGCTCGCAACAGCCTCATCAGCTCCAGCGCACCGGCCTTGTGCAGCGGCTCGTTGAGGTTGCCGCACTTGGGGCTCTGGACGCACGACGGGCAGCCGTCCTCGCACGGGCACTCGCCGATCAGCCTCGCCGCGTCGGCGACGCAGGCGCTCGAACTCGCTCGAAGCCGCGGCGCGCGATCCCGACCCCGCCGGGATGGCCGTCGTAGATGAAGATCGTCGGGCGCCCGGTCTGGAAGTGGACGTTGGTCGACAGGCCGCCGATGTCCCAGCGGTCGCACATCGCGAGCAGCGGCAGCACCGCGATCTGGCTGTGCTCGGTCGCGTGCAGGGCGCCCAGCAGGACCTCGGCTGGGCAGCTGCGCCGGCGAGCTTCGGCGGAGCACGTACCACAGCGCCTGGGTGAGGAAGTTCTGCTCCGGAAGCTCGAGCCGCCACCATGTCGATCACCTCGTGGTCGGAGAGCCGCTTGCGCTGGAAGGCGATCACCTGCTCGGTGACCGAGACCGCGCCGAAGGACAGCTCGACCCCGGCCGTCGCTACGGGTCTGCTCGATCGCCGCTCGATGAAGACCTCGGTCTCCTTCTTCGGCTGCGTGTACCAGTCGCCGTCGAAGCGCTCGACCACCGCGCGGCGCGCCTCGACGTCGAGCTCGCGCACCTCGTAGGAGCGCCCCAGGTGCAGGTAGACGGCGCCCGGGTGGACGGTGGAGAACGCGCGCTCGGCCTCGACGCCGCCGAGCAGCTCGCCCGAGGCGCGCTCGACCACAGCGACCGAGTCGGCCGACGCCGAGCGCAGCGAGATCTGGCCCGGCCGGGAAGCCCGGCACCGCGGCCACGTAGCGGCCGTCGCGGCCCCGGCGCAGCTCGCCGAGCCGAACCAGGCTCGTCGGCGCGCTCGCGCCACCGCGGGCCGAGCATCTCGTCGTCCGGCGAGCCCGCCGCCTCCACCGCCCCGAGCACACCCTGCTCGCCGCCGCCGAGCGGCGCCTCGTAGGCCGCGGCGATCAGGTGCTGAAACTGGATCTGCTCGTTCTCGTGGTCGAGGATCGCCGCCTCGACGGGACGCCGAGGAACTCGTCCGGGTGGCGGCAGAAGAACTGGTCCAGCGCGTCCTGGCCGGCGAGGTAGAGCGCCAGCACCCTCGCTGCGCCGCCCCGCGCGGCCCCACATCTGCCGCAGGCTCGCGACGGTGCCCGGGAAGGTGACGCAGATCGCCGCGTCGAGCTCGCCGACGTCGATCCCGAGCTCGAGCGCGTCGGTCGCGACCACTGCGAGCAGCTCGCCGCGCGACAGCGCCGCCTCGATCTCGCGCCGCTGCTGGGGCGTGTAGCCGGCGCGGTAGGGAGCGATCCGCTCGGCGAGCCTCTCGCGGCCATCCTCTCGCAGCCGCTCGCGCGTGAAGCGCTGGATCAGCTCGATCCCGCGGCGGCTGCGCAGGAAGCAGATCGTCCGCAGCCCCTCGCCGACCAGCGCCGGCGAGCAGGTCGGCGGCCTCGGAGAGCGCCGAGCGCCGGGTTCCCGAACGCTCGTCGATCAGCGGCGGGTTCCACATCGCGATCCGGCGCGCCGCGCGCGGGGCGCCGTCGGAGTCGACGAGCGTGAAGCTCTCGCCGCACAGCCGCTCGGCGAGCTCCACGGGGTTGGCGATCGTCGCCGAGGCGAGCAGGAAGCGCGGCTCGGCGCCGTACAGCCGCGCCACCCGGCGCAGGCGGCGCAGCACGTTGGCGACGTGAGAGCCGAACACCCCACGATACGCGTGCGCCTCGTCCACCACCACCCAGCCGAGGTTGGCGAGGAAGTCCCCCCAGCTGCGGTGGTGGGGAAGGATCCCGACGTTCAGCATGTCGGGGTTGGTCAGCACGAGGTTGGAGCGGCGCCGGATCGCGGGGCGGTCCTCGCGCGGCGTGTCGCCGTCGTAGATCGCGTGGCGCAGCTTGGGCGGGTCGAGCGCCGACAGCGCCCGCGCCTGGTCCTGGGCCAGCGCCTTCGTCGGGTACAGATAGAGCGCGCGGCGCCGCGGGTCGCGCGCCAGCCCGTCGAGCACCGGAAGGTTGAAGCACAGCGACTTCCCGCTCGCCGTGCCGCTGGTCACGATCACGCTCCCGCCCGCCGCCGCCTCGAGCGACTCGACCTGGTGCGAGTACAGCGAGGAGATCCCCGCGCCCCGCAGCGCCTCGATGACACCCGGGTCGAGCGAGCGCGGCATCCCGACCAGCTTCGCCGGCCTCGGCTCCTCGGCGCCCTCGGCGACCAGGCGACCGTCGTCGCGGCCGGGCTCGATCGCGCCGCGCCACGCTGAGCGCACGGCCGATGTGTCGGGATCGCCCGGCTGCGTCGCCGCCGCGCCCAACCTAGCCATCGAGGATCCGGTGCGCGACCCGCATCGCGTCGACCGCGGTGCGGTCGTGGAGCCGCAGCAGCTCTGCGCCGGAGGCGATCGCCACGCTGACGGCGGCGAGCGTCGCCCATTCGCGGTCCTCGGCCGGAACGCGCTTCTCCCACGAGCCGGCGATCAGGGCGCCGAGAAAGTCCTTGCGCGACAGCGACACGAACAGCGGCCTGCCGAGCTCGTGCAGCTCGTCGAGCCGCGCGAGGATCTCGACGTCGTCGTCGACCGAGAGGTCGAAGTCGAACCCCGGGTCGAGCGCGATCTGGTCCTCCCTCACCCCCCGGGCGCGCGCCTCGGCGATCCGCTCCGCGAACCATCCCTTCAGGTGCTCGACCGGGTCGTCGTACGCCGGTGTGGAGCGGTGCCGCCGCGGCGGGCCCTCGATGTGCATCACGACCAGCCCACAGCCGGCCTCCGCGACGAGCTCGAGCATCGCCGGGTCCCGACCCCCGCCGATGTCGTTGATCGCCGCGGCGCCTGCGTCGAGCGCCTCGCGCGCGACCTGCGGGACGAACGTATCGGCCATCACCGGGAAGCGTCCCGCCTCCGTCAGGCCCTCGATCGCGGGGACCAGCCTCGCCGCCTCATCCTCCGGCGGAACCGGTGGACCGGCCGACGCGGGCACAGCTCCGACGTCCAGCAGGTCGAACCCCTCGCGGGTCATCGCCAGGCCGTCGCGAATCGCCCCCTTGGCTGTCCCGCTGCGGGCCCCCGAGTAGAAGGAGTCGTCGGTCACGTTGACGATGCCCACCGCGAGCGGGCGCGGAAAGCCCAGCTCGATCCCATCGCGCAGCCGCCACCCGGTGTGCTGCCGCGTCTGTGCCGCGCCGCCGGAGCCCATGTCCGGCTACCGTAGCGCCGTGGCGCTGCGCTGCGTATACACGGATCTGGACGGCACCCTGCTGGGGCGCGGCGGGTCGCTGCTCCGCGACGCCGAGGGGGAGTTCTCGCTGCTTCAGGCTCGCGGGCTCGAGGCCTGCCACCGCGCCGAGGTCGAGGTCGTGATCAAGTCAGGTCGCCGCGAGCCTCAGGTGATGGAGGACGCGCGGCTGATCGGCCAGAGCTCGTACATCTTCGAGGCCGGCTGCGCGATGATGATCGACGGCGAGCTGACGGTCTTCACCGGGGAGATGCGGGCCGACGGCGAGGTGACGATCGCGGAGCAGATCCACCGCGAGGGCGTTCCCGAGCTCCTCTTCGCGGCCTATCCCGGCCTGATCGAGTACCACTCGCCGTGGCACCACAACCGCGTGTACTCGCACCTCTTCCGGGGCCTGATCGACGTCGACGAGGCGAACGCGCTGCTCGCCGAGGAGGGCCACGGGCATCTCCGGCTGCTCGACAACGGGGCGATGAACCGGGTGGTGAGAGACCTGGGGCCCGCCCACGCCTACCACCTGGTCCCGCGCGGAGCGAGCAAGGCGGGTGCCGTCGAGGCGCACATGCGGGCGCGCGGCTACGCCCCGCAGCAGTGCATCGCGGTCGGCGACTCGATCGAGGACGTCGCCGTCGCCGACGTGCTCGGCCACTTCTTCGTCCCCGCCAACGGCCCGGAGCGCGACCCCGGGCTGGTCGAGGCGATCGGGGGCCGGCCCAACGTGACCGTCACCGAGGGCCGCATGGGCGACGGCTTCTACGAGGCCGTGGTCGGGACGCTGGCGCGAGCGCGCTAGCGCCCCGTCCACGGGCGCTAG
Organism: uncultured Thermoleophilia bacterium; assembly: GCA_963754225.1. Taxonomy (GTDB): domain Bacteria; phylum Actinomycetota; class Thermoleophilia; order Solirubrobacterales; family 70-9; genus DASPWW01. The sequence goes on from CAVWEV010000007.1 coordinate 97,456, forward strand.
TCGCGGCGCGGGGCCGCCGTGGCGCCGCGAAGCCGCGCAAGCAGCCGGTCGGCGAGCCGCGGCGCGAGCCCGTTGATGCCCAGCAGCCCGCACGATCGCGGGCACGTACGCCGTGCGGCGGTCCTCCTCCACGGCGTTGACGATCGCCTCCGCCACCCGCTCCGGGGGGATCGCGTCGGCGCCTCGGTACCAGTCGGGCATCCGCTCGCGCTCGTGCGCGTGCAGGTCGGTGGCGATCTCGCCCGGGAAGATCGTCGAAACCGACACGCCGGTCCCCGAGAGCTCGTGTCGAAGGGCCCCGGCGAAGGCGCTCTGCGCCGACTTGGTCGCCCCGTAGGTCGCGGCCCACGGGAACGTCCGCAGGCTGGCGCCCGACGCGACCACGACAACATGGCCCGAGGCGCGGTCGAGCAAGTGCGGGAGCGCGGCCTTGACCGTATACAGCGTGCCGAGCAGGTTGATCCTCACCATCTCCTCGGCGCGCTCGATCGGCAGCTCGTAGAACGGCGCGTAGTGGGCGATTCCCGCGTTTGCGACGACGAGGTCGAGGCCTCCCGCCTGGCGGACGAACTCATCGACCGCCACATCGACGTCGGCACGCTCGCCGACGTCGGCCGGAAGCACGATCGGCTCGCCCGGGAGCTCGCTCGCCATGCGCTCGAGCTCCTCGCGACCGCGAGCCACCAGACCCAGCCGCGCGCCGCGCGCGGCCAGCGCGGCCGCCGTCGCCCGACCGATCCCTCGCGAGGCCCCGGTGACGATCGCGCGGGTTCCCGGCTCGATCCGCACAAACGCATCCTCTCACGGGTCCAACTGAGGGTGGCGCGCTCATTTCCTTCGGGCTCGCCGGGAACCGCGCGATGTGCCCGCGCATCGCGCGCACTAACATCGATCCATGGCTGTGCACGGGGCGACGGTCGCGCAGGAGGAGTACCTCGAGATCATGTACTGGCTGGAGGAGGCCGGCCTGCCGATGACCGGTGCCAACGTCGCTCGAGCGATGCACCTGTCTCCACCCACCGTGCACGAGATGATCGGCCGGCTCGAGAAGGACGGCTACGTCACACGGGCGGACGACAAGTCGCTCGTGTTCACCGAGAACGGCCGTCAGCAGGCGAGTGCGATGGTTCGTCGCCACCGGATGATCGAGCGCTTTCTGACCGACGTCCTGGGCATACCGTGGGACGAGGTCCACGAGGAGGCCGAGCGGCTAGAGCACGCCATGTCGCCCGTGCTCGAGGAGCGGATGACGGCCGCGATCGGCGACGCGCAAACCTGCCCCCACGGTCACCCGCTCGTCGAGGGCACCCGCGAGCAGGGGGCGCTGCTCGCGGACTGCGAGCCTGGCGCCTCGGTCCACATCCTGCGGTTCGAGAACGAGGCCGAGGAGATCCTCCACTACCTGATGGATGCGGGCGTATATCCAGGGCTCGAGGGCACGATCGAGAGCTCCGACGACGAGGTCGTGATCGCCTCGGACGAGGGGCGCCACACCGTCACGAACGGGATCGCCGAGACGGTCTCCGTGCGCGCGGAGCCGTCACCGCCGTCCCGCGCCCCCCTCCCCGAGCAGCTCGAGCTCTCCGCCGACCGCTACGGTCGGTGAGCTGAGAGTCCTCGAGGCTCTCGAACCCGAGTCGTCGGGTGCCGGCCGCGGCGGCAACGGCCTGCGGGTTCATGCCGGGCTCGCGGCGCGCACCCGCTCCAGCGCGCGGGCGATCCTCGTCACGCCCTCCGGGATCTGAGCCGGCGGCACGCTGGCGAACGAGAAACGGAGGCTGTTCTCGCCACCCTCGAGCATGAAGTCGGCTCCCGGGACGAACGCGACGCGCTCCTCCAGCGCCGCGCCGAGCAGGGCGCTCGCGTCGACATCGTCGTTCAGCGTCAGCCACAGGAAGTAGCCACCCTCGGGCACGACGAACTCTGCCTCGGGAACGTGCTCGCGCAGCGCCTCGACGAGGGTGTCGCGCCGCTCCCGCAGAGCGCGCTTCACGGTCTCGGTGTTCTCGGCCAGCCCGCCGGAGCGGCACAGCTCCCAGACGATCGACTCGGCGAGCATGTTGGGCGAGATGTAGGTCTCGTTGGCGCGCTTCGACAGGGCGGCGATCGCCTCCACCGGCCCCGTCAGATATCCGACCCGGACGCCGGGGCTGACGGTCTTCGAGAACGAGGATGCGTAGATCACCCGGTCGGCCCGGTCCAGGGTGTGCATCGTCGGCATCGGGTCGCCGGCGAACCCGACCTCGCGATACGGATCGTCCTCGAACAGCGTGAAGCCGTGCTCCGCGGCGAGCTCGACGAGGCGGCGGCGCTTGTCGTCGGACAGGGTGCATCCCGCCGGGTTGTGGAAGTTGGGGATCACGTGCACGAGCCGCGGCGTGTCCTCGCCGAGCGCCGTCTCCAGCGCCCCGACATCGACCCCGTCGTCCTCGAGCCGGACGCCGACCAGCTTCACCCCGAGGCGACTGAGCTGGAGCAGCGTGCGGTCGTACGAGGGCTGCTCCACGATCACGGTGTCGCCCGCGCCGAGCAGATGGTCGAAGAGCATCGCCGCGCCCTCCAGCGACCCGTTCGTGACCATCACCTGCTCGGGCTCGACGTCATTCGCCTGGGCGATCCACTCGCGCAGGCCTGGATGCCCCGCGCCCTTGCCGTAGGAGAGCGCCCGCTCCCAGTCGTCGGTCAGCGCGCGCTCGGCAGCAGAGCGGACCAGATCGGAGGGAAGGATGTCGGCGCTCGGCGCGCCGCGGGCGAAGCTGATCACGTCCGAGGCCATGGCCGGGCCAGTATAGGTCGGCGCCGTGTTGGTCCTCGTACGAATACGATGCGACGCCGATTCACACCGCTGCCGAGTGAAAGGAGCGCCGGGATGAGGGCGACCAGGCTGCCGGGGAGCGGCGGGCGGGGTAGCTTCGGAGCGAGGCTGGGAATCGTGGCGGCGCTCTCCGTGCTGGCCGCGATCGGCTCCGCCTCAATCGCCACGGCCAGCCCGTGGTCGAGCTCGGCCGCGAACGCCCCGCACATTCGAGCGCCAGCAAGGTGAGCTCCATCGTCAACATCGCGGGGGTCATCGAGGGCGTGAAGGGCAGCGTCAAATCGCGGAAGCGGCAGTGCGAGAAGGGACGGCTCGCGAGCCTGATCCTCGTCACTCCCACCGGCTTCCAGGAGATCGACCGCGAGAGGACGACCAGGCAGGGCGCGTTCTCGCTCGAGGGAGCCGTCCCCGGCCAGGGCCAGACCTACTTCGTGGGCGTCGGCAAGAAGACGATCACCAAGTTCAGGCTCGGCCGCAAGACCAGGAAGACGATCTGCACGCAAACGGAATCCGACCCGTTCGTGCCCTGATCTCCGGCGGCCGGGCGGCGCCGGGGCGCCTGGCGAGGTCTATTCCGGCCCGCCGGGGGGTCGGACGATCCGCGATTCGAGCGACTCGAGACGGCTGCGAACCCGCTGCAGCTCGGCCAGCACCTCGCGCTCGGAGACCCGCACGGCCTCCAGCTCCGGCTCCTCCTCCTCGGCGACGAGCAGCGAGGCCAGCGACGCCGTGACGAGGCTCAGGGTGGCGAAGCCGAACACCATCAGGAATCCGGACACCACCCTCCCGCCGAGCGTCTGCGGCGTGTCGCCGGCGAAGCCGACGGTGCTCATCAACGACACCGCCCACCACACGCCCTCGCTAAAGCTCCCCACCGTGTCGGTCTCGATCGCCGCCAGCGCCCCGCCCGCCACGAACACGACTGCGATCACGAGCGGGATCGCGATCGGCAGCCTCCGTTTCAGCGCGCGCGCGTCCATGTTCCCTCAGTTCGCTTTTGCGGGCAGGTGCCCTGCCTCGGCGGGATCCGGGCTACGGCCAAGCGCGCGTGACGCCTATGCGCGGGCCCCGACCGCCTCGACCGCGAGCTTGGCGGTCTCGGTCGGGTTGCGGCCGACGCGCACGCCCTTCGCCTCCAGCGCCTCGGCCTTCGCCTCCGCGGTGCCGGACGAGCCGGAGATGATCGCGCCGGCGTGGCCCATCTGCTTGCCCGGGGGGGCGGTGAAGCCGGCGATGTAGGCGACGACCGGCTTCGTGACGCGCTCGGCGATGTACTCCGCGGCGCGCTCCTCGGCGTCGCCGCCGATCTCGCCGACCATCACGATCAGCTCCGTCTCGTCATCCGCCTCGAACCAGCCGAGGATGTCGATGAAGTCCGAGCCGACGATCGGGTCGCCCCCCATCCCGACGATCGACGAGTTGCCGACCCCCGCCTGGGCCAGCTCGTTGCCGAGCTGGTAGGTCAGCGTTCCGGAACGGGAGATCACCCCGACCGGGCCGCGCTCGAAGAAGTGCGCGGGGATGATTCCCACATTGGCCTTGCCCGGCGACAGCACGCCGGGGCAGTTGGGGCCGATCAGGCGGACGCCGGCCTCCTTCGCCCGCCAGTAGACGCGCAGCATGTCGTGTACGGGAATCCCCTCGGTGATCGCGATGATCGTCTCGATCCCGGCGTCGATCGCCTCGTCCATCGCCGTGCCGGCGAAGCGCGCCGGGACGAAGATCATCGATGTGTTGGCGTCGCGCTGCTCGACCGCCTCGGCGATCGTGTCGAAGACGGGGATTCCCTCGACGTCCTGTCCGCCCTTCTTCGGCGTCACCCCGGCCACGACGTCGGTGCCGTACTCGCGGTTCCGCAGGCCGTGGAAGCTGCCCTCGCGTCCCGTCAATCCCGAGATCACGAGCTTGGTGTGGGTGTCGACGATGATGGACATTCCGGTTACCGCCTATGCAAGCTCCACGACCCTCTCCGCTGCCCCGAGCATCGTCTTCTCCACATGCAGGTTCGGCAGCTCGGCGTCGGCGAGCAGTCTGAGCCCCTCCTCCGAGTTGGTGCCGTCAAGCCGCACCACCACGGGGACGTCGATCTCGATCCGCTCGTAGGCGCCGATGATCCCCTTCGCGATCTCGTCGCAGCGCGTGATCCCGCCGAAGATGTTGAACAGCACGGCCGTGACCTTCTGATCCGAGGTGATCACCTCGAGCGCGTCGACGATCGTCTCCGCCTTGGAGCCTCCGCCGGCGTCGAGGAAGTTCGCCGGGCTGCCGCCCGCCTGGGCGACGACATCGAGCGTCGACATGCAGAGCCCGGCGCCGTTGCCGAGGATGCCGACGTTGCCCTCGAGCTTCACGTAGGTGAGGCCCTTCGCCTTCGCCATCGCCTCCTGCGGGTCCTCGTCGGCGGGATTGTGGAGCTGCGCGATCTCCTCGTGCCTGAAAAGAGCGTTGTTGTCGATCGTCACCTTCGAGTCGAGCGCGACGACGTGCCCGTCGGACGTGGCGATCAGGGGATTGACCTCGACCAGGGTGGCGTCGGCGGCGTTGAACATCTCGTACATCTTCGCCATCACCTCGCCCGCCTCGTCGACGACGCCAGCGTCGAGCCCGGCGTCCGTCGCGAGCCGGCGCGCGCGCTCCGCGTCGAAGCCGTCGGTCGGCTCGACGTAACGGCGCACCAGCGCCTCGGGATCCTTCTCGGCGATCTCCTCGACGTTCATCCCCCCCACCGCGGAGAGCATCGTCAGGACCTTCTTCGCCGAGCGGTCGAGGATGATCGACGCGTAGTACTCCGCCTCGATGTCGGAGGCTCGCTCGACCCACACCTCGTGGACCGTGAACGGCCCCTCGCCGCGCGGGCCTCGGATCTCCATCCCGAGGATGGATTCGGCGTGCTGCCGTGCCTGGTCGCGGCTCTCGGCGACCTTGATCCCGCCGGCCTTGCCGCGGCCCCCGATCTGAACCTGCGCCTTGACGACGCACGGGTAGCCGACCACCTCAGCGGCGGCTACCGCAGCGTCCACGTTGTCCGCCGGACGCCCTTCGGGCACCGGCACGCCATGCGTGGCGAAGAGCTGCTTTCCCTGGTACTCGAGTAGGTCCATCCGGGGCCGCGAGAGGGTATCCGACCGGCGAAAGCATGCGGCTTGCCATAATCCCGCGTCGCTCATGCCCCTACCCAGAGAAGTCAAGAAGGAAGCCAAGTGGGTGACCACCGACTGCTACGGGACCCTGATCGACTGGGACAAGGGGATCCTCGACGCGTTTCGCGACGAGGCGGCCGAGGACGGCTTCACGATCGACGAGGCGAAGCTGCTGGAGCGCTTCTTTCCGATCCAGGAGCAGATCATGGCCGGCTCGTACGAGCTCTACGCCGAGGTGCTGCGGCGAACCGCGGTCCGCGTCGCGAAGGAGCTGGGCTGGGAGCTGGAGCCCTCGCGCGCACAGTTCCTCCCCGACAGCGTCCCCAGCTGGCAGCCCTTCCGGGAGGCAAACGCCGCAATGGATCGGCTGAAGGGCAAGTACGAGATCGGGATCGTCTCCAACATCGACGACAAGCTGCTGGGGCTCTCCCGCCGCCACCTGCGCACCGAGCTCGATCTCGTCGTCACCGCGCAGCAGGTGCGCAGCTACAAGCCGGACCCCGCGCATTTCAAGGAGGCGGCACGCCGAATCGGCGGCAAGAAGGGCTGGGTGCACATCGCGAGCGGCTACAACGCCGACGTCGCGCCGTTGCTGAAGATGAACGTGCCGGTGATCTGGGTCAACCGGCGCGGCGAGAAGCTCGACGACCGCAAGCCGCCCACGGCCGAGACGAAGAACCTGCGCGCGGCGGCGAAGCTTCTCGGCGCCGACTAGTGGGCCGGTAGCTTCGTGGCCGATATCCCGCCGGATCCCGCGGACGAGGCGATGGTCCGCCGCGCCCGGGAGCGGTTTCGCTCCAGCCGGGCGAGGCGGGTCCCGCAACGGCGCCGCCGCCACGCCGCCCTGCCGAACCTGGTCGTGATCGGGGGGCTGAAGTGTGGGACCACCAGCCTCCACCACTACCTGAATCTGCATCCCGCGGTCGACATGTCGCGGCCCAAGGAGCTCAACTTCTTCGTCGCCGAGCTCAACTGGCCGCTCGGCGCCGAGTGGTACGCGAGCCACTTCAGAGGCAGTGAGCCCGTGCGCGGGGAGTCCTCGCCCCACTACACCAACCTGCCCCGCTTCGCGGGCGTCGCCGAGCGGATGAGCGAGATGCTCCCGGAGGCGAAGGTGATCTACATGGTCCGCGAGCCGATCGACCGTGCGCTGTCCCACTACCTGCACAACGTCGCCGGGGGCTACGAGGCGCGGCCGGTCGAGGCGGCGCTGGGCGATCCCGACAGCGCCTACGTTCTCCGCGGCCTGTACGCGATGCAGCTCCAGCCCTACCTGGAGCGGTTCGGGAGCGATCGCATCGAACTCGTGAGTCGCGAAGAGCTGAAGGCGCGGCGGGAGGACACAATGCGGCGGGTGTTTCGATTCCTGGACATCGACGAGGCGTTCTCCTCACCCCAGTTCTCGCGCGAGTGGGAGACCGGGAGCGGCAAGCACTCCGGGCGCTTCCGGCTCATGGACCGCGCCGTGCGGCTTCCGGGCCTGCGCGCGCTGGACCGCAACTTCGACCGCCTGCCCGAGTCGCTGCGCTGGCTCGTGGAGCGGGTGATCCACGACCCCGAGGGCGGGGACGCCAACCCACCCGCGCTGCCCGCGGCGACCAGGGAGCGTCTCGCCGGGCGGTTCCGGCCCGACGTCGAGCGGCTCGAGGATCTGACCGGCCGCAGCTTCGGGTGGGGAGAGTAGCCGCGTGCCGGCGGACAACGTCGAGATCGTGCGGCAGGCGTTCGAGGCGGTGGAGCGCGAGGGGTGGCAGGCGCTCCTTCCGCTGCTCGATCCCGAGTTCGAGCTGACCACGCCTCCCGACCTCGCGATGGAGCCAGACACCTACCACGGGGCGGGCGGGGTGCGGCGCTACTTCGAGTCGTTCGAGGACGCCATGGAGGACATCCGCATCGTGCCCGAGGGAGAGTTTCTGCCCGCAGGCGACAAGGTCTTCTTCGCCTTCCGGCTGTCGGCGCGCGGTAAGGAGACTGGAATCGAGGCCGGGCAGCACGCGTTTCAGGTCTGGACCCTGCGGGAGGGCAAGGGGCTTCGCGCGGAGGTGTTCGCGTCGCGCGAGGATGCGCTGCGGGCGGCCGGGCTGCCGACGGACACCTAGTCTGTGGACATGAGAATCGCGGTCGCGGCCGACGAGCGAACGGGCATTGCCGACGCGGTGGTGGATGAGCTTCGCCGCCGTGGTCACGATCCGATCCCCCACGGGGCGCTTTCGGACGGCGAGCGGGACGACTGGGCGTGGGCGAGCGAGGCGGCGGCGCGCGACGTCTCCGAGGGCCGCGCCGAGCAGGCAGTGGTGTGCTGCTGGACGGGCACCGGGGCGTCGATCGCGGCCAACAAGGTGTCCGGGATCCGGGCCGCGCTTTGTGGCGACGGGCCGACGGCCGCCGGCGCCCGCCAGTGGAACGACGCCAACGTGCTCGCGCTCAGCCTCCGCTCGACATCCGGGGCCGAGCTGGGCGAGATCCTCGACGCATGGTTCGAGGCGGGGCCGAGCCCCGAGGCCGACGATCGTGCCAACGTGGAGCACGTGGACGAGATCGAGTAGTGGAGCGCCTGCTCCCCGACCCGGGTCCCACGACCCCGGCCGAGCAGTACTCCGGGCTGGGACTGGTCGAGCTCGCGCACGCCGACCGCCCCTACGTGGTCACGAACTTCGCCATCACACTCGACGGGAGGGCGACGATCGCCGGTCGCTCGGGCCCGATCGGGGACCGGACTGACAGCGAGGTGCTGCACCGCCTGCGGACCCAGGTGGACGCGGTGATGATCGGCGCCGGCACGCTGCGCGTGGAGCGCTACGGGCGCATCGTCCCGGATCCGTCGCTGCGCGGACACCGGGAGCGCGCGGCGGGGGTTGCCCCCGATCCGCTCGCCGTGATCGTCACCGACAGCCTCGACCTCCCCTGGGACGCGGGCCTGTTCACGGCGGGCTTCGGTCGCGTGCTGATCTTCACCGCGAGCGAGGCCGAGGTCCCCGACACAGCGACCAAGGTGCGGGTGGAACGGCATCGGGGGCAGGTCGACCTGCGCCGCGCGATGGCCCTGCTTCACGACGAGCGTGGCGTGCGCGCCGTGCTCTGCGAGGGTGGTCCCCACCTGCACGCCAACCTCGTTGCCGCCGGACTCGTCGACGAGATGTTCGTCACCCTCGCCCCGAAGCTGGCGCTGAACGAGGGGCCCGGAATGCTCGAGGACGGGTTCGGCGAGCTCGGCCCGGCCGACCTCGAGCTGGTGTGGATGCTCGCCGAGGGCGGCGAGCTGTTCACGCGCTACAGGCTCACGCGCTGAGACCCACGCGCTCCTCACCGCGGCGCAGCATCCGAAGCGCGATGATCGTGCCACCCAGCATCCCGGCGAGGCCGAGGCTGACCTGGACGCTGAGGATCCCCTCGCGGGTCCAGTAGACGTCGCGCAGGTCGAGCAACAGCGCCGCTTCGTCGAACGTGAGCCCGATGCCGGCGCCGAAGGGGACCGCGAGCGCGGTCTCCACCCGCCTGTTGTCGGTGACTAGGGCCACCGCGCCGCATCCGAACGCGATCAGGATCCCGGGCACGAAGTGGTGCACGTGCCGACCTCGGACCCTGACGTTCCCGAACGGCCACCAGCCGCTGCGGATCCCGTAGCTCGAGAGCCGCACGAGCGCGAACGAGAGCACGAACCCCGAGAGCAGGTTGAACAGCGCCGTCTCGCGACGCGGCGCCGCCTCGTAGCCCTCGATCGCGACGGCGACCGTGTCCCGGCTCGCTCGCCCCGCGGTCTCGATCGCATGCTCCGCGGTCTCGAGGACGCTGTCGGCGGGCTCCAGGTCGGACGAGCGCCGTCGCGCCAGCCGCGCGACCTCCGCCACCATCACGCTGCCCGCCGTCCCCAGGGCGAGCACGGCGAGCCCGGCCGTCACGCGCTCGCCGCTTCCCCACCGACGGCGTGGGGTGCGGGCTCGCAGTCTCGACGTCCAGAGCACCCGTTACAGCCGGACCAGGTTCTGCGCGTCGATCCCGCGGGTGATGCCGCGGAAGTCGAGCACCAGCGCGGCCCGCTCGACGACCCGCCGGTAGTCAACCTCCGGGTGCGGGGTGATCACGCTGACGAGATCGGCACCGTCCAGCTCCTCGTCCAGATCCGCCGACCGCATCCCCAATTCCGCCAGCTCGGGGACGTGCGAGTCGTGGTAGGTCAGCTCGGCGCCCAGCTCGCGCAGGCCGCGGATGATCTTCAGGGCCGGGGACTCCCGCAGATCGCCGACGCCGGCCTTGTAGGCGACGCCGAGCAGCAGGATCCGCGAGCCCTTGACCGGCTTGCTGACCTCGTTCAAGGTGCGCTCGATCTTGCGCACACAGAATTGCGGCTGGTTCTGGTTGATCTTGCCGGCCAGCTCGATGAACTCGGTGTAGAAGTCGTGCTCGCGAGCCTTGAAGGCGAGATAGAAGGGATCGACCGGCAGGCAGTGCCCGCCCATCCCCGGGCCCGGCTCGAAGCGCATGAACCCGAAAGGCTTCGTCGCCGCGGCGTCGACGACCTCCCAGACGTCGATCTCCATGCGGTCGCACAGCATCGCCAGCTCGTTGACGAGCGCGATGTTCACCGAGCGGAAGATGTTCTCCAGCAGCTTCGACAGCTCCGCCGCCTCGGGCGTGGACACGGGAACGACCTCGTCGCACACCTCCTCGTAGAGCGCCAGCGCCCGGTCCCGGCACGCGTCGGTCAGCCCGCCGACCACCTTCGGGGTCGTCCGGATCGTGTGGTCGGTGCGCCCGGGGTCGATCCGCTCGGGCGAGTAGGCGAGGTGGAAGTCGCGGCCCGCGGCGAGGCCGGACTCCTCGAGGATCGGCTTCAGCCGCTCGCGGGTCGTGCCCGGATAGGTCGTCGATTCGAGCACGACGAGCTGGCCCTCCCGAAGCACGGACGAGAGTGAGCGAGCGGCGTCGAGCACGTACGTGAGATCGGGTTCGCGGTGGTTGGCGAGCGGGGTGGGGACGCAGATCACGACCGCGTCGCAGGACGCGAGCTCCGTGTGCTCGGTGGTCGATTGCAGGCGCTCCCCGGCGCCAGTCAGCTGCTCCGACGAGACGTCCTCGACCGTGCTCACGCCGTCGCGGATCCCGTCGACCACGCGCGGGTCCGCATCGAGGCCGACGGCGTCGTGGCCGGCCTCGGCGAACGCGACGGCGAGCGGAAGGCCCACGTATCCGAGGCCGATGATTCCCACCTTCATGCAGGAAAGTCTAGGTCGACCGTACGATCGCACGCATCGTGCGGCGTTTTCGCCCGGCGGGCGTCGAATCGGTCCCCCTTGACGGATACGATTTCGCGCCCATGAGGACGCTTCTCGCGCCCGCCGCTCACGGCCTCAACGCCGCCAGGCATCTCCTCTGGTACTTCAGCTACCAGGTGTCCGGCGAGTCCCGGCCGCGATAGCCCAGACTACGGGCCCGCCTACGGGCGGCGGCAGTACAGGTTCAGATGGCCGCCTCCGGCAACGGGCACCTCGTCGATCGGGTGCAGCCCCCAGTGTTGCTCGTCGATCGCGTAGACCTCGAGCTCCGCGGCGTCGAGCTCCCTGAGCAGGGTGCGGAGGCTGGTGCCTGCGCGCGCGAGCGCGGAACGGCCGCAATTCACGATCAGGCACGGATCGGGGCTCGATGCCAGCGTCCGCCGCATGCCGCGCAGCGCCTCGACCTCACCGCCGCCCAGATCGAGCCTCACGAGGTCGACGGGGCCGGCGCCGAGCGTGGCGTCGAGGTCCGAGCACTCGCCGGACAGCGGGACGACCTGGTCCTCGAGGCCGTTCTCGCTCACGTTGCCGCGCAGCATCTCGAACGTCTCGGGATTGGGCTCGAACGCGAACACCCTCCCGTCCGAGCCGATGCGCCGCGCGGCCAGCAGCGCGTAGAAGCCCAGATACGCGCCGCCGTCGATCACCGTCGCACCGCGGTGCGCCGAGCGCGCGAAGAGCTCCGCCGCGAACGGCTCCGTGCGCCCGCTGCAGTGCGCGTCCAGATACCGCTCGTGTGCCCGGGTCGCGCCGCTGAACCTCAGACCTTCGATCAAAGCACCCGCCACTCGGTGGGCACTACCCACTGTGCGACCCGGTCACACCTCGGCGGCCGACCGGTCACACCTCGGCGTCGCGCGTGAAATCGATCAGTCGCCCAGCCAGGCCGCGATCCGCCGTCCGATCCGCTCCCCTGCGTCCTCCTGGAGGAAGTGCGACGCACCCTCGATCTGCTCCGGCTCGTCGCGGCCGATCGCGGCGGCAAAGCGCCGCCCCGTCTCGGGCGGCAGCACGGGGTCCGAGTCGGCCCACAGGATCAGGGTCGGGCGCTCGTCCCGCCGCAGGGCCTCGAGCGTTCGCTGTCCAGCCTCGGCGCCGGGCATGTCGGGCGAGGTGGGAAGGATGAGCGGGAAGGCCCGGGCGCCGGCCTTCGACTCCGGCGTCGGGAACGGCGCGTCGTAGGCGGCAGCCACCTCGTCGCCAGGGTCGGTCTTGCACGCCCGGCGGACGAGCATCGAGACCGGCAAGTCCTCGGTGCGCTCCACGAAGTCCCGGAACGCGATCCACGCATCGGCCATCCGCTGGCGGCCGGTGAACAGGCCTGAGTCCATGATCACGAGCCGGTCGAAGCGCTCCGCGGCCTCGGCGGCGAGGCGCAGGCCGATCGGGCCGCCCCAGTCGTGCACGACAGCCGTCGCACCGCGCAGGTCCAGCTCCTCGACGACCGAGCGGATCAGCTGGGTGTGGCGGTCGTACGAGTACCACTCGACATCGAGCGGCTTGTCGGAGCGCCCGAAGCCGGCGAGATCCGGTGCGATGCAGCGAAAACCGGAGTCGCGGATCGGTGGGATCACCTTGCGCCACAGGAACGCCCACGTGGGCTCGCCGTGGAAGAAGACGACAGGCGCGCCCTCGCCTTCGTCGACCCGGGCGAGCCTCAGGCCGTCGAGCTCGAGATAGCTGGGCTCGAACGGGAAGTCCGGGAGTCCCGCGAAACGCTCATCGGGGGTCCGAAACGCGTCGGCCATCGGCTGATGAGCGTATCTCCCCGGCGACCCCTCCTGACTGCGTTGGGCAAGCTACGGCGAATACAGAGCGCAACCTGCCCACGGCCGCAACTGGAAATTGACCTGGCCGCAGGCCCCGAGAATCGGAGCGCCAATGGGCCGTGAAGGACTCGAACCTTCAACCTTGGGCTTAAGAGGCCCCTGCTCTACCAGTTGAGCTAACGGCCCGGGCCGGCTGATAGTAGCCGCGCTACGGCGTGGGCTGGCTACCACCCAGGCCGCCGAGCGGGGCCTCCAGCTCCTGCTTACCGGCGGACTGCTGCTTGATCTGCTTCTGAAGTTGCTCGCCCTGCTGCTCGAACGACGCGAGGGTCTTCTCCAACCCCTTGGCCTCAGATCCGCTCGACTCCTCGAGCGCCTTGTCCGCCGCATCGTCGCCCAGCTTGGTATCGCCCGAGAGGTACGCGAACTGGGCGAGCGTGAAGTAGGTGTTCGGGCTCGGCTGTGCCTCTGCGGCGATCCGAGCCGTCTCCGTGCCCCCCTCGAGATGGACCTGGAGCTCGGTCGGGTCCGTGTCCGACTGCGCGAGCGACAGGTAGGCGCCGATCAGCTGCAGCGCGGCCCCCGGGTTGGGCTTCTTGGGCTTGGTGTCGAGATACCGCTCCCAGGCCTCGGTGGCGGCCGTGTACTCCTCCCGCGACTCCTCGGTCGGGACCTCGGCGCCGGTCTCCGGGTCCTGGTCGACAGCCGACTTTCCGGCCGCGAAGTGGGTCGTCGCGAGCAAGAGCAGCGCGCGCTCGTCCTTCGGGTTCTGCTCCAGCCTCTGCTCGGCGTTCTCGATCTCCTCGTCGAACTGCGGGTTGCTCGATGACGAGGTGTTGCCGCCGCCGATCCCGAGGGCATCGAAGATCCCGCCGGAGGCGTCGCTGCCGATCCCGAAGCCGACGAAGCTGACCAGGAACAGCACCGCCAGCAGCGCGTAGACCACCTGGATCACGCGACGTCGCTTCCCGCGCAGATCGAAGAGCATCTCGTCAGCCTAGCTGTCGGGACGTGGTCAGCTGGGTTCCTCGGCGGCCTCCCCGGAGGCTGCTTCCTCGGGGGGCGTGCCGAAGGCCGGGCGAGCAGCAGGCTGACCTCGAACAGGACGACCAGCGGCAGCATCGAGATCAGCATCGTCACCGGATCGGTGCCGGGCAGCAGCATCGCGACGACGGCGATCACGAGGATCGCGTAGCGGCGGTTGCGGCGCGAGCTGCTCCGGGGTGACGATCCCGAGCCGGGTGATCGCGAGGATCCCGATCGGGATCTGGAACAGGAGCCCGAGCGCGATCAGGGTGAGCGACGAAGAAGCTGTAGTACTCGCTCGCCCGCACCTGGATGTTGAACTCGGTCGTCGTTGAAGTTGAGCAGGAACTGGGTCGCCGCGGGGACACGACGAAGTAGGCGAACACGACGCCGGCGATGAACAGGAACGGGACCAGCGAGCAGGAACGGCAGCACGACGCGCCGCTCGCTCGGCGTCAGAACGCGGGCAGCACGAAGGCGTAGAGCCTGGTAGAGCAGCACCGGCAGCGCGAACAGGATCCCGGCGTAGACCGACAGCGTCAGCGTGGTCATGAACGGCTCGGTGACGCCGAAGGTGATCGGCACCCGGTCGCCCGGCAGCGGCTTGTTGGCGATGTCGAGCAGCAGGTCGTTCTGCCAGAAGCACAGGCCCGACAGGCGACCACCAGCACGGCGATCGAGACGATGATCCGCGTGCGAAGCTCGTCGAGGTGCTCGACGAGGGTCAGCTGCTCGTCGAACTTGGCGCGCCCGGTAGCGGGCCACGGCTCTACTCAGTTCGCTGCGGTCGGCCGACGACCTCGCCCTCGACCGGCTCGCTCGGCGCTTGGCCGCGCTCCTCGAGCTCGGCGCGCTTCGCGTCGACTCATCCTCGTCGTCGTCGTTCCCGGTACCGAGGTCTTGAACTCGCGGATCCCGCGGCCCACCGAGCGCCCCAGCTCCGGCAGGCGCTTCGGCCCGAAGATGACCAGGGCGATGACGAGGACGATCGCAAGCTCCAGTGGTCCGATATTCGGCATCGGGCGGAATGGTACCGCTGTTGCTCGTTGGCCTGTTGCGGACTCGTTGCCGAGTCGGCCTCGACGATTGACTACTTTCGAAGTTCAGGTGGAAGCGGCTCGGCGTGGGCTCCGCCTGGCCCTGGTACTTGCTGCCCGGCCTCGTCGCTCCCGTAGGGATGCTCGACGGGCGCGTCCATGCGCATGAACGAGATCTGGCCGATCGGCATCCCGTAGTAGATCGTGATCGGCAGGTTGGCGACGTTGGAGAGCTCGAGCGTCAGGTTGCCCTCCCGAAGCCCGGGTCGACGAAACCGGCGGTGCTGTGGATGAGCAGGCCCAGGCGGCCCAGCGAGCTCTTCCCCTCGAGCCTCGCCACGAGGTCGTCCGGAAGCATGCACCCGCTCCAGCGTCTGGCCGAGCACGAACTCGCCCGGGATGGAGGATGAAGGGCTCGTCTCCTTCGACGCGACACAGCTCGGTGAGATCCTCCATCGGCTGACGCACGTCGATGTACGGGTGGCGCGCGTTGTGGAAGACCCGAAAGCGCCGGTCGACTCGCACGTCGACGCTGGACGGCTGCATCATCGCCGGGTCGAAGGGATCGAACACGAGCCGCCCGGCCTCGATCTCGGCCCTGATCGTGCGGTCGCTGAGCACCATCTAGGCGTCCAGTGTATGCCCGGCAGGCGGCGCTCTCGCGCTCTTTGCGCCTGTGAAGGCGGTTGTTCGGCCAAAGCCTTAAAGCCGGAGCAACTTCGGCCGATACAGGAAGGGATGAGCTTGCACGGCCAGGCAGCCAGTCAGCCGAGGACGACAACCCGGCGAAGAGCGCGGAGCTCGAGCCGCTCTCGATTGCGGCGAGTCGCCCGCGGCCCACCGGCCGCGCGAGCGAGCTCCACGTCTGCCCGTCCTGTGGCTCGGATCTCGTGTATCCGACCGACTGGGCGCCGGCCGACGAGCGCAGCTGGGCGGTGGACCTGCGGTGCCCCGAGTGCGAGTGGAACGGCGAACGGCGTCTACAGCCAGGAGGTCGTCGATCGATTCGACATCGAGCTCGACCGCGGCACCGACATGCTCATCGAGGATCTGGCCAGCCTCACACGCGCGAACATGGAAAACGAGATCGAGCGATTCATCACGGCGCTGTACGCGGACCACATCCTCGCTGAGGACTTCTGATCGCGGAGACATACCCTGCGGAATGCGACGCCGCCCCTGGCGAAGAGGTCAGCTTCGCGGTCCGCCAGCACTAGCTGTAGCGCTCGACGACCCCGTCGGCGACGAGGCCGAGCAGCTGCCCGCTCCTCGCGCGACAGCGCCGCCTGCGTCGAGCGCGCGCTTGGCGCCGGCCACGTGCTCCCCCGCCAGCGCCCGCGACCCGCTCGAGCGCATCCGTGGCGGCGATCCGATCGCAGATCGACGCGGCGCCCGCGGCGTTCGAGCTCGCGCAGGTCGAGCTCGCCCAGCCCGGGATCGGCCTCTCGAGCGAGGATCAGCGGCAGGGTGACGGTCCCGTCGAGCAGGTCGGTGCCGCGCGCCTTGCCGGTGCGCTCCGGCGGGCCCGGTGACGTCGAGCACGTCGTCGAGAAGCTGGAAGGCGAGCCCGATGTGGCGACCGAACGCGGCCAGCTGGGGCTCGGCCGGCGTGCCGTCGTCCGACCCGGCCGAGCAGGCAGGCGCACTCGAACAGCCGCGCGGTCTTCAGCCCGCAGCGCTCCAGGTAGCGCTCCAGCGCGATCGCCCGGTCGAAGGCGTCACGGCGCTGCGCCAGCTCCCCCAGGGCAAGCGCCACCGAGGCGGAGCTGAGCAGCTCCACCTGGCGCGTCGCCGCCGCCGGCGCCGAGCTCGGCGAACGCGCGCGAGAACAGCAGGTCCCCCGTCGCCACGGCGCGCTCCCGGCCGGAGCGCGCCGCCACCGTGGGGCGCCCGCGGCGCAGCGGCGCGCCGTCGAGCACGTCGTCGTGGACCAGCGTCGCCATGTGGACGAGCTCGACGGCCGTGGCCGCGCGGATCGGCGCGATCCCCGCCCGCCGGTCCCGCGCACAGCAGGACCAGCAGCGGGCGAAGCCGCTTGCCCCCGGCGGCGAGCGTCGCCCCGGCGTCGCCGGCGAGCGCCTCGCCGTGGCCCACCGTGATCTCGCCCAGACGGTGCTCGACCGCCGCCATCCCCGCCGGCAGCCATGTGCCGGCGGCCTCCAGAACGGAGGTGACGGGCGGCGGGACCGTAGACGGGCGCGGCACGGTGAGGCCTATCCGGCGCGCGCGCCGCTGTGGATCGCGATGATGCCCCCCGCGAGCAACGTCCAGCGGATTCGCTCGAACCCCGCGCCGCCCATGATCGCCGCCAGGCGCTCGGGCGCAGGGAAGCGCTTCACGGACTCGGGCAGATAGCTGTACGCCGCTCGATCGCCGGCCAGCGCGCCGAGGCACGGGACGATGCGGTCGAACCACACGCGTGGAACCACGACAGCGGGGGGCGCCGGGGCTGGGTGATCTCGAGGATGACCAGCCGCCCCCCCGGCTTCAGCACCCGAGCCATCTCCGCGACGCCGTGCTCGAGGTCGGCGAGGTTGCGCACCCCGAAGCCCACGCCGACGGCGTCGAACGAGCCGCCCTCGTAGGGGAGGTCGAGCGCGTCGGCCCACTCGAACGAGACGTCCGGCATCCCCGCGCTCTCGGCCTTGCTCCGCGCCAGCTCCAGCATTCGCTCCGAGAAGTCGCAGCCGACCACCCTCCCCGTGGCGCCGCAGCGGCGGCGCAGCTCGATCGCGAGGTCGCCGGTCCCGCAGCACACGTCGAGCGCGATGTCACCCTGCGACAGCTCGGCCCGGTCGGCGGCCCGCGCGCGCCAGCGGTGGTGCAGGCCGGCGGTCATCGCCGTGTTCATCAGGTCGTAGACGCCCGCGATGCGCTCGAACATCCCCCGCACCTCGGCCGCGAACTCCGCGGACTCTCGCGACGGAGTCGGTGGGCCGGCCGCCGGCGCGGCGCGGGCGCCGTCCACGGGAGGACTCAAGCCACCGACCCCCCTACTGCAGCGAAGCAAGGAAGTCGACCAGGTCCCTCTGCTTCGCGGGGGGCAGATCCGCGTAGGACGGCATGATCCCGGGGCCGACCTCGAGCGAGCGCGCAATCGCCGCGCGCGGCAGCTTCGCCCCGATGTGGGTCAGGTCGGGGCCCGGGCCCGGGTTGCCGTTGGTCTCGAACTTGTGGCACGCCAAGCAGCCCGACTGGGCGGCGACCTCCTTCCCCTGCTCGTACTGCGGCGCCACGGTGAGCTCGATCTCGGTCGGCGAGCCGGCCTCCGCGCCGAGGAAGGTCAGGTAGGCCATCGCGACGATCGTGAGGATGCCCGCGGTGGTGGCGATCGGGCGGCGCTCCGGGCGGCGCTCCGGCCCGCGGTCGTAGAACGGAAGCAGCAGCAGCAGGACCATCGCGATCGTCGGGATCCCCACGGTCGCCAACGGGACGAGCTCGGGCGGCTTCAGCACCCGCAGCAGCTCGAAGAGGAAGAAGAAGTACCACTCCGGGCGCGGCACGTAGGTGGTGGTCGTCGGGTCCACCTTGGGCCCCTGCTCGGCGCCGAGCAGCAGCGACATGACCACGACGACGACCAGCACGACGAAGGCCATCGCCGTGTCCTTCAGCACGGCGTATGGGAAGAAGGGCTTGCCCTTCTTCTTCAGCGCGTCGTACTCGCGGAGGTACACCTCCTTGTCGGCTGCCTTCAAACCTCTTCCCTCCGCAGCGACTTCGGCTTCGTCTCGCCTCGCAGCCACGGCGGAGCCGTGGTCCCCAGCTTCACGACCAGGAACAGATGCGCGCCGATCAGCGCGATGATCAGGCCCGGCACGAGCAGCATGTGGATCGCGTAGAAGCGCTGGATCGTCGTCGCGCCGACCTCGGGGCCGGCGCGCAGGAAGTCAGCCAGGTACGGCCCCACGAACGGCCCCGTGCCGGTGATGTTGTTGGCCACCACGGTCGCCCAGTAGGAGCGCTGGTCGAACGGGAGCAGGTATCCGGTCAGCCCCATGATCAGGGTGAGGATCAGCAGCACGACGCCGATCACCCAGTTCAGCTCGCGCGGGTACTTGTAGGCGCCGAAGAAGAAGACGCGCCCCATGTGGAGGAAGATCACGATGATCATCACCGTCGCGCCCCACTTGTGCATGCCGCGCACGAACTCGCCGAGGAAGACGTCGTTGGTCAGGTGGGTGATCGAGTCGTAGGACTCGGTCGGCGAGGGCGTGTAGTACATGGCCAGGAAGACGCCGGTGATCGCCTGGATCGTGAACGCGAACAGCGTCGCGGAGCCGAGCGTGTAGAACCAGTTGGTCCCCTTCGGGACCTTGCGATACAGCAGCCACGTGAGGGCACCCGTGGTCCCGGTGCGCTCGTCGACCCACCCGATGACGTCGGCCGGAACGTCCTTCGTGCGCTCGACCGGACCGCCGCCGTCCCCCGGCGCCTTCTCGCCGGGCGGCGGAGGGCGGCGCAGTGGTGTGGGGATAAGTGCCTGGGGAAATTTCATCGCAAGCCGGCTACGGTGGCGGGGGGACGGACGGACGTGGCGGATAGATGTAGTTCCAGACCCCGCCGGTGAACTCGCCTGGGTCGCGGGCGCGCACCGGGTCGAGCTGCGAGGTGACGCTGTAGCGGGGACCTACCTGGACCTCGCCGCCCTCGACTCGGGTCTGGAAGCGGTCGAGCGGTCGCACCGGCGGACCGCCGATGACCTTGCCCTGGAAGTCGTACACGCCACCGTGGCAGGGGCAGATGAAGTTGCCCGCCGCCTCGACGAAGCGCGTCGGACAGCCGGCGTGCGCGCAGCGGTTCGACACGGCGATGAACTCGTCCGGGCTCTCGTCGAGGTCGGGACTGCCGCGCCGCACGTACGCGGTCGACTTGCCGGTCTCCCCGATGTCCTCGACGATCGTGATGATCACCGGCTTGTAGGTCTGGGCGTCGAAGTCTCCCACCGGCCCGACCCCCTCCCACAGCTCGGGCTCCTCGTCGAAGATCGGCGCGAGCGCGAAGCCGACCGCGGGCAGCACGACCGCCGCTCCCGCCAGGCCCCCTAACGCCAACACGGCGCCGCTGAACAGCCCCCGGCGGGTCATCGACTCCCCCTCGAAGTAGCCCGGAGGATCGGGCTGGGGCGGTCCGTCGTCCCGCTTGTTTTCGGCGCCGTCAGCCAAGATCGGAGGGGTCCTCGAGGAAGTCCAAGCCTACCGAGTCGGCTGCCCTCGCCAGGGCGTCGGAGATGCCCGCTCGAGACGCCCCGTTCCGCGCCGCACCGAGCAGCGTGCGCGGCGCATCCGGGCGCTGCTGACGAAGCGCCAGCTTCGCTGCCTCGTGCTCATCGCCCCCGCCGGCAGCGACCGCGACCGCCGAGGCGAGCCACAACGCTTCGCCGGCCCTGCCACCGTTCCGATCCGCGTGGATCTGGGCGGAGAGGCTGATCAGGTCCGACAGCTCCCGGACGGCCTCGAGGCTACCGAGCGCGGCGAGCGTCTCGAGCCCGCGCGCGTACAGATAGTCGCCGGCGAGCAGCGCCAGATCCCGGTCGGCTCCCACGATCACCCGGGGCGTTCCGTAGTGGAGCAGGTAGCCCTCCCGGATGGACTCGACCAGGAGCGCGTACTCGGCGGGGGCCCGGGCGGTGCGCGGGCCCGCCGCCACCAGGACACCGAGCACGGGGGCATCCTCGGCGTCCCGAACGTGGGGGGTGATCACAGAGTCCTCCGCGCGGAGTTGCTCGGCGAGCGCGCCCAGCGCGTGCTCGGGGGCGGGCGGCGGCATGGGCGCGCGAGATTACCTGGGCGGCGGCGGCGCGGCGTCGTCCGCCGACCAGGAACGAAGGGTGATCGCCGCGGTCAACGGCGGTAAACGCTGACCGCATTCCGCGACATTCGCCCGCGCGGTACCCTCGGGTCCACAGGGGAAGTGCGCCATGAACGGCCCAAGTGAGAACGCCAAGGTAGCCCTAAGGGGCGCCCAGGCGCTCAGCAATCGCGACGTGGAAGCGATGCTCGAGGTCGCTCATCCGGAGATCGAGTTCGCGACCCATCCCGGCTTCGTCGGGCAAGAGCCCGTGTACTGCGGCCATGCGGGCGTGAGGCAATGGCTCCAGTCGCTGGAGCCTTGGGAGAGCTTCCGGGTGGAGGTCGAGGAGCTGGTCGACATTTCCCACGACACAGTGGTGGCGGTCTCACGGGTGACCGCGCGCGGCACCGGGAGCGGTATCGACGTCAACTTGCGGTCATACGACGTCGTCAAGATTGTCGGCGGCAGAATCCGGAAGCGCACCTACTATGAGAGCCGCGAAGACGCCTTGAGCGCCGCGCGGTCAGAGGCGTAATCAGCCTCCGCCCTGCTGACGGCGGGCGGCGGGACCGTAGACCTCCCAGACATCACCGGCGAATAGCGCCCCGAAGCGCCCAAGCGCGTCGAGGCGGCCCGGTGGATCGCTGCGGAAGGTCGTCAGCTGCTTGGCGAAGTCGAGCCCGGGGATGTGAATGATTCCCGCCGCCACGGGCTGCGCATGCTCGTCCTCCGGCGGCGCCACATGACCGCGCAGCACCCGCGTGTAGAGGGTGGTGGTATCGCGCCACACGTCGAAGCCGGGGTCGTCCTCGACCACCTTGAAGCCGACGAGGGTGAGTGGCTGGCCTGAGCCGTCGGCGAAGTGGAGCCGATACAGCATGCGTTTGCGCCGGTGGTCCGCATCCTGATCGACGAACAGGTTGAAGACTCCGCGCTGGACGGGCAGCTCACCGCCGAGAGCCTCGCAGCGGACGAATCCCTCCGCCACGGATTCCCGCTCCGAGTCGGCGATGAAGCTCTCGATGTCATCGGCCGTGATGGTGAGGTGGAACATCAGGGCGGTGTCGGCTCTCCCGACCCGCGCGATAGCCCTCCTCGTAGTCGGTGTCGCCGAAGGCGACGAAGCCCTTCATCTCCTCGGTGAACGAGACAGCCACAGCTTCGCTGCGGGCCGGCTCGGCGTTCGACGCGCGTTCGTCTCGCTGGTCCGGCGAACCGGCAGGTGACGGCTGGCGTGCGCGCCGGCGCATGGGCGTGCTCTCGACCATCGCATCCGCGAAGCGGTCGGCGAGGGCCGCAATCGTGAGGCTCGGGTTCGCGCCCACAGGGCCTGGCATGGCCGAGCCGTCGGCTACGTAAAGGCCGGGGTAGCCCCACACCTGTCCGTGGGGGTCGACAACCCCCTCGGTCTCGGACCGGCCCATCGGGCAGCCGCCAAGCGCGTGGACCGTGATCACCCGCCGCAGATGCCAGATCGGGTTGTCCACGAACTGCTCCGCGCCGAGCGCCTCCGCGAGCCGCTTCGACTCCGCGCGGAGGCGGGCGAAGTACGCGCCGGACTTCCGGGTTTGCCAATCGACATCGAGATATCCCCGTTTCGTCAGGCTCATGTTGCCGTTCGGGATGTCGCGGCCCATGCCGAGCAGCGGCAGGTAACGGGCGGAGAGCTCCCCGTCGCCAAGCACGCCCCGGCCTCCGCGCTGAGGTTGCTCTCCGGGTCGCCGAGCAGGCGGTGGCGCAGGACCTGCCACAGCACGGTCGCGGCTCGACGGAACGAGCCCGGAGCGTCGCTCGCCTGGACCAGCCAGTCGGCGAATTCCGGGGCGCCGGCGTCCTCGATGTAGAAGCCCCGGCCCTGCCCGCCATCGAGCTCGTCCGGATAGCGGATCGCGGTCGTGATCACCGGTCCCCGTGCGGGATCGATGACCTCGCGACACCCGACGGCGAAGGTGAGCAGGTCGCCGTTCCCGCAGAACCGGGTGCCGAGCCGGTCGCTCAGGCCGGGGAAGGCGCTCCGGTTGCGCAGCAGGAGGAAGGTGGTGCCGAGCGTTCCGGCGGAGAGCACCAGCCGGTCGGCTGTCAAGGTGTGCTCCTCGCCGTCGGGGTGGACCACATAGGTGATGCGAAAGCCCCCGCCCTCCACGGGCGCGAACGAGCGCACCTCGGCCTGCGTCCTGAGCTCCGCCCCGTGCCGCTTCGCGGCGGACAGGTACGTGTAGTCGAGCGTGTTCTTGGCACCCCAGTTGCACCCCACGTCGCACTCGCCGACGAGCCGGCACGTGTATCGCTTGGCCCCGTGGAGGTTGGGATGCGGCTCTTCGATCTCCTCGCCGGGGACGGGCGGCCGACCATCGTTTGCGAAGGTGACGGCGAGCGGAGGGTGCTGCACGTCCAACCCGAGCCCTTCCGCCGCCTTCGTGACAGCCCGGGTCTTCGGAGTGTCGGCGTAGGGTTGGTGCTCGACCGGGTAGCGCTGCGGCTTCATCATCGCCTCCACCCGGTCGTAGTGGGGATCGAGGTCCGCGCGGGTCACGGGCCAGTGCTCGTAGCCACCTTGCTCCAGATCCTCCGTCACGAACCACTTCGGGTCCTTGCGCAGCAGCACGTTGGCGTAGATCAGGGAGCCGCCTCCCAAGCCACTCCCGACCACCGCCTCGAGGCCGCGGAACGACCACAGGTCGAAAAGCCCGTACAGACCCTCGCTCGGGTCCCAGAAGTTCTTTCGCATCTCGCGCGGATTGCGAGGAAAGCTCCCCGGCGGATACGCCTTGCCGCGCTCCAGCAGACAGACATCGAGCCCGGCCTCGGCCAGCCGGTAGGCCGTCACCGAGCCGCCGAAGCCAGACCCGACGATGACGGCGTCGAAGTGCTCCTCAGGGATGCTCGCGCCTCCTTCTACGTACGGGCGGCCACCGGACGGGCCCGATCCGCCACGGCCCGATCGGGGCTGTGCCGCCGCATGAAGTCCAGCAGGGCGGGAAACACATCCCGAGCCACGTCCTTGCCCATGAAGACGTCCTGGTGGCCGTACCCCGGAAAGATCTTCAGCTCGTGCTGGGTGCAGCCGAGCTGCGCCAGGCGACGATGGCATTCGATGTTCGAATCGCGAAAAACGTTGTTGTTCTCGCCGGTGGTGAACAGCACCGGGGTCTCGATCGCGCGAGCATGCTGGAAGTAATCGTCCGGGAGGACAGCGTGACGAGAGTCGGATGGGTCGTACTTCACAGCCGTGTTGCCGGCCCGGATCATCTTCCGCACGTGGCGGAAGTAGTGCATGCTGGTCGGACCGTACAGATCCCCGCCACGCCGGTGGGTGCGCTCATCCAGGTTCTCGTGGCTGTAAAGCGCTGGCCACCCCGTCCCCCACATGAGGCTCAACATGTGACAGGCCGGAACGTCGCATTCCCGGTGGAAGAAGGAGACGAGCTTCGATAGGACCTTGCCCGGGGTCAGCCACGGATCCTCGCTCCAGCGCGGGTTCACGTACTGAAAGCCGGCCAGCTCGATCAGCCGAGGCGTCATCGCGATCTTGACTCGGGACCACGCGGGCACCCGGGGGGTGAGCGCGACGCTGTTCGCCACCAGGCTGGTTATGCCATCGACCGCTCCCCCGAACAGGCTCATCGTGAACGAGACCGAGCCCAGGCAGTGCGCGATCACGTGCAGGGGGCGGTCGCCGATGTGGCGACGGACGAGCTCGATCGCCGGTGGGTAATCGAACAGTGCGATGTCATCGAGCGTGTAGCGGTGGTAGGCGAGGTTGTAGCTGTGGCGGTTGCTCATTCGAAAGTCGAGTGACCAGACGTCGTAGCCGGCGTCGAGGAGGTGCGAGACGAGGTTCTCGTGCTCGGGCATGACGTACATGTCCGTGGAGGTGGTGAGCCCGTGGATGAGCAGCACGGCCTCGGAGTCGGCGTCGGCGTCGCGCGTGAAGCGCAGCATGCTCAGCCCCAAGCCGTCGGTAGTACTGAAGTCGTGCGTCGAGACGTCGGCGTCTCGGACGCCCTCGAGCGTGTACAGCGGTATCTCGTGGCTCATCGCACCCTCCCGACCATGCCGCGGAGGATGTGTCGCCCAGCAGCCCAAGCCGCTTTCCGCTCCCCCGCGATTACGCGGCCCAAGATAGCGCGATTCGTGCCTTGTGCAACTAGGCGGTTCGGCGCGTGCTCTTGACGGCGTTCCGTTCGCAGGCTTAGGCTCGCCGTGGGTGGCCGAGCTCAGAGATCAGCTGCGGCTCCGGACAGCCGCTGAGAAGCGCGCGGAGCGCGCGAAGCTCGGGTTCTTGCGCCAGCCGAGCGTTCGCTGGTTGAGTCCCGGGCTCCTGGTTCAAGAGGGGGTCGAAGTCGTCGTTTCCGGCGCCTTCGGCAAGTTTGCCGACAAGCGGGAGCAACAGAGCGACTTGCAGCCGGCCTTCGACTACTCGCAAGCGACACCTCGCGGGACGGACGAGGGGCTGTGGATCGACTTTCTGAGCGACACCGGCGACGGCTGGGAGGCGACATACACCATGGCCTGGCTGCTCGCCCAACCCGAGCTGGGAGGTCCCAACGGGGAGCGGCTCCCACAGGGCGATCTGCTGCTTCTCGGTGGGGATCAGGTCTACCCGTCGGCTGGTCCACAGCCCTACGAGGACCGCTTCGTTGGGCCGTTCGCCGCCGCCTTCCCCGCCTCGGAGCCGCCCCGCCAGCTCTTCGCTACCCCCGGCAATCACGACTGGTACGACGGATTGATCAGCTTCCTGCGCGTCTTCTGCCGTCCGGATTCGATCGATTCCAAGGCGATCGGCGGCTGGAAGACTCGCCAAACACGCAGCTATTACGCGCTACGCCTGCCGCACCGCTGGTGGATCTGGGCCATCGACATCCAGTTCGACACCTACATCGACAACCGCCAGCTCGACTACTTCGCCGAGGTTGGGGAGATGCTGAAGCAGGGCGACAAGATCGTCCTGATTACCGCCAAGCCCAGTTGGGTGAAGGTCGAGGAGGGGCGCTTCGATCCGCCGTCATGGCGCAACCTGGCGTACTTCGAACGCACGATGATCCGCGAACGCGGAGCGCGGCTCGTGCTCACCCTGACCGGCGATCTGCATCACTACAGCCGCTATCAGCCCCGGACGCCCGGCGCCGGCCCGACGAGAATCACGGCCGGTGGTGGCGGCGCGTATCTCTCGCCAACGCACACCCTGCCGAGCGAGCTCGAACTCCGGCACGCCGAGGACGAGGAGGCGCTGCCCTACCAGCGCGCCGCCATCTATCCGGACATCGAGACGTCGAATCGGCTGCGGTGGGGCGTATTGAGGCTACCGGTGAGCACTCCGTCCTTTGGGCTGGTGATGGGGGCCGCCTACGCGTTGCTCGGCGCGGCGATTCTCGGAGCGCTCAACGCTGGGGAGAAAGGGGTGGTCGACGCGGCTGCCGGCGGTAGCTACCTCGACTTTCTGGGCAACGCCGCCGGCGGGACGCCCGTCATCCTGTTCTTGGTCCTCGCCGGGTTGCTCTCCGCCTACGCCGACTTCAAGACCGCGCCGGGGAAGATCGCCGCCGGCTCGGCGCACGCCCTTGCGCACGCTGCCGTCGCTGCTGGAGTCGTGTACTTGATTGCCAAGCTCTTCTCGACCGAGGCAAGCGGGGGCCTGCTCTGGCTGGCGGCGCTACCGACCTGCTTCGTGGTGGGATTCGGGCTCGGCAGCCTGATCTTCGCCCTTTACCTGCTGACCGTGAACATCATCCGCGGTGATCGCTCTCCGAAGCACGCCAACGAGGTGTTCGCCAGCCAGGGGATTGCGGACTACAAGAACCTGCTCCGACTCCATCTCGACCGCGACGGACGCCTGACCGTGTACCCGTTCGGTGTCGAGCGCGTCTGTCGCCGCTGGGACCTGACTGAATCGAAGACCGGACCGCGTTTCGCCCCACGGGGTGAGGCGCCGCGCGCCGCGTTGATCGATGAGCCTCAGACCTTTGACGCACCCAGCGGCTAGACGACGGCTCAAAAGACGAAGGGGGCGCTCCAGGCCGGCTCGTTGGACTCCACGTCGCTCGTGTCGTCCCACTCGCAGCTCGGGATCAGACACATCAGCGGAAGCGGGGGCGGCGACATGCCGAAGACCTCCTGGGCGAGCGAGTTAGAGTGCGATGCCGGATCGTCCGGAACCTCGTACAGGATCCGCGCCACCGAGTCTCGCGGGATCAGGAGCAAGGCCGGAGGCAGACGCCCTTGGTCTCCCTCTCGCGCATTCTGCGCCGGGCTCTCGTAGCCAATGAGCACTTGGTCCTCCGTGGTCTCGATCACCCGCGCATTCGCGGCCTCGATCACGCGGTGGCTGCCCTCGTCGCTACTTCCGCTTCGCGGCCGGGGCCGTGCTGCCTCGGGAAAGAGCGGGGCAGCCTCTCGAGTCAGCGTCACCTCCGCCCGGGTGAAGCGCGCGGGAAACTCGAGCTCGCGCAGCACCGTGACGGTCCCCGCCAGAAGCAGCGCGAGGAGCACGCCAACCAGGGGACGGTCGCGCCCCCTGACGATGAACCACGCGATCCCCGAGAGCAGCAGGGCCACGTAGATCAGCCCGTTGATGCTCCAGGGCGCGATCAGGATGATCACCGCCAGGAGCACGAGCGCCGGGATCCACTTCCGCTTCTGCTCCCGGCGAAGCCTCTGCCCCCATGCCCTCCACGCCTCGCCGCGTCTTCGCCCCGGAACCAACCACAGGGCGAGCGCGGCGATCGCCCCACCAAGCACGAGCGTCCACAGCAGCTGGGCCAGACCCAGGAGCGCGAGCCGCTCCCGGGGAATCTCCGGAATCACCGCTTCCGGCGGAAGCTCGAGCCGCTGGAGTCGAGCCAACACGGTGAGGCCCCCGATCACATAGATGAACACCGCCAGGCCAGCGAGCGAAGCGAGTGCCTTCCCGAACTGGTCGAAGAGGTCGCTCAGCGGGGGCTGGGGCTTGCCTGCGCCGTCGTGGTTGGCGATCTCTTTCGGGGTTTCGTCCGCCTCCGGCACGCGGCGGACGATACCGCCGCCCCCGGTACGCTCACCACCAACCGCGAAGCGTTCCCCGACCTTCGGATCACGGTCGAGGACCAGCTCGCCGAGAACGACAAGCGCGCGGAATCGGCGCGCTGCCGACCTAGGCGGCCTCCTCGAACGCTGCGGCAGCCGCCTCGATCGTGCGGTCGATCATGGCCTCGTCGTGCGCAAGGGAGACGAACCAGGCCTCGAACTGCGACGGTGGCAGGTAGATCCCGCGCTCGAGCAGCGCCCGGCAGAAGCGCGCGTGGGCATCGACGTCACAGGCCGAGGCCCCGGCGAAGTCGCGCACCGGCTCGGCGCTGAAGAACACGGTCAGCAGGCCGCACAACGAAGCGATCTGGACGGGGCGATCGCCCGCCGCCTCGCGCAGCCCGGCGGCGAGCCGGCCCGTCAGCATGCCGAGACGGCCGTACGCGGCGGCATCGAGCTTGCGCAGCGTCGCCAGCCCCGCTGCGACCGCCAGCGGGTTGCCCGACAGCGTGCCCGCCTGGTAGACGTCGCCGGCGGGGGCGACGCGCTGCATCAGCTCGCGGCGCCCGCCGTACGCGGCCGCGGGCAGGCCTCCGCCGATCACCTTTCCCATCACCGTCAGGTCGGCGTCGACGCCGTACAGCTCCTGCGCGCCGCCCCGCGCGATCCGGAAGCCGCTGATCACCTCGTCGAGGACGAGCAGTGCGCCGTGGTCGTCGGCCTGCTCGCGGAGAAACTCGAGAAAGCCCTTCTCGGGCAGGACGACACCCATGTTCGCCGGCACCGGCTCGGCGAGGATCGCCGCGACCTGGCGCTCGGCCAGCGCGGCGGTGACCGCACCGGGATCGTTCCACGGCACGACCACAGTGTCGGCGGCCTGGGCTTCGGTGATGCCCGGACTGGCCGGAATTCCATGCGTCGCCATCCCGGAGCCCGCCTCGGCCAGCAGGCCGTCGGAGTGCCCGTGGTATGCGCCCGCGAACTTCAGCACCGCGTCGCGCCCGGTCGCCGCGCGCGCCAGCCGCACCGCGCTCATCGCCGCCTCGGTGCCCGAGTTGACCATCCGCAGCATGTCGACAGAAGCGAAGCGCTCGGCGACCTCGGACGCCAGCTCGGTCTCGGCCTCGGTCGGAGCGCCGAAACTCGTCCCGCGCGCGGCGGCCTCGCGAACCGCCTCGACCACCGAGGGTTCGGCGTGGCCCAGGATCAACGGCCCCCACGAGCACACGTAGTCGAGGTAGCGGTTGCCGTCGACGTCGACCAGCTCGGCGCCCTCGCCGCGCTCGACGAAGATCGGGTCGCGGCCGATCGCCCGCATCGCGCGCACGGGCGAGTTGACGCCGCCGGGGAGTAGCTCGTAGCGCGCGGCGTAGAGCGCGTCGGAGGCTGGGGTATGCAGGGTCGTTGCTCGTTGCTCGTTGCTGGTTGCTCGAGCTACGAGCTACGAGCAACCCCGGAGTGCTCGGCTTCCCAGCGTGCGTAATCCGGCGTGAAGTAGCGCAGGCGAACCTTCTTGTACTCGGTCGAGGAGTAGAGGACCGCGCGATCGTCGCCGTGCAGGTCGTGCTCGTCGGCGATGCGAGTCGAGGATCGCGTCGCACTCCTGCTTCGAGCGCCCGTGGGCCATCGTGAACACGCTGTACGGCCAGTCGCGGTAGGTGGGGCGCTGGTAGCAGTGGGAGATCCCGCGCACCGCGGCCATCCGGCGCCCGGCCTCGAGGATCTGGTCCTCGGGCACCCGCCAGACGCCCATCCCGTTGGCCGAGAAGCCGGCGCGGCGGTGATAGAGGATCGCGGCGACGCGGCGCAGCAGCTTGCGATCGACCATGCCGCGCAGGTGGTCGAGGAACGAGTCGGTGCTCATCCCCACCTTCTCCGCTGCATCGTCGTAAGGCCGATCGGTGACCGCCATCGGCCCCTGGAGCGCGCGGATCACCGCGACGTCGATTTCGTCGTAGGGCTGACGCTCCAGCTCGCGCGGCGGGGTGGCCGCGACCTCGGCGGCGAGCGCGTCCGTGCCCTGCTCCATCTCCAGGTTCATGTTGATCTTGAACAGGACCAGGGTCGGGAGCTGGCGGATCGACTCCGCGCCGGTCAGCCGCCGCAGCACCTCGAGCGTCCCCTCGAGCCCGAGCTCCGAGTCCGGGCGGCGTCGCGATCGTGAACCAGAGGTTGAACTCGTGCGTGCGCAGGTAGTTGTGCGACACGCCGGGGTGCTCGTTGATGATCTTTGCCGCGCGCTGCGGGTTGTCCGAGTCGACCTTGGCGGCGACCAGCATCGAGCTGTAGCCGAGCGCGCGGGTGTCGAAGATCGGCGTGATCTCGCGGATGATCCGCTCGTCGAGCAGGCGCCGGGTGCGCGTCTTGACCTCGTCGAGCCGGATCGCGGCCTGCTCGGCGATCAGCGCATACGGCTGCGGCTCGAGCGGAAAGCTCGACTGCAGCAGGTTCATCAGCCGCTTGTCGGTCTCGTCGAGCGGGACCGCGGCGCCGCCCTTGCGGGAGCGCAGCTTGGGCCGGGCTACAGCCAACCCGCGGCCTGCTTGGCGAAATAGGTGACCACGATGTCGGCGCCGGCGCGGCGGATCGAGGTCAGCGCCTCCAGCACCGCGGCGCGTTCGTCGATCCAGCCGGCATCGGCCGCCGCCTTCAGCATCGAGTACTCGCCCGATACCTGGAAGGCGGCAACGGGGGCACCGGTCTCCTCCTTGACCCGACGAACAACGTCGAGGTAGGGCAGCGCCGGCTTGACCATCAGCACGTCGGCGCCCTCCTCGAGGTCGAGCAGGGCCTCGCGCACGCCCTCGGCGGCGTTCGCCGGGTCCATCTGGTAGCCGCGGCGGTCGCCGAACTCGGGCGTCGACTCGGCTGCCTCGCGGAACGGGCCGTAGAACGCGGAGGCGTACTTGGCCGAGTAGGCGATGATCGGGAGCGAGGTGTGGCCCAGCTCGTCGAGCTGGGAGCGGATCGCCCCGACGCGGCCGTCCATCATGTCGCTGGGCGCCACCACGTCGGCGCCCGCCTCGACGTGCGAGATCGCGGTCTTGGCGAGCAGCTCGACTGTGACGTCGTTGTCGACCTCGCCGTCCTCGCGCACGACCCCGCAATGGCCGTGGGAGGTGTACTCGCACAGGCACACGTCGGTGATCACGAGCAGGTCGGGGTGTGCCTCCTTCAGCGCCCGCACCGCCATCTGCACGACGCCCTCGTCGTCGTACGCCCCCGACGCCATCTCGTCCTTGGAGGCCGGGATCCCGAACAGGATCACTGCGCGGACGCCCGCCGCCGCGATCTCGCCGGCCTCGCCGACCAGCTCGGAGATCGAGAAGCGCTCGACCCCGGGCATCGAGGGGACGGGCTCGCGCACCCCCTCGCCGGCGACGACGAACAGCGGCTGCACGAGGTGCGCCGGCGAGAGGTCGGTCTCGCGGACCAGGTCGCGAAGCGTCTTCGTGCGGCGCATGCGGCGCATGCGCGTGGCGGGAAAGCTCACCCGGGGGATTCTAGGGCCGCTACCGCTCCGTGCCGCCGACGCCCGGCCGCCGCCCCGGCGACGCCCCGCGCGTGATGACGTAGATCACGGCGGGCCCCGGGACGACGAGCAGCAGGATGCTGGCGCCTGCGAAGGGGAGGAACGTGTGCGGCTCGGGCATCCGACAGGTTTACGCGAAACGCCGCAGCGCAAGCCGCGCGAGCGCGCCGTAGGCGAGCGTGATCGCGACCAGGTGCAGCAGTGGGAGCCAGATCGAGGGGCCGGCCTCGTCGAGCGCGCCGGAGATCGCGTCCAGCGCGGGGCTGAAGGGGAAAAGCGCCGTGAAGACGTCGATCACGTCGAACAGGAGCGGGCTCACGGTGCCCGAGGGGACCAGCGACAGGAAGGCGATCGGCAGCGAGACCATGAACGCGAGCAGCGAGCTGGCGCGCACCTCGCGCGCCGCTCCGCCGATCGCCGCCCCGAAGGCGGCGAAGCCGGCGCCGGCGACGACGATCGCCGGGATCCACAGCGGGAAGCGTGCCCAGTCGAGGTCGACGAAGAGCTGGAGCCCGAGCAGCATCACGAGCGTCACGACCAGCGAGCAGGCTACCCCCAGCGCGACCTTCTCGGCCAGCAGCGAGGTCTGGGAGACCAGGCCGCGGGTGAGTCGCGCGAACGCGTTCTCCTCGCGCTCCAGCGCCAGCGAGCCCGCGACCAGCAGCACGGTGACGAACATCAGCGTGACCGTGGCGGCGACGCGCGATCGCGAACGCGTCGAGGGTCGGCCGCTCGCCGGAGACGGTCTCCTTGTCGACTCGGATCGGCTGCGCGCACCGCGCCGAGCAGCGGCACCGCGAGGTCGAGGTTCTGGCGCGCGAGCTCCGCGAATCGGATCACCTGCTGGACGGAGGCCCGCTGGCTGCGCGCGGGAGCTCCGCTGCTGATCCCCTTCGAGGACCTGCGCGGCGCTTCTGCAGCCCGAGGATCTCGATCGACTGGCCCAGGAGGTCGAATCGCCGCCCTTCGACCAGCAGGTCCAGGTAGCCGGCGGCCCGGTCCGAGACCTGCTGCGAGATCAGCAGGTTGGCCTCGGTGACCAGCGAGCTGATCCGGTCGTCGACGAGCTGCGCCTTGAGCGGGTCCTCCTCGTTGACCAGCACCTGGACGCTCGGCTGCTCCGGGTTCAGCGAGGCCAGCGATTCGCAGCTTGTCGATCAGGTCCGGCGGGAGGATCAGCGCCGCGAGCACGTCGCCGTCCTCGACCTTGCTCCGCGCCTCCTCCAGCGAGCCGACGTCGACGCACTCGACCCGCGAGCAGAGCTCCTCGCTCGCGTCCACCTGGCCGAACTCGGTCTCATCCCCGAACGGAAACTCCTCGCCCTCCGGGACCTGGTTGAAGAACGCGACCCGCGGCTCCGCCGGGCCGCGCGAGAGCGCGAACCCGATCAGCACCGCGATCACGACCGGATAGACGACCAGCAGCGCGGTGACCAGCGGCGAGCGCCGCAGGATCTGCAGGTCCTTGATCAGCAGCCAGCGCATCGTCATCAATGCCCACGCTGGTGGAGGAAGGCGACGAACGCCGCCTCGAAGTCGTCCGCCGACGCGGCGCGCGCCCCGGCGGCCGCCTCAGTGTCAACGGCGTCGTGCAGCTCGCGCACGGAGCCGTCGAAGAGCCGCTCGCCGTCGGCGAGGACCAGCAGCCGCTCGCCCGTAGCGCTCCGCCTCCTGGATGTTGTGGGTGGAGAAGATCACCGTGGTGCCGCCGCCCGCGAGGCCGAGCACGAACTCCCACAGCCGCTCGCGCTGGCGCGGGTCGAGCCCGGCGCTCGGCTCGTCGAGCAGCAGCACGGCGGGGCGAGCGAGCAGCCCGATCGCGATGTTGATCCGCTGCTGGTTGCCGCCCGACAGCGTCCCGACCTGGTCGTCGCGGCGATCGCGCGAGCGCCGGTCTGCTCGAGCATCTCCTCGACCGTCGGCGTCGACGTCGGGCACCCTCTCGAGGCGGGCGAACAGGCGCAGGTTCTCGGCCACGGTGAGGCGGCGGTAAAGCGCCGCCTGCTGGGGGATCCAGCCGATCTCGCCCGGCGGGCGGCTGACCGTCCCCTCGTCGGGGCGGCGAATCCCGGCGAGGATCGACAGCAGCGTCGTCTTGCCCGCGCCGTTGGGCCCGATCACCGCGAGCAGCTCGCCTCGGTGCGCCTCGAAGCTGACACCTCGCAGCGCCGGCTGCTCGTCGAAGCGCTTCACGAGGCTGTGTCCCTCGATCACAACCTCGCGCCGCGCCACCCGCGCTTCGGACGCGCTCTCCGGATTCCCGCTCACCGGCGAAACGCTAGACGTTCGGCCGCCCCGGTTGTCCCGCACGGCCGGCGGGCCAGCCGCGCCACTGTCAGGGTGCGGCGGCAGACGCGCGCTGCTCGCTCGTCTCCGCCTCGCGAACGGCCTCCTGAAGCGCCGGGTTGTCGATCCCCTCGGCGATCAGGCGCGCCGCCGCGGCGTCGACGTCGCCGAGCCGCGCGCGGTGCAGCAGCGCCCGCGCTGCGAGCTCGCGCAGCGCGCTGCGCGAAGCGGTGGCCTCGAGCCGCATCGCCATCTCGCCCGCGTCGGCGGCGCCGCGCTCGACGGCCACCCCGATCGCGGCGTCGAGCACGTAGGCATACGCCCACTGGTAGGTGTCCGGCCACCGTGTGCACCGCGTCCCTGCCTCCTCCAGCCAGCGCGCCGCCTCGTCGGTGTCTCCGCGCTCGGCCTCCAGCAGTCCGAGGCCTCGTGCGGAGAGCGCCTCCCAGCACGGGTCCCCGAGCTGGCAGCCGAGCGTGAACGCGTGCTCGAAGCGCTCGTGTGCCGCGGCGAGGTCGCCGCGCAGCCTGTCCACCTCGGCGCGGGTTGTCTCGGGGAAGGGCAGGTAGGCGAGCCACCGCTCCCGCCGCGCCTCGGCGATCGACCAGTCCGCCACGCGGGCCGCATCGGCCAACTCCTCCCGGAGCAGCCGCGCTCGAGCCAGCATCGCGCTGCTGAACACCACCTGTCGACGATCGGCGGCGCGCTCGGCCCGTCCCAGGGACTCCTCGAGCCGGGCCAGCGCCCCGGAATAGTCCCCGGTGTCGGAGCAGAGCATGCCCCGGACCCCGAGCACCGCGGCCATCTCGGGGTCTCCATCAGCGAATTCCTCGGCCTGGGCGAGATGAGAGACAGCCTGCTCATGTCGCCCGGCTACTGCCCCGACCCACCCCAGCTCACGGTGAGCGATCGTCGCGACCTCGCGGGCGTCGCTTCGCTCCGCCAGCGCCAGCGCCTGATGGAGGCTGGCGGCACCCTCCCCGTCCCAACCGCGCACCGTGTGGATCAGCGCCATCCCCAGCGCGCACAATGCCCTGCCTCGCAGCTCGGGATCGCCGCAACGCGCCGCCTCCTCGCAAGCCTGTCGCAGCGTGGTGATCCCGGCCTCCGTGGCTCCCGCCGAGATCGCAGCACGGCCGGCCTCGAGCAGACCCAGCGCCGCCGTACGACTTCCCTCTCCGCCGCGGCGCGCGGGCTTCGGTTCATCGGCGGCGCGCCGGACCGCGGGCGACGGCTCGTACCCGAGCTCGCGCCGGAAGAGCGCGACGCAGGCCTCCGCCTGCTCCCGCGCGCCGTCCCGATCGCCGCTGGCGGCCAGGCAGCGCACCAGCAGCTCCTGGTTGTTCTCGTCGAGCGCGTTCAGAGTCGTGGTCCGGCGGGCCAGCCGCACGGCAGCGGCGGGCTCCCCCGACGCCAGCCTGGCGAGCGCACTCTCGTGCAAGACGCCCTCCATCGCCCCGACGAGGCGCCGGCGCTCGACCAGCAACCAGGACTCGAAGGCGGCGGCCGAGGCAAAGCTCATGCCCTCCAGGAGCTCCTCGCCGAGCTCCTCCGCCTCGGCCGGGGAGAGCGTCGAGGTGCCCAGGAGAGTGGCAACGTCGAGCCTCGCTTCGCCCCCCATCTCCAGGCCGACGGGATCGCCGTCGACGCTCGCTTCCGGGCCAATCACCTTGCGAAGCTGCGACAGGCTCCAGCGCAGGGCAGCGAGCGGGTCGTCGGCGTCCGCGAAAAGCAGCGAGGCGAGCTCGCGCCGGCTCGGTGCCCGCTCGGTGAGCGCCAGGTAGGCGAGCAGGGCCCATGGCTTGCGACCCCGGGGCATCGCCGCCGGCCTGCCGTCCCGTTCCACGGCGGGTTTCCCCAGCAGTCGAATCGAAAGGCTCACCTTGCCTCGAGCCGAGGGTACCCGGGCAACCACCGCCGGACAAGCGGCGGGCGAGGGCGCTTCGCGAGCTGCGCGGCCCGCATGGCGAGCATCTCCCGGAGCTCGGCGGTCCGGGTGAACGGGTCGGCGACGGCCTCGCCGCTCGTCAGCGACAGAACGACCACGATTCGCTGATCGACCTCGCCCACGAGGTGCGGAGGGGCGGGAAGCCGGCGCGAATCGCGCTGTGCGACCCACTCGAGTGCCGGCGCGTCGTCGTGTGTGGCGAAACGCATCGAGATGCTCTGCATCGTGCCTCCTTGGTCGGCATTGGCTGCGTACGAGACGAGCATCGCCGTCGACCGTGTGAG
The DNA here is from genome assembly GCA_963754225.1 of uncultured Thermoleophilia bacterium. Classification (GTDB taxonomy): domain Bacteria; phylum Actinomycetota; class Thermoleophilia; order Solirubrobacterales; family 70-9; genus DASPWW01. The sequence goes on from CAVWEV010000007.1 coordinate 133,358, forward strand.
GGCCCGTGTGAGGCCGGATACGCTGCGCCGATGCGGGTCCTGTTCATTGGCGACGTGGTGGGAAAGCCCGGGCGGGCAGGACTCGCGCGGGCGATGCCCGAGCTTCGCGAGCGCCACTCGCCGGACCTGGTGATCGCCAACGGCGAGAACGCGGCGGGCGGGCTCGGGATCACCGAGAAGACAGCGGGCGAGCTGTACGACGCCGGCATCGACGTGCTGACGACCGGCAACCACGTCTACAAGCACCGCGACGCGTACGAGTATCTGGACCGTGAGCAGCGGATCGTCCGGCCCGCCAACTACCCGGCAGCCAACCCCGGGCGGGGCCACACCGTGGTCGAGGCGGCGGGCCGGCGGGTCGGGGTGGTCAACCTGAGCGGCGCGATGTACCTGACCGTCGCCCGCTATCCGTTCCCCGCCGCCGACGAGCTGGTCGAGCGGCTCGACGGCGAGACCGACGCGATCATCGTCGACTTCCACTGCGAGCTGACGAGCGAGAAGGTCGCGATGGGGTGGCATCTCGACGGCCGCGTCGCGGCGGTGCTCGGCACTCACACGCACGTGCCCACCGCCGACTGGCGGGTCCTCGACGGCGGCACCGCCTACATCTCCGACGTCGGCATGACCGGGTCGCGCGCCGGGATCATCGGCGTCAAGCGCCACCAGGCGCTGGAGGCGTTTCGCACCCAGATGCCGATCCGGTTCGAGACCGCGGACGACGACGTGTGGATCAACTCGGTCGTGGTCGAAGTGCGGGACGACGGGCTCGCCGAGTCGATCGAGCAAGTGTTGATTCCCGCGCCTGGCTGAGGCCCGCGGCGGTTTAGAACCGCGGGATCGGGTATCCGGGTCTCTGCCTCAGACAAGGAAAGGAACGGAAAGGACGGGAGGCCCAGATGAGTACGCTCGCGATCATTCTCATCGTTGCCGCCGTCGTGGTGATTGCCCTGGTCGCGTACTTCGCGATGAGGGGCAGGACAACCGAGCGGCGCCGCGCGAGAGCGCGGGACATGCGTGACAAGGCGGAGATCAACCGCGCCCAGGCGGACAAGCAACGCGCTACCGCCGACGAGCAGGACGCGCGCGCCCGACGCGAGGCCGCAGAGGCCAAGGAGCGCGCCCGCCAGGCCGACCGGCAGCGTGCCGAGGCTGAGCGCCAGGCCGATCGGGCGGCGGCGATCGACCCGGATCGGAAGGGCCGTGGCAGCTTCCTGCGGCGTTCGGGAGACGACCGCGAGGACGCGCCCGACCGCAACTAGCGCTCCGACGACACGTGGCTGATGATTGGGGCCTGCGCTCTGCGCGGGCCCCATCCACATGACCGAAGCGTTCAACGCCCGCGTGCTTTACCGCGCGGTCCTCCTGGCCGCCGGGCTGCTCGTGCTGGGGCTGCTGTTCCGCCAGCTCACGACGCTGCTGATCGCGGTCCTGGGAACCGTGTTGATCTCGATCCCGCTGGCCGGGGCCGCCACCTGGCTCGAGCGCTACCGCGTGCCGCGCCCGCTCGGCGCCCTGGCCGGCCTGCTCGCGGGGGTGGGCGCGATCGCGCTCGTCGTGTGGCTCCTGATCCCGCCCTTCGTCGACCAGACGAACGAGTTCGTCGACGAGGTCCCGGGGATCGTCGATGACCTCACCGCCGACGTCGCGGACATCACCGGCAGCGAGCCCGACGTGGTCGGCGACGACGTCCAGGGCTTCCTCGAGGGCTACACCGACGACCCCGATCGCTTCCTTGGCCCGGTGACCTCGATCGGGATCAGCGTCGCCGCGGTGCTCGGCGGGATCCTGTTCATCCTGATCACCGCGATGTACATCGCGATCCGTCCGCGGCCGCTGGTCGACGGGATCCTCTCCCTCGTTCCGCCGCCCCGTCGCGAGCACGGCCAGGAGATCATGGATCGCCTTCGCACCTCGTGGATCGGCTGGATGCAGGGCGTCGTCGCCGACATGCTGATCTCCGGCGCGCTGCTGTACATCGGCCTGACGATCGTCGACCTCGACTTCGCAATCTTCTTCGCCGTCCTCACCGCCCTGCTCGTTGTCATCCCCTACTTCGGCGCGATCGTCGGCGCGATCCCCCCGGTGCTGTTCGCCTTCACCGACTCGCCCGGCAAGGCGCTGCTGGTGCTCGCGGTCTACGTGGCCGTGCAGCAGATCGAGGGCAACGTGCTGATCCCGCTGATCATGTCCAACAGGACGAAGCTCCATCCGGCACTGATCGCGATCGGCGTACTCGTGGTCGCACAGCTGTTCGGCTTCATCGGACTGTTCGTTGCCGTGCCAATCATCTCGATGGCGATCATCCTGGCCGAGGAGCTGTGGGTGAAGCCGACCGAGGAGCGGCACGGACTCCGGGCCGCATCGGCGCTGGAGCGGGTGTCGCCCGAAGCAGCCGCCGCCGAACGCGAGCCGCCACCGATCACCGAGCCACCGGATTCGCAGAGGGGACAGGGACTGCCGGTCGAGTGAGCGCGGCTGCTAAGGTCGCGACCTGTCAGGCCGGGTCAAATGGTCCGGCGTAAAGTTGTGCACAGCGCTCGCAGGGAGACGTTCTCAGTCGGATCCTCCGCGTTCGCAGCACAGAGACATCGACACACGGAGGAACGAACGACTCATGCCTACCGGAACCGTGAAGTGGTTCAGCGACGACAAGGGCTTTGGCTTCATCACGCCCGATGACGGGACGAACGACGTGTTCGTCCATCACAGCGCGATCGCCAGCGACGGCTTCCGCACCCTCGCCGAGGGCGCGAAGGTCACCTACGACGTCGAGTCGAGCGAGAAGGGCCCCAAGGCCGCGAACGTTCAGACGAGCTAGAACCGCTCAGAGACTTCTGAGCACGCAACGCCCGCCACCGGCGGGCGTTGCTGCGTTTGGGGCCGGCCATCGCGCACGATACGCTTGGTTGTAGCCCGTTGGGTCTTCCTCGTTCCTCTCCGCCCGCCGAGCGACCGCTTTTCTACCGGAGGGAACGAGAAAGAGAGGTCGGGAATGCCCGACTCTGATACGGAGCCGACCCCGGCGCCGGGCCTGCCCGCTGAGATCAGCAGCTCGCTCGCGTCGGTATGGAACCAGTACGCGAGCGAGCGGCCGAGCGGCGCTGAGACGGTGATCCGCGGCAACCGCATCAAGTGCGTGCTGACGGATGCGGTGCAGACCCTGAACGACGGCCTGACCGCCGCCGAGACCGACGACAGCCCGGACGGTGGCCGCAGGCTGACCCCATCCACGTTCCGCAACGACGCGATCGCGGCGGTGAAGCGAGTGACGCGGCGCCAGGTCGTGGCCTTCGTGAGCGACCACGACGCGAAGACGGACGTCGCCACGGAGGTCTTTCTGCTCGAGGCCCCGCCCTACAAGCAGCGGTCGAGGGTCTCGCACACACCGGGACCGTAAACGGCCCGTCCGGGCCGGGCTGCTACCGTCGTCTATATCGGGTCGGGCAAGATGCCCGGCAGATTCGTGTTAGCGCGCGCCGTCGTTGCTTAGCCGCACCTCCGACGTTCGCAGCACTCAATGTTGGAGGTACCGCATGCCATCCGGAACCGTGAAGTGGTTCAGCGACGACAAGGGCTTCGGGTTTATCACGCCCGATGACGGCTCGAAGGACGTCTTCGTCCATCACAACAGCATCGACGGCGAGGGCTTTCGCAGCCTCTCCGAGGGCGCCAAGGTGACGTACGAGGTCGAGTCCAGCGAGAAGGGTCCGCGCGCCGCGAACGTTCAGACGAGCTAAGCAGCTCAGACACTTCGAGCACGCGATGCCCGCCAAACGGCGGGCATCGCCGCGTCAGGGCTCCGCTCAGCCGCCGAGGTAATCGACGTGCCACCACTCCCCGGGCGCGTGGACCTTGCCCCAGCCGAACTGGGGACCGATCTCGTCCACGATCTGGCGCATCTGGGGGGTGGCGACGTCGACGGCGGTGCCGAGCTCGTGCGACGAGGTTCCAGGCGGGTTGGCCGGGGCGCCCTGCCCGGACAGGAAGAGGTTGTAGAGCTCGGCCTGGTTCTCGGAGGTGCGGTAGGCGGACAGCGGGCCGTTGGGCTGCAGCTCGACGCCGTAGATGCCCAGCGCCTCGGCGCGCATCGCGTTCCACGTGTCGGCTGCCGCGGGTGCCAGGTACAGCGGCCCCCAGGGCGACGGAATCTGGGCCAGCCCGGGCGCGGACGGCACCGCCGTTGAGGCCTCGGCGGGCGCCCCGCTCGAGCCGGTGGTCGGGGGAGCGGCGGCGAGCGCCGCGGCCCCCTCGGCGACGGTGGGAACCTGGATCGTCTCGCCCGCGATCACCTGAGCGTCCTCGGTGACGCCATTGAAGGCGGCCACCGTGCGGGTGGTCAGATTGTTGCTCGCGGAGATCGACCACAGCGTCTCACCCGGCTGCACCAGATGGGGAGCCGCTGCATTCGCCGACGACGCAGACACCCCCAGCAGTGCCACGGCGACCAACGATCCGGCGATTTTGTGAAAGTGCACGTGAGGCCCCTCGGTTCGAATCGGGGCTTCAAGGCACCGTGAGCAGCTCCTCCTCGCGGTCGATTTGATGCGGCCGTGAAACCTCGCGCCCACCCGAAGTGCCGTCGGCCTGGAGCGCGGCGACAAGCAGCGGGAAGAACCACACGATGTAGAGGTAGAACCAGTGCTCCGCCGTGATCTGGAGGGCGATCAGGACGGCGGCGGCGAGCGCAGCGATCTGGGGGAGCGTGCGGCGGCGCGGGATGAAGGCGACGAGGATCGCGAGCGCGGCGGTGGCGATCATGAGTGCGGTGCGGAGCCACTCGAGGCTCGGCTCCTGACCCCAGATCGAGAACGGCGACTCGCGGTTGACCTGCTGGTCGACCGTGCGATCCCAGAAGGTGGCGATCCCCGGGTCGAGCAGCGTCTGGAGCAGGGCGAGGGCGCCGACGCCGAGCAGCGCGACCGCGAACAGCACCACGGCGCGGAGGCGGCGGCGGTCGAGCGGCCCCTCCCCCGTCTGCGGATCGCGTGAGGCGAGGCCCGCGCGCGGACCCGCGGCGAACAGGGGGGCGAGGGCGAGGGGTGCGAACTTCGTCAGCGCGGCGAGCGCGGTCATCGCGCCACGGCCCACCGGCGAGGTGATCAGCAGCAACGCCGCGAGCACGAGCGCCGCGACCAGCGAGTCGTTGGCGTTCGACTGCAGCACGTAGTCGGTGTAGGGGTACGCCGCCCAGGCGAAGATGAGGATCACGCCGGCCTCGCGCCCGCCGCGCCCCGGCCGCAGGCGGCGCCCGAGCCCGAACAGCATCGCCGCGACCGCGAGGTCGAAGAAGATCGCCGCCCCGTGCGCGGCCGGAAGCTCATCCCACTGCCCCGACCACGGGAGCAGCTGCTCGAAGGGGACGTAGGCGTAGTAGTTGACGGGGCCGTAGGTGTCGCCGAACGGATCGTCGTCGGGGAACGCCCCCTCGCCGTACAGCGGATCGCCCTCGACGACGCGGTCGGCGCCGATCACGCCCGAGTAGCCGACGTCGATCACCCCCGAGTCGGCGACGTTGAGGGCGACGCGAAAGCCGATCAGGAATGCGGCCGCGACCGCGAGCCACACGATCGGCACGGCGGGTCGCAGGCCGCCGCCGGGGCCGCGGAACCCGATCCACAGCATTCGGGCCAACAGGTAGGCCAGCACCGGGTAGACGAGCGGCACCGAGATCCCGATCTCGCCGCGGTTGAAGAACAGGTGCGAGATCCCGAACGAGAGCAGGACGAGCAGGTCGAGGTGGACGAGCCGCCACGGACGGCGCCACTCGAACAGGCCACAGAAGAAGAGGGCGCACAGCGGCAGCCACACGTAGGGCGCGTTGAGCACGTGCCCGAAGGAGCCCGGGTAGCCGCGTGCCATCTGCCATGCGACCTGATAGCCGGTCCACGACTCGCGCACCGTCGCACTCGGGTCGTCAACCAGCACCTGGGCCCGCTCACGGCCGCCGCTGAAGTAGCCGACCTGCCATGTGTCCGGTGGGCTCGCCTCGACTGACGCCTCGAGCCGTCCGTAGCGCTCCCGCGTCTCGGCAACTTTGTCGTCACGGGAGGCAATCCGAATCGCCGCGCGAGGCCCGATCAGGTAGCCGTCGGGGCGCTGCGGCAGCTCCTCGGAGACTTCGATCCCGGCGGCGGTCGACCCGGGTGTCCCCGCGGGCTGCGCCGTGGCACTCGGGACGAGGGCGAGCAGCGCGACGACCGTCAGCGCGAACGCGCTCAGGCCCTTCCGAATGTCCACAGCTTGTTGCCGATGAAGTTGAGCGGCATCGCGAAGGCGACCGCGAACGCCTGCGAGGGGAGCTCGGCGACGCCCGCCGCGTCGACGAGAAGCGACAGGACGAGCAGGTTGACCGCCAGCGCCGCCAGGCTGACGGCGAAGAAGCGCGCCGCCTGAAAGCCGGGGTGGCCGTGGGTGGCGCGGAACGTCCAGTGCCTGTTCCAGAAGAAGTTGTTCATCACCGCGATGCAGAAGGCGCCGATCGCGGCGGGGATGTGGTGCACGCCAACCAGCTCGACCAGGACCGCGAACACGGCCAGGTTGACGACGTAGCCGGTGACGCCGACGACGCCGAACTTGAACAGCTCGATCCAGTTCGCGGGCTTGCGCGTCCCGAGGTGCACGCGGCGAACGAGCTGCCACGTCCACTCCGCGGCGCTTGTCGGCTCATGAGCGGCGGTCGCTTCGGCGGCGGTCGCCTCGTCCACTGGCGTCATCAAACCGCCGAATCATTCGGCAATTCCGCGAGCGGAATTGCCGGTTGACGTTCACCCGTGTGCACCGGGGATGCCTCTACCCCGAAGTGCTCCAGGACAAGCGCCGCGACGTCGCGCAACGTCCACTGGTCGTGGCTGGTCTCGACCCCGGAGTCGAAGCCGACGAGCAGCAGCGGGCCCAGGGAGTCGCCCGCCTGGAGCGAGCCATGGCTGCCGCCGCCGATGTGGGTTGCTCCGCCCCAGTCGACGCACTCGTAGCCGTCGGCAAGCGAGCACACGATGTCGCCGGCATGAGGCGCCATGAGCGCCGACCACAGGCGGGAGAGCACGTTCGGATAGCGCGCGCTGTCGACGCACCCATCGCGGATCTCCGCACGGAGCACCGCGAGCTCGCCGTCGATGTCCCAGCGATCCCCTCGCCGGTCCCCGACGCCGGCTCCGGGGCGAAAGACGAGCTCGCCGGCGTCGCTCTCCACCACGACCTCGAGACTGTCACCCAGCGGCGGGCCGACCCCCTCGCGCTCGACGGGTGTCCCGCTGCCGTCGCTCACCCACGCGAGCACCTCGACGCCCGCCATCTCGCGCATTCGCGCCCGGACCGCGGCGTGCGCGCCAGCGTGGCGGCGCCCCCCGGAGAGCACGTAGACCCACCCCGCCCGGGCGGTGGGGCTGACCGCGAGCTCCGCCTCCTCGGGCGCGGTGCTGTTGGGCTGCAGGACGCGCCACTCCTCGCCCAGCGCGGCCGCGAGAGGGAGCGGGTCGCTGACATCGACCTGGGCATGGTCGGCGAGCAGGATCACGGCGTGATCGGAGAGGAAGGAGTCCATCCCGCCCGCAGCGTCCACCACCCGCTCGAAGCTCGCGTCGGCGTGGGAGATCGCCTCGATCGACTCCGCCGGGCCCGAGCCGGTGCGAGTGGTAGTCGAGGTCGGGGAGCCCGAGCAACAGGAAGTCGTACAGGTCCTGCTCGACGAGCTCGACGCCGACGCAGGCCGAGTACTCGTCGCGGGTGCCGGGCCGAGCCAGGGTGGGCCGGCACGGGACGCGCCGGCTCGCGTACAGCTCGCCGTAGAACAGCTCCTCGGGGCCCCACACGGCGTGGTGGAACTTCGCCGCAACCGCCATCCGGCGCAGCAGCCCCTCGAGCCCCAGCTCGTGACGATGGCGCCCGCGGTAGATCAGGAAGGGCGTGCACGCGGTGCGCACGCCGACGTCGTCGAGGCGCTCGAACAGCGTCTCCACCTCGTGCGACAGGTGGGACATGTTCATGTTGTAGACGGTGTCGTACAGGGTGCGGAAGAGCCCGAACGCCCGGGTCGCCTCGAGCGAGGAGCCGTACTCGACGTAGCGGCGCTCGACGCGGTGATACCAGTTCATCCCGCTGACCCAGTGACGGTCCGGTCCGACGCCGGTGGTGATCTCCGAGCACGCGACCGGCGTCACCGAGGGGAAGGTGGAGACGCAGTCCCTGATCAACTCTCCGCGGTCGATCAGCTTCTTGAACGTCGGCGCGGCGTCCTCGGCCACGGCCCGCTCCAGCATCTCGGTGTGAAGGGAATCGACGACGACGAGGATCAGCTTGCGCGACGTCGCGCTCATCTCTTCGTCATCTCAGCACGCGGAGGCCCTCGTGCTTGCGCGCCGCGCGCTGGCGGCGCGCGAGCGCGAGCCATCCGACGGCGACGAGGACGACCACGGCGAGCGGCGAGGCGGGCGTGAGCGAGATCGCCGCGAGGATCGCGGCGGCCACGACGACGTAGGCGACCTGCGCGCCAGCCGAGGCGCCCTGTCCGCGGGTCGAAGCGCCCCTGACCACGCCGCTCGTCACGGAGAAGCAGAGCAGGGCGACGAGCGCGCCGACGAGCCATCCCGGCCACGCCGGATGATCCTCGCCCGACAGCGCGGCGCCGAACAGGTACGCGCCGGCGAGGACGCCGAGACCCGCGAGCAGCGCCAGCACCCCACCGGGGGCGCCGGCGTGCTCCCGCGCGGCAACGGCTCCGGCGATCGCGCCGGCCACGCCACCGGTGGCGAGCGCGAGCCCGATTCCCTGACAGGCGGCGAGAAAGAGGTCCATCAGCCGAGCAAGGCTAACGAGCGCGCGGATGGTTTACTTGGCGCGTGGCCGGGGGGATTCGAGCGCACCAAGGAATGCATCCGCGAGGTCACAGGCCGCCGAGGCCGCCGGTCTCTCGTTCGAGGACCTGTGCGCCCGGATCGTCGAGCTCCAGCGGGCGCGGGCGGGCGAGTCGGCGGCGCTGCCCGGCTGAGGCTAGTTGGCCAGCGCCCGGACGTGCGTCTGGAGGCGACGCGCGGCGTCGGTGGCATGGTCGACCTCGACCCAGGCGACGCCCGCGTCCTCGTCGACCCCCCAGTCGTCGGCGAGCCGGCCGATCAGATACGTCCTCCACCCGGGGGGCGGCGCGGCGCCATCCTCGAACGAGAAGTAGTCGATCGACCGGGCGCTGAGCGGCAGCCGGAAGCCTGAGCCCTCCCCACTGACCTCGACCCTGACCTGCTCGGAGCCGACCGACACCTCGACCTGCACGGTCCCGCCCTCGCCTCGAATGCACATCGCGACCAGGGCGCGAGCGAGCAGCTCGACCGTAAGCCTGGCGCCGCCGTCGATGTCGTCGAGGTCGCTCTCGAGGGCGTCACGCACCCGCCCGGGCGCCGAGCGATCGGCGGCGAGGCGGTAGTTGAGGTCCCGGCTTTCCAGCCGGAGGGCGTCCGTGCCTGTCCGTTCCGCAATCACCTGCACTGACATGAACACCGCCGAAGGCGAAAAGTCGCTAGCGCCGCTCAGTCAGAGCCGGAGGCGAAGTCCTCGGGCGAGACCTGGTCGAGGAAGTCCTTGAACTTCTCCACGACCTCCTCGGTGTCCTCGACCTCGTGCTCGAACTCGATCGAGGACTCCTCGATCACGTCGTCGGCGGCGAAAATCGGGGCGGAGGTGCGCACCGCGAGCGCCAGCGCGTCGGACGGGCGCGAGTCGATCTCCATCTCGGAACCGTTGACGGAGATCGTGATCGAGGCGTAGAAGGTGTTGTCGCGCAGCTCGGTGACGGACACGCGCTCGCACTTGGCCTCGAGCTGCTCGAGCATGTCGTTGAGCAGGTCGTGTGTCATCGGCCGGGGGGTCGAGGCGCCCTGGAGCTTCATCAGGATCGCCGCCGCCTCCGGGTGGCCGATCCAGATCGGCAGGAAGCGATTGCCGTCGACCGTCTTCAGCAGGACGATGGGCTGCTTGCCCACCATGTCGAAGCTGACGCCATAGATCTGCATTTGCTGCATAGGCAATTTTCCGCCGCCCTCGGGGACGCGAGCCATTATAGGTGCGAGGGTCGCGCCGGCCGGGCATGCGGCCTTGGGAAAATCGGGGCGGTGTCGACTCGCGCCGGCAGGTCTGGATCGACGCGCTAACGCACGCTCAGACCGCTTCCAGATAGAAACCAGGGCGCTGGCGCCAATGAGCTCGAAGCCGATAGCCGACTACGGGCTGCTCGCCGATTGCAACTCGGCGGCGCTGGTCGACCGTTTGGGCTCGATCGACTGGCTGTGCATGCCCCGGTACGACAGCGCGGCGATCTTCGCCCGTCTGCTCGACCCCGACGCCGGACACTGGTCGATCAGGCCAGCCGGCGCACACCAGGTCGAGCGCGCCTATCTCGACGGCACGCTGGTGGTCGAGACGACGTTCGCGACCGACGGCGGATCGGTGCGACTGACCGACCCGCAGCTCGACGATCACGGGCGCGCCGAGGAATGGGCGGCGGAGCGAGATAGGGTCCGCGAGGCGGTGATGGAGCGAGGCTGGAGCGAGAAGCGCGAGGCGTACGCCCAGTCCTTCGACTCCGATGAGCTCGACGCCGCCCAGCTTCTGATGCCGCTGGTCGGCTTCCTGCCTGCCACCGACGGGCGTATGCGCTCTACGATCGAGGCCATCGCTCGCGAGCTGACCGAGGACGGGCTGGTGCTTCGTTACCGCAACACCGAGGGCCTCAACGCGGACGGCCTCGAGGGAGAGGAGGGCACATTCGTGATCTGCTCGTACTGGCTCGTCTCCTGCTTCGCGCAGGCCGGCGAAGTCGAGCGCGCCGAGGCGCTTTTCGAGCGGCTCAGCGAGTGCGCGAACGACCTCGGCCTGCTGGCCGAGGAGATCGACACGAGTGCCCCCGAGAGCGACCGGCTGCTCGGCAACTTCCCCCAGGCGTTCAGCCACATCGGGTTGATCAAGGCGGCGGCGGACATCGATCGCGCGCGGGAAGGCGTGGCCGCGTGAGAGCTCACGGCCGATGAGCGAGTACGACGCGATCGTGATCGGCGCCGGCCCGGCCGGGGAGCACTGCGCCAGCGTCCTCGCCGATGGCGGACTCAGGGTCGCGATCGTCGAACGCGATCGGGTGGGCGGCGAGTGCGACTACTTCGCCTGCATCCCCTCGAAGACGCTGCTGCGACCCGGCGACGCGCTCCACGCCGCCCGCGAGGCGCCCGGCGCCCGCGAGGCCGTGACCGGACAGCTAGATCCCGCCGCCACGTTCGAGTGGCGCAACTTCATGGTCGCGGACTACCACGACGCGGGCAAGGCCAGGTGGCTCGAGAGCAACGGCATCGAGCTGTTGCGCGGTGCGGCGCGGATCGCCGGGCCGGGCCGCGTCGTTGTCGACGACACCGAGCACACCGCGGCAAACGTCGTGATCGCCACCGGCTCGGACCCGGTGATCCCGCCGATCGCAGGGCTGGCCGAGGCGGCCGGCGTGTGGACCAACCGCGAGGCCACGGCGCTCACCGAGGTGCCGCGCCGAATGCTCGTGCTGGGGGGCGGACCGGTGGGCGTCGAGATGGGCCAGGCGGTGCGCCGCATGGGCGCCTCCGTCGCGCTGGTCGAGGGTGAGGACCACCTCCTGCCGCGCGAGCCGAAAGAGCTCGGCGAGGCGCTCGGCGAGGCGCTGGCCACCGAGGGCATCGAACTGTGCTTCGGACAGCACGCGTCGGCCGTGCGGGTCCAGGACGGCGAGTACGTGCTGGAGTTCCCCGAGCGCGACGAGCTGCGCGGCGACCGGCTGCTGGTCGCGACCGGCCGCAAGCCGCGCACCGACGGGCTCGGCCTCGAGACGGTGGGGATCGAGCCCGGCAAGCGCGGGATCGAGGTCGACGCGCGGATGGCTGCTAGCGAGGGCATGTGGGCGATCGGCGACGTGACCGGGATCTGGCCGCTCACCTACGTCGGCAAGTACCAGGGGCGGGTCGCCGCCGCAAACATCCTCGGGCGATCGGCCGAGGCCAGCTACGACGCGGTCCCGCGCGTCGTGTTCACCGATCCCCAGGCCGCGTCTGTTGGAGAGCCGGAGGGCGCATTGACCGCCACGGTGCCGATCGGCGAGGTGCCGAGGACCGCCACCTACACCCGGGCATATGACGAGACCCCGGGGTTCATGACCCTGGTCTCGGACGGCGATCGCCTCACCGGTGCCTACGCCCTGGGTCCCGACGCGGGCGAGTGGCTGCAGCAGGCGACCCTCGCGGTCCGCGCGCGGATTCCGCTCGACGTGCTGCGCGACACGATCCAGCCATTCCCCACGTTCTCGGAGATCTTCCTGTACGCGTTCGAGAAGCTGGGCGCCGAACGATGAGCCGCGGCGAGGTCGCCGACCAGCCCGGGCTCGCGACGCGCGCAGCGGCCTGCCTGGTCGCCGCCGTCGCGGTCATGCTCGCGCCCGCCGGCTCCGCGTCGGCGAAGCCCAACCTCCCCCCGATCGACCTGTCCAGCGCCAACCGCTGCGACTTCATCGCCAGCCCCGAGAACCGGCTCTGCCTGCTGCCGTTCCCGAACGACTACTACACCGTCGGGGACCGGGGCACGGCCACGGGGCGGCGCGTGAACCTGCAGACCGAGGCGATGCCTGCGAACGCCGCGGGCACGCACATCGACTCCCGGCCGTACAACCTCAACGACGGGTTCAGCCCCGGGCAGCCGATCGTGCTGCGCGTGCCCGGCCTGGACAGCGTCGAGGACGTGCGCGCCACCGGCGCGGCGCCGATCAACCACATCGGCCGCTTCAAGCGCCACAGCCAGCCGGTCGTGCTGATCGACGCCCAGACCGGCAAGCGGGCGCCGATCTGGACGGAGATCGACTCCAACGCGACGACGGCCCAGGACACGGCGCTCGAGATCCACCCGGCGAAGAACCTGCATGCGAAGCACCGCTACATCGTCGCGCTGCGGAATCTGAGCACGGCCGAGGGCGAGGCGATCCCCCCGCCGGCGGCGTTCCGCTACTACCGCGACGATGTCCACTCGGACCAGAAGCCGATCGAGGCGCGGCGCACGCACTTCGATCGCATCTTCCGGGTCCTGAAGCGGGCGGGCATCGGGCGCCGCGGCCTGTATCTCGCCTGGGATTTCACCGTGGCGAGCGACCGCAACATCGGCGGACGACTGCTGCACATGCGCGACGACGCGTTCGCGCAGCTCGGGGACCGCAACCTCGCGAACCTCAAGGTCAAGGGCAGCTCGCCGACGTTCGAGGTCGACGACGTGACCGACTTCAGCCCGGCACAGAACGCGGACGTCGCGCGCGACGTGACCGGCACCGTGACAGTGCCGTGCTATCTGGCGCCGGACTGCTCCGTGGGCTCCCGGTTCGAGCTCGACGGCAGGGGGCTCCCCACCCGGCACGGCGACTGGGAGGCGAACTTCCGCTGCATCATCCCACGCTCCGCGGTCGCCCCAGGGGCGGCTCCCGCGCGCGCGGTGATCTACGGCCACGGGCTGTTCGGCAGCGTGGCGGAGCTCGGCTCCGACCTGCTGCAGGGCTTCTCCAACGACCACAGCTTCGTCATTTGCGCGACGGACGAGATCGGCATGTCCTCGAACGATCTCACGAACACCGCCGGGATCCTGAGCGACCTCTCGAACTTCCCCGAGCTGACCGACCGCGTGCAGCAGGGACTCCTGAACGAGCTCTTCCTGGGCCGGACGTTGATCCACCCGGCCGGCTTCAGCGGCCACCCCGCGTTCCACGTCGACGGGTCGCCCGGCACGCCGTCGGTGATCGACACCAGCCACCTGTACTACGAGGGAAACAGCCAGGGTGCGATCCTCGGCGGGGCGCTGACCGCGGTCGCACCGGACTTCACCCGCGCGGTGCTCGGGGTGCCGGGGATGCGCTTCTCGCTGTTGCTGCCCCGTGCCACCCCGTTCGACCAGTTCGCCGCGGTCCTGTACCCCAACTATCCCGACGAGCTGGCGCGGCCGCTGATGCTGTCGCTGACCCAGATGCTATGGGACCGCAGCGACCCGAACGGCTACGCGCACCGCATGACGCGCCACCCGTTCGCCAACACCCCCAAGCACAAGGTGCTGATGGCCGTCGCCTTCGGCGACCACCAGGTGACCAACTTCGCCGCCGACGTCGAGGCGCGCACGATCGGTGCCTCCACGCACGTGCCCGTGATCGCCCCGGGGCGGTGGCCCGGCGTGGACATCCTCTGGAACGTGCCCGCGATCGGGCGCTACCCGTTCAAGGGCTCGGCGGTCGTGTACTCGGACATCGGGCCGGTGCGCCCCGATCCGGGCGACCCCGGCGAGACGATCGGCACCCCGCCGCCGCCGCTCGAGAACCTGCCCAACCGCGTGGGTGAGGACCCGCACGGCGCGCCGCGGGGGGTGCCCACCGCGACCACGATGGCGAACCAGTTCCTCGCCCCCGGCGGCCGGGTCACGAACGTGTGCGGTGACGCCCCCTGCTTCGCCGGCGGATGGCCGGGCCCCTAGGTGATCGGTCAGTGGTGAGCGGTGTCGCTGCCGGGATTCGAGGACGGGCGAGTGGGCGATCGTGGACTCGAACCACGGACCTCCGCCTTATCAGAGCGGCGCTCTAACCGACTGAGCTAATCGCCCGGGAGGCTCGATTGTAGTCGCGCCGCGCCGCTCAGCGACGGCGGCGAAGGCGGCGGGTGAAGGAGCGCAGCTCGTCGAGGTCGTCGAACACGAGCTCCGCCTTGACGCCGCTGCGAGCGGCCCGCACCTTCGCGTCGTGACCGAACGCACGTTCGAGCTCCTCCTCCGCCTCGGCGAACGCCGCGTCGCGATCGGCGTCACGGCGCGCGCCCCTGTGGCCGCGCTTCCCGGTCGCGCCCTTGGCGCGGCGCTCCGTCTCCCGGACCGACCACCCGCCCGATACCGCGTCGCGGGCCAGCCGTCGGCGGACGTCGGCTCCACGCGCCTGGAGGATCGCCCGGCCGTGGCCCTCGGAGAGCTCGCCCGATCTCAGCAGGTCGATCACGTCGTCGGGCAGGTCGAGCAGACGGATCAGGTTGGAGACCGCGGCGCGGCTGCGGCCGACGCGGCGCGCCAGCTCCTCCTTGCTGAGTCCCAGGTCCTCGACCAGGGTCGCGCAGGCGCGGGCCTCGTCGACCGGGTTGAGGTCCTCGCGCGCCATGTTCTCGACCAGCGCCGTCTGCAGGCGCTCGGCGTCCTCCTGGTCGCGAACGACCGCGGGCACCTGCTCGAGGCCCGCGGCCTGCGCCGCGCGCCACCGCCGCTCGCCGGCGATCAGCTCGTAGGTGCCGTCGGCGGCCGGGCGAACGAGCAGCGGCTGCACGATCCCCGCGGCGGCGACCGAGGCGGCGAGGTCGCGGATCGCGGCCTCGTCGATCCTGCTGCGCGGCTGGTCGGGATTGGGACGGATCAGCTCGACGGGCAGCTCGCGCAGCTCGGGCGCCTCGGCGGCGGTCTCGGGAAGGATCGCCGCCAGCCCGCGGCCCATTCCCCTTCGTTCGCTAGCCACGTTCCGTCACCTCCTTGGCCAGCTCGCGGTAGGCGTCCGAGCCGGGCGAGTCCGGGGCGTGCTCGAGCACGGGGCCGGCCGTGGCTCGGCGCCTCGGCGACGCGGACGCTGCGCGGGATCACCGTGCGGAACACGAGCTCGGGAAAGTGCTCGCGCAGCTCGCGCTCCACGTCGTGCGCCAGCCGGGTGCGCTCGTCGGCCATCGTGATCAGCAGCCCGTTGATCACGAGGGCGGGGTTGAGCTCGCGCCGGATCAGCCCCAACGTGTCCATGAACTGCACCAGCCCCTCGAGCGCCAGGTACTCGGCCTGCACGGGGACGATCACCCGATCGGCCGCGACCAGCGCGTTGACGGTGACGGGGCCCAGGGAGGGCGGGCAGTCGAGCAGGGTGCACGCGAACCGCTCCCGCACCGGCCCGAGCATGTCGCGGAGCCGGGTCTCGGACCCCTCGATCCGGGGCAGCTCGACGGTGGCGCCGGCGAGGTCGCGGTGGGCGGGACGACCCAGAGGTTGTCGGGCCCGGCGGGCCGCGCCGCCTCGGCCACGGAGACCTCGCCGGTGAGGCAGTCGTACGAGTTGGGCTCCAGGTCGCGGCCGAGCCCGAGAGACGCCGTCGCGTTGCACTGCTGGTCGAGATCGACGAGCAGCGTCTGGCACCCCGCCGCCGCGACGCAGGCCGCCGATGTTGACCGCAGTCGTCGTCTTGCCGACGCCACCCTTCTGGTTCGCGATCGCATACACGGTGCCCATCGGCCCCCGACCTTACTTGCCGAAGGGGCGCTTCTTTGCGACACCCGGTCGGCGAGGCAGATCCTCGGGGGTGGGGCCGGACTTGCGCAGCAGGTGCAGATGGCGGTGGCGGCTGCCTGCGTAGGGCCCGACCCAGCGCACCTCGACGGGCTCGATCGCGAGCCGCGGCGCCGCGCGCCCCAGCTCCGCCTCCTCATCCACGTTGCGACGACCCTTCCACGCGACGAGCACGCCGCCGTCTACGGAAGGGCAGGCGCGACGAGGAGGAGGAGCAGGAGCTGGAGCGCGCCGCGGGGTCTCTGGCGATGGAGCCCGCAGCGGATCCTCGCGTCGGCCCCTACGCAGGCAAGCCACCACCGCCATCTCCATGTCCTCCGTAAGAGCGGCGCCAACCCGATTGGATTGCCGCGCCGTGCGGGAATGGCGAAGAAGCGCCCCCGCGGGTAGGAATCTCGGGCCGATGGGCACCGTCTACGCGGTCGCGAACCAGAAGGGCGGCGTCGGCAAGACGACGACCGCCGTCAACCTCGCCGCCTGCGTCGCGGCCGGCGGCGCCCAGACGCTGCTCGTCGACCTCGATCCGCAGTGCAACGCGACCGTCGCGCTCGGCGGCGACCGCGACGCTGCACCCGTCCTCCTACGACTGCCTGACCGGCGAGGTCTCGGTCGCCGAGGCGGCGCGGCCCGCCGGGCCCGACAACCTCTGGCTCGTGCCGGCCAGCCGCGACCTCGCCGGCGCCGCGGTCGAGCTGCCGCGGATCGAGGGCTCCGAGACGCGCCTGCGCGAGCGGCTCGGCCCGGTCCGCGAGCGCTTCGCGTTCACCCTGCTCGACTGCCCGCCGTCGCTGGGCCCGGTCAGCGTCAACGCGCTGGTCGCCGCCGACCGGGTGATCGTCCCGGTGCAGGCCGAGTACCTGGCGCTCGAGGGCCTGGTCCAGTTCCTCGACACCCTGGGGCTGATCCGGCGCGAGCTCAACCCGCGCCTGGTGCTGTCGGGTCTGCTGATCACCATGCACGACGAGCGCACCCGCCTCGCCCAGGACGTCGAGCGCGAGCTGCGCGACCACTTCCCCGAGATGGTCTTCGAGACGGTGATCCCGCGCAGCGTCCGAGTCGCCGAGGCGCCGAGCTACGGCCTGCCCGTGATCGAGCACGCCCCGACCTCGCGCGGCTCGGACGCCTACCGCGAGCCTCGCCAAGGAGGTGGCGGAGCGTGGCTGAGCGACCGACGCGGCATGGGCCGCGGGCTGGCGGCGATCCTGCCCGAGACCGCCGCCGAGGACGCCGGAGCTGCGCGAGCTGCCGGTCGAGCTGATCAAGCCCAACCCGAGCCAGCCGCGGACCAGCTTCGACCCCGAGGCGCTCGCCGCCCTCGCCGCCTCGATCGAGACCAGCGGCGTCGTCCAGCCGCTGCTCGTCCGCCCGCTCGCCGACGGCAGCTACGAGCTGATCGCCGGCGAGCGGCGCTGGCGCGCCGCGCAGCAGGCGCGGGCCTCGAGCAAGGTGCCGGCGGTCGTCCGCGACCCGGACGAGGCCGAGCGCCTGCAGGCGGCGCTGATCGAGAACATGGTCCGCGAGGACCTCAACCCGGTCGAGGAGGCGCGCGCCTGCGCGGCGCTGGTCGAGGACCTCGGGCTCTCCAAGGAGGAGCTGGCGCGCCGCGTCGGCCGCAGCCGCCCCGCGGTCTCCAACCTGATCCGCCTGCTCGACCTGCCCGACGAGGTGCTCGACGCTGCTCGAGTCCGGCGAGCTCAGCGAGGGCCACGGCCGGGCGATGCTCCAGGTCGAGGGGCAACGACGTCCGCCGGCGGCTGGCCCGCGACGCGGCGCGGCCGGGTGGTCGGTCCGCGAGACGGAGCGCCGCGCCAAGGGCGAGCCGGCAAGCGCGCGCAGGGGCGCGCGCCGGACGCCGATAAGCGACGCGAGCGGTCGCGAGAGGCGGAGGAGCGAGCTCTAGCGTGCGCTCGGTCGCGACGCGAAGGTGCGGCCGCCGCTCGCAGCGCGTCAAGCGCGGAGCTGGGGCTTCGACGACCTCGTCGAGCTCACTCCTTCACCGCGCCGGCTGCGCCGCCGGCGCCTGAGGCGGGCGGCGCGACTACAATCGCAGCCTCGCCGGGCGATTAGCTCAGTCGGTTAGAGCGCCTCTCTGATAAGGAGGAGGTCCGTGGTTCGAATCCACGATCGCCCACTCGCCCGTCCTCGATACCGGCAGCGACACCGCTCACCACTGACCGATCAACTAGGGGCCCGGTCCAGCCGCCGGCGTAGCAGGGGGCGTCGCCGCAGACGTTCGTGACCCGGCCGCCGGGCGCGAGGAAATGGTACACCATCGCGGACGCGGCCGGCGCTCCGCGCGGCGCGCCGTGCGGGTCCTCGCCGACCCGGTTCGGCACGTTGGCAGCGGCGGCGGGGGGCGCCGATCGTCTGGCCGGGGTTGTCCGGGTCGGGCCGCACCGGCCCGATGTCCCAGTAGACGATCGCCGAACCGCCGAACGGGTACTGCGGATGCGCGGGACGTGCCAGAGCAGGTCGACGCCGGGCCAGCGGCCCGGGGTCGAGGATCGGCATGTGCGTGGAGGCGCCGATCGTCCGCGCCTCGACGTCGGCCGCCCAGTTGCGTCACCTGGTGGTCGCCGAAGGCGACGTTCAGCAGCACCTTGTGCGGCGGCGTGTTCGGCAGCGGGGGTCCGTCATCCGGTGCGCGTAGCCGTTGGCTCGCCGCGATCCCACAGCATCTGGATCAGCGAGAGCATCAACGGCCGCGCGAGCTCGTCCGGGTAGCGCGGGTAGAGGACCGCCGCGAACTGTCGAAGTCGACCGAGCGCGGGGAGAAGGAGCGAGTAGCGCATCGCCGGCACGCCGAGCGCCGCGCGCGTGAAGTCCGGCGAGACCGCGGTCAGCGCGCCGCCCATGATCCCGCCCTGGCTGTTGCCGTCGTAGTAGAGGTGGCTCCTGTCGATCACCGAGGGCGTGCCGGGTGCCGTTGACGTGGAACGCGGGGGGGCTGCTGAAGCCGGCGGGTGGATCATCGCCGGCCCAGGTAGAGCTCGTTGAGCAGCCCCTGCTGCAGGCGGTCGGCGAGCTCGGGGAACGGAGAGGTCCTGAGGATCCCGGCGGTGTTCGCCGAGGTCGTTCGACGACATGCCGATCTCGTCGGTGGCGCAGAGGACGAAGTTGTAGGTGTTGGCGAGCTCCGCCTGGCCGCTCGAGCTCACCTCCGCCGCGCTGCCGAACAGCCCGTGTCCGTACAGCGACGGGCGCGCGCGGGAGACGGCCCCGGCGACGGCCGAGCGCGGGATGATGCAGTCGAAGTTCGCGGTCCAGTCGCCGTTGCCGGGTGGGGAGGCCGCTGTCGTTGAGCTGGAACCGGCCCCCGGCGCGCAGTTCGGCGCCAGGTAGCAGGGCACCGTGAACGTGCCCTTCACCTCGCGCGCGACTCCGCGTTCTGGGCCGGGCGTGAAGTTGGTCACGTCGGTGACGTCGAACGCCGGCGAGCTTCCCTGGACCATGCGTCGGCGAGCTTCGTGTCGCCGAGCTGGGCGAAGGCGTCGTTGCGCATGTGCAGCACGCGCTCGGCGATGTTCCGGTCGCTGGCGACCGTGAAGTCCCAGGCCAGGTAGAGGTCGCGCCGCCCGATGCCGGCCCGCCTCAGGGTCTGGAAGATGCCCTCGAAGTGCGGCGGCGGCGCGTTGATCGCCTGCTGGTCGGAGGGACGCCGTCGCGGTAGTAGCGAAACGCCGCCGGGGCCTGGATCGTCTCGCCGCCGGCCGTCTTCAGGTTCCGCAGCGCGACGATGTAGCGGTGCGCGGGGCAGGTTCTCGCCGGGTGGATCTCCAGCGCCAACGTCCTGGGCTGGGTCGCGTTGGAGTCGATCTCGGCCCAGATCGGCCACCGCTTGCCGGTATCGGCGTCGATGACGCACGATCGGCTGGCTGCGGTCCCGGTAGCGGCCGATGTGGTTGATCGGCGCCGCGCCGGTGCGCCACGCCGCCGCGCTGTTCAGGCCGGGAACCTTGAGGACGATCGGTTGCCCGGGGCTGAAGCCGTCGTTGAGGTTGTACGGCCGGGCGTCGACGTGCTTGCCGTCGACGTTCGCGGGCATCGCCGCCGTCTTCAGGTTGACCCGGCGCCCGGTGGGCGTGCTCGGGTCGCGGACCGTGTAGTAGTCGTCCGGGAACGGCAGCAGGCACAGCCCGTTGTGGGCTGGCGATGAAGTCGCAGCGGTCGGCGCTGGTGTTGATCGGCGGGAGGCTGGGCTTCGCCGACGCGGACCGCAGCCGCGAGCATGACGCGATGCCGTCGATCAGGCAGGCCGCCGCACGCGTCGCAAGGTCCGGCTGGTCGACGACCTCGCCGCGGCTCACCGGTCTGCGCCCAGCTTCGAAGCGCGTACAGAAAATCTGCGAACGTCGGGAAGGACTCGATCATGTCGCGCGGCACGTAACGGAGTCCGGGCTCGGGGCACGAGTGTCGGCCTGCTCCGCCCGCTCGGCCGCATCGAACCCGGCATAGGCGCCGTAAAGCAATACGCATCCCGACCGGGTCATGAACCCGGAGTACATCGTCGGGGGAGCAGAGTAGGTGGCGACGTCGGACCTCGGGGAAGTCAGCACCATGGCATTCGAATGCGCCCTTCCGGCTCTCTGCGACAGACGCGGCCTCGGATGCGGGTCGACACGACGCGCCGGGACGGCGTCGTAGCTGGCCTCTGCCGATGAGCAGAGGATGCTTTGCGGCAGCAACTGGCCCTGGTACTTTGTGCGACGTAGGTCAGCAGCCGCGGATTGCAGTTCGTCGCCGATGGCCGCATGCCCTCGCCGGCGCATCATGCCGCACGTCGACCTGGATCCCGCGCGGGCTACAGCTCGATCCCCGGCGACCCCTAAAGACCGAGACCGTCGGTGCGCGGCTTGCGAGCAAGTAACGCGCGCATCCAGCAGGCCGGCTCCCAGCGGCTCCATGGGTGGGTTTTTTTTTTTTTTTTTTTTTTTTTTTTTTTCGCCGCCTCGACCAGCGCGACGGAGGCGCCCATGCCGCGCACCGCCTGGCCGCTGCTCGACGCCCGCCCGGTTCCAGCGGCCCGGCGCGAGCATCGCACGGCGAGGCCCGTCGGAGCACCATCGGCCTGGCGGCGACGCCGCGCGCCGCCGCCTCGGCCGAGCCCTGTTCAATGAGCAGGATCACCGGGTCCGAGCCAGTCGCGATCACGACGTTTCCCGCGGTGCTGCTCATCTCGTCGACGACGACGCGCCCGGCCTCACGATGCACGCCGCACCGCGCGACGGCTCGATCCCATTGCTCTTCGGGCGCCTGGCCTTGCCAGCGTCGTCGTAGTCCCGCGAGCAGTGAAACTCGCCGCTCGAACGCGCAGCAGGATGCTCACTGTGCGGTTCACGGCCTCGCGGGGCGCCGGGGGCCTCGCGGGCCGCATGGGGCGCGTTGACCGAGCCGCAGCAGCGTCTTCGAGGGAATGCCAGCGAAGATCGTCGCACTCCCCGCCCACGGGATCGCGTTCGACGATCAGCGAGCCTCCGGTCCGCCATCGGCGAGAACACTCAGCGCCATGCTGCCCAGCCGGGCCAGCACCGATCACGATCGCGTCGTACCTGGCTGATCAGCCATCGAGCCTCGCGCCGGCCCGCCTACCCGCGCGCGATCAATGTCCGCCGCTGCTTAATCGGCCGAGATGGGTGAACGCCGGGGGAAGGTGCCGAGACGTCAGTCGCTCTCGAGGGTGCTGGCTCGATCTCCTCGGCGAGCAGGCCGAGGTCGTTCGCGCAGTGCGGAGAGCAGACGCTCGAAGAGCCCGCTGCGCGATCCTACTGGCACGCCACGCGCGAGGCACTCGACGAGCCAGAACGAGCAGATGAAGAACGCGCCTTCGTCACCGCGCGACGCCGTCCGAATCCCATCGGTCAGACAGTAGCGCCGCACGTATTCGTCGGCTCTCCCAGCTCCTTGGCGAGAGAGGGCTCGGTGGTCGCGCTCGCACGCGGGTCGTCGAAGTCGGAGACGAAGCCGACGATCGGGATCACGAGGTTCGCGGCGTCGAGCTCGTCGGAGTCGAAGGACTGCGCGTACGCCTGCGCGCTTCTCGCTCCAGCCTCGCTCCATCACCGCCTCGCGGACCCTATCTCGCTCCGCCGCCCATTCCTCGGCGCGCCCGTGATCGTCGAGCTGCGGGTCGGTCAGTGCGCACCGATCCGCCGTCGGTCGCGAACGTCGTCTCGACCACCAGCGTGCCGTCGAGATAGGCGCGCTCGACCTGGTGTGCGCCGGCTGGCCTGATCGACCAGTGTCCGGCGTCGGGGTCGAGCAGACGGGCGAAGATCGCCGCGCTGTCGTACCGGGGCATGCACAGCCAGTCGATCGAGCCCAAACGGTCGACCAGCGCCGCCGAGTTGCAATCGGCGAGCAGCCCGTAGTCGGCTATCGGCTTCGAGCTCATTGGCGCCAGCGCCCTGGTTTCTATCTGGAAGCGGTCTGAGCGTGCGTTAGCGCGTCGATCCAGACCTGCCGGCGCGAGTCGACACCGCCCCGATTTTCCCAAGGCCGCATGCCCGGCCGGCGCGACCCTCGCACCTATAATGGCGTCGCCCTTTCCGGGCGGGAGATTCCTATGCAGCAGATGCAGATCTACGGCGTCAGCTTCGACATGGTCGGCAAGCAGCCGATCGTCCTGCTGAAGACCGTCGACGGCAACCGGTTCCTGCCGATCTGGATCGGCCATCCGGAGGCGGCGGCGATCCTGATGAAGCTCCAGGGCGCCTCGACCCCGCGGCCGATGACCCACGACCTGCTCTCCGACCTGCTCGAGCAGCTCGACGCCAAGTGCGAGCGGGTCTCGGTCACCGAGCTGCGCGACAACACCTTCTACGCCTCGATCACGATCTCGGTCAACGGCTCCGAGATGGAGATCGACTCGCGCCCGTCCGACGCGCTCGCGCTCGCCGTCCGCATCTCGGCGCCGATCTTCGCCGCCGACGACGTGATCGAGGAGTCCTCGATCGAGTTCGAGCACGAGGTCGAGGACACCGAGGAGGTCGTCGAGAAGTTCAAGGACTTCCTCGACCAGGTCACGCCCGAGGACTTCGCCTCCGGCTCTGACTGAGCGGCGCTAGCGACTTTTCGCCTTCGGCGGTGTTCATGTCAGTGCAGGTGATTGCGGAACGGACAGGCACGGACGCCCTCCGGCTGGAAAGCCGGGACCTCAACTACCGCCTCGCCGCCGATCGCTCGGCGCCCGGGCGGGTGCGTGACGCCCTCGAGAGCGACCTCGACGACATCGACGGCGGCGCCAGGCTTACGGTCGAGCTGCTCGCTCGCGCCCTGGTCGCGATGTGCATTCGAGGCGAGGGCGGGACCGTGCAGGTCGAGGTGTCGGTCGGCTCCGAGCAGGTCAGGGTCGAGGTCAGTGGGGAGGGCTCAGGCTTCCGGCTGCCGCTCAGCGCCCGGTCGATCGACTACTTCTCGTTCGAGGATGGCGCCGCGCCGCCCCCCGGGTGGAGGACGTATCTGATCGGCCGGCTCGCCGACGACTGGGGGGTCGACGAGGACGCGGGCGTCGCCTGGGTCGAGGTCGACCATGCCACCGACGCCGCGCGTCGCCTCCAGACGCACGTCCGGGCGCTGGCCAACTAGCCTCAGCCGGGCAGCGCCGCCGACTCGCCCGCCCGCGCCCG
>CAVWEV010000008.1:0-42846 GCA_963754225.1 uncultured Thermoleophilia bacterium
GAACGTGGCGCTGGCACGGAAGGCCATCGACGCGCTCAACCGCGGCGACTTCGACGCCTTGCTGGCCTTCCTCAGCCCTGATGTCGTATGGGAGGCCCTGGAAGGTGTCTCTGGGATTGGTGAGCTGTACCGCGGGCGGGCAGGGGTGCGAGAGTGGATCGAGCTGATGTGGGAAGACGCGGAGGAGGGCGTCCACATCGAGATCGAGCAGATAACGGACTTGGGTGATGACCGGGTCTTCATCGCCGTGGTTCTCACAGCACGCCGTAGGGGCAGCGGCGTGCCGTTTGAATACCGCACCTGGCAGATCGTCTGGTTCGCGGACGGCCTGATTACGAGACGTCAAGTCTTCTGGACCCGTGCCGAAGCCCTCAAGACCGCCGGGCTGTCGGAGTAGGCGATGTCGCAGGAGAACGTCGAAGTTGTCCGGCGCGCGATCGAGGCCTGGAACGATGGCGGCCCGCAGTCGGCCAAGCGGTTCTGGGCGGAGGACTTCGAGTGGAACGATCCCCCAAACCTTCCCGACCCGCGGGTGGTGCGAGGGCGGGATGCAGCCGTTGCCTATTTGACTGATCAGCGCACCGTCGTCGGCGACCTGAAGGTGACCCCCGTCGATGTGAGAGACCGGGGTGAGGCAGTGGTGCTGCGGATCGAGACGACCCTCCACGGGGCCGAAAGCGGGGTTGACGTTCCCGGCGAGTTCGCGCAGGTGGTCGAGGTCGCGGACGGCACGCTTCAGCGTGTGCGGCTGTTCATGACGTGGGAGGAGGCCCTCGAAGCCGCCGGGCTTGAGGAGTAGGCGATGTCGCAGGAGAACGTCGAGGTCATCAGAGACCAATTTGCAGCTGTGAACGAGCGTGACTTCGGACGCGCAATGGGCCACTACGCCGATGACGTCGTGCTCGAGGCTCCGCCGGGAATCCGCAGCGGGACGTTTCGTGGACGCGACGCCGTCGGTGAATGGTACGGGGATTGGTTTCAGACCTTCGATCGGAACGCTCACTTCGATATTCGGGAGATCACCGAGATCGGTGACGACGGCGTTCTCGTGGTCGCCGCCCATCGAGCGCGGGGTCGGGGGAGTGGCGTCGATGTTGAAGGGACCTTCGTTTGGCTCTATCGCCTTCGCGACGGAAAGGTCACGCGGGTGGAGGGATATGGGTCGCGAGACGAAGCCCTCGAAGCCGCCGGGCTGCGGGGGTAGATTCGGCCCAGTTTCTTTAGAGACGGCGTCCCGGCTCACTGTGCCACTGCGCCCGCCAAAAAAGGACGAAATCTGCCCCTCGGCGTATAGATTCCGTTTGTCACGGTACGCAACGTAGGGGAGGCACACCATGGCGAACCAGATCGTCATCACTCGGCAACTCGTGGTCGTGTTCCTCGCCGTGGTGGTCCTGCTTAGTGCCGCAGTCGGGTTCCTGCTCGCACAAGCGACGAATCCAGGCACCGCGACCGCGGGGGAGGCACAGGCGGCTGCTGGCGGAAGCAAGAAGGTGGTGAAGGCAGTCAATGGGACAACGGCGGCGGTCGAGGAGGCAACGGCCGAACTCCACGACGTGAAACTGTTCTTGGGCGGCTCCGGTTCCCATGTGGGCAAGAACGCCGTCACGGAGTTGGACCGGATCGAGACAAACACGGACCAGATCGAGTCCAACACCAGCCCCTAACCGCGCTGGCGAACCTAAACGGCGAGAGGCCCGCTTCGGCGGGCCTCTTGCTTGCTCGCCTGCGCCCGCCAACAACGACCTCAGATGCCGGGGAACGTCGCCTTGTGGTGGCAATCGCGGCAGAGCGGGATCGTGTTCTGGATTCGGTTGTCGGTAGGCGCCGTCTACGTGATGGGAAGCGGCTGATGGGATTTGAACCCAGCGGAGAAGCTGGTGGCCCAGGGGGGCGGTGGGATCACGCCGGGCGGCGGCTGCGGACACCCGGCCGACGCGGCTGCACACAATCGCGAAATCCGGGCCGTTTGAAAAAGTAGGGGTCGGTGACTGCCAAGGGACAAACTGAGGTCGAGCGGGTCGCCGCTCTCGTTGACCGGAAGCTAAGCGCGATGGAGCGCCAGGAGAAGCCGCCGTCGCACACCGAGCTGAACGCGGTGCGCCGCTTGGTCGACGATCTCCACGTTCTCCTGCGACATCGCCCGCTCAGTATCCCGCGTCGGGCTGGCGTTTTTGCGCAGCGCAGTGGCACAGTGAGCCACGCCCGAGCCCTTAAGAACCGGAAGGACCCCCCGGCGGTGCCGGGTGTCCTTTGACAGTAACTCCACGGTCGGGCTGAGCGCCTACTGGCGCTCCACAGCCACAGACAAGGACGGTCAGAGACAAGCTCCCGTGCCCGCGGCGTCGATGAAAAAGGTGATGGTCTCATCGAAGGTGCCGCTGGAGTCGGTGAACCGCATGCTGAGCTCGTGCTGGCCCACAGACAGTTCGTCGGGTGAGAGGACGCGGCCCTGATTGAAGAAATAGGCGTTGACAGCCCCGAACCGCGATGGATCTGGGACGGACTTGATCTTGGTGCGCTCGCTGGCGAGTGGCGATCCATCCAGCGTGAACGCAACGGAGATCGCATCCAGTATCACCGCGGCGTCCTGCTTGGTGAACGACGCGTCCCCGCCTTCCACCACTGGGACCTTGACCGTGTGCCAATCCGCGCCGCAGAAATGGGCTCCATCCCAGGGCGATCCTTCGAACGGCACAATCACACCCGGGTTCTCGATCGTGACGAGCGTCCGCAATGCCTTCTTGGCCTCGGACTTCGTGACGCGCTCCGAGGCGGCTTGCGCCGGGACCGTTGCCACCAGTGCGGCGACGAGTGCCAGCACGGCCACGAGGATTCCTGGGGTCCGTCGCATCATGTCGTCCTTCCCTTCCGTGGGGAGGCGCACGCTCGACGCGGCCCTAACCCCTGTACCAGTGAGCGCGGGAGCGTAGCAGCCGAGGGTTCTCCTGCGACATCGCCTACTCCGACAGCCCGGCGGCTTCGAGGCACGGGTGTAGCTCCCCGCAAGCGAGACAGCCCGGCCCGCAGGGCCCGCAAGGCGAGCCCGGAAGGAATGGCGCGACCAACGTGGTGACCCGGCGGGGCACCTCGCGCACAACCACTCTCATTGGCGGCGGTATCGGCGGGACCAGTGCCTCATGTAACACCGGAGAGCGGGCGGTCGGTGGCGGGGGGACAACCAATACCAACACATACACCGTCGTCGACTCCCATCCGATGCCGATGACGCAGGGGAGCGTGCCGACCGGCTGGAACGTTTCGTGGGTTAACCGGACCGCGAACTCAGAGACAGTCACCCTGCAGGCATACGTGATCTGCGCGTCGCCGTAGCGGACCGCGAAACGCGCTGCGCGGGTCCTGGATCGGCGCAGGGATCCGCCGCCGATCTAGCGGCCGGTCACTGCGCCCCCTGTCTCTGATCCCCGCGAGAACGCCCGGC
Source organism: uncultured Thermoleophilia bacterium (assembly GCA_963754225.1). Taxonomy (GTDB): domain Bacteria; phylum Actinomycetota; class Thermoleophilia; order Solirubrobacterales; family 70-9; genus DASPWW01. The sequence continues at coordinate 3,443 of CAVWEV010000008.1, forward strand.
TCGACCCTTCAGGACGACCTCGACGTTCTCCCGCGACATCGCCTACTCCCGCAGCCCGGCGGCTTCGAGGGCCTCGTCCCGCTCCTGAAACATTCGAAGGCGTGTGATCCGTCCGTTCTCGACCGTGTACACGAAGGTGGCTCTCGCGACTCGCCTCGATCGCCACCACGTCCCCTGAGGTGCGCGGTGTTCGGGACAACGACCTCGGACCCCGCCGCTCATGAAGTCGTGCGGCCTCGAGCCGAATGTCCTCGAAAGCCGAGAAGAACTCGTTCCGGAACGGTCTTCGATGCCCCACGTGGCCATCGATACGCGCCTCCGCAGCGGCCCCGTCGAGCGCGACCAGTCGATCTCCGCCTCGGGGGAATACAGGCGCAGGGATGCCGTCAAGGTCGCCCTCGTTCAACGCGTCGATAGACGCGCCGCACGATCTCCACGTTCTCCTGCGACATCGCCCGCGCAGTATCTCGCGCTGGGGGTGATCCCAGCAGGCAACCGCCGGATGACTGGGAGGGCCAATGATCCAGGCCAACTCTCGTTCGAGCGTTGCATTTGCGGGATGACGCGCGTAGAGTCGCTCGAAGGCTCAAACAAGGGAGGTGGAGCCATGGACGTTGTGGTACAGCACCGGATCACGGATCCGGAGAAGTTCTTCTCGATGGATGCTGAGCAGGTCGCTGGAGGCGGGCCCGCCGGGTGTCCAAGGGCGGCAGTTCTTCCCGTCTCGGGACCACTCGATAGCCGTCTGCCTGTGGGAGGCGGACTCGATCGACGCGCTCCGCGACTACCTCGATCCGGCTACCGCTGGCGTCGAGCGAGAACACGTATTTCGAGGTTGACAGGGAGAGTCGCGGTGGGCCTTCCGGAGGCTGCTGCGGCGGGTGCCTATTAGGGCTTCGAACGCTGGATGAGCGCCCCCGAGTTTGTCGGGGGCCGCTCGTCCGGCCCGCGCGTTGAAGTTCTGCCAGCGCGCAATCGCGAGGGCCTGAGGCAGGCGTCTATCGGGGGCACGATGAAATCCGGGCGTCGGTGCAGCGGTTCCTCGCGACTTGGGACGAAGCTCGGATGGAGTTCGTCGACGACCCGGTGGAGATCGACGACGACCTGGTGATTGCAGAGAACGTGACGTACCTTCGAGGGCGCGACGGCATCGAAGTTCAGGCTCGAAGCACCTGGCTGTACAGGTTTAGGGACGGCGAGCAGACCTCGCTCACGATGTACCAGACGAGGAAGGAAGCCCTCGAAGCCGCCGGGCTCGAGGAGTAGGCGATGTCGCAGGAGAACGTCGAGATCGTGGAGCGGGGGCTCGAGACGCTCCGAGAAGCGTTGGAGCGTCGCGACTTCGATTCTGTATTCGACGCGGACGTTCTCGCTGACGATGTTGAGTGGATTCCAACCAGCAGCTTTCCTGGATCCAACAGCTATCGCGGGCGCGACGGTGTCAGCGAATACATGCGCACCTGGGCGGAGGACTTCGACCATTTGACGTTCGATATCGAGCGGTTGATCGACGCCCCGGATGACCGCGTCGTCGCGCTGGTACATCAGCGGGCGAGCGGTCAGGGGAGCGGTGTGCCGGTCGAAATGGACTTGGCCGCCGTGTACGACCTGAAAGACGGTCGGGTGATCCGCATTCGGAACTACCTCGATCCGGCAGAGGCCCTCGAAGCCGCCGGGCTCGAGGAGTAGGATTCGGAGGAGAACGCAAAGATCGTCCGTCGTACCATGCGTCCGACCACGCTACGTGAGCCACCCGACCCTTGGAGGTGCAACCGATGGTCAACCCAATCCCGAAGGATTACCCTCGCGTAACCCCCTACCTGATCGTGGACGGCGCCTCCGTCGCGATTGACTTCTACACGTCCGTGCTGGGCGCAACTGAGCGGATGCGCATGGGAGGACCCGGCGGCAAGGTCGGTCACGCGGAGCTCGATCTGGGCGACTCCGTGATCATGCTCGCCGACGAGCACCCCGAGATGGACGCCATCGGCCCCAAGACGGTGGGCGGCACTCCCGTATCCCTCCATGTCTACGTCGAGGATGCCGACGCCGTCTTCGAGCGCGCGATCGAAGGCGGCGCCAAGGCCTTGCGCGGGGTCGAAGACAAGTTCTACGGCGACCGTTCCGGAAGCTTCGAAGATCCCTTTGGACACCACTGGCATGTCGCGACGCATGTGGAGGACATCCCGCCGGAGGAGATGTCCAAGCGGGCGGCGGAGGCGACCGCTTCAGGCTGAGCCCCCCTCGGAGCGGAGGTGCCGGGTTCGAGCCATTCCGAAGCCCTCGAAGCCGCCGGGCTGCGGGAGTAGGCGATGTCGCAGGAGAACGTCGAGATCGTGCGCCGTGCGTTTGAGGCGTACAGGCGTGAAGGACTCGACGGTTCCCTGCGCTACTACCACCCCGAGGTCGAGTCGACCAGCACCGAGGACTACATCGAGCCAGCCACCTATCGCGGCCACGAGGGGGTGCGGCGCTACATAGGCTCGATGGAGGAGGAGTTCGAGGACATCCGGATCGAGCCGCTGGAGCTGATCGATGCAGGCGACCAGGTGGTCAGTTCTGTGGACCCTATTGGGCCGCTGCTGCTTTGGACGAAAAGCGACCGTAATGCTGCGTCGTTGAGTCGCTCCTCCTTTGCGCGAGGAGCGAGCGTCCTTTGTCGCGCGAAACGGCCAGCTAGCGCTCAGGCGGCCCAGGCGAACTCAGACGCCGAGATCCCCGTCTTCCCCTCGTACTCGATGCCGAAGGCGCTGATCTTCGAGCGCTTGGCCTCGGCGGCGTTGAACTCCGACGAGGCGGGATGGAAAACGCCGACGAGCCGCACCGGTTCGCCGGTCTCGACGCCGAAGGGAACGATGTCCTCGATCTCGAAGTCGATCGCGTCCCCGATCTTCACGCTGTGGCTCAGTCCATCCTCCGCGAGTTCGAAATGCGCCCGCTCGACGCCGAGCATCTCGCCGATCAAGGGCGTCGCGGCCTCCATCGGGCCGCCCTTCTGCCCGCCGAAGACGGCGGTGAGCTTGTCCAGTTGCTCGTCGGTGGCGTTCTCGTCGACGAAGAGGCCGAGGCGCCAGTTGCCCTCGGTCATGACCTTGGGGCTGTCCACGATCGCCGCAACCTTGAGGCCGCTGACGTCAGTGCCCTCGATCTCGCCCTCCTTGATGTTGAAGACGAGGGTGACCCGGCAAAAGTCGTAGGTCGCGCCGTGATCCATCGACATGTTGCACGGGCACATGAGGTCGCACGAGCAGGTCTCGAAGTAACTGCCCTTCAGGCTCCAGGACACGTCGGTCTCCTTCCGCGCTGGTTGGCGAGCGCGATTCTCCCTTTCGGAGGTCCCTGCGTCAACCGCTGCTTTGAGGATCATGGCGCCAGACGGTGAGCATTCAAAGTTGCCGGGCTTCCGGAACGGCAGACTCCCCGCTTCGCGCGAGAAGCAGGAGTGTCGCAATCACGCGAAGGGGAGCAGACGCGCCGATCCAATCGTCGGAGCGGAGTGCCCCCCGCTTTCAGGAAGACGCAGAGATCAGGATCGAGGTAGCGGCATCCGGCGCTGCTGCTTTTCGCGCAAAAGGAGCAGCACCGAGGGAAGCTCGTGGCGCCTCCGATCCTCGTCCGAAGGATGGCAGTTAGTGCTTCAGCTCGATTTCGACGAAGACCGCCTCTTGGGCGGCGATGCTGACGACGTCATGAGCAGTACCCGCCGTTCCCAGATACGGCGAACCTGCGACTTGGTCCATCTCGCGCACCGACCCGTCGACATCGACCACCTCGAACCGCCCGCCAGTAACCGGAACTACGACGTAGTCATACTCGTGGCGATGCTGACCGGTCGCAGCCCCGGCTGCTCCGAAGGTCCAAGTCGTCACGCGGACCTCGTCGTTATCAGCGTTGACGATGTGTTGCGCCACGCTCATCCTTAGCTCCTTCCTCGGGCCGGTCACGGCAGGCGCAGTGAATCAGGTTCGGTCTTATCGCAGCCTCGGCGACGGAGGTTCGAGTCCTCCCCGGCCCATCGCATAGGCAAGCGGTTTGCGGCGTCCTCCGGGCGAGGAGGGACCGCCCGTGACCGCTGCTCGTCAATACCCGCCGGGGCCGCTGTTGCTGCCGCTGCCTCCGTTGTCGTCTTCGCCGCCGTGGTCGTCGTCGTTGGTCGTCGTCGTGTCCGTCCCGGTGGTCGTCGTGGTCCCCTTGGCTTTCGCCTTCTCCTCTCCGGCAGAACCACTGGTCTCCTCCGCCTTCTCCTTGCCGCCACCGCTCGGCTGGATGACCGTCGTCGTGTCGTCGCCACCGCACGCCGAGATTCCGATCGCCGCCCCGATCCAGACCGCCGCCGTCGCGACGATGACCGCTGCCCGCTTCATCCTGCCCCTTTCGCTCGCGTCCAAGTGGCGCGGACCCTACCGGAGCCAGTCGGGACGAGCCGGCCATTCGTCCTTCCCGCGCCGGTCAGATGGGCAGCCGCAAGTGCGAGTCGCCGGTCCCGAGGAGGGGTTGTGACCCGGCGACGGAGGAAGAAGCGCCGGATGCACCCGAACCGCCTTGCGAACCTACGCCGGGGCGGACCCGGACCCGGACCGCCGCCCCGCGCGAAACGAGGGCGCTCCGGCATGGCGGTCGCGCCGAGATCACGATCCCCGGACTCGACACCGCTCGGCAGGCGATCCTCGACCGGCTCGCCGCATCGGCTCCGGTGCGCGACGCCGAGGGCGGGCCACCGGCCGCCGACGTGGCGACCGTCGAACTTGCCGCCCGTGCCCTCGCTCGCGTTCGCTCGGTGGACTCGTGGCTCGCGGTCCACGGCTACATCGACGAGGAGACGGGCGAAGTGAAGAAGGCAGCCGAGTACGTCGAGTCGGCTACGCGAACGGCGGACGGCCTGCTCGCGAAGCTCGGGATGAATCCGAAGGATCGAGCGGCTCTCGGCGTGGACATTCAGTGCGGCTTCGATCTCGCGGCGCATTGGGCCGAGGAGGACGGATCTCCCGACGACGCCCTCGACGGCGATGCCGAGGAGGTCGAGGAGTGAGCGCCCTACTCCCGCAGCCCGACGGCTTCGAGGGCCTCGTCCCGCTCGGGGAAGATCTCACAGCGGATCAGCTTTCCATCGCGCAGCGTCCACAGATGAGCAATCCGCAGCTCGAAGTCGGCATCCGCACCGTGGGGGCGAATCCGGAGCCGAATGAGAGCGACGATGAACTCCTCGGCCTCGATGAGCTTCTCCACCTCAATCGACAGGTTGCCGACGGTCTCTCGCTGGTCCGCCCACCAAGCTCGGACCTCCTGCATGCCCTTGACGGGTGCGCTGTCCGGAGATCGGTTGGGCGGGATCAATTCGACGTCCGGTGCGACCAGCTCAGACAGGGCGTCCAAGTCATCCCGCGAGGCGGCTTCATAGAACAAGCGAAGCGTGTCGGCAGGATGCTGCGACATCGCCTACTCCCGCAGGCCCGCCGCTTCGAGGGCGTGCGCCGGCTCGTGAAACCACTCATAGCGCACGACTCTCCCATCCCGAACGGTCCAAAGCGCCGACTCGCGCCCCTCCACTTCGACCCCGCTCCCTCGTCCGCGTGCCCGGTAGCGCACGACCACAGCCACCTGGTCTCCGGACGGCCTGAACCGCTCCGGCTCCATCTGCCACGTCTCCCACCCTTCGAAGACCTTCTCAACCGCCCGGCTGAACGCGGCCAGGCCGTGTCGGGTTCCCGGTTCGACGGCCCCCGGCGGATTGACGTACTGGATCTGCGCGTCCAGGAGGTGTGCCGGGCCTGGGTAATCGTTGCGCGCCCAGGCCTCGTAGACGCTACGTACAACATCCACGTTCTCCTCCGACATCGCCCGCGCAGTATCGCGCTAAGACCCTCGCCGGAGGAATCAGACGCAAGCGCGGGGGTCGTTAACCCTGGCCGTCCAGCCGGCTTGCTTATCCGGTGCCGATCGGAACCCGGATCACCTGGCCGGGGAAGATCAGGTCCGGGTCGTCGATCTGGTGCGCGTTCGCGCGCACCAGGGGCTGGACGTCGGGCGTGCCGTAGTGCTCTTGCGCAATCGCCGACAGGGTGTCGCCCGCCTCAACGACATGCTCGCGGTAGCCGATGTAGTCCCCGTCGACCATCCGCGTGCCGAGCAGTACCGGCTTCGAGACCTTGTGGATCTCGCTGCCGTCCTGGGCACTGACCTCGAACACCTCGACGAAGAGACGGTCGAGCTGGAAGGCCGCATTGCTGACGTTCGCCTTTACCTGGAACTGCGCGTGCTCGCCCGTGCCGCCGCCAACGTTGATCGAGCCGGTGACCTCGTCGTGGCCCTCGTGGACGCGGTAGTTGATCGTCGCCTCGAATCCGGTTCCGATCCCGGCGATCATCACCCGGTTACCGACGAGGTCAAACCGCTTCGGCTGATCCATCCTGATGGTCATGGCCTACGTCCTCCTTCGGAGCTTTGGGCCACGCTACCTCATCGCGCACCTCGCGCATGGAGTTTCGTATCAGCCCCGCGACCAGGGCGCGATAACTGAGCGGGCGAGGTCGGAGGAGAACGTCGAGATCGTGCAAGCTAACAATGAGGCGTGGACGCAGGCGATATCGACGGTCCGCGGTTGCAAGGCTCATGCGGGTCGACCCTTACTCCGGCGGATAGAGTCACTGTGCCAACCAGCGACAAAGGAGGGCTCCGGTGCACGCAGTCGTCGTTACGGTCACTATCAGCGACCATGAGGTCGCTGAGAGCCATCTGCGCGAGCAGGTAGTACCTGGGGTGTCGCAGGCCCCAGGGTTCGTAGCTGGGTACTGGACACGAAAGGATGACTCGGGAGTGGGGATGGTCATCTTCGAGTCCGAGGACGCCGCCGAGGCCATGAGCGAGAGGGTCCCGTCGATGGTTCCTGACGTGGTCACGGTCGAGAACATCGACGTGCGCGAGGTCGTAGCGCACGCCTGATTCGCCTGAATCAGGCGAAAGGCGCTTGAAGCCGCCGGGCTGCGGGAGTAGGCGATGTCGCGGGAGAACGTCGAGCTCACGCGCGATCTGGTTGAGGCATTTAACCGCCGGGATCTGGAGGCCATGACCGAGAGTTTCGATCCCGAGATCGAATGGACGCCCGGCGGTCCTGCCGCCGTGGAGCGGACCGTCTACCGAGGTCGCGACGAGGTCTCTGAAGGGTTTGCTGCGACTTGGGAGTCCTGGGACGTGTTCCGCCTAGAAGAGCACGAGGTTCGTGATCTGGGTCATTCGACCCTGTGGCTGGGGCGGACCAAATTGAGAGGCGCCACCAGCCACGTCGAGATCGACCAAGAGTTCGCCGTCCACCTCCAGATTGACGACGGCAAATTCGTTCGAATCCAGGGTTTCCTCGCGTGGCAAGAGGCCCTCGAAGCCGCCGGACTTGCGGAGTAGGCGATGTCGCAGGAGAACGTCGAGATCGTGCGACGAGTCTTAGAAGCTTCGGCCCACCGCGACGCGAAGACCGTCTTCTCGCTCTTTGACCCCGAGGCTGAGTGGGAGAACTCTCGTGGCCCGTTCAAGGATCTCATCGGAGCGGGGATCTACCACGGGCATGAGGGGCTCCGGCACTTCTGGCATGAGTATTACGCCGAGGCATGGGAGACCGTGGAGGACAACCTGGAGGAGCTGATCGATGTGGGTGACTGCGTCGTCTCGGTCGTAATACCCGCGCCCGAGGGCGGGCGAGCGGGGTCGAGGTTGAGTGGACTCACAACGCGGGCGTCTGGACCATCCGCGAGGGCAAGCTAATCCGGGTCGCCTGGTTCCCAAGGCGGAACGAAGCCCTCGACGCCGCCGGGCTGCGGGAGTAGGCGATGTCGCAGATCGGTACGTACGAGCCAGCAGGCGAGATCGTCACAGGATCGTTCGCGCTGGACTGACCGCGCTCGGAATCACCCGTAGGTACGGGGACGGGTGACCCGCTCGCGCGATACTGCGAGGAGATCAGCCGCGAGCAATTGCCGCGGCCCGACCTGAAGGAGCGCCGTTTCGATGACCGATGCCTTCGTTCTCGGCGGTGTCCGAACACCCGTCGGGCGCTATGGCGGCTCGCTGTCGCACCTGCGAACCGACGATCTGCTCGGCCGGACCATGGTCGCGGCCTGCGAGCGGGTGGGGGTCCCGCTCGAGCGCATCGAGGACATCGTCGCGGGATGCGTGAACCCCGCGCACGAGGGGATGGGGGACGTCGCGCGCTGGGCGGCGCTGGCTGCCGGTTTCCCGGACTCGGTTCCGGCGGTCACGGTCAACCGCTTCTGCGCATCGTCGCTGTCGGGGGCGATCTCCACCGCCCACGCGATCCGCAGCGACGAGATGTCGGTCGGCCTCGCCGGCGGCGTCGAATCGATGTCGCGGTCGGGGTGGGCGTTCATGAAGGGCGACGCGCCGTTCATGCCGCGCGGGCCGGTGTTCATGCTCGACACGATGTGGGCCGGCGCCGGCGGCCCGCCGAACCCGACGCTGCTGGCCCGAGACGCCTACATCGAGATGATGCAGACCGCGCAGAACGTCGCCGACCAGCTACGAGCTGACGCGCGAGGAGATCGACGCCTTCGCGCTGCGCTCCCAGCAGCACGCGGCCGCGGCTCGCGACTCCGGCCGTCTCGGCGAGGAGATCTGGCCGGTGGAGATCCCGGCGACCCGCAAGGAGCCGGCCCGCACGGTCGAGCACGACGAGAGCATCCGCGACGACACCACCGCGGAGAAGCTCGCCGCGCTGCCGACGCTGCCGAACACCACTCAGATGACCGCGGGGAACTCGTCGCCGCTCAACGACGGCGCCAGCGCGATCGTGCTCGCGAGCGCGAGCGCGGCCGACGAGCTCGGCGTCGAGCCGCTGGCACGGGTCGTGGCATCGGCGACCCACGCGCTGGACCCGCGGGTGATGGGGATCGCGCCGGCGTTCGCGATGCCGAAGGCGCTCGAGCGCGCCGGGCTGGCCCCGGATCAGATCGACGTCTGGGAGGTTCACGAGGCCTACGCCGCTCAGGCGCTCGGGGTCCTCCGCGAGCTGCCGAAGCAGCTGGATGGGTTCGAGGTTCCCGACGACCGCCTGAATCCCAACGGCGGGGCGGTCGCGATCGGGCATCCGTTCGGATCCTCCGGCACCCGTTACGTCCTTACGCTGGCCACCGAGCTGCGGCTGCGCGAGGCTCGCTACGGCGTCCTGGGCGTATGCGTCGGGTCGGGCCAGGGCGTCGCGCTCGTCCTGGAGAACCCGAAGGCCGCATAGCCGGGGCTTGGCGACGGTGTCCGCCGCAGCATCAGATGGGTTGGCCCCGGTCGGGGACCGAGACCACGTCCTCGGCGCCGAGGAGCCCGCGCTGACGGTGATCGAATACGGCGACTTCGGCTGCCCGTTCTGCTTCGCAGCCAGCCGGCCGCTGCAGTCGCTCCTCGATCGCTACGAGCTCGCTGAGGCTGGTCTGGCGCCACTTTCCGGACCCCGAGCTTCACCCGGGGGCCGATCTCGCCGCGGAGCTCTCCGAGCTGGCCGCGACCCACGGGAAGTTCTGGGAGGCGCACTCGCTTCTGCTGGCGGGCCGCGAGCGCTTCTCGACCGAGGATCTGCTCGCGGTGGGAGGAAGGCTCGATCTGGACCCGCCCGAGGTCGAGTCGGCGATTCGCGACCGCACCTATCGCGAGCACGTCCTCGAGGATGTCGCCGGTGGCAGGAAGGCGGGCGTTCACGGCACGCCCACGTTCTTCGTCGGCGGCGAGCGACTCGTGGGTCACTGGCGACAGCTCGCGCAGGTCGTCCCCGCCGCACTGAGCGAGCGGCAGCCGTGAACGAGGGTAACCCGCCAATCGCCTGCGGGGCTCTCCGAGACCCCCGACGTCGACGGTTCCTCCCCGCGCCTCGACGAGGAGCAGATGGCGCGATTCCGGGGGCTCGGCCGCAGCCGCACGGTGGCGCACGGTGATGTCCTCTTCGCCGAAGGCGACGAGGGCGCCGACTTCTTCGTCATCGAGTCGGGGTCGGTAGCGATCGTCCAGGGACATGGGAGGGAGAACAGGGTGATCGCCGTCTTCGGCCGGCACCAGTTCCTGGGCGAGCTCAGCATGCTCACCGGCCAGCGGCTCTATCTGAGCGGGGTGGTCAGCGGCGGCGGAGAGGTGATCCAGGTCCCCGTGGAGAAGCTGCGCGAGATCGTCGCCGAGGACAAGGCCCTGAGCGACATCATCCTCGGCGCCTTCATGGCCCGGCGCTCGTTCCTGATCGACGCCGAAACGGGAATCAAGCTGATCGGCTCCCGGTTCTCGCCCGACTCGCGCCGGCTGCGCGAGTTCCTTGCCCGCAACCGCATGCCCCACCAATGGATCGATCTGGAAGAGGACGACGACGCGGAGGCGCTGCTGGGTGAACTCGCCATCGAGCCCGATCAGACCCCGGTCGTGATCGCCAGCGGCGGCGAGATCCTGCGCAACCCGACCAATGCCGAGCTGGGGAGGGCGATCGGCCTCGGGTCAAGAGGCGCGACCCCGGCGCTCTGCGACCTCGTGGTCGTCGGCGCCGGGCCGGCCGGGCTGGCGGCGGCGCTGTATGCCGCTTCGGAGGGGCTCGACGTTCAGGGAGTGGAGGCGGTCGCCAGCGGCGGGCAGGCCGGGACATCGGCCAGGATCGAGAACTACCTCGGGTTCCCCGCCGGAGTGTCGGGCAGCGAGCTGGCCCAGCGCGCCGGTGTCCAGGCGCTCAAGTTCGGTGCGCGCCTGGCTGTGCCGGCCGCGGCCGTCCGTATGACCAGTGAACCGGGACGGCACGAGATCGAGCTCTCGAACGGCGAGACTGCGACCGGCCGCACCGTGGTCATCGCCACCGGGGCGCAATACCGCCGCCTCGACGTGCCGCGGCTCGACGAGTTCGAGATGGGCGGGGTCTACTACGCCGCCACCCAGGCGGAGGCGCAGCTCTGCGCCGGCGATCCGGTGCTGATCGTCGGCGGCGGAAACTCGGCCGGCCAGGCAGCGATGTTCCTGTCCCGGCACGCGTCGCAATGCCGGCTCCTGATCCGGGGCGGTGATCTGGCGAAGTCGATGTCGCGGTATCTCGTCGATCAGATCGAGCGCAACGACCTGGTCCAGGTCTGCCTCCACTCGGAGGTGGTCGAGCTCGGCGGCGAGCGCGAGCTGGAGACGGTGACGATCGCCGACACCCGCTCCGGAGAGCGCAGCACGGTCCCCGCCAGGGCGCTGTTCGTCTTCATCGGGGCTGTGCCCCACACCGAGCTGGTTGGAGGGCCAGCTGGCCACCGACGACGCCGGATTTCTGCTCACCGGCCGCGACGTCCAGGACGGGGCTCTCGCGGAGCACAACGGCCATCCCCCATATTTCCTCGAGACCAGCCGTCCCGGGATCTTCGCCGTCGGCGATGTCCGCTCCGGATCGATCAAGCGCGTCGCCTCCGCGGTCGGCGAGGGGTCGATGGCCGTCCGGCTGGTCCACGACCGACTCGCCGCCCACTAGCCTCAGGACAGGAAAGGACCGAGCCGATGCCCACCTGCACCCACCTCGATCAGATTCAGATCACGCAGCTACCCGAGTCCGTCGAGGGCTGCGAGCAGTGCCTCGCGACCGGAGACCCATGGCTACATCTGCGGATCTGCCTCGAATGCGGAAAGGTCGGGTGCTGCGACGACTCGCCCAACCGGCATGCAAGCGCTCATGCTCGGACCAGCGGTCATCCGTTGATCCGCTCGCTCGAACCCGGTGAGGAGTGGTCCTGGTGCTTCGTGGATGACTTTGCGCTGCTGATACCCGAAGTGAGCGGCGAAACGCGGATCCCGCCGTCACCCCTCGGCGGCTAGCGTCGCTCGTGGCCGCCGGGGACGCCGAGACCACCCTCCGATTCGGCATCTCGCTCGTGCCGGCCACCGAGAAGCTGGACCGCATCCGCGAGCTCGTCAGAGCGGCCGACGCGGCCGCTATCGACCTCGTCGGTATCCAGGATCACCCGTACCAGCATCACTTCCTCGATACCTGGTCCCTGATCGCAACGCTGCTCGCCGAGACAAAGCGCATCTCGTTCTTCACCGACGTAGCGAACCTCCCGCTGCGGCCGCCCGCGGTGTTGGCGAAGGCCGCCGCGTCGCTCGACGTGCTCAGCGGCGGTCGCTTCGAGCTCGGCCTGGGCGCGGGCGGCCTCCCCGACGTGATCGCGGGCTTCGGTGGCCCGCGGCGAACGCCGGGCGAGTCCGTGGAGGCGCTCGAAGAGGCGCTCGATGTGATCAGGCAGCTGTGGTCGGCCGAGCGCTCGGTGTCATTCGACGGCAGGTACTACGGGCTCGATGACGCTCGCCCCGGCCCGCGCCCCGCGCACCCGATCGAGATCTGGGTCGGAGCGTTCAAGCCGCGAATGCTTCGCCTCGTCGGTCGCAAGGGGGACGGCTGGCTGTCGTCGCTCGGCGTGCTCACACCTGACGAGCTGCGCGCGGGCAACGGGCGGATCGACACGGCGGCCGAGAAGGCGGGCCGTGACCCGCGTGCGATCCGGAGGATCATCAACCTGCAGGGTGTGATCGGAGAGGGGCCCGCGCCGGCCCGGGCGGAACTGCCGGTCGGATATCTGGCCGGCGAACCACTCGCCGGACCGGCCGACTGGTGGGTCGAGACGCTCGCGGGCTTCGTGGACGACGGGTTCGACACGGTCGTGTTCTGGCCGGTCGACCCAGAGCCGGGTCAGGTCGAGCTGCTGGCCGGCGACGTCGTGCCGCACCTCCGCAACTAGCCGGCCGCGTGGACGATCAGCGCACAACGGACGTCCGCATCACCCACATCGGCGGGCCCACGGTCCTGATCGAGGTCGGCGGTTGGCGGCTGCTGACCGATCCGACGTTCGACCCTGCCGGCGGCAAGTACTCCTTCGGCTGGGGCACGGGGGCGCGCAAGCTCGCCGGACCCGCGATCGCGGCGTCCGACGTCGGGGCGATCGACGCGGTGCTGCTGACCCACGATCAGCACGACGACAATCTCGACGCCGCCGGACGGCGGTTGCTTCCCTCGGCGCGTGTCGTCGTCACGACCGCCGCCGGCTCGAAGCGTCTGGGCGGTCACGCCCGTGGGCTCGAGCCATGGGCGACGACGCTGCTCGAGGCGCCGCAGCGGCCGCCGATCGAGATCACCGCCACGCCATGTCGCCATGGCCCGCCCGTGAGCCGGCCGATCGTCGGCGACGTGATCGGATTCGCGCTGCGTTGGGACGGTCAGGAGGGCGGCGTGCTGTGGATCTCCGGCGACACCGTGCTCTACGACGGGGTGCGCGAGGTGGCGGACCGCCTTCAGGTCGATACCGCGCTCCTGCACCTCGGTGGCGTGCGCTTCCCCGTAACGGGACCGCTCCGCTACACCATGACCGCGCGGGAAGCCATCGAGCTGTGCCGGCTGGTTCGCCCCCGGGTCGCCATTCCGATCCACTACGAGGGGTGGAAGCACTTCAAGCAAGGGCGAGACGCCATCGAACGAGAGCTCGCCGGCGCGCCGGAGGACGTCCGCCGGAGCATCCGGTGGTTGCCGATCGGAGTCGCGACGACGATCGCTATGTGAACTGCCCACGCAAACAGGCCCCACGTCCGCGGGGCCTGTTTGCCGTTCTCTTGTCGGAACCGACTATTCCTCGTCTGCCGAGCTGCCGACTACGTTGAAGCTACGGTCGAGCTGCACGTCGACCTGGCTGCCGTCGTCGCGCGTCACTTCGACCTCGTAGTAGCTCTCCTCGTCGCCGACTTCCGTCTCGGTGACCTGGCCACCGCCGGTGCTCTGAAGCGCCGCCGCGCTGGCCTTGTCGAGCGCGGTCCCACCCGTGATCGGCTGATCGGCCTCCTCCGGGCCGCTCTCGTTCTCGGCCGGCTCCGCGGACTGCGTCGCCTGGGACGAGCCGTCGCCGCCCCCGGCCGCGCTCGCGATCGCGGCACCGCCAACTCCGAGGACCGCAATGGCGGCAACGGCCGCCGCGACCCCCTTCGCCTTGTCCTTCATGCCGTGCTCCTTTCGTTCGCAGTTGCAACGTCGCGGAGCAAGCTACGAACGAGAGGTGAGATGGCTGTGAGACCACTCGAAAGATCGCCTAAAGATCCGTCTCGGGCGGCGCGAAGATCACCAGCAGCTCGAGGTCCTCGACGATGTCGACGAAGCGGTGCTCGGCAAGCTTGGCCACGAAGGCGATCGACCCGGGCTCGACCGCCTGTCGCTCGCCCTCGACCTCCAGCTCTGCACGCCCCGCGAGCACGTAGTAGATCTCGTCCTCGGCGTGTGGTGTCTGACGATCGATTTCCCCCGCGGAGAGTCGGTAGACGCCGGCGCTGAACATCCCCGCGCGCAGGAACTCGCGCCACTGATCGCCCGCGCCGCGCGCCGCCTCGACCACCTGGTCGAGCTGGACGACCACACGGCGCGGCTCGGGCATGGGCGGATGGTACGCGCGCTAGTCGGGAACGATCGCGACGACGCGCGCGGGGGCGGCGCTGCCGCCGACGAGCCGCAGCGGGAAGCACGCGACCTCGAATCCCTGCAGCGGCAGGCTGTCGAGGTTGACCAGCCGCTCGATCTGGGAGTAGGGGAGATCGCACTGATGCGCGGCCCAGAACACGCCCGGCTCGCCGCTCTGCTTGGCGCGCTCGGCCTGCAGGTGGAGCGGCTCGTCCCATCCCCACGCGTCGATTCCCATCACCCGGACCCCTCGCTCGAACAGCCATTGCGTCGCCTCGGCGGTCACGCCGGGGCCGCGCGCGATGTAGTCGGGCTGGTCGATGTAGGCGTCACGGCCGGTATGCACGAGCACGATGTCGCGCTCGGCCGGCGGGCGGGGAACCCGATCCTCCATGTCGGCGGCGCTCAACGGCTCGCCGTCGGCGCGGTCGGTAGCGTCGACGATGAGGCCGGGCGCGAGGAACCACTCCAGCGGCAGCTCGTCGATCGTCTGGGCAGGCTCTCCCCCGATCGTCGAGTTGTAGTGCCACGGAGCGTCGACGTGGGTGGAGTTGTGGGTGCCAAGGCGGGTGAACGTCTCCGTCGCCCACCCCTCGCCGTCGCACAGCAGCTCCGACCCGACGCCGAACAGCGCCTCGATGGTGGCGGCGCCCGCGGCGTGATCGCTGTACTCGATCTCGGTGCGCAGGACGTCCGGGTACTCCGCGGGGTCGGGGCGAATCGGTGCGGAGAGGTCGATCAACGGCATTGGGGCTCCTCTCGAGTCGGCGGCTGGCCTCCTAATGATGGACGCCTGGCGATGAGACTTCCCTCGCATCCGCGAGGGCTGCGCGTCATCCGTCTCGCAGCCGTGTTTGTCTACTTGTATGGGTCGGCGCCTCGTTCTCGCGCTCTGCCTGCTCGCATGCTCGCTTTTCGCGGCCACCGCGTCCAGCGCGGCGGAGGGCGGCGCGTCGCTGCGCCCGCAGCCGCCGACGAGCGACGAGGTCAGGCGGGCGACCGATCGCTTCCTCGACTCGGTGGACGCCCGACGGGCGCCGCAGGCCCACGACTCGGGCGGCACCGGCGGGACCGGCCAGGGGGGCGGCGGTGACTCGTTGTTCCCCGAGAACCGGATCGTCGCGTTCTACGGAGCTCCGCAGATGGGCGCGACGATCCTCGGCCGCAAGTCGATCACCCCCGCGAAGCGCGGGCTGCGCAAGCAGGCGCGCCCCTACGAAGAGGAAGGGCGGCCGGTGATCATGGGGTTCAACCTCGTGTCGGTGATCGCGACGTCGGACGCCGGCAGGGACGGCAAGTATCGCTCCCGCCAGTCCGGCGCGGTGATCGAGGAGTACCTCGAGGCCGCCCGCGAGCTGAACGGCCGCCTCATCCTCGACATTCAGCCCGGGCGCGCCACATTCCTGGGCGAGATTCGCTCGCTGAGGGAATGGGTGGCGCAGCCGGACGTCGACATAGCCCTCGACCCGGAATGGAACGTGGGGCGGAAGGGTAGGCCCGGGCGCACCGTCGGTTCGGTGAACGCTAAGACCCTGAACAGGATCTCCGGCTACATGAGCAACCTGGTCGCGAGGGAGAACCTCCCGGCCAAGGCGCTGATCGTGCACCAGTTCCGGGAGGGAAGCGTCAAGAAGCGCAGCCAGATCGAGCAGCCGGATGGCGTCGACGTGACGCTCAACTTCGACGGCATCGGCAGCCGCCCGGCCAAGGAGGCCGGCTACGATCGCCTCACCCGCGAGGACCAGTTCGCGGGATTCTCGCTCTTCTACCGCCTCGACAAGGGGCTGATGACGCCGAACCAGGTGGTCAGCCTGGAGCCGTCGCCCGACTACGTGCTGTACCAGTAGGCCATCGCGGACGGACCGGTGGAATCGGGTCGAGGCGTTGACGCGTCGTGCCCCGATCTCCTGTTCAATGTCCGCTCCCAACCAGGAGGCAGATCAACGTGAGAGATGACGACTTGACACGGACGGCGGCTCGTCGGCGCGGGATCTGGGCCCTTGGGTTGGCCCTCGCGGCGGCGTCCGCGCTGATGCTCGCTCCGGCCGCCGGCGCCAAGCCCGAGGCCGTCAACGGCGGGACCACGAACCTGAAGATCAGCGCCAATGTCGGCGAGTTCCTGGCCGACACGGGTACGAAGGTGAAGGCGATCGATCCGGCGAAGGCCAGGAAGAAGGGCTTCGTGCTGCCGATCAGGAGCGGGGAGCTCGACACCAAGAAGGTCAAGGGCAGCCTGAAGCAGGACGGCGGCCTCGAGCTGAAGGGCGACGGTGGCAAGGCGGAGCTGACGAAGTTCAGCGCCAGGTTTGGCAAGAGCTCGAAGCTGAAGGCCAAGGTGGACGGCGAGAACACGGCCCTCTTCGATCTCGACACGGAGAACGCGAAGTCGAGGGAGACCGACGGAACGATCAAGGTCACCGGCGTCAAGGTGCTCCTGAGCGCAAAGGGCGTGACCCTGATCGAGGAGATCACCGACATGGAGCTCGAGGACGACGACGTGGTGTTCGGCAAGCTCAAGGTCATGGCCGAGTCCGGAGGCGGGGAGATCTCGCTGTCCGGCGGGGACACGAGCCTCGCCCTGGACAACGCCGCGAAGAGCAGGTTCAGCGCCGAGGGGATCACGACAAGCGCCGTGAACCCCGCCACCAAGGCCGGCGACAGCTTCACGTTCCCGGTCGCGGGCGGCGACGTCGCGGCGGACGGGAAGTCCGGCGAGGTCCGGCTCGACGGCGCGCTCAGGCTCGCCAAGGGCGGGACGAACCTCGACCTTTCGAAGCTCCGCATCCACATCGAGGACGGCGAGATCACGGCGGTCGCGGGTGGGTCCCGCAAGACGGTGATGTCGTTCGCCGTCAACAAGGTCGAGCCCACGATCGAGGGCGACAACGTGGCGCTCAGCGGCATCAAGGCCAAGCTCGCAGCGGACGGGGCCGCCGCGATCAACGACGCGTTCGGCGGCAATGCGTTCTCCGAGGGCGATGCGATCGGCGCGTTCGACGTCGAGGCGAGCTCGGGCGGGGCGCCCGAGAGGAAATAGCGCCCACGGGAGCAGGCTCCCGCGGGTGCGCGCACCGAAGGTCCTTCTCGCACCGGCGACGTCGCTGCTGATCGCCGCGGCGATCGCCGGCTGCGGGCCGTTCGGCGACGACGGTGACGACGGCGGCGCCGCGGAGGGCGCTGTGAGCGAGCGGGAGTTCGTCCAGCGCGGCGATGAGATCTGCGCCTCCGCGCAGGACCAGGTCGCCGAGCTGCGGCGCGAACCGCCGACCAATCCCGCACAGTCGGCCCGTTTCACGCAGGAGCTCATCGGGATCTCCGAGGAGGAGGTGGCGCAACTCGAGGATCTCGAGGCACCCGAGGAGAGACAGGAGGTGTTCGAGCGCTACCTCCGCGCTCGCGAGCAGGCGATCGGGTTCCTCCACGAAGGGCTCGAGGCCGCCAGGAGCGAGGACGCGACGGCCTACGCGCAGGCGCAGGCGAACGTCGCGAAGGGTCAGGTGGAGCGCGCCGAGTTGGCGCAGCGGGTCGGATTCAAGGAGTGCAGCGGCCCACTCGGCGGCGGTGCCCCGCCGGTCTGATACGCGATCCAACCACATCGGGGGTCACGGTCGCCCCGATTCGGAAGGGAAGGCCCGCCTTCCGTCGAAACCAACCGTGCCGTGGCCAAGACCGCAACAAAGTCCCGCAGCGGGCGCAACGGGAGGCGTGCGACCACCCCGAGCACCAAATCGCTGTCCGAGTTCATCACCGAGCGCTTCGACGAGTTCTCGCGCTCGCAGAAGGACGTCGCCCGCTACATCGTCGACCATCTCGACGAGGCCGCCTTCCAGACCGCCGAGGAGCTGGCCCGCCGCGCCAACACCTCGTCCTCGACCGTCGTGCGCTTCTCGCAGGCGCTCGGCTTCGAGGGCTATCCCGAGCTTCAGCAGGCGGCGATCGAGGAGTACCGCCGCCGCGCCGCCGGAGCGGCAACGGCGCCGACGGGCCAGCTCTTCGACTTCGACCACTCCGAGTTCGAGGCGTCGCTGGCCGCCGACCACGCGAACGTCGAGGAGACGGCGCGCAACCTGACCCGCGAGCAGGTCGAGGCCTGCGTCGGCGCGCTCGCCGACGGCGCAGCGGGTCGTGATCGTCGGCGTCGACCAGATGGCCTTCTTCGCCAGCTACCTGCGCCACCTGCTGGCGCTGCTCGACATCCGCTGCCGAGGTCGTCGCCAGCCCGCGCCAGGAGTCGCTCAAGCGGCTCGGCCGGGTCGACGAGGACACGCTCGTCATCGCCTTCTCCGCCGGCCGCGCCCACCCGCTGGTGGTGCGGGCGATGAAGCTCGCCCGCCACCGCCGCGCCCGCACGCTGGCGATCACCGACGCGACCCTGTCCGAGGTCGGCGAGCACGCCGAGCTGACCCTCTACTACTCCTCCAACAGCCCCTCCTTCACGCGCTCCAACACGGCGCTGCTGGCGCTCGTCCAGGCGCTCGCCACGGCGTCTACGCGCGCGACAAGGCCGCGTACAAGGACCGCATCCGCGCCTTCAAGCTGAAGTAGCAGCGTCCGCCGCCGTAGCACGCGGCGATGGCGCCGGGCGGTCCACGTATACCTTGAGCGCGATGGCCGAGCGGGCGACATTCCGGGTCAAGACCGGCCTCGCCGAGATGCTGAAGGGCGGGGTGATCATGGACGTGACCACGGCCGAGCAGGCGAGGATCGCCGAGGAGGCGGGCGCCTGTCGCGGTGATGGCGCTGGAGCGCGTGCCGGCCGACATCCGCGCCGACGGCGGCGTCGCCCGGATGGCGAGCCCGCGGATGATCAAGGAGATCCAGGAGGCGGTGACGATCCCGGTGATGGCGAAGGCGCGGATCGGCCACTTCGCCGAGGCCCAGGTGCTGCAGTCGCTCGAGGTCGACTACGTCGACGAGTCCGAGGTGCTGACCCCCGCCGACGAGGCGCAACCACATCGACAAGCTCGCCTTCGAGGTCCCGTTCGTCTGCGGCGCCACCAACCTCGGCGAGGCGCTGCGCCGGCTCGGCGAGGGCGCGGCGATGATCCGCTCCAAGGGCGAGGCCGGGACCGGCAACATCGTCGAGGCGGTGCGCCACATGCGCGAGATCACGGGCGGGATCAGGCGGCTGCACTCGCTTGGCGCCGAGGAGCTCGCCGAGTGCGGCGAAGGAGCTCGCCGCGCCGCTCGAGGTCGTCCGCGAGGTCGCCGGGGCGCGGGTGGCTGCCGGTGCCGCTGTTCTGCGCCGGCGGCATCGCGACGCCGGCCGACGCGGCGCTGATGATGCAGCTCGGCGCCGAGGGGAACTTCGTCGGCTCGGGGATCTTCAAGAGCGAGGACCCGCGAGCGCCGGGCGCGCGCGATCGTCGAGGCGACGACCCACTTCGACGATCCCGAGCGCGTCGCGGCCGCCTCCGCTGGGCTCGGCGAGCCGATGCGCGGCGACGACATCGCCCAGCTCGCCGCGGAGGGCGCGCTGCTCCAGCAGCGCGGCTGGTAGTGGCCGGCGAGCCCAGCCTCCGGATCGGCGTCCTCGCGGCGCAGGGCGACTTCGCGGCCCACGCGCGGATGCTGCGCTCGCTCGGCGCCGGCGCCGGTCGAGGTCCGCAACGCCCGGCCGAGCTGGCCGACCTCGACGGGCTCGTGATCCCCGGCGGCGAGAGCACGACGATCGCGAAGGCGATCGAGCGCGACGGGCTCGAGGCCGCGATCCGCGCCCACGCCGAGCGCGGGCGCGCCGTGCTCGGCACCTGCGCCGGGATGATCATCTGCGACAGCGAGCACCTCGGCCTGATGGACGCGGTCGCGCGCCGCAACGCCTTCGGCCGCCAGCTGCAGAGCTTCGAGGCCGAGCTCGAGGTCGACGGGCTCGGCCCCGAGCCGCTGCGCGCGGTGTTCATCCGCGCCCCGTGGATCGAGCGGCACGGGGCCGAGGTCGAGGTGCTCGCGAGCTACGACGGCCACCCGGTGGTTGTCCGCGAGGGCCGCGTGCTCGCCTGCGCATTCCATCCCGAGCTGACCGACGACTCGCGCCTCCACGCGCTGTTCATGGCGATGGCGACGGCGGCGCGCGGAGCGGGCGGAGGAGCATGCCGTGAGGGATCCGCGCGTCGACGCGCTGGCCCGCATCCTCGTCCGCTACTCGACCGGGTGGGGGAGGGGGAGACGTGCGTGATCGAGGGCACCTCCGCCGCCGAGCCGCTGGTCGCCGCCGTCTACGAGGAGGTCCTGAGGGCCGGCGGCCAACCGCTCCTCGTCGATGTCGTTCGACGGCCAGCCCGCGACCTACTTCCGCCTAGCCTCGGACGCGCAGCTCGAGTGGGTCTCGCCGCTGTCCCGGTGGGCGGCGGAGGAGTCCGACTGCCGGATCGCGATCGGCGCCGAGACCAACACGCGGCAGCTCTCCGGCGTTCCTCCCGAGCGGCAGACCAGGCGCCAGGCGGCCACGAGGGAGCTGATGCAGACGATGATGAAGCGCTCCGCCGAGGGGTCCCACCGCTGGGTGTACACGATCTTCCCCACCAACGCCTACGCCTCGGACGCGGAGATGAGCCTGGCGGAGTTCGAGGACTTCTACTTTCGGGCCTGCCTCGCCGACGACGACGACCCTCTCACCGCGTGGGAGCGCCAGTCGGAGGAGACCAAGCGGCTGGCCGGGTGGATCCAGGGTCGCGAGGAGGTGCGGATCAGCGCGCCGGGCACCGACCTGCGGCTGGGGATCGCGGAGCGCACGTTCATCCCCTGCTACGGCGAGCACAACATGCCCGACGGCGAGTTCTTCACCGCGCCGATCGAGGACTCGGTCGAGGGCGAGGTCACCTTCCACCTCCCGGCGATGATCTCCGGTCGCGAGGTGTCGGGAGCGCGGCTGCGTTTCGAGGCCGGCAAGGTCGTGGACGCGAGCGCGGAGCGCGGCGAGAGCTTCCTGGTCGAGATGCTTGACACCGACGAGGGCTCGCGCCGGCTCGGCGAGATGGGAATCGGGACCAACTACGGGATCGACCGCGGCACGCGCGACGTGCTGCTCGACGAGAAGATCGGCGGCACGGTTCACCTCGCGGTCGGCGCCAGCTACCCGGAGAGTGGCGGCACCAACGAGAGCGCGGTCCACTACGACCTCGTGTGCGACCTGCGACAGGGTGGGCAGCTCACGGTGGACGGAGAGACGCTTCAGCAAGACGGCCGCTTCGTGGTCTAAGGCCCACCGGAAAGTTCGCTCGCGAATCCAAGGACCACCGGAAAGTTCGCTCGCGAACTTTCCGTTTGTCGAGCGCAACTTCGGCCTTCCTGATCGGTTGTAGGGGCATAGCGCCTGCGCGGACGGACTCCCAGCTTGCAGGCGCCTGGGACGAGCGCCCAGGAGGGATGCAAGGCACGACGGCCGGGACCCAGGACCCGGCCGTCGACCGTAACAAGGCGGGACAGGCAGGGACGCCGCGGGAAGCCGCGGCAGAGCCGCGGCGAGGGGGGCATAGCCCCCCTCGGCGCCGCTCCGCGGCGCCTTCCCCATGCCAAGCCGCGACCGGCGTCGTGTGCGCTGTTCGCGCGCGCTCCTAATATCCGCACCCATGGCCGGGCATTCGAAGTGGGCGCAGATCAAGCACAAGAAGGCGGTTACCGACGCCCGCCGCGGCAAGCAGTTCACGAAGCTGGCCCGCGCGATCACGGTCGCCGCGCGCGAGGGGGGCGGCGATCCTGACGGAAACGCCACCCTGGCCACCGCGATCCAGAAGGCCAGGGACTACTCGATGCCCAAGGACAACATCCAGCGGGCGATCGACCGCGGCACCGGCGCGGGCACTGGCGAGGGGGAGATCGAGCGGGCCGTGTACGAGGGCTACGGGCCCGGCGGCGCCGCGATCCTGATCGAGGCCCTGACCGACAACCGCAACCGCACCGGGGCCGACGTCCGCCACGCCTTCGACAAGCATGGGGGCAGCCTCGGCGAGCCCGGGTCGGTCGCGTGGATCTTCGAGAAGCGCGGGGTGATCCTGGTCGACGCCGATCGCTACTCCGAGGACGACCTGATCCCGGCGATCGACGCGGGCGCCGACGACGTCAGCGAGGACGGCGACCTGCTGAAGGTGGTGTGCGCCGCCGGCGATCTGGCCGCCGTCCGGGAGGCGCTCGAGGGCGCGGGGGTGGAGATCGAGTCGGCCGAGCAGACGATGGAGCCGCGCTCCGTGGTCGAGATCGGCGGGGAGGACGCGCCGCGCCTGGTCCGCCTCATGGAGGCGCTCGACGAGCAGGACGACGTCGACGCCGTGCATGCGAACTTCGACATCCCGGCCGACGTGCTCGAGCAGGTCGCGGCGTAGCGCGACGCACGGCACGCAGATACGATCCCGGCCGCGGGGGCAGGGGGAGAATTGCGGGGAGCCCGCAACCAAAGGAGGCAAGAATTGAGACGAGGTAAGGAGGCAGGCCTCGCGGTCATGCTCGCGCTGGTGCTCAGCGCGGTGACGCTGCTCGCCATCCCGGGAGCCGCCGGCGCGAAGTCGAAGCTGCTGTCGAGCGGGCCGATCCATCTGCCGATCCCGAACAACGCACCCACCGGGGTCTTCTCGCCGATCGGCTTTGGCAAGAAGGGAACGGTCAAGGACCTCAACGTCGCGGTCCGGATCTCGCATCCGAACGTCAGCCAACTCAACCTGTACCTGTTCAAGGGGGAGAAGTACGTGCCGCT
Source organism: uncultured Thermoleophilia bacterium (assembly GCA_963754225.1). GTDB lineage: Bacteria > Actinomycetota > Thermoleophilia > Solirubrobacterales > 70-9 > DASPWW01. The sequence continues at coordinate 26,554 of CAVWEV010000008.1, forward strand.
GGCGACGACAGTCGGTGGAGAGGGCAACGATTTCGGGTCCGGCACCGCTGACTGCGCCGGGAACTTCACGGTGTTCGATGGCGCGGCACCGACGTTCATCCAGACGGGTGCGGCACCGTTCAACGGCGCCTATCGGCCGCAGCAATCACTGGCCCTGTTCAACGGCGACCAGTCGAAGGGCACGTGGAGGCTGTTCGCCTACGACGACGCCGGCGGGACCTCGGGTCTGATCGACTGCTGGGCGCTGGGGGTGAACTACAAGAAGAAGAAGTGACCCCATAGGCGCTTCCGGGGAGGCATCCGAGCCGGCGGCCAGAATCAGTACCCATGCTCGTGGTCATGGGAATTGACCCGGGGGTGGCCAACACGGGATTCGGCATCGTGCGGCTGGCGGGATCGCAGATGAGCGCGATCGACGGCGGCGTAATCGACGGGTCCGGTGACGACGCCCCCGAAACGCGCCTGGCGCGCATCCACGCCACGCTGGCCGAGCTGGTCGCGTGGCACGAGCCTGCGGCGATGGCGCTCGAGGACGTCTACTTCGGCAAGAACGTGCGATCGGCGATCGGCGTCGGCCAGGCCCGGGGCGTGGCGATGCTCGCCGCCGCTCAGCGCGACGTGCCGTGCTTCGACTACACGCCGCAGGCCGTGAAGAAGGCGGTGTGCGGAAGCGGAGCCGCGGCCAAGGACCAGGTGCAGCGGATGGTCGGCTCGCTGCTCGGGCTTCCCGAGCCGCCGCGGTCGGATCACGCCGCCGACGCCCTCGCCGTCGCGATCTGTCATGCGGCTCACGCTCCGCCGCAGCGTGGCCGCGCCGCGTTCGCGAAGGCGCCGGCGGCGGTCGGCGCGCGGCTCCCGGAGGCCGAGGCCGGGTGATCGCATCGGTCCGCGGGGAGGTGCTGGTGCGCCGCCCCGACCACGTCGTGATCGAGGCCGGCGGAGTCGGCTACCGGCTTTCCGTCTCGGCGGAGACCCTTAAGGGAGTGCCGGCGGCGGGTCGCGACGGCACCCTGTACTCGCACCTGGTCGCACGCGACGACGCGCTGTCGCTATACGGGTTCGCGACCGAGGAGGAGCGCGACCTCTTCCTACAGCTGATCTCCGTCTCGGGGGTCGGGCCCAAGGTGGCGCTCGCCGTGCTGTCCGGCGGCGCTCCGCGCGAGCTCCTGAGGGCGATCGCGACCGGCGACGCAAAGCGCTTCCAGGCCGTTCCGGGGATCGGCAAGCGGACATCGGAGCGGATCATCGTCGAGCTGCGCGAGAAGATCGCCGACGCGCTCGATGAGGCGGTGCTCGCCGCCGCCGCGGCCGGCGAGGAGGAACCGCGGATCCTCGCCCGCGAGGGCCTCGTCAACCTCGGCTACTCGCCCGCGGAGGCGGAACGGCTGCTCGAAGGCGCCGAGGGCGATCGACCCGAGGAGCTGATCGGCGCCGCGCTCCGCAAGGCCGCGGACGCGTCGTCGGCCAAGGAGGCGGCATGAGTGGCGTGGACCCGGCGCCGCGCGTCACCGACCCGAGCCTCGAGGCGCACCGGAAGGCTCGAGCCGGCCCCGAGCCCGAGCGCGTCGGGGACGCCCGTGTCGCGGGCGAGGAGGAGGACCTCGACCGCTCGCTGCGCCCCCGCCGCCTGGCGGAGTTCGTCAACCAGCAGCAGGTCACCGGCCAGCTCGAGATCTTCCTCGAGGCCGCGCGCCGTCGCGACGAGGCGCTCGACCACGTCCTGCTCGCAGGGCCGCCCGGGCTTGGCAAGACGTCGCTCGCGCACATCGTCGCCGCCGAGATGGAGGCGCCGATCGTCGGCACCGCCGGCCCGGCGCTGGAGCGCAAGGCCGACATCGCCGCCTTCCTCACCGCGCTCGAGCCGGGGAGCGTGTTCTTCATCGACGAGATCCACCGCCTCAACCGCGCGATCGAGGAGACGCTGTATCCGGCGATGGAGGAGCGCCGGCTCCCGGTCGTGCTCGGCCAGGGCGCCGGCGCCCGCACGGTGACGCTGGACCTGCCCCCGTTCACCCTCATCGGGGCGACCACCCGAACCGGGCTCCTCACGACCCCGCTCCGCGACCGCTTCGGCGTCTGCCATCGGCTCGAGCACTATCGCCCCGATGACCTCACCCAGGTCGTGCGCCGCTCGGCCGGAATCATGGGCGTCGAGGTCGAGCCCGAGGGCGAGCAGGCGATCGCCGAGCGCTCCCGGGGTACGCCCCGCGTGGCCAACCGGCTGCTGAAGCGCGTGCGCGACTTCGCCGAGGTGCGCGGCGAGGGCGTCGTGACCGGGCCGATGGCCGGCGAGGCCCTCGAGATGCTCGAGGTCGATGGCGTCGGGCTCGATCGCCACGACCGCAACCTGCTGTCCACGATCGCGACCAAGTTCTCCGGCGGCCCCGTCGGCCTCTCCACGCTCGCCGCCGCGCTCGACGAGGAGGGCGACACGATCGAGGACGTGTTCGAGCCCTACATGCTCCAGCAAGGGCTGATCAAGCGCACCCCCCGGGGGCGCGTCGTCACCGAGCGCGGCTTCGAGCACCTCGGGCTTCCGGCGCCCGAGCGCCACGCGAGCCTTTTCTAGCCGCCGGCCCGCTCGGGCAAGTCGCTCATTCGGGGGTCGGCTAGAGTCGAACCGATGTCGCGACCCCTCCCATCCGACACGAGCGAGCGTCCGGGCGCGGTCCTCCAGAACGAGGACATGGCGCCGGCGGCCCTGCTCGAGGACTGGCTACGCGCGCGGGCAATTCCTCACCGCACCGTCCGTACGTGGGAGAACGGGGTGCCGGACGACCCGCGCGAGTTCGCATGGGTGGTGGCGCTCGGCGCGGGCGACTCCGTTACCCAGAGCGAGCCCGGCTGGATCCCGGCCGAGATCGACCTGCTGCGTCGCGCGGTCGACGTTGACGTCCCGGTACTCGGAATCTGCTTCGGTGGACAGGCGCTGTCGGTCGCGCTGGGGGGCGAGATCTCAGCGGCCGACCCGCCCTCCATTGGCTGGTTCGAGATCGAGACCGAGGACCCCGAACTCGTTCCGCCCGGGCCCTGGGCCCACTTCAACTACGAGAGCCTCTCTGTCCCGGGTGGTGCCACGCAGATCGCGCACTCCCGCCGCGGCCCCGGCGCCTTTCGCCTTGGCCCGCATCTCGGAGTGCAGTTCCACCCCGAGGTCACGCCGGCGATCGTCGATCGGTGGGCGGAGTCCGAGGCCGCGAAGCTCGCCGAGCTCGGCATCCAGCGGGAGGACCTCTGGACCCAGGGCGAGCGGTTCGCCGCGCGCGCCGCCGGAGAGGCGTTCGAGCTGTTCGACGCCTGGAGGCTGATGGCCGCGGCTCGGGCCCGCTGAGCGGGCCGCCGGTGCTTCAGCGCTGTGGAGCGTCGCCGATCCAGTAGCGGGGACCGGCGCCGCGCCGGGCGGCGCGGTCGCCGGGGTTGGCCAGCTGGCAGCGGTCGAGCGACAGGCAGCCGCAACCGATGCACTCCGTGAGGCCCGCCCGCAGCCGCTCGAGCTCGGCGATGCGCTCGTCGATGCGGTTGGTCCAGCCGCCGGAGAGCTTCGCCCAGTCCGAGCGAGTCGGCACGCGGTTCTCGGGCAGCTTCGCGAGCTCCGCGCCGATCTCGTCGAGCGTCAGGCCGATTCGCTGGGCGAAGACGATGAAGGCGACCCGCCGCAGCACCGGGCGCCGGTAGCGACGATGGCCGGAGCCGGCCCGCTCGGAGGAGATCAGGCCGCGCTCCTCGTAGAAGCGCAGCGCGGAGGAGGCGACGCCGCTGCGCCGCGAGACATCGCTGATCGTGAGCAGCTCGGACACGGAAGTGAGGGAAGCAGCTTGCGCCCTTGACTTCAAGTTAACTTGAACTTGTAGCCTGGGATTCGATCCCGATTCCCGAACGACGAGGAGGCACTCCATGGCCACGAGAGCGCAGACGGCGAGCGAGCGGATCACAGAGGAAGTGACCTCTTGGCCGGGCGTCGAGGCGGGCCCGGGCCGGCGCGGCGAGTTCGCGTTCACGGTCGGCAGCCGCGAGATCGGTCACCTGCACGGTGACCACGCCGCGCACTTCGGGTTCCCCAAGAACGTCGGGGCCGAGCTCAAGCAACAGGGACGGATCGTGGATCACCCTGTCTTCCCGGGCAAGGAGGGTCCCGGCGCCCGCCGGATCGAAAGCGATGAGGATGTCCGTGACGTGATCGAGCTGATGCGGCTCAACTACGACCGCGTGATTGCCAGCCACCGGGCGCCCGTCAAGGAGTAACGCGAAGTAGGGGTAGCCGTACCGACACGCGGCCCGAGCCGCGCTACCTTCCCTGCCGGTTTCGGGGACAGCGGGGAGACGATGAGTTTCGAGTTCGCCCACGGTCGTACGGGTGAACCCACGATCAGCATGAGCACGACGTCGGATTCCACACTCGCGATCGAGGCTTCGGGCCTCGAGAAGACCTTCGGCGACACCCGCGCCGTGGACGGCGTCGACCTCGCGGTGCGCCGGGGCAGCGTGTACGGCATGCTCGGCCCGAACGGCGCGGGCAAGACGACCACGATCCGGATGCTCGCCACGCTGCTCCGTCCCGACGGCGGCGAGGCGCGCGTCCTCGGGCACGACATCGTCACGGAGGCCGACGAGGTGCGAGCCGCGGTAAGTCTCACCGGCCAGCTGGCCTCGGTGGACGAGGATCTGACCGGACGCGAGAACCTGATCCTGATCGGCCGCCTCCTGGGGCTGAAGCGAGCCGATGCCAAGGCGCGTGCGGCGGAGCTGCTCGACGCGTTCGGCCTCGCCGACGCAGCCGGCCGGCTGGTCAAGAACTTCTCGGGCGGAATGCGGCGGCGGCTCGACATCGCCGCGAGCATCGTCATCACCCCGGAGCTGATGTTCCTCGACGAGCCCACCACGGGGCTTGACCCGCGCTCCCGAAACCAGGTGTGGGACGTCATCCGGCAGTTCGCGGCGCAGGGAACCACGATCCTGCTCTGCACGCAGTATCTGGACGAGGCCGACCAGCTCGCCGACGGGATCGCGGTGATCGACCATGGCAAGGTGATCGCCGAGGGAACTCCCGCACAGCTCAAGGTGTCCGTGGGCGGCAGCAGCCTGCACATCCGGCTGCTCGACTCGGAGCAGCGACCGGAGGCCGAGCGAGTGCTCTCGCGGGTGCTCGGCGCGGAGTGCCACATGGAGTCCGACCCGTCGTCCCTGTCGACTTCGTGCGCCGATCCCGATCGGGCCGCCGAGGCCGTCGGCGAGCTGACCCGGTCCGGGATCGGGGTCGCCAACTTCTCGCTCGGCCAGCCCAGCCTCGACGAGGTGTTCCTGGCGCTGACGGGCCGCCCCGCAGAGGATCAGACAGCCGACGAAGCGATACCCGCCGAGGAGCAGCAGCCGGCATGAGCACCAACCCGACGCGAGTTCAAACCGCGCCAGGCGTCGAGGACGAGGCGGTTCGCAGGGCGCTCGCCTCGACCGCGCGCCCGCCGCGCGCGAGCGCGCTGTCCGCGGCGGTGACATTCGGCTGGAGGGGGATGCTCAAGGTCAGGCACGTCCCCGAGCAGCTCCTCGACGTGACGATCACCCCGGTGATGTTCGTGCTCTTGTTCACGTACCTGTTCGGCGGCGCGATCGCCGGCTCGACCGCCGATTACCTGGATTACATCCTGCCCGGGATCCTGGTGATGTCGGTGCTGTTCACGACCGTGTACTCCGGCGTGTCGCTGAACACCGACCTGACCAAGGGCGTCGTGGACCGGTTCCGCTCGCTGCCGATCTGGCGCCCGGCGCCGCTCGTCGGCGCCCTGCTCGGCGACAGCGTGCGCTACCTGGTCGCCGGGACCGTGATCATCGTCCTCGGCGTGATCCTCGGGTACCGACCCTCGAACGGCGTTCCCGGCGTGGTTGCGGCGCTCGGGCTGGTCGTGCTGTTCGCGTTTGGCCTCTCGTGGGTCTTCACGACCCTCGGGCTGCTGCTGCGCGCCCCCAACGCGGTCATGAACGCGGGCTTCATGGCGATATTCCCGCTCACGTTCCTCAGCAACGTCTTCGTCGACCCGGACACGCTCCCCAGCGCGCTCGAGGCGTTCGTGAACGCGAACCCGATCTCCATCCTGGCCACCGTGTCGCGGGGATTGATGGACGGGTCCGCATCGGGCGGGGACATCGCCATCGTCCTGGGCACAGCCGCGGCGCTGACGGCCGTCTTCGCGCCGCTGACGACGCACCTGTACCGCACCCGCGGCTGAGTTTGCCTGTCAGACGAGCAACGCGATGCCGGCCGCGAGCAGCCATATCGACCACGCGATGTAGGTGATTGGCGTAGCCGAGGTGCTCTCCGACGCTACCGCCGAGATAGCGGCTGAAGACTGGTTATTCCCTATGCCGCCCCTCGGCGTGAGAGCCAGCCGATCAGCGCGCCGAGCACCAAGGCGACCCACGCGATCAATCTAGTCGACGAAGAACACTCAGGACACGCGGCGTTGTACCTTGACCTCGCAAAGGTCAGCGGATGCCCGCGTGCCTGGGGTCTCCGATGAGTCCATCTGTTCGAGGACCGCGCTCCCGTCACGCATCTTCTGCTCCGTCTCGAAATATCCGACGAAGATTGCCGTTCCCTGTGCTTCGTCGACAAACAGCTCGAGTCCGGTTGCATCGACCCCGGGCGGAGGTCCCTCGCGCTCCTCGATCCCGGCAACGATCTCCGAGATCCTCTCGGCGGTTACGTCAGTGAATCTGACAACACGTGCGTACATGCGCTCCTCCTCATCGGTTGGCCGGCGCGGGAATGCCGTCCGCGGCTTGGCGAGAGCCTAGCCGGGGCTTCTGGCCCAAGTAGGCTGACGGCGCACGGAGCATATGGCCGTCGACCTGGTCATCGAGATCGAGAACACCCCTGGGGCGCTGGCGCGCGTGGCCGCCGCGATCAGCGATGCGGGCGTGAACGTCGCAGCCGCCACGTGCGTCGGGCCAGGCGAGCGGGCCGAGCTCCACATCCTCGTCCCGCATGCCGGGGCCGCGAGGCACGCGTTGGCGATTTCCCACGTCGCGGTCACCCGCGAGCGCGAGGTAGTCGTGGTCGATGTCGAGGACCGCCCCGGCGTCTTGGCGGACCTGACTCGCAAGATCGCTCGGGCTGGAGTCAACCTCGATCTCGTGTACGTCGCCACACAGAATCGCGTGGTCTTCGGGGCGCCCGACCTCGCTGCCTTGCGGGCTGCGCTCGACGCCGCGGCTGGTCACCGCAACTCGAAGTCCGGAGCCTCGTGCGCTCCTTCGCGTGGAGCGGGAGCCCACTAGACCTGGCCCGGCGTCAGGTACGCGGCGGACAGCCCCCCGTCGACGAGGAAGGTCGACGCGGTGACGAACGACGAGTCGTCACTGGCCAGGAACAGCGCGCCGCGGGCGATCTCCTCGGGCTCGGCGAAGCGGCCCATCGGCACGTGCACGAGGCGCTTCGCCGCCCGCTCGGGGTCCTTGGCGAACAGCTCCTGGAGCAGCGGCGTGTTGACCGGGCCGGGGCACAGCGCGTTGACCCGCACCCCGCGGTCCGCGAACTCCACCCCGAGCTCGCGCGACAGCGCCAGGACGCCGCCCTTCGAGGCGGTGTAGGAGACCTGCGACACGGCGGCGCCCATCACGGCGACGAACGATGCGGTGTTGATCACCGAACCGCCGCCGGCCTCGAGCAGGTGGGGGATGCCGTGCTTGCAGCACAGGAAGACGGCCTTGAGGTTCACGTCCTGGACGCGCTGCCAGGCCTCGAGCGAGGTGTCGAGCACCGATGCGTCGTCCTCGGGGCTGATCCCGGCGTTGTTGAACAGGACGTCGACGTGGCCGTACTCCTCACGGGCCCGCGCGTACATGCCCTGCACCGCCTCCTCGTCGGTGACGTCGGCCTGGATTGCCAGCGACCCCACGGCGTCGGCGCTGAGGTCGACGCCGACCACCGTGCCGCCCTCGGCCTCGAACAGCTCCGCCGCCGTCGCGCCGATCCCGCTCGCGGTCCCCGTGATCACGCACACCTTCCCGTCCAGTCGTCCCATCAGCCCTCCGTCGCGTAGTAGACGTTCTTGAGCTCGGTGTAGTGCTCGAGCGCGTCGGGCCCGAGCTCTCGACCTATGCCCGACTGCTTGAAGCCGCCGAACGGCGTCGAGACCCGCACCGACGTGTTGGAGTTGATCGACAGCACCCCGGTCTCGATCGCCCTGGCGACGCGAAGCGCCTTGGCGCCGTTACGGGTCCACACCGACCCCGACAGCCCGTAGATCGTGTCGTTGGCGAGCCGCACCGCCTCTTCCTCGTCGCGGAACGGAATCACGCACGCCACCGGGCCGAAGATCTCCTCGCGCGCGGCGCGGTCGTCGTTGGACACCGGCGCGAGGACGGTGGGGGGGAACCAGAAGCCGGCGCCGTCGGGCGCCCGCCCCCTGATCGCGACAGGAGCGTCGCCGGCGACGTAGGACGCAACCTTGTCGCGTTGATCCGCCGAGATCAGCGGGCCCATCTGCGTGTCGTCGTCGAGCGGGTCTCCGACCCGCAGCGAGTCGACCGCTCCCTCGAGCGCCCCCATGAACGAGTCGAGCGCCGAGCGCTCGACGAGGATCCGGGAGCGCGCACAGCAGTCCTGGCCGGCGTTGCCGAACGCGGCGGTCGGTGCGGAGGCGGCCGCCCGCTCGAGGTCGGCGTCGGCGAACACCACGTTGGCCGACTTGCCGCCCAGCTCCAGCGTCACCCGCTTGATCGTCTCGGCGGCGCCGGCCGCAATCGAGCGCCCGACCTCGGTCGACCCCGTGAACGCGATCTTGGCCACGTCGGGGTGCTCGACGAGCCGCTGCCCGCACACCGAGCCGGGCCCGGCGACGACGTTGAGGACGCCCGCGGGAAGCCCCGCCTCGACGGCGATTCGCTCCAGCTCGAGCGCGCTCAGCGGGGTCAGCTCGGCGGGCTTCAGCACCACGGTGTTGCCCGCCGCGAGCGCCGGGGCGAGCTTCCACGAGGCGATCACGAGCGGGAAGTTCCACGGCACGATCATCCCGACGACGCCGAGCGGCTCGCGGAAGGTCATGTCCACGCCTCCCGCCACCGGGATCGTCTTGCCCGTCGAGCGCTCGGGAGCGCCCGCGTAGTAGCGGAAGCACTCGGCGACCATCTGCATCTCGCCGCGCGCGTCGGCGATCGGCTTGCCGACGTTGCGTGCCTCGAGCGTCGCGAGCTCCTCGATGCGGCGCTCGAGCTCGTCGGCGAGCCGGTGCAGGATTCGGGACCGATCATCGGGCGCGATCGCCCGCCACGCCGGAAACGCGTCGCGCGCCCGCGCGACGGCGGCGTCCGTCTCCTCGACGCCGGCGCGCTCCACCTCCGCCATCACCTGCTCCGTGGCCGGCTCGAGAACCTCGATCACGCCGCGATTCTCGCGCATTTTGCGGAGCGATTGACTTCGGGTCGGAGGTCGGTAAGGATCAGATCCTCGGCGCGGTTCGCCGATCGACGGGGCAAGCGAGCGCGACATCGGAGGTGCGAGGTGGCTGATTCAGGAGGGAACGGCGTTCCCCGGCCGGGCGGTCCGGGCGGGACGGCCGGGATGCTCTCGCTCGACGATCTCCGCAAGGAGATCGAGGACGGAACGATCGACACCGTCGTCACCGCGTTCACGGACATGCAGGGGCGGCTGTTCGGGAAGCGGATCGTCGGCGAGTACTTCCTCGACGAGGTCACCGAGCACGGCGTCGAAGGGCTGCAACTACCTGCTCGCGCTCGACATGGAGATGGAGCCCGGTCCCCGGCTACGAGATGGCCAACTGGGAGAAGGGCTACGGCGACTTCGGGATCGTCCCCGACATGTCGACGCTGCGGCGAATCCCGTGGCTCGACCGCACGGCGCTGGTGCTCGCCGACGTCGTCAACCACGACGGCTCCCCGGTCGTCGCGTCGCCGCGCCAGATACTGATCGCCCAGTACGAGCGCGCCGCCGAGATGGGCTTCACGGCGCAGTTCGCGACCGAGCTCGAGTTCTACCTATACAAGGAGAGCTACGCCGAAGCGCACGAGAAGGACTACAAGGACCTCACCCCGACGATCCCCTACATCCTCGACTACCACATCCTCGCCACCACTATGGACGAGCAGTACGTGGGAGCGTTTCGCCGCGGGATGCACGCCGCCGGGATCCCGATCGAGTTCTCCAAGGGGGAGGCGTGGTACGGGCAGCACGAGATCAACACCCGGTACGCCGACGCCGTCACCTCCGCGGACCGCCATACGGTCTACAAGAACGGGATCAAGGAGATCGCCTTCCTCAACGGCATCTCCGCCACCTTCATGGCGAAGCCCTCGGAGAAGGACATCGGCAGCTCTTGCCACGTCCACTCGAGCCTGATCGACGCGGACCGCAAGAGCCTCTTCGTCGACGACGACGGGAACGAGACCGACACCTTTCGCCACTACCTCGGCGGGATGCGCTACCGGATGCGCGAGCTGGCGCTGTTCATCGCTCCCTCGGTCAACTCCTACAAGCGATACGCCGCGGAGAGCTGGGCACCGACCTCGATCTCGTGGGGCCGCGACAACCGCACCTGCGGCTTCCGGATCGTCGGCCACGGGCAGTCGACGCGGGTCGAGTGTCGGATCCCGGGCGCCGACATGAACCCGTACCTGGGTGTCGCGGCCCTGCTTGCGGCCGGACTCGAGGGGATCGAGAACGAGACTGACCCCGGCCCGGAGCTGAAGGGGAACGCGTACGCCGCGGGAGAGGCCGAGCCGTTCCCGTCCACGTTGTACGAGGCGCTCGAGCTGTGGGAGAACAGCGACTTCGCGAAGCAGGCGTTCGGCGAGGCGGTGCACAAGCACTACCTCAACTACGCCCGCTACGAGCAGAACGAGTTCAACCAGGTCGTCACCGACTACGAGCGGCGGCGGATGTTCGAGCGGGGCTGAGTCCGGGGCGTGGCGACTCCTCTCCTGCTCGGCGTCGACGAGGGGACGACGGGCGTCAAGGCGGCGCTGTTCGACACCGACCTGCGCCCGATCCGCGAGGCCAGGCGCGACAAGGTCAACCGCCACCCGAAGCCGGGCTGGGTCGAGCAGGACGGGGAGGAGGTGCTCACCGTCGTCGTGGAGGCGATCGCCGAGGTGCTCGAGGACGCCTCCGGAGAGGTGGTCGCGTTCGGCCTCGACCACCAGGGCGAGTCGGTCCTTGCCTGGGATGCCGAGAGCGGCACGCCGCTGTCGCCGATCGTCGTGTGGCAGGACAAGCGCTCGCAGGAGATCCTCGACCGGATGACCGACGACGAGGAGGAGATCAGGGCGCGCACCGGCCTGCCGTCCGATCCCTACTTCTCCGCCGCGAAGATGGCGTGGCTCCTCGAAAACGACAAGGGCGTGGCGGCCGCCCGCGACGCCGGGACCCTCCGGATGGGCACGGTCGACTCCTTCCTTTGCGACCGGCTCGGGGCCGGCTTCGCCACCGACGAGGCGACGGCCTCGCGCACCCAGCTGCACACGCTGGGCGAGCCCGGGTTCGACCCCTGGCTGTGCGAGCGATTCGGCATTCCCCCCGAGGTGCTTCCCGACGTGCTCGACACGGCCGGCGACCTCGGAACGATGAGCCACGACTCGTGGCCGGCCGAGCTTCCGCTGCGAAGCCGCGAGCCCGACCAGCAGGCTGCGCTCGCGGGCGCGGGCTGCGTGACCCCGGGCCTGGTCAAGGCGACGTACGGCACCGGCGTCTTCGTGCTCGCCCACGTCGGCGACGAGGTCCCGAAGCCGGCCGGCGGGCTGCTGCCGACGGTCGCCTGGCGGATCGACGGCCGCACCGAGTACGCGCTCGACGGCGGCGTGTTCGCCGCCGGCGCGATGCTCGAGTGGCTGTGCAAGGAGCTGAACCTCGCAAACGACCCGCCAGCCCTGGGCGAGCTGGCCCGGCAGGCAGATGACTCGGCCGGCGCCCGGGTCCTGCCGGGTCTGGCCGGGATCGGCGCGCCGTGGTGGCGACCGAACGCCCGCGCGGTGATCTCCGGCATCTACGGCGGCACCACCGGGGCCAACGTCGCGCGCGCAGCGCTCGAGGGAATCGCGTGGAGGGTCGCCGACGTCGTCGCGGCGATCCGGGAGACCGTCGACGTCGACGTGCTCCGCGTCGACGGTGGGCTGACCAACGAGCCGCTCTTGCTCGAGCTGCAGGCCGACGCGATCGGCGCCCCCGTGGACGCGGGCGAGGCCGACGCCACCGTGCTCGGCGCCGCCGCCCTGGCCGCGGTGGGCGCAGGCGGTCTACGGCTCGCTACCGGAGGCGGCCGAGAAGCTGTCGTGGACCCGCCACGTCGAGCCCACCCGCGACCAGGCCTGGCGCTCGGCCGAGCACCAGGCGTGGCGCGAGTTCGTCGAGGCGACCGCCGCGCTCGACCCGCGCGGCTAGTCCGCCGTTACCTCGTCCTCCTCCAGCGTCCGACCGGACCCTGGTACGTGTTCTTTGCCGAGACCAGGTACCAGACCCCGAAGATCAGCGGGATGAGGATCGCGAGCGGCGTGTAGTTCACCACGCTGCTGTCGAAGTCCGTCGTTCCACGGCAGGCCGGTCGGCGTGTACGGGAGGTCGAGGCTGTACACCACCACGACCACGAAGATGATCGCGAGGATGTTGACCACCTTGTAGCGGCGCCCAGGTTCCACGGTCCGGGCTGGAACGCGTCGCCCTTCCGCAGCCGCAGGTACACCGGGATGATGTACGCGAGGTACAGCCCGACGGTGCAGATCCCGGTCAGCGCGAAGAACGCGAACGGGTAGTCGTTCTTCCCGAACAGCGCCGGGATCGCGATGAGCATCGAGAAGACCGACACCGCGATCACCGCGTTGAACGGCACCCTGTCGCGGTTCACGCGCCGGAAGATCGCCCAGCCGGGGATCGCCCGGTCGCGCGAGAACGCGTACCAGGTGCGCGACGCGCTGGTCAGCCCCGCGGCGCCGCAGAACAGCTGCCCGACGGTGGCGATCAGGATCACCAGCTTCGCGGCCCACGTGTCCAGAGCGCTGACTCGAAGATCGCGAACGACGGCGCCGGCGCCGTCGTTGATCGCCTTCACGTCGTTGGCCGCGAACAGGAAGGCGAGCAGCACGAACCACCCGATCAGCGCCGAGAAGAACACCGACCGCCACACGCCCTGGGCGGCGCTGATCGCGGCGCCCTGCGTCTCCTCCGCGGTGTGCGCCGAGGCGTCGTAGCCCGGTCTGGGTGTACATCGTCAGCAGGAGCCCGATCGGCAGAACCAGGAGCCAGAAGCCGAGGCCGCCGGTCGAGTCGTCGTTGAAGCCAGAGTTGTTGATCCGCTCGCCGAACACGAAGCTGGCGCTCTGGTGGTCGTCGGGGACGAAGATCAAGATGCCCGAGGATCACCGCGACGCCGAGCAGGTGCCAGCCGACCGAGATGTTGTTGATCAGCGCCAGCAGCCGGTCGGCGAAGATGTTGACCAGCGTGTACAGGAACAGGATGAGCAGGAAGAGGAAGAAGGTCTCGCCGAGGATGTGCTTTCCGTCGCCGAAGTTGATGCCGAAGATGTCGAGCCCGTAGAGGCCGAGCAGCGCGTTGAGGAACAGCGCCGCGCCGTAGCCGACCGAGGCGACGATCCCGATCAGGCCGACGATGTTGAACCAGCCGGTCATCCAGCTCCAGCCCTTGCCGCCGAGGTCGTGCGCCCACCAGTAGGGCCCGCCCGCGGTCGGGTACCTGGAGGTCAGCTCGGCCATCGAGAAGGCGACCATGAGCACGAAGGCGCAGAGGACCGGCCATCCGATCGAGGCGGCGATCGGGCCGCCGTTCTGCCATGCGAACGGGAAGGCCGTGAAACGACCCGGCGAGGACCGAGATGATCGTGAACGAGATCGCGAAGTTGGTGAAGCCGCTCCAGCCGCGGTGCAGCTCCTGCTTGTAGCCGAGCTCGGCGAGCCGTTCCTCGTCGCGCCTGGTCTGGTCGACGTCGGAAATGCCCTCTGGTGCCACCTTCTCCTCCTCGCTGAACGTCCCTGTGCGGACAACTCCTTATACGATAGACGATCCGACCTGTGAGCGCACCCTATGTACTCAGAGGGGCAGCAGTCAAGAGGGCAGGCGCGCCTGCGCCTGAGCGAGCTACCGTGCGTGAAGCCAACCGGACAGCCCGCACGCTCAACGGGCAGCGAACGCTCCCATGCACGACATAGTCGAATTCCTCCGCCTCCACCCCCCTTCGACGATCTCGACGAGCCTACGCTCGAGGAGCTCGCGCGGACGGTGGAGGTGGAGTTCTTCGCGGCCGGGGTCGACGATCTTCCGCCAGGGCGCGGAACCGTCCAAGCACGTGCGGGTCGTGCGCCGCGGCGCGGTGGAGCTGGTTGATCGGGGCCGCGTCCTCGACCTGCTCGGCGAGGGCGAGCTGTTCGGGCATGCCTCGATGCTGGCCGGCTTGCCGACTGGGTTCGAGGCCGGGCGGCGGAGGACACCCTCTGCTACCGGCTGCCCGCGGACGCCGTGGTCCCTCTTCTGGCGCGCCGGCCGGCGTGCGCTACGTCGCCCGCAGCCTGCTCGCGCGCCCGAAGCCGGACCCCGGGTCGCTGCCCGCGAACGTCGACCCGGCGCAGCAGCCCGCGGCGAGCCTGATCCGCGGCGAGCCACTCGTGTGCGAGCCGGACGCCACGCTCCGCGAGGCGGCCCGGCTGATGTCGCAGACGGGCAACGACGCGGCGCTGGTTCGCCTCGACGAGGACGGGGTGCGGGATCCTGACGGATCGAGACCTCCGCAAAGTGGTGGCCGACGGAGTCACCCGCGGAGGCGCGCCCGTCACGGAGGCGATGAGCGCGCCCGCGTTCACCGTCACGCCGGATCGCTTCGGCGGCGAGGTGATGCTCGAGATGCTCGAAGCGCGGGATCCGGCACGTCCCGGTGGTCTCTCCGCTCGGCGAGCCGATCGGCGTGCTGAGCGACATCGACCTGCTCGCGGCCCAGACCGCAGCGCCCGTTCGTGCTGCGCCGCTCGATCGACGACGCGCGCGAGCGTCGAGGAGGTGCGAGAGGCAGCGAGCCCGGCTTCCCTCCGATGGTCGTGGCGCTGCACGACGCGCGCGTTGCCCCGTCCCAGATCGGCGAGATCATCGCGATCGTCGCCGACGCCTGCACGCGCAGGATGCATCGAGCTGGCGATCGGCGAGCTCGGCGACCCACCGCGCCCGCTCGTCTGGCTTGCGCTCGGCAGCCACGGCCGCAGGGAGCTCGCGCCTCCTCCGACGCCGACTCGGCCCTGGCGTGGGAGGGCGATGACGACGATCCAGATCAGCAGGAGTACATGCAGGCGCTCGCCGAACGCGTGGTGGAGAGCTCGCCGCCACGGATTCACCGCCGACGATCACGGCGCCACCTGCGCTCGGCCGCTGTTCCGCGCTCGGTCGACGTCGTGGCGGCGATCTCGATGCGGCGCCGCTCGAGAACCCGGACGAGAGCAAGGGGCTGGTCCTGATCTCGCTGGTGGCCGACGGTCGCGCCGTGTACAGCGTCGGCACGGCGCGCGATTCGGGAGGAGCTGCGCGCGGCCCACGCTCGGCGCGGCCTGCTGCGGCTGATGCTGAGGCTCGCGTTGGTGCATCGTCCACCGACGGGATTCATGCGCTTCCGCGATCCTCCGCGCGATCTCGTCGTCGAGCACTCGGGGGAGCATCGAGGCCGACTCGACATCAAGCACGGCGGATTGCTCCCGATCCGGCGATCGCCCGCTACGCGAGCCTCGCCGCGGGGGCGGCAGCCCGTCCACGTCGAGCGGCTGCGCGCCGGGCGACCGCAGGCACCCTCGAGGTCGAACCGCGACGCACCCTCGAGGAGGCGTTCGAGCTGTTCTCGGGCCTGCGGCTCGAGCACCAGGTCGAGCAGATACGGCGCGGCGAGGAGCCGGACGACTACATCGATCCGGGGCACTAACCCGCTCACCCGCCGCTAGCTCAGGGACGCGTTCAGCGCCGTCGCGGCGTACAGCGCCGGCTGCGGGGCGAGCTCAGCGGCGAGACGACATTCGGATGAGGCGCCTGCTGTCTCGGCCTCCGGCGGGACAGACTCGGCTGCCGCTGCAGGGAGTACCGGCGCTACGAGCTCCGGCGCCGGCACGCCGTGGCGGCAAGCGGCGTCTCGGTCGTGGACCTCGAGACGACGGGTCTCGACACTCGCCGGGACGAGATCATTTCCTTCGCTGCGGTCCGATCGAGGAGGGCGGGTGGCCGCGGGGGGGACGCGCATGGTGATCATCCGGCCCGCAGCGGATGCCGAAAGCGGAGACGATCCGGATTCACGGGCTGCGGTCCGCCG